>WGNQ01000006.1 GCA_016124455.1 Sideroxydans sp. | reverse complement strand
TTTAGCTACGGGCTTCTTGGCTACCGGCTTCTTGGCGGCCACTGCCTTTTTAGCTACGGGCTTCTTGGCTACCGGCTTCTTGGCGGCCACTGCCTTTTTAGCTACGGGCTTCTTGGCGGCGGGCTTTTTAGCCGCAGTCGCCTTCCTTGCTGCTGGTTTAGCTTTTTTTGCTACTACCATCTCAACCTCCTTCAAAAATGAAAGTTAAAAAAGAACAACACGAACAACGACTACACCTCCAGCACACCGCCCAGCAGTGTGGCCGAAGCCCTTTGACCGGCGTCGGCAGGCTGCTGCGCAGCCTGCGGCACGATCCGGCCATGCAATATTAATCCCAAGACAGAGCGCCACCACTTTGATATTCGGTTACGCGCGTCTCAAAGAAATTTTTCTCTTTCTTGAGATCGATCATTTCCGCCATCCACGGGAATGGGTTGGTCGCACCAGCGTACAATATATCCAGACCAATTTGCTGGCAACGGCGATTTGCAATAAAGCGCAAATATTCTTTGAACATCCCGGCGTTCAGGCCAAGAATACCGCGCGGCATGGTGTCCTCGGCATAACGATACTCCAGCTCTACGCCTTTCTGCATCAGCCCGCGAATTTCCGCACGAAACTCTGTTGTCCACAAATTCGGGTTTTCCAGCTTGATCTGGTTGATCACGTCGACACCGAAATTCAGGTGCATGGACTCATCGCGCATGATGTATTGATACTGCTCCGCCGCGCCAGTCATCTTGTTCTGGCGCCCCAGCGCAAGAATCTGCACAAAGCCAACGTAGAAAAACAGCCCTTCCATAATGCAGGCGAACACGATCAGGCTCTTCAGCAGCTTCTGGTCATTTTCCAGCGTGCCGGTCTTGAATTCCGGATTGGTCAGCGTATCGATAAACGGCAGCAGAAACTCATCCTTGTCACGAATACTGGACACTTCGTGGTACATGTTGAAAATCTCGCCATCGTCCAGTCCCAGGCTTTCCACAATGTACTGGTAAGCATGAGTATGGATGGCCTCCTCAAAGGCCTGGCGCAACAGGAACTGTCGGCATTCCGGATTGGTGATATGGCGGTATGTACCAAGCACGATATTATTCGCAGCCAGACTGTCCGCAGTGGTGAAAAAGCCCAGATTGCGCTTCACCAGGCGTCGTTCATCTTCGGTCAGCCCACCACTCTTCCATAGCGCGATGTCGGCGGACATATTCACCTCTTGCGGCATCCAGTGATTGGCACAGGCAGAAAGATATTTCTCCCACGCCCATTTGTACTTGAATGGCACCAGCTGATTCACGTCGGCATTGCAATTGATGATGCGCTTGTCTTCCACGCGAATGCGGCCACTGCCTGCTGCAGCAATGGTGTACCCACGTTCTTCAGCCTGCATCGCCCCTGCTGCACCCATCGAAGCCATGCGCGCGCCCACGGCCGCCGTATCGGGAATTACTCCATCTTCAAATGTCAGCATAGTTTTCCACCTTCTGTTTATTCGCCCTGCCCGCAAACGAATTAATTATTTTCGGAGCAGCCTCACTCTTCCCTGCCGGGAAGCAGCCTGGCCGCAGCACAGATATCTGCCGCCGCTTACTGGCAGGCCTCGCATTCCGGATTATCGATCGAACAGAACTTAGTCTCTTCGCCCCCCGAACCCTCGCCAGTCGATACCGCGTTCAGCGCACCAGTGCGTGATGTCGATTTTTCCGCCGAGGTTGCACCCAGCGTACGCAAGTAATAAGTGGTCTTCAGACCTCGCAGCCAAGCCAGCCGGTAAGTCTCATCAAGCTTGCGACCAGACACCCCTGCCATATAGATATTCAGCGATTGCGCCTGATCGATCCACTTCTGGCGGCGCGCTGCCGCCTCGATCAGCCACTGCGGCTCGACCTCGAAGGCCGTAGTGTAGAGATTGCGCAACTCGGCAGGAATGCGGTCGATCTTGGCGAGACTGCCGTCAAAATACTTCAGATCCGAGATCATCACCTCATCCCACAGCCCGAGTTGCTTCAGGTCATTCACCAGATGATCATTGATCACGGTGAACTCCCCCGACAGATTCGATTTGACGAAAATATTCTGATAAGTCGGCTCGATACTTGCCGCCACGCCGACAATATTGGAGATGGTCGCCGTTGGTGCAATGGCAATACAGTTCGAATTGCGCATGCCATGCTGACGAATGCGTGCGCGCAACGCGTCCCACTCCATGGTAACGGAGTCATCAACCTCGACGTAGCCACCGCGTGACTGACGCAGCAGCTCCACCGTATCCTGCGGCAGGATGCCTCGATCCCACAGGCTGCCACGATAGGTCGCGTAGCGGCCGCGCTCCTCGGCCAACTCGGTAGAAGCCCAATAGGCGTAGTAACACACCGCCTCCATCGAACGGTCAGCAAACTCCACCGCCTCCTGGCTGGCATAGGGAATGCGCAACTCGAGCAGGCTATCCTGGAAACCCATGATGCCCATCCCGACCGGACGGTGCTTGAGATTGGAATTGCGCGCCTTGCCGACTGCGTAATAGTTGATGTCGATCACGTTGTCCAGCATACGCATGGCCGTGCCAACCGTGCGCTTGAGCTTGTCGTGGTCGATCTGCCCAAATTTCTCGTGCCCCTTCGGATACAGGTGTGCAGCCAGATTCACCGAACCCAGGTTGCATACGGCAATTTCAGAATCCGAAGTGTTCAACGTAATTTCCGTACACAGATTGGAACTGTGGACGACGCCCACATGCTGCTGCGGGGAGCGCACATTGCACGGGTCCTTGAAGGTAATCCAGGGGTGTCCGGTCTCGAACAGCATGGTCAGCATCTTGCGCCACAGCGTCTGCGCAGGCACCTTCTTGAACAGTTTGAGCTCACCGCTTGCGACCTTGGCTTCATAAGCCAAATAGGCCTGCTCAAATTCAGCGCCAAACTTGTCATGCAAATCCGGGCAGGTTGCCGGCGAGAACAGCGTCCATTCGCCGCCCTCCATTACGCGCTTCATGAACAAATCCGGAATCCAGTTCGCGGTATTCATATCATGCGTGCGACGACGGTCATCACCGGTATTCTTGCGCAGCTCAAGGAATTCCTCGATGTCCAAATGCCAGGTTTCCAGATACGCACATACCGCACCCTTGCGCTTGCCCCCCTGATTGACCGCAACGGCCGTATCGTTTACCACCTTGAGGAATGGCACCACCCCCTGAGACTTGCCATTGGTCCCCTTGATATGACTACCCAAGGCACGAACATTGGTCCAGTCATTACCCAGCCCGCCGGCAAACTTGGACAACAGCGCATTCTCTTTCAGCGCCTCATAGATGCCATCCAGATCATCGGGGACAGTAGTGAGGTAACAGGAGGACAACTGTGAACGACGCGTCCCCGAGTTAAACAACGTCGGCGTAGAACTCATGAAATCGAAGCTGGACAACAGCCGATAGAATTCAATGGCACGCGCCTCGCGATCAATTTCGTTCAGTGCCAATCCCATTGCTACGCGCATGAAGAAAGCCTGCGGCAATTCGATACGCGCATCTTCAACGTGCAGGAAATAACGGTCATACAATGTTTGCAGGCCAAGATAACCAAACTGCAGATCGCGACTCGCATCCAGCTCCCTGGCCAGACGCGGCAGATCAAAATGCGCCAACTCTTCATCCAGCAATTCCGCTTCAATCCCGCGCTTGATGAATTGCGGAAAATACTCGGCATAGCGCGTTGCCATCTCGGCATGGCCAACCTCCTCGCCCAGCACCTCACAACGAATATTGTTCAGCAACAAGCGGGCAGTAACGAAACCATAGGCCGGATCCTGCTCGATAAGCGAGCGCGCCGACAGGATGACGCATTTGCGCACCTCTTCCACGGGCACGCCGTCATACAGGTCTTTCAGGGTAAGCTGCAAAATCTGCCCGGCATCCACCCCGTCGCCCAGACCAACGCACGACGACTCCACCAACTCCAGCAATCCGGCAACATCCAGCGGGCGCTTGCCGTCCTTGTCCAGCACATTGATTACATGGGCAGGCTCCTGCGCGTCCTTTTTGGCCTTGGAACGCTCTTTCGCGCGCGCCTCGCGATACAGCACATAGGAACGTGCCACATCATGCTCACCGGAACGCATCATGGACAGCTCAACCTGATCCTGAATATCCTCGATATGCAACGTGCCGCCATGCGGCTGGCGGCGCAACAATGCGGCAACAACATTCTCTGTCAGCCGCTCAACCTGTTCGCGCACGCGCGCAGAAGCCGCACCCTGCCCACCATTCACGGCAATAAATGCCTTGGTCATGGCGATTGTGATCTTTGCCGGCTCGAATGGCACAACGGAACCGTTGCGGCGGATTATTTTGTATTGATCGAATGGCCTGCCGGATGAAACCGGGTCGTTTGGAACGTTATGAATAGGAACTGCCGAGGAATAAACACCGTCACTAGCAAGCAACATACAACCCTCCCTTTGATCGCCCGGACTGAGTCAGCCCCAAAAAAAAAACCAAAACCACTATATCTAGTGTTTTTTTACCTTATTTTCGCTAATTCTAGTACATCGAAGAATTTATGCAAGCGGAATTTTGGCTTAATTGCACAGCAAGGCACGAATCTCCCAAAGACAGGTTATCTGAGCGCCCCAAGGTAGCGGGACCAATCGAAGTGAGGTCCGGGATCCGTCTTGCGCCCCGGCGCAATATCGGAGTGCCCGACAATGTCGCGAATCGGGTAGGCGCGCCGCAGTCTGCGCGTAAGCCTGACTAGGGAAGCATATTGCGCTGCGGTATATTGTTCGGTGTCCGCCCCCTCCAGCTCAATACCAATGGAAAAATCATTGCAGCGTTCCCGTCCGCGCCATTGTGAAACGCCCGCATGCCAGGCTCGCTTGCCGCATGGCACAAACTGGATAATCTCGCCGTGTCGCCGAATGAAGAAATGCGCCGAAACCCTTAAATCACGAAGCTGGGCATAGTAGGGGTGAGCATCGATATCCAGTGCATTACCAAATAGTGCGATAACAGCATCGCCACCAAACTCGCCTGGCGGCAGACTGATGTTATGTATGACCAGCAGGTCAATGACGGTAGCACTGGGACGCGCATCACAGTTTGGCGAATATATACGCCGCACCCCGCTCATCCACCCCTTCGCATCGACCCTCACACCCTACCCTTCTTCCCTGCCGGTGACACCCAGCCGTTCCATGCGGTAACGCAATGCGCGAAAGGTAACCCCGAGCACCTTGGCTGCAGCCGTACGATTAAAGTTGGTCTGACGCAGGGCTTCCAGGATTGCTTCACGCTCAACGCGATCAAGGTAATCCGGCAACGGAAACCTGGCTCCGCCACCGTCCTCAGCTTGCCCCTCCCTCTGCACCGGCAACAGATGCAAATCGGCAGACCGAATAACTCCGCCCTCGCACAACGCCAACGCACGCTCAATCAGGTTTTCCAGCTCACGAACATTGCCCGGGAAGTCGTACTGGCGCAAAGCCTGCAGCGCTTCCGGTGCAAACTCGATAGCCACATCCCCGCGCAAACGATGCAGCAACTGGCGCGCAATATCGGCAATATCATCGCGCATTTCGCGCAATGAAGGCATTTGCAAGGCAATCACGTTCAAGCGGTAATACAAGTCCTGACGAAACCTCCCCTGCAACACCAGATCCCCCAACGCACGATGGGTAGCGCTGATGATGCGCACATCGACCGGCTCTTCCTGCGTATCGCCCACCTTGCGCACCCTCTTCTCCTGAATAGCGCGCAATAACTTGACCTGCATGGTCAGTGGCAAATCGGCAACTTCATCAAGAAACAGTGTGCCGCCATTCGCCGCCTGGAAAAAACCGTCACGATCCCGCTCCGCGCCGGTAAATGCCCCTTTGCGATACCCAAAGAATTCGCTTTCCATCAGGTTCTCCGGAATCGCGCCGCAGTTCACCGCGACAAAAGGCTGGTCGCTCCGCGCACTCTTTTCCACGATCAGTCGTGCCGCAAGCTCCTTGCCGCTGCCGGATTCGCCACTGATATGCACCGGCGCCTGGCTGCGCGCCACACGCTCAATCAGGCCGCGCACCCGCTCCATTGCCGGAGATGTCCCCAGCAGCGTGTGCGCGCCATCCGGGGCCCCAGCCGAATGATGCGGCAATTTGAGCGCCGCCTTGACCAGCGCACGCAATTGCTCCAGCGCAACCGGCTTGGAAAGGTAATCAAAAGCACCGGCCTTGAGCACCGAAATTGCATTTTCCATGTTGCCGTGTGCGGTAATCACAGCCACCGGCACATCGGTGCAATGCTCGGTGATATAACGCACCACCGCCAAGCCGTCCCCATCCGGCAAGCGCATATCGGTCAGGCACAGGTCATATGCATGCTCCTTTAACTGCTGCAGCGCTTCGCGCACATTAGCGGCGCGATCCACCTCCAGCCCCATCCGCAGCAACGCAAGCTCCAGCAGTTCCAGAATATCGGGTTCGTCATCTACCACCAGTACGCGCGGCGCACCCGCAGCAGAAACACCAGATTGCCGATCAGTCCCCAATTCTTCCTCCAAAAACAATACGGAAACATGCGCCGCCCAGCGTTCGCCGCACATATTCCAGCATAGCCCCATTGGCCTCACATAACTCGCGTGCGATATACAGCCCCAGTCCCGTACCGCTTGCTTCCGTGGTAAAAAATGGCTCAAACAATTGCGGCTCAGCCGCAAGCGCAACCCCGGAGCCATCATCCGAGATTTCCAGCATCACGGCGTGACTGTCCGCAGATGACACGCGTAATTGCACGCTCCCGGCTCGTTTCTGACAGTAGCGCAAAGCATTGCCACACAGGTTCCATAATACTTGGTCAAAATGCCCACGATCGAACTCAACCTCACAATTCGCCTCGATATTCAAATTGAAAATACCTGCATCCACATGCTCTGCCTCGCATACTTCGCTAACCAGTCTGGGCAGCACATAGTCCAGTCGCAATAGTTCTGCCTGCGCCCGGTCTCGCCGGTTCAACTGCATGACATCCTGCACAATGCGGTTCAGTCGTGCGGTATTATCGAGAATGATCCGCACCAGCCTTTCGTGTGCCGGATCCGGTTTTTCCTCATGCAACAGCTCGGTAGCATAGCTGATGGCCGACAAGGGATTGCGCACCTCATGTGCGATATTGGCAGTCAGTCGCCCAAGGGCAGCCAGCTTGATTTGCTGCGCCTGCGCCTGAATGCGCCGCATATCCTCAAGAAACACCAGCGCCCCCCAGAAACCTTCGCGCTGTACCGGCAGAAAACTCACTCGAGCCTGCCCGCCTGAAGCCGGGAATTGCACCACCTCCGCACCTCGCCCCCGATCCTGCCGCCACACAGCAAACAAACCTGCCAGCAATGGCGCACACCGTTCCAGCGTGACCCCGCCCGCCACCGGGAACTGGTACCCCAGCAGGCGTTCGGCACTGGGGTTGAACTGCCGGACCACACCCCGCTCGTCCACTACCAGAACGCCATCCAGCATCCCTTGAATCACCAGGCGATTAGCCTCCGCCATATTGGCCAGATCCACACCACGCTGCGCCGCCAGCTTCTCGCTGGCAACGGCATACTTTGCCAGAGTATGCGCCACCCAGGCCACCGCAAAATACGCCACGCTCAGCAAGCCGGCATGCAAATACTGCGCTACCTCCGCCTCCTCGGCCAGCACGGAGTAGGAGTGCTCCAGCAAAACCGCGATGCTCGCCAGTGCGGCAAAAAATAACGTAATCCGGCCGCGGCTGATTAACCCCGCGGCAGCCAGCGATACCAGCAGCAACATCCCCAGACTACTCTGAATACCCCCACTGGCATGCGACAACAATGTTACACATACGATATCCGTCCCCACCTGGAATGAAAGCTGGAACGCAAATCTCGGCTTGCGCAATCTGATCGCCAGTTGCGATGCCAAGGCAAACAACACATAGATGAAACTGATGTTATAGAACAGCGCCAGGTTGCGGGCACCCAACGATAGCGAGCTACCGAACGTCCCAGACAGGAAAACAAACATTCCGCCCAGTATCAAGCGGTACAAATTGAAGTAGTAGATTGATTGCCACAGCGCCTCCTGGGTCGGGGCGACATAAGTACGCGAGCGCAACCGCTCCCAAGCCGGGGAAAGCAGGTTATCTCGCATCAGGCCCCAGGAGGCGGAAAAACAGAAGCACGGCGGTGCGCCTCGCTACAATAATGCCGCCCATCCGCCAGAATACCTTCGCTCTTGGGCAAATGCACACCGCAATAGGCGCAGCGCACCATGTCCTCGACCCCGTCGACAGCCTTATCTTCAGGCAACCGCTCACGGTAGGATTTAAGCAACCAGTAAACAACCACAGCCACCGCAATAAGGAACAGCAAGCGACTCATTGCCTTACCCCGCGGAACACGCCACCGACAACGCACAACAATTCAAATAGAGGCATAGCACCCACATTCTTCACCATCTCCGCAAGGAGTTACTTTAAAGCCCGTCCGGCGACTGGAGCCGCCACAGAAGAATTGTGCCATAGCCACGCCAGAAAGGGAGATAGCGCGATTCCCGCCCCTTGTGGCGATAGTTGCACAATGTGCAACAATTGGCTACACTGACAAAGCTGCAAGTGGCGATGGTCGGCAACACACTGTTTAAAATGAAAAATATTATCAAGGAGAGAATCTTATGCTGGATATGCTGGTTCCCATCGGAATTTTCGTCGTTGGCATTATCGTTTCCCTTTCAGGTGGCAGCTTGGGTATACAACGGCTTCGCGAAGCACAAAAAATGGCTGGTGAAGACCTTAGCCGTACATCTACTTACGAAGCACCGTTCCGAACAGATAGCGACTCGATCCACGGTTGATCTGCGCGCCAGTCTGTCATTGATGTATTCAAAAAGCACGGTCCTCGCGGCCGTGCTTTTATTATTCCCGCATCCCAGTCCTTCCAGCAATGAGCTTAAATACCGAACATCCCCATCTAGTTAAATTCTTGCTGGTTTCCGCCGTTTCTTTTTTCATTGGCGCCATACACGGCATGTTGCAAGTATTGCCGCCCATCCGCGCCTGGCTGGACTCTATCGGCAGCCCATACGGCGGCCCCGGACACATGATCGACCCACTGGCTCATGCCCACATGAATCTGGTTGGCGGCGTGGTAATACTTGCCATGGGCACCTCATATTATTTGCTGCCCATATTCAGCGGCAAGTCGATTTACTCATTGCGACTGGTCAATCACTCATTGTGGTGGACGGCAACCGGCCAATTCTATTTTTACATCACACAAATCGTATTCGGCGTTTGGGAGGGGAATGCATTACTCAATGACCCGCAAATGATGCCGCATATCCACCACTACTATGGCCCGATCGTTGCCAGTTCCGGCATCATCATGGCTACGGGATTTTGCATCTATCTCGTCAATATCCTGCTGACGGTGGCCTCCAAGCCACGCAGCACCTAAGGCTGCATCTGCAGCGGAAAACGTAATTCGCTTTCCTCATTGCCGCGTTTGATCTGGATCTGCAGTACAGCCTTGGCTCCCGGGGGGAAAGCTACCGCCCTGCGGTACACCCCCACCTGCCCATCTTCAATTGCCTGTACCCACCGATCTTCATCGCTGCCACGTAACGACACCAGCAAGTTGTAGCCCGGCCGGCCGCGTTCATCTGTCACCATCACCAGAATTTCATTCATCCCCGTACGCGGCGGACTGGGTCTGGTTTCCACGCGTACATCCAGGTTCTGCCACTTCTGGGGCGGTATATTATCGGCCGCCCCGCTACATGCGGACAACAGCACGGCCAACAAGGCCGCGCCGACAGCTTTCGCAGTATTTACGCTCACCCGTTTATTCATCATCCGACGATTTCTCAGTCTCATCCGAATCCAGCCTGCCGCCGGTAGACGAACCATAAAGCTGCACCATAAAGTAAACCAACGTGGCGGCTACCGCGATATAAAACAGTGCGGCCACAAACCCCCAGTCGAACCATTCACGCACTTGACCCGGACGATTCCCCCAGAACGGGAAACTCAACCCCACCGCCACCAGCAGCACAACAACGATCACGGCTACAAACCAGTATGGAATGCCTTTTTGCGACTCCGGTATCTTGTTCACCAGCTCCCAATCCTCGAGACCCCGCTTCGCCAGACGCTCTTCGTCTGAACTATAGCCAAAGTGGTCTTCCGGCTGTTCACCCCAGTTCGACGTTACCTTTGACAAGGGTACTTTTTCATTATCTGCAGTCATCATTTCACTCCTGTTCAGAATAATGCTGTATATGGAAATGCCCTGCCCAGCCATCCGCTGCCGACACGTCCACCATGATTGAATATAAGCCCCGCGGCAAGCTTCGCGCAATGGACAGGGTCAGAGAGCCATGCCCGGCCGGCAACAGCTTGATATCTCCGGCACTCAGGTGGTAGCTGCCCTGCGGCAACCCCTGCACATGCACACTCAGTTCCGCCGGACGATACAGCTTGTTGGAAACCGCAATACGGTAGTCCTGGATAGTCTGCGCATGCTGCGTTTCCGCGCGGTAAACCACGACATGATAAGGTTGGTAAGTCCACAGGCCCCAGACGAACATTACCGCCCCCAGCCCCCCGAACAGCGTCGCCCACTTGGTCCGGGCAAACAGGGATACTGCCGCGGTACGGAATTTCCCGCCACCTTTCTGCTCGCGCTCCCCTATTTCAAAGCGCAACAGACCCGGGACGCCCTGCTTGGCGTGCAGCCGGTCACAGGCATCGATACATTCCCCACAATTGATGCAGCTGTCATAGATCGCAGTTTTACGCGGATCGAGGTCGATAAAGCAGGCAGTGACACAATAATTGCACTTGGCGCATTCGTCAGCACGGCTGTCATCATATTTAATATGCAGCGTCTGCTTGGTCTTGAACGAATGCTGCCATACCCGGTAGATACACGAAAAGCGGCACCAGAAATGACGGATCACGGCGATATCCAAGAAAATCACCAGCACACTTACCGTATAAATCCAGTGCAGCGATCTGGCTAGCTGCGCATCCGGCTGGAAGGTTACAAAAGCCCAGACCAGTTGCGGCGGATAAAAGTAGAACAACGGGATAAGCGCAAAGACCATCGCCGTTCCCAGCAGGATCAATCCCAGCAGCAGCCAATTTACGAGCTTGTTCTTTGCCGCCGCGACTTTTGGTGCCTCGCCGGTCAAACTCACCTCGGCACGCTTGCCCAGCAACTTGCGCGTCAGGTTATTGGCCCACTCTGCCAAGGTGTTCTGCGGACAAACCCAGCCGCAGAACACAGTTCCCGCAGTCGAATACAACAACACCAAGCAACTGGCCAGGAATACCCAGGTCCCGGCTATCAGGAAGAAATCGGAAAACCAGATCTGCCGGTTGACCACAACGAAAGCGCCTACTTCAGGATCTATGCGGAACAGGCCGCTGGCCGGGATCAGGATGGCCAATACGACAGCCAGTATCTGTACCGACCGGCGTTTCCAGTGAAAACCCTGGCGCACACCAGGTTTGCCAATGACCTTGATTGGTATCCCGGCAATGGATTTGTGATTGGTTCCGCTAGGCATAATAGTCAACTCGATTGGGAGGTTGCCGCATAAGTTCCGGCGGCCACCGAAGACTCGTCATAATAAACTAATTCGCTGCCGCACGCGCCTCGCGGTCCAGCGGGCTCAACGCCAGCAAGCGCGCCCAGGTAAGGGACGCCGTCCGCATATCGCCCTCAGCACGCTGCAGCCTCCACAGCGCACGCAATGCCTCCACATGTTGCGGACAGACCCGGAGGATTGCTTGCAATGCCTGTTGCTCATCCAGGCCATGCGCGCGCGCCTGCCCCAACGATGCAAACATGCTGTCCGCCAGTGCGTAAGCCACCCAGCGATCTTGCGGGTTCGCCTGGTAAGCGAGCCGTATCAGCCGGTTTGCCTGCGGAGTTGCTCCCTGCATATCCGCAAGCCAGCTGCGCACCATTAGCTCGGTCGCGGCATATGCGCGTTCAAAAGCTTCCCGGTCGACATCGCGTATCCCCAGCGATGCTTCCGCACTGCGCATGCCAGGCCGCAACTGCAACAAGGTTTGCAGCGACGACATTACATCCAGTCCGCCCGCATAGCGGGCCCGCGGCAAACGATACTCAAGCACCGGCGACCACTCATCCTGCTCCACCCCCGGGCTGTCCGGAATCGGTCCCCAGTAGCGCCCCAGCCATGTCCAGCCACCTTCTCCTGCCGTTGCCTCATTCTGCTGTACAGCCGACAGTCGTTGCAGGTTATGCCACAAGCCTGTCGCACCGGTAAACCCCTGCTTCGGGCCGACTAGTGCCAAATGCATGCCGTCAAGAAACAATTGCGCATCCGGAAAAACCCGGCGGAACGTCCGGAAAACCACACGTAGCGATTCGGCGTCGAACTGATTCAGCGCCAACCACTGTACGAATACGCCATGCGTGCTTAAATGATCGCGTGCACGCTGAAATTGCTGCAACGACAGGAGTGAGCTGTAGCCTGCCAGGTCAGGGTGAAAAACATCGCCGATAATGACATCGTACTGGTTACGCGAAGCGCTCAGAAAGTGCCGCGCATCGTCGCGTTGCACCTTGGTCTGCCGCATTACATCATGATTCACCGGGGCAAACCAGCGATCCGCTGCGACAATCGCACCTTGTGACAACTCGACGGCGTTGCGCTGCAAATCAGGAAACGGCAGCGAACCGGAAACCGAAATGCCCGTCCCCAGCCCCAGGAACAATACCGAGTGTGGTTGCTCATGCAGCAACAGCGGGAGCCGTGCCTGATTGGACTGCACAAACACCGCGGTCGGATCGGTCGAGGCATCCATGCGCTGCAGGTCAGTCAGCAGCAAACGCTGCCCATCCGGCTGCTCCACCACATGCGTGATCGAAACCGCATCTTCATACAGATACAGGGTTTTGCTATTGGCCAGTATCTGCGGCAGCAGGGCGCTGACCGGCGGCAATTGCCTCACTGGCCATGCCGCAATAATGAATACCGGCAGCGCCAACCATGCTGCACGCCGCCGGGACCAGCTAAGCCCCAGCACCAGCAACAGCAATGCCGCCACGATGATCGTCGCAGCACTGCCCCATACTGGAATCAGCAATACGCCGGCAAGTACCGCACCGAGCGCAGCTCCCAGAGAATTCGCACCATACAGCCACATGCCGCCACCGCCGAAACGGCTGTGCAGCAACGGCAGCCATGCTCCCAACACCAGTGTGACCGGCAGCGTCAGCAGCAGAAGCATCATGCCTTGCGTTGCAAGCGCGCTGAATAACGATGCGAACTCGGCGCGTTCCACCCATGCCGACAGTTCCGGCAGCAACCATAAACTCAGCAAGGCAAAACCACATGCAAGGAGAGGTAGCGCCACGAACCAGCTCTGCCGATGCTGGCGCGGGGCGAGCAGGCTGCCCGCCCCGATACCCAGCAGGAATGCCGCCAGAATCACCGCCAGCACATACTCGGTGCGCAGCATGACCATGCCGAACAGTCGTGTCCAGCCAATTTCCAGAATCAGACTCGCTGCGCCGATTCCGCCATAAGCCAGCAGCGCCGACCACGGCGGGCGCTGTGCCACTACCCGCTCGGCCGCAATGGCTGGTTTAGTGTTCCGTCGCAATGCAAGCAGCAGGAATGCAAAAGCCACCAGCACACCCAATCCGGCAACCACCCTGATCGCCCCATCCCATCCCAGTGTCGGCAATAACCAGAGCGGAAGCAATGCGCCGCATGCCGCACCCAGCGTATTTAATCCATATATTCGCCCGAGACGGGCAGCTTTACCTTCCAATGCGGCGAGTATCAGCGGGAAACCTGCCCCCATGGCAAAAGCAGGCAACATCAGCAAAATCAGTGCGGCACCTGCCAGCAAACCATACCATTGGAACAGGGAGAGCTGTGACGCGACATGTTCAATCCATCCCGAGGTGACTTGCAGCAGCAATGGCAACAGCAACGCATACAGCGCAATACCACCCTCCAGCAACGCGAGCAACAAGAGTGGCCTGCTGATCTGCGCAATTTTGCGTGCCGCCAATAAACTGCCCCCCCCCAGCCCCGCCATGAAAGCCGCAACCGTTACCACAACCGCAAATACACTGACGCCAAATTGCAGCGACAGCATACGTACCCACAGCACCTCATACGCCACGCTGGTCAGACCCGACAAACCATAAAGCATTACCAGCAACCCATATCCGGACAGCCAATATCGGCAGCTAGCGATCAATGGTCGAATTTCTTCCTTAAGCACGGATTAAGTCCTGATTTATGCAGCCACGGTCAGCCCGGGAGGGGAACGGCAAATTGCCGCCGGTGGCGCAAGCGCGCCACTCGGGAGCAATTAAAATGGGAAAAACCAGACCAGACCAACGACCACATGAACCACTGCGAGCGAAACGGTCAGTCCGGCAAACAGCATATGGGTAACGAACAGGTGCTGCTTGCCATATACCCCCATGGCTATCCCCAGGCCGCCGGTAATCAGCAACAGGATAAGCAATGGGACGCCTAGAGAAAACATGATGACCTGCTTCTTGTGGTTGCTCAGCGTGCTGCCATCGTTTACGCGCTGCACCTGTTGCTGGTCAAAGGCCTCAAGTATTTGTGTGCTGCTGCTTCCTTTCGCGGCATCAGCAGCATGCGCCATCGGGGCTGCAAATATCAGCATCGCGGCCAGCAGCATCACACAGCTGGCCATTATCCAGCTTATACGCGAACTATTTGTTGCGACCAGCATCATTCTTTTCCCTCTTCCGGCTTGCTCTTGCGTCCGGCAAAACGCCATACCAGCAAACCCATCAACACAAAAGGCGCCATCACCCCCACCAACAGAAACAGGAAAATGGTCCACGGGGTTTCCACAGTCACATGCAAATAACGGTAACTGTCTACAGCGGCATAACTCTCACTTGCCCAAAACAACGTCAAAAACAGAGTCACCGAAAAACGTACCAGCCCTCTTCGCATAATTACTTCCCTTTAGCCTGTTTCTTCACGTCTTCCGCACAACGGAAACCGAAAAAGTCGGAAGCCATGTTCGGAAGCGCAAAATTGCGGTGATACAGCGCCGTCGAGAATGGGTCGCTCTTCCACGATCCCCCACGCAGCGCCTTGTAACGTATACTGATTGGCACCAAATCCACCACTTTCATTGCCTGGTCTTTTTCGCTTGTAGCACGGCCGATTTTCCCCTGGAACAACTCCTTCGGAGCATCAGTTCCCGGATAAGGAAGAAAATCATCTGCAACCCACTCGTTGACATTGCCGGACAAGTCCATCACGCCATAGGGGCTTGCGCCTTTGGGATATGCATCAACGTTGGTTGACGAGCCCACATTGTAATAAGTGTTCAGCCGCGTCGGATCCATTTTGTTGCCCCACGGCCAAGTCCGGCCATCTGTCGATCTCCCGGCTTTTTCATACTCAGCTTCGGTAGGCAAGCGCTTCCCTGCCCACTTGGCATAGGCCGCAGCATCGTACCAGTCCACCAGCGTCACTGGACGCAGGATTTCTCCTTCAGGAATCCTGCCGTTTTTCCAGCTCGACGGCGGACGATGCGATGTTGCAGCAACAAATCTTGCATATTGCGCATTGGTTACGGGATATTTGTCTATCCTGTAAGCGGGCAACGTGACGGTATGCTGCGGGTGGTTCTGTGCATCCGCACGCTCGATATTGGTTCCCATAAGAAAGCTGCCGGCAGGAATCAGTATTGTCGTGTCCAGCTCTTTCCACTTGGCTTTTGGCAACAAATTCTCGGCTTCGGCAACGGTATAGCCGACCACCCGATTAATGCCTTCCTCATGTTCGTAATGCAGCATGATGTCTTCACCTGCTGCACGGACACGCTTGTTCTCGTCATGCAGGTCATAGCTGGCCAGCTTGCGCATATCCTCCATCCGTCCGGCGCCGATTTTTACCACATGCAATGTCCCGCCAATCATAAGCAGAACAATGCAGGTAACGATGGTGGCAGACAGATAGCGTTTTCGTTTCGCGCGCCCATCAGTATCTGGATGGGGTCGATTTTTTGCAGGAGATACCGTCATCTTTATTCTTCGTCAGCCTCGGTAAATGAATCTTTATAGACCATTTGGCGCGGGCGTCGGCCGTAAGTTCCTTTAACCATGATTTCTCCTATGACCCCGCCAAAGGCCGAAGCCTCTATCACCAGAATCACAAAAAAACCCCACCACCCCAAAGGCAGGAGTGATGAACCATCAGGCACTCCGGTCAGATGTGAAATTTCAAAATAACTGATTGCCCGCACTATCAGCGGAGGGAAATAACACAGCCACTTTCCCCCGAGCCCGAACATGACAGCAACAAGGATTCCCACGATGAATGGCAGCACAAACATATCCAGCATCCACAAGAAACTGAACGTTTGTATCCCATGAAACAGCTCGATCCTGACCCCCAGCAACCGATCACCGAAATGGTTGACCGCGCATCCCACCAGGATGGCAGCCACGCCTTTGTTAAAACGTGCCCTGGTTGTTGCCGGAGGAGTCGTCATGGTTTATATGCCTTACCTGTTAGCTTTTCGTACTCGGCCTTGCGTGTTTCTTCAAGGTACCAGTCTTTCACCTTCAGACTCGCCATGTAACTGGCCAGCACATGGCGGTCATGCTCCGGCAACTGCTGGTATGACGGCATGCGCCATTCTTTTTTGAGACGTGAAGGAACAATTGATTGCGGATCTGCTGCCGAAAAGTATCGGTAAAACCACTCTTCGTCATGTAACGAACCGATGCCGTCCAGAATTGGGGCCGGTACACTTTCCATCAGATCCTTCACCGTCCATAGCGAATGGCATTTCTTGCAGTTATTTTGGTCATAAATGACCATTGCATCGCGTGCCTGTTCAGGAGTAGCCGTGCTGTAATATGGAATGCCCCTGTCTTTCACCTTTGTCGTTTCTATGCTCCAGAAATTCCGGGCCATCAGGATCAGGACAACGACGGCAATAATGCCCAGTACTACCTTTTCACCTCGCTTCATCTTTTCAGGTCACTCCGCAGCCTGATGCCGCTCCACTTCCTGTGTCTTGAGCACACGCTCTCGGCTCTTTTCCTGCGCTGCCAGTACTTCGCGACTCTTGGCATACTCTTCCGGCGACATTTTCTCCTTATCGCTTTCGGTAAACACCAAGTATTTGATGTCTTCGTCAAATTGTTCGTTTTTTGCCGCCCAACGTATCATGTATATGCTCGCAAGGATAATCATGCCGCCAGCAACCAGCCAAAGATATATTGACCAGCCATCGCCCAGCGAATCCAAGAATGTATTGATCCCACTCATAATTTCCTCCTAATTTTCAGAAAAGATACCCGGAAAGCATTTGCACGGCGCCCATACCAACGGCAAACATGGTTCCCATTGCAATCGCGATAAATAGTACTTTTTCGCCCGTTTTCATTTTCTTCGGCGCAGCTTTCCCGAAGGCAAATGCATAAATTATTCCGACAAAAACCAACACCCCCAGCAGCATGAAGATGAAAACTCCAACGCTGAACTGCTGGCTGCGCATACCTTCAATGCTGAGATCCAATCCAGGGGAATAACCAGTTGCCGCATTTACCATCATATGGAAACTACTTGCCGCCTCTATGTGCTGGAGGAGCGAATCAATATTGCTGCCATTCATCTTGAAACTTGTTCCTTATAAAAAAAGCATGCCGCACTTGAGCGGCGCGGCATGCTTTATTTAGCCAACAAAATCTGCAGCTTACTGATGCTTGCTTCGAATTTGCGGGGTCCGTTTATCATAGTGATCCACAAAAATGCCATATACAAAAGGCACAACAAATGCGAGCCCAATGGTAATTGCAACCGCGTACGGACCGTAATCAAGATCAATCATGCTTAACTCCTTTAGCTAATAACTGCAACCAGTTACTTATTTATGCTCGTGCCCGTGTACCGGCTGCCATGTGGATGGCGGCAGACGCTTAATCGTCATGGTCACACCAAGAAAGAAGGCGATCACATAGAAAATGTCGATTGTGTAGCCTTTATCCCACCATGGCTGCAGGCGAATACGGGTACCGTCAGCACGGTAATTACCTTCAAAGTTGGCCAGCACCACATCCGGGCCGACAACGTTGTATTCGCGCAAATCAACACCCTCTTTTTCCAGTGCCTTAATCTGTGGCGCAATCTGACGCAGATCATCCATGGTCAGCGGATGGCGTTCAAGCAAAGCCTGATTCGGGCCGCTTCGATACTTGGCCACAATCCGTGCCATTGCATCCGCATCATTCTTGGCAGCCTTGACATCCGGCTCATCCATGGCCTTAACGTAGTCGACATAGATCGCCGCATTTGGGCGCTGCCCCCACAGCGGGAAAGTAATCGCAAACGCAGTCAACACTGTCAACAACAAGAGCCAGACGATAGGCACCGGGACGCGATTGTTGTCCTCAGTAATTCCGCCCAAGTCTTCGGCTTCCCACAGCACTTTATCTTTTTCAACTTTAGCTGTATCACTCAAAGTGACCAGCGGCTGATCCATTACCCAAGCCATTGTATCGTCCCCCTAATTATTTAAGACTTAACATGAAATCGATCAAGTCGCGAATCTCACTATTCTTCGCGTACATAGGCACATCTGGCGGATCGATGCGCTTGCCGGCATGATATTCGTCATACTCAGTACGCCATTTCGCATAATCGATTTTCTGACCATTGGCATCCACTTTACCCCACAGATAGTCAAAACGAGGCATGATGGAATGCGGCTGCACCAGACGCGGGTTGAAGAAGTGGAGCATCATCCACTCCCTAGACGAGTTGCGTGAACCAACGTGCAGCAAGTCAGGGGCTTTCCGGTCGGAACCGAAAGCCGTTGGCGATTCGCCGTTGAAGTCACCCAGCATCGGCGGAGCACCAAACACCTGCCAGTCCTGCGTCTGCTCCGGCAACAGTGTATGACACCACCAGCAACCCTCACGAACAAACAGCGTCTTACCTGCCCCCGCGTGGGAAATGTCACTGTCGGAAGCGCCCTTCATCACCATATCGGGAGTCCAACCCATCGTTGCCGTGGCATTCTCGATATAAGGAACGTTACCTTCATGCTTGATCAGATAAACCGTACCATTAGCAGTCTTCTGACCGATCTGCCCTTTTGTCTCGCTCAGCTTTTCAACCGACTCACCCAAGTTGTCAGGATGGTCAATACCATTCGGCAAAGGCGTGCCAACATTGTAAACATAAGCATATGTTGCCTCTGCCAGCGGCTGGCCACTTTTAGGATCGGTCTTGACCAACACCTTCAGCGGTTTGTTATGACCCAGCATGAGCGGATCATATACGTTCCAGCCGGTTTCCCAGCCTGCCGTAAGCTGCTTGTCCAGTGCAGTCTCTGTCGAAACCGCAGACCTGAAATCGAAGCTGGGCAGGAACAGAGTAATACACATCGATCCGCCAAGAGCAAAGCCAAACATCCTGGCACCAATTTTATACTCTCTAAAATTCATAATTATTCTCCCATTCCGCTGCTGTTAGATTAGCGCTCGTAAGCCATTTCATGCGGCATACGACCAACCGGAACAATCGTTCCAACGCGGGCAGTCATCCACATGTTATAGAGCCAGATAATGTTCGAGATGAACACCAAGGTTCCGCCAATCCAACGAGCGATCATATAGGGGTGCTCAGCGATCACAACATCAATGTACGGCACCTCATAGATCTTACCGGCCCCCTGGATGAGGCCAGCAATCGTCATGGAAATCCAGTAAATACTGAAACCAATCAACAACAACCAGAAATGCATATTACCCAGCGTCAAGGAATACAGTTTCCGCTTCATCAGGCTTTGCAGACCAAGATAAACCGCGGCAGCTTCCAGGAATGTCGAGAAACCCAACAGCGCCAAGTGGGCGTGCGCCACAATCCAGCCTGTACCATGGATGTACCAGTTAATCGCACGAGTTTGCTGGAAACCACCCTGCATGTTCAGCGGAATCGCCAGTAACACACCGGTTACAGTGAAACGAATTTCCAGGTTCTCAACAAACATGTTCCACTTGCCCTGCATGGTCAGCAGAATGTTGGACACGAAGGCAATGGCCGGAACCAGAATCAGCACACCCTCCACCGAGGCGAAGGACTTCAGCCACTCGGGCAACGGAGCCGACATCAGATGGTGCGCCGCAGGTGTGGAGTAAAACACAACCACGGACCAGAAATGCAAGTGACCAATACGGTGCGAATACAACGGATTGCCCGTCACCTTCGGAATGGTGTAATACGCAATCGCTGCGGCCACAGGAGTAATCCACAGACCGAGCACATTGTGCGCAAACCACCAAGTCAGATATGCCTCAGTCAACCCGGTAAGGTGGAAGAATTCCGGCAGATTGCCTGTCAGGAAAACGATGATCACCATAAAGGTGGCCGCCGCAAAGAACCAGTTGGTCGTATAAATACCTTGCGTACGACGGGTCAGGATAGTCATCCACACGTTGATCGCCAGCGGCAGCGCCATGAAGACGGCGATAAACAGATCGATCGGCCAGATAAAGTCCGAATATTCCCGACCAGATGTCAAACCAGCCCAAAGCAGGGTCAGCCCCAGCGACAGACCAACGTTCCACAGGAACGCGTTCCACACACCCAGCTTCTCGGACCACAGCCTGGTGTTACCCAACGCCGGCGTGATGTACATCATGGCCATACCAAACGCCATCGAAATCCAGCCAAAAATTACCGCATGGACATGCACCTGACGCATATGACCAAATGCAAAAAACTCACTCCCCGTCACGAAATCCGGGAAAGCGAGTTTAGCCGCATTAAAAGACCCCAACCCGGTTCCAATTACAAACCAGACAATGGCGGAGAACCCCCAATACACCGCCGCCGACCCGGCCGGGATATCCTCATTTTTGGCAAATAAATACTTGAGCATTCTAAAATCTCCTCATTTAGGCCCTGAACAGGCTTAATAACTACCGCAATTAGCGCATTTCAATTGGGAATTATTTTTTCTTTGGCGTAAACAGGTACCACGAAAGCACCATACTAGAAAACGCCAACAGCATTCCCAGCAATCCCGCTATAGTTGCCATAATTCATTCCTCCTGAAATTGAATTTTATGCAGCGGCTTTTTCAAGCGCGTCATGGCGCTTCAAGCCAACCACCATAATTACGACATACATGAGACCAAACAAAATCATGCATGCATCGATGAAACCAGTGAAGGTTGACGGATCATAAGCAGCACCGAACCAACCACCCCAGTCATTGAATTCCCCACGCCCCAGCAGACACATCAGCGCCGCACCAAACACGCTACCATTACCCATGCCGGTGACCATCCCTGCAATTATCGTCACCCAGAAAGCACGCGACGTTAACGATTTTTTTTGCATTTCCCCCCCCTCCGTTTTAAACCAAATTGGAAACAGACCCCACTTGCCAAATCTACGAATAAATCTAATTTCTTATTCAGCAACAACGACCTCCACATACCCCGGCATCACGCCAAAATACGTCGCTGGAGCGAAACTCGCGGTATCATATGACTGCGTATATAGCATTGTCAAGAATTAATTCCCTATTGGAATAGCCGACCTTTTTAACCCACTTTAACTTCAATTGCAGCCCAATAAATTCTTCAAAGCATAGTCGAAGAAATATTTACCAAACGCGCTATAATTTTACTATATGTGTAGCTATTCAAATCTGGCCGACAATCGAACCATACCTTTACCCAAAACATGAATAACAACAAACTGATGTCGCGCATCCCCACTCATTACCGGGGATATTTCGCCCTGGCTCTCTGGGCAAGCCTAACCCTCCTTCTGCTGCGTCACGACCCATATGGCTTGAACGAAGGCGCAGCCAAAGCTCTTTTGCTGACCTGGTCAATTGCAGACCAAGTGGCCAGCTCGGTTGTGACTTTTGGCACCCCCGATTTACGCACACTCCTTTTCCTGCCCACCGGATTCCTCTGGACCGGCAATATTTTTGCCGCAAAAGTGCTGACCATTTTGTTATTAGCCATGACCGCCTGGTTACTATATTGCTGGAAACGCCAAAGTACCGACGCAGAATCGGCTCTGCTCGCCACCGGCCTGCTGATTATTTCCCCAGCGGTGCTCACCCAGATAGACGCCCTAGCTCCCGGTGTCTACTTGCTCGCCGCCTTTGCAACTGGCGCATGGATAGACAAAACTTATCGAGCCAATCCCAAATCGTTTGGCGGATGGTATTTTGCGCAGTTGTTCATTTGTGCCTTCAGCGTAAGCCTGCATCCTGCGGGGCTAGCCTACCCTCTGATTTTATTGTGGTCATGGCGCACCGAGCCGCTGGACCTCAAACAGCAGAAATATTTTCTTATAGGCATCAGCTTCACCGTCCTGCTTATGCTGATCATCAGCATGGGCTGGGCCGGACTGGAGTGGCTCCAGAATCCGATAGCAAGCCTAGGCGAAATTCTGCTACCCAACCACGCCATACATGCAGATGACGGCGCCAGCTATCGCATCGCAACAGGCATAGTGATGCTGCTTTTACTTGCTTTTGTAATTATCAAACAATGGCGGAGTATTCTGGCAGAGTTCATCGGTCGCACCTTTCTGGGCGCCCTGGCCATTGGGTTGCTTCTTGGCGACCAGGCTTGGAGTTTAATCGGCCTCTGCATAATTTTGTACTACGGCCTCCCGCTACTGTTGCGCAACAACCAGTCAGCCGGCTTCGTGCAACAACGCGGAGCAGCCCTGCTTCTCATTCTGGTTTTCTCCACCCTGTTTATGCACGCGGATCGAAATCACTATGAAATGCACAAAAATGGAGCACTGTCCGCCCAAGATGACCTGATTAAGGCAATGGCAGAAAAGGCGGAGGATGCTCGTCGCGCAGCACAAGACGAAGGTGGAAACAGGAAAATCGAACGCATACGGGTAGCCAGCCAGTGGCCAAGTCGTACCATGATTGCATGCAAATGCGACACCCTGCCCTTACCTCCAGCCGCAAAGGATCCCTCAGCACAACTCAATATGCTGCACGGCATCACTCATTTATTACTCGATCCCAAGAAGACAGAAAACCTCGCGCTCGCGCGCAATCTTTCCTTGCTGGGCAACGCCATGGAAACCACCTCATTACAACCGGGTGGCGTAATCTTGCATATCCAGCACAGCAATGAGAATGCAGGCACACCGGAAAAGTAACGAACGCCACGAAACAGCCTGCGACGGTCGAGGGAAGGGCTAGGCTTTCCCCAATATATCGACAATGCGTTGATATTCTTGGGCGCTGGGGAATTGCCCCTTGTGAAAAACAAATTGCATCCGCCGCCCCACCCCATCCAGACCGGCGATACCAAAAGTGCGGCCACTGTAATCCGGGTAAAAGCGCAAATCTGCCACCAAGTCCAGTCTCTCCCCATTGCGCAAGCCCAAACCGACCGAGTGCTTATCGTTTACCTCGATAGCAACGGGCGCCGATGGCAATATCATCAATCTCGTCTTGAGAATACGATTCGCGCCAGTCATGAAGAAGAAACTGCCCAGAAAGAGCAACAGGTACGCCAGATTGGCATCGCCGCCATACCAGAACTTGGCCGCCATTGACAGCAAGGCCGTTACCGTGGGGACGTACAATAACAAATCCCACAGCATCCCTTTGCGATCCTGCACAAGAGTGAAGCGATCCCCGACCATGATCTGACTAACCCGCGGACTCTGATATCAATTCGTTCTTGATCGCCTGGTCAAGCTCGCCATACAACATGCTTCCTGCTCGCTGAAAACGAACAATACCCTTGTTATCAATAATAAAGGTCCAAGGATCGCCTTCTACCCGATACGCCTTGAATGCCTCCGGATTTTCATATTGATCCATATGCAGAAACAGCACTTCCGATTGATACTTTTCCAGCAATGCCTTCACGATCTGCAACTGCCCGTCACAGACCGTACAATGTCCAGGAGTGGCAAACTCCAGCACAATAGGCTTGCCGAGCGCCAGCGCCTTATCCAGAGAGTATTGATACATGCGCGCATCGGGCTGTCGATATGTGGTAATCCTGGAAAAGTCACCGTTCACATCCGCCAGCGTCTTTGTTTGCAGGCGGGGAGCAAGCTCCCCTTTCTTCAGACCGCCAGCAAGCCGATCGTCGCAACCATAAAGACTCATCGCGACACAGCAAACCAGCATAATAGGCCAGCGCTTTATATTCATATCCGTTTTTCCCAACCTGCACACGTCCGAAACAGATTGTATCCCCAGATAATATTTGCCGACAAAACCAAGGTGCCGAATATTCCCACAGCCGCCATCAAATGATTAACCACCGCCGCCACTTCATCGCTAACATCATAGCCGCCGATGGCGCCAGCCAGACAAAAGAAAGTCACCATCCCCAGCAGGCCAAAATTGTGCGTCCAGAAATGCACCTTAACCAGACGCATACTATATATCGGGCGACGCACCAGCCTGGGAATAACGAAATAGAGCGCGCCAAATATGGCCATTTCAACCCATCCCAGCAAATTTATATGCCCGTGCCCCAGCAGAATCAGGCGGCCATGCGGTGCCGTATCAACGAAATGCCTGAACACCGGAATACCTCCCATCAGCGCCCCCCAGGAAAACCCGATAATGCTGTAAACAATACACATGTAAATGAACCACAATGTGTACTTGGTATATTCTTTATCCTGAGCCCAAGGCTCATTTGCCTGCTGCATCACTTGCGGCTCCTTTCTTGTCTGATTTCTCATCCTGGCGAATATCATGAAACTCGGACTTCCAGCTACCAGGAGCCCAGACCTTTACCATTTCGTCAATAAAGCCCGACTTGCCGGGCGGCAATGGCGCATCAGCCGACCCCCGTGATGCACGCAATTCGGAAAGGAATGTCGCCAGAGCATGCAAATCAGCCTCAGGCAATTCGGCCACATAGGCCGCCTCCTTGGGTGCCGAACCATGATCTATGGTTTTTGACGCGTAAGTCGCCTCTGGATTTTTCAAGAAATTGAAGAGATAGTTAAAGCTTCTTTTCGACCCAATACCATCCAAGTCCAGCCCCATATTCGTGCCGTTTTGCACGGCTTTGTGACAAGACTTGCATTCCATTTTACGGAAGATTACGCCACCACGCAGACCTTCAGCAGAAAAATCAAAGTGTGTGGTCACCGGGTACAAAGGTTTGTCCGAATGCGCACGCAAGACTTCCAGCATGACGAAACTCACCACAGCAAACACGCAAATCAGCGCCACAACTCCCAACAATATCTTTTCGCCCAGCTTGAGACCACCAGTTGCCATGCAGAAACATCCTCCAACACCACGTTTTTTGCTGCCAGAAACCATAAACCCCACGCCATCTCGGCGCGGGGTTTATCGCATTAACACCACTACTTCGCTACATTCAAGAATAACGACTTATTTTTGCTCAGGAACACGACTATTTCCAACCGTTGTTGCTGGCGCCGAAGCCAGGAATGCTGCAACGTTCAGGATGTCCGCATCCGTCAGATCCTTAGCCACCACGCGCATCATGCCCGCCCCGCCGACAACCGGGTCGTTGGTCCGTGCGTAAGCACCATTGGCGATATCAGCAGCATTGGCGCGCCAGTTATGCAACTGGTTAACCAAATATACATACCTCTGCTGGCCAATCATCGGGAACATCGGGAATGCACCGCGCCCGTTATATTGGTGACAAGACTTACATGCCGGCACCTTGTCTTTCACACCATAATCAACCAGCACTTTGCCCAGATAGGCCTCGCCAATCTGCTGACCACTTTCTTTCAATGCCTGCAGGTCGGACAACTGCGGTTTCGCATCAATAGAACTGAGATAGGCCGCCACATCGCGACGATCCTGATCGCTCAGCGCCTTGGCAAATCCATTCATTACTGCGCCCAACCCAGTCGGAACACGCTTGTCGCCGGCAAACTCAGCCAGCTGCTTAATAATATAAGCCTCCCCCTGATTTGCGAGTCTCGGGGTACCCATCCCATCATCGCCCTGCCCGTTATCTCCATGGCAAGACATGCAAGGCGCCGCATCACCCTTGCCCTGAGTAAAAATCACTTTACCGTTCGCAGCGTTTCCCCCTTCAGAGCCACCTTCTGCAAAACTTGCGGTAGCCACCAAAACGGCAGCAGCACCAAAGAAACATGACAACAACATGCTTATAGACTTGCGCATTCCCTCACCCCCATTGCTCTTAGAATTAAGACCCCTTAAACAACCATCCCCAGCAACATCAAGTCGCACAACCTCAATTAAATTCCGGAACTTAATGCTGACTTACTTAGGAGTTGTTAACATTAGATTTATTTAAGAATTCTTTTTGAGCAGCGCTGCAGCCAAACCGAAAAAGAATCCAAAAGCGATCACATACATCACAACAACCTGGCCTGTGGTTACATCAGTGCTGAACATAGCAAATTCCTCCTCCGCATTTAACTGCCTGATTGAAAAGCAAAATATTTATATTCTTTTTACATCTTGCAAATTCTAACACCGCTAATATTTGCCGTGCAATAGTTTTTTACCGCCCCAGTTTGGTCAAGTTCTATCCATTAAAGCTTATGGCCGGCAGCCACCTCCTGAAACGAAGCTCGCCCTTAACATGCAGCAAGCGAACCATCGCCGCAACACCAATTTTGCGACACATAAACCAAATTATGGTCGGGGTGAGAGGATTCGAACCTCCGACTCCTGCGTCCCGAACGCAGTACTCTACCAGGCTGAGCTACACCCCGAATTTAAAATTGCCGCGATGCGGCAAATTTTGCCAATTCTACCAGAGAATCCTTGTGAATCGTATATGGCACATCCACTAATGCCGCACACGCGGCCTCCGCCTCACGATGTGCTTGCTGGCGCGTATAGTCCAGCGCACCGGTTTCCCTGACCACCTGCAACACTTCGGCAAAGCGGTTGATATCACCCTGCTCAATGGCTTGGCGCACGACCGCAGCCTGTCCGGCAGCCCCATGCTGCATGGCAAAAATCAAAGGCAGCGTCGGCTTGCCTTCTGCCAGATCATCCCCCAGGTTCTTGCCCGTCTCCTGTTCTTCGCCGGAGTAATCCAGTACATCATCAATCAATTGAAATGCCGTGCCCAGATGCATGCCATACTTGGCCGCAGCCACCTCACCCGTATTGCCCACTCCGCCCAGAATAGCCCCCAAGCGCATCGCAGCCTCGAACAGCTTGGCGGTTTTGCAATGAATTACGCGCAGGTAATTATCTATATCCACATCTGCATTGCGACAATTCAGCAACTGCAGCACTTCCCCTTCAGCAATAACGTTAGTGGCATCCGCCAATGTTTCCATCACGCGCATGTTGCCAGCCGCCACCATCATCTGAAATGCACGAGAATATAAAAAATCGCCAACCAGTACACTGGCTGCATTACCAAACAGCGCACTCGCCGTCGCGCGCCCACGGCGCAACTCGGACTCATCCACCACATCATCATGCAACAGCGTGGCCGTATGGATAAACTCAACCACCGCAGCCAAATCATAGTGCTTGTTTCCGGTATAGCCGTATGCCTTGGCGGATAACACCACCAATGCCGGACGCAATCTCTTGCCGCCGCTGCCAACGATATATTCCCCGACCTGGCTGACCAGAGCCACCTCTGAGCGCAGGCGGTCGCGAATTACTTTGTCTACGACCGACATGTCGGCAGCAAGCGACTGTTTTATGGCTTCGTATGACACAACAAGCTCCGGAGACTCCCAACGAAAGGCGGCGATGGTATGGACTGTACAGACACCCTGTCAAGCAAGCATAATTTCATGAGCCATTCTTGCACAAAATAATCCAATAAAATCCTGCCATGAAAAAATCGCTGTCATCGACCCTCTTCTGGATTGCAATCTCCCTGCTTGGTGCAGCCGCACTGGGGGGCATCGCACTCAATCGCGGCGAACCGGTCAACGCGTTGTGGTTTGTCGCCGCCGCAGGCTGCACCTATGCGCTGGCCTACCGCTTTTACGCAGCATGGATCGCCGCCAAGGTGCTGTGCGTTGACACCAGCCGCGCCACACCCGCAGAACGCCTGGACAATGGGCATGACTTTGTCCCGACCAATCGCTGGGTCGTATTTGGCCACCATTTCGCAGCCATCGCCGGTCCCGGGCCGCTGGTCGGCCCGACGCTGGCTGCGCAATTTGGCTATCTGCCCGGCACATTGTGGATATTGATAGGCGCCGTGCTTGGCGGCTGCGTACAGGATATGGTTACGCTGTTTTTCTCCACCCGGCGCAATGGGCGCAGCCTCGGCCAGATGGCGCGCGACGAACTCGGCGCCATCGGCGGTATCGCCGCATTGATCGCCACACTGCTTATCATGATCATCCTCATCGCCGTGCTCGGACTGGTGGTCGTCAACGCCATGAAGCACAGCCCCTGGGCCACCTCCACCATCGCCGCCACTATTCCCGTAGCCATACTGGTCGGCTTGTATATGCGCAACATCCGCCCGGGACGAGTACTCGAGGGCTCGCTGCTCGGCGTGGTGTTGCTGTTACTGGCAGTAGCCGGGGGCGGCTGGATAGATCATCACCCCGGTTTGCGTGCACTATTCGATCACCCCGCATTGCCGCTGGCCTGGATGGTCATCATCTACGGTTTTGCAGCAGCCATCCTGCCGGTATGGCTGCTGCTGGCGCCGCGCGACTATCTTTCCACCTATATGAAACTCGGCACCGTTATCCTGCTGGCACTCGCCATCGTATTGATGCAGCCGACGGTAAAAATGCCGGCATTAACCCAGTTCATCGACGGCAGCGGCCCGATCTTCGGCGGCAAGCTCTTCCCCTTCGCCTTCATCGTGATCGCCTGCGGCGCAATTTCCGGCTTCCACGCACTGATCTCTTCCGGCACTACGCCCAAGCTGCTCGCCAATGAACGCGATATCCGCATGATCGGTTATGGCGGCATGGCACTGGAATCCTTTGTCGCGATCATGGCCATGATCGCCGCCACCGTACTTGATCCCGGCGTATTCTTCGCCATCAACTCACCCGCCGGTGTAGTCGGCAAGGAAGCTGCGACAGCCGTCGCGACGATCTCCTCCTGGGGGTTTCCGGTCACCATCGAACAGATGAACCTGCTGGCGCAGCAGATGGGCGAAGCCACCCTGTTTGCGCGCACTGGCGGCGCACCCTCGCTGGCGGTGGGCATGGCCAGCATCTTCGGCAGCGCCTTCGGACAGAACCTGATTGCGCTGTGGTATCACTTCGCCATCATGTTCGAGGCCGTATTCATTCTCACCACCCTTGATGCAGGAACGCGCGTCGGACGCTTCATGCTGCAGGACATGCTGGGCAATATCTGGCCTAAACTCGGGCAGACCTCGTGGTATCCATCGATATTGCTCTCCAGCGGCATCATCGTCGCAGCCTGGGGCTATTTTCTGTACATTGGCGTAATCGACCCCAACGGCGGCATCAACATACTGTGGCCACTGTTCGGCATCTCCAACCAGATCCTCGCGGCCATCGCGCTGTCCGTTGCCACCGGCATCCTGATCAAGTCCGGCAAGCTGAAGCAGGCCTGGATTACCGGCCTGCCGCTCACCTGGCTGGTCATCATCACCAGCAGCGCAGCATGGGAGAAACTCACCAGCAACGATGTACGCGTTGGCTTCCTTGCTGCTGCCAACAACCTTTCCAGCAAGCTCGCTGCCGGCACCCTGCCGCCGGAAAAAGCCGCCGTTGCACCGACATTGATCTTCAACCTGCATCTCGATGCCGCCCTGGCACTGTTCTTCGTCAGCCTGTTATGGCTGATCGTACTCGACATGCTGCGCATCTGTGCGCGCCACCTGAACGGCAAGCCGGTGCCCCCCCTGTCCGAGACGCCGCATCAGGCCACACAACTGGAGGAAGCATGGCAACGCGATTAAATGCCTGGCTGCAGCGCGGCTGGCGTGTACTTCGCCAGCTGTCGGGCGACGATGCCTATGAACGCTACCTGGCCCATCATGCCGCCCACCACGCCAACACGTCCCCGCTGCCCCGCAAGGAATTTTTCCAGCGCCAGCAACAGCAAAAATGGAACGGCATCAAGCGCTGCTGCTAGGGCTTGCGTAAAATCCGCCTTTCATGGATAATCCGCGCCCTTAATCCGTGCGCGTACAACCGCCGCGCCCAAACTCTAGCAAGGAAGAAAACATGAAAGCCGACATCCATCCGCAATACGACGAAATCACTGTCAACTGCAGCTGTGGCAACACGTTCAAGACCAAGTCCACCATGGGCAAGCCACTGCACGTGGAAGTCTGCTCGGAATGCCATCCGTTTTATACCGGTACGCAGAAGATCGTGGATACCGCCGGCCGCATTGAGAAGTTCAACCAGAAATATGGCAAGCCAGGTGCCAAAGCTGCCGCCTGATGGAACTTTGCAGCAGGTAAATTACCACCAAAGGCAGCGCACGCTGCCTTTTTTGTTTACCCTGAATATATTGCGAACACCGTGGAGAAAAACCCGATGAGAATTCTGCTTGCCTGCCTGTTCCTGCTGTCGCTGGCCGGTTGCGCCCAGAACCCGGTCACCGGCCAGCAGGATTTCGTGATGATGTCCGAATCCCAGGAAATCAACGTAGGGCGCCGCGCCGATGCCGAGGTGCGCAAGCAGTACCATGTTTACGAAAACAAGGCGCTACAGGATTACGTCGACCGGGTAGGCCAGCGCCTCGCCAGAAGCAGTGACCGCCCCAACCTGCAATATCACTTCACCGTGCTCGACTCGCCGGAAATCAATGCCTTCGCCCTGCCCGGCGGCTATGTCTACATCACCCGCGGCATTCTCGCCTACCTGAACTCCGAAGCCGAACTGGCTGCCGTACTCGGCCATGAAATCGGGCACGTCGCCGCGCGCCACGGCGTACGCCAGCAAAGCGCGGCTGAAGCCGCCAATATCGGCCTCACTGTTGCCTCGATTTTCGTGCCAGAGATCAATACCAACGTTGGCCAGAACCTGAGCAACCTGCTCGGCGGCGCGCTGCTCTCCGGCTACGGGCGCGAACATGAGCTGGAGGCGGACAAGCTGGGTGCAAAATACCTGGCACGCGCCGACTACGACCCGCAGGCAATGATCAAGGTACTGAGCGTACTGAAAGACCAGGAGTTGTTCGACGCCGAAATCGCCAAGCAGGAAGGCCGCGAGCCACGCCATTACCATGGCGTATTTGCCAGCCACCCGGACAACGATACGCGCCTGAAGGAGGTTGTCGGCGAAGCCAAACAGCTGACCGTCGCCCACCCTTACGAAGGGCATAATGTCTACCTGCAGCAAACCGTCGGCCTGGTGTTCAACGACAGCGACGGGGAGGGTGTGATACGCAACAACAAATTCATGCACGCGACACTCGGCTTGGCATTGACCTTCCCGCAAGGCTGGCATGTACAGAATCTGCCCAGCCAGTTGCTCGCCACCAGCCCGCAAGGCGAAGCTGCCATCCAGCTCAAGGCAGACGACAAGCCAACCGGTACGCCAGCGGATTATGTACGCCGCATGACCGGCACAAACGTCCAGCTCGACACGCAGGACATCCATCACCTGCCTGCAGCCATCGCCACCCTGCCCGAATCGATGACCGGCGTGGTCTACCTCAACAGCAAGGCCTATGTCATCCAGGGCCACGGCAAATCGCGTGCTGCGTTCGACGCAAACCGCAACGAGATGCTTGCCGCCATCAGGAGCTTCCATGCCTTGAGCGCAGCCGAGCGCAGGGAAGCCAGGCCGCTGGTGCTCAACCTGATCACCGCACGGCCGGGGGATACCTATGCCAGGCTGGCGGAATATTCGCCGCTTGGTAAAAATGCAGAAAGTTACCTGCGCCTGATCAATGGCGCCTATCCTACCGGCGAACCGGTTCCCGGCCAGCTCATCAAGACGGTGGAATAAACGCACACCATGTTTGCCTATGCCACTGAGAAAGAGCAGGCGATCACCCCGGCCAAGGCCTGGCTGCTCGCACTGCTCTGCGCAGTGTGGGTCGGCACCGGGCTGATCGGACACGACCCATGGAAACCTGACGAAGCCTACAGCTTCGGCCTGATCTACCACATCCTGCAAAGCGGCGACTGGCTGGTGCCTGCGCTCGCCGGCGAACCCTACATGGACAAGCCGCCGCTGTTCTACATCACAGCCGCCCTGTTCGCCAAATTGTTCTCGCCGCTGCTGCCGCTGCACGATGGCGCCCGCCTGGCCAGCGGCTTCTATACCTTGCTGACCTTGCTGTTTGCCGGACTGACCGGGCGCGAACTGTTCGGCAAGGGACATGGCTGGACTACCGCCATCATCCTGATCGGCAGCCTCGGCATCCTGGTGCGCGCGCACCAGCTCATCACCGACCTCGCCCTGCTCGCCGGTTGTGCGATCATGCTCTACGGCTATGCATTGGCCATACGCTTCCGGCAGCGTGCCGGCATCCTGATCGGTACCGGCCTGGGCATCGGATTCATGGCCAAAGGCTTCATCGCCCCGGCCCTGTTCCTGCTGATCTGCGCCGGGCTGCTGCTGTTCCGCTACTGGCGCACGCGTTATTTCCTCGCCACACTCGGCATCGCCCTGTTATGCGCATTGCCCTGGCTCGCCATCTGGCCATGGCTGCTGTACCAGCGCTCGCCGCACCTGTTCATGGAATGGGCCTGGCACGACAACATCGGCCACTGGCTGCATTACGCCGAATACCATTTCGGCTACGACGCCTGGTACTACGTCCAGTCACTGCCATGGCTGGCCTGGCCGGCCTGGCCACTGGCGCTGTGGGCAACCTGGCAGGCTCGCGGCAAACTGCGCTATGACGCGGAATACCAGTTGCCGCTGGTAAGCTTCGGTGTCATGCTGGTTACGCTAAGCTTTGTACCCAACATCAAGGAAGTATTTGCGCTGCCCATGCTGTTGCCGCTCGCACTGCTGGCCACTGCGTCCCTCTCCAGCCTGCGGCGCGGTGCGGCCAACGCGCTGGATTGGTTCGGAATCATGACCTTCGCGCTGGTCGGCATCCTGATGTGGTGGGGCTGGGCCGGCCTGCTGCTCGACAACCATGCCAAGATCACCATCTGGCTGAAAGACTATCAGCCCGGTTTTGTCCCGGCCTTCCACGCCACGCCATTCTGGATTGCCGCCGCGGCCAGCGTGCTGTGGGTTGCCCTGATATGGCGCGTCGGGCGTTCGATGCGCCGCTCGGTGATCAACTGGGCTGCCGGCGTCACCCTGATCTGGGTGCTGGCAATGACGTTATGGCTGCCGTGGCTGGACAACGGCAAAAGCTACCGCGGCATGGTGATGCAACTCAGGTCCGCACTACCCGCCCACTACAACTGCATCGGCCGCCTCTACCTCGGCGATAGCCAGCGTGCCATGCTGCACTACTTCGGCAACATCACCACACGGCACGACCCCAGCCACCGCTGCGAGCTGGCCCTGGTGCAGGGCGATCGCAACATCAAGCCGCTGGCAGGCAATGCCGAATGGGAGAAAATCTGGGAAGGCGGACGTCCCGGCGACAAGGTTGAGCGCTATCGGCTGTATCGCCGGGTGAAAAAGTAAACGTGCAGGTATGCAATTCCCGGTACCGGCACCGGCATTTCAACTAATGTAGTTTAGGCGTTCCGCACACCACATCCGCATTCTGCCCGCGATGGCGCAATGCATGGTCGATCAGCACCAAAGCCAGCATCGCTTCGCCGATCGGCGTAGCACGGATACCGACACAGGGATCGTGACGACCCTCGGTAGATACATCCACCGCGGCACCCACCTTGTCGATGGAATGGCGTGGCAGGCGGATACTGGAAGTGGGCTTGACGGCGTAATGTGCGACAACATCCTGCCCGGTAGAGATGCCACCGAGGATGCCGCCTGCATTGTTGGATGCAAAACCTTGCGGCGTGAGTTCGTCACCATGTTCGCTGCCGCGCTGCGTTACACAATCGAAACCGGCACCGATTTCCACGCCTTTAACCGCGTTGATGCACATCAGCGCATGCGCGATGTCGGCATCCAGCCGGTCGAACACCGGCTCGCCCCAGCCCACCGGCACGTTATGCGCCACCACGGCCAGCCTAGCGCCAATGGAATCGCCGGACTTGCGCAATGCGTCCATATACTGTTCCAGGCGCCCGACATAGCTCGCATCGGCCACGAAGAAACTGTTGCCTTCCGCGCTCACATCGTCCCAGCTCCTGAACGGGATTTCGATCTCGCCGAGCTGCGCGAGATAGCCGCGCACGGTCACGCCGTATTTTTCATGCAGCCACTTCTTGGCGATTGCGCCAGCGGCCACGCGCGCCGCAGTTTCGCGCGCCGAAGAACGGCCACCGCCGCGATAATCGCGGATGCCGTATTTCTGCCAGTAAGTGTAATCGGCATGGCCGGGGCGGAAAGTTTCGGCGATGCTGCCGTAATCCTTGCTGCGCTGGTCCTCGTTGCGGATCAGCAGCGCAATCGGCGTCCCCGTGGTCTTGCCTTCGAACACGCCGGAAAGGATTTCCACCGTATCCGATTCCCGGCGCTGCGTAACATGGCGTGAAGTGCCCGGTTTGCGGCGGTCAAGGTCGGGCTGGATGTCGGCCGCGCTCAATGCCATTCCCGGCGGACAGCCATCGACAATGCAGCCGATGGCCGGACCGTGCGATTCGCCGAAGGAAGTGACCGTGAACAGAGTACCGAAGGTGTTTCCAGACATGATGTTATCTCGCAAAAACAGTGCCGGAAGTTTAACATAGCAACACATCCAGAGGACGTGCATCCCCACATGCTGATCGACACCCATTGCCATCTTGACGCCGCAGAATTCGGCGGCACCCAGGCCGACCTGGTACGCGCAGCGAGTGCGAACGATGTGCAACGCATCGTCGTGCCAGCGGTAGATCGCGACAACTTCGAGACGGTTAGCCGGCTTTGTGCGCAGCACACCGGCTGCCTGCCCGCTTACGGCATCCATCCGATGTATGTCGGCGACGCCCATCCTGCAGATCTAGACATGCTGCACGGCTACCTGGCACAACCATCGGCCGTGGCGGTTGGTGAGATCGGGCTGGATTTTTTCGTGGAACATTACGACCGCGAGCAACAGGAATTCTATTTCTCCGAACAACTGAAACTCGCACGCGCATTCGAACTGCCGGTGCTGCTGCACATCCGCCGCGCGCAGGATGTCGTGCTGAAACACCTGCGCCTCATCAAAGTACGTGGCGGCATAGCCCATGCCTTCAACGGCAGCCGGCAGCAGGCCGACGAATTCATCAGACTCGGGTTCAAGCTCGGCTTCGGCGGCGCAATGACCTATGACCGCGCCACCCGGCTGCGCGAACTGGCCGCCACCTTGCCGCTGGACAGCATCGTGCTGGAAACCGACGCGCCCGACATCCCCCCCGCCTTCCTCGAGCGCGGCCAGCCGAACAAGCCGGAATACCTGCCGCACATCGCACAGACCCTGGCGGAGTTGCGCAACATCCCGCTGGCAGATATTGCGCACATCACCACGGAGAATGTATTGTCCGCGCTCCCGAAAATTTCGCAGATCATGGCAACAGAATGAACCCGCACCACCCGCTCGATGACGATCACGAACGCCGCTTCGGCGGACTTGAGCGCCTGTATGGCGATGGCGCGCGGATCGCGCTGCACCGCAGCCGCGTGGCGGTGATCGGCGTCGGCGGTGTCGGCTCCTGGGCAGCCGAAGCACTCGCGCGCAGCGCGATCGGCAACATTACGCTGATCGACCTCGACCATGTCGCGCTGTCCAACGTCAACCGGCAGATCCAGGCGCTCGACAGCACGCTGGGCAAGGCAAAGGTGCTGGCGCTGCAGGAACGGATACGCGACATCAACCCGGATTGCCGGGTATCGACCATCGAGGATTTCCTCGATCAGGACAATCTGCCGCAATTAATCCCGGCAGGCGCCTTCGATGCCGTCATCGACGCCTGCGACAACGCGCGGGCCAAGGCTGCGCTGATCGCCCATGCCCGGCAGCACGAAATATTTCTCGCGGTATGCGGTGCTGCAGGCGGGAAGAGCCATCCGCTCCAGTTGCGTGTGGACGACCTTGGGCGCACTACCCACGAAGCCCTGTTGTCGCGCGTGCGGAAGCGGCTGCGCCGGGAATTCAACATAAGGCCACGCAAGAACGGCAAGTTCGGCGTGGCCTGCGTATATCTCGACGAGCCCGCCAAGCGGGATACGGCTTGTGCCGCAAACAACCTGAGTTGTGCCGGTTACGGCTCGGCAGTAACCGTCACCGCGCCCATGGGGTTCGCTGCCGCTGCGCTGTGCATCGACAGTATTGTGGCGCCCGCAAAAACATAGCGCGGCAAGCCGCGATTACACGACTTCCCACTCCTCGATTCCGCCGGGAACCACCCTGAACAGGGGATGCGCCTCGGGCTCGGCCGGCAACCTGGCCCCGGCAACCGGGTCGCGTACTGCCAGCTTCGCCTGCAGATGTGCCAACTCATAGGCAAGCTGCCCATCGTTGACCGTGATCGGCGCTACTTTTCCATGTGCCGCAATCTTGCCGGCATCAAAGTTGTAGCCGCGCCGGACGGCTTCCTGCTGCACTGCGCTCAGGTAAGCGGCGATCGCAGCCTGCGGCTCAGCCTGCTGCCTGAAGCGGTTCAGCTGCGGATGGTTGCGGTAACCGCGGGTGTGGCCGGCGAGCACCTTCTGCGCCAGCAGCGCTTCACGCCACAATGCGACCAGCCCTCTGGCATCCAGATACCGCGGATGCAACGACCACAGGCGCATGGCGTCTGCGCTACTCCGTCAGTCCCTGGACAGGAAGGACATGCGCGAGAAAATGCCGTCCTTCAGGATAAACTGGTGCTGCAGCGCAGCCGCTACATGCAGTGCCACCACGACGAGCAGCGCGTTGACCAGCAGGCCGTGCACATCGTGCGCGGCATAATCTTCGAAGTCCTTGGGCAAGCTGCCGACGTGACCGAACAGGATGGAGAACAAATCCGCCGAATATGCCAGCGCCAGGCCGGACAGCACGATCAGCACCGTCAGCGTATACATCAGGTGTTGCATACCGACCGCCAGCTTGTCGGCAACCGTCTTGCCGGTTACCAGCGGCGCCGGCCTCGGCGTACGCACACGCACCACCAGGCGAAGCACGGTCAGCAGCAGGATGGCAACGCCGACAATCAGGTGCCAGCCCAGCAATGCGGGCTTGCCCGGTGCATCGTTATGCATGTCATCGAGCACGAAACTGCCAAATACATACATACCCAGGATGGCCAGGGCCAGGAACCAGTGCAGGCCGATCAATGCGGAGTGGTAGCGTTTAACGTCAGAAGACATGGGAATTCCTCGTGTGCAGGTTGTAATGAATCGCGCCGCGCAAAGTAGCGGAAAGCTCGCGTCATGGCAAGCCGTTCGCCTTCACATCCACCAGAGGAAAGTACGCCAGCATGCGGTAATACGCGCCCCGTTCATCGCGCAGCGACTGCGCCAGCACGAACTCATGTACCGGCCATGCCACCGCAGGGGGCGCCGGTAACGGGGTATCGTCCCACTTGGCATGACGCAATAACGTGAGGTGCGGCTTATAGCTGCGCGGGTCGAAACGAAACCGGTGCTGGTGCAAGCGCTGCTCCAGTTGCTGTACCAGCCGCGCCAGCTGCGCCGGCACCCCGGCTGGCGCAGCGTATGCAATGTGGTTATGCCCCCAGTAACGCACCTCATCCAGGCACAGCTCGAATGGCGCCCCGCTGACTTCCTGAGCCGCGAGCTTGAGTGCTTCCAGACGATGCTGCGCCACATTGCCGAGGAATACCAGCGTGGTATGCAGGGTTTCGGCGCGCATCGCCTTGCCGCCACACAGTTTCTTCAGTGGCGGCTGCCATGCGGCCAAGGCGGTTTGCTGGGCCTTGCCGGGCCACAACGCGAAAAATACGCGTGCACTTTTATCTTCCTGCCTGTTCGTCATAAGCGGTAGATTAATCCCGGCACGGCAATTTGTCTCGTCGCCACTTGCCGGAATATACCTGCCCCCTTTTAGAGTTAAAGGATGAGTGTTGCGCCGCATTACGGTAAAATGCGCGCTTTGCTGCACTAGCTAGAAACATGACTGCCCGACTGCGCGAGATTCCCTACAACTACACTTCGCTGTCTGACCGCGAAATCGTCATTCGCATCCTCGGCCACGAGGGGTGGGACATCATCAACGGCCTGCGTACGGAACGGCGCACCGGACGCTCCGCGCGCATGCTGTACGAAGTGCTGGGCGACATCTGGGTAGTGCAGCGCAACCCCTACCTGCAGGACGACCTGCTCGCCAACAACGGCCGCCGCCGGGCGCTGATCAGCGCGCTGCGCCACCGCCTGAACGCAATTGAAGAACGCCGCCAGGACAACGAACCGGTACGCCGGCTGCTGGCGCTCGCACACCGCGCAGTGGACGATTTCGCCGCCGACTGCGAAGCCATGCAGCAACTGCGTCGCCGTGCCTTGCGTGTACTGTCGCGCCATACCCGTCGCGACAACATCGCCTTTGACGGGCTGGCGCGCGTATCGCACGTCACCGACGCAACCGACTGGCGCGTGGAATATCCCTTCCTGGTACTGACGCCGGATACCGAGCATGAAATCGCACTGCTGGTGCGCGACTGCGTCGAACTCGGCCTCACCATCATTCCGCGGGGCGGCGGCACCGGCTATACCGGCGGCGCGGTGCCGCTGGACAAATTCTCTGCCGTCATCAATACCGAGAAGCTCGACGCGCAATCCGGGGTCGAGCTGCTCCAGCTGCCGGGCCTGGACCAGCCGACCCCCACCATCCACTGCGGTGCCGGCGTGGTAACGCGACGTGTGATGGAAGCCGCGGAAGCCGCCAACCTTGTGTTTGCGGTCGACCCGACCTCTGCCGACGCCTCCTGTATCGGCGGCAACGTGTCGATGAACGCAGGTGGCAAGAAGGCGGTGCTATGGGGCACTGCACTGGACAACCTGGCCTCGTGGCGCATGGTTACCCCGGACGGCCTGTGGATAGAGGTGGAACGTCTGGACCACAACCTTGGCAAGATCCATGACGTGGACGTGGCGCGCTTCCGTATCAGCCGCTTCGATGCCAATGGCAGGAAACCGCACGGCACACCGGAAATACTCGAAATTCCCGGCAACAAATTCCGCAAGACCGGGCTGGGCAAGGACGTCACCGACAAATTCCTGTCCGGCCTGCCCGGCATCCAGAAGGAAGGCTGCGACGGCATCATCACCTCGGCACGCTTCATCCTGCACCGCGCCCATGCCCATACCCGCACGGTGTGTCTGGAATTTTTCGGCCAGGTGCGCGAAGCAGTGCCTGCCATCGTGGAGATCAAGGATTATCTCGATGCCCATCCGCTGGTCGAACTCGCCGGCCTCGAACATCTGGACGAGCGCTACCTGAAGGCGGTCGGCTACGCAACCAAGGCCCGGCGCAACACCCGCCCGAAGATGGTATTGATCGCCGACGTGGTCAGCGACGATGAGCGAGCCGCAGGCGAAGCCGCCTCGGAAATCGTGCGTCTTGCCAACCTGCGCCACGGCGAAGGCTTCATCGCAGTCGCCGCCGACGCGCGCAAGAAATTCTGGCTCGACCGCGCACGTACTGCGGCCATCGCCAAGCATACCAATGCGTTCAAGATCAACGAAGACGTGGTGATCCCGTTGCCGCGCATGGGCGATTATTGCGACGGCATCGAACGCATCAACATTGAACTGTCGCTGCACAACAAGCTGGAACTGCTGGACGGGCTGGCTGAATTCTTCAGCGGCGACCTGCCGCTGTATTACCAGGATGACGAACACCTGGGCGACAGCGAGTTGCTCGGCAACCGGCCGCAGCAAGCGCGCGAGCTGCTGGCGCAGGTACGTGACCGCTGGCAATGGCTGCAGGGCAATCTCGATGCCCCGCTCGGCAGCTGCCCGTTCGCGCCGGTCGACACACAGGATGCGCGCACCGTATTCGATGCCGTGCAGCGCCACCTGCTGCGCGCCTCATGGAAACTCGAAGTGCGCGAGCCGCTGCGCCAGCTGTTCAGCGGGCGCACCTACCAGACCATCCTCGAGCAATGCGACTCGACTCATGCGCGCGTACTGAAGAGTCGCGTATTCGTGGCATTGCACATGCATGCCGGTGACGGCAACGTACACACCAATATCCCGGTCAATTCCGACGACTACGCCATGCTGCAGCAGGCCAATGGCGCGGTAGACCGCATCATGCAGCTGGCGAAAGACCTGGGCGGCGTTATTTCCGGCGAGCACGGCATCGGCATTACCAAGTTCGACTTCCTCGAACCGCAGGAACTGGCCGAGTTCACCGCCTACAAGCAGCGTGTCGACCCCGACGGCCGTTTCAACCGCGGCAAACTGCTCGCCGGCTCAAACCTGGAACGTGCCTATACGCCCAGCTTCAACCTGATGGAACTGGAAAGCCTGATCCTGGAGCAAAGCGAGCTGTCCGAAATTTCCGACTCGATCAAGGACTGCCTGCGCTGCGGCAAATGCAAGCCGGTGTGCAACACCCATATCCCGCGCGCCAACCTGCTGTACTCGCCGCGCAACAAGATCCTCGGCACCTCGCTGCTGATTGAGGCATTCCTGTACGAAGAGCAGACACGGCGCGGGATTTCCATCGCGCACTTCGACGAATTCAGCGATGTTGCCGACCACTGTACGGTATGCCACAAGTGCGAAAACCCGTGCCCGGTCGACATCGACTTCGGTGACGTATCGATTGCCATGCGCAATTTCCTGCGCAAGCAGGGCAAAAAGAAATTCAGCCTGGGCACAACGGCGGCCATGCTGTTCCTCAATGCCACCGATCCCACCACCATCAAGCTCGTGCGCAAGGTAATGATCGAATGGGGCTACCGCGCGCAACGCTTCGGCTACCAGTTTGCCCGACGCCTCGGGCTGGCACGCGCGCAGACGGCACATCCGCCCGCTACCCTGGGAAGCCCGTCGCTAAAAGCGCAGGTAATCCATTTCATCAACAAGCCGATGCCGGGCAATCTGCCGAAAAGAACATCACGCGCATTGCTCGACATCGAGGACGACAGCATCGTGCCGGTGATCCGCAACCCGCGAAAAGTGAACGAGGATTCCGAAGCGGTGTTCTACTTCCCCGGCTGCGGCTCGGAACGGCTGTTTGGCCAGGTCGGCCTGGCGACGCAGGCCATGCTGTATGAAACCGGCGCCATCACCGTACTACCACCGGGCTATCTGTGCTGCGGCTATCCGCAAACCTCGTCCGGGCAGGCCGACCGCGGCGAAGCGATCACCACCCAGAACCGCGTACTGTTCCATCGCGTGGCAAATACGCTGAACTATCTCGACATCAAGACCGTGGTGGTATCATGCGGCACCTGCATGGACCAGTTGTTGCAATATCAGTTCGACAAGATTTTCCCCGGCTGCCGGCTGCTCGACATCCACGAATACCTGCTCGAGAAAGGGGTCAGACTGGACGGTGTGAGTGGCACCCGCTACATGTACCACGACCCGTGCCACACCCCGATGAAGACTTACCAGCCGCTGAAAGTGGTCAACCAGCTGGTCGGTGCGCCGGTACCGTTGAGCGACCGCTGCTGCGGCGAGTCTGGCACGCTGGCGGCGACCCGTCCCGACGTATCGACCCAGATACGGTTCCGCAAAGAGGAGGAAATCCGTCAGGGTGCCGATGCATTGCGCAACGATGGTTTCGAAGGAGAACTCAAGATACTCACTTCCTGCCCGTCCTGCCTGCAGGGGCTCGCCCGCTACAATGACGATGCCGGCACCAGTGCCGATTACATCGTGGTGGAAATGGCCAGACTCCTGCTGGGCGAAGACTGGATGTCCGCTTACGTCACCCAGGTCAATAACGGAGGCATCGAAAGAGTATTACTATAGCAACCATGTCACGTAAACCCGCTTACTGGCTGGAGACAAGACGGCATTGGCGCACACCGGTGCCCCATGCTGCGTGTAAACCATCGCAGCCATGCAAGCGTTTAACCTGCGCTGCCTATATACTGCCACTGACATGCTGACCCTGCCGCTAGAACCCACCGATGACCGCGCTGCACCAGCGTTCAAGGATGCTGCCGCCTGCAAGGCATGGCTGGGACAGCTGCAACTCACCAACCTGCAGCAGGCGCAAGCCAAATTACACAAGCAGCTGGACGAACTCAACCGCTATCCGATGCGCGGGCTGGAACGCCTGCACACGCTGGAACTCCTGCGCGAGACCGTGAGCCATGTGCAAACGGATTACGCCAAAAAGCTGCTGGCCAAGGCGCTCCCGCTAAGCGATGGCGAACTGGCCGTACTCACGGCCATCAGCGGGCTGTGGCAAGGCATGGTCACCGGCTACCAGCGCTGCCTGCAGGCCTATATTGCGGGCGACCAGCAACTCGCCGCATACGGTGCGCTGCTGTGTCACCGCTGTCTCGGCTACAGCGGCCAGCAGATTCTCGAGCAGCTGCGCGCCGGCTACGAAATCGACGGCCAGCTGTGGCAACAGCTCCATGCGCTGTACCTTTTCGCCGAAGAGCAGAATCTGCAGCTGACGGAAGTCGAGGACGAACTGAGCGCGCATGAGCTGAAATCTTCCTGCCGCACCGTCTACATCAAGATACTGCTGATCTCCCACGCCCACCCGGCAGAACTGTCGCGCGGCCAGCTGCAACTGCTCGAACGCTGGCTGTCGCAGTGGGGTGCTACGCTCACGCTGGAGCAGCGTTACACCAAGAGCAAGGGCGATTCGCCACCGCTGGCACTGGATCTCGACAGCACCCTGGGGCTGCAACCGCTGCACCAGGTCAAGCAGCAAAGCGGCAACCTGCGCTATCTGGCAATGGTGCCGATGAGCAAGCTGCTGCGCGTCAAGACCATTCTGCTGCAACAGGGACAATCGCCGCAGCAACTGGAACTGGGCAGTAGCATCAATGCCGCCGACTGTGCCGAATTCCTCAAGTACCTGCACCAGCACTGGTGCGAAGACCACCCGCAGCGCATGGCGGAACGGCACAACACAACGCAGGAAGTGCAGATGTGTTACGGGCTCGAAGCCATCTATGCACATGTGGCAAACAAACCGTTCCGGGCGAAAAGCAAGGGCAGCAGCATCAGCGACGAGGCGCGCAACCAGATTGCCACCTTCGGCCGCGTGCTGTCCGACACCAACCGCCATGACCTGGCAACGCTGGGCTACATCCGGGAAGGCTGGCTGGTCGAGGACGAAAGCGTACTCGGCGCCAGAATGCTGCGACATGAAACCGACGGGATGCGACTCAACCCGAAACAGATCATCGCCATCCGCAGCAACGAAGAGGCTGCAGCCTGCATGCTCGGCGTCATTACCTGGCTGACCGTCACGTGCAGCGGGCAACTACAGGCCGGCATCCATTACCTGCCCGGCATGCCGCAGGCGATTGCGGTAAAAACGACCGGCATCAATCCCGCCTCGGGGGGCAGCGCCGCAGCACTGCTGCTGCCTGCCATGCCCGAACTGAGAATTCCGGCCAGTCTGGTCATCCCGCGCAATCTGTTCCAGGCGGGACACAAGCTTGAAATTACTTTCAGTGGCGGCGAGAAAAAGAGCGTCACCATGGGAATCAGCGTCGCGCAGGGGCTGGACTACGAACGCATCAGCTTTACTGACGCCAAGGCTTAGGCTACCTGCTCCTGCGCCAGCGGGCAGCGCCGCTTGTCCGGAAAGACGATGCTGAATGTACTGCCGCGACCTTCTTCGCTGGTAACCTCCAGTCGCGCCTGATGCCGGTTGACCACATGCTTGACGATAGCCAGCCCGAGGCCGGTACCGCCGGTTTCGCGTGAACGGCTGCGGTCAACGCGGTAGAAACGTTCCGTCAGGCGCGGGATATGCTGGGGCGCGATGCCGATACCGCTATCCTGCACGCTGAACACCGGCTGCCCGTCCAGCTCCTGCCAGCGCATCACGATCTCGCCGCCAGGCGGCGTATAACGCACGGCATTGGTAACCAGGTTGGCGAACGCGCTACGCAATTCATCGGCATTGCCGCACAGACTGCTGTCGCTCTCCAGTTCCAGCCGGATGTTATGCCGTCCCCCGCTCAGCGACTCCCCCTCGCGCTGCAACGAACGCAGCATGCCACACACATCAACGGTATCTTCCTGCAGGGTATTGAAAGAATTTTCGAGCCTGGACAGGGTCAGCAGATCGTTCACCAGATGATCCATGCGATAGGTCTGCTCCGCCATCAACTGCAATGCACGGCGTGCCATATCATTTTCCAGGCTGGGCATGTCGTTCAGCGTCTCGACAAAACCATTTACCACGGTCAGCGGTGTACGCAACTCGTGCGACACATTCGCCACAAAATCGCGACGCATGGTTTCGATGCGTTCCATATGGGTGATATCGCGGCTGATCAGCAGTTTCTTGTTGTCACCATAGGAGATCAGCTTGACCGACAGCACCAGATCCTCCTGGCGCGTACCGCGCAGTATCAGCGGCTCGCTGAAATGATGCATGTTGAGGTACTGCACGAACTCCGGCTGGCGTGCCAGGTAGGTAATCTGCTGGCCGGTGTCACGCTTGGCATCCAGCCCGAAATGGAGCTCAGCGAGCGGGTTGCACCATTCGATACGGTCGGCATCGCCGAGAATGACCACACCTTCGGGCAATGCCGAGGTCGCCTGTTCCATATCGTGCAGCGCGGCAATACGCTGTTCGCGCTCCTTGCGCTGCTGGCGCACCATGCGGTTCAGTCGCACGAATACTTCGCCCCACACGCCGGACCCCTCCGGCACCGAACGTGTCGCCGGGTCGTCCAGCCAGCTATCGAGGGCCGCCAGCCGCCGTAAATGCAGGATGACCCGCGCCAGGAATCCCAGCGCGAGAAAGATTGCCGCAGGCAATGGCCCGGACACCCCCCACAACAGCAAGGCAATCAGCGCAATAAAGAACGGAGGAACAAGCGCTCGCCACCAGAAAGCTGACACGGTATCTCCCTCAGCAAGGCATGCCGAGCATTATACGGCGTCTACCCCGGCGAACAACCGGAGCGAACAACTTGGAATTCAATTGCGCGAGAACCGGTAACCGCTGCCGCGCACGGTTTGCACCAGCCCGTCCAGCCCGGATGGTTCCAGCACCTGGCGCAGGCGGCGGATATGCACGTCCACCGTACGCTCCTCGACGAACACGTGGTCACCCCATACCTGATCGAGCAGTTGTGAGCGGCTGTAGACACGCTCGGGATGCGTCATGAAGAAATGCAGCAGGCGAAACTCGGTCGGCCCCAGTTCCACCTGTTCGCCCTTGGCAATAACACGATGCGTGCTGGGCGATAGCTCAAGCTCATCCACGCTGACCGTTTCATCGCTCATCTCCGGTGCGCGGCGACGCAATACTGCACGGATGCGCGCCATCAGTTCGCGCGGCGAGAATGGCTTGGTGATGTAATCATCGGCACCGGATTCCAGCCCCAGCACCTTGTCGCGCTCGTCAGTACGCGCGGTCAGCATGATGATCGGAATATTGCGCGTGCGCTGGTCGGCACGCAGGCGACGCGCCAACTCAATGCCGCTGGTACCGGGCAGCATCCAGTCGAGCAGGATCATGTCCGGCAATTCGCGGCTGATATGCGCCAGCGCGCTGTTGGCATCGCTCGCCTGAATGGCCTGGAAACCGCATTGCACCACATTGAAAGCCAGCAATTCCTGAATCGCAGGCTCGTCTTCCACCAGCAAAATTTTCGCGCTCATACCCAATCTCCGTCGTTCGTGTTGCAGCCAGCTTGCGATGGTATGAAAGAATTGTGACAGTTGCATGACAGCCTGCATAGCAAGCCATCCAGCTCAGGTTCCGGGATGCTGCTCCGACGAGGGATTGTGCGCATGTTCCGCGACATGCCCGGTATGGCTGGCAGCATGGTGGTGCAGCGTGGCATGCTCAGATTCCTGCGGCAGCGACTTGCCCATCCGGTTCGGCAGCAGTGAACCCCCGATCATGCCGGCCGCACTCGCCAGCAGGCCTATCAATTGCGGCGGCCAGACGCTATCGGGCTGAAAATTTTTCATCAGCAACCACGAGCTGATGCCGAGCACGATGGACACGGCCGCTCCCTGGTTGTTGGCGCGCTTCCAGTAGAGGCCGAATGCAAGCGGCACAAACGCACCCGCCAGCGTAACCTCATAAGCCTCCTCAACCATCTGGAAGATGCTTGATTCCGAATGCAGCGCAAACCACAACACCACGCCGGCGAACGCCAGCAGGATCAGCCGCGTGTTGCGCAGCAGCTGGCGGTCGCTGGTATGCCTGGACACGAAATGCTTGAGGATGTTTTCGCTGACCATCACCGAAGGCGCCAGCAGCGTGGCCGAGGCCGTACTCATGATGGCCGACAGCAGTGCACCGAAGAACAGCACCTGCGCCACCAGCGGCGTATGCTTGAGGATCAGCTGCGGCAGCACCATCTGCGAATCGTTCTTGACCAACCCGTTGAAAAAGGCAGGATCGATCAGGGTTGCCGCATAGGCCAGGAACATCGGGATCATGGCAAAGCAGAAATACAACACGCCGCCGAGTACCGAGCCGCGCACCGAGGTCTTCTCGTCCTTCGCCGAGGTCATGCGCTGGAACACGTCCTGCTGCGGAATCGAGCCCAGCATCATGGTCACACCCGCGCCGACAAACGCTATCCATGCATCCGCCCCCCCGTCCGGGAAAAACTTCAGCCGGCCCGCAGCCTCTGCCTGTCCGACCACGTGGCCGACGCCGCCGGCATCGCCCGAGACCAGCACCGCGATCAGCAGCAGCGCGGCCATGATCACCGTCATCTGTACGAAATCGAGCAGCGCCACTGACCACATGCCGCCGAACAGGGTGTAGGCAAGCACGATGGAAATGCCGATCACCATGCCGGCTTCCTGCGTTACCGCACCGCCGGTAATGATGTTGAACACCAGCCCAAGCGCGGTGACCTGTGCCGATACCCAGCCGAGGTAGGAAATTATGATGCATAACGACATCACCAGCTCGACCCCGCGATTGTAGCGCACCCGGTAGTAATCGCCGATGGTCAGCAGGTTCATGCGGTACAGCCGCGGCGCGAAGAACAGGCCGGCAATGATCAGGCACAGCGAAGCGCCAAACGGATCGGCCACCACACCGCCCAGCCCCTCCTGCACAAAGGTTGCGGAAATACCGAGCACGGTCTCGGCACCGAACCAGGTGGCAAACACCGTGGCTGTAACCACCGGCAATGGCAGATTGCGCCCCGCCACGACGAAATCCTTGGCATTGTGGACACGGGTCGAGGCATACAAGCCGATGCCGACCGAAACCAGCAGATACAGAATGACGAACGAGATCAACATGACTCAGGCAACCGTAAAAAATAACGGCGATTGTAATGTATGTCACGCCGCCTGCGCAGTGGAAAATATCCCGTGAAAACAACAAGGGCTCCCGCAGGAGCCCTTGTCCGGAACATCACAGAATTACAGTTCCTTGGCGTGGCTGGCAAGATAGCTTGCCACACCATCCGGCGAAGCATTCATGCCTGCCTTGCCCTTGCTCCACCCGGCCGGGCAGACTTCGCCATGCTCTTCGGTGAACTGCAGGGAATCAACCATACGCAGCATCTCGTCGATATTGCGGCCCAGCGGCAGATCGTTCACCACCTGGTGACGCACTACGCCGGCACGGTCGATCAGGAACGAACCGCGATAAGCCACGCCACCGTCGGCCTCAACGTCGTAGGCCTTGCAGACTTCATGCTTGATGTCTGCCACCAGCGGGTAGCGCACCTGGCCGATGCCGCCTTTGTCCACCGGCGTATTCTTCCAGGCCAGGTGGGTGAAATGAGAGTCGATGGATACGCCGATCACTTCCACATTGCGCTTCTTGAATTCGTCCAGGCGGTGGTCGAACGCAATGATTTCAGAGGGACAGACGAACGTAAAGTCCAGCGGATAGAAGAAAACCACGGCGTACTTGCCGTTGATCTGCTTTTTCAGATTGAAGTTTTCATTGATATCGTTATTGCCCATTACGGCAACAGCATTGAAATCGGGTGCGTCTTTACCGACGAGAACAGCCATGGTTTGCTCCTTATGTTGAGTGAATTACTGAACTATGCAATTTAACCAGCGGACACTCGACTGTCAACCTTGACGGGGAATATAGTGTTCAACCATTCTCGCTGACCGTCTCGTTCCATTCAAACTGGATACGGTGCAACTGGGCATACACGCCGCCCTGCGCCAGTAATTCGGCATGCGTACCGGTCTCGACGATACGCCCCTTCTGCAGCACGACAATACGGTCTGCCTTTTCAATGGTGGACAGGCGGTGCGCAATGACCAGCGTGGTGCGCCCCTGCATCAGCGTCTCCAGCGCGGCCTGCACATGGCGCTCGGATTCGCTGTCCAGCGCCGAAGTTGCCTCGTCCAGAATCAGCAGCGGCGCATTCTTCAGGATGGCACGCGCGATGGCGATGCGCTGACGCTGCCCACCGGACAGGCGCACCCCTTTCTCGCCGATCAGTGTATTCATGCCCTGCGGCATGTCGCGGATGAATTCCAGCGCATGCGCCGCCTCGGCTGCAGCGATAATTTCCGCCTCCGGTACTGCGCGCATCTGGCCATAGGCAATATTCGCGGCAACCGTGTCGTTGAACAGCACCACCTCCTGGCTGACCAGTGCGATATTGGTACGCAGGCTGTCCAGCGTCAGGTCGGCCAGGTCATGGCCATCCAGCGTGATACGCCCGCTGCTCGGCAAATAGAACCGCGGCACCAGATTGGCCAGCGTGCTTTTACCACTGCCGGAGGCGCCGACCAGTGCCACGGTCTGCCCGGCGGGGATATCAAGGTCGATGTCGTGCAGCGCATTCCGGCCATCCGCCTGGTAAGCAAAGGTCACATGCTCGAACGTGAGCTTGCCGGCAGCGCGCCCGATTACGGTACTGCCACCATCCACCTCGCCGGGGGTATCGATCAGCTCAAATACGCTTTCCGATGCGGCCAGCCCGCGTTGCAGGAACTCGCTGACGCTGGTCAGGCGCTTGAGTGGCGCAGTCAGCATCAGCATCGCGGCGATGAAGGAAAGAAAACCGCCTACCGTGGTTTCATCCGCTTTCGATTGTGCCGTCGCCAGATAGACGATAACGGCCAGCGCCAGCGCCGCCACCATCTGCACGATGGGCACGTTGGCTGCGGCGGCCGCGGCCTGCTTCATGGTATGGCGACGCACCCAATTGGCCTGCTCGTTGAAGCGCCCGCTCTCATACTGCTGTCCGCCGAACAGCTTCACCACCTTGTGTGCGGTAACACTTTCCTCTATCACCTGCGTGATGTCACCCATCGCGCGCTGCGAATCACGACTGGCGGTGCGCAGGCGGCGGTTGACGGTACGGATAATGAGCGCGATCACCGGCGCCATCACCAGCGTAAGCAGCGTCAGTTTCCAGTTAAGGTAAAGCAGCCAGCCCAGCAAACCGGCGATGATGATGGAATCGCGGATGGAAATGGTAACCACATTGGTCGCGGCGGCGGTTACCTGCGTGACATCGAAAGTCAGCTTGGAAATCAGGTTGCCGGTAGCATGGTCGTCGTAAAAATTCGTCGGCAGGGAAATCAGCTTGCGGAACATTTCGTCGCGCAGATCCATGACCACCTTGTTGCCGACCCAGTTGATGGCGTAGGTCGCAATGAAAGTCGACACGCCACGCACGAAAAAAATCCCCAAGATAAAGATCGGTGCCAGATCGATGACCGTCTGGTCCTTGTGCACGAATGTCCCGTCCAGCATCGGCTTGAGCAGGGCCGGGATCAACGGCTCGGTCGCTGCCGCCACCATCATGCCGCCTATCGATGCCGCAAATACGCGCCAGTAACGTTTGACGTAACCTAACAGACGCAGATAAAGCTGGGAACTAGTCATATCCATGGCGCGCACTCTAGCAGAAATCCTACCGGAAACAAAAAGGCGGCATCGCTGCCGCCTCTTGTTTTACGCCGATTCTGGCGCTTATTGCTGATAGTTCACGGCAACGAACACGGTGCGCCCCAGAGTGTTATAACCATGGGCCAGCATGTAGTCCCTGTTGAACACATTGTCGGCACGCAGCGACAGGTTGAGATGCTTGTCGAGCGCATAGTTCGCAGTCAGGTTGACCACCTGGTATCCGGACAGCGTGGTACGCGCAAAGGTGTTGATATCGTAATCCACACGCGGGCCGCTGAACTGGCACTCTCCACCGACCTTCCAGAGTCCCAGTCGCTGCGTTATCCCGATGCTGCCATACGACCTGGCACGACGCACCAGCAACTGGCCGGTCTGGCCATCACGCGGATTCTGCAACGTCAATGCCGCCTTGACGCCGGTATCGCCGAACTGTCCGTCATAACTGAATTCCCAGCCTTCGTTGCGTGCCTGGCTCAGGTTGATTACCGATCCTGCGGCCAAACCGTTGCTGGCAATCAGGTCTCGGATGCGACTGTCGAAATATGCAACATCCACCTGCTGTCCGCCGGCCGTATAGTGCATGCCCAGCTCTGCATTGCGCGAACGCTCGGGCTTCAGATTCGGATTGCCCTGGTATGAATAGGTCACTCCGCCGAAAGTGCCATAATTTATCAGGGGGTAGTACAAGTCATTCAACGTTGGCGCCTTGAATGCAGTACTTGCCACAGCCGTGGCACGCCACTTCTCGTTGATGGCATAACCGTAGCCCAGCAATCCGGTATCCGCCACACCAAAATCGGAATAGCGATCCTCGCGCAGGTTGGCCTGCAGCTGATGCGCGCCAAAGTTTCCGGTATAGCCGGCGAACAGGCTGTGCGCAGTACGCTTGTTGCGGGTATAGGCAGTGTCGCTTGCCACCTGCTGCGTAAGACCTTCCGCACCAAGGTTCAAGATGCTGTTTTCATCGAACTGCAACGCATTCTGCCAGGTCACCTGGTTGTTGACTGTCTTGAACAGCGCGCCCAGCGCTATATCGGGCATCCCATTCAGAAAATTCCGGGTATCGTCCACGCCTTGCGCCAGTTGCAGCTTGCTGTGCCATGTTGCGTTGATCCGGTTGTCCGACAGCAGCGACAATTTCTGGATATGCGATTTACTGGTGTTCACATCGGTGGGCAGGCCAAAGGAATTGTCGTTCTGGCTGCTACCCTGGCTGTCGAGCAGGGAAACCGCCAGGCCGTTGTCCATATCCAGTGCGTAATGCAGGCTGGCCGACAAGCTGGTGTTGTCGTAGCCGTCCCGATCCGGGTTCACCGTGGGTACGATGCTGGGCTTGATGGCCGACACGCCGGCAGTCTTGTAATGTGAAGCCTGCACACTGAAGTCTGCATCACCGCTCTGCCCGCTGAACCCTGCGGAGACATGCCGGGTATTATGCGTGCCAATACCTGCGCTGGCATTGAAACAGGGCGCGCCCCCGCCATGCCGGGTAAAAATCTGGATAACACCGCCGATGGCCTCGGAACCATACAGGCTGCTGGCATTGCCGCGCACCACCTCGATACGTTCGACCTGGTCCAGCATCAGCTGATCGAGTTCCGTGCTGCCTGTCGTCGCGGAATTGATACGCACCCCGTCCAGCAGGATCAGCACATGGCTGGAATTGGCGCCGCGCAGGAACAGGCTGCTTTGCTTGCCAATACCTCCGGACTGGTAAAACTCGACGCCGGCCAGATCCCTCAGCACGGACGGCACGTCCACGGCCTGCGCATTCCTGATGTCCTGCCGGCTGATCACCGAGGTATGCGCCAGCGTCTGGTTCAAGGGTTGTGCGATGCGTGTGGCGGTCACTACAATTTCATCGGATGTATCGCCTGTTGCCGCGTAGGCGAATGGGGGCGCCGCACATAAAATGGCGGCAAACAACCTGGTATGTTTCATGAGATTTTCCTGAGCGAATTCCAAACGTCCCCGTTGGAATGTTCAAACACAGGAAATACCGCGGAGGGTGACAGAAACGGAAGGCGGACGCCATCACGGCGCATTTGCCTGCCGTCCATGCGCCGCCCGCAGCATTTCCCGACCTGTGGACTGCTGAGCGGCCAGCCGGCCATTCAACAATCCCGCGCCAAGGCCGGTATCCGGGCTCGCAGGGTTGATCCGAAAGATCGGGGCGCATCGCCTTCCCATGATCACTCACAGTGGCTTGATGACACGCCCGCACCTGCTTACCGTTGCGGGGGCAGCACAGGTTTCGCACCTGTTTCCCGTTTAACCGGGCAAATAATTTGCCCGGCACCTTGAAGCGCCGCTATTGTAACAAACTATGCGGCCAGCCACCCTTCATCGCAAACAACTTTCAGAAATTCTCGTTACCGTTTGACTCATCAGGTTTTTCTGAACTATAGTTTGAAAGTGAAAAGCGAATTCGACACTTTGGAACATAAACTGGCGCAGCTCGTGCAGTTGAGCCAGCGCTTGCGCGCGGAGAACCACGAATTGCGGCAAGCACTGGCGGACAGCCAGAGCCACCAGCGCCAGTGCAGCGACAAAATTGACCACGCCAAGGCCCGGCTGGAAAAACTGCTTGCACAATTACCCGAAGACGCATGAGCAACGATAAAGTCAAAACACTGGATATCAAGATCCTGGATCGCGACCTGCGCGTTGCCTGTCCGGAAGACGAGCGGGCGGAATTGCTCGATGCGGTCGCCTATCTCGACAAGAAGATGCGCGAGATTCGCGATAGCGGCAAAGTCGCATCAGTCGAACGCATCGCCATCATGGCTGCCCTCAACATTGCCCACGAACTACTGACCATGCGCCTTGGCGGCGGTTTTGACTTGGCCGAGTTTAAGCGTAGAATGAATGCCATGGAGACAGTCATCGACACAACGCTCGCCGAACAGGACGAGTTGTTCTAGATGGTTGTCAGGAGTTGTCCCCTGCGGTGTTCGCAAGGTTCATATACTCTTAGAACCAATACGCATTGCGTACGGTCGTGACCCGAATGTTGCTGTTGTGCGCGTCCCTTTGCGGATGTACCTGATGCGACTGGCGAATGGCCTTCTTGAACTTCAGGTTCAAGATGCTGAACCAAAACGGCACAGGTGGGGGACTTTTATTTTTAATGCGGCGCAAGCCGCATTATTTTTTCTGCCAAATTTCCAAAGACTCTCACCATGCGTTACTGGCTGATGAAATCCGAACCCGCCGACGTCAGCATCGACGATCTGGCCGCGCTGCCCAACCAGACTGTTGCCTGGTACGGCGTGCGCAACTACCAGGCCCGCAATTTCATGCGCGACCAGATGCAGGTCGGCGATGGCGTGCTGTTCTACCACTCCAACTGCAAGGAACCCGGCATCGCCGGCATCGCGCGCGTGAGCAGCACCGCGTATCCCGATGCCACCCAGTTCAAGCGCGACAGCAAATATTTCGACCCCAAAGCCACGCAGGAAACACCGCGCTGGTTCAACGTCGACGTACAGCTGGTCAGGAGAATCGACCTGATCCCACTGGCCGAATTGCGCAGCCACCCCGAGCTAGAGCACATGCGTACCCTGCAACGCGGCAATCGCCTGTCGATCACTCCGCTTGATCCTGCCGAGTGGAAATTCATCACCACCAGGCTGGCCCACAACTGAGATGGAGTGGGCGCTCGCCTATTTGCTGCTGGGCGCCATCACGGGCTTCCTCGCCGGGCTGTTCGGTGTCGGCGGCGGCCTGGTGCTGGTACCCATGCTGCTGTTGCTGTTCGACGCCCAGCACTTTCCTGCCACACACTTGATGCACATGGCGCTCGGCACTTCGATGGCCACCATCCTGTTCACCTCGATCGCCAGTGCGCGCAAACACCATCAGCATGGCGCAGTAAACTGGCAAGTGGTGCGCGGCATCACTCCCGGCATCCTGCTCGGTGCCGCGCTGGGCGCACTGTCCGCCGCAGCGATCTCGCCACTGGGCCTGGGTATTTTCTTCGCGCTGTTCGTCTACTTCGCCGCCGCACAGATCCTGCTCGACGTGCGCCCCAAGCCGTCACGCCAGTTGCCGGGCATCGCCGGCATGAGCGCCGTCGGCACCTTCACCGGCTGGATCAGCAGCCTGGTCTCGATCGGTGGCGGCACCGTGGTCGTGCCGTTCCTGGTCTGGTGCAACCTGTCGCTGCGCAACGCGATCGGCACCTCGGCCGCGGTCGGTTTTCCGGTCGCAGTGGGCGGCAGCATCGGCTACATCGTCACCGGCATGAGCACTCACTCACTGCCGTCCCCAAACCTGGGCTTCGTTTATCTGCCCGCGCTGCTGTGGGTCGCACTGGCCAGCCTGGTCACTGCACCGCTGGGAGCAAAGGCCGCACATCGCATGAAAGTGGGATTGCTGCGCAAGCTGTTTGCCGTGCTGCTGCTGATACTGGCGACGAAGCTGCTGTTGAAAGTGTTATAGCCGTTCAGGCACCAAGATAAGCACGTCTTACGTCGTCGCTGCCCAGCAGGTTGGCCGCACTGTCCGACAAACCGACCACTCCGCCTTCCAGCACATAACCGCGCTGCGCAACCTCGAGTGCAAGCCTGGCATTCTGTTCGACCAGCAAAATGGCAACGCCTTGGGCAGAAATGTCGCGTATGGTCTCGAAGATTTTCTCCACCATCATCGGGGCGAGCCCCATGCTGGGTTCGTCCAGCATCAGCAGTTTCGGGCGCGACATCATGGCACGGCCCATTGCCACCATTTGCTGCTCGCCACCGGACAGCGTACCGGCAAGTTGCATGCGGCGCTCCGCGAGGCGAGGGAACAGCTGGTAGATGCGCTGCATATCCTGGTCAATTTCGGCCTTGTCGTTTCGGCAATACGCGCCCATCTGCAGGTTTTCTTCCACGCTGAGCCGGGCGAAAATGCCGCGCCCTTCCGGCACCAGCGCCATGCCACGGTACACACGCTGATGCGCGGCAACACTGTGCAGCGATTTGCCATCGTAATGCAATCTGCCCGCTGTCGGGTGCAACAAGCCGGCCAGTGCCTTGAGCGTAGTGGTCTTGCCTGCGCCGTTGCTGCCGATCAACGCGACCAGTTCGCCCGCCGCAATGTCGAAATCAATGCCTTTCACCGCCTTGATCCCGCCGTAAGCCACCTTCAGTCCGCGTACTTCAAGCAACTGACTCATGCTGCCGCCTCGCCTGCATCTCCGCCGAGATAGGCCACAATCACTGCCGGGTTGCGGCGCACTTCTTCCGGCACGCCTTCGGCGATCTTTTTACCGTAGTCCAGCACGGCTACACGGTCGCACAGGCCGAGTACCAGCTTCACATCATGCTCGATCAGCAACACCGTAATGCCGCTGCCGCGGATGGTCTGCAACAACTCCTTGAGGCTCGCTGTTTCCGTGGCGTTCATGCCTGCCGCCGGTTCGTCCAGCGCGAGCAGTTTCGGATCGGTAGCCAGTGCGCGTGCGATCTCGAGGCGCCGCTGTTCGCCATAGGACAGGTGTTTGGCCAGCGTCTGGTGCGGCCGGTCAATGCCAACATAGCTCAGCAGCTCACGCGCGCGTTCGGCAATGGCATGCTCCTCGGCGCGTGCGGCAGCATTCCGCAACAGCGCCCCCCAGATACCGCTGCTGCTGCACACGTGTCGTCCAACCATCACGTTTTCCAGCGCCGTCATGTTGGCAAACAGGCGAATGTTCTGGAAGGTGCGCGCAATGCCGGCCTCAGCCAGGACATGAGGCTTGCAACGCACATAGCGGGCGCCGTCAAATGTGAAGTTTCCCGCATCGAGCTGGTACAGCCCGGTAATGACGTTGAACAACGTAGTCTTGCCCGCCCCGTTGGGACCTATCAGGCCATAGATTTCGCCACGCCTGATGTGCAGCGACACCTCGCTCAATGCAGCCAGCCCGCCAAAATGCTTGCCGACACCGGACAGGTCGAGCAGCACGCTATTTTGCTGCGTCATACACTGTCTCCTGTTCCTGCTCTGCGATTGCTGCGTCGTCCACCACCAGTTCGCGGCGACGCTGGGCGGAAGGCCACAAGCCCGCAGGACGCAGCACCATCACCGCGATCAACGCCACACCGAACAACAGCATGCGCAACGCTTCGGGATCGACCACGACCTTGCCGAACAGGGCCTGCTGCACCGGCCCCGCGCCGTTGCGCAATGCCTCGGGCAGCAGCACCAGCAACACGCTGCCGAGAATGACTCCGCCGATGTTGCCCATGCCGCCCAGCACCACCATGCACAGGATCATGATCGACTCCATCAGGCTGAAGCTTTCCGGGCTGACGAAACCCTGGAACCCCGCAAACAGCCCCCCGGAAATACCACCGAAACTGGCGCCCATGGCAAAGGCCAGCAACTTGATATTGCGCGTATTGATGCCCATGGCTTCTGCCGCCACCTCATCCTCACGAATCGCCATCCAGGCACGGCCGATGCGCGACTTTTCCAGGCGCATGGAAACAAAAATCACCAGCAGCGTGAACAGCAGGAACAGGTAGTAATACAGGTGCACCGGGGAGAACACGATTCCCGCCAGGCTATGGCTGCTGCCCAGTGAAAAACTGCCGAAGCGGACTGGATCGATCTGGCTGATACCCTGCGGACCGTTGGTAATGTTTACGGGTGCATTCAGGTTATTGAGGAAGATGCGGATAATCTCGCCGAAACCCAGCGTAACGATGGCCAGGTAGTCACCGCGCAGGCGCAGGGTGGGCGCACCGAGCAGCACACCGAAAATGCAGGCGAACAGCGCCCCCATCGGCAAGACTGCCCAGAACGGCCAGTGCAATCCGAACTGCGGCGAACCGAACAGTGCGTAGGTGTATGCTCCCACCGCGAAGAAGGCGACGTAACCCAGGTCCAGCAGGCCGGCATAACCGACCACTATGTTCAGTCCGAGCGCCAGCATCATGTACAGCAGGGCAAAATCCATGATGCGCACCCAGCCGCGACCGAGCAGCGCATCGGTGGCAAACGGCAATACCAGCAGCACAATACCGGCCAGCAGGAAGGCAGCCCACGCATTGCGTCGCTCGTGACGCAACAGGTGATTAAGCACGTTCCGCAACACGCTCTCCCAGCAGCCCGGATGGACGGAACACCAGCACCGCAATCAGTACGAAGAATGCGAACACATCCTGATAGTTGCTGCCGAAGATTCCACCGGACAAATCACCGATATAGCCGGCACCCAGGCTTTCGATCAGCCCCAGCAGCAAGCCGCCCAGCATGGCGCCGCGCAGGTTGCCGATGCCGCCCAGCACGGCAGCGGTGAAGGCTTTGAGACCAAGCATGAAGCCCATGTAGTAATGCACGATGCCGTAATTCACGCTCACCATGATGCCCGCTACCGCCGCCAGTGCCGAGCCCAGCATGAAAGTGGCGGAAATCACGCGATTGACATCCACCCCCATCAGCATAGCGGCACCGGGGTTCTCGGCCACCGCACGCATCGCCCGCCCCAGACGGGTGCGATGTACCAGCAGCAGCAATCCCGCCATCACCGCCAGCGCCACCAGCACGATAATGATCTGCACGTCGTTGATGATTGCGCCGAACAGCAGATGGGGGCTGTGCGGCAACAGCGCGGGAAACGGATGATATTCGCGCCCCCAGATCATCATTGCCAGGTTCTGCAGCACGATGGACATGCCGATGGCGGTAATCAGCGGCGCCAGCCGCGGGGCATTGCGCAGCGGACGGTAAGCGATACGCTCGATGCCATAACCCAGCGCCATGCAGGCCATGGCAGCGACCAGCAAGGCAATCAGCAGCACCAGCACAGGTGCCAGCGCGGACGTGATCAGCAGCTGGACTACCATCAGCGCGACCATTGCACCGACCATCACCACTTCGCCGTGCGCAAAATTGATCAGGCCGAGAATGCCGTAGACCATGGTATAGCCAAGCGCAACCAGTGCGTAAACGCTGCCCTGCACCAGCCCGTTCACGATCTGCTGCAGCAGAATGCTCAATGCGCAGCTCCCCGGAAAAATAAAAAAGCGACACCAAGTGTCGCTCCGGTTTTCAGTGTCCCGTCATCAATGAGCAGCCGCAGGCGCACTTGCCCCCCCCATAGTCTGCAGCGGCTGCCACTTGCCGTGCTGTACCTGATATAAAGTGATTGCGCCGCCCTTGAGGTCACCCTTTTCATCGAACGCAATCTTCGCCGTTACGCCATCATAGTCACTCTTGGTCAGCGCTGGCAGGTATTTCGCCGGATCGGCAGAGCCGGCCTTCTGCATCGCGGCGATCATCACGTTCACCGCATCGTAGCAGTACGGCGCATACAGCTGGATCGGCTGCTTGAACCCGGCCTGATAGCGTTGCGCAAACTCCTTGCCGCCCGGCATTTGCGCCAATGGTACGCCCGGCAACGATGCGTAGGCACCCTCCGCAGCGGTTCCGGCGAGCCGGATAAGCTCGGGCGTATAGCCGCCGTCGCCCATCATGAATTTAGCCTGTACACCCAGCGCACGCAGCTGCTTGAGCATCGGCACGCCTTGCGGATCCATGCCGCCGAAGAACAGCAGGTCAGGCTGCTTGCCCTTGATGGAAGTCAATACTGCCGTGAAATCCACCGCGTGATCGCTGGTATATTCGTGCGCAACGATTTCCGCACCATGCGCCTGCGCCGACTTGATGAACTCGTCGGCCAGCCCCTGTCCATAGGCAGTGCGGTCATCGATAACCGCAATTTTCTTCGCACCGAGATTCACTGCCGCAAATTCGCCCAGCACCCTGCCCTGCTGGCCGTCGTTGGCCATTACGCGAAACGCCGTCCCGAATCCCTGTGCGGTATAAGCCACGGCAGTAGCAGAAGGGGAAATCTGCACGATGCCGTTGTCGCTGTAAACCCTGGAGGCCGGAATGCTGGTGCCGGAATTCATGTGGCCGATTACGCCATTTACCTTTTCATCGACCAGTTTCTGCGCCACGATGGTGGCGGTCTTCGGATCGGACTGGTCATCTTCGCTGAACAATTCAAAGTGGGCCTTGCGCCCGCCGATGGTCAGGCCCTTGGCATTGGCATCATCGATTGCCATGCGCGTGCCGTTCTCATTATCCTTGCCAAGATGTGCCTGCGGGCCGGTAAGCGGAGCCGCCGCACCGATCTTCACCACCAGTTCAGTTGTGCCGTCGGCCTGGACGGCAGGCGCTTCAGTTTTTCCACAGGCAGCAAGTGCAATAGTCAGCAACGCTGCAAGCAGCATGGGCATTGGGTTACGCGGCATGATCAATCCAGGCAGAGATAAACGCTTGAATTATCCGTAGCCCCTCCGTGCTTGTCAATTTACCTGCCCGCCAAAAACAAAAAGCCGACTTGCGTCGGCTTTTTGGTAACTGCTTGTCTTCGACTACTTGGCCAATCCCAGAATAAATTTGACCAGCGCCTTGATATCAGCTTCTTTTGCAGCGGACTGCGGCGGCATTGCCATCGGCCCCCAGACACCACTACCACCTTTCTGTACCTTGGCAACCAGCATCGCCGCAGCTTTCTTGTCGCCCTTGTACTTTTTCGATACATCCATCCATGCCGGCCCCAATATTTTCCTGTCAATGGCATGACAGGCAGTGCAGCGATTATCTTTAGCCAGTTGTGGCATATCAACAGCCAGCGCATTGCCGGTAACCAACAGACCCGTAACAACCAGCAGACTCGTGATGATGTTTTTCATGGCTCTCTCCATTTCAGTAGTCAACGATAAAAACTATAAATTAGCAATTGCTTATATATTTTAATCCTATCATCCCTGTTTGCAAACATATTTGCAAATCAACCGTTGCTCATCCGACATGCCTGAACCGGAAACGAAAAAACCGGCTTACGCCGGCCTCTCCGAAAGCCTGAACCAATAACTTACTTGGCCAACCCCAGTACGAACTTGACCAGCTGGGTGATCTTGTCCTTCTTGGCGCCGCTCGGGTCGTTGGCAGGCATGGGCATGGAACCCCAGTGGCCGGAACCACCCTTCGATACCTTCATGATCAGACCATCGACCAGCGGATAATCCTTGCCGTTGTAATTGAATGTCTTTGCGCCCTTGTACTTGGCTGACACATCTGCCCATGCCGGGCCGACCACCTTGTGGTCAATCGCATGGCAGGCAGTACAATTGAGTTCCTTGGCCAAAGGCGGCATATCCGCAGCCAAGGCATTACCTGCAACCACCAGACCCGCCGCTGCGGCCATGCTTATAACGATAGACTTCATAATTTCTCCATTTGCTTAGGCATTTAAACTTGCTACCAGAAGGTAAAATAACCCTCTTGGCTTATTCTAAACAACTCCATCCCGTTTGCAAACCCGCAGCAGAAAACAAGAAAGCTGGCTTGCGCCAGCTTTCTGCATGAAGCATTACGTCGTAACGAACTTACTTCTTGGTGGCCAAGCTCTGCTCAAACTTGACCAGCTCGGTGATCTCGGCCTTATGAGCACCGCTCGGGTCATTGGCGGGCATGGGCATCGAACCCCAGTTGCCGGAACCGCCATGGGACACTTTCATCACCAGGCCTTCGATCAGCGGATACTCCTTACCGTTGTAGGTAAAAGTCTTGACGCCATGGCCGGTATATTTTTCCGCCACATCTTTCCATGCCGGGCCAACCACTTTATGGTCAATTGCGTGACAGGCTACGCAGTTGAGTTTATGAGCCAAAGGCGGCATGTCAACCGCCAGTGCACTACCTGCAACCACCAGGCCCGCTGCTGCGGCCATGCTTACGATGACAGACTTCATATTCACTCTCCATTTTTAGAATTTACAACCTAAAGGGTAGGAATATTGCTCACCCCCTGTTTACGCAACCAACGCCGCCCAGCCCGAACAGCCACACTTTGCCAGTTAAGGTAATTAACGCCAGCAATCTGGATACGTTGACACATTGCATATTCAGCAGGCCCATTGGCAGCAGATTCGCACAGACATCCCTGCTGCAAGCAGGGAAATTGCGCGCAGGCAAAAGACACACTAGTCGGTTCCGGCTTCCAGCCAGCCCAGCAACGTCGCCCACTGCGCCACGTCATGCTCGGCCTGGTAGGACGGCAGATCAAAAATACTTTTGCCCTCGAACGCCGCATTCACATACAGCTGCGCCTCACGCAGGTAGGCCAGCACCGGCATGTCGAGTTGCCGCAGAAACTGTTCCAGCGTAACCGCAGCACGGGTGCGCGGCGCCATGCGCATACCGACCACGCCGATCTGCACGCGCCCCTTGCGCGCGGCCTTCATCTCGCCCAGCGCCTGCAGGAAATCATAGCTGGCCTGGATGTCATACAGCGAAGGCGCTATCGGCACCACGACGCGATGCACCAGCTTCAGCGCATGCTCCAGGTTCTTGCCATGCAGGCCGGCCGGCGAATCGATGACCAGCCAGTCTGCCGCTTCCGCGCGCTTGCCTTCCCCGTTCTGCAGCGGCCAGATTACCGGCAACTCCCCGGGACGCTGCGCCAGCCACAACGTGGCAGATTTCTGCCGGTCGAGATCGAGCACCGCCACATGCTGCCCACGCGATGCCAGATATCCCGCGATATTGGTCGAGAGCGTGGTCTTACCGCTCCCGCCCTTGGGGTTGGCGATCAGGATGGCTTTCATATGGGCGCTCCCATGTGATGATTATTTTTCCACCTGCGACACATCGCGCACCGCACCTTTCGCGGCACTGGTCGTCATTGCCGCATAGGCCCTGAGTGCGGCAGAAACATGACGCTCGCGACTGGCCGGCTTCCATGCCCGCACGCCCTTCGCCGCCATCGCCTCGCGCCGCTGCTCGAGTCCCTCCACCGAAACGGCCAGATGGATACGGCGATTGGGAATGTCGATCTCAATGGTGTCGCCCTCTTCCACCAAGCCGATGGCGCCGCCTTCCGCCGCCTCCGGCGAGACATGGCCAATGGACAGGCCCGACGTACCGCCCGAGAAACGCCCGTCGGTGAGCAACGCACATGCCTTGCCCAGCCCCTTCGACTTGAGGTAGCTGGTCGGATACAGCATTTCCTGCATGCCCGGCCCGCCACGCGGCCCCTCGTAACGGATCACCACCACATCGCCTGCGACAATGTGGTCGGCGAGTATTGCCTCCACCGCACTGTCCTGGCTTTCGAAAATACGTGCGCGCCCGGTGAATTTCAGGATGCTGTCATCCACCCCGGCGGTCTTCACGATGCAGCCGTCCAGCGCAATGTTGCCATGCAGCACAGCCAGGCCGCCGTCCTGCGAATAGGCATGCGCCTTGTCGCGAATGCACCCTCCGACACGATCATCGTCCAGCGTGGGGTAATGCATCGACTGCGAGAAGGCGATGGTCGTGGGCACGCCGCCAGGTGCCGCACGGAAGAACGTCTTCACATTTTCATCCTGCGTGCGCCGGATATCCCATTGTTCTAGCGCCTCACCCATCGTGGCCGTATGCACGGTAGGAATTTCACGCGCCAGCAAGCCGGCACGATCCAGTTCGCCCAGAATGGCCATCACACCGCCGGCACGGTGCACATCCTCCATGTGATATTTCTGTGTCGCCGGCGCAACCTTGGACAGGCACGGCACCCGGCGCGAAATCGCATCGATATCGGACATGGTGAAATCCACGCCCGCTTCGTGTGCGGCAGCCAGCAGGTGCAGCACGGTATTGGTCGAGCCGCCCATCGCCACATCGAGGCTCATCGCGTTCTGGAATGCTTCGAAAGTAGCGATATTGCGCGGCAACGCACTGGCATCATCCTGCTCGTAATAGCGTTTGGCGAGCTCGACTATGGTGCGGCCGGCACGCAGGAACAGCTGTTTCCTGTCGGCATGCGTTGCCACGATGGAGCCGTTGCCCGGCAACGACAGCCCCAACGCCTCGGTCAGGCAGTTCATCGAATTCGCCGTAAACATGCCGGAACAGGAACCGCAAGTCGGGCAGGCGGAGCGCTCAATGGCTTCCGATTTTTCGTCCGACACCTTGTCGTCGGCAGCAGCCACCATGGCATCGACCAGATCCAGCTTGAGCGCCTCGCCCTGCCAGTTCACCTTGCCTGCTTCCATCGGCCCGCCCGACACGAATATCACCGGAATGTTCAGGCGCAACGCAGCCATCAGCATGCCCGGCGTAATCTTGTCGCAATTGGAGATACACACCATGGCATCGGCGCAATGCGCATTCACCATGTATTCCACACTGTCCGCAATCAGGTCGCGGCTAGGCAGCGAATACAGCATGCCACTGTGCCCCATGGCAATGCCGTCATCCACTGCAATGGTGTTGAATTCCTTGGCGATACCGCCCGCCTTCTCGATTTCGCGTGCCACCAGCTGCCCCATGTCCTTCAGGTGCACATGCCCCGGCACGAACTGGGTGAACGAATTGACCACGGCGATGATCGGCTTGTCGAAGTCGCCGTCCTTCATGCCGGTGGCGCGCCACAAAGCGCGTGCGCCAGCCATGTTGCGACCGTGGGTGGTAGTACGGGAACGATAAACAGGCATCTTGTTCTCTCGAAAATTAAAGGCGCAGCATCGCACCAACGTATAATCCTGCGCAAATTCTACCCGATTTAGGATTACCCGAATGTTTATCCACCCACAATTCGATCCCGTCGCCATCCATCTCGGCCCGATTGCCGTGCACTGGTATGGGCTGATGTACCTGCTGGGTTTCACACTATTCCTGCTGCTTGGCAGGAAGCGCTTGCGCGCGCTCAACCGCCCCGGCTGGGATGCCAAAATGCTGGATGACCTGCTGTTCTATGGCGTACTCGGCGTGGTGCTGGGCGGCAGACTGGGCGAAGTGCTGTTTTACGAACCCGGCTATTATTTCAGCCACCCGCTGAAAATTTTCGCTGTGTGGGAAGGCGGCATGTCGTTTCATGGCGGCTTTATCGGGGTGATGCTGGCGATGGCATGGTTCGCCCGCAAACAGAAATTCCACTGGCTGCAACTGATGGACTTTATCGCCCCCCTGGTGCCGCTCGGCCTGGGTGCCGGACGCATCGGGAATTTCATCAACGGTGAGCTGTGGGGACGCCCAACCGACGTACCCTGGGCAATGATCTTTCCGCAAGTGGACAATGTGCCGCGCCACCCGTCGCAGTTATACGAATTCGCACTGGAAGGGCTCGCGCTATTCACGCTACTGTGGCTATACTCGAAAAAGCCGCGCCCGACCGGTGCGGTGTCCGGCCTGTTCCTGATCGGCTACGGCAGCTTCCGCTTCCTCGCCGAATTCACCCGCAACCCGGACGACGGCATCTTCGGCCTGATGACCTTCGGCGTCAGCATGGGCCAATGGCTGGGCCTGCCGATGGTGCTGGCGGGAATCGCCATGATGGTGTGGGCATACCGGCAACCGGGCCGCGAACGGTGATAATGGTTACAGAGAAAGAACAAAAATGGCGTTGGGCATAGAAACTCTGGAAGTGCTGTTATTGATCGCTGCAATGGTGGCGATGGTGACACGTAAACTGCGTGTTCCCTACAGCGTAGGCCTGGTGGCCACCGGCATCATATTGGCGCTGTTCTCGGTGCAGCTCGACATCACCCTCACCAAGGATCTGATCTTCACTACGCTGTTGCCGCCACTGATTTTCGAAGCCGCCTTTTTCCTGCACTGGAAGGAGCTGCGCCGCGACTTCTGGGTAATCACCACACTGGCCAGCATCGGCGTCATGCTGTCCGCTGCGGTGACTGCCGCCGGCATGCATTACCTCGCCGGCTGGCAATGGATTGGTGCGCTGATATTCGGCGTACTGATCGCCGCCACCGACCCCGTGTCGGTCATCGCCACCTTCAAGGAAGCCGGCGTACAGGGACGACTGCGTGTGCTGGTGGAAGCGGAAAGCCTGTTTAACGACGGCGTAGCGGCGGTGCTGTTCGCCATCGTCATTGCCATTGCCGCTGGACAGGAGGTTACGCCCGGCTTCGTCGGCCTGGCGCTGCTCAAAACCGTGGGCGGCGGCATCCTGTGCGGCGCGCTGGTGGCTGGCGCGCTATTGTTCGTGGCCGGCCGCACCAAGGACCACCTGGTGGAGATCACCTTCACCACGGTCGCCGCTTACGGCTCCTTCATGCTGGCCGAACATTTCCACCTGTCCGGCGTGCTGGCTACGCTGACCACCGGCCTGATGATGGGCAACATCGGCCCGATGGGGGCGATTTCGACGCGCGGACGCGATGCCGTCGAATCATTCTGGGAATACATCGCCTTCGTGGCAAACTCGCTGATCTTCCTGCTGATCGGCATCCGCGAGGAACAACAGAATTTTTCCGATATCTGGACAGTTGCCGTACTCGCCATCGTGCTGGTAATGATCGGTCGTGCCGTGGCCATCTACCCCACTTGCTGGCTGTTCTCGGGCAGCAGCTCGCGGGTGTCAGCGCGCCACCAGCACGTGCTGGTATGGGGTGGATTGCGCGGCGCGCTGGCGCTGGCGCTGGTGCTGGGACTGCCCGACAGCATCCCGCACCATGAAGAAATCATCACCATTGCGTTCGCAGTCGTCGCATTCTCGATCTTTGCCCAGGGCCTTACGATGACGCCGATGCTGCGCAAGATGGGGGAAATTTCCCCGCCCCCCAAGGAATAAGGCACGTTCCACCCCGACCGCAGAGGCCAGCCATGAGCGAACAAGAAGAACACCACCACCCCCGCAATATCGCCAGGAACATCCGGGCTGCGCTCGCTCACCAGTTCAGTGTCCGCGACGACCAGGCGGGCTATGCCGAGATCGACAGCAACATCCGCGAAATGGTCGAATTCAAGGGTACCAGCCTGTGGGTGCTGATGTTTGCCATCATCATCGCCTCGGTTGGCCTCAATGTGAATTCGACCGCCGTGATCATCGGCGCCATGCTGATCTCGCCGCTGATGGGCCCGATCATGGGCATCGGTTACGGTGTCGGCATCAACGATTTCGAGTTGATCAAGAAGTCGGCCAAGAGCATCAGCATTGCCGTGCTGATCAGTATTCTCAGCGCGACCCTGTACTTCCTGATCACACCGCTGTCCGAAGCGCGTTCCGAACTGCTGGCGCGCACCACGCCGACGTTATGGGACGTACTGATCGCACTGTTCGGCGGCCTCGCCGGCATCCTGGCCACCACACGCAAGGAAAAGTCCAGCGTCATCCCCGGCGTGGCCATCGCCACCGCGCTGATGCCGCCGCTTTGCACCGCGGGCTACGGCCTGGCCAGCGGCCACTTTTCCTATTTCTTCGGCGCGTTCTACCTGTTCTTCATCAACATGGTATTCATCGCGCTGGCCACCGTACTTTTCATCGGCTACCTCAACCCGCCGCACAAGCGCTTCGTCGATGCCGCAATGGAAACACGGGTGCGCAACTACATCATCGCGCTGGTGCTGGTTACCGTACTGCCCAGCACCTATCTGGCCTACAACATGGTCACCGACGTCGCCTTCAACTCGCGGGCACATGATTTCATCAAGAACGAACTGAGCTTCGACAACACGCTTATCACCCACGAGAAAATTTCGCCTTCCCGCAAGGAGATCGACGTCACTTTTGTCGGCGATGAAATTTCCAAGGAACAGCTCGCCCTCATCGAGAAACACCTGAAAAATTACAGTCTCGGCAATGCCAAGCTGATCGTGCACCAGTCCGGCGACAAGAAAATCGATCTCGCCTCGCTCAAGACCAACCTGCTGAGCGATCTGTATGCCACCAGCCTGAAGGCCAGCGAGGAAAAGGATCAGCACATCCAGACGCTGCAAAACGAACTGGCGCAAGCCAGGGCCGCGCAACTCGACGGCCAGAGCATTACGCGCGAATTACGCACGCAATACCCGATGCTGCTGAAAGTGGCGCTGGCAAAAGCCCCCATCTGGCAGGCCGACGGCAGCACCACGGAAAGCTCACTGCTTGCCTACCTGATAGTCAGCAGCCCAATTGAACCGGCAGACCAGAAGAAAATCATCGCCTGGCTCAAGGTGCGAACTAAAATGGAGCACGTCAGACTAATCGTGTCCAAATCGTAACCTCTTTGCCCGGCTGCCCGCATGAAATCGACTCTTAACACGCTACCCCGCCACCTGTTATGCCTGTGGCTGTGTGCCGCATATTCGCCACTGGGCCATGCCGCAGACGATGTGCTGCAGCAATGCGCAGGTATCCGCAACGACAGCGAACGCCTGAAGTGCTATGACGGCATCGCGGGGCATGCCGACACCAGCCCCAGCAACATGCCCGCCAGTACGGCACCGGCCAGCAACGCCGCGACAACTGAAGAAAACGAGGGATTTTCGCAGCTGATCTCCCTGCCGGACAGCAAGAAAGAAAAGAGCCCGCCGGCAAACAAGCGCAGCTACCTGACCACAGCCTGGAATCTCGACGGTCTGGGCGACCCCGAGCAGCCGGGGCAGATCAATCTGCCCCGCCCCTACCGCCAAAGCTACATGATCGTGCGCGAGTCCAGCAAGCCCAATACCCTGCCTTACAGCCCGGCTGCCGGCCATGCCGCCACGGTACCGGCAGGCCTGGATGACCTGGAAGTGAAATTCCAGCTCAGCTTCAAAGGTGAGCTCATGCACTATCGCACCATCCACTTCCTGAACTTCCAGAACTTCCGGCTGTGGGGTGCCTACACCCAGCAGTCCAACTGGCAGGCGTTCAACACCCGCAACTCCTCGCCGTTCCGCGAAACCAATTACGAGCCGGAACTGATCGCCACCTTCGGCACCGGCAACCCGGAGGGCCTCAAGCTGGTGAATGTCGGCCTGGAACACCAGTCGAACGGCCAGTCGCTACCGTACTCGAGAAGCTGGAACCGCCTGTATCTTCAGGGCGGCTGGGAATGGGGAAACAATCTTTCGTTGCTTGCGCGCGGCTGGTGGCGCATTCCGGAAAACGCCCAGCAGAACGACAATCCGGACATCCAGAATTACATCGGCCGCGCCGACGCAGTGCTGCGCTGGGAACCGGACAACAATCAGGTCGTCTCGCTACTGCTGCGCAACAACCTCAATCTCGGCCAGAACCGCGGCTTTATGCAACTGGACTGGACTACGCCGGTACAGATCGGCAAAGTCGCCAAGCTGTTTGTACAGGTCACCAATGGCTTCGGCGAAAGTCTGATCGACTACAACCATCGCCAGCTCACCTACGGGATGGGCGTTGCACTCAGGGACTGGTAGGCAGGTCGTGACTCCCGGCTGAGTGACGTCCCGCTCAGCTGCCTCCACCCTCACATTGGCCGCATTGCCGCTGCAGGATGAGCCCATGCTGTTCGGATCAGAGGCCCTGATCAGGGCCAGAGTGACTGGTGCACCCGATCAGAAAGTCGCTTCGTGTATTTCCGGCATGCCGTCGGCCACCCAGCGGGTGTAGCCACCGTCCAGATTGAGCACGTTCTTGAAACCCATCATCTGGAGTACCGCACAGGCCATGGCGGATCGGCCACTGGTTGCACAGTACACAACAACCTGCTGGTCACGCGCAGCGGCCAGTTCCGGCAGGTGCTTGGGATAAGCCGGGTCGGCGGCAGGCTCAAGGATACCGCGCGGCACCAGGTGGGCACCCTTGATATGGCCGTTTTCGTATTCACCGTGTTCGCGCACATCGATCAACAGCAAATCTTCCTTGTTGTTGAGCTTGCTGACCAGCTCTTGCGGAGTGATTTCCTTGATACAGGATTTGGCGGCCCGGACGAAATCCATCAGGCTCATGGGCTGCTCGGGTTTGAAGGTGTTGTACATCGCTTGTTCTCCTAACATTAAATGAAATGGCACAATTTCAGGAAGAGTTTCCACCGTTTCCCTGTCGAGTGCAAACCTGAATACACTACGTGCGCGGTGCCGCAATGCACCCGTTTGCGGCCGGGAAATTGGCTTCTGCTTTAGTTCAGCGCCGGCTCCACCCCCTTGGGAAACAGTACCCACATCCGCCCCTGCTGTTTCATGCGCCCGGCCATGGCGCCCGCGTCATCACCGAAGCCCCAGAAGAAATCCGCGCGCACCGCGCCCTTGATCGCACCGCCCGTGTCCTGCGCCAGCATCAGCCGGTTCAGCGGGGTGTTGCTGTCTGGCTCACTGGTCGCAAGAAAGACCGGCGCACCCAGCGGAATGGTGCGCGCATCCACGGCCAGGCTGTATTTTCCGGTAAGCGGGACGCCCAGCGCCCCCAGCGGTGCGGACACCCCGTCCGGCAGCTCGCGGAAGAATACATAGCTGGGATTTTCCTCCAGCAGCGCGGCCAGCTTGTCCGGATTTTTTTCCGCCCATTCCTTGATGCTCTGCATCGAAGCCTGATCCAGCGTAAGCTCGCCCATATCGACCAGCTTGCGGCCGATGGACACGTAGGGATAGCCGTTCTGGTTGGCATAACCGACCTTGACCAGCGATCCGTCCGGCAATTCGATGCGCCCCGAGCCCTGCACCTGCAGGAAAAACAGGTCCACTGCATTGTCCACCCAGAACAGTTCGCGGCCATGCAGCGACTGCTTGCCGGCGTCGATTTCTGCGCGACTGTAGTAAGGCACCACGCGGTTGCCTTCCAGCCGCCCGCGCAGGCGCATGCCCTTGAGTTGCGGGTAGACTTCGCTGAGCTCTATGGTGAGCAGGTCGTCCGGCGCGGCATACAGCGGATAGCGGAAACGCCTGGTCTTCACACGGCTGCCGTACAGCCGTGGTTCGTAATAACCGGTGATCAGCCCCTGGTCGCTGCCGTCCGGGTTATATACCTGGTAGGGAGTGAACCAGGTTTCATAAAAGGCGCGCTGGGCAGCTGCGTCGTTCTGGTCGACTTGCGCAGCGGCGGTACAGGCTTCCTGCCAGTGCGGCTTGTTCTGCAATGCACGGCAACTCTGCAGAAATGCCGGCCACGCCAGCGTGAGATTGATCGATTCCCAGTCCGGTAGCATGGCCCACTTGCTCACCGCAAACGCCGGTGCGGCTGGCGGCACGGCCGGTGGCGGCAACGTGGTGGTACATGCCGCCAGCAACGCGCTCGCCACCAGCACCAGCCATTTTCTGCTTACCTGCAACATCGTCATTCCTTCTGCAATTCAATCAGCCGGAACCAGCCGCCTGCCAGCGCCGGCACATCCGACAGCTTATGCAATTGGGGCACCCGTTCCAGCACATCCTCAAATACCACATCCAGGCGCGTTGCCAGCCTGCCCGCCAACGGGCTGGCTGCACGCCGCAGCCAGGCATGTTGCCCGCGCCGCAGGAATTTGTCGAACAACAGGATGCGCCCCCCGGGCCGCAGCACCCGCGCCGCCTCCATCAGGCAGCGCGGCGGCTGCGGCACCACGGCGGTGATCAGGTGCAATACCACCGTATCAAAACTCGCATCGGCAAACGGCAGCGCCATGCTGTCGCCCTGCACCAGCTCCATGCGCAAACCGTGTATCCGTTTCCGTGCGCGCCCCAGCATCGCGGCGGTAAGGTCGAGCGCGACATAATCATGCTGCGGCGGCAGAAACGGAAAGTCCAGCCCGGTACCTGCCCCCCCGATCAACACGCGCTGCCCCTGCTGCTGTACCAGCTTATCCAGGCTGCGCTGTCGCGCGCTCGCCGAGGCTCGCTCGAGAAACGCATCGTAGAACGGGGCGATGAAACGGTAGCTGGTTTTCAGCGACATGCAGAACTAGTGCAGTACGCGCGGCACGCTCAATACGAACATCGGGATCGGTGCATCAAACTGGGTGCCGTCCTCGGCCACCATCTGATAGCTGCCGGACATGGTGCCGACCTGGGTGGCAAGCACGGTGCCACTGGAATATTCAAAGCTCTGTCCCGGCTTGAGCACCGGCTGCTCACCCACTACGCCCTTGCCACGCACTTCCTGCACGTGGCGCTCGGCGTCGGTAATGATCCAGTGGCGGCTGATCAGTTGCACGGAAGTGCTGCTGGCATTGGTGAGGGTGATGGTATAGGCGAAAACGAAGCGGTTATCGGCTTCATCCGACTGCTCTGCCAGGTAGTTCACCCGGGCGCTGATATCAATTGGATATTTCTCGTCATTTTCCATCGCTGCCATTTCACCCGATTTTGCGCGTCATGACAAGAGATTAAACACATACCCGGATCCGCTTTGGGAGACGGCGGCATTTCAGGTAAAATGCCGGTTTCCAGTTTTATTATTGCAAAGGGCACCACCATGTACATGATCGCACCCAGCATCCTCTCCGCCAACTTCGCCCAGCTCGGCGAGGAAGTCGACAACGTGCTCGCCTCCGGCGCGGACATCGTTCACTTCGACGTGATGGACAACCATTACGTACCCAACCTGACCATCGGCCCGCTGGTGTGCGAAGCGCTGCGCAAGCACGGCGTGACCGCACCGATTGACGTGCACCTGATGGTCAAGCCGGTGGATCGCATCATTCCCGACTTCGCCAAGGCTGGCGCAACCTACATCACCTTCCACCCGGAAGCCTCCGAGCACATCGACCGCACCATCGGCCTGATCAAGGAAAGCGGCTGCAAGGCCGGCCTCGTGTTCAACCCGGCCACGCCGCTGGATGTGCTCGAATACACCCTGCCCAAACTCGACATGGTATTGCTGATGTCGGTGAACCCCGGCTTCGGCGGCCAGAAGTTCATTCCTTACGTGCTGGACAAGGCTCGTGCGGTGCGCAAGATGATCGACGCCGGCGGCTATGACTGCCGCCTGGAAATCGACGGCGGCGTCGGCCCGGCCAACATCAGGGAAATCGCGGAAGCCGGCGTGGACACTTTCGTCGCAGGCTCAGCCGTATTCAGCAAACGCAACGACGGCGATGTGAATCGCTATGACACCATCATCGGCGAAATGCGCGCCGAACTGGCCAAGGTCGGCAAATAATGTCGTTCAAGGACTTCCCGCTGGCGGTTTCCGCCATCGTCATCGACCTCGACGGCACGCTGCTGCATACCGCACCCGAACTGGCCGAATCCGCCAACCGCATGCTGCGCGACATGGGCCGCGCACCCGTGTCGCAAGCCCTGCTGATGAGCTACATCGGCAACGGCATTTCGTGGCTGGTGAAGCGTGCGCTGACCGGCGACATGCATGCCGAACCCGAGGCCGCACTGTACGAACAGGCGCTGCCGATTTTCGAACGCCATTACACCGAACTGCTGCTGCAGAGCAAACCGTTCGACGGCGTAATCGCCGGGCTGGATGCAATGAAAACTGCCGGCTTCCGCCTCGGCTGCATCACCAACAAGGTGGCGCGTTACACCGAGCCGCTGCTCAAGGGCATCGGCCTGGCCGGCTATTTCGAGATCGTGCTGTCCGGCGACAGCCTGCCGGAAAAGAAACCGCACCCGCTGCCGCTGCTGCATGCCGCCAAATTCTTCGGCGCACCGGTGGCACAGGTGCTGCTGATCGGCGATTCGCTGAATGATGCGGTTGCCGCGCGTGCCGCAGGTTGTCCGGTATTCTGCGTGCCTTATGGTTATAATCACGGCGAACCGGTGGACGGGCTGGACCTCGATGCAGTCATCGACAACCTGCCTGCCGCATTGCAACTCATCAAACGAGCCTGAGTGATGACACATAGCAACCTCAAAATCTGGAGAAAACCCGCAAGCTGGCGATGGTGGTAACCGTCGTATCCAGTCGTTGCGGCGTGCGCATTGCCGCCGTTTTCTCTCGCAAGAATTGAGGAGTTTGTTTATGTTGTCACCAATCACCGAACAGGAATTCAATCAGCTGGCCGCGCAGGGCTACAACCGCATTCCGCTGGTTGTGGAAACCCTGGCCGATCTCGACACGCCACTGTCGCTCTACCTGAAGCTCGCCAACAAGCCGTATTCCTATCTGCTGGAATCGGTGCAGGGCGGCGAGCGCTTCGGCCGCTATTCATTCATCGGCCTGCCTGCCGAAACGCGCCTCACGGTGCGCGGCAAATCCGTCACGCTGACCCACGCCAGCAGCGACACCATGCACGAAGTCGGCAACCCGCTCGATTTCATCAAGGAATACCAGTCGCGCTTCCGCGTCGCGTCGCTGCCCGGGCTGCCCCGTTTCACCGGCGGGCTGGCTGGCTACTTCGGTTACGATACGGTGCGCTACATCGAGCCGCGCCTGGCTGGCGTCGACAAACCCGACGTGCTCGGCACGCCCGATATCCTGCTGATGCTGACCGAACAGCTGGCAGTGATCGACAACCTTTCCGGCAGGCTGACGCTGATCGTATACGCCAACCCGGAACACGCCGACGCCTACCAGCTGGCGACACAGCGGCTGGAGCAATTGCAGCGTACGTTGCGCCAGCCGGCGACTATCCCGCATGCGCCGCAGATGATGGGCTACGAAGCCAGGTCGGAATTCGGCGAAGCCGCGTTCAAGGCTGCGGTGGAAAAAGCCAAGCGCTATATCTTTGACGGCGACATCATGCAGGTAGTGCTGGCACAGCGTATGGCGCAGCCCTTCCCGGCATCCCCCCTGTCGCTGTACCGTGCGCTGCGCAGCGTCAATCCCTCACCCTACATGTTCTACTACGACATGGGCGACCATCACGTGGTCGGCGCTTCGCCGGAAATCCTCGTGCGGCTCGAAGGCGACAGCGTCACCGTGCGCCCCATCGCCGGTACCCGCCCGCGTGGCAAGACGCCGCAACAGGATGCCGAACTGGCCACCGAACTGCTGGCCGACCCCAAGGAACTGGCCGAGCACCTGATGCTGATCGACCTCGGCCGCAACGACGTGGGCCGCGTAGCGCAACACGGCACGGTGAAGCTGACCGAGAAGATGGTGATCGAGCGCTACTCGCACGTGATGCACATCGTGTCCAATGTCGAGGCCACACTCAAACCCGGGCTGGATGCGATCGACGTGCTCAAGGCCACCTTCCCGGCCGGCACCGTGAGCGGCGCCCCCAAGGTGCGCGCAATGGAAATCATCGATGAACTGGAACCCAGCAAGCGCGGCATCTATGCAGGCGCCGTCGGCTACCTCGGCTTCAATGGCGATATGGACGTGGCGATTGCGCTGCGCACCGCAGTGGTCAAGGACAACACGCTATTCGTGCAGGCGGGCGCCGGCATCGTCGCCGACTCGGTGCCGGAAAACGAATGGGTGGAAACGCAGAACAAGGCACGCGCCGTGCTGCGTGCCGCCGAGATGGTGCTCGACGGCCTCGACGCCAAACTGCACCGCTAGGAGAACGACCATGTTATTGATGATCGACAATTACGACTCCTTCACCTACAACCTGGTGCAGTATTTCGCCGAGCTCGGCGCCGATGTCGCCGTGCATCGCAACGACGAAATCAGCGTAGCGCAGATCGAGGCACTGCAGCCCGAACACATCGTCGTCTCGCCCGGCCCCTGCACGCCCAACGAGGCCGGCATCTCGGTTGCCGCAATCCAGCACTTCGCCGGCAAGATCCCCATTCTCGGCGTCTGTCTCGGCCACCAGAGCATCGGCCAGGCTTTCGGCGGCAGGATCGTGCACGCAAAGCAACTGATGCACGGCAAGACCTCGCTGATCCACCATCACGGCAACAGCGTGTTCACCGGCCTGCCCAACCCGTTCACGGCCACGCGCTACCATTCTCTGGTGATCGAGCGCGAATCGCTGCCGGCGTGCCTGGAAGTCACCGCCTGGACCGACGACGGCGAGATCATGGGCGTGCGTCACAAGACGCTGGCCGTGCACGGCGTGCAGTTCCACCCGGAATCCATCCTCACCGAACATGGCCACGCGATGCTGCGGAATTTCCTGGAGGGCAAGCCATGAAGCCGCAGGAAGCACTCAAGCGCATCATCGACCACCGCGAAATCTTTCACGATGAGATGGTGTCGCTGATGCGCCAGATCATGGGCGGCGAAGTATCACCGGTGATGATCGCGGCGATCATCACCGGACTGCGCGTGAAGAAGGAAACCATCGGCGAAATCTCTGCCGCCGCCAAAGTCATGCGCGAACTGTCCACCAGGGTGGACATGGTGGACGACGGCACGCTGGTCGACACCTGCGGTACCGGCGGCGACGGTGCACATACCTTCAACATTTCCACTGCCGCCGCCTTCGTTGCGGCTGCCGGCGGGGCCAAAATCGCCAAGCATGGCGGACGTTCCGTGTCCTCGCAATCCGGCAGCGCCGATGTGCTGGAAGCGCTGGGCATCAACATCAACCTCACGCCGGAGCAAACGATCCGCTGCGTCGAGAAGGTCGGTTTCGGTTTCATGTTTGCGCCGAACTACCACAGCGCGATGAAGCACGCCGCACCGGTGCGCAAGGAACTCGGCATACGCACACTGTTCAACATCCTCGGCCCGCTGACCAATCCGGCCGGCGCCAGACAGCAACTGATGGGGGTATTTCATCCCGACCTGGTCGGCATCCAGGCACGGGTGCTGCAGCGTCTCGGCAGCAAGCGCGTGCTGGTGGTGCATGGCGAAGATGGCATGGACGAGATCACCATCACCGGCAATACCATGGTGGCCGAACTCAAAAATGACGAAGTGCTGGAATACACCATCCACCCGCAGCAGTTCGGCCTGGGCACAGCCCCGTTACAGGACATCAGCGTGGCCAGTGTTGAAGCCTCACGCGACATGCTGCTCGGCGTGCTCGACAACTGTCCCGGCGCCGCGCGCGATATCGTGCAACTCAATGCCGGTGCGACGATCTATGTAGCAGGGCTCGCTGCCTCGCTGGCGGAAGGGGTGCAGCATGCCGGCGCACTCATTGCCAGCGGCGCGGCAAAGTCCAGGCTGGTGCAATTAGTAAAAGTCAGCAACCAGTTCTGAACCCCACATCGGCCAGGCTGGCCATCTAGTCTTCCAGCAGGCTGCGCAACATCCAGGCCGTTTTCTCGTGGACCTCAAGGCGCTGCGTCAGCAGGTCGGCAGTCGGCTGGTCATTGGCCTTTTCCACCAGCGGGAACAGTTCACGCGCCGTACGTGCAGTAGCCTCCTGTGCGGAAACCAGGTGGCGAATCATGTCGACGGCCTTGGGCACGCCTTCCACCTCCTTGATCGACGCCAGTTTGACAAACTCCTTGTAAGTGCCGGGTGCCGGGAAATCCAGCGCCCGGATGCGCTCGGCAATCAGATCCAGCGCATTCCACTGTTCGGTATATTGCTGCATGAACATCAGATGCAGCGTATTGAACATGGGGCCCTTCACGTTCCAGTGGAAATTATGGGTCATCAGGTAAAGCGTATAGCTGTCGGCCAGCAGGCGTGACAGCCCCTGCGTGATTTTTTCACGATCCTTCTTGTTTATACCTATATCCATGATGATTCTCCTTGGTTCGGTGACAAGAAATTCAGGCCAGATCATCCACCAGCGACGAGCGTACTGCGTCGGCAACCTCTATGGCTACATTGTATTGAGGATGCTCGATCCCGGCAGAAAGCGCAGCGCCGGCCTTGAGCGCGGCGATCATTTCCGACGTCAGCTCGAAGCGCAGGAAGTGCACCGCCGAGGTCTTGTCCTCGGTCTCGCGATCCAGGTCCTCGTTGGCAATCGGATGTACCTTGTCAAAACCCGCAACGCGAACCCAGATCCCGCGCTCGATCCCGATCAGGCGCGCCAGGACGGCCCGGCGCTCTTCGGCATCCGGATATTCCACCATGAACGTGGCCTTCCAGTTGCTGCCGTCGGGAATCAGCGCATTGTAGACATCCAGCTCATCCTGGATGGCCTCGGCCTCGAACAGGCGCTCCAGGCGCAGCATTTCCTGTACCTGGTACTGCATGGTCAGGGCGTCCTCGAAATAAAGCGCGGCATGATCGCCCAGCGGCACGCGCCGCAGCTTCTTGTGCTCGATGACCCTGGCACGGTATTCCGGCCGGATGCGGGCATAGTGTTCAAGGCTGTAAAGGTCGGTATGGTTCAGCATCGCTAGTCTCCTTTCAAAGTCCGTAGGCTTTCTTCAACAACGTCACCGGATGTTCCGGCGCGCGCCCGTCGTCCATGGCATGGCCGATGTGGTGACCCGCCATGGCGCAATCGCTGCCGTAGTGGTCGGCCTCGGCCTGCTGCACGCGGCTGACCACCGGCTTGACGATTTTCATGGCAAATTCGTGAAACTCTTTCTTGACCGCATAGGTGCCGTCGTGCCCCGAGCAGCGCTCGATGATATCCACTTCGGTATCCGGTATCAGGGCCAGCGCTTCCCGCGTTTTCTGGCCGATGTTCTGCACGCGCTGGTGACAGGCCGCGTGGTAAGCCACTTTCCCCAACGGCTGTGTGAAATCGGTCTTCAGCTTGCCTTCCCCGTGGCGCAGCATCAGGTACTCGAACGGGTCATAGAAAGCATTCTTCACTTTCTGCACATCGGGATCGTCCGGGAACATCAGCGGCAGCTCCTGCTTGAACATCAGTACGCAGGACGGGATCAGCGCCATCAGGTCCCAGCCCGCATCGACCAGCCTGGCCAGCACCGGAATGTTGGCCTCCTTGGCCGCCCTCACCGCCTGCAGGTCGCCGAGTTCGAGTTTGGGCATGCCGCAGCATTGTTCCTTTTCGGCCAGGGTAACGGGAATGCCGTTGTGCTCGAGCACGGCAACCAGGTCTTCTCCCGGGCCCGGCTCATTGCGATTCATGTAGCAGGTGGCAAACAGCGCCACCTTGCCGCGCGTGCGGCCGGCCGGCTCGCCCGGCGTTGCATCCGGCAGCACCTGCAGGCGGCTGCGCAGCGGGCGGCTGGAAAATTCCGGCAGCCAGGCACCCGCATGTATGCCGGCCACCGCTTCCAGCGCCTTGCGCGCCGGGCCGATCTTGTTCACGGCGTTGACCGTCTGCGCAACGATGGGAATGCCGGCAAAACGGCCGACGGCATCGGTGCTGGTCAGCACCCGGTCACGCAGCAGGATGTCGCCTTTCTGGAATTTCACGGCCTTGGCGCGCAGCATGAGATGCGGAAAATCCAGGTTCCATTCGTGCGGCGGCACATACGGGCACTTGGTCATGTAACACAGGTCGCACAAATAACAATGGTCGACGACCTGCCAGTAAGCTTCTTTCGCGACACTGTCGACTTCCATCGATTCCGAGTTGTCGACAAGATCAAATAAGGTAGGGAAGGACTGGCACAGGCTGACGCAGCGGCGGCAACCGTGGCAAATATCGAAGACGCGCTCCATTTCCTGGTAGAGCGATTCCTCGTTATAGAAATCGGCATTCTGCCAGTCGAGTGGATGACGGGTTGGTGCATCGAGATTGCCTTCGCGTGCCATGTGTTTCTCCCTTGTAACGTTTCCGAATGAGAAGGCCGGCCGCCTCGCTGCACGAGGCGGCCAGCATGCAGCTTAACCGAATTCGCTCAGCGCCTTCTGGTAACGATTGGCATGTGAACGCTCGGCCTTGGCCAGAGTTTCGAACCAGTCGGCAATTTCGTCGAAGCCCTCCGCGCGCGCATCCTTGGCCATGCCGGGATACATGTCGGTGTACTCATGGGTTTCACCGGCTACGGCCGACTTCAGGTTGTCCACTGTGGAACCGAATGGCAGGCCGGTGGCCGGGTCACCACATTTCTCGAGATATTCGAGGTGGCCATGGGCGTGGCCGGTCTCACCCTCTGCGGTGGAACGGAACAGCGCTGCGACATCCGGCTGGCCTTCAACATCAGCCTTGTTTGCGAAATACAGATAACGGCGATTGGCCTGGGATTCGCCGGAAAACGCATCCTTCAGGTGTTGCTCTGTCTTGGATCCTTTGAGTTGCATGGTTAGACTCCTTTCGTAGTGGTATGGCGACAAGACTCGCTGGCCTTGACGAATGCATCATAGGAGCCATACGTTACAAATGGAAATTAAATTTACCTACCCTGCCGATAGTTAATTACTATCGACCGGCTGCACCAGCGCAACAGCTGCCGCCGCTCAGGAAACCAGCATGTGGTAGCTGGGGTTGTCCAGCATGGCGACCGCCCGGACGATGGCATCTATCGCCTGCGGGCGGGTGAAACCCTGGCGCCACGCCAGGGCAACACGCCGCGACGGCTCGGGGAACTTGAATGGAATCGTCTTGACCATATCGGACTGGTAAGGACCGGAAAGTGCACCCGTCGGCAAGACGGAAATACCATAACCCGATGCCACCATACTGCGTATGGTTTCGATGGAATGTCCCTGGTGAAACGATCCCTCCGCATGGCTGATGTCCGGACAGGCATCGAGCACCTGTTCGCGGAAACAGTTGCCCGCCTTCAGTACCAGCATGTTGTCCCCATGCACCTCGTCTGTCGCGATGTGCTTGCGCTTCTCCCACGGATGGCCTTTCGGCACCACAACCTGGAAAGTCTCGTCGTACAGGGGGCGCACCTCGATACCGGGCACATCGAAGGGCAGCGCGACGATGGCAGCATCGATCGTGCGGTATTTCAGGTAATCAGCCAGCAGCGCCGTCATGCTCTCCTCGATATAGAGCGTCATTTGCGGTGTCAATTGCCGCAGTGCCGCAACCAGCCCGGGCAGCAGATAAGGCGCGATGGAATGAATCACCCCGAGGCGGAACTCTCCATGCAGCGGATCCTGCCCCAGCTGGGCCACCAGCTTTACCCGTGCCGCCTCATCCAGGGCGCGGCGCGCCTGGGCCACCACCTTGTGCCCGACATCGGTCAGCGCCACATTGCCCTTGTTGCGCTCGATCAGCGCCACACCCAGTTCCGCTTCCAGGTTCTGCAAGGCGACACTGAGCGTCGGCTGGCTCACAAAGCAGCGTTCCGCCGCCCGGCTGAACGACAGCTCATCGGCAAAGGCAACCAGATAATGTAAAGCCGAAAGTTTCATCTTTGCCGGCTTCCCTGTTTAAAGATTAAGAACAAAAACTGTTTTAATTCTGGTCTGATAATTTTGTCGTGTCAAAGTTGAAAGTGCCGCTTTGCCTGCATGTCCTGCAGCATATCCGCCACGGTTGGATAACGTAACATCACTTTCAGCTCCCGCTTCATCCTGGTGTTGCCCAAGCGCCGCGATTCATTCATGAACGACCACAGTGTCGGCGATACCGCACGCTCGACCACCTCGCGCGGCAGGCGCGGCGGGTGCGGCAAGGCGTGAGTATCCGCCACCAAGTCAAAGTAGTCGCCCATTTTCAGATCGCTGTCATCACTGGCATGATACACACGATTCGGTTTCGCATAGCCCGTCGCCGCAATCACGATACGCGCCAGATCCTCTGCATGAATATGATTGGTGTAGCTGTCTGCCGTCGCCTCGATCGCCGGCGTACCCGCACGCAACCGCTCCAGCGGCAGGCGATTATCCGCATAGATGCCGGGAACGCGCAGTATCCCGGCATGCACGCGGTTGCGCCGGGCCCAGTTGCGAATCTGCCGCTCCGCATCCACCCGGCGTTGTGCGCGTGCCGACTGCGGATTGAGCGGATGCGTTTCGCATACCGCAGCTCCACCGCAATCGCCATACACGCCGCTGGTACTGATATAGAGTAGATGCCCGGGCAGTTTTCCGCGCGACAAGGCAGCGAGCAAATGACGTGTACGCGGATCACCTTGCCCCATATTAGGTGGCGGCGCGAAATGCAGCACGGTATCGGCCAGCCCGGCCAGCCGATACAGGCTATGCCGATCATCCAGATCACCATGCAGCGGAATGATCCCGGCGGCGCGCAATTCCGCGCTGCGTTCAGCATGTCGCAGCAGCCCGAACAGGCGATAGCGCGCGCGCAGCATCCCGGCGACTCGCAGCGCAATGTCGCCGCACCCGATGATCAGAACTTTTTCCATATGCCGATTATGCGTTAGAATCGCGCCTTTCGCGTAAGCACCAGAATCATCATGGGATTCAGCACCACTATCAAACCGAGTAATCACTGCTACCCGACCGAAGGAGATGAAACCATCCTTGAGGCCGGGCTGAAGCATGGCTATAACCTGCCTTACAGCTGCCGCGATGGCGTGTGTGGCGCATGCAAGGGCAAGATCCTGCAGGGCGAGGTGGATTACGGCGAATACCAGCCGTTCGCACTGAGCGAGGAAGAAAAAGCCGCAGGTATGGCACTGTTCTGCCGCGCCAGGCCGAAATCCGACCTGGTGATCGAATGCAACGAGGTGAGCAGCCTCAAGGATATTCCGGTGAAGACGCTGCCGTGCCGCGTACAGAAAATGGAGAGGGTGGCGGATGACGTGATGGTGCTCTCGCTCAAACTGCCCGCCAACGAACGCATGCAGTTCCTCGCCGGCCAGTACATCGACATCCTGCAGAAGGACGACAAGCCGCGCAGTTTTTCGCTGGCCAACGCCCCGCACGATGATGAATACCTGCAACTGCATGTGCGCAACATTCCCGGCGGTGCATTTACCCAGCATGTATTCAACGAAATGAAAGAGCGCGACATCCTGCGCATCAAGGGGCCGCTCGGCAGCTTCTTCCTGCGCGAGGATTCCGACAAATCCATCGTGTTCGTCGCCAGCGGTACCGGCTTCGCGCCGGTCAAGGCGATTATCGAGCACGCACTGCAGATCGGTGTGCAGCGCCCCATGTTTTTCTATTGGGGCGTACGCCGGCAGGCCGATCTCTATATGCTGGACACGGTCAGGGAATGGGAGGCACGCGGCATCAAGTTCACCCCGGTCGTTTCCGATGAGCCGTGGCCAGGGCGGGGCGGCTTCGTGCATCAGGCGGTGCTCGAGGATTTCGCCGACCTCTCCGGCTACCAGGTCTACGCCTGCGGCGCGCCGGTGGTGGTCGAATCCGCACACCGCGAGTTCACCACGACGCGCGGCCTGCCCAGCGAGGACTTCTTCTCCGACGCCTTTACCTTCGTCCCCAAGGCATAGTATCTGACGCCGGCAGGCCGCACAGCGTCAGTCAGCCGGCGCTTTTCGCCAGCTCGAGCGACTTCTGGTAATAGCGGAATGCCTCATCCGGCTTGTGCAGTTTTTCCAGCAGCTGAGCCAGCGCGGTATACGCGGCACGTGACGGCGCAACACTGATGCTGGCCTCCAGATAATTCTGCGCCTTGCCCCACAACCCCTGATGCAGGCACAGCCTGCCCAGCGCCAGCAACAGTGAAGCATCGTCCGGGTGCTGCCGCAACCAGCCTTCCGCGCGCTCGATCCGCGTGACCACCTCGCCCCCGGTACACTCGCCGTAAAGTTCGAGCAGGCTGCTGTCCCACTGCTCATCGAGACTGTCGGACAATATGCGCTGCGCCATGGCGCAGTCCTTGAGCTGGATAAATATGCTGGCCGCCGCCGCCGCAACCTTGGCACCGCGCCTGAAGTTGCCCGGAATGGATTTCCATATCCCCTGCAGCTCCGACGCACCATGGGCGCGCCGCAGTTTGCCGACATATGCCTGCTGGCGCATCTGTTCGATGACTGCGGCATCCAGTACGGCGCGCTTTTCCAGTTGCACCAGCACCTCCAGCACGCCATCCCAGTTCTGCGCCAGCTGCTGCGCCTTGAGTTCCATCTGCAACGCGCCGATGTGGCCTTTGACGCCGCTATCGCGCAACTGCTTCAGCGCATTCAGCGCGGATTGCGGCTGCTGCTGGTCAAGCATGAACTTGCTTTGCGCCATCAGGCGCATGGTGGCTTCGCCCACCGATTTTCCTTCCGCCGCCGCGAGGTAGGTATCGCGCTTGTCGAATTCGCGCAATTCATGTGCGGCACGCGCGGCGATGATCGGATTGATGCCCGACCTTTCACCCAGGTCCATCGCGCGCACTGCGGCTTTCTCCGCTGCCGCATAACGTCCCTCGAAGAAAGCGGCGAGCGCTTCCATCATTGCCGAGCGGCCTTTCTTCTGCAGGCGTTCGGCACGGAAGCGACGCACGAATTCCGGCAGATTCATGGCGGACAGCACGATGCGCAACAGCATGTAGCCAAGCAGGAAAAAAGCCAGCAACGACAGGACGAACAGGGTAAGCGACATTTCGATGCGGTACGGCGGGTACACCAGCAGCATGTAGCCGTTGTTGTGTGCGGCCAGCGTCAGCGCCACTGCCGCCGCGAACAGGCCCAGCAGCCACAGCAGGAATTTCATCGCACGCCTTTCGTCAGCGATGCGCGATAGTTACGCACGGCTTGCAGGCTGTCGCTGACGTCGGGCAGTTCGATGCTGATACTGGAAGCGCGCAGCTTGCGCAGCGTATCCACCGCCTCCGCCCCGGCAGGCGACTGGACGTCGAAATAGCGCTGCACCCAGCCCTGCGCGGTCTGCAGCTCCCGCTTGAAGCTCGCGTCATCGCGCGACAGCAGCGCCAGGCGCGCGGAAAGCAGCTGCAGCTTCAGGTTCTCGCGCAGAAAGAAGGTTTCGGTCGGCGACAGCAGCGGCAGTTCCCGCTTCTGTGTATTTTCGATCAGCACCAGATGGCGCGCCTCTTCCCAGATTTCGCGCCAGAACCCTTGCCATGACGTATCGCCCGCAACCGGCGCACCGGCAGCCGCAGTTTCCTGCTGTAAACGGATTTCCTGCGTCAGCGGCATGCTGTCGACCGCGCCGACCAGGCTGTCGAGCTGCAGGTTGATGCCCTGCATGTCGACATTCGGCAGCGCGCGCAGCTTCTCCATGTCGCGCCCGATCACCTTGCGCACGCTGTTCAGCGGCGCCCGGTCCATATGCTGCAGACGTTCATCCGCCTGCTGCATGGCGATCAGTGCGGCCTTGACGTTGGCCGACAATTCGAGTTGCTGGTTGGCGATCATCAGCATCTGCTCGACGTCGGCCAGCACGGTTTCATCGCGGCTGCCGGACAGATCCTGATACAGCGTCGACAGCGCGGCGCGCTGATTCTGCATCTCGGCACTTTGCGCCTCCAGCATGCCGACCTTGGCCGACAGCTCGCGCATCGCCTCCTGCTCCTGCTTGACCAGCGCCAGATTGGCCTGGTTGTTGCCGTCCATGACCGACAGGCGGCGCGCCAGTTCCTGCTGCAGATTGTCGATCTGGCGGTGCGCATCGAACCATTGCCACAGGAACACCACCAGCACCACCGCCAGCGTCATCTGCATGACACTGATGTGTGCCAACCCATGGGGCACCCCGCGCGACCTGTGCGTGCGAGGTTTGGCGGCGGGCGGAATGATTTCCTGTTCGGCTGCTGGGGTTGCTTGCGTTGGCTGGTCGCTCATGACTGTTCCCGGTGTTTTGCCCATGCTATCAAACCTGCCAGCAATCCGTCATCCCCTCCTGCGGCCAGCACTACCTCGCGCCAGCCGAGTTGCCTGGCTGCTGCGGCGATGCGCGGGTGCGGCACGAACAACGGGATACCGGAAAAACGCCTGCGCGCGGCAGCGTCCAGCATATCCCACAGATAGCCGAGCGCTTCGCTGCTGGTCACGGTCAATGCATCGATCGCCCCATCCAGCACGCTAACGTCCTGTTGCGGCCGACTGCGCTGGTAGCAGGTAACGTATTCGACGACGGCGCCGCGCGCGCGCAGCGTGTCGCCCAGCAATTCGCGCCCGCCATCGCCGCGGAAAATCGCCACGCGCCAACCTGCGACCTGCTGCAATTCGGGCAATGCCAGCAAGGCCTCACTGTCGAACCTGTCCTGTGGCGCAATAATTCCGCGCACCCCCAGATCCTGCAATGCGTGGGCACTACCCTGGCCAACCGTCGCCACTTTTAGTTGCGGCGGCAGCGTACCTGCGGCCTGCATGCCGTAACGCACTGCATTGGGACTGATGAAAATGGCCAGATCGAATTCGGCAAGACGCTGCAGGACGGCATGCAATGGCTGCGCGTCGGCAGGCGGGGTGATTTCCAACAGCGGGAACAGGATGGCCTTTCCGCCGGCCCGTTCAATATTCCGGGCCAGTTGCGCCGCCTGCTCGCGCGGGCGTGTGACCACGATGTGTAAAGCGGAGAGTGGCTGCTGTTCAGTCATTCAAGGCGGCAAGGATTTCTCCCGCCCCCTGGGCCAGCAGTTCCTGCGCCACGGCCGCGCCCAATGCTTCGGGATCATCGATGCTGCCGGTCTGCTCGGAACGCAGCATCCGGCTGCCGTCCGGGGTGGCGACGAAACCGCGCATGCGCAGTTTGCCGTCGCCCATGATTTCAGCGAAGCCGCCCAGCGGAACCTGGCAGCTGCCCTGCAAGGCCCGGCTCATCGCGCGCTCCGCCAGCACACAGGTGGCGCTGTCGCTGTGATACAGCGGCGCAAGCAGGTCGACCAGATCGGCACGGTCGGCACGACACTCGATGCCCAGCGCCCCCTGTCCCACGGCAGGCAGGCTGTCGTCACTGGAAATAATGTTGCGGATACGCGCACCCAGACCCAGCCGCTTCAACCCCGAGGCGGCAAGAATGATCGCCGCATATTGCCCTTCATCCAGTTTGCGCAAACGGGTCTGTACGTTGCCGCGCAACGGCTTGACTTCCAGATGCGGGAAGCGTGCGCGCAGCTGGCTTTCGCGGCGCAGGCTGGACGTGCCGACTATCGCACCGGCAGGCAGCGCGGCCAAATCGGCATAGTTGTTGGAAACAAACGCGTCGCACGGGTCTTCACGTTCGCAGATACAGGCCAGCGTGAAGCCTTCGGGCAGATACATCGGCACATCCTTGAGCGAATGCACCGCAATATCGGCCCGCCCTTCTGCCAGCGCTGTCTCCAGCTCCTTGACGAACAATCCCTTGCCGCCGATTTTGGACAGCGTCACATCGAGGATTTGATCACCTTGGGTCGTCATGCCCAATATGCTGACCTCGGTTTGCGGGTATAATGCGCGCAGCCGGTCTCGGATGTGTTCTGCCTGCCACATCGCCAATGCGCTTTCGCGCGATGCGATAACCAGTTTTGTGGGGGTATGATGCGCCGGGGATGCCTGATTCATTTGATTTCCCTGAAAATCCGTTTTTGTAAATCCGTTTGCGGCGCATTTTAGCATGAGCAAGATGCGCACGCTTTAACGCCTGTGATCATAAAATGAAGAATGTAATGAACCTGCTTGCCGCGCCAGCGGATATTTCGAGTAAAGACGTGCCGCTGCGCGAGGACATCCGCCTGCTCGGGCGCATTCTCGGCGACACCCTGCGCGAGCAGGAGGGGACCGAAACCTTCGAACTGGTCGAAAACGTGCGCCGCGCCGCAGTGCGCTTCCGCAAGACGCAGGACGAAGTCGACGGCGACCAGCTCGAGCAGTTGCTGGACTCCCTGTCCCCGCGCGACACACTGTCAGTGGTACGCGCCTTCAGTTATTTCTCGCAACTGTCCAATATCGCCGAAGACCTGCACCACAACCGCCGACGCCGCGCACATCTCAAGGCCGGCTCCAAACCACAGGAAGGCAGCGTGCAGCTGGCGCTGAATCGCATACAGGGGAAAAATATTGATGCGGATGCGTTGCAGGCGTTCTTCGACAAGGCGCTGATCTCGCCCGTGCTCACCGCACACCCAACCGAGGTGCAACGCAAAAGCATTCTCGACAGCCAGCTGATCATCTCCAGCATCCTGGCCCAGCGCGACCGTCTGGACATGACGCCGGAAGAGCTCGAGGAAAACGAAATTGCCCTGCGCCGCTTCATCCTGATCCTGTGGGATACGCGCATGTTGCGCACATCCAAACTCACGGTACCGGATGAAATCAAGAACGGGCTGACCTATTACAGCTATACCTTCCTTGACGAGATTCCCAACATCTACGCCAACCTGGAAGCGCAACTGGAAAAACGCTATGGCAAGCCGTTCTCGATTCCGCCATTCCTGAGGATCGGCAGCTGGATCGGCGGCGACCGCGACGGCAACCCGTATGTCACGCATGACGTCATGCAGAATGCTGCCGAGCGCCATTCGGCGCTGATACTCGAACACTACTTGTCCGAGGTCAACACCTTGGGCCTGCGTCTTTCCATGTCCACCCGGCTGGTCAACATCAGCCCGGAACTCGAAGCTTTCTCCGCACAGTCGCCGGATGAAGCACTGAGCCGCGAGGACGAGCCATACCGCCGCGCACTGATTGCGATTTATTCGCGCCTGGCGGCGACCGCCAAGAATCTCGGCCACCGTGTGGCACACCTGCGCCCGGCCGACCCGGATTCCAAGCCTTATGCCGATGCACAGGAATTCATCGGCGAGCTCGACATCCTGATCGACTCGCTGTATCGCCACAAGGCGTTCTACCTGGCGCGGGGACGGCTCGCCAACCTGCGTCGCGCGGCGGAAGTATTCGGCTTCCACCTCGCGCCGCTGGACATGCGCCAGCACAGCGGCGTGCACGAGCAGGTGGTCAGCGAGCTGCTGGCAACGGCTGGGCACGTCGGCTATATGGAAATGGACGAAGCCGCACGTCGGATGATCCTGCTGTCCACCTTGCAGGCAGGCAAGCATCTCGTGGCAGACATGGAAAAATTCTCGCCCACGGTACAGGGCGAGCTGCGCATCATGCAGGCGGCAGCGGACATTCACCGCCGCTTCAGTCGCGCCGCATTGCCCAACTACATTATTTCCATGACCAAGGGCGTCTCCGACATGCTGGAAGTGGCCCTGATGCTCCAGCAATCAGGGCTGCTGGATGCCGATACGGCCCCTGCCCTGCACATCAACATCACCCCGCTGTTCGAAACCATTGCCGACCTGCGCGGCTGCGGCCAGATTATGGACGACCTGTTCTCGATACCCTATTACCGCGCACTGCTGAAACGGCGCGGCAACACGCAGGAAGTGATGCTGGGCTATTCCGACAGCAACAAGGACGGCGGCTACCTGACCGCCAACTGGGAGCTGTACAAGGCTGAGCTCGAACTGGTAAAGGTGTTTGAAAAGCACGACGTGAACCTGCGCCTGTTCCATGGGCGCGGCGGTACTGTCGGGCGTGGCGGCGGGCCAAGCTTCCAGGCCATCCTGGCGCAACCGCCGGGCAGCGTGAATGCGCAGATCCGCATCACCGAGCAGGGCGAAGTGATCGGCAGCAAATATTCCGACCCGGAAATCGGGCGACGCAATCTCGAAACACTGATCGCCGCAACCATGGAGGCTACGCTGCTGCACCATCACGGTGCCGACAGCGCAATGCCGGAATGCCACCGCATCATGGAAGCGCTGAGCCTGGATGCCTTCGCCGCGTACCGGAAACTGGTATACGAAACGCCCGGCTTCAACGACTATTTCTTCGCGGCCACGCCGATACGCGAGATTGCCGAATTGAACATCGGCAGCCGCCCCTCGGCGCGCAAGGCTTCGGACAAAATCGAGGATTTGCGTGCCATCCCCTGGGTATTCAGCTGGAGCCTGAGCCGGGCGATCCTGCCGGGCTGGTACGGCTTCGGCAGTGCCGTAAAGCAGTTCGTCGAGCGTGAAGGCGAAGCCGGCCTCAAGCAGCTGCAGGCCATGAACAAGGACTGGGCCTTCTTCCGCGGCCTGCTCTCCAACATGGACATGGTGCTGTCCAAAACCGACATGGGCATCGCTTCGCGCTATGCCGAACTGGTTACCGACGAAAGCCTGCGCGACAGGATTTTCGGGGAAATCGAGGCTGAATGGCAACGCACGATCGAGATGCTGTTCGCCATTACCGGCGCCTCGACCCTGCTCGCCGACAATCCGACGTTTGCGCGTAGCCTGGCCACGCGTACGCCGTATATCGACCCACTCAACCACCTGCAGGTATCGCTGCTGCATCGCCATCGGGATGGCGACACCGACGAGCGGGTCAAGCGTGCGATCCACATCACCATCAACGGTATCGCGGCGGGGCTGAGAAACAGCGGGTAGTTCTCGCAGACAGCCCCGAGCGCCAGCCATGCCCGTCCTGCTCCACAAATCCCGTTTGCTCAGCCTGCTGGCGGCAATACTGATCGCCGGCTTCCTGACCACGACCATTGCCAGTTACCTGGTATCGAAGAACTCGCTGATCCGCGGCGTGACCGAGCAGTCGCTGCCGCTGACCAGCGACACCATTTATTCCGAAATCCAGCGCGACCTGGTGCGCCCGATTTTCATCTCGTCGACGATGGCACACGACACCTTCCTGCGGGAATGGGTGTTGCGTGGAGAAAAAGACCCGCGCAATATCGTGCGCTATTTGCGCGAGATCAAGGATAAGTACAGCACCGTCACCGCCTTCTTCGTTTCCGAACATACCGGACGCTACTACTACGCCGGCGGCATCCTGAAGAAAATCAATCCACACGAACCGCGCGACACCTGGTACTACCGTGTTCGCAAGATGCAGGAGCCATACGAGACCAACGTAGATGTGGACATGGCGAACCGCGACACACTGACCGTTTTCATCAATTACCGGGTGCTGGACTTCAAGGGCAACTACATCGGCGCGACAGGTGTCGGCCTGACCATGAATACCATAGGCCGCACCATAGACAACTACCAGGCCCGCTTCAAACGCCGGGTCTATTTCGTGGACGGGCGCGGCGAGATCAAGCTGGCCGGCAGCTCGATGCCCACATCCAGCCGTTCAATCCGCGCAATGTCGGGAATCAGCGGCATTGCGGACAAAATCCTGAACAACCGCCAGCAGGCCAGCCGCCTGCATTACGCGAACGACAACGGCAACGTCTGGGTCAACTCGCGCTATCTGCCGGAATTGGGGCTGTTCCTGATCGTGGAGCAGGATGAAAACCAGATCCTGCAACCTATGGTTCATATCTTCTGGGTGAACCTGGCCATCAGCACGCTGGTTACTTTGCTGGTCTTGCTGCTGGCGTTCTATGCGCTCAATCGCTACCAGAAACATCTCGAAGCGCTGGCCACCTTCGATCAGCTTACCCAACTCTACAATCGACAGACATTTGAAGTGCTGTTCGAGCGTGCACAGCTGGAATTAGGGCGCAGCAAGCAGCCGCTGTCCGTATTGCTGCTTGACGTGGATTATTTCAAGCGCGTCAACGACACCTACGGCCATCTGGCAGGTGACCGCATCCTGCGCAACCTGGCCGACAAGTTACGGGAACTGCTGCGCGACAGCGACGTGATAGCACGCTGGGGCGGCGAGGAATTTGTCGTACTGTTGCGCGACTGCGATCTGACGCAAGCACTGGTCGTCGCAAACAACCTGCGCAAAGCCATCGCCGAACACGATTTTTCCCTGCCGCAGCAGGTGACCGTCAGCATCGGTGCCAGCCAGTATGCCGAGTCCGATGACCTCACCAGCTTCTTTGCCCGGGTGGATACCGCCTTGTATGTCGCGAAACAGGGCGGACGCGATCAAATAGCTGCCCGCTAACCGGCACAGCCGTCACGCCTAGCGGCCTTGATGCCTCAGCTGAACTCCTTGACGATGAACTGCTGCCGCCGGCTGATCGGCAGTTTTTCGTCCAGCCCTTTCAGCTTGACCGTCCAGTGCGAATCGCCGTTCTCATCGTCGGAGACCTTTTCAAAGCCCTCAATCTCACTCTTTGCCACCAGGCAGTTGCGGTGGATACGCACAAAGCGTGCGGCAAATTCCTTTTCCAGCGCAGTAAGCGATTCCTCGATAATGTATTCGTGTTCCGCCGTGCGTACGGTGATGTATTTCAGTTCGGCCCGCAGGTAGAGCACCTCTTCAATGGGAATCAGCATGATCTTGCCGCGCTCGTGGATCGACAGGTTCTTGCGCGGCTCGGGAATCAGCTCCTTCAGCTCCTCGGTACGCAACGGGACGGCCGAACGCGCGTGCATCAATGCATCGAACAGGCGCCCCAGGCGGATTGGCTTGAGCAGGTAATCGATAGCGTGCAATTCAAAGGCCTTGATGGCATAGCTGTCGTAGGCAGTAGTAAAAATGATGACCGGTGGCCGTTCGAGCTTGTTCAGATGCAGGGCCAGTTCGAGGCCATCCATCTGCGGCATGCGGATATCCATCAGCACCACGTCGGCATGCACCTCCGACAGCTTGTCCAGCGCTTCGCGCCCATTGCCGGCCTCGCCGACCAGCTCCAGCGGCAATTGCTGCGCGCAATCCAGCAGCAATTCCTTGATGCGATTGCGCGCAGGCGGCTCATCGTCCACCACAAATACCGTCAAGGGCAATTCAACCACGCTCATCGTGTCTCCTCTTTCACATAAGGCATGACTATGTGTACCCGGTAATAGCCTTTGCCTGCCTCCACCGCGTAATGCGCCTCGACATCGAATTGCAGGGCCAGGCGCTCGCGAATGTTATCCAGCGCCATCTTGTTTCCGGGATGCTGCGCTTCCTGTTCCTGCTGCGGGTTGTGCACCTCGAGGTGCATCTCGTTGCCGCTGCGGTACAAATTGATATCGATGCGGCCGCCACCTGCCAAGGGTTCGATACCATGATACACGGCGTTTTCCAGCAACGGCTGCAGCAGCAACGGCGGAATCAGCGCATCGTCGGGCATGTCGCCGGTATGCCAGTCAATGGCCAGCCGTTCGCCCAGGCGCAACTGTTCCAGTGCCAGGTATTGCCGTGATAATTCGACTTCCTGGCGTAACGGTACCAGTTCATCGGTAGCAGCCATGGCCATGCGGAACAGGTCGGCCATATCTTCCAGCGCGGTTTCGGCGCGCTTCGGGTCGTTACGCACCACCCCCAGTACGGAATTGATGCAGTTGAACAGGAAATGCGGGCGAATACGCGCCTGCAGCGCCTGCAACCGCGCCTGGTAAACAGCTGGCGACAGCGCCTGCGCACGCAGGCCGAAATATACCAACAGCGCCGCGGCGATCGCACAGCTCAATACGGCATAGCGCCATGAGCTGAAATTTCCCTGCTCAAAGGGCGGCACATACAGATCGCCGCCCAGCTGCACAATTGCCAGCGTAACGGCTGTCACCAATGCCAGCACGGTGGCACACCCCTGCCGGTAATCCAGCCTAGCGAGCAGCGAATTCAGTGCAAACAGCAGCAGCAGGCTGCTCAGCAGCACCGGCTGCAACAACGCAAAGATGTGAATCAGCTGATTGGGCACATCTGACCACGACCCGGCATGTGCCACCGCCGCGAGCAGCGCGATACCACATACCAGCAGCAGGATGCGCAGGGCAACACCGAGATTGCGGAAATTGGGCAACGCATCGGGCAGGTGGTTTTGATTTATACTTTGTGGCCTTGGCATGCGGGATATCCTTCCGTTCGTGCCGCACATTCTGGACAAGAGACGATGACGATGCAAGACAAACAAACCTGGTCGGGACGCTTTAACGAACCCGTCGCAGAACTGGTGAAACGCTATACCGCGTCGGTGGAATTCGACCAGCGACTGGCGCTGTTCGACATCCAGGGGTCGCTGGCCCATGCGCAAATGCTGGCGGCCTGCAACATTATCAGCGAACAGGACCTGAATGACATCCGCCGCGGCATGGCACAGATCGAGAACGAGATCATTGCCGGCGAATTCGAATGGTCGCTCGACCTGGAGGATGTGCACCTCAACATCGAGAAGCGCCTTACCACACTGGTAGGGGATGCCGGCAAACGCCTGCATACCGGCCGTTCGCGCAATGACCAGGTGGCAACCGATGTACGCCTGTACCTGCGCAACGCCATCGACGAAATCATCCTGCTCACGCATGCCCTGCAAGCGGCACTGGTCGAACTTGCGGCGCAACACACCCACACCATCATGCCCGGTTTCACCCATTTGCAGGTGGCCCAGCCGGTGAGTTTTGCCCATCATCTGATGGCGTATCTGGAAATGTTCAAACGCGATGCAGAACGGCTCGCGGACTGCCGTAAACGCGTCAACCGCCTGCCGCTGGGCGCTGCTGCGTTAGCGGGCACCAGCTACCCGATCAAGCGCGAATATGTGGCCGAGCTGCTGAGCTTCGATGCGGTGTGCGAGAACTCCCTGGATGCCGTATCCGATCGTGACTTCGCCATCGAGTTCACCGCTGCCGCCGCACTGATCATGACCCACCTGTCGCGCCTGTCGGAAGAACTGATCCTGTGGATGAGTCCGCGTTTCAGTTTTATCGACATCGCCGACCGCTTCTGTACCGGCTCTTCCATCATGCCGCAGAAGAAGAATCCTGATGTACCGGAGCTGGTGCGCGGCAAGACCGGGCGCGTTAACGGCCACCTGGTCTCACTGCTGACACTGATGAAAGGCCAGCCACTGGCCTACAACAAGGATAATCAGGAAGACAAGGAGCCGCTGTTCGACACGGTAGACACGCTGATCCAGACCCTGCGCATTTATGCTGACATGATGGGCGGCATCACCGTCAGGCCGGAAGCCATGCGCGTCGCCGCGTTGCAAGGCTACGCCACGGCCACCGATCTGGCCGATTATCTGGTGAAAAAAGGATTGCCGTTCCGTGACGCGCACGAAGCCGTGGCGCTGGCGGTACGCTTTGCCGAACAGCGCAACTGCGACCTGGCCGATCTCAAACTGGACGAATTGCAGAAATTCTCTTCACTCATCACAGATGACATTTACAGCGTGCTCACGCTGGAAGGCTCGCTGGCCGCACGCAACCATACTGGCGGCACCTCGCCGCAACAAGTAGAGGCCGCCATCGCACGGGCGCGCCAGCATCTGGCCGGGAAAAGCGCAGCGTAAAAAATGGGCGATCTAATGATCGCCCAAAGTAGGAGGAGAGTAAGAGAAACGAGCTGGAAATAACTCGAAGCTCTAACGCCCGAAACCAATATAGCGTCTGGCCTGGCAAATTCATATATGCCAAATGGCCTATATATTTTGGCCTAGCCCTTCAGTAAAGCCTGCAATTCCCCGCTCTGATACATTTCGCTCACGATGTCGGAGCCCCCGATAAATTCGCCATTGATATAGAGCTGCGGGATGGTCGGCCAGTTGGCATAATCTTTGATGCCTTGGCGGATTTCCGGATTGCTGAGCACGTCGACACTGAAAAAATCCTTTACCCCCAAAGCATTGAGGATACGCACGGCATTCCCGGAAAACCCGCACATCGGAAACTGGGGGGTGCCCTTCATATATAGCACCACCGGGTGAGCGGTCACTTGCTGCTTGATAAGCTCCTGAACATCCATAACGGCCAACTCCTTTTAGTTGAGTAATTAACTTGGGTAATTCTAGTGGAGTGAGGCAACTCCGGTCAAGCGGCGCATGCGCCACTGACCCGCTCGATACCCGACAGGTCGCATGCCGAATACACCTCGCCGAATCCCGCCTGCAGCAGCAATTCCCTCACCCTGCCTGCCTGGTCATAGCCATGCTCCAGCAACAGCCAGCCGCATGGCCTCAGATGGGCTGCCGCCTGGCTGATGATGCGGCGAATATCATCCAGGCCATCGGCCCCGGAAGCCAGTGCCGACAGTGGCTCGAAGGGCAAGTCACCTTGCTGCAGATGCGGATCTCCTGCCGCCACATAGGGAGGGTTGGACACAATCAGGTCGAAACGCTGTTCCCCCAGTGACCCGAACCAGTCGCTGCGCAGAAAAACTGCATTACTCAAGCCAAGCCGCTGTGCGTTCTCCCGTGCCACCGCAATTGCCGCCAGAGACGCATCCACCGCCACCACTTCGGCGGCAGGTCGGGCGTTGGCAATGGACAGGGCAATGGCACCCGAACCGGTACCCAGGTCCAGCACCCGGCAAGGCTGTTGCGGCGGAATGCGTTGCAGCGCGTGCTCCACCAGCAGCTCGGTTTCCGGGCGGGGAATCAGCGTAGCCGGCGTGACCCTGAAATTCAGCCCGAAGAATTCACGCACTCCCAACAGATAAGCCATCGGCTCACCTTGCAGACGGCGCTGCAGCAATCCCTGGTAGTCCATCAACTGTGCGGCGTCTGGAGTATGCTCCGGATATGCCAGCAACCAGGCTCGCGGCTTGTGCAGCACATGCTGCAACAGGTATTGCACTTCGAGGCGTGCGCTGCCGGCGTCCAGCGCCAGCACTGCTGCGAGCCTTGCAGCATCCGCGGCCATCAGCTGTTGGATGCTGGGCAAACGATCAGCTTTCTGCAGCGAGCGCCGCGAGCTGTTCCGCCTGGTGCTCGGCCATCAACGCGCCGGTCAGTTCGCTGATGTCCCCGTCCATGATGTAGTCCATCTTGTACAGTGTGAGATTGATACGATGGTCGGTAACGCGGCCTTGCGGAAAATTATAGGTACGGATGCGCTCGGAACGGTCGCCGCTGCCGACCAGTGATTTGCGCTCGGCCGCCAGCTTGCTGTGCGCTTCACGTTCCTGCTGATCCTTGATGCGCGCCGCCAGCACGCGCATCGCCTGCGCCTTGTTCTGGTGTTGCGAACGTCCGTCCTGGCACTCGACCACGGTACCGGTGGGCAGGTGGGTAAGGCGTACTGCGGAATCGGTCTTGTTGATGTGCTGCCCGCCCGCACCCGAGGCACGGAAAGTATCGATACGCAGGTCGGCCGGGTTCAGCACCACGTCACTGACCTCGTCCACCTCGGGCAGTATTGCCACCGTGCAGGCCGAAGTATGGATGCGGCCCTGCGCTTCAGTGGCCGGTACGCGCTGCACGCGATGCGCGCCGGACTCGAATTTAAGCACGGAGTAGGCACCGTGCCCGATGATGCGCGCGATGACTTCCTTGTAACCGCCGACTTCGCCCGGGCTTTCCGAGATCAGTTCCACCTGCCAGCGGTTACGCTCGGCAAAGCGAGTGTACATGCGGAACAGGTCGCCCGCGAACAATGCCGCCTCGTCGCCGCCGGTGCCCGCACGCACTTCGAGGATCACGTTGCGCTCGTCATTCGGGTCTTTGGGCAGCAGCAGCCTCTGCAGCTCTGTTTCCAGTTGTTCCAGGCGCTCCCTGCCGGCCTCGGCTTCTTCCCCGGCAAACTCGCGCATCTCCGGATCCCTGGCCATTTCCTGCGCCGCGGCAATATCCGACACACAGGCCTGCCATGCTTGATAGCGCTCGACTACCGGCTCAAGTTCCGCACGCTCGCGGTTGAGCTTGCGGAACTGCTCCATGTCGCGCGTGGCCTGTTCGCTGCTCAGCAGATGATTGACCTCGTCCAGGCGCGCACCCAACTGGGCGAGCTTGGCGGTAATGCTGGGTTTCATTCGGGGGTGTGTAGTTGGTACAGGCGGTGGATGACATCCATCATTGCATCACGCTCGTCCGCCTGCATCTGGTTAAGCGCGTGCGTCGGGGCGTGCAGGAATTTGTTGGTCAGGCCGTTGCTCAGTGTTTCCAGTACCTTTTCCGCAGGCTCGCCTTTGGCCAGCAGGCGTACAGCCTTTTCCAGTTCGTGGCGACGCTGGCGATCGACGTGGTCGCGCAATGCGCGTATGGTCGGCACCACTTCGCGCGATTCCATCCAGTGGACGAAATTCGCCACGCCGGCATCGATAATGACTTCGGCTTCTTTCACTGCGTTCTGCCGCGCATCCAGTCCATCGCGCACCAGTTCACCGAGATCATCCACCGTATACAGGAATACATCATCCAGCTCCATCACTTCCGCTTCCACGTCGCGCGGTACCGCCAGGTCAACGATGAACAGTGGACGATGCTTGCGCTGTTTCAATGCACGCTCGACCATGCCCTTACCCAGAATGGGCAGTTGGCTGGCGGTACAGGTGACGATGATGTCGTGATGTGCCAGCTGTTCCGGCAACTCGTTCAGGGTGATCGCCTGGCCGTTGATGCGTCGCGCCAGAACCTGTGCACGCTCCAGCGTACGGTTGGCAACGGTAATCTGCCTGGGACCGCGCGCAGCAAAATGTACCGCATTCAGTTCGATCATCTCGCCTGCGCCGATGAACAGCACGTTCTGCTCGGCGATGCTGGGATAGATGCGCTCGGCCAGCTTGACGGCTGCAGCCGCCATGGAAACCAGGTTGGCACCGATCTCGGTTTGCGAGCGCACGTCCTTGGCCACCGAAAAAGTGCGCTGGAACAGCTTGTGCAGGATGAATCCCATGGTGCCGGCGTGCTCTGCACTGCGCACCGCCTGTTTCATCTGGCCGAGGATCTGCGGCTCGCCCAGCACCATTGAGTCCAGTCCGCTGGCTACGCGGAAAGCATGCTTCACCGCCTGTTCGCGCGGCAGGGTATAGAGGTAGGGCTCGATCTCCGTCGGCTGCAACTTGTGGTAGCCCGCCAGCCAGTTGATTGGCTGTTCTGGTGTTTGTGTGTTGCAATACACCTCGGTGCGGTTGCAGGTGGAAAGTATGGTCGCTTCCTTGGCTGCGCCATGCCCCACCAGATCACGTAACGCGGGCTCCATGGTGTCCGCATTGAACGCGATCTGCTCGCGCACGTTGAGCGGCGCGGTTTGATGGTTAATGCCGAAGGCGAACAACTGCATATTGCGGACTCGATAAAATTGTATAAAGCCAAGCTGGTCGTGGATTATAGTGGCAATGTGTCCCGATTACTATCATTAGGCGACCCCGGCAGTCAGGTATCCAGCGCCAAAACCCTACTCCCTCAAAGGTAAAGGCGACGACTGGTTCCACGGCGCGACTTTCAGCAACAACAGCATTCCCGGTACCGCCAGCAACGCGCACAGCAGGAAAAACCCGGTCCAGCCCATGGCCTCGACCAGCCAGCCTGTAGCCGCATTGGCGAAAGTCCGCGGCACCGCCATCAGGCTGGTGAACAACGCGAACTGGGTAGCGGTATAAGCCGGATGAGTGGTCCGCGCAATAAACGCAACAAATGCCGCCGTGCCCAGCCCCACACCCAGCGCTTCGAGGCCAATCACGATCGCGAGCTGAGCCAGTTCCACGCTGGTAATCTCGGCATGGTGGCCGATCGAGGCCAGCCAGGCAAAACCGAAAATGGATGCTACCTGCACCACGCCGAACAGCCACAGCGCACGGTTGATGCCGATCTTCACCATCCACAGCCCGCCGAGCAAGCCACCGATCACCGCCGGCCACAATCCGGCATTCTTGGCGATCAGGCCGATCTGGGTCTTGGAAAATCCCATATCGAGATAGAACGGCGTGGCCAGCGCGGTGCACATGCTGTCGCCGAGCTTGTAGAAAAACAGGAAGGCGAGAATCAGCAACGCGCCGTTCCAGCCCTGGCGCGTAATGAACTCATGGAACGGCTCGACCACTGCTTCGCGCAAGGTCTTGGGCGGTGCGGCACGGTGCGGCTCACTCACCAGCAGTGCCATGGCTATGCCGGGCAGCATGAACAAGGCGGTGACAATGAACACCATGTGCCACGGCAGAAAATCAGCCAGGATCAGCGACAGCGAGCCTGGCACCAGGCCGGCAATGCGGTAGGCATTCACATGCACGGCATTGCCCAGCCCCAGCTCGCTGTCTGCCAGCAGTTCGCGCCGATAGGCGTCCAGTGCAATATCCTGGGTAGCGCTGAGCAGGGCCAGCAGCGTGGCGATCCAGGCAATGGCGGCGATATCCCGCTGCGGCGAGAACGCGCCCATCGCGGCAATCACCACCAGCAAACCGATCTGGGTGAGCAGCATCCAGCCGCGGCGACGGCCGAATGCGGGCACCACGTAGCGGTCAAGCAGCGGCGACCACAGGAATTTCCAGGTGTAGGGAAACTGGATCAGCGCGAACAGACCGATGGTCTTGAGGTCGACTGACTCGCTGCGCAGCCAGGCCGGCAGCAAGTTGAACAGCAGGTACAGCGGCAGCCCGGAACTGAACCCGGTGAACACGCAGATCAGCATGCGCCGGGTAAACAACTGCCGCCAGACGCTCATCCGTCAGGCCGCGCGCTTGAAGCGGTACACCGCGGTGCTGCCCAGCAGGTTGGGAAGCGCGCTTATTTCGCTACCGCCGGTCATTACCCGGCGCTCAAGAATATGCACCTGGTGTTCACCGCAGAATGTCTCGAAGTCCCCCAGCGTGCACAGGTGGACATTGGGCGTGTCATACCACTGGTAGGGCAGGTCCCTGGATACCGGCATATGGCCGCGCAATATATTCAGGCGGTTCTTCCAGTAGCCGAAATTAGGGAAACTGACGATGCCCTCACGCCCGACCCGCAGCATCTCGCGTACCAGTGCCTCGGTATGACGCGTGGCCTGCAGCGTCTGCGACAGGACCACAAAATCGAAAGCACTGGACTCAAAACCGGACAGCCCGGATTCCAGGTCACCCTGAATCACGTTAACGCCATTCCTGATACAGGCAATGATGTTGGCATCGCTGATTTCCACGCCGTAACCCCGCGCCTGCCGCGTATCCTGCAGGTAGCGCAACAAGCTGCCGTCGCCGCAACCGAGATCGAGCACCGATGCGCCTTGCGGAATCCAGGCGGCAATGGCGGCGAAGTCCGGGCGTGCGGCAGCAAGTTCTGCCGGATCGTGCGCGCTCATGCGGAAAACTCCTGTGCAATGCGTTCCAGATAGGCGCGCATCAGCGCGTGGTAATGCGCATGCGGCATCAGGAACGAATCATGGCCATGGGTCGAGGCAATCTCGCCGTAGCTCACATTGAGGCGGTTATGCAGCAGGGCCTTGACGATGGCACGCGAGCGTTCGGGCGAGAAACGCCAGTCGGTGGTGAATGACAGCACCAGGAAATTTGCCTGCGCGGCGGCAAACGCCTTGTTCAGGTCGTCGCCGTGGCGGTGCGCCGGATCAAAATAATCCAGCGCCTTGGTCATCAGCAGATAGGTGTTGGCATCGAAATAAGCGGCAAACTTGTCGCCCTGATAACGCAGGTAGGACTCGATCTCGAATTCGATATCGTAGCCGTAGTTGTACTTGCCGGAACGCAAGCCGCGCCCGAATTTGTCGGCCATCGCATCGTCGGAAAGATACGTGATGTGGCCGAGCATGCGCGCCAGGCGCAGCCCGCGTTTCGGCACCACGCCGTGCTCGTAGTAATTGCCGCCGTGGAAATCCGGGTCGGTCAGGATGGCGTTGCGCGCCACGTCGTTGAACGCGATGTTCTCGGTAGTCAGCCTGGGAGCGGTCGCGATCGCCAGCACATGGCGCACGCGTTCGGGGAAGTCGAGCGACCACTGCATGGCCTGCATCCCGCCAAGGCTGCCGCCGACCACGGCGGCAAATTGTTCGATACCGAGCATATCGGCAAGGCGCGCCTGCGACGCTACCCAGTCCTCCACCGTCACCACCGGAAAACTTGCGCCGTATGGCTTGCCGGTTTGCGGGTCAATGCTGGAAGGGCCGGTGGAGCCGTGGCAGCCGCCAAGGTTGTTGAGCCCGATGACAAAAAACTTTTCCGTATCGATCGGCTTGCCCGGACCGATCATGTTGTCCCACCAGCCGGTGCTCTTGGGGTCGTCCGCATATTGTCCCGCCACGTGGTGATGACCGGAAAGTGCGTGACAGACCAGGATGGCATTGGATTTGTCGCCGTTCAGCTTGCCATAGGTTTCATACACCAGTTCATAGCGCGGCAGTACCGCGCCGCTGCTGCAGGTAAGCGGGGTATCGAAAGTGGCGCGCTGCGCGCTGACTATCCCTACTGAATTTTCCAAAAGAAACTCCAAAAACACAAAACCCGTCCAGCTTGCGCCAAAACGGGTTGAACGCTTTAGCTGGTATGTTTTACGTGCCCCGCAAGCTGAGATCAAATCGGCACGGAACGAAGTGTCCCGGTTTTAGCTGATGCTGTCAATCATCGCTATTGCGCATTGAGTTTTTCCAGCAATTCGCGGATTTTCAACGGGTCGTCCGCACGCAGGATTTTCTGTGTCAACGATGCAATCTCCGGCAGGCTGGTGGTCAGCACGCGCTGCTTGATACCGAGCAGCTGCGAAGGATGCATCGAGAACTGGCGCAGGCCCAGCCCCAGCAGCAAACGCGTATAAGCCAGTTCACCGGCCATTTCACCGCACACCGAAACCGGCACGCCGGCCTTGTTGGCGCCCGCAATGACATGTGCCAGCAGGTGCAGGACCGCCGGATGTAACGGATCATACAAGTGCGCCACCTCCTCGTCGGTGCGGTCGATGGCCAGCGTGTACTGGATCAGGTCGTTGGTGCCGATCGACAGGAAATCCAGCTTCTTGGTGAACACATTAAGCGCCAGCGCAGCGGCCGGAATCTCGATCATGCCGCCAACCGGCACATTGCGATTGTAGGCGATGCCCTCTTCGTCGAGCTCCTTCTTGACGTGATCAATGAACTGCAGCGTCTGGTTTATTTCCGACAGGCTGGACAGCATTGGCACCAGGATTTTCACGTTGCCGTAATGCGAAGCGCGCAGCAGTGCACGCAACTGAATGCGGAACAGTTGCGGTTCGGCCAGGCTGAGGCGGATTGCGCGCAGCCCCAGCGCAGGATTGCTGGCTACACGCTTGGTATGGTTGAGCTGCTTGTCGGCGCCGAGGTCGAAGGTCCGGATGGTCACCGGCAATCCCTTCATGCCTTCCGCCACGGCACAATACGCCTCGAACTGTTCTTCCTCGTCCGGCAGGTCGTCACGGTTGAGAAACAGGAATTCGCTGCGGAACAGGCCGATGCCGGTCGCACCGTTAGCATTCACCTCGGCAAGGTCGTGCGGCATCTCGATGTTGGCGTGCAGTTCGACATGCGTCCCGTCCAGCGTATTGGCGCGCGCCGTACGCAGGCGCCGCAGCTTCTGCCGCTCCAGATCCAGCTGGCTCTGGCGCAGCTTGTATTCGGCCAGTACCTGCTTGTCCGGGTTGACGATAATCACCCCCTGCCGCCCATCCACGATCAGCAGGTCGTGCTCGCGCATCAACTGGCGCGCATGCAGCAAGCCGACCACGCACGGCGTATTCAGGCCGCGTGCGATGATCGCTGTATGCGACGTGGCGCCGCCGAGATCGGTGATGAAGGCGGCGAACTGGTGCGGCTTGAACTGGATCAGGTCGGCGGGGCTCAAGTCATGCGCCACCAGGATCATGTTGTCGTCATGGCCGGGCGCAGGCGGCACATGCCCGGGCTGGCCGGTAAGCGTCTTGAGCAGGCGCCCCACCACCTGCACCACGTCGGTCTTGCGCTCACGCAGGTAGGCATCCTCGAAAGCGTCGAATTGCTCCACCAGTTCATCCATCTGCACCTTGAGCGCCCACTCGGCATTGCAGTGTTCACGCAATATCATCTCGCGTGGCGCCTGGCTGATATGGTCGTCAGCCAGAATCATCAGATGCAGATCAAGAAACGCATCGAACTCGGCACCCGCATACTGCGGGCGGTTGGCGTGCAGTGCGCTCAGCTCCTGTCTGGTCGTCTCCAGCGCGGCGGCAAAGCGCGTGACCTCTTCCTCCACCCGATGCTTGGGCAAAGTGTAGTGCGCTACTTCCAGCGTAGTGTGCGAAACCAGGTGGGCATGGCCGATGGCAATGCCGCTGGATACCGGGATGCCGTGCAGGGTAAAACTCATTCGCCTTCCCCAAAATAATCGTCGATCAGCGCCTGGATCGCATCGATCGCTTCCTGCTCCTGCTCGCCGCTGGTTTCGATGACGATGGTCGTCCCCTTGGCTGCGGCCAGCATCATTACTCCCATGATGCTTTTCGCATTAACCCGGCGTCCGTTACGCGACAACCACACCTCACAGGGAAACTGCGAGGCCAGTTGCGTCAATTTGGCCGAGGCGCGCGCATGCAGCCCCAGCTTGTTCTTAATCAGTGCATCTTGTTGCGGCATTACAACTTTCTTCCAATGCTACGTTCATCGAAACAATACATTCGCGCCCGCCGTCGAGCGCCATCTGCACCAGTTCATCCAGCGATTTCCCGCAATTACACACGGTGCGCAACAGCATCGGCAGGTTTACGCCGGCCACACCGGCCACATTGGGCTGCTGGCACAGACGGCGGCCAATATTGCAGGGCGTGGCGCCAAACATGTCCGCCAGCAGCAGCACGCCGTCGCCCGTATCCAGGCTCGCCACCAGCGCACGCCCTTCCCGCTCTTTCTGCTCCGGCTCATCCTCCGCCAGCACCGACAACACCTTGAGGTTGTCGGGCGCCGAGCCCAGCACATGCCGCACGCAATCCACCAGACTGTCGCCCAAACCGTTATGCGTCACCAACAGAACACCGACCAATTCAAATTACTCCCAGACGATAAGCAAGAAAACACGGCACCAGGAAACATGCCAGCAGCAGCAATCCGGTCAGGACATAGCGCAACCATTTACCTTGTGCCAGGTCTGCCTCCTGCTGCGCATCTATCATGGCGCGCAGCCTGTGCAGCGCCGCGATGCCTACGGTGCGACGTATATTGTGCGCCAGACGTTCGTCATTTCTCGCGATCATGGTTCGACCTTGCCAACTGTGGCCTTGTCGGTGAATTCTAGCCGTTTCTGCATCGCAGCGGTGAGATACACTTTGCCGTTGCCATCGATCAGCAGCGCCTCGTCCAGCCCCATCCTGGCCGCGGCCTCCCGCCAGCCTTGCACGCCGGAAATGAACAACGGCTTGGAATCGGCATCCGACAGCACCCCGGCATGTGCACCATGCGTCAGGATGGTCACTGCTTCGACGCCCTGTGCCGGCTGGCCGGACCGCGGATCGATCAGGTGGCAATAGCGTTTGCCATTCACCTCAAAATAGCGCTGATAGTCCCCCGAAGTGCCGATAGCTTCGCCGTCATGCAGCTCCACCGTGGCGAACGGACCGGGCTTGCGCGGATGCTGGATGCCCACGCGCCATGGCCGCGAACCGTGGCTGCCCAGCGCCAGCACGTTGCCGCCAATATTGATCAGCGCGTTATGTATACCCATTTTTTTCAGCAATGCTGCCGCCCGGTCCAGCGCATAACCCTTGGCATAACCGCCGAGGTCGAGTCGCACTGCCTTGTTGCGACTGGATGCGACATCACCCTTGAGCACGATATCGCTCATCTGCGGGTTCGCCGCAACCAGTGCTGCGACCCGCTTTTCATCCGGCAACACCGCCTTGAATGTATCCGCCTGAAAGCCCCACAGCCTGATCAGCCCGCCGATGGCCGGATCGAACAGCTCTCCGGATTGCACCGCAAGCTGCGTCGCATCCTGCAGAATCGCGGCCAGTTCGGGCGATACCTGCTTGTGCCTGCCCTGCGCAAAGGCCGCGTTCAATTCGCTCAACTCGGAAGGCTGCCATGCATGCAGCATGTTATGCAGGCGCTGGAACTCCTGCATCACTGCCGCCACCGCTTGCCGCGCCCGGGGCTCCTGTTCGCCATATACGCTGACTTCCACCAGCGTGCCGAACACGTAACCCTGTTCCTGGTACAGCGGCTCCTTGCCGCAGGCCGACAGTAACAAGGCAACTCCCAGCAGGCAGATGCGCCGCAACAAAGTCATTGCTGCATTTCTTCAAGCTCGATCGCTGCCGCCAGTAGCGCCAGTCGCGCCACCACGCCGTAGGCGTAAAAACGGTTGGGAATATCATCCGGTGCGCGCTCGGGATTCGGCAGGGTACACCCCACCTCAAAGGCCAGCGGCACAAAATGCATGCCCGGCGCATTGAGGTTCTCGTCAATGCCACGCTCGGTATGCACACGGTAGAAACCACCCACCACATAATGGTCGACCATGTAGACCACCGGCTCGGCCACCGCGTCGTTGATGGTTTCGAAGGTGTACACGCCCTCCTGCACCAGCACATCGTGCACTTCCAGCCCTTCCTTCACCACCGCCATCTTGTTGCGCTGCTTGCGGTTCAGGCCCTTTACTTCGCTGGCGTCCTTCACCGACATGATGCCCATGCCATAGGTGCCGGCATCCGCCTTGGCAATGACGAAAGGCGTTTCTTTGACACCGTATTCGGTATATTTGGCACGCATTTTCTGCAGGATTTCGTCAACGCGCGCGGCCAGGCATTCCTCGCCGGTGCGCTGCTGGAAATCGACTTTGCCGCAGCTGGAGAAATAGGGATTGATCAGCCACGGATCAATGCCGAGCAATTGCGCAAATTCGTCGGCCACACGGTCATAGGCGGCAAAGTGGCGGCTCTTGCGGCGCGTGGTCCAGCCCGCCGCAAGTGGCGGCAACAGCGCCTGCTCCAGGTTCTGCAGAATTTCCGGCACCCCGGCCGAAAGATCGTTATTGAGCAGCACCACGCAGGGGTCGAAGCCGTCCACGCCGAGACGGTTGCCCGCCCGCCGCAACGGCTCCAGCGTCAGTGTCGCCCCATTCGGCAGTTGCAGCGGCGTAGGCTCGGTGATTTCCGGCAGCAGGCTGCCGATGCGCACCTTGAGGCCGGCCTGTTTCAGGACCAGTGCGATCTGCGCCACGTTCTGCAGGTAATACTGGTTGCGCGTATGGTTCTCCGGCACCAGCAGGATGCCTCGCGCATCCGGGCAAATCTTTTCGACCGCGCTCTGCGCGGCCTGTACGCAGAGTGGCAGAAAATCCGGATTCAGGTTGTTGAATCCGCCGGGAAACAGGTTGGTGTCCACCGGCGCCAGCTTGAAGCCGCTGTTGCGCAGATCGACAGACGAATAAAACGGAATGGAGCATTCCAGCCACTGCGTACGGAACCAGTGTTCAATCGCAGGCTGTGCATTCAGGATACGTTGTTCGAGGTCGAGTAGCGGACCGTTCAGTGCTGTCGCAAGATGGGGAACCATGGCATTCAGTGTGGTTTTAATGCGTACATTCTAGCGGAGCCGGCGGACAAAGCGAAATCGGTGGCGGGTAGTGTTAAAATGCCGCGTTTCAGTGCAAGGCTTATCATGTTATCTACCGCAAACATTACCATGCAGTTCGGCGCCAAGCCACTGTTCGAGAACGTCTCCGTCAAGTTCGGCGACGGCAACCGCTATGGCCTGATCGGCGCCAACGGCTGCGGCAAATCCACGTTCATGAAAATCCTCGGCCGCGACCTGGAGCAAACCTCGGGTGAAGTGATGCTGGACAAGGGCGAACGCCTGGGCAAACTGCGCCAGGACCAGTTCGCCTACGAAGACATGCGCGTGCTGGATGTGGTGATGATGGGCCACGCCGAAATGTGGGCGGCCATGTCGGAACGCGATGCGATCTATGCCAATCCCGACGCGACCGAAGAGGACTATATGCGCGCCGCCGACCTCGAGGCGACCTTCGCCGAATACGACGGCTACACGGCCGAGGCACGCGCCGGCGAATTGCTGCTCGGCGTCGGCATCGCGATCGAGCTGCATCAGGGCCCCATGCGCGAAGTCGCACCCGGTTTCAAGCTGCGCGTACTGCTGGCACAGGCGCTGTTCTCCAACCCGGATATCCTGTTGCTCGACGAGCCGACCAACAACCTCGACATCAATACCATCCGCTGGCTGGAAGGCGTACTCAATGCGCGCAACAGCACCATGATCATCATCTCGCACGATCGTCACTTCCTGAACAGCGTGTGCACCCACATGGCCGACCTCGATTACGGCAAGATCACCGTCTATCCGGGCAACTACAACGACTACATGCTGGCCTCGACCCAGGCACGCGAACAGCAGGCCGCGGACAACGCCAAGGCCAAGGAAAAGGTTGCCGAACTGAAGGCCTTCGTCGCGCGTTTCTCGGCCAACGCCTCCAAGGCCAAGCAGGCCACTTCGCGCGCCCGCCAGATCGACAAGATCAAGATCGAGGACATCAAGCCCTCCAGCCGCCAGTACCCGTTCATCCGCTTCGAATACGACGAGCGCGACAAGCTGCACCGCACTGCGGTCGAGGTACAGAAGATGGCCAAGGGTTTCGACAAGGTGCTTTTCTCCAACGTGAACTTCCGCATCGATGCCGGCGAAAAAGTGGCCATCATCGGCCCCAACGGCATTGGCAAAACCACCCTGCTGCGCTGCCTGGCGGGCGACCTTGAACCGGACACCGGCACCATCAAATGGACGGAAAAGGCCAAGCTCGGCTACTACGCACAGGATCACGCCGCCGACTTTGCCGAGGACATCGGCATGATGGAATGGATGACCAACTGGCGCGGCCCTTCCGATGACGACCAGATGGTGCGCGGCACGCTGGGCCGCCTGCTGTTTTCCGGCGACGACGTAAAGAAAAAGGTGAAAGTGCTGTCCGGCGGCGAAAAGGGGCGCATGCTGTTCGGCAAACTGATGCTGCAGAAACCCAACGTGCTGCTGATGGACGAACCGACCAACCACATGGACATGGAAGCCATCGAATCGCTCAATACCGCGCTCGACCTGTACAAGGGCACGCTGGTATTCGTCAGCCATGACCGCGAATTCGTTTCCTCGCTGGCCACGCGCATCATCGAAATCTCCGACAAGGGCGTCACCGACTACCACGGCACCTATGAGGAGTATCTGCGCAGCCAGGAGATTGTCGACTGACGCAGAAGAGCGCCCCTTGCAGACTGCTGGCGCAATCGGCGTATTCGATTCCGGCGTGGGCGGGCTCTCGGTGCTGCGCCACATCCGCGAACTGCTGCCCGGCGAGCGCCTGATCTACGTCGCCGACTCCGGCCATGTGCCCTATGGCGACAAGTCGCCGGACTATATCGAGCAGCGCGCACTCGCCCTTTCGCGATTCCTGATCGAGCAGGGGGCGGAAGCCATTGTCGTCGCCTGCAACACCGCCACGGCAGCCGCAGCCGCGACGCTGCGCAGCCGGTTTGCCGTTCCCATCGTAGCAATGGAGCCAGCCGTAAAGCCAGCCGTGGCCGCCACGCAAAGCGGGGTGGTTGGCGTGCTGGCCACTATCGGCACGCTGGAAAGCGCGCGCTTCGCCGCGCTGCTGGAGCGCCATGCCGGCGCTGTCGAAATCGTCACCCAGGGCTGCCCGGGGCTGGTGGAGCAGGTCGAGCAGGGCGAACTGGACAGTGCACGTACGCGCGAATTGCTCGAACGCTACATTTCGCCCTTGCTGGACCGCGGTGCCGACACCCTGATTCTGGGCTGCACCCATTACCCCTTTCTCGCGCCACTTATACGCGACGTGGCAGGCCAGCACATCGTACTGGTCGATACCGGCGCAGCCGTCGCCCGCCAGCTACAGCGGCGCCTGCAGGCGGAACTACCGGGACGCCCGCAAACCGCCTCGAGCAGCGCACAATTCTTCACCAGCGGCGATGCCCAACAGACATCCCGGATTATTTCCGCGTTGTGGGGGCAGCAGGTAACGGTACAATACCTGCCAGAGAAATTCTCTAGGGGAGAAATCGCATGAGTGAACGTCGCTACACCCTGACCATCTCATGCCCGGATCGCTCCGGCATCATTGCGGCAGTCAGCGGGTTCATCGCACAACACAAAGGCTGGATCGTCGAAGCGAGCTATCACACCGATCTGGAAACACAGCGTTTCTTCATGCGCCAGGAAATCCTCGCCGACTCGCTTCCCTTCGACCTGATCGAGTTCCATGCACAATTTACCGATCTCGCTGCCGAATTCAAAATGGATTGGCACATCAGCGATTCGGCCCAGAAAAAACGCATCATCATTCTCGTCAGCAAGCAGGACCATTGCCTGAATGACCTGTTGCATCGCTGGCGCAGCGGCGAATTGCTGGTGGACATTCCCTGTGTCGTCTCAAACCACGCAGACCTGCGCGGTTTCGTCGAATGGCACGGCATTCCGTTCCACCATGTCGATATGACAGACAAGGCGGATGCCTTCGAGAACATCGAGCATCTGTTCAGGCTGTATCACGGCGATGCCATGGTGCTGGCGCGCTTCATGCAAATCCTGCCACCGGATTTATGCCGCCGCCATGCCGGCCAGATCATCAATATCCATCACAGCTTTCTGCCTTCATTTGTTGGCGCCAAGCCGTACCACCAGGCCTACCAGCGCGGCGTGAAGCTGATCGGCGCAACCTGCCACTACGTCACCGACGAACTGGATGCCGGACCCATCATCGAACAGGATACCGTGCGCATCGATCATGGTGACAGCGTGGATGATATGGTGCGCTATGGCCGCGACATCGAAAAAACCGTGCTGGCGCGGGGACTGCGCTATCACGTCGAAGACCGGGTCCTGGTTTGCAGCAACAAAACCATCGTGTTCAAATAACAAAAGGCGCTGAATGCGCCTTTTGTTATTCTGCCCAGTCTGCCCGGTTATTTCCGCAATAGCGCCGCAATCTGTTTCTTGGGTTTTTCGTCGCGGGCCGCCGGCCGCTCTTCGGCCTTCTTGGCGGAAACCGGGGAAGGCTCGTAGGGCTTCATGAACCAGTCATCCCCCGCCGCGGATTTCTTGCTGTGGACCGGCGTTGCGGCATGGCGGTGACTTGAGCGTAGCGCAGACGAAACTGCCGCCTGCTCCCGCGGCAATTCGCGCTTGAGCAGCTTTTCCACATCCTTGAGCCGCCGTGCATCGCTGTCGTCCACCAGCGAAATGGCTTCACCGCTGGCACCCGCACGCCCGGTACGGCCAATGCGATGGACATAATCCTCGGCATGGGGCGGCAGCTCGTAATTGATGACCAGCGGCAACTGGTCTATATCCAGCCCGCGTGCCGCAACGTCGGTTGCCACCAGCACCGAGGTAGCGCCACTCTTGAATGCGTCCAGCGCCTTGATGCGCTCCAGCTGGCTTTTGTCGCCATGTATGGCATCGGCAGCGATACCGTCACGGTTCAGCATCCTGGCCAGTTGTGCCGCAGTCAGCTTGGTACGGGTGAACACCAGCACCTGATTTACGCCGCGGGAACGGATCAGGTCAACCAGCACATTTAATTTCTTGTCATGCTCCACCAGCAACACCGATTGCTTGACGGTTTCCTGCGCTGCGTTGCGACGTGCCGTTTCCACCATAACCGGCTGCACAAGAAAATCCTGCGCAAGCTTTTTGATTTCGTCGGAAAACGTTGCCGAGAACAGCAAGGTCTGACGCTGTCTTGGCAATAACGTCAGGATGCGTTTGAGATCGGGCATGAAACCCATGTCCAGCATGCGATCAGCTTCGTCCAGTATCAGTATTTGCACCTGGTTGAGCATCAGGTTGCGGCTTTCCACGTGATCCAGCAACCGGCCTGGTGTCGCCACCAGGATTTCCACGCCCTTCAGCAATGCGGGTTTCTGGGTTTTGATATCAACGCCGCCAAACACGACCGTGGAGCGTAGCGGCACGTGTCTGGAATAAGCCTCCACGCTTTCGCCTACCTGTATCGCCAGTTCACGCGTCGGCGCAAGGATCAACGCACGTACCGGGTGGCGTGCCGGCGAAGCACTGGTGCTGGCATGCGGCAACAGTCGCTGCAGCAACGGCAAGGTGAATGCAGCTGTCTTGCCGGTTCCTGTCTGCGCCATCGCCATCAAATCGCGATTCGCCAGGACATGAGGTATGGCCTGCGCCTGGATGGGCGTTGGCGTAGTGTAGCCTTGCTCCTCGATAGCTCGCAATATTTGCAGATCTAGGCCGAGGGAAGAAAAAGGTATGTTGTCTGTTGCAGCATGTTCCATGGATCGTTCCATTATACCGAACCAGTGAGTGCTTATGCGGTTTTACATTCCCGGCCTTGCGCCGCCCCTTGGGCACAGGCCCTAACCTCAGGATAAACAAACACTACGATGCCGCAAATATCCTATTTACCATGTTGATTATATGGGTATTTGGCTTGTTTCAGGACTTGTATTCCCGACTGTTTAATGGCAGTATTTTATGGCCACACAACTGGAAAATCATATCCAGCTCAACCGATGATGCGCCATTTAAATCATTGGGGTTGTGCCGGCAGGTGCAAATTTATTAACTTTAAATCTGGGAGGTTTAACTGTGCCAGCTTTTGTATATCCTTTATTAGTCTTCTCGCCGTTTTTTGTGCTCGGGCTCACCATGGTCGTCGTCGGCCATAAGTAACAGCACTGCTCCAGCACATAATACGACGGAGCTGAATAAGGCCTGGCTTATGCCGGGCCTTAATTATTTCGATCTCTCGCCGGCAGCTGAAGATCCGGCCAGCGCGAACATCTATATTATTTAACGCACCCGAACTTCTCGGATCATCGCCTGATTCCCAAATCAAAGAGCGATTTAGCCTGCAGATCAGTTCTGGCAATTGATAAAAAAAGGGCGCCTTGCGGCGCCCTAACCAACACCCATAGGGGTCGGGGAGGGAACTTATTCCACTCGTTCTCCGTGAAGTGCAATGTCCAGACCTTCGCGTTCCTGTTCTTCGGTAACGCGCAGCCCCATGACCAGGTCCAGCACTTTCAGGATGATGAAAGTCATCACGGCGGTGTAAGCAATGGTAATGCCCACACTCTCTGCCTGAATCCACAGCTGCCCCATGCTGCCAGCAGTACCACCGATGGATTCCACCGCAAACACACCGGTCAGCAGCGCACCGACGATACCGCCGATAGCGTGCACGCCGAAGGCATCCAGCGAATCGTCATAACCCAGCATGTGCTTCAGGGAAGTTGCAGCCCAGAAACAGATCACGCCAGCAGCGATACCGATGATCAGCGCACCCATCGGGTCGACGAAACCGGAAGCCGGGGTAATGGCGACCAAGCCAGCTACAGCACCGGAAGCGATGCCCAGAACGCTGGGCTTGCCCTTGCTGAACCATTCAGCGAACATCCAGCCCAGAGCCGCAGCACCGGTAGCAACCTGAGTAACAGCCATCGCCATCCCGGCACGACCATCGGCAGCTACAGCAGAGCCGGCGTTGAAGCCGAACCAGCCTACCCACAGCATTGCGGCACCGATCACAGTCAAAGTCAGGTTATGCGGTGCCATTGGCTCCTTGCCGTAACCCAGACGTGGGCCAAGCATCAAGGCAGTGATCAGGCCTGCAACACCAGCGTTGATGTGCACCACGGTACCACCGGCGAAGTCCAGTACGCCCAGATCCCACAGGAAACCGCCGTCACCGGACCAGACCATGTGAGTGATCGGTGCGTACACCAGCAGCGACCAGATTGCCATGAACACCATCATGGTGGAGAACTTCATGCGATCAGCAAAAGCACCGGTAATCAGTGCCGGGGTGATGATCGCAAAAGTCATCTGGAACGTCATGAATACCGATTCCGGGATGCTGCCCGTCAGGCTGTCCTTGCCCATGCCGGACAGGAATGCCTTGTTCAGACTGCCGAAGAAGGAGTAGAAGTTGACGACTCCCTTTGTCATGCCGGTGGTATCGAAAGCAATGCTATAGCCTGCCACCATCCACAGCACAGTGATCATGGCTGTAATGGCAAAGCTTTGCATCATGACGGACAGCACATTCTTCTTGCGGACCATACCGCCGTAGAACAGTGCCAAACCGGGAATCGTCATCAACAGCACCAGCGCAGTCGAAGTCAGCATCCAGGCAGTGGCGCCACTGTCCAGTTTGGGTGCATCAGCAGCGGGGGCGGCTGGAGCAGCCGGTGCCGCTGCGGCGGCGTCTGCCGGCGCCATGACGGCAGCAGGTGCAGCCGTCTCGTCAGCAAACGATGGGGCCGCGAAACCGCACAGTACGGCCAGCAGCGTGAAAAGTACTAATAGTTTTTTCATGGCATGGCTCCTTACAAGGCTTCTGCGCCGGTTTCACCGGTGCGAATGCGAATGACTTGTTCGATTTGTTGGATGAATATCTTGCCGTCACCGATCTTGCCGGTCTGCGCAGCCTTTTCGATAGCCTCAATAACCTGATCCAGCATATCGGCTTTGACTGCGGCCTCCAGCTTGATCTTGGGCAGGAAATCCACTACGTATTCCGCGCCGCGGTACAGCTCGGTATGCCCTTTTTGCCGTCCAAAGCCCTTGACCTCGGTAACGGTAATGCCTTGCACGCCAATGGCGGACAGCGCTTCACGTACTTCGTCGAGCTTGAATGGCTTGATGATGGCGGTGACCATTTTCATTTCATTCTCCTTGTAATGGGGAAGGGCGGCATGCCGCCCCGGATTATTTAGAACGAGCGGCTAACGGACAGCACGGCTGTGCCTTTGCCCAGGTCTTTGCCCAGAACGTTATACGCAGCGCCGGCACCAGTCGACGCATTGGTCTTGCTGTAGGCAAGACCGAA
>WGNQ01000013.1 GCA_016124455.1 Sideroxydans sp. | reverse complement strand
GTGCATCGGCACATGGCCGGGGCCTTCGATCATGGTCTGCACGTCGTGCTTCCATGCGATCTGGGTGAGTTCGCCCAGCGTTTGCAATTCGCCGAGCTGGGCTTCGTCGTTGGCGTCGTGGATCGAGCCGGGACGCAGGCCGTCGCCGAGCGAGAAGCTCACGTCGTAGGCCTTCATGATTTCGCAGATTTCCTCAAAGTGAGTGTAGAGGAAGCTTTCCTTGTGGTGGGCGAGGCACCATTTGGCCATGATGGAGCCGCCGCGCGAGACGATGCCGGTCAGGCGCTTCGCGGTCATCGGCACGTAGCGCAGCAGCACGCCGGCGTGGATGGTGAAGTAGTCCACCCCCTGTTCCGCCTGCTCGATCAGCGTGTCGCGGTAAATTTCCCAGGTGAGCTCTTCGGCCTTGCCGTCGACTTTTTCCAGTGCCTGGTAAATCGGCACGGTGCCGATCGGCACGGGCGAGTTGCGGATGATCCATTCGCGCGTTTCGTGGATGTGCTTGCCGGTGGACAGGTCCATCACGTTGTCGCCGCCCCAGCGGATGGCCCAGGTCATTTTTTCCACTTCTTCCTGGATGCTGGAGCCGAGCGCGGAGTTGCCGATGTTGGCGTTGATCTTGACCAGGAAGTTGCGTCCGATGATCATCGGCTCGACTTCTGGGTGGTTGATATTGGCCGGGATGATGGCGCGGCCGCGGGCGACTTCGTCGCGCACGAATTCCGGGGTGATGATTTTCGGGATGGACGCGCCGAAGCTTTCACCCGCATGCTGGGTTTTCAGCAGCTCGGACAGCCCTTCGATTTTCTGGTTCTCGCGGATGGCGATGAATTCCATTTCCGGCGTGATGATGCCCTGACGGGCGTAATGCATCTGGGTGACATTGGCACCCGCTTTTGCGCGGCGCGGTGCGCGCTGGAGGTTGAAGCGCAGCTCGGCCAATTCCGGGTCGGCCAGGCGCTGCTTGCCGTAGTCCGAACTGGGTGCGCTGAGTTGTTCGGTGTCGTTACGCTCGGCGATCCAGCCTTCGCGCATTGCGGGCAGGCCCGAGCGGATGTCTATCCTGGCCGCCGGGTCGGTGTAAGGGCCGGAGCAGTCGTATACATAAATCGGCGGGTTCTTTTCCGCGCCCATGCCGGCAGGCGTGTCGGCCTGCGAAATTTCGCGCATCGGCACGCGGATGTCCGGGCGCGAGCCTTCGACATATACCTTGCGCGAATTCGGCAGCGGTTTGACGGCAGCGGCATCGACGTGCGCTGCCTGGTTCAGGAATTTGGGATTGGCATTCATGGTATGTGCTCCAAAAACAGGGAAGCACCGGAGGACGCTTCCCTACGACGGCATTACCCGTACAGGTTCAAAGGGTGTTTCTCACTTCGCAACGCTCATTGATTCGAGATGGTGGCGAAGACCCCCACGCAGGCGCACAAGGTACTGTAAAGCCGCCCGCAAAGCAAGCTGGTGGCGAGCGTTGAGCGAAACAGGTGGCCTTGCTATACTGCCCGCCAAATATAACGGTGGCACAGCCCCGGGAGCAGAGGGAGATGAAGAATATGGAATTGACGCGCTTCAACATGATTGAGCAACAGATCAGGCCGTGGAATGTGCTGGATATGCGCATTCTGGATTTGCTGAAAAAAGTTAAGCGTGAGCAGTTTGTGCCGCCCGAGCATCAATCGATGGCCTTTATGGATATTGAAATCCCGCTTGGACATGGCGCCCGTATGTGGCAGCCCAAGCTGGAAGCCCGCGCACTGCAGGAAGCGCAGATCAGGAATGAGGATCGTGTGCTGGAAGTGGGTACGGGCAGCGGTTACCTGACGGCTTTGCTGTCGCGTCTTGCGACGCATGTGACCAGCGTGGAGATCGTGCCGGAGTTGCATGCGTTCGCGGAGAAAAATCTGGCCGCACACCATATCGACAATGTGAAGCTGGAACTGGGCGATGCCGCACAAGGCTGGGAAGGCTCATATGATGTGATCATCCTGACCGGTTCGGTGCCGGTATTGCCGGAGGACTTCCAGAACAGCCTGAAGCCAGGTGGCCGGCTGTTTGCCATTGTCGGCGATGCGCCGGCCATGCAGGCCGTGCTGGTTACCTGCATCGCGCCAGGCGTGTTCGAGCGCACCACGCTGTTTGAAACCAGCGTCGCGCTACTGCAGAATGCGCGACAACCGGAACGCTTTGTGTTTTGATCCATGCCTTGAGCTGGCCCGGCATGGGCCTGAGCCGGGCGGCAGGTTGAAACTTTCCCCAACAAGGTATATATTAGCAACTGCTAATATTCATGTGTGGTGCGCAGGCTATGACTAAGACTAAATTGCTGGTTACATTGTTGGCGGCATGGGGCGTGGTTTCTTCCGCTGAGGCGGCCGATCTGCTGCAGATCTATCATGCGGCGCAGTCGCAGGATCCGGTCTTCGCGGCAGCTGTCTCCGCGCATCAGGCCGGGCTGGAAAAGTTGCCGCAGGGGCGTTCGCTGCTGCTGCCCAATATTAACCTGAATGCCAACAGCACCTTCAATCAGGACACCGTCAATTACCGCAATGCGCCGGCTACGCTGCCGTTTCCGCAGGGCCAGTTCCGGTTCAACAGCCACGGCTATGGCGTGACACTGGTGCAGCCGCTGTTCCGCCAGCAGAACTGGGTGGCCTATACTGAATCCGAATTACAGGTGGTGCAGGCCGATGCACAATTCAAGGATGCGCAAAACAACCTGATCCTGCGCGTGGCGCAAGCCTATTTCGATGTGCTGATCGCGCAGGACAGCGTCGAACTGGCCGAGGCGCAGAAAGCTGCGATCTCCGAACAACTGGAACAGGCCAAGCGCAATTTCGAGGTAGGTACTGCGACCATCACCGATACGCATGAGGCGCAATCACGTTATGACCTGGTGAGCGCCCAGGAAATTGCCGCGCGGAGCAACCTGGAAATCAAGAAGCGCAAACTGCAGCAATTGACCAATGCAATGCCGGATGACCTGCGCCAGCTGGGCAAGCAGTTCAAGCTGGTGGGGCCACAACCCGCTGATATGGAAAAGTGGGTGGAGCAGGCGGAGCAGGGTAACCTGCAGCTTGCCGTGGCACAGGCGGCAGCGGAACTCGCGGACAAGGAAGTAGCGCGCAATCGCGGCGGCCATTACCCGACCCTCGACCTGGTCGCCAACTATTCCCAGAACGCGGCCAATGGTGGCACCTACGGTGTGGGCAGCGACAGCCGCAACAAGTCGGTCGGCGTGCAATTGAATGTCCCGCTGTTCCAGGGAGGTGCGGTGCAATCCAAATGGCGCGAAGCCGAAGCGAACCGCGACCGCGCCAAAGACGAACTGGAAAATGCGCGGCGCAGCACCGCTACGGAAACCCGTCAGGCCTATCTCGGCGTGGTTAACGGCATGGCCCAGGTCAAGGCGCTGCAGCAGGCGCTGAAATCCAGTGAAAGCCTGCTCGAGGCCAGCAAGCTCGGCCAGGAAGTCGGCGTGCGCACCAACCTCGACGTACTGAACGCGCAGCAGCAGTTATATTCCACCCGCCGCGACCTTTACCAGGCTGAATACACTTACCTGCTCAGCGAATTGCAGCTGAAAGCAGCCGTGGGTACGTTGAGCGAAGACGACCTCGCGGGAGTCAACAAGGCGCTGTATTAATCGGGTTGTTCACGACCGGCCGCTCAGCCGGCCGGCGCGCTGACAACTTTGATTCCATAGTTTAATCAGGTATTCTCTGGGTGACGGCACCGTCATTCTTCGCGAACGGCGGGAGGAACGGCTCGCGTTCCGGAAAACATACGATAACCCCTTCATGCCCCGCATCCTTTTAGTTAAAACCTCCTCGATGGGCGACGTGCTGCATAACCTGCCGGTTGTCTCCGACATTGGTCGTTACGTTACCGATGCGCAAATAGATTGGGCAGTGGAAGAAAACTTCGCGGCCCTGCCTGCATTGCATCCGCTGGTGGACAAGGCCATTCCCGTCGCCATCCGCCGCTGGCGCAAGACGTTCTGGCAGTCCCGGAGTGAGATGAAGTCGCTATGCCGGGAACTGCGCGCGAGCCACTACGATTATGTGCTGGATACCCAGGGTTTGTTGAAAAGCGCCCTGGTTACCGGTTGTGCCAGGGCCGAAAGCTATGGCTATAACTGGAACAGTGCGCGCGAGCCGCTGGCCAGCCTGTTTTATCGCCATACATTTGAGGTGCAGAAGACGCAGCATGCGGTCGAGCGCAATCGCCAGCTGGCCGGCAAGGTATTCGGCTACGTGCCACAGGGTGCGCCGGACTATGGTATTCATGCGCCTGACATGGCATTGCCGTGGAGGCCGCAGGAGGCATATGCGATTTTCCTGCATGCCACCAGCCGTGACGACAAGCTGTGGGACGAGCAGAAATGGATTGCATTGGGAAACCGGTTGCGGCAGCAGTACGGGGTGTGTGTCGTGTTGCCGTGGGGTAATGCGGTCGAGCAGGCGCGCAGCAAGCGGTTGGCGCAGGCCATTCCGGATGCGGTTTGCCCGCCGCAGCTGATGCTGGGCGAGGCGGCGGCGGCCATTGGGGGCGCACGGTTCGTGGTCGGCGTGGATACCGGGTTGAGCCATCTGGCGGCGGCATTGAACAAGCCGACCGTGGGGATCTACGTGGCAACCGAGCCCGGGCTGACCGGGCTTTATGCCGGCCCGCGCGCGGTCAACCTGGGGGGCACCGGAAAGTCGCCTTCCGTGGACGACGTGATCAATGCCATCGGGCGCGTGGGCTTCGATGAATAGGCCGCGTATTTTTTACAGCCTCCTGTTATGGCTGCTGCTGCCCTATATTTTCTTCCACCTCCTGTGGCGTGCCCGCAAGCAGCCGGAATATCTGGAACATGTGCCGGAACGCTTCGGTTTTTATCGGGTGCATACCGACAAGCCGGTCATCTGGCTGCATACCGTGTCCGTCGGTGAAACACGTGCGGTTGCAACGTTGGTGAAGAAACTGCGCGAAACCTATCCCGGGCACCAGCTGCTGCTTACCCATACCACGCCGACCGGGCGCGCGGAAAGCGAACGTCTTTATGGCGAGGATGTGCGGCGGGTCTATTTGCCCTATGACTACTCGTTTGCCGTCGACAGGTTCCTGAAGCAGTTCCGGCCTGCTGTCGGTGTCTTGATGGAAACGGAAATCTGGCCAAACCTGATCCATGCCTGTCATGCCGGGCAGGTTCCGTTGCTATTGCTGAATGCCCGCTTGTCCGAAAAGTCGGCAAGACGGTATGCGCGCTATCCGAAGCTGGCCCGGCTGGCGCTGCGCGAACTCAGTGCCATTGCGGCGCAGACCCCGGTGGATGCCGAGCGCTTGCAGGAACTGGGCGCGGTGGAAGTCTCGGTAATGGGTAACCTCAAGTTCGACATTGAGCCGCCGGTGGAAATGCTGGAACTGGGGAAAATCCTGCGCCAGCGTTTCGGTGCAGACCGCAAGGTTTTCCTGGCCGCCAGCACGCGCGAGGGCGAAGAAGTATTGCTGCTGGATATGCTCGAGCGGCTGGATATCCCCGGCCTGCTCACAGTCATCGTGCCGCGCCATCCACAGCGGTTTGGCGAAATTGCCGCATTACTCGGCCAGCGCAACATCAGCTTTGTGCGCAGGAGCGACGAACAGGCCGCCACGCTTGAAACGCGCGTTGTGCTCGGGGACAGCATGGGCGAGATGTTTGCCTACTATGCAGCCTGTGATGTTGCCTTTGTCGGCGGCAGCCTGCTGCCATTCGGCGGCCAGAACCTGATCGAGGCCTGTGCCGCAGGCAAGCCGGTCCTGATCGGGCCGCATACCTATAATTTTGCCGAGGCAAGCAATCGGGCCGTCGGACGCGGTGCGGCAACCTCTGTAGCCGATTCAAACGAGTTGGTGGAAAATTTGCAGATGCTGTTTGCTGAACCGCAACGGCTTGCTGCAATGGGGCGATCAGGATTGGACTTTGTGAGAATGGAGCAGGGAGCCACCGAGCGGGCGCTGGAATTCATTGTTCGTTTATTGAGCAAATAACCGGTAAAATCTCCTTCGCAATTTTAGGGGTTCATACATAGATGAAGAAAATACTGGTTACCGGAGGAGCGGGATTCATCGGATCGGCGGTCATCCGCCTGATGATAGATGAAGCCAGCTATTCGGTAGTCAATCTGGACAAGCTGACTTACGCCGGCAATCTATTGTCCCTCGAGTCTATCGCCAGCAGCCCGCAATATCGCTTTGAGCATGCCGACATTTGCGATGTGGTAGAAGTGACGCGGATATTTGCCGAACATCAGCCGGATGCGGTGATGCACTTGGCGGCAGAGTCGCATGTGGATCGCTCAATCAGTGGTCCTGCGGCATTCATCGAAACTAATATTGTTGGTACCTACACCTTGCTGGAGGCGGCGCGCAACTATTGGAGCGGACTGGATGGTGCACGCAAGCAAGCGTTCCGTTTTCACCACATTTCTACCGACGAAGTCTACGGCAGTCTGGGCAAGCAAGGGCTCTTTACCGAGGAAACGGCCTACCAGCCGAATTCGCCCTATTCTGCGAGCAAGGCTTCTTCCGACCATCTGGTGCGAGCTTGGCATCACACTTACGGCCTGCCGGTGGTGATGAGCAACTGCTCGAACAACTACGGCCCATACCATTTTCCGGAAAAATTGATCCCGTTGATGATCCTGAACGCGCTCGACGGCAAGCCGTTACCAATCTACGGCAAGGGCGACAACATCCGCGACTGGCTGTATGTGGAAGACCACGCGCGCGCGCTGTTGCGGGTGCTGGAGTTCGGCGAGCTGGGTGAGTCCTACAATATCGGCGGCCGGAACGAAAAAACCAACCTCGAAGTGGTGCGCGCCATTTGCGCCTTGCTTGACGAACTGCATCCGCAAACGGCACCGCACGAGCGCCTGATCTCTTTCGTGGCGGATCGTCCGGGGCACGACCAGCGTTATGCAATTGATGCCGGCAAGATCGAGCGTGAGCTAGGCTGGAAGCCGAGCGAGAATTTTGAGAGCGGGCTGCGCAAAACAGTCGAATGGTACCTGGCCAACAGTGCATGGGTGAGCAAGGTAACCAGCGGCGAATACCAGCAATGGATAGGTGAAAATTATCAGGATCGGAGGGCGCAATGAAAGGCATCATCCTGGCTGGCGGCACCGGCACGCGACTTTACCCGGTGACTCAGGCGGTCTCCAAGCAGCTGCTGCCGGTCTATGACAAGCCAATGGTGTATTACCCGCTGTCTGTGTTGATGCTGGCCGGGATTCGCGACGTGCTGATTATCTCTACTCCGCAAGACCTTTCGCGCTTTACCCAGTTACTGGGCGATGGATCGCAGTGGGGGATGAATTTCAGTTATGCCGAGCAACCTTCGCCGGATGGCTTGGCTCAGGCATTCATCATCGGCGAAAATTTCATCGGCAATGATGGCTGCTCACTGGTGCTGGGCGACAACATTTTCCACGGCAGTGACATCGAACGCCTGCTTCATTCAGCAGCAAGCAAACAAAGCGGAGGAACGGTATTTGCTTACCACGTACAGGACCCGGAGCGTTACGGCGTGGTCGAATTCGACGCCGATGGGCGCGCAATCAGCTTGGAAGAGAAACCCGCCAATCCCAAGTCGAGCTATGCCGTGACCGGGCTGTATTTTTACGACAATGACGTGATTGAAATCGCAAAATCAACTAAACCTTCCGCGCGCGGCGAACTGGAAATCACCGACGTCAATCGGGCTTACCTCAAGCGCGGCGATCTGGATGTACAACTGATGGGGCGGGGCTACGCCTGGCTGGATACGGGTACGCACGAATCGCTGCTTGAAGCCTCACTGTTCATCCAGACTCTGGAAAAGCGGCAAGGGTTGAAGATTGCATGTCCGGAAGAAATTGCTTATCACAAGGGCTATGTTGATGCTGAACAATTGCTAAGTCTGGCCGAGCCGATGGCCAAGAATGGCTATGGTGAGTATTTGTTGCGCATGTTGAAACAAGGCAAATAAAGTGCAAATAGTAGAAACGTCATTGCAGGGCCTGCTGGTGATTAACCCCAAGGTTTGGGGCGATGCTCGCGGGTTTTTCTTTGAAAGCTTCAACCAGCGTCAGTTTGAAGAATTGACGGGCGTGAAGAAGACATTTGTTCAGGACAACCACTCGTGTTCCGCGCGCAATGTGTTGCGCGGTCTGCATTACCAGATCCAGCGGCCGCAAGGAAAGCTAGTGCGCGTGGTGGTGGGCGAGGTCTACGATGTGGCGGTGGACATTCGCCGCAGCTCTCCAACTTTCGGCAAGTCTTTCGGTTTGTATATGTCCGCCGAGAACAAAAAAATGCTGTGGATTCCCGAGGGCTTTGCCCACGGCTTTGTCGTGCTGTCCGAATATGCGGAATTCCTGTACAAGACCACGGATTACTGGGCGCCGGAACACGAGCGTTGCATTCGCTGGGATGATCCCGAATTAGCCATAGATTGGCAGATGTCGGGCGAGCCTGTGCTGTCTGCCAAAGATCGGGTCGGAGTGCTTTTCCGGGAAGCAGAGGTCTTTGCATGAGAACCATCCTGCTGACCGGCAAGAACGGCCAGGTCGGATGGGAATTGCAGCGTACCTTGGCCCCGCTGGGCAGGGTGGTTGCTCTTGGCTCGGATCAACTCAACCTGGCCGACCAGGATGCCATACGCAAGAAGGTACGAGACATCGCGCCGCATATTATCGTCAATCCGGCAGCCTATACTAATGTGGACAAAGCCGAGAGCGAGCCGGAACTGGCGCACGCGGTAAACGGTATTGCCCCCGGCATATTGGCTGAAGAGGCGGCTCGCCTCAATGCTTGGCTGGTGCATTATTCTACCGATTATGTGTTCGACGGCAACAAACAGGAGCCCTACCTGGAAACCGACGAGCCGAACCCGCAGAATATTTACGGCAAGACCAAACTGGCTGGTGAGGAGGCAGTGCGTGCAGTGGGCGGCAAACACCTGATCTTGCGTACCAGCTGGGTGTATGGCGCGCGCGGACGTAATTTCATGTTGACCATGTTGCGCCTGGCCAAAGAGCGCGATGAATTACGCGTTGTGGATGACCAGGTCGGAGCACCAACCTGGAGCCGCTCCGTAGGGGAAATTACCGCGCTTATTTTGGCGCAGATTTATGCCCCTAGCGCTAATAAAAATGCTATCAAAGATGCGCCCGGCACCTATCATCTTACCTCGTGCGGCAACACTTCATGGTTTGGCTTTGCTGCAGAAATATTACGTATGGCTGGCATACGACCCAGCCCACAACTTGTGCCTGTCGCTACACGTGAATACCCGACTCCAGCCAAACGACCTATGAACTCCGTGCTATCTAACGATAGGCTGGCGAGTGTATTTGGTTTGGCTGCAGGAAATTGGGATGAAAATTTACAACTATGCATGCAAAAAGATCTGCATCGGGGTTCGTCAACACAGGATCGCGCATGATAAAAAATGAGTTCATCATCGTTGGCGGCGGGATTGTTGGTTTGGCCACTGCGCTACGCATATTGGAAGCCCGTCCGGGCGCGCGTCTAGTGCTTATCGAAAAAGAATCTGATCTGGCGCAACATCAAACAGGTCACAACAGTGGGGTGATTCACTCGGGGCTTTATTACAAACCCGGATCGCTTAAGGCCGTGAATTGTCGTAAGGGATATGAGCAGCTACTCACGTTTTGCAGACAGGAGTCGATCCCGCATGAAATATGTGGAAAAATCGTAGTCGCGACCCGTGATGCAGAGTTGCCAAATCTGGAAGAGTTGTATCGCCGTGGCGTGGCAAATGGACTCGAAGGACTCAGATTTTTGCGGCCCGAGGAAATTCATGAAATTGAGCCCAATTGCAGAGGTGTTAGGGGCCTTTATGTTCCTCAGACGGGCATAGTGGATTACGGCACGGTAGCTCGAAAATACGCGGAAAAATTGATAATCCAAGGGGCTGAAATTATCCTCGGCCAATGTGTTCAGAGTATCCATCAAGGTGACAAGCATGTCGAGGTGATCGGCGAATCAGGTACGTACACAGCAAAGGCTGCGGTCGTCTGTGCCGGACTTCAATCGGATTATTTGGCTCGTTCGACCGAGCCGGATTTGCCGTTGCGCATCCTGCCATTTCGCGGTGAATATTATAAACTCAAAAAGTCAGCACCTCATTTGGTGAATCACCTGATTTATCCGGTACCCGACCCGGCCTTCCCATTTCTTGGTGTTCACTTTACCCGTATGATCGGCGGTGGTGTGGAGTGTGGTCCCAATGCTGTTTTCGCCTTTGGGCGTGAAGCCTATCGCAAGACAGATTTCAATCTGCGCGACACTTGGGAGGCTCTTACCTGGCCAGGGTTCTACAAGGTCACAGGCAAATATTGGCGAACCGAACTGGGTGAGTTTTATCGGTCAATCAGCAAGACGGCCTTTGTGAGCGCGTTGCAAAAACTCGTCCCCGAATTACTCGAGGAGCATCTTGAACCGGGAGGGGCGGGCATTCGGGCCCAAGCATGCGCCCGGGATGGGAGCTTGCTCGACGATTTCGATATTCGTATCAGAGGCAACGTAATTCAAGTCTGCAACGCACCTTCACCAGCGGCCACAGCATCTTTGTCAATCGGGCAGACCTTGGCAGAAAAGGTTTTGTCCTTATAGTACTAGTCAACTATCGTACTGAGCTACGATGAGAATCAAGGCAACTCTTAAATGCAATGGATTTTTCGACAGTTTAAGCGCGAACGCTTACAATGGCGTCGGCTCTCGAAAGGAAGTTTGTTGATGGCTTGGTACAAGTTGGCAGCCTTACTTGGTTGAGTGGCTTAATTCAGAGCCTGAAAGTCGTTGTAGTTACCCGAGGTGCTGTGCCGAGCCTTTTTTAGAATAGCAACCAACCACCATTGACGTCACCTTAATTAATCTGTTCCTAATAGAAATGCACAATACAGTTGATCCATCGCTTGTTGCCGGGGAAGCTATCGAGAAATGACCACACAAGTTATTTCACCACTGTCCAAAGCGCTAAATGACATTGCGTCAGGTTTTGGGGGGCACAAAATCTGGACCATGCTCGGCTGGCAGGATATCAAGCAACGCTACCGCCGTTCGGCCCTTGGTCCATGGTGGCTGACCATTAGTACAGGCGTTATGGTTGCAGGCATGGGACCGCTTTATGGTCGCCTGTTCGGGCAGCCCACAGCCGGCTACGTGGCCTTTGTTGCCGCCAGTCTGATTGCCTGGCAGTTGATCAACGCAATAATCAACGATTCCTGCCAGGTGTTTATTGCTGCCGAGGGTCATATCAAACAGACCAGGCTGCCTCTCTCGATTTATGTCTACAGAGTAATCTGGCGCAACATGATAATCTTCATACATAATCTTGCGATTTTGCTCATTGTATACATCCTGATGCCATTTGAAGTGAGTGTGTCAACACTGCTGGCAGTGGCGGGCTTGCTGCTCCTGCTCATAAATTCCGTCTGGATAGGATTGATGTTGGGTATGTTATGTGCGCGTTTCAGGGACATACCCCAGATCATTGCCAGCTTGCTCCAGATTGCTTTCTTTCTTACACCAATCTTCTGGAAACCGGAGATGTTGGGGCGCCATCAATGGATTGCACAAATCAATCCGCTATTTCATTTAGTAGAAATCATCAGGAATCCGCTGCTGGGCAAAAGCGCCTCGCTACTATCGTGGGGCGTAGTATCCGGTGTTGCAGTTATCGGATCGATCGCTACACTGTCGTTGTTCTCGAGGTTTCGTGCCCGAATTGCATATTGGCTCTAACTAGCTATGGCCCATATTAGCGCAAAGAACCTGATTGTCGACTTCCCCATCTATGGGGCAGCAAGTCGCTCCTTGAAAAACACCGTGTTGCATTCTGCAACCGGAGGCAGTCTCGCCAAGGATTCGGCAGACAAGGTAGTGGTTCGAGCACTTAATGGTCTAAGTTTCGAAATCGGGGAGGGAGACCGGATTGGATTGCTGGGGCATAACGGTTCCGGGAAGAGTACCCTGCTCCGTGTGCTGGCAGGGGGATACGAACCGATCTCCGGGACGCTCGACATGGAAGGATCGGTAGCTTCGATGTTGAGTATTTCGCTGGGAATGGAAGGAGAGGCTAACGGTTACGAAAACATCGTCATGATGTGTACTCTCATGGGACTTGGGCCCAAGGAAATCGACAAGCTAATGCCGGAAATTACCGAGTTTACCGAGCTAGGCGAATTTCTGTCGATGCCATTGCGCACCTACTCAAGCGGGATGCACATGCGCGTACCCTTTGCCGTGGCTACGGCGGTCAAGGCGGACATCGTTCTGATGGATGAATGGCTGAGCGTAGGGGATGAGGCCTTTTCAAAAAAGGCACAGGCAAGACTCCAGGAAATGCTTGACTCGGCCAAGATTCTCGTTTTAGCTTCACACGACAGAAAGCTCCTTGAGAGCAACTGCAACCGGCTCTTCCATCTGGAGCACGGACATTTGGTTGAAATTGAAAATTTGTGATTTTTGTTGATTGACACTGTACAAGGGGATTGACGTGAGAATATTGGTTACGGGCGCATGCGGATATAAGGGAACGGTTCTAGTGCCCAAGTTGCTTAAACTCGGCCATGAAGTTATTGCTTTGGATATTATGTGGTTTGGGAATTTTCTTGAGCCGCATCCAAAACTGAAAATCATTCAGGGGGATGTGCGCGATATTGAGGCCATCGACCTTTCCGGTGTGGACGCCATAATTCACTTGTCTTCGGTGGCAAATGACCCATGCGGCGACCTGGATCCGAAATTGACTTGGGAAATTAGTGCGCTGGCAACTATGCAGCTTGCCGACAAGGCGGCAAGGAAAGGCGTCAAACGCTTCATCTATGCTTCTTCCGGCAGCGTATACGGGGTCAAGGAAGAAGCGCAGGTTACGGAAGACCTGGAGCTCAAGCCCATCTCGGAATACAACAAGACAAAAATGGTGGCTGAGCGGGTTCTTCTCAGTTACGCGGATAAGCTGGCAGTGCAGATCATCCGCCCGGCGACCGTTTGCGGATATTCGCCCAGAATGCGGCTTGATGTTTCGGTCAACATGCTGACAATGCAGGCCCTGACAAAGGGGAAAATAACTGTATTTGGGGGTAATCAGGTTCGACCGAACATTCACATCGACGACATAACAGACTGTTATCTGTTCCTGCTTGATCATCCGGAAGTAACAGGAATTTATAATGCAGGATTTGAAAATATTTCGATTCTGGACATCGCCAATATGGTGATACGTCATGTTCCAGCAGAAATCGTTGTAACCCCCTCAAATGATCCTCGCTCGTATCGGGTGAATTCCGACAAGTTATTGGCGGCGGGATTTAAGCCCAAGAAAAAAGTCGAAGATGCGATTCGCGAAATTATTGAGAAATATCATGCTGGCGTACTCAAGGATGAGGAGCGCTATTACAACCTCAAATGTATGCAGCAGCAGTCGGCCAAATGATGCTACCTACCGACGAATTTTTTGATTATTCCCGTCGTTTGCAGGCTGCATTGTCAGGCGCAGACTGGGGAGGTGTGGGGGTGCTTGCCAACGAGCTTCTTGAGTGTTGGAAAGAGGGGCGGCAGGTGTTCCTTTGCGGCAACGGCGGGAGTGCCGGTAATGCCATCCACCTTGCGAATGATCTGCTGTATGGTATTTCGAAAGAAAAAGGGCACGCGCTACGTGTTACTGCACTGCCTGCTAATAGCTCGGTTGTTACCTGTTTGGCAAACGATCAGGGCTATGAGGATATTTTTTCCCATCAGTTGGCGGTGTTGGCCCGGGAGCGGGATATCCTGATTGCGTTGTCGGGTAGTGGGAATTCGCCCAATATTGTTAAAGCGCTAGAGCAGGCGCAGGAAATGGGTATGAGGAGTTTTGCGGTGCTCGGTTTTTCCGGTGGTAAGGCAAAAGAGCTGGCCGACGTCCCCATCCATTTCGAAATAGACGACATGCAAATAGCAGAAGATATGCAACTGGTCGTTGGTCACATGGTAATGCAGTGGCTTTATAAAAATAATTCGTTGGCTAAATAATCATGGCAAACCAGGAAAAATATCTCATTATCGGCAGTAACTCTTTTTCTGGAGCCAGCTTCGTTGACTTTCTGCTTGAACAGGGAAATACCGTGCTCGGAACAAGCCGTTCGCCGGAACCGCACAAGGCGTTCCTCCCGTACCGGTGGCATGGCAAGGATGCGGGGTTCAGATTTTACAACTATGACCTGAACCAGAATCTGGACGAACTAATGGCTTTGATAAACAGCGAAAAGCCGGCCTATGTCGTTAACTTTGCCGCACAAAGCATGGTGGCCCAGAGCTGGCAGAATCCGGATCACTGGTTCATGACGAACGTGGTATCCACAGTTCGTCTGCATGACCGGCTGAGGCATTGCGATTTCCTCAGCAAGTACGTTCACGTAACCACGCCCGAGGTCTACGGCAGCACTGATGGCTTTATCAAGGAAGATACGCCCTTCAACCCCAGCACGCCCTATGCAGTTTCGCGCGCGGCTGCAGATATGAGCCTGAAGACTTTTTTTGAGGCCTACAAATTTCCCGTCGTATTCACCCGTGCAGCCAATGTTTATGGCCCGGGCCAGCAACTGTACAGAATCATTCCGAGAACGATGCTGTCGATCCTGACCGGCAAGAAGCTCCAGCTTCACGGAGGTGGGCACTCAAAGAGGTCGTTCATCCATATGGATGACGTATCGAGCGCAACGCATCTGGTTGCCACTCAAGGCGCGCTGGGCGAGACCTATCACATTTCGACCAATGAGATTGTTACCGTGCGCGAACTGGTGGAGCGCATTTGCCAGAAGATGGGCGTGGATTTTAACGCGCATGTAGAGGTGGTCGGTGAACGGCTCGGGAAGGATGCTGCATATATGCTGGACAGCTCAAAAATTCGACAGAGTCTTGGATGGAAGGACAGAGTTTCACTGGACGAGGGGCTGGATGATTGCATTGAATGGGTAAAGTCGAATCTTGATGATCTGAAGAACGAGCCCTGGGACTATGTCCACAAACCATAAAGGCTGATTGCAAAATGGAACTGGAAGAATTGCAGGGAATTGCACGCGAAATTCGAGGCCGCATCATTGCGAATTCGCATAAAACGAAGACTCCGCATCTGGGGTCCTGTCTTTCGTGCGTGGATATCATGGTGGCCGTGTACTTTCATAGCCTGCGAATCGATCCCGCAAAACCGAAAGATCCGGGCCGGGATCGGTTCATCCTGAGCAAAGGGCATGGAGCGCCAACACTGTTCCAGATATTGGCCAGGAAAGGTTTCTATCCGGAGGCGGCGCTTGAGTCATATGGGCAGGACGGAGGAATTTTTGCCGAACATCCTCCGACACCGGATCATTTGCCGGGAATAGAAGCTGCTACCGGCTCGCTTGGCCATGGATTGCCGATTGCGCTGGGAATGGCACTGGCCGGCCGGGCGCAGAACAGAAACTACCAGGTGGTGGCACTGCTGGGTGACGGAGAGTGCAATGAGGGCTCCATCTGGGAGGCAGCCATGATGGCGGCGGCACAACGGGTCGACAACCTCACAGTATTTATTGACTTCAATAAATGGCAGGCAACGGGGCGCAGCGAGGAAGTGTTGGCGCTGAACCCGCTGGTGGACAAGTGGCGCGCCTTCGGCTGGGATGCGTGCGAAATAGACGGCCACGATATGGGGCAGCTGGTTGAGGTGCTGTCCAGGAAGAAAAACAGCAAAGGTAAACCGGTTGCTGTCGTCGCGCATACGGTCAAGGGCAAGGGGGTTTCTTTCATGGAAGACGACAATAACTGGCATTACCGGATACCTTCAGCGGAGGAGCTTGCCTTGGCGCACAAAGAGCTTGGAGTTGGGGCATGAGAAATGCATTTGCTGACGAGCTCACCAGACTTGGGGTTGACGATCCACGCTTAGTGCTTTTATCAGGGGATATCGGCAACAAGCTGTTCGATAAATTCAAGGATAAGAACGAAGGGCGTTTCTTCAATTGCGGCATTGCGGAGGCGAACATGATGGGCGTGGCGGCCGGCATGGCGCTTTCCGGATTGCGCCCTATTGTGTACACCATTACCCCTTTTACCACGACACGCTGTTATGAACAGATACGAGTCGACGCGTGTTATCACAATGTGCCGATCATTATAGTGGGAACCGGTTCGGGGCTATCCTACGCAGAACTTGGGCCCACGCACCATTCATGCGAAGACCTGGCGATATTGCGGGTGCTGCCAAACATGACGGTTATGGCTCCGGCTGACGAGGTGGAATTGCGACAGTGCATACGGGCGGCCCTCAAGCAGGATGGGCCGGTCTATATCCGGATCGGGAAAAAGGGCGAGCAAATCATTCCGAAGAATGACGATAATTTCGAGATAGGCCGTTCGATCACCGTTCGCGAGGGCTCGGACGTTTGCCTGATTGGTACCGGCACACTCATGCCGACCGTACTGGAAGCGGCAGAGATGCTTGCCGCTGCGGGCATAACAGCCAGGGTTGAGAGTTTCCACACGATCAAGCCGCTTGATGAAAAGGCGCTGGGCGACATACTTTCCAGCTACCCGGTTGTCGCAGTTGTGGAGGAGCACAGCCGTATTGGCGGTCTTTATGGAGGCATCGCCGAGTGGCTGGCCAGCCAGGATGAAAAAATGAAGGGACGCCTCATTTCGTTCGGGACAGATGACGAATTCATGCATGAAGTGGGTTCCCAGGAATATGCCCGGGCCAAATATGGACTGACAGCCGGGAACATTGCCAACAAGATTCATGCTGCATTCAGCAGTTCATCAAAGTAGCATGCGAATCGGATTCGATTTCGACAATACGATTGTCAGCTATGACGCCCTGTTTTACCGGGTGGCCGTCGAGCAATCGCTGGTTCCCGCTGACCTGCTGCAATCCAAACTGGCCGTGCGGGACTATTTGCGCAAAATGGGCAATGAAGATGCCTGGACCGAGATGCAGGGTTATGTCTATGGGGCACGGATGAGCGATGCCGTAGCCTACCCCGGTGCCATAGAATTCATGAGGCTTGCGCGGGACAATGGCATTGCCATGACCATCGTGAGCCACAAGACCAGGCATCCCTTTATGGGGCCGAAATACGATTTGCACGAAGCTGCCAGGGGCTGGGTTGACAGTTTTCTGGTTAATGCAGGGGAGAGACTGATCGAGCCGGACCAGGTTTTCTTCGAATTGACCAAAGAGGAAAAGATTGCACGCATCGCCGAGGCCGGCTGCGATTACTTTATCGACGATTTGCCGGAAATACTGCAGATGCAGGGTTTCCCGGAAAGTGCCGGACGCATTCTGTTTGATCCGGAAAACCATCATGATGGTGTTGAGGTAGGCGCACGACTCAGGTCGTGGCAGGAAATCGAAGCTTATTTCGAGGATCAATGGAAAGCGCGCAGTTGAGGTCTGCTGTCGCAGATTTGCTTTCCGGTGCAGGTATTCCTGCAGGAGAGGTCGATATCCAGGCTGTGGATGGGGGCGGTAATAACAGGGTATTCTCGGTCCACACTCCGGAAGTAACGTACCTTGCCAAGTTTTATTACAGCCATCCGGACGATACGCGGAACCGTCTCGGGGCCGAATATTCCTTTCTCGCATATGCCCGAAAAATCGGGCTTGATTGCGTGCCGCGCCCGATTTACTGCAGTCCCGAGAAGAATATGGGGTTATACGAATTCGTCGAGGGTAGAAAGCTGTCCTCTGCGGAATTAACCGGTAAACACGTAATGCAGGCTGCTTGTTTCATTCGGGAGCTGAATGCTCGTCCGGATCGGGATCGGACACTGCAGACGGCTTCGGAGGGCTGCTTCAGCATCGAGCAGCATCTTGCGCTCATAGACAAGCGCCTGCAAAGGCTGCATGACATGCCGGTTGATTCTGATGTTGACAGGCAGGCACGCGCATTTGTCGATATGCTTGAGCATGTGTGGGTGACACACAAAAAGAATATCGCAGCCCAGGTCGTTTCGCTGCCGTCGGAACTGGATATTGGAGATCGCTGTATTTCGCCATCTGACTTTGGCTTTCATAACGCTCTTCTGAGGAATAACGGAGATATCTGCTTCATAGATTTCGAATATGCAGGGTGGGATGATCCGGCAAAAATGATCGGAGACTTCTTCTCGCAGCCCGCAGTGCCCATTTCATCAGACTATTTCGATGATTTCCTGATGGAGTCGCTGAGTTACTCGCAACACAAGGAAATGCTCGCCGTGCGCGCACGCCTGCTTTTGCCGGTATTTCAGGTTAAGTGGTGCTGTATTATGCTCAACGAATTTCTGCCCGATGCCGCGAAGCGGCGCCGGTTTGCCAATCCGACACTGGAGCCTGAACTCAGGAAGGGCCTGCAGCTGGAAAAGGCGCAACAATTTTTTAAAACGAGACTGGAAAAGACATGGCTTACATAGACTTTCTTTCGGCAGTACATAAAAGCACAACGCGCGATTATCTGGCACGGGTGAACGATCCTGAATATCCGAAGGCCAAAGCGGCGGAACTGGCGAAAAAGTGGGCTTACGATTACTGGGATGGCGATCGCCGCATCAATTATGGTGGTTACCGTTACATGCCCGGACGCTGGGCGCCAGTCGGGCAGGCAATGATCGATCATTATGGGATCAAGCCGGGTGACAAGATCCTGGATATTGGCTGCGGTAAAGGTTTCCAGCTCTATGAGCTGACGCAGCTGGTTCCCGGGGTCGAAGTTTATGGTATCGATGTGTCCGACTATGCGATCGAGAATGCCAAGGAAGAAATAAAGGATCGCTTGCAGGTTGGCAATGCCAGCAGTCTGCCTTTCCCGGACAACTACTTTGATTTCGTGTTTTCTATCAACACGCTGCATAACTTGCACAATTACGATCTCGACAAGGCGCTGCGCGAAATGGAACGGGTCGGCAAGAAAAACAAATATCTGTGCGTGGAGTCGTATCGTAACGAGGTCGAAAAGGCCAACCTTCTTTACTGGCAGGTGACCTGCGAGGCATTCTGCACGCCGGAAGAATGGGAGTGGTGGTTCAGGCAGACCGGCTATACCGGCGATTATTCCTTTATCTATTTCGAGTAATAAAATGGCTATTCCAAAAACAATGCAGGCGGCAATTCTGGTTGAGCAGCGCAAACCGCTGGTGGTGGACGAAGTTGAGTTGCCGCCGGCGCTTGAAATTGGCCAGGTGCTGGTTAAGATTCACTACAGCGGCATCTGTGGTTCGCAGCTTGGCGAAATTGACGGTGCCAAAGGCGAGGACAAATTCCTTCCACACCTGCTTGGACATGAGGCATCGGGGACGGTAGTAGAAACCGGCCCCGGCGTGAAGCATGTCAAGGCGGGAGACATTGTTGTCCTGCACTGGCGTAAAGGATTGGGAATCGAAGGGGCGCCGCCATCCTACCGCTGGCGCGGAAACAAATTGAATGCCGGATGGATTGCCACCTTTAATGAATATGCAATCGTTGCAGAAAATCGTGTGACGGCAATCCCGCCGGAAAGCGATCTGGAGGTTGCGGCCTTGTTCGGTTGCGCGGTTACCACTGGTTTCGGGGTGGTGGAAAACAATGCGCATGTCCGTATCGGGGAATCGGTTGTTGTGTTTGGCGCAGGCGGGGTGGGTCTCAATATTGTTCAGGCTGCCGCTCTGGTTGGTGCATATCCCGTTATTGCAGTTGATTTATATGATAATCGTCTTGAGCTTGCCAAATCGATGGGGGCGACTCACTTGATCAATTCCAGCAAACTTGATGCGAGAGAGCAGATCCAGAAGATTATTGCTCAGGGGCTCGATGTTTTTATTGACAATACCGGGCAGCCGGAAATCATCCAGATGGGCTACGAAATTACCAAGCCACAAGGCCGGGTGGTGCTGGTGGGCGTGCCGAAAAAGGGCAAAAACATAAACATATATTCGTTGCCGCTCCATTTCGGCAAGGGATTATCCGGCTCACATGGTGGGGAAGCTATACCTAATATTGATATTCCGAGATATCAGGGGATGTTCAACGCGGGCAGGATCAAGCTCAAGGAATTGATTACCGAGCGGTTTGTCCTGCAGGACATTAATACGGCCATTGATGACATGCGTACCGGAAAAATGAGCGGCCGCTGTCTTATCCATATGTGAATATATAAATCTATGTCGAATAGGTGCATTTGCTGCGGCTCAGAAAGGGTCGAGCCATTAATTGAGTTGGGTCCCCAGCCTCCCAGCAATAGATATGTTGAAACTAAGACTGAAGATTGTGAATCGCATCCACTCACCTTCGGTTTTTGCTCCGATTGCGGGCTGGCGCAACTTATTAGGCCCATGCTGCCGGAAATGACCCGTTCACATTATGAATGGATCACCTATAACGAACCGGAAGGGCATCTTGATGATCTTGTCGAGGTGCTGGGGGGCGAGCTTGGCCATTCCGGGTTGGCAAGCATTATTGGCGTAACTTACAAAGACGACTCGACGTTGCTGCGCTTTAGCAAGAAGGGCGTGGCCAATACATATCGCCTGAAAGAGAATGAAGATCTGGGCATCCATAATGCATTGGCCAGCCTTGAGGCAATTCAGGCGGCATTGTCGCCAAGTGTTGCCGAAGAGCTTGCGGCACAGAGAGGCCGGGCTGATATTGTGCTGGTTCGCCATATCCTTGAGCATGCACATCAACCAAGGACTTTCTTGGAAGCTTGCCGAAAACTGTGCAAGGACAACGGTCTGATGGTATTTGAGGTTCCAGATTGCCGTAAAGTATTAGATGGGCATGATCATTGTTTTCTGTGGGAAGAGCATATCAGCTACTTTACGCCGGAAACCTTGAGAGGTTTCCTTGAGAAATCTGGTCTGAAGAATCTAGAAATAAAGGTTTATCCATACCCAATGGAAGATTCTCTGATCGCAATTGTGCGAAATGTCAGCTCGGGATCTGCTGCAGCGAGAATTGATATCGAGGGTGAAACATCGAGGCTAAGGGATTTTGCAAATGCCTTTGCGTTGCGCAGGAGGAAAGTCGCGCGGTATTTGCAGGCATTACAGATGCAAAACAAACGGGTTGCATTATTCGGAGCTGGGCATCTAGCGGCAAAATTTATTAATTTCTATGGCTTGGCGCCATATTTGTGCGGTGTGATCGATGACAATCCGAACAAACTTGGGCGTTTAATGCCGGGCTCGAAACTACCAATCATAAATTCGGGCTGTCTGGAGTCTGAACATATTGATTTATGCCTGCTGACACTTAATCCTGAAAGTGAGCAGAAGGTGCTGAAAGCCAAGATGGGCTACATAGCAGCAGGCGGGAAATTCAGGTCTATATTTTCAGCAAGCCCAAACAGTATTGATCTGGATATTCCAAATGATCCAGCTTAAACGGATTAGTGACGAAATCTTTGTTGCCGTGCCATCGATTGTTTATCTGGGCGGGGAAGAGGCGGAATTCCTGAAGCAGCAAGCCGCACAAAGTCCGCGCAAGCGCGCGCGCATTTGTGCACATAAAACAAACGAGGATGGATTGCATGAAATGCTGATTGCCATTGCAGCAGGCAGTTACATCCATCCTCACAAGCATATTGCAAAGTCAGAATCCTTTCACATTGTTGAAGGATTGGTCGATGTAATAATTTTTGACGATCAGGGGGCACTGTTTGATGTTATCAAGCTGGGCGAGTTCGGATCGGGTCGCAGTTACTATTACCGCCTGTCGGACAGCATGTTTCACACCTTGGTTATTCGTAGTGAGATGCTCGTTATGCATGAAGTAACGAATGGTCCATTCAATAAGGAACAGACGATACTGGCGCCGTTTGCCCCAGAAGAAGGAGCAGGCGAGGCGGTACGTGAATATATGGGGCGCATTTCACAAATGGGAGAAAGCTTTAAACGGAGGATGAGCGAATGAGCAAGGAAAAGTCCTTTCTCGTGGTCGGGGGCGACAGTCTGGTTGGCGGAGGGCTATTGCGGGCACTGCGGAGGCGTGGACATTTTGCATATGCCAGTACCCGTCGCCTCGAAACCGTAGATGACCAACGGGTGTACCTGGATTTTGAAAGTGATGAACCATTTCAGGCGCCAACTGATGTCGATTATGCTTTCATAATTGCGGCGGCGACGAATTATGATCGATGCGAGAAAGACCCCTTGGCATACAAAATCAATGTTGAATTGATCCCTCGGCTAATAGAATCATTGCTTGGGCAGGGTTTGTTCGTTACCTTTATTTCTACCAATTCTGTTTTTGGTGGCGAGCGTCCATGGCCACACGAAGATGACCCGCACGCTCCTGGTATTGCTTACGCACTTCAGAAAGATAAGGCCGAGGATGCTGTACGTACTATCGCCCGAGAAGGGGGGGCTGAGCAGCGCCTGAATATTGTACGTCTTACTAAAATACTTGATTCACACACTTCTCCGTTGCCAGCTTGGTTTGACTCCTGGAAACGGGGAGAAGCAGTGCATCCGTTTTCCGATCTGATCTTTGCCCCAATGTCGGTGCAATTCGTGGGCGAGGCCCTTGCAACAATCGGTGAGAAGCGGATCCCGGGCAATCTTCATCTGTCCGGAGCCGAGAATGTCAGTTATGTCGATTTCGCTTCGGCGCTCGCAAGCAAAATGGGAGTTGGCCCGAATCTCATCGAACCGACCACGGCAACAGCCAAGGGAATTCATATCGCCTTCAAACCCAGTTATAGCGGACTGGGGATGGAACGGACAACACAACTGAGTGGCGTCAAGCCGCAGCCCCTTTCGGCTGTTATAGATGATCTGCTTTAATTGATATAGACCAAGGAGAATATCGTGACTGCGCAAGTCTTCCATAGAACAACCTGCCGGCTATGTGAATCCCCCAATGTTGAATTGGTAGTAAAGCTTGAGCCCATCCCATTGTCGGAAAACTATTGTGACGACAGCGAAACTGGAAAGAGTGCGGCCCGCTATCCGGTCGATCTATATATGTGTGCCGATTGCGGGCATGTGCAGCAACTTGATGTTGTCGACTCGAAGAGCCTTTGGGAAAGCTACACCTATTATTCCGGGGAAGCGAAAGGTATGCCGGAACATTTTAACCAGGTTGCAGCAAAGATAATTGATGTTTACCAGCCGCCGGCCGGGTCTCTGGTGATTGATATTGGCAGCAATGATGGTTCATTGCTGCGCCCATTCAAGAACGCAGGATATGGCGTCCTGGGAATTGATCCGGCCACGGAAATTGCCCGGATGGCGACAGAGTCCGGTATCGAGACGATCCCGGAATTGATGTCGCTTGATCTCGCAAAGAAAATCAGGGCTGAACGTGGTCCTGCCCATGTTATCTGCATGTTCAATGCCTTTGCACACGCGGATAACATGGGCGAAATTGCAGAAAGCATTCGTGCCATGCTTGCACCGGACGGCGTGTTCATATTCGAGGCGCAATACCTGCAGGACATCATTGATCGGGTGCTAATTGCCACAATCTTCCACGAGCACATGAGCCACCATTCCGTAAAGGCGCTGACGATATTCCTTGACCGCCATGGTATGGAATTGATCGATGTCGAGCGTGTGCCAATTCAGCATGGTTCATTGATTGGCACAGTACAAATCAAGGGAGGCAAGCGCAAAGGGAATGCCTCGGTCCAGCAGTTTCTCGACCTCGAGGCGCAACGCGGGTTGGACAAAATAGAGACACTCAGGCAGTTCGCGGAAAAAATCCAAAAACAGCGGGAGCGTACCAGCAGATTAGTCAAAGAATGGAAGCAGGCAGGAGCATCGGTTGCGGGCTATGGTGCCGCGCGTAGCGGCCCTACTTTGATATCCCAACTCGGACTTACCGGGGCGATTGAATATATAGTGGATGACCATCCCCAGAAGGTGAACAAATACTCCTCAGGGGATGGGATCGAGATATTGCCAACTTCCGAACTTTGCAAGCGCATGCCTGCCTACACGGTCATCCTTGCCTGGGTGCACTCAGGCAAAATCATTGAAACCAACCAGGAATATCTAAACAAGGGAGGGCACTTTGTTGTCTTGTGCCCTGAAACGCGAGTGGTCGACAAAGATGGCAGCGTTGTGATCTAAGAGGGCGTAGCGTGCCTCTTTAAGCAACAATCCATGCCTAGTAGTCCCGTTTCAGTAACATATGAAAATGTTTTTCATTTGGAATTTATTAGTATTAGTTTTTATAACGTTATTTTAAAGGTAGCGCATACATGCCAACTAACAATAAACCCCTGAACGATGAAGACAAGAAGACCCGTGAGCCGCAATATCAGGAATGCCTTGATGCGGTATCTGACAGAGGGTTTGAACGGCTTGGTCTCAGAAGTAGCCAGAGTTGGCATGACGATCCCAAGCATCTGTTATTTCGAATTTCGCGATATAAGTTTGTGGCCAAAATGCTGGCCGGAAGCGAGCATGTTCTCGAAATCGGCTGCGGGGATGCTTTCGGTACCCGTCTGGTTCAGCAGGAAGTAAAGGCTCTAAGTGCAACTGACTTCGACCCGTTATTTGTCGAGGATGTGAAGGCGCGAATGGTTGAGCGCTGGCGTTTCCCCGTGTTTACGCACGATTTGCTCGATGGCCCTATTCCAGGAAACTTCGATGGGATCTTCGCCCTGGATGTGCTGGAACACATTGCCTCTAAAGACGAGCGCATATTTCTTGACAACGCTTTCGCCCCCCTTTCTCAACATGGTGTCGCCATCATCGGTATGCCCTCCCTCGAAAGCCAGGCATATGCTTCGCCCACGAGTCGTGCGGGGCATGTCAATTGCAAAAGCATGCCGCAGCTCAAGAAGCTGATGCAGAGTTATTTTCATAATGTTTTCATGTTTTCCATGAATGATGAGGTCGTGCATACCGGCCATCACGCGATGGCGCATTATCTTTTTGCGGTTTGCGCGGGCAAGAAATGAGTAGATGTTCAGATTTCAGGTGGTCGCCGCCCAACTTGTGGCCAAGTCATAGCCTGTAGTTTTGCTGAACAGCTGGCGGCAGAAAAAACGATCGTTGAAAAATGGAAAATTGAGCCCTCGCATGAAACCTAAAGTCAAGTTTCTCACGGTTGTTTGGGGAGAGGCCTATATTGAGCGGTTCTGTTCCCTTTCATTGCCCTCTTTTCTTGCCTCCGGCAACATGCCCGCACTTGCTGAGGCAACGGAGCTGGAAGTTGTCATCATGACTTGTCGGGATGATTTTCAAACTTTCGAAAAAAATATTTCGTTCAGACATCTTAGGGGTATGTGTCCGGTACGGTTCGTTGAGATCGACGACCTGATCGTCCAAGGTATTTACAGCATAACCCTGACGCTGGCCTACGCCCGCCCCATCATTGCCTGCGGGGACGAGATGGTGCACACCCATTTTGTTTTCATGAACGCTGACTTCATCCTGGCAAATGGCTCCCTGTCCTCTCTATACAAGCATATTATCGACGGGCGATCTATTGTCCTTGCCCCCAGCTTCAGGTCTATTGCGGAGGATGTCGAGCCCCTGCTTGAGCATGCCGTGAACACTGCGACTGGTGTGCTTGACATGCTTCCAAGACCCATGGTCGAACTCGCAATAGCCAATTCACATTTAACCACAATTGCCAAGACTCTAGACCAGCAAGTTTTATATTCCACCCATCCCAATCAGTTCTTCTGGAGGGTCGATGAGCATACTGTTTTGGGACATTATTTCCTGATTTTCATGCTTTGCTTAAAACCAGAGCGGGTCATTAAAACAATCAACTGCTTTTGCGATTATTCATTCATCCCGGAAATGTGCCCATCGGGTGACGAAGTGGTGATGACTGACTCGGACGAATTTTTCATGCTCGAATTGCAGAGCCGTGAACAAGAATGGGGTATGTTGAGGCTGGGAAAAATGACGGAAGTGGAGATTGCAAGCAGCTTGCAGGAATGGACCACGAACGAACACCGCCGCGCAGCGAATCATGATCTCGTGTTTCATTCGAAAGATATCCCTCCGGAAATCGGAATTGCAAAAGCCCAGGCAAGGGCCTTCATAGATAAAATCAAAAACCGACTCACGTCTCCGAAATCGCATATCGATCACCCTTATTGGATTCCAGGAATTGAAGCATGGATGAAACGTCGCGTGAGTTCCGGCGCAATACCCGAGTTGGAGCCCCATGTGCCAAAAATTCCCAGCCCGGCTGTGCGACACACCAGAGCTTTCTTGAGACCCTTATTGGCCTCGATAAAACCATTAAGTCCCAATTGGGTGGATTCCCGGCTTTTTAATCAAACGATAGCTGCAATTCTCGATGACAGTGCCCCTGATTCAGTGTTGGTGGTGGGGGAAATAGATCATTTTTTGAACAGCCAGCTTGATGTATCGCGTTTTGCTCATATCGACCCGAAAGACATCGTTCAGACCGGGGATAAATTGATTATCGGCGATAATGGTGGCCGATATTCCCATGTGCTGCTCTATCTCAAATCGGACACCCCTGACTATCTGGTGAACCTGATTAAGCAATGTGTTGCCGCCATGAAGCCGAATGGGACCTTACATTTTTTTGTGCACATCCACTCAAATCCGGGAATCGATATTTACAGACTTCACTTTTATATCGCGGATACTCTTTTAACTCTGACCGAGTCCTGTGCTGTTCAGGCGGTAGGCGGGTATGTGAATCATGTCAGCAGAGTTTTGCTGTCTTGGGGACGATCCGGAATCCCTCCCGGCAATTTAAAATACAGAGCAGTGGCCTTATCCGGGAAACTTATATTTCTTTTGACAGGGTTAATGGGCAATATTACCTTCGGCTTGAAGGCGCCTACTAGCAAAATTGGCCCCTATTGCAGCAGTTTTGTCGTCCATGCAAAGCTTAGATAACGCAAATGCTCCCCACTATGTCCAACACACATCAAGTCTTGTTCCACATTAAAGAGAGCGCCGGTTCCGGCAAGCGTGTTGTTTTCGTTTCCGGAAATTTCAACACGGTTCACCCTGGCCATCTTCGCCTGCTCCGGTTTGCCGCCGAATGCGGTGATTATCTTGTGGTTGGCGTCAATAAGAACCACATCCACGACTCTCTGATTTCCGAGGAATTAAGGCTAGAAGGGATCAAATCCATCAGCTTTGTCGATTACGCCTTCATTCTGCGCGCTCCACCTGCACAGTTCATACGCGAGTTGAAACCGTCGGTCGTGGTCAAAGGCAAGGAACACGAAACTCACTCCAACCCCGAACAGGAGGCCGTCGACAGCTATGGCGGCAAGCTGCTGTTCAGTTCCGGCGACATGCGATTTTCTTCCATCGATTTGCTCAGGCAGGAAATGCTGGAATCGAACCTTTCAACCATTGTTCGCCCTACTGGCTTTCCTGCCAGTCACGGCTTCACCATGGCAGGCCTACGCGCCACGCTGGAAAAATTCAAGGGCCTTCGCGTGGTCGTGCTGGGCGATTTGATCGTGGACGAGTACATCAACTGCGATCCGGTCGGCATGTCACAGGAAGACCCTACCCTGGTGGTCACGCCGATACAGCATGAGAAATTTGTGGGGGGGGCGGCTATCGTCGCGGCTCATGCTCAAACATTGGGAGCCGATGTCAGTTACCTCACGGTTTCGGGAAAGGATGCTTCGGCGGATTTCGCCAGAAAAAAACTGCAAGAGTACGGGGTGACGGCGGAAGTGTTCGAGGATGACAGCCGTCCGACCACCCTCAAGCAGCGCTACCGTGCCGCAGGGAAGACCCTGCTGCGCGTGAGTCATTTGCGCCAGCATGCGATCAGCCAGCAGATTGCTGAAAAAATGCTGGCTGAGCTGAAAAGAAATTTACCGAAATCGGATCTCGTCATTTTTTCCGATTTCAATTACGGATGCCTTCCCCAGCCGCTGGTCGACGAAATTTCGGATATCTGCAGACGCCGGAAAATCATGATGGTCGCAGACAGCCAGTCTTCCTCCCAGCTGGGCGACGTATCCCGCTTTAAGGGCATGATGCTGCTGACGCCTACGGAGCGCGAAGCGCGGCTTGCCGTTCGCGATTTCGAGTCCGGCCTGGTTGTCCTTGCGGAAAAACTGCGCAAAAAAGCTCGTGCAAAAAATATCATCCTGACTCTGGGTGCCGAGGGATTGCTCACACATGCCTCATGGGATAATGGCGAGTACGTCACGGACCGCTTGCCGGCATTCAACACCTCCCCCAAAGATACCGCCGGCGCGGGAGACAGCCTGTTAACCTGCAGTTCAATGGCGCTGGCTGTCGAAGCAGATATATGGCAAAGCGTTTATCTGGGTTCGATTGCGGCCGCATGTCAGGTTAGCCGGGTCGGGAATATTCCGATTTCATTGCATGACGTCAGGCAGGAGTTGTCCGACTGACCATGCGTGCGCTCCTTCTAGCCGCCGGCCTGGGAACAAGGCTGAGGCCACTCACCGATCATCTGCCGAAATGCATGGTTCCTATCCATGGGCGGCCTCTGCTCGATTACTGGCTGGAAACCCTGGTGCAAGGCGGGGTCGACCAAATCTTGATCAATACTCATTACCTGGCGCCACTGGTGGTTGAATTCCTGAGTAAAAGCAGCTGGACGCGCCATGTGCAGTTCGTCCATGAAGACAGGCTGCTCGGGACAGGGGGAACCATACTGAAGAACCGCGCCTTCTTCGAGAACAAGGCTTTCATTGTCGCGCATGCAGACAACCTTACCCTCTTTGATGTACCTGATTTCGTCAAGTGCCACGCATCGCGACCCAGGGGCACGGAACTGACCATGATGGTTTTTGAAACCCCGGATCCTCGCTCGTGCGGTATTGTGGAACTCAATGCGCAAGGCATCGTGCAGGCATTTCACGAGAAGGTTCCTTCGCCGCCGGGCAATCTTGCCAATGCTGCGGTTTACATACTGGAACCTTCAGTCGTGGATTTCATGGCAGCGCTTGGCAAGGAAGAGATCGATTTCAGCACCGAAGTAATCCCGTTCATGATGGGGCGCATTTCCACTTTCCCGAATTTATCCTATCACCGGGACATTGGGACGGTTGCAAGCTGGGCCGAAGCAAACCGGGATTTTCCAGTTATGCCATCCCTCGAGCAAAACAGGAAAGCATGGCTTCACATTCTAAAATCCCGTGAGGGGGACCTGCCCTCGGTAATCGAACGGTTGCTGGTCAGCCCCATGCTGTCGCCAACCCTTCATAGCGAGCAAGGGAGCTAACATTGCGCAATATCGCCGAGAATGGAGCAGGCCAACCATGAGCATGCCATTCTGAACCTCCGGAATTTGTTGATCCCTCCGCCCGGATCATTGAGGTGCGCTTTTTCACCCGCGATTTGGCGCTTGAACGGCTGAAGAGGGCTGAGGAAAAGTGACCTAATAACCCCCGCCGGATTGCAGGCGCACTTCATGTGCGCTGATGAAGCTGCGCCACGGCAGGCAAGGCTCCAATTGCCGGGCGTGCATTTCTGGAAAAAGCATGCCGCACTTCTTTAATCCCAGTTCTCGGCAAACCCCGGCCATGCCTGGCCCAGCGGAATTCAACACGAGAATCCCTGATTTCATAAGTCCTGATTGTTAGAGTACAATGCGCCCGACAAATGAATTGAACATTCGGATCCGGGCAGCGAATTCACCAGCGCCACTTTCCAGAAAAATTCGCAGAGGATGGGCGGGCACATGAATTTCGTTAGGTCACCTGCTCTGAAGAGACGAATCTAGCCAACTTTAAGCATATCGAAATGTTCCATGATCTGAAACGGCTGCACCCAGTCCTTGGCCGAAAAACGCAGGTGTGGTTCCTGAAAGACAGTTTCAACGCGCTACAATATAAAAAATTGGTAGCATATAGTTCAACAGAAAGAATCTCAGTTCTATGAGCGCCGCTGCCCTGAACTGGCTTGTCCGCGTAGCTCACCTCAATCGCGCAGTCGTATGGGGCTTGTCCGGAAAAATACTGGCAGGACTCTCCGGCCCCATCACGGCCATCCTGATTGCCAAAAAATTCTCTCCGGAACTGCAAGGCTATCACTACACTTTTTTCAGCCTGCTGGCCCTTCAAGTCTTCGTCGAACTTGGCCTGTCGGGTGTGATCACAACGTTTGCCAGTCACGAATGGGCCAAACTGTCCCTGAACGAACGTGGACGCATTGAAGGAGATCCCGTTGCGTTATCGAGGCTGTCCAGCCTTGCTGCTCTCGGTTTTCGCTGGTTCGTTGCGGCCGCAGTATTTTTCACTATACTGCTTGCTGTCGGCGGCTATTTTTTCCTGTCGACAAAATCATCGCTCGGCCCCCAGATACACTGGCAAGGCCCATGGATCGGGTTGTGTATTCTCACCGGCCTGAATCTTGCGTTTGTGCCGGCCTGGGCAATTCTGCAGGGCTGTGAGCAAGTCGAACGCATTTACTTCTACCGCTTTGTGGAAATGTCCCTGAGATATCCGGCCGTGTGGGTCGCATTGCTCATGGGAGCTCAACTATGGACAGGCTTGATAGCTTCTGCCATAGGCACGTGTTGGGCACTTGGATTTCTGTGGCGCAAATATCGTCATTTTCTCGCATCCCTGCGTTATGCCGAGAAATCCGAATCGGTCGACTGGAAGCACGACATTCTGCCACTGCAGTGGCGAATTGCGCTTAGCTGGATAAGCGGTTATTTCATGTTTTCCCTGTTTACGCCAGCTCTGTTCCATTTCCAGGGCCCCGTCGTTGCCGGTCAATTCGGAATGACCTGGGCACTTATCAGCGGTGTGTCCGGTCTGGCAGGCACCTGGCTGCAGGTAAAAGTTCCCGAGTTTGGCGCGCTAGTGTCTCAAAAGAAGTTTCAGGCACTCGATCAGATTGTACGCAAAACAGCCATGATTTCCTTCTGGATAGCCATTCTGGGCGGCGCATTATTGCTCGGAATAATTTTAATACTTGATTATTATAGCCCGGCACTACGCCTGAGGTTGCTCCCCATGTTGCCGATCGGTATCTTCATATTCGCCGAAGCGCTCAATCAAGTATCTTCGGTACAGTCAAGCTATCTGCGATCCTTCAAGCGCGAACCGTTTCTGGTGCTTTCGGTTGTCATGGGCAGTACGGTCGGTATTTCGACGATAATCTGCGCAAAGTACTTCGGCGTCACCGGCATATCCTTTGCCTATTTAGCGGCAGTCCTCATTGGACTGGGTTGGGGCACCTTCATTTTTTCGGAATGCCGCAGGGAATGGACCGGGCAGGCGCTGCATATAGGCAGATCGTTGGCAGTGCTTTCCAGGCCATTGAAGGAAGTGCTTCTCCTGGTTCCGGTGCTTGTTCTGAAATCGTTAGGTGTCCGGTTTCTCTGGACGAATATCGACCGGATAGGACATTTGGCATGCGATGTCGACTGTTACATCAAGGAAAGACAGCTCGGGCTCGTCCCTCAACACCATGCCATTCTCCTCGCCCCGAAAGACAAGGTTGCCAACAAAGCTCTGCTCGGATACTGGTGTCGTTACATCAGGGCGATCAGCTCGCCGTGGCTTTGCAAGATGCTGAATCCATTGGCCAGCCACCGCCTATTGCGGCTGAATATATACGAGTACACTACCGCGATAAACGAAACGGCGCCTTTCTATGGCATTCAGAGGCAATGGGGAGGCCGTCCGCCGTTGTTGTCGCTCAAACAGGAGGATGTCGCCCGCGGCGAGAAATGCCTGCTGCAGCTCGGATTGCCCCCCGGCGCATGGTTTGTCTGCGTGCATAGCCGTGAAGGCGGTTATTCGGTTCATGACGAACACTTCCACTCCCACAGGAACAGTGCCATCGAAAGTTATCAGATGGCCATGAAGGCGATCGTCGACCGTGGGGGGTGGTGCATCCGGATAGGCGACCCCTCAATGAAAAAAATGTCGCCCATGCGGAATACCATCGACTATGCGCACAGCCCTCTCAAGTCGGACTGGATGGACCTGTTTCTTTTTGCGCGATGCCGGTTCTTTCTCGGCAATTCATCTGGCCCCTTCCTGGTGGCCAGCGCCTTCGGCGTTCCGGTGGCATTGGCCAATCAATCCCCTGTCTCTGTGGTATTGCCATATGGGGGGGCAGACATCGGCATACCGAAACTGATCTGGTCCGAAAAAGACCAGCGCCTTCTTGCGTTTCCCGAAATTCTGGGGACATCCATTGGCGATTTGCGTCTGACTCATGAACATGAACAGGCGGGCATTAGCGTGATAGACAATACGACCGAGGATATTCGAGATTTGGCGCTCGAACAGCTGGACAGGGTCGAAGGCCGATTGACGTACGATCCAGTTGACGAGGCGTTGCAGGCAAAATTCAAGGGATTGATGAGACCGGGGCACTACAGTTATGGTTCGGACTCGAGAGTCGGGCGCGCATTTTTGAAAAAGCATGTCGCACTACTGTAGAATTAGTATGATAAGAAAGGTATTTTCATGAAAGCAGTTATTCTGGCAGGCGGATTGGGCACGCGGATATCCGAGGAAACCGCGGCAAAACCCAAGCCCATGATTGAGATCGGGGGCAAGCCGATTCTCTGGCATATCATGAAAATATACTCCTCCCACGGTATCAATGAGTTTATCGTCTGCTGTGGCTACAAGGGATATGTCATCAAGGAATATTTCGCAAACTATTTTTTGCACATGTCCGATGTCACTTTCGACATGGCGGCAAACAGCATGGCTATCCACCAGAACAATGCCGAACCCTGGAAAATCACTCTGGTCGACACTGGAGAGCAAACCATGACCGGGGGGCGTCTGAAACGGGTAAAACAATACCTCGGGGAAGAAGATTTCTGTTTCACTTATGGAGACGGTGTTTCGGATATCGATATTTCCAGCCTGGTCGATTTCCACAGGAAGCAGGGCAAGCTTGCCACCGTTACCGCAGTTCAACCGGTAGGGCGGTTCGGTTCTTTGCATCTGGAAGGCCGGACAGTCAAGGGCTTCGAAGAAAAACCCCAAGGAGATGGGGGGTGGATCAATGGCGGATTCTTCGTACTGTCGCCGAAAGTCATCGACCATATCGAGGGGGATGCGACAGTTTGGGAAAAAGACCCTTTGGAATATCTGGCAGAAGAAGGCAATTTATCTGCTTATCTGCATCACGGCTTCTGGCAGCCCATGGATACCCTGCGTGACAAAAATCATCTGGAAGAATTATGGTCGACCCAAAAGGCGCCTTGGAAGATATGGTCATGAACGCGGGGTTCTGGAAAGATAAGAAAGTTCTCGTTACCGGACATACCGGATTCAAGGGATCTTGGCTTTGTCTCTGGCTGCAATCGCTCGGAGCCGAGGTGGTGGGGTATGCACTTGCTCCGCCGAGCACCCCCAGTCTGTTCGATGTAGCACGGGTTGCGCAAGGCATGGTCTCGCTTCATGGTGACATCCGCGATCTAAGTGCATTTCAGCGAGCCATGCTGGAATATCAGCCGGAAGTCGTGATACACATGGCAGCCCAATCCCTGGTTAGATATTCCTACCTGAATCCGGTCGAAACCTATTCGACCAACGTGATGGGGGCGGTAAATGTGCTTGAGGCTGTCCGGCATACCCCGAGTGTCAGGGCCGTGGTAAACGTTACCAGCGACAAATGTTACGAAAACAGGGAATGGATCTGGGGTTATCGCGAAAACGAGGCAATGGGCGGCTACGACCCTTATTCGAACAGCAAAGGTTGTGCCGAACTGGTAACTTCGGCCTACAGGCAGTCGTTCTTCCGGGATTCCCCTATCGCAGTAGCGAGCGGACGGGCCGGCAATGTGATTGGTGGAGGCGATTGGGCCACGGATCGTCTTGTTCCGGACATGGTGCGCGCGGTTGTAGAGCGCCGCCCGGTGCTGATCAGGAATCCCCATGCGATCCGCCCCTGGCAGCATGTTATGGAGCCCCTCTCCGGCTATTTGCTCCTTGCCCGGAAATTGTATGAAGAAAGGAGTGTCCATGCCGAAGGTTGGAACTTTGGCCCACGTGAAGACGATGCCAGGCCGGTACAATGGATTGCGGAGCAATTCACCGGGTTATGGGGAGACGGGGCGAGCTGGGTTCTGGACGGAACCGATCACCCGCACGAAGCGCACTATCTCAAGCTCGATTGCTCCAAAGCCAGGAGCCGTCTGAACTGGCAGTCGAAATGGGATCTGGAGACTTCGCTCCGGAAGATTATTGCTTGGCACAAAGCGCATCTCTGCAATCAGGACATGCGAGCATTTACCATCGAACAAATTCTCGAATTTCAGGAGTAAGCATCCTTATGAACTGCCGTCACTGCCATCATCCTCTCGAGCATGTTTTTCTGGATCTGGGATTCGCCCCCCCGTCCAACGCCTATCTGAGCGAGGTCGACCTCAATAAGCCGGAACGCTATTACCCGCTCAAGCTGTACGTTTGCGAATATTGCTGGCTGGTGCAGACCGAGGATTATGCCCAGGCCGACGAGCTATTCAGCGCGGACTACGCCTATTTTTCTTCGACCTCGTCGAGCTGGCTCGCGCATGCCGGAAATTACACCGACATGATCACCGAACGACTCGGATTGAACCAAGACAGCCTCGTGATCGAAGTTGCTGCCAACGATGGTTATCTGCTGAAGAATTTCGTCGTGTCGGGCATTCCCTGCCTGGGAATCGAACCCACCGCCAGCACCGCAGATGCGGCAGAAAAATTAGGTATCCCCGTGCTCCGCGAGTTCTTCGGGCAGTCTCTGGCGCGGCAACTTGCGTCCCAAGGCAGACAGGCCGATCTCATCCTTGGCAACAATGTGTACGCACATGTTCCGGATATCAACGATTTCACTGCGGGGCTCAAAGCCGCGCTCAAGCCCGGCGGCACTGTCACGCTGGAATTTCCCCATCTGATGCGCCTGCTGGAACATACTCAGTTCGATACCGTCTACCATGAGCACTTCTCCTATCTGTCGCTTTATTCGGTGAGCCGGGTCTTTGAAAAGGCTGGTTTGCGGGTTTGCGACGTGGAGGAGCTGAGTACCCATGGCGGCAGTCTGCGGATCTACGGCTGCCATGCCGATGACGTTCGCGCGACAGTTTCCGCGGTTGACACCCTGCTTGCAGAAGAATTTCGCAGGGGGATGCGAAGCCTGGAAATCTATCGTCAGTTTCAGGCCCGCGCCGAAAAGGTAAAGGACGACCTATTGCTGTTTTTGATCGAACAGAAACGGGCAGGCAGGAAAGTGGCTGGCTACGGTGCGGCAGCGAAGGGCTGCACCCTGCTCAATTTTGCAGGGATCAAACCCGACTTGCTACCTTGGGTGTGTGACGCAGCGCCTTCCAAGCAAGGGAAATACCTGCCCGGCACCCATGTCCCGATCCTGCATCCTGACGTCATGCGCGAACGCAAGCCCGACATCGTGCTGATTCTGCCCTGGAACATCAAAACAGAGGTGATGCAGCAACTGGCCCATGTCCGCGATTGGGGCGGCAAGTTCGCGGTAGCCATACCCGAAACCCGGGAACTCTGACATGCGGTTCGTTCCACTCCCGCTTGCCGGTGCATTTCTGATCGAGCCCGAACCGATTTCGGACGACAGGGGATTCTTCGCCAGGACTTTCTGCAGGGAGGAATTTGCCGCGCACGGACTAGACCCGTCACTTGTCCAGTGCAACATCTCCTTCAACAGGAAAAAAGGAACGCTCAGGGGCATGCATTTTCAGAAAATGCCATATGAAGAAACAAAAGTTGTGCGCTGCACCCAGGGGAAGGTGTATGACGTCATGATCGACCTTCGCCCCGATTCCGGCACCTTCCGAAAATGGTTCGGAGCCGAGCTTTCGGCAGAAAACAGGCGTGCACTCTACATTCCCCGGGGATTTGCGCACGGTTTCCTGACACTCACGGATGATGCCGAGGTGCTCTACCAGATGTCCGAGTTCTTCCACCCTGAATGTGCCGCGGGGGTCAGATGGAATGACCCCGCATTCTCCATAGACTGGCCAGAAAAAGCGGTTGTTATCTCGGAGCGGGATGCCGGTTATCCCGACTTCACCGAGACCGCGCCATGAAAATACTGCTGATAGGCAAAACCGGACAGCTGGGGGGTAGCCTCCTGTCCCTGGAGACATCACATCAGATTTATGCACCGGGCCGACCTGAACTGGACATCGAATCGAAAGAATCCTGTGAGCGCGCAATCGCCGAATTTTGCCCGGATGTCGTCATCAACACGGCTGCTTTCCACAATGTGCCGCAGTGCGAAGTGGAGCCGCTACGCGCATTTGCTGTGAACTGTCAGGCCGTCAGGGACCTCGCGGTGATCTGCGCCAGAATGGATGTGCAGTTGGTCACGTTCAGCACCGATTATGTGTTCGGGGGGAAGAAACGAACACCTTATCGGGAGGACGACTGCCCAGAGCCCCTGCAGATGTACGGCATTTCGAGGCTTGCAGGAGAGCTGGCGGCGCTGGCCACCGCTCCCCGGCATGCCGTGGTCATACGAACCTGCGGTCTTTATGGGCCGAGCGGCGCAATTTCCAAGGGCGGAAATTTCGTGGACAAGCGCATTGCCGACGCACAGGCGGTCAGCGAACTGGAAATGGGATGTGACCAGGTCGTCGCCCCGACCTATACCGGGGATCTCGCACAGGCAGTTCTGAAACTGATAGAGCATCCGCAATTTGTTCCCGGGATATATCATTTGACAAATGAAGGCGAGTGCACTTGGTTCGAATTCACCAAAGCCATTTACGAACTGGCTGGGCTCGGCACGCAAGTGGTTCCGGTGGATCGCGGCGGGATGAGCGGAGAGATGTGCCGCCCTCTCTATTCGGCGCTGGCCAACACTAAGGCAAAATCGTTGGGAATCACCTTGCCGCATTGGCGTGATGCCCTAAAGCGCTATATTGACGAAAAATACGGATTTTCTTTATGAGCTTACCTGCAAAAACACACTGCCCTTACTGTGCAGAATCTGCGACATTGCTGTTTTCAGTCTCGGACATCAACCAAAATATGTCGGATGAGATTTTTGACTATTACCAGTGTCATGGATGCGGGCTAATTTTTTTGGATCCGATCCCTGAGAATATCCATGATTACTATGGTCAGGCATATTCCGCCTACCAAACAACGGGTGATATAGAAAGCAACGTAACTGACTATGACTTGAGTAAGCTGAAAACTGTCAGGGACAATATCCAAGGAGATAAATTATTGGAAATTGGGCCCGGCAATGGAACCTTTGCTTACTTGGCCAAAAAGGAAGGTTATATTGTCGATACCATTGAAATGGATTCGAAGTGCAGTAAATTTCTTGCGGAAACCATCAAGGTTAGAAATTCAATCAACAGTTCGACTATTGTCGAAACTCTCAAGCAGATTGAGGAACGATATGATGCGATTGTCATGTGGCATGTATTAGAACATTTGGAATCTCCTTGGAGCGTATTAAGCGCATTACCAGATATGTTGGCGCCTAATGGAGTAGTCATAATAGCAGTTCCTAATCCCGGGTCATTTCAATTCAAAATATTCAAAAAATATTGGAAACATGTCGATGCACCACGACATACCATGTTCTTGCCGGCTAACTTGTTAGGGCAACAACTCGTGCAGGCAGGGCTCCAGAAAGTCCTTGTCACCACAACTGATAGTGTAAGTTCGGAATTTAATTCACGTGGTTGGTGGCTCCACTCGCTTAACAATTTTTTCTCTAAAAACCCTAACCGTTTTCTTGTTTGGCTGTTGAATAGAAGCACCATCAATTTCATTGTTTACAGTTTCGTTCGTATTATTGAGCGGACTGACGGCTCTGGAAATGCATATCTTGCTATTTTCAGAAAACCGGGCAGTAATTCCTAAATGGAAAGCTGAAATTGAAGGACATAGTAGTCGTTCATTTGATCCGGGCCCACAACGGCATTGAACCTTTCCGGCTTTTCCTCGATTCCTACCGCGATAATCAGGCGGGAATCGATCACGACCTGCTGATCATTTTCAAGGGTTTCAAACGACATGAAGATGCTTCAGAATACCGGAAGCTGCTTGCTTCGCTCCCTTACCTGTCCTTGGAGATTTCCGATGAAGGATTTGACATCACGGCCTACTTCAAGGCATTCGGCCACTATTCAAAAAAATATCGGTATTTTTGCTTCCTGAATTCATTTAGCATGATCCAAGATCGCGAATGGCTGAAGAAGTTGCACAGCCATATTATCCGGCCCGGAGTAGGATTGGTAGGTGCGACAGGATCATGGCAGGGGTTGGGCATGAGATTGCCAAACTATAATTTGGGCTCCGCCATAAGATCGAAAATCCTGTTTGCAGGAAAAGATGGAAACGCTTGGGATGGTATCACTTATGTTATCCAGGCTATCTGGAGGCGTCTCACCTTCCCAATTTATTTTGACTCATTTCCCAATTACCACCTGAGAACCAATGCTTTCATGATTTCGAGTGAAATCTGGAATAGACTGGATTTTTCCCCGATCCGATCCAAAATGGACGCTCTAAAATTCGAAAGCGGCAAAAAGGGCCTGACCCGTCAGGTTCTCGGTTTGGGAAAGCAGGTTCTCGTTGTTGGCAGGGATGGGATCGGTTACGACATGGCCTCATGGAGCACAAGCGGTACTTTCTGGCAATCGGAGCAGGAAAATTTACTTGTGACCGACAACCAGACTCGCAATTATCAGGGCGGAAGTTCGGAGAGAAGGGCTTTTTTATCATTCAGCGCATGGGGCAAGAGGGCTGGCAATGGAAGCTAACCCGCCCCGTGTGAGCATCTGCGTCCCTGTCCGCAATGGTGAGGATTTTCTTGGACAGGCGCTTGAATCCGTTTTGGAACAATCCTTCGACGACTACGAAATCATCGTGGTCGATAATGCCTCGACGGATGGAACGGTGTCTCTTATCGAAAAACTGATCGCGGACAACTCGGAAGCTCCCCTCCGCCTCTTCAGGAACGAGTGTAACATCGGCCTGGTTGGCAATTTCAATGCCTGCCTGAAGCAGGCGCGGGGAAAATATGTCAAGTTCCTTTGCGCCGACGATCTGCTGCTGCCTTCATGCCTGGAGAAAATGGCGCATGTGCTCGATACCCACCCTTCCGTGTCCTTGGTCGCAGGCGGCCGCCTGATAATGGACGCGACCGAAGCGAAGATCGGCATTCAGCGCTATGCATACACGGAAAAAACGGTGCCGGGAAAAGAGGCGATTAACCGCTGCCTGTTCGGCGCCAATTACATCGGCGAACCCACTGCAGTGATGTTCAGATTGGAATCGGCATTGCGCGGATTCCGCGAGGAATTTTCTCATCTGATGGACATGGAAATGTGGTTCTATTTGCTGGAACAGGGAGACCTTGCCATTCTGCCGGAACCGTTGTGCGCCATCCGCCGACATTCGGAACAGATGACCGCAGTGAATATTAAGTCGGGGGCGCTAGTCGAGGATAACGTACGGCTTTTCGAGGAATACGCAAGGAAACCGTATATCCGAAATTCCTGGGCGCATCATGCGTTGCGGAAGGTTCGCATGGCTTACCGGATATGGATTTCCAGACGCCATCTGGAATCCGCACGACTGGAGGCAGTGCTCATAAAACATTCGATCCCGTTCGTGTATTACACGGCCATGCCGATCTTTGGCAGGTTGCTGGTCCTATTGAAACGCATTCGCCATTCTTCGGGCCGCATGAATTGAAGACCAGATTAAGCATATCGGTCGTAAGTCACGGCCAGTCCTCTCTGGTGACAAATTTATTTGATGACATTCGACAGTGTTGTTATTCAACCAATCTGGAAGTTGTGCTGACCTTGAACGTTCCAGAAGTTTTGCCATTTCAGTTAACAGATTTTCCATTCCCAATAACGGTGATCCGGAATCTACGGCCTAAAGGTTTTGGTGAAAACCATAACGCGGCGTTCAATGTTTCCCATGGCAACATATTTTGCGTACTCAACCCGGATATTCGTCTTGCCTCAAATCCATTCGAGGCCTTGATTTCCTGTTTGGAGGATGTGTCGGTGGGTGTGGCTGCGCCCATGGTTGTGGCATCCGATGGCTCGACAGAAGACAGTGCCCGCAGGTTCCCGACGCCATGGAAAATTCTCCTGAAAGTATTGGGTTGCCGGAGTAGGGTCCCTGAATACTCATTGGGGGGCACGGCAATATATCCCGACTGGGTGGGGGGGATGTTCATGTTGTTTCGTCGCGAGACTTTTAAGGCAATAGGCGGCTTTGACGAGCGTTATTTCCTGTATTACGAAGACGTAGACCTTTGCGCGAGACTGGGCCTCGCGGGATACCAGGTGCTATTTTCCCCACAAGCCGTGGTGGTCCACGATGCACGGCGCACTAGCCATCGGAGTCTTAAATACCTTAAGTGGCATGTTTCCAGCATGGCCAGGTTTTTCCTGTCATATCCATTCTGGGCGACGGCCTGGCGCAGGTTTGTTGGCCGCTGATATGCAGCCTGGCTAATCATGATGCGGATTTATCATTACATGGCAGGGTTGTGAAATGAGCGTTTTGGTTACCGGCGCACGAGGCTTCATCGGGCTTCCGCTGCTCGATGAGCTGGTGCGCAACAAGATCAGGGTTCGGGCGCTGACAAGCAGCAGGGCGTGGCTGGGCGAAGCGCATGGAGATCCGCAGGTAGTTGAGTGGGCCTATATGGCCGGTATCGCACAGGATTGCTGGCAGGATGTGCTGTCAGGGATATCGACGGTAATACATCTGGCCGCCCGTGTTCATGTTATGCGCGATACGGCTCCCGACCCGCTGGCGGAATTCCGGCGGGTCAACACCCGTGCCACGGAAGAGCTGGCCCGTGCCGCGGCATCCGGGGGCGTAAAACGGCTTGTCTATGTCAGTTCGATCAAGGTGAATGGAGAGGAAACCCAGCGAGGGCAGAAATTCTCGGAATCTCTTGCCGCCAAACCGGAAGATGCCTACGCCGTGTCAAAGTGGGAGGCTGAACAGGCGTTGCACAAGGTGTCTCGCGAGACTGGCCTGGAAGTGGTGATCGTGCGTCCGCCACTGGTGTATGGGCCGCGTGTAAAAGGCAATTTCGCGCAAATGCTGTCCGTGGTGGCCAGGGGGATACCCTTGCCCCTGGCGTCGATAGACAACCGGCGCAGTCTGGTTTACGTGGGCAATCTGGTGAATGCGCTGGTCGCATGTGCGGTGCAGCCCGCCGCTGCAGGCCAGACATATCTGGTCAGTGATGGGGATGATGTGTCGACCCCGGAATTGTTGCGCCAACTGGCTGCGGCCCTGAATGTGCCGTCCCGCCTGTTTCATTGTCCGTCGTCATGGTTGCGTCTTGCCGGGAAACTGACCGGGAAGTCACGACAAGCAGAGCGTCTGCTTGGTTCGCTAGAGGTCGATAGTGCTAAAATACGCCGCGATCTCAACTGGGTACCGCCATATACGCTGCAACAGGGGTTGCAGGCGACGGCTGAGTGGTACCGGAACCAACATAAATGACACCACATTACGCACCAGTTATTGCTGCCCTGATTACCCTGCTGTTGACTACCCTGCTGCTGATCAGCAAGGCGACCAAGGGCATAGAAGATATTCCCAACGAACGTTCGCTGCATGCGGCACCTGTTCCCCGCATCGGGGGGGTGGGATTGATGGCAGGCCTGCTGTCAGGCTGGGCGATCATGCTCAAGTCTCTGGCATGGTGGGTGGTACTGCCGGTGATCATCCTGTTTGCGATTTCACTGATGGACGATATGCGCGGGTTGACGCCGCGCGTACGCTTGCTGGTACATTTTATTGCGGCCTTCATCCTGCTGCTGGGCTCCGGCATGCTGTTGCACAATGTACTGATCGGCTTGTTCATATTGTTCGGTGTGGTGTGGATGACCAACCTGTATAACTTCATGGATGGCTCGGACGGTCTGGCCGGCGGCATGACTTTCTGGGGATTTACCATGTATGGTGCTGCTGCCCTGATGCATGGCAACGACACGCAGGCAATGCTTAACTTTTCCGTTGGCGCAGCTGCATTGGGTTTTCTGTATAACAACTTCCATCCAGCCAAGGTATTCATGGGCGATGCCGGTTCCATTCCGTTGGGTTTTCTGGCGGCAGCGATGGGGCTGTGGGGCTGGCAACAATCCTTGTGGCCGGCCTGGTTCCCGCTGCTGGTGTTCTCCCCCTTTATTGTGGACGCAACCGTTACCTTGCTCAAACGTGCACTGCGCGGTGAGAAAGTCTGGGAAGCACACCGCGAACATTACTACCAGCGCCTGGTGCAGCTCGGCTGGGGGCATTACCGGACGGCAGTGGTCGAGTATGTATTGATGTTCGCGGCCGGGGTGTCGGCAATCTGGTCGATGCGCCAGTCGGCAGAACTTCCCTGGCTGTTGTTCCTCGCATGGGGAGTTGTCTATGCGGTATTGATGCTGATTCTGGACAGGCGCTGGCAGGTATTTCAGCGCGAACAGCATGGCCAAATCTGATACGCGTACGCTATTGGCGATAACGCACGATCTCACTGCAGCAGCAGTTGCCTGGAGCCTGGCCTACCTGTTGCGTTTCAATTTCGAGCTGCCACCCAATTTCGATCGTGAGATGTTGCATACCCTGCTCTGGGTCGTCCCGTTGCAGGGCCTTGTGTTCTGGAGCTTTGGCTTGTACCGCGGGCTCTGGCGCTATGCCAGCGTAGCGGATTTGCGCCGCATATCGCTGGCCGTGCTGGCCGCCGCGGCCCTGATCCCGCTGGTGATATGGATGTTCCGCATTCACGCGGTGGTGCCGCGCTCGGTGCTGGTGTTCAATCCGGTGCTGCTGCTGCTCATGATGGGGGGGAGCCGCTTCGTCTACCGGATGTGGAAAGAAAAAAGCCTGTACCACGGCACCAAGCTGCATGGTGAACCGGTCTTGGTGCTGGGGGCCGGCGATGCGGCGGTCGGTTTGTCCAAGGAGCTGGCCCGCAGTCCTGACTGGCGTCTGGTCGGTTTCCTAGATGACGATCCGGGCAAGCAGGGACTGGTGCTGAATGGCATCAAGGTGCTGGGCACGCTGGATACGCTTGCGCAATGGGCCGAGCGCATGCGCATCAGGCAGGCCATTGTGGCGATGCCGTCCGCCTCCCACCTGATACGCAAACGGGCGATCGACCTCGCCAATGCGGCCGGGGTCAAGGTGCTGACCGTGCCTTCATTCGATGATTTGCTGAGTGGCAGGATTGCCATTTCGCAATTGCGACCGGTCGAGCTGGACGATTTGCTGGGGCGTGATCCGGTGCAGCTGGATGAAGCGGGGCTGCATGAACTGCTGACTGGCAAGGTGGTGCTGGTGACCGGGGCCGGCGGCTCGATCGGCTCCGAGCTTTGCCGCCAGATCGCCAGGTTCCGGCCGCACACTCTGGTGATGCTTGAGCTCAGCGAGTTTGCCTTGTATGCCATCGAGCAGGAGATGAGCAGGGAATTTGCGGACGTTGATATTGTTTGCCTGATTGGCGACGTGCGTGACCCGGATCGTCTGGAAGAGATATTCGGTCAATATCGTCCGTCAGTGGTATTTCATGCCGCAGCATACAAGCATGTGCCGCTGATGGAGCGGCACAATGCCTGGCAGGCAGTACGCAATAACGTGCTGGGCACGCGGAGTGTTGCCATCGCGGCACAGCGGCACGGTGTTTCCCGGTTCGTGATGATCTCGACCGACAAGGCGGTCAATCCGACCAATGTAATGGGCACCAGCAAGCGGCTGGCCGAGATGGTATGCCAGGGATTGCAGCAGCCGGGCGGTACGCGTTTCGTCATGGTGCGCTTCGGCAATGTGCTGGGCAGCACCGGCAGTGTGATCCCGAAATTCCGGGAACAGATCGCACAGGGCGGGCCGATTACCGTGACGCATCCGGAAATCACGCGCTATTTCATGTCGATTCCCGAGGCATCCCAGCTGGTTCTGCAGGCAGGGCTGATGGGCAAAGGCGGCGAGATCTTCGTGCTGGACATGGGCGAGCCGGTCAGGATCGTTGATCTGGCAAAAGACCTGATACGTCTTTCCGGCCTGACGGAGGATGACATCCAGATCGAATTTACCGGCTTGCGTCCCGGCGAAAAGCTGTATGAAGAGTTGCTGGCGGACAACGAGCTGACCCTGCCCACGCCGCACCCCAAGCTGCGCATTGCCCAGGCCTGCGAGGTGGACCATGGGATGCTGAAGAGCCTGCTGGATAAGGTCGGCGCGCACGCCACCTTGAGCGATGAGGATACCCGGGAAGTCCTGATGCAGTGGGTGCCGGAGTATCATCCGAGCCAGGCGACCTAAGGCGGCATACCATGGTTGCATTCCTGCCCAAGAGAATCCTGCTGCTGACCGGACGCGTGTGTGCAATCGCGCTGGGCTGTGTTATTCCGCTTTCGGTTGTGCTGGACAACCTGCTGCTGGTTGTCTTGCTGGCCCTGATGCTGGTTGGGCATGGGCGAACCATACTGCAGACGGCTGTCGGCAATCCCGTTGCGCGTGCCAGTATTCTGCTGTTCGTGTTGTTACTGCTGGGTATGGCCTATGGCGATACCCCACTGCAGGCGGCAGCGGGGATATTGGGCAAGTATGCGGATCTTGCCTTCGTACCCCTGCTGATGGTGATCCTGCTGGATGAGCGGACACGATACCGTGCGCTGGCGGGGTTTCTGGCAGTGATGCTGGCGACGGCCCTGCTTTCCTGGCTGGTTGGCCTGCATATGTTGCCGGTAAGCAAGTGGATGTGGACCTATACGGCAGATAATCCCGCTATTTTCCGCAGTTCGATTACCCAGAATATCCTGATGGCATTCGCAGCGTTCCTGTTCGGCCTGAAGGCGCGCGACAGCCGGAACCGCAACGCCAGATGGGCGTTGGCCATCGCGGCGCTGCTGGCGGGCGGCAGCGTACTGTTCATGGTGCAGGGCAGGACCGGGTACTTGGTGATGCTGGCGCTTATGGTCTATCTGGGCTACATGACGGTGGCGAGACGCTTGCAACGCCACGGCCGACATATCGGCTGGCGCGAGACTGCCGGCATTGGTGTGCTGGCCCTGGTCGTGGTCGCCAGTGCGTATCAGCTGTCGCCGCGCCTGCATGGGCGAGTCGACCAGGTGGTGACGGAATATCAGGCATGGCGGCCCGATGTGAACAGCGTGACCTCCACCGGAGAGCGGCTGGAATTTTATTACAATACCCTGATGCTGGTCAGGCAGCATCCGCTGTTTGGTGTGGGTACCGGCGGGTTTGCCGCGGCCTACGCAAAACAGGTGCAAGGTACCGGCATTACGCCGACACATAATCCGCATAACGAATATTTGCTGGTCACGGTGCAGGTCGGATTGCCGGGGCTGCTGCTTTTGCTGTATTTGTTCTATACCCAGTGGCGTACGGCTTCCCGCCTGCCCGGGCTGTTCGAGCGGGATGCGGCGCGTGGCCTGGTGCTGGCCATCGCGATATCCTGCCTGTTCAATTCGCCGCTGCTCGACCATACGGAAGGATTGTTCGCGGCGTTCATGAGTGCATTGCTGTTTGCCGGCCTGGGTACGGGGAAACGAAATGGCTAGTCTGTCTGTCATCATCATTACCAAGAATGAGGCGTCGGATATCGGTGCCTGCCTGGAGTCGGTGGCGTGGGCGGATGAGGTCATCGTGGTGGACTCCGGCAGCACGGATGATACGGTCGCAATTTGCCGGACATTCACTCCGCATGTGCATATCCACGACTGGCCGGGTTTCGGTGCCCAGAAGAACCGGGTGCTGGGATATGCAACCGGCGAATGGGTATTGTCGATAGATGCGGATGAACGGGTGACGCCTGCGTTGCGCAGTGAAATCGAATCGATATTGCAGCAGCCACAGGACAAATTCACGGCTTACGACATCCCCCGGTTGTCGAACTACTGCGGGCGTTTCATGCACCACTCCGGCTGGTATCCCGATTACATCACGCGGCTGTTCCGCCGCGGCAGTGCGCGATTTTCGGACGACCTTGTGCACGAGCGGCTGCTGGTTGACGGGGCGGTCGGCAGGCTGCATGGCGAGTTGCTGCACTACGCTTTCGACGACCTGGAAGAAGTGCTGCGCAAGGTGAACCAGTACTCATCGGCCGGGGCGCAAAAACTCCACCAGCAAGGCCGCACGACATCCCTTGCGGGCGCAGTGCTGCGCGGCTGGTGGAGTTTTGTGCGCACCTACGTATTGCGCGGTGGTTTTCTCGATGGGCGCGAAGGCTTCATGCTGGCGGTTTCGAATGCAGAGGGCACCTACTACCGCTACCTCAAGCTGATGCTGCTGAACAAGAAAGCATGATGCGCATCGCCGTTATTATCACTACCTATAACCGTCCTGATGCACTGGCTGCCGTGCTGGAAGGCTATCTTGCGCAGACCGACACGGATTTCGAGGTGCTGGTGGCCGACGACGGTTCGACCGCCGAAACCGCCGAAGTCGTGCGGCAATTCCAGGCGCGTGCGCGGTTTCCGATACGCCATGTATGGCAGGAAGACAACGGGTTCCAGGCGGCTGCGATCCGCAACCGTGCGCTGGCGGCAACGTCGGCCGACTACATCGTATTCACCGACGGCGATTGCGTGCCGCCAGTGGATTTCGTGGCTTGCCACCGTGCGCTGGCCGAGCCGGGCTGGTTCCTTGCCGGCAACCGGCTGATGCTGATGCGCGATTTCACCGACAAGGTGTTGCGCGATAAATTGCCTATCCACCTGTGGCGTGTGCGCGAATGGCTGGTTGCGCGCTGGCGCGGGCAGATCCTGCGCTGGCTGCCGTTGATCCGCCTGCCGGACCTGCGCTGGCTGCGCAAAATTGCGGCAAAGCGGTGGCAGGGGGCGAAGACCTGCAATCTTTCCGCGTACCGCGAGGATTTGCTGCGTGTGAACGGGCTGGATGAATCCTATACCGGATGGGGGCTGGAAGATTCCGATCTGGTGGTGCGCTTGATCCGGGCTGGGGTCGGGAACAAAAGCGCGCGCTTCTCTGCGCCGCTGCTGCATCTATGGCATCGGGAAAACGATCGCAGCAACCTCGAAGAAAACCGGCTGCGCCTGGAAGCGGTGCTCGCCGCCAGGCATATCCGCGCGCAGCGTGGCGTGGATCAATACCTATGAAGTTGTTGCATGTGGTGCGCCGCTACGGCCCGGTCGGCGGCATGGAACGCTATGTGTGGGAGCTGACGCGCGAACTGGCTGCCCTGGGGCATCAGGTCGAAGTGGTATGCGAGCGTTGCCATGCACCCAAACCTGATGGTATTGCGATACACGAACTGGGCGAAATCAGGCCTCGTCCGCGCTGGCTGTCGCTATTGCGCTTCGGTCGCCGTGTTGAGCGCTGGTTGCGTGATAACCCGCATCCCGGGTTCCTGATCCACAGCAACGAGCGTCTGGCGCTGCATGACGTCACGACCTTTCACGGCCCGCCTTTTGCCACGGTACGCGAAATGCCATGGTGGAAGAAATTTTCGCTGCGCGTTGCGATGCAGCTTTATCTGGAACGGCGCGAACTTTCGACTGCGTGCTGCATCGTGCCGAACTCCGATGTTATCAGCCGCATGCTCGCACATTACTATCCCGCGCAAAGTGAGAGATTGACGCGGCCTGTGGTGCCCGGCGTGAAACCCGGTGAACTGCGCCCGTGGCACGTCGTGCCGGCCAATGGCGGAGTTATCGGCTTTGTGGGCAAGGAGTGGCGGCGCAAGGGTTTGCCGCTGGTGGTGGAGATTGTGGCGCAGCTGCGTCGCACCCGGCCGGAACTTGAATTGTGGGTGGCCGGCCCGGCGTGCGAACAGGTGGAATACCTGTTCGAAGGCTGGCAGGGTGGCTATCGCTTGCTGGGCTGGCAGGGCGAAGCGGCCTACCTGCCAAAGCTTGATGTGTTGCTACACCCGGCCAAGGCTGAGCCCTACGGTATGGTGATTTCCGAGGCGATGGCCGCGCAAGTACCAGTGGTGTTGTCCGACGTATGCGGTGCGGCTGCGCAGGTCGGCGCTGATTCAGGCACGGTATTGCCGCTGAATGCTCCGCTCGAACAATGGACTGCCGCAGTTGAGGCGCAGCTGAGTCGGGTGCAGGCGCCGCCGGTTTTCAGCCGCAGCTGGCGCGAAGTGGCGCAGGAGTATGAGACAATTTACCAACAATGCAGTGATGGTGAAATGACATGAATGAGCAAGCGAGTCCCTATCTGACGAACTGTCCGGTGGGCTGCAGCGGAACGCTGCAGCCCACGCAATATGTATTGCCCGAAGGCGCATTGCTGCGCTGCTCGGTATGCGGCCAGCTCATCAGCCAATGCAGCGAGCAGCGCTACTGGCAATCGATGGAAGAATTCGATGACCCGCAGGGTACGCTGCCGAATGCGCGTTCGGTGGAACGCCGTTTCCGGCGCAGCAAGAAATTTCTCGACCGTATCGCTGCATTGCTCAGCAAGCCCCCGGCAGAGATCCGCCTGCTCGACGTGGGGTGCTCCAGCGGCTCATTCCTTGGCAGCGCGGTCAAGCTCGGCTTCCGCGCCGAGGGCGTGGAGCCCGCGGCGCGTGCCGCACAGAGCGCACAGGCAGCCGGGTTGACGGTGCACCAGGGACTGTTGCAGGAAGCGGGGTATGCCGACGGCCAGTTCGATGCCGTTACCCTGTTCGAGGTGATCGAACATCTCAAGGAGCCGGCTGACCTGCTGCGCGAATGCCGGCGCATCCTGCGCCCCGGCGGCATCATGCTGGTCGGCACCGGCAATGCGGCCAGCTGGAGTGCCGCGGCGATGGGCGCAAAATGGGAATATCTGGATATCGACAAGCACGGCGGCCACATCAGTTTCTATACGCCGCACTCAATCAGCATGCTGGCGCAGCAGGCCGGTTTTGCCGTGGCGGACATCCGCACGCGCGGCGTGAGATTCTGCGACCGGGGCGATTGTGCGCCTGGGCTGTATACGATCGCGAAACTGGCGGCCGAGCTGGTGAACCCGCTGGCGGGCATGCTCGACAAGGGCAGCGATATGGCTGTGTATCTGCGGCGCACCTGATTATCTGGCGGCCGTGCAGGCTGTGCCGCGGCACAGCAGGAATACCTGGTCGCCACCCAGCGTGTAGGTCTCCTGCCATTGCCCCAGTGCTGGGTCGTTGCTGGGTGACAGCACGAAGCCGGAATCGAATTGCTGCGGCGGAAAAAGCAGCGGAGCAGCCGGCCAGCGCGCCTGATCAATGTAACTTACCAGTGAAAGCCCGGCGGAACGCACATCGTTCACGTACAGCGGGTGGCCATGGGTGCGCTTCATGATGACCTGTGCGGTTTGCGCATAGTTTGCACCGCGGTAGCTCGCCTGGTAATAGGGAAAAAGCAGCAGTCCGAAGAGCAGCTTGAAGGCGATGATTCCGCCCAGCCAGCGCCTCGCGACGGCCTGTGAAGATGCGTCGGCGCGCCAGATGAGCCGGGCGCTGAGTAGCGCGAACAATGGGTAGATCGGCAACAGGTAGCGGATGCTGCTTTGCGGCGACAGCCAGTAGGGCAGGAAACAGAGTGCGGTGATCAATATCGTATTGCGGAAATGCTGTGGCATTTCCTCCTGTGAACTTATGCGCCGGCGCAGCAGGAAATAGAGTGCCAGCAGCAGCGGGGGGGAAAGCCGCAGCAGCACGTCGAGCGGGAAGCCGAACAACTGCCGTGCGTAGCTCGCCCAGCTCAGTGCGGACAGCTTGCGCAGGATTTCATGCAGCATCGAGCCGCCTTGCCCGCTCAGTTGCGGTGCCAGCGAGAACCAGGCATAGGGAGCGGCCAGCGCCAGCGCCATGACGAGCAGGGATGCCGGGGACAGCAGGAAACCGCGATATTCCCTGCGGTAGACGAGTACGACACCGGCTGTGGCATAGAACACATAGGCGGTGAATGCCTTGGTCAGCATGGCGCAGCTGACCAGTGCGACCGACAGCAACAGCAGGCGCCTGCGTTTCTCGGTGGCGGCAACCCACAGGCTGGCCATTGCCCCGAATGTGAAGAATGCGAACAGGGGGTCGGTGTAGGAGAGCCAGCCGCGATACAGCAGCAAATCGGCCAGCGAGAGGTAACTCAATACGGCCAGCAGCGCGAATGCGCGGTCGGCGAACAGCTTGCGGCACAGCCAGTACAGCCAGCTGGCCGACCCCAGTGTCGCGGCAATGCTGACCAGGCGTGTGACAATCAGCACATGCTGCCAGCCGATGAGGCTGGATGCGGCTACGACCAGCCAGTTCATCAACGGAGGCCGTTGCAGATTTGCACCATACAGGGTTTCTATCCACCAGTTGTGGCTGCGCCCCATTTCCATCGAGCTGATGGTGTAAATCCCCTCCTCGCCGACCACGTAGAAAAACAATGCGGGCAGAAAGCTGGCAATGGCGAGCAGGATGAGCAGGCGGATTTGCTTCATGAATTCTGTCGGTGATGGTTGCGGGCGATGCCGGCGCGGAATACCACATGGCGGGTCAGCAAATACATGACCCCGGTATAGCTGGCTGCGGCAAGCAGTTGTGCGGCGAGCGCATGCCAGCCGAGCCGGTCCAGTGCAAACCGCAGTACGACAAGGTTCAATGCGAAACAGCACAGGAAGGCGGCGAGATAGCTCAACCCTTCAGTGGTGAAATGGCCGGCACTGCGGAATACCAGTTTCTTCGAGATGAAGAATCCCAGCAACAGTCCGACCAGGTAGCCGCCGACGTTGGCTGCATAAGGCGATGCGCCGATCCAGGTCAGCAGGAAGATGACCGCGAAACCTGCCACGGTGTTCAATGCGCCGCTGCCGAGGTAGCGGCGGATGTAGGCGGCCTCATTTCCCCAGCTGGACATAGTATTGTGCTCCAAGCGGGATGCGCCTCAACATGGGCTCCAGCCCACGCAGGAAGGCCAGCGGGCGGGGGAAGAACAGCGTGTAGCCGCAACGTGTGATGTTGAGGCCGGCAGCGCCGGCCAGTTTGCGTGCTGTTTCCAGGGTGAGCATCTCGGCATCGGCATCGAACGGGCAGCGTTCGAAGATGCGGCGCGTCACGGGATTGAACGGGTTGTGCTCGAATATGAACATCTGTCCATGTGGCGCGAGCGAGTCGCGGCAGCGGGCAAGAGCCTCGCCTCTCTGTGGTGGCGGAATGTGGTGGAATACGTTGGCGGCGATGATTGCATCGAAACGGATGGCTGCAACTTCATCCCAGTTCGAAAACAGTTTCGCTCGCGGTGTGCGTTCGGCAGCCAGTTCGAGCGAGGCCGGCGAGACATCGTATCCCCACAGTTCGGTATCCGGGAAATATCTGTCCAGGCAGGGCAGGCTGCGCCCCGCGCCGCAACCAAAATCCAGGATGCGTGCGGCCGGATGTGTGCCGAGCAGCTCAGCCATCAGCGCCACCTTGTATTCGGCGAAATAGCCGTCCTCGTTCAGCGACTCCGGAATCGCCTCGCCCAGCATCCGGTCATACTGCTCGGCGTACTGGTCGAACTCAGGCTTGCTCATGTTGCTGCGGGTTCGCCCAGGTGGTGCTGGCGACCACGAACTGTGGTTTGTGATTCAGCCTGAGATAGGCGCGGCCGAGATATTCGCCGATCATGCCTATGCACAGCGTCTGGATGCCCCCGATGAACAAGATGGTCGCGATCAGCGATGCCCAGCCGCGCGGGTAGTCCGGATGCAGTATCCGTTCCACTACGATGAATGCGATCATCAGCAGGCTCAACGCGGCAAGCGCGAAACCGGCATAGGTGGCGAGGCGCAGCGGCAGCACGGAGAAACTGGTGGCCATCTTCATCCACAACGCGATCGAACGGCTCAGGTTGTAGTTGCCTTCTCCCTCGTGGCGCGCCTGGTGCTCGATATCTATGGTGGTGATCGAGCGGGTCACGTCGAGGATGAGCCCGTCGACATAGGCGTAGGGGCCATCGTAGCGGATGACCTCGCGCACCACTCCGCGGCGCAGCCCCTTGAACGAAGAAAGATAGAGCCCTTTCGGTTTGCCCAGCAGGTGAGTGGCCACCCAGTCGTTGAGCTGGCTACCCAGCTTTTTCCACAGCGCATGCTGGCGGTTCAAATAATTCGTGTAGCACACGTCATACCCTTCATCGAGAGCGCGCACGATGTCGCCGATGGCATGCGGCGGATGCTGCAGGTCGTCGTCCATCAGCACCACGAATTCGCCGCTGGCGTGGTTGAGGCCGGCCATGATTGCATTGTGCTGACCAAAGTTACGGCGCAGCGAAATACCCCTGATGAAAGGGTGCGTGGCGGCCAGCGAACGGATTACTTGCCAGCTGTTGTCCGGGCTCGCGTCGTTGACCAGTACCAACTCAAATTGGCCGTCCAGGCCTTCCTCGCACATTTCGGCGTGGATCTGTTCCACCAGCAGCGGCAGGATTTGTGCGCTGCGGTATACCGGGATGACGATGGATAGCCGGCAGCCGCTATCAGTGCGATTTTCCATAATATTTGCCTATTACCCTGTCGAGATAGCCATTTCCGAATTTTACGCCAGCTGCCTCCATAACCGGGAGTATCTCGCGGATATTTATCGGGTAGTGCGAACCGCGCTCGACGATTTCATAGACAGCCTGCTTGCCGATGATATTTTCCATGGCGCTGACGATGGCGGTCATCGGATAGCTGTCCGGATTGGCGATATTGAGCGTAATGTTGCGTGCAGCCGGATCGGCAAGCAGATGGCAGGTTATGGCAGCCACGTCGTCGACGTCGATGATGTTGCGGTAGGCGTTGCGCCACAGCTGGAACATCTCGCTGCGCGAGATGTGTGCGTACAGGTAATTCAGAAGCGTGTGCGGATTCGGCGTCCTGCCGGCGACCTGCGGCAGCCGCAGGATCAGGTGCCGCGGATGGGCGGCCACCAGTTGTTCCATTGCCAGCTTGTGCCGTACATAGGGGGAATCCTTCGCTTCAGGGTCGGCAATGCTGCAGGTGCTGAAGTACACGAAGGCATCGCCGGCATGTGCCGTACCCAGTGCCTTGAGGAGGCGTTCGCGTTCGCGTGCAAATTCGTGTGAGATCGTGCAGGAAGAATTGGAAACGCCGGCGGCATAGACGCAGACGTCTTCGCGTTGCGCAAAGGCTGGTGAGAATGCTTGTGCAAGCAGGCCGGAACCGATGATCATAATAAATCAGTTTCCATGACGCTGAAACGGCGGACTATCATAAGGCAGGCCGACTTGTTTCCAGAAGACCGTAAATATTTTCCGGTAGCAGCTTTGTGTTGCGTGATGCTCGTCCAGAAATTCGCCGGGAACACACCCGAATTTTTCGCTCTGGCCGAAATCGGCTGTCATTACAGGCGTGTTCTTGGCCCATGCCAGGAACTCGCGTTTGGTGCGCTGCAAGGCCGCTGAGAGCTGTGGTTGTTCCAGGAGGGCACGTTCCAGCCCTGGAACCAGCGGCGGCATGTACAGCATTAACGTCCCGCCGTTTCTTGTGATGGCCTGGTCCAGGGCGGTCAGCCGGTCGAATCGTTCCGGATTCAGTGCGCCGCGGGTATGCAGCAGGGCATGTGCATATTTTGAGTCAAGAACAAGGGCGTCGATGATCAGGCGATTGACATCATCAACGCGTGGGTAATCGGAAAAGGTTGCACTTCCATCATAGCGGAAACCGTTGCAGGCGCCGCGGTTGTAGATGCCAAAGTCTTTGCCGACCGACTGGCCATCAGGGCAGGCGTATTCATCGCTGCCCAGTTGCAAAAAATATTCATGGAAGGTTTTCAGTGGGTATGGTGATTTTGCGATAGCGGTCAGTGCCTGTCGGAGCTTTGTCATGCGTGGATAGGACATGGTTTCACGCAGCATGGACAGGAAGCTGGGGTGAGGTTCCTGTGCCGCCATCAGACTTTCCGTGGGGCGCGCAAGATCGACTGGGAGGATGGGGTCTGTCTGATAGGGGAAGTCCAGAGCCCAGTCGATGGCGATGATGTAATGTTTGATCTGTGGTACATGGCTGACCAGATATTCGGCTTGTGCAATGCTGGCGCCCAGAGAGCTGCCACTTTGCGTGAAATTGTAGAGCCGCCATTCATGCGGCATCATGGCGCTGTCGACCGGCATGCCAGTCGAGGAGCCCAGGATCACGGTGTTGATGTCGGGCAGGCGATCGTTCAGGCGCAACGTCTTGAACAGTGTATTGCTGCCCATCGTCGGGGTGTAGGTGATGCCATGGGTCCTTTGTTGCCAGTTGCTGGCGGCAAACGACATTGAGACCACGCTGCCTTCGTTTGTCAGCAGTATCCAGTTCAGGACGATGGCCGGCAGCAACGTGAGACAGCACAGGAGCAGGAGCCAGAGGAGATAGCGCTTGTGCATCATCAGAACTGGAAATAGAGGAAGGTCGACAATTGCGACAGGTTGATCAGTGCCGTGAATGCCAGCCCCCAGATCAGGGTCGCGGACAGCAGGCTGGGTTGCCATTGCAGACGGCTTGGGGGTGGTTGGGGTACGTTCAGTGCGGGCCTGAATGATTGCATGATGGTTTGGGTATTGGGGGCCAGCCACACGATCAGCAGCAGTATCCATATCCAGTTCATCATGCCACTGGAGGCGAGTCCGTTGCTGGGCGCAAACAGGCCGAACTTCGCCAGCCACAAATGGAAGGCCGGGAAGCGCGAGAACCAGTTGTCCGGTATGGCGATCCCGTTGCCTCCCAGCATCGCGTGGGCGATGGCGGCGGCATGCTCGACGGAGTCGGCGCGGAAGAACACCCAGGCGATGCATACGGCAAGGAAGGTCAGCAGTACCGATAGCATGTACGCGGGCCAGGATAGCGGCTGGTCGGGATCCTGCCCCAGCGCACGGCGGATCGCGTGCCAGCCGTGGTTGACAACGAGATATGCCCCATGCAGGCTGCCCCAGATCACGAACGTCCAGCCCGCACCGTGCCACAGTCCGCCCAGCAGCATGGTCGCCATCAGGTTGAAATAGCGCCGAACCTTGCCCTTGCGGTTGCCGCCGAGCGGGATGTACAGGTAGTCGCGCAGGAAGCGCGACAGCGTCATGTGCCAGCGCCGCCAGAACTCGATGATGTTCACCGACTTGTACGGCGAGTGGAAGTTAAGTGGCAACACTACACCAAACATGCGCGACAGGCCGATCGCCATGTCCGAATAGCCGGAGAAGTCGAAATACAACTGCAGCGCAAAACACAGCACGCCCCCCCAGGCTTCGACGAAGGTGAGGTGCATGCCGGCCGCCGGTGCGCCGAATACGGGGTCGACATAATAGGCAATGCCATCGGCAATGATCACCTTCTTGAACAGCCCGATAAAAAAAATCGTCGAACCAACCGCCATGTTCTCGTAGCTGAAGCGGTAGGTCGCCGCATGCGCAAACTGCGGCATCATTTCCTTGTGGTGCAGGATGGGGCCGGCGATCAGGTGCGGGAAATAGGTGACGAACAGCAGGTAGTGCACAAAGTTGTATTCCTTCACCTTGCCCTGGTAGGTATCGACCAGGAACGCGATCTGGGTGAAGGTGAAGAACGAGATGCCGAGCGGCAGGATGATCTCGCCGAACGACCAGTGAGTACCCGCTACGTCGTTCACGCTGCCGAGGAAGAAGTTCGCGTATTTGTAGTAGCCGAGCAGCAGCAGGTTGGCCGTGATCGCTGCGACCAGCAGGCGTTTTTTGCCACGATCATCGCCTTTTACCCCGGCCTTGGCGATCCAGGTGCCGAAGCTGTAGTTGGCGACGATGGAGCCGAGCAGCAGGCCGATGTAGGCCGGGTTCCAGTAGCCGTAGAAGAACAGCGAAGCCAGCGCCAGCCAGGCGGCCGCATAGCGGTGGTCGAGCCGCGCCAACTGGAAGAATCCCAGCACCACTACCGGCAGGTACAGGAAAATGAAGCCGTAGGAGTTGAATAGCATGGAAAACCGCGGAGCCGATAAACCGTCTGATAATACGTTAATTGTAGCATCCCCCACTTCTGGTAATGTAGAGCCTTGCCGACTGGATGACATGCATGCCGACTTACGCCGTAGGAGACATACAGGGCTGTTACGCCGAATTGCAGCAATTGCTGGAACAGGTCCGCTTCGACCCGGCGCAGGACAAATTGTGGCTGGTCGGTGACCTGGTCAACCGCGGGTCGGGTTCGCTGGAAGTGCTGCGTCTGGTGAAGTCGCTCGGCGATGCGGCGATTACCGTACTGGGCAACCACGACCTGCATTTGCTGGCGGTGGCGGAGGGTGCGGCAGAACTGCACCGCAGCGACACCCTGGACGAGGTGCTGGCGGCACCGGATCGTGACGAATTGCTCACCTGGCTGCGCAACCAGCGCCTGCTGCATGCCGAGAATGGCTTTGTGCTGGTGCATGCCGGCCTGCTGCCGAGCTGGACGGTGGCGCAGGCACAAATGCTGGCACGCGAAGTGGAGACCGAGCTGCGTGGCGAGCGCTACCATGAGTTTTTCGGCCACATGTACGGCAACAGCCCGCACCAGTGGGAAGACGGATTAACCGGCTACAAGCGCTTGCGTGTTATTACCAATGCATTTACACGCATGCGCATCTGTACGATGCAGGGCGAAATGGAGTTCAAGTTCAAGGGCGAGGTACCTGACATCCCGGCGGGCTATCTGCCGTGGTACGAGGTGCCGGAACGCAAAAGCAATCAGGCCACGGTGATTTTTGGCCACTGGTCGGCACTTGGCCTGAAAGTCGGGCCGCGCGTCATCGCGCTCGATACCGGCTGTCTGTGGGGCGGGCCGATGACGGCGATCCGGCTGGAAGATCGGGCGTTATTCCAGGTGGCATGTAGCAACCCGGTGGCGAAGCACTGGTAGCAGCGCCCTGCTATTTGAGCTGTTACCTGCGCCGCTGTTGGGCAACAGATGGGCCGCGTCCTTCGATGTGGCGGAAGGTGATGCGTCCTTTGCTCAAGTCATAGGGGGAAAGCTCCAGCGAGACTTTGTCACCCATGATGATGCGTATGTGGTTCTTGCGCATCTTGCCTGCACTGTAGGCGACAAGCTGGTGGCCATTTTCCAGCGTAACGCGGTAGCGTGAGTCGGGTAGTACTTCGTCTACTACGCCGTTCATTTCGAGAAGCTCTTCTTTAGCGATGACTATTCTCCTGGGTCAAGGTTGAAATGAAAAAGCCCGGCTGATGCCGGGCTGGTCCGGTGGAGACTGTCCGGATGTGGGAGTCTGGTCTCCGGAAAGGCCCGTGGCATGGATATCCATGCTGTGCGGGCGTTGATTAATCCGCGCTGCGAATGTTCGAGGCTTGCTGGCCTTTGGGGCCCGTCGTGATGTCGAAATCGACGCGCTGGCCTTCGGTCAGGGTTTTGAAGCCCGAACTCTGGATTGCGGAAAAGTGGGCGAAGAGGTCATCACCACCATTTTCCGGGGTAATGAAGCCGAAACCCTTGGCATCGTTAAACCACTTTACAGTACCTGTTGCCATATCTTGAATCTCCTGAAAAATAAACAAAGGGGACGAATCCCGTTAGGGCGATGGTCAAGACGGCTAGGTGATGAAGGGGGAAGAACGCCGCAGAAACGCGGGTACAGAACCGGACAGCAACGACAGTGCTTGAGAATCGCTGGCGCGCACTATGCACTGCATCGGAATAAATAGCAAATGAAATAATCGTGTCGCGGCATGCGGCCTCAGGGGGCACTGCTACCGGTGGCACGATATCTGGTGATATTGTGCGGAAAGTCCGGCATACTGGAAAAATGCGTTTGCCCCGGCATGCGCCGATAACAGCTCCATTCCCGCAATTCTTCGGAGAAGGAATTCATGAGCGGCTTGTTGAGCCACACGATCACCGTATTCCTGGCCTTCTTTGCCATAATGAATCCGGTTGCCAATACGCCACTGTTCCTCAGCCTGACCGAGGGGGATGAGCCCGCGGTCAAAAGGCAGGTTGCATTCCAGTCGGTGATGATCGCATTTGCGCTGGTATTGCTGTTCTGCCTGTTCGGCAGGTTCATTTTCGAAATGTTCGGCATTACCTTGCCTGCCTTCCGGATTGCCGGCGGCGCGGTGGTGATCCTGATCGGGTTCCAGATGCTGCATGGAACGCCTTCCCGGGTGCATCACCCCAGCGCAGAGGTCGCCGCGGAAACGCGTGAGGTGCAACTCAGCATGGCGGTATCGCCGCTGGCCATGCCGATCCTGGCGGGGCCGGGGACGCTGGCCACGGCGATCAATTTCTCGTCCACCAGCAGCATTGCCGACATCGTCATTACGCTGTCGGATTTTGCCGTGCTGTGCCTGATTACGTATGTGTTTTTCCTGACCGGTGAGCGTCTGGTTACGTTCATCGGCAAGGGCGGGGTCAATGTGGTCACCCGCATGATGGGCCTGATCCTGGCGGTGATCGGTACGCAGATGATCATCGAGGGCATTCACGGCGCCGGGTTCTAGCGTGTTGCCGGCCGGTCAGGCGGCCAGCAACTTCTGCATCATTCCTTCCGCTTGTCGCGCGTAGCCGCCGCCGAACAGGTTGGCATGGTTGAGGATGTGGTAGAGGTTGTACAGCTCGCGGCGCACGGCATAGCCCTCATCCAGCGGCCAGCACGTGCGGTAGGCCGCATAGAAATCCGCGGGGTAGCCGCCGAACAGTTCGGTCATCGCAAGGTCGGCTTCGCGGTCGCCGTAATAGGCCGCCGGGTCGAAAATGGCCGGTGTGCCCTCTGCGAGAAACGCATGGTTGCCGCTCCACAGGTCGCCGTGCAGCAGCGAAGGTTGCGGCGTGTGGCCGGCGAAGAAAACGGGCAGCCTTTCCAGTAAGGCGGCCCCGAGGTCCTGCAATTTCCCGCCATGACCGTTGTCTTGCGCCAGTTGCAGCTGGAAGCCGAGGCGCCGTTCGCGCAGGAAGGTGATCCAGTTGCTGTGCCAGGCATTGGGTTGTGCAGTGGAGCCGATGAAGTTGTCGTGTGCGAACCCGAATTGCTCTGCCGTGTTGCGATGCAGTGCGGCAAGCTGTTCGCCGAGCAGGTGCGCATTGCCATGCGCATTCAGTTCCAGGTGTTCCAGTATCAGATAACTCTGTTTGCCGCTTGTGCCATGGGCGACGGGGCGAGGTACGCGGATGGCCTGTGTTCGTGCCAGCGCCTCCAGCCCCTGCGCTTCGGCGGCAAACATCGGCAGGCGTCGTGCATCATTAATCTTTGCGAAGTAGCGCGTGCCGTCCTTGCCTTGCAGGCGGAAGGCGGCATTGATGTCGCCGCCGCCAATCGGTGTGGCATGGGCCAGCTCGAATTGACGGTGCGCAGTATTGTGGATGGCTGACTGGATGCCATGCCAGTCAGTCATGTCAGGGCCTGGTGCTGTCCGCCGGCAGGTGCTCGGCGCGCGGTTCACCCTTGCTGCGGACTATGCGCACACGGTCGCCGACCTGGAATATGTCGTTCTTGTCCAGCGACTGGCGTACTACGGTGCTTTTGCCGTCGTCCAGCTTGACCCAGATTTCCACGCCGGGATGGCTGCCGCTGTTCTGCAATGCATCGCCGGCCATGCTGCCGAGCACGCCGCCGAGGATGGTGGTGGCATAGGTGCCGCGCCCGCCACCCGCATTGGAGCCGCCGACTGCGCCGGCGGTGCCGCCGATCACGGCTCCTGCGCTGCCGCCTTCGTTGGGCAGGTCAATTGCGGTAACAGATTCCACTATGCCGACGCGCGGCACTTCTTCCGGTTCGGCATTGACGCCATGCGTAGCGTTGCCGGCACAGGCGGCCAGCAGGAGCGGGAGTAGCAGGACGGGCAGCAGAATGCGGCGCATGGCTTACAACTCGATCGAGTAGTCGAAATGCTGACGGAACAGTTCGCATAGTTCCGCCCGTGTCGGCTGGTGGTTCTGCCCGCCGCGGCTGGCAATCTTGAGCGAGCCGAGCAGCGAGGCGAGGCGCCCCGCTGTATCCCAGTCCCAGCCCTGCTGGATGCCGTGCAGCAAGCCGGCACGATAGGCGTCGCCACAGCCGGTGGGATCGAGTACCTCGGCCGGTTTCGGCGTCGGGATGCTGATCTCCTTGCCGTTGGCATAGATTATCGAACCCTGGGCGCCGAGCGTGACGATCAGAGCCTGCACGTGTTTTGCGAGTTCTTCGATGGTCTTGCCGGTCTTGTCCTGCAGCAGCTTGGCTTCGTAGTCGTTGACCGTGACATATGTTGCCTGTTCGACGAAGTTCAGCAATTCGGGGCCGGAGAACATGGGCATGCCCTGGCCCGGGTCGAAGATGAACGGGATGCCGGCCTGCCGGAATTCGGTCGCATGTTGCAGCATGCCGGTGCGGCCGTCCGGCGATACGATGCCTAGTGTTACGTCTTTGGCATCGCTGACATGGTTGTATTCGGAAAATCCCATCGCTCCCGGATGGAATGCGGTGATCTGGTTGTCGTCGAGGTCGGTGGTGATGAATGCCTGGCCGGTGAAGCTGTCCGGTACGTGGCGGATGTGCGCACGGGAAATGTCCAGCCGGTCCAGGCGTGTGGCGTAGGCATCGAAGTCGTCGCCGACGGTCGCCATGATCAGCGGGTGGCCGCCGAGCAGCTTCATGTTGTAGGCGATGTTGCCGGCACAGCCGCCATATTCGCGGCGCATCTGCGGCACCAGGAAAGCCACGTTCAGGATGTGGACCTGTTCGGGCAGGATGTGGTTCTTGAACTGGTCGGGGAACACCATGATGGTGTCGTAGGCCATGGAGCCGCAGATGAGGGTGTGCATATTCGGTTGCCTGATTTTTCGGATAACGGAGCGCAGATTATAGCAGTTCGGCCGGAACCGGCTGCGATGGCACTGTCACAATAAAATCATCCTGCCTTCATGAAAACTTCGCACGCGGCGGCGAAACTGCGCGCATGCGAAAACTGCTTGTTCACTGGCGCTGGCTGATTCCGCTGCTGCTATACAGTGCGGATGCGCATGCTTGGGGCCTGTATACCCACATCTACTTTGCCCAGCTGTTGCTGTGGGCAGTACCTTTTACAGATTCCCGTTACCGTCGCGCGGTCAAGCATTTCCCGCAGCTGGTGCTGGCCGGCGCTTGCCTGCCCGACCTGTCGCTGCTGGGCAAACACTTCGGTACGCACAAACTGAATGACACGCACCGCTGGGAGAACCCGCGGATCCTGCTGGATAATGCGAGCAGCGATGCGGAATATGCATTGGCGCTCGGCTATGCCAGCCACCTGCTGGTCGATGTGATTGCGCATAATCATTTCGTCCCGGCACATGAAAAAATGTGGCTGGACATCCCGCTGGTGACGCATGTGGCCGTGGAATGGGCGATGGACTTTCATGTCAGTACGCATTTGTTCGCGCGTCCGGGGGAGCTGTTGCGGCAGAACGAGCATGAGCTGGCGCAGTATGTCGCCCGCCACTTCGGCTGCAGCAGCCAGATTGCCAGGCGCACCCTGTCATGCCTGGCCAGGGCCGATGCCCGGCTGCGCAGCAGCGGCATTCCGCAGTTGTGCTATCAAACGGCGCGGTTGCTGGATGTGGGTTCGAAGCGTCGCTTTAACTATTACCTGAGCGAGACGGCTGTGCGGCTGGGGCACATCAACCGTATTCTGGATGGGGAAGACCCGCAGTGGGATGCCGAGCCGCTGTGCGTCGAAACCACGCGCGAACGGATCAACCAGGCCTCCCAGTGGGAGTTGCGCCACCGTATCCCGCTGCCGCAGGATATTTTTGCCGAAACCTGATTTCCCGGCTTCCCGGAAGTCGCGAATCCTGCTCAGACAGCCTGAGCCAGTTTGAACTGGCTTACTGCCGCATGCAGTGCCTTGGAGGTGTCTGCCAGCTGCAGCATGGCATTGCGCGAGTGCTCAATGTCCGCTGCGGTAGAGGCGCTGATGGTGGCAACCGAATCGATGTTGCGCGTGATATGGTCACCGGCGGAGGATTGCTCCTCGGTGGCGGTTGCGATCTGGTTCATCATTTTGGTGACGATGCGCACCGAGTCCTCTATTTTCCTGACCAGTTTCCCCATGTCCTCGCCGTGGCTCACGCCGCGCACCACTTCTTCCTTGGCCAGCATCATTGCCTGTGAGGCTTCTGCCGTGCTGGTCTGTATGGTCTCCACGATCTTGGTGATGTCTGCAGTCGATGCAGTGGTGCGTTCGGACAGTTTGCGCACCTCGTCTGCCACCACGGCAAAGCCGCGCCCGTGGTCACCCGCACGCGCGGCCTCGATGGCCGCATTCAGCGCGAGCAGGTTGGTCTGTTCGGCGATGTTCTTGATCATGTTGCTGACCGTGCCGATGCGCTGTATCGCGGCATCGAGATCAGACAGGGTACGCGCCGACAGACTGACGGTATCGTCGATGCGGCGCAACGCACTGATGGTGAGCGCACCGGTTTCGCTGCCGGTACGGGCCAGTGACATGGTTTCGTTGGCGGCATTCGACGCACTCGCAGTATTGGTCGCAATCTCCTTGATGGTGTAGCCCATCTGTCCGATGGCGGCGCTGACTTGCAGTACCTTGTCCGACTGGATCTTGGCATTTGAAGTGACCGAATGGGTCATGTCGCTGATGCCGTGCGCGGTTTTCTGGGTCTGGTCGGCAGACTCGTGGACGTCGCGCAGGATGTTCTCGAACCGTGCGATGAAGCCATTGATGGCGGCGGCCATCTGGCCGATTTCGTCTTTCTTGCTGGCCGGCAGGCGGCGGCTCAGGTCGCCTTCATGCAGGTGATTGACCTCGGCCGCGATGTCGCCAATGCGCTTGCGCAGGCTCTGGCTGAACAGGGTCTGGAACACGGTAACCAGGCCGCCGACCAGCGCCAGTGGCAGCAGTACGACCCACAGGATGCTGTTGACCGCGCTGGCGATTCGCGCGCGCGAGGCAATTTCAGTCTGCTTGTTGCTGGCGACCAGTGCATCCAGGTCGTGCACCATGGGTTCCAGATGCATGGAATAAAGCGAGTCCGGGATTTGCAGTGCGTCGGAAGGGCTGGTCGAGGCAATCTTGATCGCGCCCTGGAATCCTTTCACGTATCCCGCCCAGTGCTTCGATATGGCAGCCATTTTGTCGTGGAAGGCGGCATCGCTGGTGAGGCCGAGGATCTGCGCCTGCCATTCCTGGATTTCCTTGTCGGTCGCCTTGAGCTGGGTTTCCGTTTCCGCCAGGATCGGGTCGGCGCGGCTGATGGAGAGCGCCGTTGCCTTGATCTCGATCAGGTTTTTGTCCATGGCCTGTTTGGACTGGTAGGCATCGAATTCCTTGCGCAAATGGCTGAGGTTGATGACGGCAAATAAAATCACCAGCAGCATGCCGGCCAGCGACAGCGCATTCATCAGGCGTAATTGGTTCTGTAGTGTCAGGTTTTTCATGGGGCAACGGGGAATAAAGCGATTAAACGAAAGCGAATGACGGCAGGGCGATTGCGGTGCCGATCAGCGCACCAGCCAGCACGTCACTCGGGTAGTGCAGCCCGAGCACCGGGCGAGACACTGCGACCAGAATGCTGAACGGCAGTACCAGCCAGATCAGCGCGGGGAAATAGAAAACCGCAACGATGCTGAAGCCGACGGCGTGCAGGGTGTGGCCGGAGGGAAAGCTGAACTGGTCCAGCGTCTTGCCCATGCACACGATGCTGGGATAGACGTTGAACGGGCGCGGGCGCAACGTCTTGTGTTTGACCAGCTTGTAGATGGCAGTGCAGGTCAGGCCGACCAGCAGCATGTGGATCACTGCCGGCAGTGCCGCCGCCTGGTAACGCAACAGCAGCACGATCATCAGCGTGTACCAGAACACGCCATCGCCGAGGCGGCTGGCGATGCGAAACAGGTTGCGCACGGACAGGCTGCGGCTCTGCCGGTTGCAGAATTCGCACAGCGCCACGTCCCAGCGATTAATCTGTTGCAGCGGATAGCTCGTTCTGGACATGTTTTGCTCCCTGGGCATGCACGAGATTGACCAGCACCGTTTCCAGCTGTCCCAGGATGTGTTCCCAGGTCAACTCTTCCACCGTGCTGCGCGCCTCGTTACGCAAGCGCTGGATACGCTCCGCATCGGTTACCAATGCTCTGGCCTGGGCGATGAATGCGGGCGTGTCGTCGTACGGTGCCAGCAACCCGTTCACGTCGTGCCGGATGTGCTGGCGTGCGGCGGCATAGTCGTAGGCTATGGTGGCCAGTCCGCTGGCCATCGCTTCCACGGTGACGTTGCCATAGGTCTCGGTCAGGCTGGGGTAGAGGAAAATGTCGCCCGAGGCAAAATGTGCAGCGAGGTCTTCGCCGGTGCGCATGCCGGCGAAAATTACGTGCGGATGCTGTTTTTCCAGTTCGGCGCGTGCCGGGCCGTCACCTACCATTACCAGCAGGATGTCGGGATTGGCCGCGCGCATCTGCTCGAATGCGGCAATCACGACCGGCAGGTTCTTTTCCGGCGCGATACGGCTTACCAGCATCACGACCTGCGTGTCGTCACCGGCTCCCCACGACTTGCGCAATTCCTCGCTGCGCTTCGAGGGATGGAACAGTGCGGCATCCACGCCGCGCGATACCACCAGCACATCCTTGTAGCCGTCTTGTTCCAGTTCCTGCTGCAATGAAGAGGTCGGCACCATGGTGCAGTCGGTCTTGTTGTGGAAGTGGCGCAGGTAGGCTGCAATCGGCTTCTTCAGCAGGCCGATGCCGTAATGCTTGGTGTAGCTGTGGAAATTGGTGTGGAAATCGGTGCTGATGGGAATACCCAGCTTGCGCGCGGCAGACATTGCCGACCATCCCAGTGGTCCTTCGGTGGCGATGTGCACGATGTCCGGGCGTTGTTGCTGCCACAGGCGCAGCAGCCTGCCTTTCGCGGGCAGGCCGGATTTCAGTTCGGGATAGCCGGGAATCGGCATGCCGCCTACCAGGGTTTCCTCATAGCCGCTTTCCTGCAGTGCGACATCCTGCTTGTGCTGGCGTGGCCGGATCATCTGGATGTGGTGCTGGCGCTGGCGCAGGCCATGCACCATGCGTCCGATGGTGATGGCAACGCCATTCACTTCGGGAGGATAGGTCTCGGTCACCATCGCTACCCGCAACTGCGTCGGGGGCAAAGGCTCGTGGAGGTGCAGGTTGAGGTCTGGTGTATTCATGACGCGCATGGTGCAGCGCGTACATGAAATTTTAGTGAATCTTTTTTGAAGAATTGGTGAAGCGTTGGTGCGGCACTGTCTTGGGTGCGATATTGGAAGTACTGGATGAACATTATGAATGTGGCGTTGCGGGCCGTTTAACGTTAAGCTTCGACACTTAAGTTTCAGTTTCATGTTTCATCGGCTCCTGACCCAGGCGGGAGCCATCAAGACAGTGTTCCGCTGTTGCCTGCGGATTCGTTCCTGGATATGACATCTCTTCCCAGTCGGGGGTGGCTGGAATATGGAACGTCTCGCCAGGATTCTGCTTTTCTCTATCGCCTGTTTCCCCAATATGGCAGGTAATGCATGAGCAAGCTCATGGCATATCGCTGGGCGGACTGGCCGCGGCTGTGCCTGGTGGCGTTCCTTTATATACTGCTGGCCAAAGTCGGCCTGGCATTCACTGCCAAGGGTGATGCCGCCAGCCTCATGTGGTTCCCCAGCGGCCTGGCCTTGGCAGCTCTGCTTATCGGCGGCAGGAAATACTGGCCTGCTATCTGGGCCGGTGCTTACCTGCAGGGCCTCCTTGCCGGGCAACCTGCGGCGGTTTCATTCTTCATGGCAGTGGGCCATGTGCTGGAGCCACTGTTTGCCGTCTGGCTGCTGACCTCTGCGAACCGGTTCGATGCCTCCTTGCGGCGCAAGAAGGATTTTCTGAGGTTATTGCTGGCTGGAGTTGTCAGTCCGTGGATAAGTGCTGCCAGCGGGATTGCCGTCCTGTTCGCCAGCGGGGCGTTGCCGGCGCAGGCAGTTCCTGTGGCGCTGTTGCAATGGTGGATGGGTGATATGTTCGGTATCGTGCTGGTGACGCCCTTGATCCTGATCTGGCGACGCCCCCAGATGGCCTGGTTCCGGCGGGAGCGGGCCGTTGAGTTCCTGCTGCTGCTCGGCCTGGCATTTCTGTGTGGGCAGGCGGTTTTTCTTGACTGGTTCCACAATGCCGGTGGCCAATATGCCGAGGCGTACCTGATGTTCATTTTTGTTGCCTGGGCAGGTGTTCGTTTCGGGCGGCATGGCGTATTGCTTGTCATTCTGCTGGTGCTGATACAGGCATGGATGGGGATGTGGCTGGGAGCCGGCCATTTTGGCCGGGACATGAGCAGGCCCGATGTGATCAAGTTCTGGGTCTATGCGCTGGAAATGGCGGCTATCGGCATGGCGCTGGCCACCACGATCCGCGAAAAGAATGATGTCAGGGATGTGGTGAGCCAGAGCGAGGAACGTTTTCGCAGCATGTTCAGGGAACACAGTTCCGTCATGTTGCTGATCGATCCCGACAGCGGCAGGATCGTAGACGCAAACCGGGCGGCGGCGGATTTCTACGGCCAGTCCGAGGATGTGCTCCGGACCATGCGCATCGGCCAGATCAACAAGCTGCCGGAAGAGGAGGTGGCGGCCGATATGCAGCGTGCACTGCATGAAGAGCAAAAGCATTTTGTTTTCACCCACCGGCTGATCAATGGCGAATTCCGCATGGTCAATGTCTATGCGTCCCCGATCGACGTGTCGGGGCGGACGCTGCTGTTTTCCATTGTGATGGACATTACGGAAAGCAAGAAGATGGAGCGGGAATTGCAAATCAGGGCAAATACCGACCCGCTTACCGGGCTTGCCAACCGCCGTCATTTCATGGAGCTGGCAGAGCAGGAGCTGGCGCGTGCAGTGCGTTACGGCAGCCCGCTCTCGCTGCTATTGCTGGATGTGGATTATTTCAAGAAGATCAACGACACCTACGGCCACAGAGCGGGGGATGTTGCACTGCAGAACCTGGCCGATTATTGCCGGAAGACGTTGCGTGAAGTGGATGTTACCGGCCGTTTCGGGGGCGAGGAGTTCGCCATCATCCTGCCGCAAACCGATTCCATCCAGGCACTGGAGGTGGGCGAAAGGTTGCGCCAGGTTGTCGCCGACATGCGGGTTTACCTGGAGCGGAGCGAGCAGCTGCAGTTAACCGTGTCGATCGGTATTGCCAGCCTGCAGCCATCCATTGCAAGCATAGATGAACTGTTGCACCAGGCCGACCAGGCCCTGTATGCGGCCAAACATGCGGGGCGCAATAATGTATGGCTGTTTACGGAAGAGATTGAGGGGGCCGTGAACCTGTCCCTGTTCTCGACGGCATCCCCGGAAAGCAGTTGATCGCGGCTGCGTAAGCAGCCTATGCCATGAGCACCAGTCCCCATACCACCAGCACGTTGATCAGGCTCACCAGCACTGCTGCGCTGCCGATGTCCTTGGCGCGTTTGGCAAGGTCGTGGCTGTCCAGTGAAATGCGGTCCACGGTGGCTTCGACAGCAGAGTTGAGCAGCTCGACCACGATGACCAGCAATACGCTGGCGATCATCATGGCCTTGCCGAGGTTGCCGACCGGCAACCACAGCGCCAGCGGCACCATGATAATGGCAAGCAATACTTCCTGGCGGAAGGCGTCTTCATGTTTGTAGGCGGCGCGAAAGCCTGCCAGCGAATACCCGAATGCATTCATCAGACGTCTGATGCCGGTCTTGCCTTTGTATGGACTTTCCACTGGGTAACTCCTGAAATGAACCAACCCGCAATTGTGCGGGTTGATTATGACAGCGGTGTTGCATCAGGCGGGAATCAGGGTTTCCAGGCGAGATCGAGTTCGCGTGCTGCTTTCACGTCATCCAGTCGGCGTACCGGCTGGGTATAAGGTGCACCCTTGACCATGGCGGCATCGGCAAAGGCCTCGGCGCGTATCTCCTTCATCGCGGCAACGAAGGCGTCCATGGTTTCCTTCGATTCCGTTTCGGTCGGCTCGATCAGCAGGCATTCGGCCACCAGCATCGGGAAGTATGTGGTCGGTGCGTGGAAGCCCTTGTCCAGCAGGCGCTTGGCGATATCCATGGCGGAGACGCCGGTAGCATCCTTGAGTTCTTTCGCGGATACGATGAATTCGTGGCTGGCGCGGCGCTTGGGGAAGGCAACGGTGTAGCCGGCCTTCTGCAGTTCCGCCATCAGGTAGTTGGCATTCAGCGTGGCAAAATCGGCGACGCGATGCATGCCTTCCGCACCCAGCATGCGCGCATACACGTAGGCGCGCAGCAGCACGCCGGCGTTGCCCATCCAGGCAGAGAGGCGGCCGATGGATTGCGGCAGGTCCTTTTCCGTCAGCCAGCGATAAACGTCGCCTTCCTTGCCGGCAACCGGGATCGGCATGAACGGCAACAGGCGTTTTGCCACGCCCACTGCGCCGGCGCCGGGCCCACCGCCGCCGTGCGGCGTGGAGAAGGTCTTGTGCAGGTTCATGTGGATCACGTCGAAACCCATGTCGCCGGGCTTTACCTTGCCCAGAATCGCATTGAGGTTGGCGCCGTCGTAATACAGCAGGCCGCCCGCGTCGTGCACGATTTTCTGGATGTGCTGTATCTGCTGCTCGAACACGCCCAGCGTGGAAGGATTGGTCAGCATCAGTCCTGCAGTCTGCGGGCCGACCGCGGCACGCAGCGCATCGAGATCGACGTCGCCATTGGCATCGGTCGGGATCTCTTTCACGGTGTAACCGCACATTACCGCGGTGGCAGGGTTGGTGCCGTGCGCGGCATCCGGCACGATGATTTCCCGGCGTGCGCTGTCATTGCGCGCATCGTGGTAGGCGCGGATCATCGCAATGCCCGCGAACTCGCCCTGTGCCCCGGCCATCGGCGTGAGCGAGACACCGGCCATACCGGTCACATCTTTCAGGATTTCCTGCAGGTCATACAGGCAGGCGAGGAAGCCCTGTCCGGTGCTTTCGGGAGCCAGCGGATGGCGTGCCAGGAAGTTGGGCAGCAACGCCAGCGAATTGCAGGCGCGCGGGTTGTACTTCATGGTGCAGGAGCCGAGCGGGTAGAAGTTGGTATCGATGGAAAAATTCTGCTGCGACAGGCGCGTGTAATGGCGTACGACATCCATCTCGGAAGCCTCGGGCAGCAGCGGGGTGTCCTGGCGCAACAGCGCGGCGGGGATGCCGCTGGTTGTGGCGGCATGATCGGGAGCCTGTGCCGTGTTGCAGCGGCCTGGACGGGAGTGTTCAAAAATCAACATGCGAGCCTCTCCTAGCTGAGTGCGTGGCGCAAAGCGTCCACATAGCGTTGCAAATCTTCGGCAGTCTTGGTTTCGGTGGCGCAAACCAGCAGCGCATTGCCGAGCTGGGGGTAGTGCGCAGACAGGTCGTAGCCGCCCAGCACACCCTGTCCCTGCATTTTTTTCAGCACCTCGTGCACCGGCTTGGCCAGCTGCAGTACGACCTCATGAAAATGCGGTGCGTTGAACAGGCGCTTCACGCCATGTACGCCGCTTGCCAGTGCCGACAATGCCTGGGTGTTGGCATGCGAGGCAGCCGCTACGCGGCGCAGCCCATCCACGCCGAGCAAGGCCATATGTATGGTTGCGGCGGTGACGACCAGCCCCTGGTTGGAACAGATATTCGAGGTGGCCTTGGCGCGGCGGATATGCTGCTCGCGTGCCTGCAGCGTCAGGGTGAAGCCGACCTTGCCTTCGAGGTCGACGGTGCGTCCGATGATGCGGCCGGGCATTTGCCGCACCAGTGCCTGCTTGCAGCACATGAAGCCGAAATACGGGCCGCCGCTGGACAGCGGTGCGCCGAGCGGCTGGCCATCGCCGACGGCAATGTCTGCCCCCTTGCCGCCCCAGTTGCCCGGCGCCTTCAGCAGCGCCAGTGTCAACGGGTTCACCAGTGCGATGGCCAGCGCATTCTGTGCATGTGCCCAGTCAGTCAGCGCATCGACATTTTCCAGTGCGCCGAAGAAATTCGGCTGCGGAATGACCAGTGCGGCAATGTCGCTGCCCGCATGTCGTTGCAGGGCGTCGAGGGCTATGGTGCCGGTTGCAGCATCGAAGGGGACGTCGATCAGTTCGATATCCTGCAGTTTTACGACACTTTGCACCACGCTGCGGTAGATCGGGCTGACCGTCGCCGGCAGCAGCACGCGACGCGAGGTTTTGTGCGTGCGCACCGCCATCAGGATCGCTTCGGCGAGACCGGACGCGCCATCGTACAAGCTGGCGTTGGACACATCCATTCCGGTAAGCGAGGCCATCATGGTCTGGTACTCGTACAGCACCTGCAGTGTGCCTTGGCTGGCTTCGGCCTGGTACGGCGTATAGGCGGAGTAGAACTCGCCGCGTGTGGCGATCTGCCAGACTGCGGCCGGGATATGGTGTTCGTAGGCGCCGGCGCCGATGAAGTTGAGCAGCGGAGTATCGAGCGATGCGCGTTCGCTCATCAGGCGCGTGACCTGCATTTCGTTCATGCCGGCAGGCACCTGGGTAAGCTTGCCGGCTCTCAGTGCGGCCGGGATTTCGTCGAACAACGCATCAATGTCGGGGGCTCCGATGCTGGCGAGCATCGCTGCAACGTCCGGTTCGGTGTGAGGGATGAAGGGCATGATTCTTCCTGTTAAATCGAATGTGGCAAGTAGTGATTGCGGGCACGCAACTTGGCGAATGAGGCCGGGCCTCCCGGCGTCATTCAGGCGGTGCGGGTTGCGTCAGTGTGCTTCGCTATCGACGTGTGCCTGATATGCCGCAGCATCCATCAAGGCATCCATGTCGGCTGTGTTGTCAGGCCTGATCTTGAACATCCAGGCACCATAGGGGTCTTCGTTGATTTTCTCCGGTGCCGCGTCCAGCTCGCCGTTGACCTCGATGACCGTGCCGGCCACCGGCGCATACACATCGGCAGCGGCCTTGACCGATTCCACTACCGCGCATTCTTCACCTGCCGTGAGTTTGCGGCCGACAGCCGGGCTTTCCACAAATACCATGTCGCCCAGCAGTTCCTGTGCATGCTGGGTGATGCCGATGCTGATGCTGCCGTCGGCTTCGGCTTTGACCCATTCGTGGGAGGCGGTGTATTTCAGGTTGCTTGGAATGCTCATGATGGTGTCCTTAAGATAAACGAAGAAATTAGATCAGGCCCTTGCCGTTGCGCGCGAACGGATATTTCACTACCTGTGCTGCGAGCAGTTTATCCCGTATCGAGACTTGTACTGCATCGCCGATCTGTACGGCGTTCGGCACGCGCGCGAGGGCAATGGATTTTTCCAGCGTGGGGGAAAAACTGCCGCTGGTGATTTCGCCGTCGCCATGTGCGGTGACGACCTTCTGGTGTCCGCGCAGTACGCCGCGATCCAGCAGCACCAGGCCGACCAGCTTGCGCGTCGGCGGATTTGCCAGCAGCGCCGCCTTGCCGATGAAGTCGCGCTCGCTCTTCAGGTCGACAGTCCAGGCCATGCCGGCTTCGAGCGGACTGATGCTTTCGTCCATGTCCTGGCCATACAGGTTCATGCCGGCTTCCAGGCGCAATGTGTCGCGTGCGCCGAGGCCGATGGGAGGGATGCCTGCCTGGTTGAGCGCCTGCCAGAATGCCTCGACCTTTTCCTTGGGCAGCATCACCTCGAAACCGTCCTCGCCGGTGTAACCGGTGCGGGCAATGAAATATTCGCCGCAGTCCGCCGCCTGGAAGTTCTGCAGGCCTTCGGTGGCTGTCCGGGTTCGCGGCAGTACCTGCCATACCTTGCTGCGCGCATTCGGCCCCTGTATGGCAACCATCGCCAGGTCGTCGCGCGAAGTAATGCTGAGTTGCGGTGAGGCCGTGGCAGCTTGCTCGCGCATCCAGGCAATGTCTTTGTCAGCAGTGCCCGCGTTGACTACGACGCGGAACCATTGCTCAGTCATGAAGTAGATGATCAGGTCGTCGATCACGCCACCGTCCGGACGCAGCATGGCGGAGTAGAGCGCCTTGCCCGGCAGGGTGATCTTGTCGGCATTGTTTGCCAGCAGATAGCGCAGGAAAGCGCGTACGCCATTCCCTTTTATGTCGACTACGCGCATGTGGCATACATCGAACATGCCGCAATCGTTGCGCACCTTGTGGTGTTCGTCGATTTGCGAGCCGTAGTTCACCGGCATGTCCCAGCCGCCGAAATCGACCATTTTGGCGCCCATTGCACGATGGGCCGCGTTGAGAGGAGTTTGCTTGAGCGTCATGATTCTCTTTCTGAAAACAGGGTTTCAGTGCGGGCTTGCCTGCAGGCCGACCGGAACTGAAATAAACAAAGGCGAGGCAATATTGCCTCGCCCCCATCTGTCCTCGGTACCTGAGAGATTACGGCGTCGCCGCGTGCCCCTTCGGTGGTCAATTCAATGACGCTCTCCAGATTTGCCTAATCCAATGGTTCTTTAGCCTGAGCGGTTACGGGTGTTGCGCCTTCGGCGGTGCTCCGTGGAAACGGGCAGCACGCTCTTCCATTGGCCTGAACGGCAAGTGCGACTATACCGAAGAGCGCGACAGGCGGCAAGCAGGCCGGATGGGCTGTTTAATTGGGATAAAACAGCAGCAACCGGTAGCCGGACGGCTTGAGGTTGGTGGTATCGAGGTTCACTTTGATGCCGAGCTCGCGCTTGCCGGCCAGGCCGCTTTTTTCATCGGAGCCCTTCTGCAGGTATTCAGCGGGATGGAAAATGCGCCGCGCTACCGGTTTGTCGTTAATGTCGTTGAGTGTGAGTTCGAGATCGGGATAGGCCTGCGCGTAAGGTGCATTGTTGCGCAGTGTTGCAGTGAGCGTGATTACGCTGGCTTGTGCCGGGTCTGCTTCCAGGTCGGATGTCTCGATGCTCATCAGGTCGGCATCCCGCGGCAGGGGAACGCTGCACTGCAGCAGGCGGCAATAGCCAACCAGCACCGGTTTCAAACCCGGCATGCGTGCGGCAAGCTCGACGCGGAAGAAATACATTGCCTGCGCCAGCAGGACAAGCAGCAGCAAGGTGCCGGCAACAGCCCACGGCCAGACGGGGCGTTTTTTCTTCGGCATTGCGGCGAGGATTTCTTCGTCGGTTGCAGGCAGGGGTTCTTCCTGCGCGGTCATAACCAGATGATCAAGGTTGTCCTCATCCAGCGCTGGGGGGGCGGGCACTTCATTTCTGTTCTGGACGGATTCGGCGGGTGTCGCCTCGGCGGCTGTTTCGCGGGATTCCTCAGCCGGCGATGCCATGATGGGCAAATCAAGTTGCGGGCTGGGTTCGCCGTTGTGCAAATGCTCCATGGCGTTGAAGGGAGCGTGGCAACGGCCGCAGCGCACCATGCCCTGATGCGCATCCAGTTGTTCCTGGCTGACTTTGAAGCGGGTGCCGCATTCTGGACATTGGGTAACTGCGCTCATCTTTTTACCCCGGATAAACACACCCAGCCATCTTCCACGATGGGTGGCCTCAGGTCAAACCATTGTCCATAGATTGCCGCCACATCTTCAGACTGTTCGCGCAGAATGCCCGACAGTACAATTTGTCCGCCCTGACGGGCCGAACCCGCAAGCAGCGGGGCGAGCATCTTGAGTGGGTTGGTCAGAATATTGGCAATGACAATGTCGGTCTGGATTGGCGGGGCGCTGTCAGGCAGGTGGAATTCCGCTTCAACCTGATTGGCCAGTGCATTGTCTTTGCTTGCCTGCACCGCCTGCGGGTCTACGTCCACGCCGATGGCGCGCGCCGCACCGAGCTTGAGTGCGGCGATGGCGAGGATGCCCGAGCCGCAGCCATAGTCCAGCACGCTTTCGCCACCTTGGAGGTTTGCATCCAGCCAGCGCAGGCAGAGCTGGGTGGTGGGATGGCTGCCGGTGCCGAAGGCCATGCCGGGATCAAGCACGATGTTGATGGCCGAAGGGTCGCTCGGGGTATGCCAGGTTGGCACGATCCACAGTCGCTGCGAAATGCGGATGGGGTCGAACTGTGCCTGGGTGATGCGTACCCAGTCGTTGTCTTCCAGTGTTGCGATCTGGTGTTGCGGAATTTGTGGCAAGCCGGCAGTGGTTGCGGCTTGTTGCAACAAGGCCTCAACCGGGGCGCCGGATTCGAACAGTGCAGTGAGGCGGTTATGCTCCCATAGCGGCGGGGGCGGTTCGCCTGGCTCACCGAAGATTGGCCGTTCCTCGCGGGTGTCGGCCAGTGCATCATGTACATCCACGGACAGTGCACCGAGTTCCAGCAAGGCTTCGCTCAGCGCCTCCGCATCGTGCGCATCGGCGTTTACCGTGAGCGTAAGCCAGGACATGCCTATTTCCCCTTGGTGCGCTCGGCCAGCCTTTGTTCCAGATAGTGAATGCTGGTGCCGCCGCGCATGAATGCGGCATCCTGGATCAGTTCCTGATGCAGCGGGATATTGGTTTCGATACCCTGTACCGCCATTTCAGACAGTGCCGTATGCATCCGGGCCAGGGCCTGGTCGCGGGTGTCGCCATAGGCAATGATCTTGCCGATCATCGAGTCGTAGTGCGGTGGAACGAAATAGTTGGCATAGACGTGGGAGTCAACGCGGATGCCGGGGCCGCCAGGCGTATGCCAGGTGGTGATGCGCCCGGGCGAGGGGGTGAACTTGTAAGGGTGTTCGGCGTTGACGCGACACTCGATAGCGTGCCCCTTGAACTGGATGTCTTTCTGCTTGAAACTCAGACGCTCTCCGGCGGCGATGCGGATCTGCTGCTGTACGATGTCGATGCCGGTGATCATTTCGCTCACCGGATGTTCAACCTGCACGCGGGTATTCATTTCGATGAAGTAGAACTCGTTGTTCTCGTACAGGAACTCGAAAGTGCCGGCGCCGCGGTAGCCTATTTTGCGGCAGGCTTCGGCACAGCGTTCGCCGATCTTGTTGCGCAGGCGTACATTGAGCAGAGGTGCCGGGGCTTCCTCGATGATTTTCTGGTGGCGGCGCTGCATCGAACAGTCGCGTTCGCCGAGGTGCACCGCGTTGCCGTGCTGGTCGGCCAGAATCTGGATTTCGATGTGGCGCGGGTTCTCCAGGAATTTTTCCATGTACACCATGGGATTGTTGAACGCTGCCTGGGCTTCGGTGCGGGTCATGGTCACCGCATTGAGCAGTGCGGCCTCGGTGTGTACCACGCGCATGCCCCGCCCGCCGCCGCCGCCGGATGCCTTGATAATTACCGGATAGCCAATGCTGCGCGCGATCTTGATGATTTCTGCAGGATCGGCTGGCAGCGCGCCCTCAACACCGGGTACGCAGGGTACGCCAGCTTTTTTCATTGCACTCTTGGCGGAAACCTTGTCTCCCATCAGGCGGATGGTTTCGGCACGCGGCCCGATGAATACGAAGCCGCTTTTTTCGACGCGTTCGGCAAAGTCGGCATTTTCCGAGAGGAAGCCGTAACCCGGGTGGATCGCTTGCGCGTCGGTGACCTCTGCGGCACTGATAATTGCCGGAATGTGCAGGTAGCTCTGGCTGGATGGCGCGGGGCCGATGCAGACCGATTCGTCGGCAAGCTTGACATACTTGGCATCGGCATCGGCCTCGGAATGGACGGCTACGGTCTTGATGCCCATTTCGCGGCAAGCGCGCTGGATGCGCAGGGCGATTTCGCCCCGGTTTGCAATAAGGATTTTTTCAAACATGGCGGGCATTTCCGGCTGGGTGGCAGGTCGAGAATTCGTGCTGGAACAACTTAGCCGATGATGAACAGCGGTTGGCCGAATTCTACCGGCTGGCCGTTTTCGACCAGGATGGCCTTGATGACGCCCGATTTGTCGGCTTCGATTTCATTCAGCAGCTTCATGGCCTCAATGATGCACAGCGTGTCACCTGCATTCACGTTCTGGCCGATATCCACGAATGGCTTGGCACCGGGTGAGGCAGAGCGGTAAAAAGAGCCGACCATGGGCGATTTAACAACATGGCCTTCCACGGCGGCAGGCTCGGCCGCAACGGCGGGAGCTTCAGCCGGAACGGCGGCTGTGGGTGCCGCGGGTGCCATCTGCTGCGGTGCGGCATACACATGTTGTACGGCTGAATTGATGGAGCGCGTAATGCGCACGCGCTCTTCGCCTTCGCTGATTTCCAGTTCGGCGATGCCGGAACTTTCCACAAGTTCGATCAATGTCTTGAGTTTACGTAGATCCATAGTTGACAGGCTCCTAGGAGGGGGTGTGTAGCGCATATTGCAGCGCGAGTTCATAACCGGTGGCGCCCAGTCCGCTGATAACGCCAACGGCCAGGTCGGAAAAATAGGATTCCCTGCGGAATGCTTCGCGGGCGAATATATTGGAAAGATGTACTTCGATAAACGGGATGGCAACAGCGGCCAGTGCATCACGCAGGGATACGCTGGTGTGGGTAAAGGCGGCTGGATTGATAATAATGAAAGTAGTGCCATCAATGCGCGCCTGTTGCACGCGTTCAACCAGTGCGGCTTCCGCATTGCTCTGGAAGTACGAGAGCGTTGCGCCGTTGTCGCTGGCTAATTGCTGCAACTTCCCGTTAATTTCGTTCAACGTGACGTGACCATATACATCCGGCTCGCGTGTGCCGAGCAGATTCAGGTTGGGGCCATGCAGTACCAAGATGTTTCTCATGGCGCGCAGTTTGCCCAAATTAAGTGAAGTTGTCCAGATTTTTGCGGGAGATAGCCTGGTAAGGGTTGCCCGGGTTACAGGCCGACGTTTTCCAGGGAGGCCAGGAATTGCGCGGCATCCTGATAGCCGATTACGCGCTGCTCGGTGCGCTCTTTGCCCTGCGTATCAAAAAACAGGATGGCGGGCGGCCCGAACAGCTCATGCTGTGCCAGCAAGGTCTTGTCGTCCGCATTGTTGGCGGTAACGTCAGCTTGCAGCAGGATGATATTTTTCAGTTTAGCGCGTACCCTGGGGTCGCTAAAAGTAAAGCGCTCCATTTCCTTGCATGACACGCACCAGTCGGCATAGTAATCCAGCATGACGTATTTGCCCCGGGCCTGTGCAACGCGTGCGTCCAGCTCGGCCTGGTTTTTTACCCGTACGAAAGGCAGGGACGAGGCCGTCTCTGCCTGCGCACTGTTGCCCAGTGCGCCCAACGGGCGCAGCGGGTCACGGGCGCCGGACAGGGCGCCTATCATATAGGCGATGCCGAGCAGCAACGCGAGGATGCCGACGCCCTTCAGCAGTTTGTGCCAGCCGGTGGCGGTATGCGGCAGGGCATCCAGCGCGCGCAAATAGATGGCGGAAAGAATCAGCAGCGCGGACCACATCATCATTTGCGTGACGGTCGGGATGATCGGCGAGATGATCCAGATAGCTACCGCCAGCAGCAGTACGCCGAAGAAGCGCTTGACCGATTCCATCCAGGCCCCGGCTTTGGGCAACAGGGTGCCGGCAGAGGCGCCGATCAGCAAGAGGGGGACGCCCATGCCCAGCGCCATGGAGAACAATGCCGAGCCGCCCAGGACTGCATCGTGGGTTTGTCCTATATATAACAGTGCGCCGGCCAAGGGGGCGGCGACACAGGGGCCGACGATGATGGCGGATAGCGCACCCATCACGAATACGCCGGACAAGTGGCCGCCGTGCAATTTGTTGCTGGTGTCAGTCAGTTTGCTCTGCAATGCGGCGGGAAGCTGCAATTCATATAACCCGAACATCGACAATGCCAGCAAAACAAAAATAAAGGCAAATCCGCCCAGGGCCCATGGAGTTTGCAGGGCATTGGACAGCAGCGTGCCGGACAGTCCGGCAACGACCCCTACTGCGGCATAAGTCAGCGCCATGCCCATCACGTAGGCCAATGACAGGATGAAACCGTGGGCGTGGGTAATCTTGTGGCCGCGTCCAACGATGATGCCGGACAGGATGGGTACCATGGGGAACATGCAGGGCGTAAAAGCCAGCAGCAAGCCGGCACCGAAGAAAAATGACAGGATCAGCCAGAGGTTCCCTTGCCTGAACAGCTTGGCAATCTGGCTGTTTTCCGATTCGTCAAGTGCGCCCAGGCTGGATTGCGGTGCATTGCTCAGGGATTGTTGCGGTTCGGCACTGGCGGGCGCAGCCTGCAATGGCGTTGTCGGAGGCAGGGAGAGGTTGAGCGTTTTTTCTATTGGCGGGTAGCATAACCCCTTTTCGCTGCAGCCTTGGTAACTGGCCTGCAGCACGATGTTTTGTGCCGTATTGTTGCTGCGGGCCAGAATGATGTCGGCCTGAAACGATTCGTGGAACACCATCTGGTCGCCCAGATTGGCATCGTGCTTCAACTTGCCTGGCGGCATATCGATGCTGGTTACCTTGGCGCCATCGGGAACGGTGAAATGGATCTTGTCGCGATACAGGTAATAGTCGGGCGCGATGTTGAAACTGGCAACCAGGGTGTGTCCGTCGCGCACTTTGACTTCCAGGCCGAAGGCGGCATCCGGCGCGAGAAAAGCCTGTTTGTTGCCGCCAAACAGGGAAGACAGGAATCCATCGGCATGCGATGGCAGGGACAGGCACAATGCCATCAACAACAATAACAAGCGCATAATTTTCATATTCTATGGTGGGTTTTACGTCTCAGGCAGTTGTGTTTCCTGCGCTATCCACTGCAGATAGTCCGGCAGGCCGGTGCTTACAGGGACAGCGATGATTTCCGGAAGTTCATACGGATGCAGCGCACGAATAGCTGTTTCTACGCGCGGATAGGCGCTACGCGTGGTTTTGATCAACAGTGGTACCTCATTGACATTATCCACTTTTTCCTGCCAGCGATAAACGGAGGTACATTCGCCCAGGATGTTGACGCAGGCGGCAGCGCGTTTTTCAATCAAATCTCGGGCGAGCCGCTCGGCGCTGGCGCGGTCGGGCAGGTTGGAAATGACCAGCAGGATGTCTTGTGCCGGGCCGCTCATGTCGCCCCCGCTCTCGCGCAGCGTACGCCGAGTTGCAACAGCTCGTCCCATACATCGCCGCGGCGCAGTCCCTTGGCAACCTTGTCGACATATGCGGCCTGGCGCAGGGCGCGTCCTGCCAGTGCAGGGCTCAGGCGGCGTGCTGCACGTTCTACCGACTGCTGGCGCACTCCCCACACCCGTGCATCGCGTAATGCGCCCGCCATGTTGCTGCTGTGGCGCATGGCGCGCAACACCTTGCATACAGTGCGAATATCTTCAGTCAATGCCCACAGGATCAACACCGTGGCGGTACCTTCCGCACGCAGTCCATCAAGGATGCGCGAAAAACGTGCGGCATCGCCTGTCAGCATGGCTTCAGACAGCTTGAATACATCGTAGCGTGCCACGTCCATCACTGCATCTTTCACTTGCTCAAAAGACAGATGTCCGGCGGGGAACAGCAGCGCCAGCTTCTGGATTTCCTGATAGGCGGCAAGCAGGTTGCCCTCCACGCGGTTGGCAAGAAATGCCAGCGTGTCTGTATCCGCAGATTGTTCCTGGCGTTTCAGTCGCCCGGCAATCCATGCCGGCAGCGCATTGCGCGAGATGTCTTCGGCAGCGATTACCACGCCATGCGCTGCCAGGGCGGAGAACCATTTGCTGTTCTGCGTGGTTTTGTCGAGGCGCGGCAGGGTGACCAGCGTGACGATGTCGCTGTTCATTTGCGCGCAATACTCCTGCAGCGATTGCGCGCCTTCCACGCCGGGCTTGCCGGAGGGGATGCGCAAATCCACCACTTTGCGTGAGGAGAACAGCGACAGGCTCTGTGCACTGTTGCGCAGTGCGGCCCATTTGAAACCGGGCTCGGCGGTCAGCACTTCGCGTTCGTCGTAGCCTGCCGCACGTGCTGCGGCACGAATCGCATCGGCTGCCTCGATGGCCAGCAGCAATGCCTCGCCATGGATGACATACAGCGGTGCAAGCCCCTTGGGCAGGTGGCGCGGCAGATCTTCAGCGGACAGTTTCATGATTGCTGCGACCGATTTATTGCGCGCTGTCCGGCGGCGGTTTGGCCAGACTGAGGCGGAAGATGATCTGCTGTACCGCATCCGAGCGCATGTCCTGGTAGATCATGCCTTCTTCCTGGGCCTTGGCCAGAATCTGCGAGTCGTCGTAATTGAAATCGCGCTGCAGGTCGATTTCGCCAGCAGGCAGCCAGTCTTGCTGTTGCTGGTCATAGGCGCGGAATGAAACACGGTAGTGCAACTGATATTCACGCACATGTCCACCGCCGCTTAGCGCGAGAATCTGCTTGTCGGCGGATTCGGAAACAATCTGCAGCGTCAGGTCGGCTTTATCAGCCGATGGCGCTAGTTGGAGTTTGTAGAGCTCCAGTCGGCTTTTCAGTGCGGAGACGAAAGGAGTGTCCGCCGGCGCACGTACGTATATGCTGTGGAAGGCAAACGCGGCTTCCTTGAGGTTATGTCCGCGCAGGTGGAAGCCACAGGCACTTAACAGCAAGGTAATGGCTAACAGGGCTACGCGCATTGCTTTCTCCTCGGGATTAGGCCACCACGTTAATCAAACGGCCCGGCACCACGATCACCTTCTTGGCGGCGCCGCCATTCAGTTGTTTTTGCACGACGTCGGTAGCCAGTGCGAGTTGCTCGATGGCGGCTTTGTCGGCACTGCTCGGTACGCGGACGCTGCCGCGCAGCTTGCCGTTGATCTGGATGACCAGTTCGATTTCGTCCTGTACCAGCGCGGCTTCGTCCACTTCCGGCCAGGCGGCGGCGAGGATGCCGTCGCCGTAACCGAGCTGCTGCCACAACGCCTGCGTGAGGTGTGGTGCGATCGGCGACAGCAGGCGCAGCAGGATGGACAGGCACTCGCCGAGCACGGCGCGGTCGGCGGATGCTTTGGCCTTCTCCAGCGCGTTGAGCATTTTCATCGCGGCCGAAACCACAGTGTTGAACTGGTGGCGCGTGAAGTCGTAGTTCGCCTGCTTCAGCGTGAGATGGATGTCGCGGCGCAGCGCCTGGTCGTCATCCGGCAGCTTGCCGCCATTGGCTGCGGCCTGGCCGATGTTGTCGAGTTCGGATGCGAGGTTCCACACGCGGCGCAGGAAGCGGAACGAGCCCTCGACGCCGGTATCCGACCATTCCAGCTGCTGGTCGGGCGGGGCGGCGAACATCATGAACAGGCGCGCGGTATCGGCGCCGTACTGGTCGATGATGGCCTGCGGGTCGACGCCGTTGTTCTTCGACTTCGACATCTTCTCGGTGCCGCCGATGATTACCGGCTGGCCGTCGGCCTTCAACTTGGCGCCGACCGGGCGGCCCCTGTCGTCGGTCTCGACGTCCACCTCGGCCGGGTTGATCCACAGTTTTTTGCCGCCTTCCAGGTCGCGATAGAAGGTCGGTGCGACTACCATGCCCTGGGTCAGCAGGTTCTTGAACGGCTCGTCGCCCGGCACCAGTCCCTCGTCGCGCATCAGCTTGTGGAAGAAGCGCGCATACAGCAGGTGCAGGATGGCGTGTTCGATGCCGCCGATGTACTGGTCCACCGGCAGCCACTGCTGCGCCGCATTCTGGTCGACCATGGCGGTGTCGCAGTTCGGGCTGGCGTAGCGGGCGTAATACCAGGACGACTCGGCGAAGGTGTCCATGGTGTCGGTCTCGCGTTTTGCTGCGCCGCCGCACTTCGGGCAGCTGCATTCGTAGAACTCGGGCATCTTGGCCAGGGGCGAACCGGCGCCGTCCGGCACCACGTCCTCGGGCAGCACCACCGGCAATTGCTCGTCCGGCACCGGCACGTCGCCGCAGCTCGGGCAGTGGATGATCGGAATCGGGCAGCCCCAGTAGCGCTGGCGCGAAATGCCCCAGTCGCGCAGGCGGAACTGCACCTGCTTGTCGCCGAGTTCTTTTGCCTTGAGGTCGGCGGCGATCGCATCGACGGCTGCGTTGTAGTTCAGGCCGTCGTACTTGCCAGAATTCCACAATTCACCATGCGCTTCAAAAGCGGGGTGCCAATCTCTTTCCCATAAATGCTCCATTGGCATTGTAGGAGAAAAGGGGTTAGGGGTTCCTTGGGAGGAAGTAAGGCCTCCTGGTAATACCACTGGCTTAATTGCTAGACCATATTTTTTTGCGAAGCCGAAATCGCGCTCGTCGTGCGCCGGCACCGCCATCACTGCGCCTTCGCCGTAGCCCATCAGCACGTAGTTGCCGACCCACACCGGCACCTGTTCGCCGGTCAGCGGGTGGGCGACCTTGAAGCCGGTGTCCATGCCCTTCTTTTCCATGGTGGCGATGTCGGCCTCGGCCACGCCGCCCTGTTTGCATTCCTCGATGAATGCGGCCAGTTCGGCATTACCCGCGGCGGCCTGCAGTGCCAGCGGATGTTCGGCGGCGACCGCGACAAAAGTCACGCCCATGATGGTGTCGGCACGCGTGGTGTAGACCCACAGCTTCTCATTGTCGCCGTAAGTGAACGCAAACCTCACGCCGTAGCTCTTGCCGATCCAGTTGCGCTGCATGGTTTTGACCTGCTCGGGCCAGCCGTCAAGCTGATCGAGGTCGGCCAGGAGTTCCTCGGCGTACTGCGTGATGCGGAAGAAATACATCGGGATTTCGCGCTTTTCGACCAGCGCGCCGGAGCGCCAGCCGCGGCCGTCGATCACCTGCTCGTTGGCGAGCACGGTATGGTCCACCGGGTCCCAGTTCACCGTGGACAGCTTCTTGTAGATCACGCCCTTCTCGAACAGTCGCGTGAACAACCACTGTTCCCAGCGGTAATAGTCGGGCTTGCAAGTGGCAAGTTCGCGCGACCAGTCCACGCCCAAGCCCAGCGACTTGAGCTGCTGCTTCATGTACTCGATGTTGGAATAGGTCCAGGCGGCCGGCGGCACGTTGTTGGCCATCGCCGCATTTTCGGCCGGCAGGCCGAACGCGTCCCAGCCCATGGGCTGCATCACGTTGTAACCCTGCATGCGGTGGTAACGGGACAGTACGTCGCCGATGGTATAGTTGCGCACATGCCCCATGTGCAGTTTGCCCGATGGGTAGGGGAACATCGACAGGCAATAGTATTTCGGCTTGGCCGACTGCTCGTCGGCGCGGAATGCCTGGCTGGTTTCCCAGTGTTGCTGGGCGGCGGCTTCGATGTCTTTGGGTGAGTAGTGCGCTTGCATGATTCCCTGATTGCCTGTTGGCCTGATTGTCAGGCGTCTTGTTTCGGTAAGCCGCCATTATATAGGAGAGAGCGATGAAACTGATTTATGCCTTGTGCGGGCTGCTGCTGGCCAATGCGGCATGGGCGGTGCCCGATGTGGTGGTCGACGGCGTCAGGATGCCGGCGTGGGTGGAGCGCGGCGCGCAGCGCCAGCCGCTGGCTGTCGGTATGGAGTTGCGTAGCGGCGATGTGCTGGTTACCGGCCAGAATTCGCGCGTATTGCTCAAATCCGCGGACGGCAGTGACATCAGGCTCGGCGAGAATGCGGAGTTCGACTTGTCCAGCATAGGCCGGCAGCATGAGGCGCAGCCGGTATTCAGTGCGGTGCTGGACGTGGTGAAAGGCGCATTCCGTTTTACCACCTCGCAGCTCGGCAAGCTGCGCGAGCGCCAGGTGACGATCAAGGTCGCCAATGCCACCCTGGGTATTCGTGGCACCGATGTCTGGGGCAAGGCGGCCGCAAGCGGCGATGACCTCGTGGTATTGATAGAAGGCAGGATTTCGGTGACGCACGGCAACGAAGCGCCGTTCATCATGGATCAGCCGTTGACGTCGTTTGTCATGCCTAAAGGTGCTGCGCCGTTGCCGCTGGCGAAAATCGACCAGGTGCAACTTGCCAAACTGGCGTTGGAGACCGAAATTTCGCCCGGTCAGGGCGCGGTGCGCAGCGGCGGGAGGTGGAAGGTCAACCTGATGGAGCTCGATGGTGAACCGGCAACATTGGAGGCTTACGATGCGCTGCGTGCGGCGGGCTACGATGTGCGTATTTTGCCGCTGCAGGCCGGCAAATACCGCCTGCGCATCATCCAGTTGCCGAGCCGTGCCGAAGCTGAGGCGCTGGCCCGCGACCTGAGCGGGAAGATGGGTATTGTTGCACCGGGCGTGAGTCGTTAGGTTAGCCTGTACAGAGTCATTCTGCTAGAATTGCCGGCCAAAATATTTTAATTCCGTTCAGGAGAGTTCAACTATGTCACGCAAACATCCCGTGATTGCCGTTACCGGTTCATCCGGCGCCGGCACCACCACCGTAAAACGCGCTTTTGAAAATATCTTCCGCCGCGAGCAAATCACCGCCGCGGTGATCGAGGGCGACAGCCTGCACAGCCTGGACCGCATGGCGTTCCGCGCAGCCGTGGCCGAGGCCGCCAAGGCAGGCAACCACTCGTTCAGCCATTTCGGCCCGGAAGCCAACCACTTCGACAAGATCGAGGAAACCTTCAAGACCTATGGCGAGACCGGCGCCTGCCAGCGCCGCTACTACATCCACAGCGATGCGGAAGCCAAGGAGCATAACGCGCATTTCGGTACCGACCTCGGCCCCGGCCAGTTCACCCCGTGGGAAGCGATTCCCGTCGGCTCCGACCTGTTGTTTTACGAAGGCCTGCATGGCCTGGCCAAGCATGGCGACATCGATGCTACGCGCTATGTGGACCTGGGGATCGGCGTGGTGCCTATCGTCAACCTGGAGTGGATCCAGAAGATCCATCGCGATGCAGCCGAGCGCGGCTACTCCGCCGAGGCGACCGTAGACACCATCCTGCGCCGCATGCCGGACTATATCAACTACATCACGCCGCAGTTCTCGCGCACCCATATCAACTTCCAGCGCGTTTCCACGGTGGATACCTCCAACCCGTTCATCGCGCGCGACATCCCGACGCCCGACGAAAGCTTCGTGGTGATCCGCTTCCGCGATCCGCACGGTGTCGATTTCCCGTATTTCCTGAGCATGATTGATGGCTCGTTCATGTCGCGCACCAACACGCTGGTGGTGCCCGGCGGCAAGATGAGCTTTGCACTGGAGCTGATCCTGACGCCGATCATGCACGAGATGATCCAGAACCGGAACAAGTAAGCGGCAAAGCAGCAATGATGAAGCGGGGGCGATGGAAATCGCCCCCGTTTTTATTTTGCGGTCACCACAAATTTGGAAAAACAGAAGCGGCCGGAAGGGCTCTCTCACCCCGGATGAGCTACCATGAAATCCAGAGCATTGATGAACAGCAAGCCGTTGTAGCTCCCTCTCTCACCCCGGATGAGCTACCATCTACGATGCCGTCGGACAGCGCTCCGCCCGGTTGTAGCTCCCTCTCTCACCCCGGATGAGCTACCATTCACTGGGGCAGACTATGACACGAGGATACGTTGTAGCTCCCTCTCTCACCCCGGATGAGCTACCATCAAAAGCCTCGATTGCTGTGCAGTATTCAGGTTGTAGCTCCCTCTCTCACCCCGGATGAGCTACCATTCGTAATCCTCCAATGCCTTCGCGTCATCGGTTGTAGCTCCCTCTCTCACCCCGGATGAGCTACCATGAGCGCTTGTAACAGGTGGGTGCCGTCCGGGTTGTAGCTCCCTCTCTCACCCCGGATGAGCTACCATCGCCGGCAGCGGTTCGCCCCCGGTCATGGAGTTGTAGCTCCCTCTCTCACCCCGGATGAGCTACCATCACTCGATTGGGCGTCAGCGGCACGCTCGCGTTGTAGCTCCCTCTCTCACCCCGGATGAGCTACCATAGATAACCGTACGGAAAGGCCACTTTTCGCGTTGTAGCTCCCTCTCTCACCCCGGATGAGCTACCATAGGTCATCGAATACCTCCATTTATTGGGAAGTTGTAGCTCCCTCTCTCACCCCGGATGAGCTACCATTTTCCATTGCTTCGGCTGGTTCATCCCCAGGTTGTAGCTCCCTCTCTCACCCCGGATGAGCTACCATCCCGATTGTTGTTTTACGCACCCCGTTCTTGTTGTAGCTCCCTCTCTCACCCCGGATGAGCTACCATGTGCCGAAGACGCGCAGCAGGTCGCTGGGGGTTGTAGCTCCCTCTCTCACCCCGGATGAGCTACCATCCCGATTGTTGTTTTACGCACCCCGTTCTTGTTGTAGCTCCCTCTCTCACCCCGGATGAGCTACCATAATTTGCAGCTCGGCGCGGACGGCGGGTTCGTTGTAGCTCCCTCTCTCACCCCGGATGAGCTACCATCACCGAGGCCGGCTTGCGAGCCGTCAACGAGTTGTAGCTCCCTCTCTCACCCCGGATGAGCTACCATC
>WGNQ01000011.1 GCA_016124455.1 Sideroxydans sp. | reverse complement strand
CGCCAAAAAGGCAGTGGCCAAGAAACCGGTAGCCAAGAAGCCAGTCGCCAAAAAGGCAGTGGCCAAGAAACCGGTAGCCAAGAAGCCAGTCGCCAAAAAGGCAGTGGCCAAGAAACCGGCAGCCAAGAAGCCAGTCGCCAAAAAGGCAGTGGCCAAGAAACCGGCAGCCAAGAAGCCAGTCGCCAAAAAGGCAGTGGCCAGGAAACCAGTCGCCAGGAAACCAGCGGTCAAAGCCGCGGCTCCGGTGGTCAAGAAAGGCATACTCGGCGCTTGATTGACGGGTGTTCCGGGCGCGAATCTCGCGCGTGCCGCTGGTGTTAACGTTGAGCTGTGCGAGGCACAGTTGGCGTTTTGTCCCCGTCTGTTTCCGACAGGTGCGGACAGTTTCTCTCCCAGGCGTTAAAGGGATGGGCGTGTGCCCGTCCTTTTTTTTGCCTGTCGCTATGTGTTGTTTGAAGCGGCTGTCAGGCCACTGGTGTCGAGGCTGCCCCCGTGTTCATGCAGCGTTGGGTAATGCGGGCAGGAAAGCTTATGTCCGGGTGGATGGGTTATGCTGAAAAAAATTAATGTGCGTGATGTAAAGCTTGGGATGTTCATTCACGAGATTAGTGGCAGCTGGATGGACCATCCGTTCTGGAAAAAATCGTTCAAGCTGTCTGACCCGGATGACCTCAAAACGCTCAGGACCTGCGGGATACAGGAGGTATGGATAGATACCGGCAAGGGGCTGGATGTCGAATCCAGCATTGAGGCCGTGTCGCCCGAAGAGGAGCGGCAGGTAGTCGAAAACACCTTGCAGCAGGCCGCCAGCAGCGTGCTGGTTGAGCCGCGTGTGTCGCTGCACGAGGAAGTGGAACGTGCGCGCAAGATACACGCCAAGGCCAAACAGGCGGTGGTTTCGATGTTCCAGGAAGCGCGTATGGGCAAGGCGCTGCCGGTGGATCAGGCGGCCGAACTGGCGGATGAAATCAATCAGTCGATTGCGCGGAATGCGGGTGCCTTGCTTAGCCTGGCACGACTGAAAAACAAGGACGACTACACCTACCTGCATTCGGTCGCCGTGTGCGCACTGATGATTGCACTCGGGCGTCAGCTCGGATTCGAGGGCGATACGCTGCGCGAACTGGGGGTGGCCGGATTGCTGCACGATGTCGGCAAGATGATGATCCCGGATGAGGTGTTGAACAAGCCGGGGCGGCTGACCGATGAGGAATTCGAAATCATCAAGAGCCATCCGCTGAGGGGATGGGAAATGCTGAAATCCTCTCCCGGCGTGAATGCTGTGGCGCTGGATGTCTGCCTGCACCATCATGAACGCATCGATGGCGCGGGCTATCCGGAACGGCTTGCAGGTGATGGGGTGAGCCTGTTTGCGCGCATGGGAGCGGTGTGCGACGTCTACGATGCGATTACCTCAGACCGCTGCTACAAGAAAGGCTGGACGCCGGGCGAATCCATTCGCAAGATGGTCGAGTGGAAAGATGGGCATTTCGACGACAGGGTGTTCCAGGCCTTCGTCAAGACGGTGGGCATCTACCCTGCCGGCAGCCTGGTCAAGCTGCGCTCGGGGCGTCTGGGCGTGGTGACCGATCAGACCGAGAAGAGCCTGCTGACGCCGCTGGTCAAGGTGTTTTTCTCAACCAAGTCCAATGGCCACATCATGCAGGAGATCATTGACCTGGCCAAGACGAGTGACAGCATCGTGAATGTGGAAGATCCTGTGGTGTGGGGCTTCGACCTTGGCAAGATAGCCGGTATTTGATGTAGCGCGTTTGTGCTGCCTGATGCCGGGGCTCAATGGATCAGGAACAGCGTCGCCAGTCCCAGGAAAATGAAAAAACCGCCGCTGTCGGTGATGGCTGTCAGCATTACGCTGGAACCAATGGCCGGGTCGCGCCCCATCTTCTGCAAGGTGAGCGGGATCATCATGCCGACGATGGCACCCAGCAGCAGGTTGAGCAGCATGGCGCTGGTCATGACCAGGCCGAGCATTGTGTCCTTGTACAGGAAATAGGCGAACAGCCCCGCCACGCCTCCCCACACCAGGCCGTTAAATCCGCTGATCGCGAGTTCCTTGTAGAGCAGGCGGCGCGCATTGCTCGGGCTGATCTGCCCCAGCGCAAGCGCACGGATGATGATGGTGGTAGTCTGGTTGGCGGAGTTGCCGGCAATACCCGCGACGATCGGCATCAGCGTGGCGAGCGCGACATACTTGGCGATGGTGTTCTCGAAGGCGCCGATTACGCGTGACGCGAAGAATGCGGTGCACAGGTTCAGCGCCAGCCACGTCCAGCGGTTTTGCGCCGATTTCCATACCGACGCGAAAATATCCTCTTCTTCGCGCAGACCGGCCAGGTTCAGCACATCGCTTTCGGATTCGGCACGGATGAAGTCCACCACCGTGTTCACCGTGACGCGGCCGACCAGCCGGCCGTCTTCGTCGACCACAGGCGTGGATACCAGGTCATAGCGCTCGAAGGCTTGCGCAGCCTGATCGGCTTTGTCGTCCGGGTGCAGGGTGATGGTTTCGTGGATCACCAGCGGGGCGACTTCCATTTCCGGCTCGTTGATCAGCAGAATGTTCAGGGGCAAGGTGCCCTTGAATACGTCGTCACGGTCGATCACGAACAGCTGGTCGGTGTGGTCGGGCAGTTCGTCGAAGCGGCGCAGGTAGCGCGACACCACTTCCAGGGTTACATCCTCGCGGATGGTGACCATGTCGAAATCCATCAGCGCGCCTACCGCATCTTCCGGATAGGACATTGCCTCGCGCAATTGTTCGCGCTCCTCGATGGACAGCGACTTGAACAGGTCGCGCATCACGGCCTGCGGCAAGTCCGGCGCCAGGTCGGCGATTTCGTCGGTGTCGAGTTGTTCGGCCGCTTCGCGCAACTCGTCGCGGCTCATCGTGGCAATCAGGGTTTCCCGAACCGCGTCGGAAACCTCGATCAGGATTTCGCCGTCGCGCTCGGCTTTGACCAGGTCCCACACCAGCAACCGCTGTTCGATCGGCAGCGATTCCAGGATATAGGCGATATCCGCAGGGTGCAGGCTGTCGAGTTTTTCGCGCAGTTCGTTCAGGTGCTGTTTGTGCAGCAGGGTTTCGACCAGTCCATGCCGTTCGTTGCGGGGCATTTCCTGGCGATGGGCGAGCGACTCCACCAGCGCATGCTTTTCCAGCAGCGCCTGCACTTTCTGCAGATGTTCCTGCACGTTTTCAGTGTAATGGGAGTCGTGGTCGATTTCGCTCATGGTTCCACCCGCTATTGGGCAACCATTGTAAAGAAGTTGGCTGTCCGGTGTGCGGGAAAATCTGTTAGATTTATGGCATGTTCCGATTGATCCTGCGTAATACAAAAAACCTGCGGCCGGTTTTCCTGATGCTGGCGCTGACCTTGTCCGGTTGTGCCGGCGGCCCTTTCAAGGCGGCGGACAAGCAGGCGACGGTCTATATTTACCGCTCGCCGGGCGGCGTGCCCGGCCCGTACCCGAAAACGCTGTTCATCGACGGGAAAGCCGTCGGGTCGCTGGTCAGCGACGGCTATTTCAGGGTACAGCTGGATCAGGGCGAGCACGTGTTTGCGACGCCTGCTGCCAACAAGGCGGAGCTGACGCTGTATCTGGCGAAGGGTGTCACTTACTACGTGTCGCAGGAAATCATTCCCGCCCGGCCGCCGTTCGTCCTGATAAACCGGGTCAAGGAATCTATCGGCAAGCCCTACATCGCGCAGGGCCGACGGCTGTATTAAGGAATGTCCGCCTGATTCATGCGGCTGAGGATGATCTCGGTCTTGCGCATCAGGCCGCGCGCTTCGCGATGGGTGTCGTAGTAGCGCGGGTTGGGCACCATCGCCGCAAGTTTTGCCGCCTGTTCCGGCGAAAGCTGCGACGCAGGGATGCCGAAATAATGCCGTGCTGCGGCCTCCGCACCGAAAATTCCGTTGCCCCATTCGATCACGTTCAGGTAAATCTCGAAGATGCGCCGCTTGTCCATCAGCTGCTCCAGCATCACCGTGATCAGCACTTCCTCGCCCTTGCGCCAGGGCGTGCGCTTGGTCGACAGGAACAGGTTCTTGGCCAGTTGCTGGCTGATGGTCGAACCGCCTGCCACGATGCGGCCTTTCTTCAGGTTCTTCTCGTAAGCTTTCTGGATACCGTCCCAGTCGAAGCCTTCGTGGTCCACGAACTTGGCATCTTCGGCAGCGATCAGTGCGCGCTTCAGGTTGTTGGAAATTTTCGCGTATGGAACCCACCTGTGTTTCAGTTCGGCCTTGGGGTTCTTGTCCTGCATGAGCTGCAGGCGATCCTGCATGAAGGAGCTGGAGGCCGGGTTGTGATCCACCCACCACCAGATGTGTGCGGCAAACCACAGCTGATAGAGCAGCAGCAGGCCGAACAGCGCCGCTGCCAGGCGCCATATCCAGGACTGCAGTTTGCGTTTGGGCATGTTCAGGACTGACGCAGTTTTTCGAGTATCGGGCGGGTATCGGGGCGCACGTCGCGCCACTTGTAAAACGATTCGGCGGCCTGCTCCACCAGCATGCCCAGTCCGTCCGCGACCAGCGCCGCACCCTGTTCCCGGGCGAATTTCATGAACGGTGTCTCGCGTCCGTACATCATGTCGTAGGCCAGCGCACCGGGTTTGAACAGGCCGTCCGGCAACGGCGGCAGGGCGTCGGCCAGGCTGCTCGAGGTGGCGTTGATGACCAGGTCGAAGCGTTTGCCGGCAAGTTCTTCATAGCTCCTGGCGAACACCGTGCCGGCGCCCTCGAATTCTGCGGCAATGTGCTGCGCCTTTTCCACGGTGCGGTTGGCGATGACGATACCCGCGCCGGCATTGAACAGCGGCCACACCACGCCGTGTGCCGCACCGCCCGCACCCATCAGCAGCGCATCCTTGAACATCAGCTTGAAACCGAGATTCTGCTCGATGTCGGTGATCAGCCCGGCGCCGTCGGTGTTGTCGCCCCAGATTTCGCTGTCCCGGAACAGCAGCGTGTTGGCTGCCCTGGCTTCGCGCGCGCGGCCAGTCTGCATTACGCACATCTTGAATGCCTCGAATTTGAACGGCACGGTGACGTTGCAGCCCTTGTAGCCCTCGCTGCGCAGGCGTTCGACCATAGTGGCAAAACCATCCAGCGGCGCCTCGATTTTTTCGTAGCTGATGTCCTGCCCGGTCTGCTCCGCGAACATGCGGTGGATCAGTGGCGACTTGCTGTGTGCGATGGGATTGCCGATAACGGCGTATTTGTCGGTCATGGCAGCTTGTTCATAAAAACGAGCGCAATTATAGCGCGCCGGGGGCGGTTTTAATGCCGGGTGTCGGCGGCGAGCGGCAGCACGATGTGTGCCTCCAGGCCGCCACCGCTGCGATTGGACAGTAGCAATTGCCCCTGGTGCTGTTCGATGATGTTGTGGGCAATGCTCAGGCCGAGGCCGCTGCCACCCGTTTCGCGCGAGCGCGAGTGCTCCACGCGGTAGAACGGGGTAAATACGAACTCCAGCAATTCTGCCGGGATGCCCGGGCCGTTGTCGGCGATGCGGATATGGCAGCGGCGGCCATTGCAGCTCAGTGCGACATCCGCATTGCCGCCATATTTCACGGCGTTGTCGACCAGATTGGTAATGGCGCGTCGCAGCGCAATGGGGCGCGCCATGACTTCGGCCGTGCAATGCTCGCCGTAAGTTACCGGCTGCCCGCTTTCGCTGGCGTCTGCGCACAGGCTGGCGAGCAGCGAACCGATATCCAGGCGCTGCAACGGTTCGCTGGCATCTCGGCTGCGTGCGAATTCCAGCCCTTCCTGCAGCATCTGCTGCATCGCATTCATATCGCGTACCAGCTTGTCGCGCAGTTCGGCATCCTGCACTTTTTCCAGCCGCAGCCGCAGCCGGGTGAGCGGGGTTTGCAGGTCGTGGGTGATGGCGGCCAGCATGCCGGTGCGTTCGCGCAGGTCCTCATGGATGCGCTGCTGCATGCGGTTGAACGCACGCGCCGCGCTGCGCACCTCGCTGCTGCCCTGTTCCGGCAGCAGTGCGGCTTCATTGGACAGGTCGAGCGTATCGGCGGCATCCGCCAGCCGTTGCAACGGCCGCGTCGCCATGCGTGCGATCAGCCAGGCCAGTACGGCGATGCAGGCGAGGAACAGCAGCAGTCCCCACCATACCGGCCGCAGCGGGCGCATCGGGAACGGCGGCGGTGCATGGATTACCAGTTCCAGCGGTGTGCCGTCGAGCAGAGTGAAACGCACCAGCTGGCACAGCGGCCGGCGTTCCTGCATGGGCGATGGCATCGTGAACCCGCGGCACGGTTCGGGCGGGCTGGCGTACAGGTTGCGATTGTCGCCGAGCTGTTCGCGCAGGGCATCGAGCAGGATTGCGTCACCGTCTTCCGGCATCGCCGGCTGGCCGTTCATGCCGCGCTGGATGCCGAGGCCGCGTACGGTGCGCAGGATCAGCCAGCGTTCCTGCGCTGGTGCGGCATCCAGCGTTTGTACCAGTCCGGCCAGCTGCCCGGCGATACGCTGCGCGCGATCGCGCGCGATCAGTTCGGCCTGGTGGTGGCGGGTAAGCAGCAGGGTAAAGATGGCGGAGGCGGTGATTCCCGCGATCAGCAGCAGGAACATGCGGCCGCGCATGGAGAACAGGAAGTGCTTCATGACGGACGCCCCACTGTCGCGCACAACATGTAGCCTTCGTTGCGCAGGGTCTTGATGAGTTGCGGCGCACGTGCGTCGTCGCCGAGTTTCTGGCGCAGGCGGCTGATGTGCAGGTCGATCGAGCGGTCGAACGGTTCGGCCTCGCGGCCCTGGGTGAGGCTCAGCAGCTGGTCGCGGCTGAGCACGCGGTTGGGGCGTTCCAGCAGCGCCTTGAGCAGGCGGAATTCACCCGAGGACAGGATTACCACCAGGCCATCGGCGCGGCGCAGCTGCCGTGCCGCAATATCCAGTGTCCAGCCTGCGAATTGCAGTTCCTGGGCGTGCTCGATATCGCCGGTGCTACCTGCATCGCTGCGTCGCAGCACATTGCGGATGCGGGCCAGCAGCTCGCGCGGCTCAAATGGTTTGCACAGGTAATCGTCGGCACCCATTTCCAGCCCGATGATGCGATCCAGCGCGGAACTGCGCGCGGTCAGCATGATGACCGGCAGCGCGGAATGGGCGCGCAGGTTGCGGCACAGTGCCAGACCATCCGTGCCGGGCAGGGTAAGGTCGAGTACCACCAGCTCCACGGTATTGCTGTCCAGCACCTGTTGCATGGATGTGCCGTCTTCCGCAGTCAGCACGTGCAGACCCTGCTGGCCGAGATATTCGGCCAGCAGGCTGCGGATGTCCGCATCGTCGTCGACGATGAGGATGCTGGATATGTGTGGCTGTACTGGCATGCCGTAAACCATACAACAAAATCTTCAGGCGTGGCGGGGAGATACAAAACTGTACAAAAACACCCGCTTTCGACAATTGGCGGATACATGTGGCTGTTCAAATGGGCACCGTGCAGCACAGGCACGCTTCCAATCGACAAGGAGAAAGATCATGAAAAAATTACTGAACCGGGTGATTCTGCCGGGCATTACCTTAGCCATGCTGGGGCTGACCACCAGTGCCGTGGCGGAATGGAACAACCCGTCCGACGGCGGACCGGGGATGGGCCGCGACAGCGGCCGGATGGAACAGATGCGCGAACGGCACCAGGCCGCAGTGCACGACAAACTGAAGCTGAGCACCGACCAGGAAAAGGCATGGCGGACATTCGTCGCCAAGGGCAAGGAATTGCGTCCGCAAAAACGTCCGGATCCGCTCGAATTCGCCGGCCTGACGGCGCCGCAACGCATGGAAAAAATGCTGGAGCGGATGCGCGAGCGCGAAGGGCGCATGGAAGAAATGCTGGGTGCGCTGAAAACTTTCTATGCCGTGCTGACGCCGCCGCAGCAGAAAATATTCGACGATTCCATACCGCGCCCGGGCGAGTACCGCATGCGCCGCGACTGAGCGGTTCGTTGTTCAGTTAGTGCTGTCCACCATGGCTTCAAGGTGGACAGCATGTCCCATTGAAATTTGTGGACTGCTGGCCAATCGGTTGCAGACATATTGCGGCGACTAGAGTGGCTCCTCGAGTCTTGAGAAAAAAGAGGATGCGGCAGGCAAGGTTAACCGCTGTCGATCGAAACACAGACAGCATCGTGCCGCCAGTATTCGAGATCGCTGTCTAGTATTTGGCCGTTCTGGTCGTAATTGATCCGCTTGATAAACAACACCGGGCTGGAGTCCGCCAAATTCAGTGACTCGGCGATTATGCCCTGGGCTGCGGTCGGGTAGATTTCGAACCGGGCTCGACCATAGGAATAGCCGAATTGTTCCTTGTAAAGACAGGTCAGAGACTGGGTCAGGTCATGATCGAGTATGCGAGGGAAACGGCTGGCAATTAGGTTGTGCTCTACATATTTGACGGCACGCCCGTCTACGCTGCGTACGCGCTGGATTTTGATCACTGGGGTCAGTGGTTGCAGATTCAGGTCGCGGCACAGTTCCGGGGTAGCCAGCGTGGATGCCGCAGACAGAACTTGCGTGCTGGCTTGGCGGTTCTGCATAGTTACCATTTCATGAAAATGGATACGGTATTGCGGGTTATACATCAGCCTGGGGCGAGAAACGAACCAGCCACGCCGATCTTCGCAATAGATGCGGCCTGCGGCCTCGAGTGCCAGTAGTGCATCCTTCAGGGTAATCCGAGTGGTTTCAAACAGGGCGCTCAGTTCACGTTCGGAGGGAAGTTTGTCGCCAGGACGGAGCAGGCCTTGGTCAATCTGCTCCTCTAAAACCTTGCGGATTCGGGTTGTCTGGGAGCCGTATCGAATGGGATTTGGCATTGGACTAGAACAATGGTTATTTAATTTGTAATAGTTTTAGGTTTTAGCGTACACATAATATGCACAATAAGAGGTTCGATTATGCAATAAATCTTAAAAGCTTGTGCAATAAAGATTAGTTTGAGCGCCTGTAATATTTGATTAACAAATTTTTCATAGATTGAGCCTAATATATCAGGAAATAATCTGACCTATTCCAGATCGTAGGGCGTTATGAAAAATAGACTATTTATTGCTGTGTTTGCTGTCCTGAGCCTCATTGCTGGCCCGCTTCACGCCCAGACGCTGGACACTCTGATTGCTGCCGCCCAAAAGGAAGGGGAGGTGGACAGCGTCGGTATGCCTGATAGTTGGGCGAACTGGAAAGACACCTGGAATCAACTCGGGCAGAAATATGGTTTGAAGCATCAAGACACCGACATGAGTTCCGCCCAGGAGATCGCCAAATTTGCCGCAGAAAAAAGTAATGCGATGGCTGACATTGGTGACGTGGGGCATCCGTTTGGGCCCATTGCAGTCCAGATGGGCGTGGCACAACCTTACAAAACGACTACCTGGAACCAGATTCCGGCTTGGGCCAAGGATCCGAATGGAAACTGGGTGGTGGCCTATACCGGCACGATCGCGTTTATCGTCAACAATCGGCTGGTGAAGAATGTGCCGCACGCTTGGTCCGATCTGCTCAAGGGGAAATACAAAGTCACGGCGGGCAATGTGGGTGTGGCCTCACAAGCCAATTACGGCGTGCTCGCAGCTGCCTATGCCATGGGCGGAAACGAGGGCAATCTCGATCCGGCCCTGGATTTTTTCGCCAAGCTGGCCCGGCAGAATCGCCTGCTGCTCAACGAATCGAACATTGCCAATATCGAAAAGGGCGAGGTGGAAGTTGGCGTGATCTGGGATTTCAATGGGCTCAACTATCGCGACAAGATCGATCGCAGCCGGTTCACTGTCGTTATTCCCGCCGATGGTTCGGTGACTGCTGGCTACACAACAATCATCAATAAATACGCCAAGCACTCTAACGCCGCCAAGCTGGCGCGCGAATATATCCTGAGTGATGCCGGCCAGATCAATCTGGCACGTGGTTATGCTCGGCCCATCCGGGCATCGGTAAAGTTGCCGCGCGACGTACAGGCCAAGCTGCTGCCGGCCGCCCAATACAAGGCTGCACGCCCTATTGCTGACTTCGCAGCCTGGGAAGCTACCACCAAGCGCCTGCCGCGTGAATGGCAGGAGCGCGTTATGATCAATATGCAGTAATGCGTACCATGGGGAGCAAAGTCATCCTGGTCATCGTCGATGGCCTGGCTTGGGAGGTAGCGCGCACCGGTATGGGCTATTTGCTGGCCCTGCGCGAATCCGGCAGGGCCAGTCTGTACCGTATGGAGTGCGAGTTGCCGTCGCTGTCGCGGCCGCTTTACGAATGCATCTTGACTGGTGTTGCACCGGTTGAGAGTGGAGTCGTCCATAATGATGTTCGCCGCCTGACGAGTCAGACCGGTATCTTCCATTTGGCCGCCGCGGCTGGACTGGTGACCGCCGCTGCCGCCTATCACTGGGTCAGCGAACTGTACAACCGGACACCGTTCGATGCTGGCCGCGACCGCTTTACGGACGATGCCTCGCTGCCCATCCAGCACGGTATTTTCTACCACTCCGACGACTATCCGGACGCCTACAGTCTGCTTGATGGTGAGCATTTACGCCGCAAGCACGTCCCTGATTTCCTGCTTATCCACCCGATGGGGGTTGACGATGCCGGCCACCGCCACGGGCTCGACAGCATGCAGTACCGCAATGCAGTACGGCATGTTGACATGCTGTTGTCCGTGCTCATGCCGACTTGGCTGGCCGAGGGCTACCAGGTGCTGGTAACCGGCGACCACGGCATGTCGAACGACCTGAGGCATGGCGGTGCTCTGCCGGAAGAGCGGCTAGTCCCCTTGTTCTTGGCCGGCAGCCGGTTTTCCGGCGGCGCAGATGTTGTGCCGCGTCAGACCCAGTTGTGCGGCCTGATGGCGGATCTGCTGGCCGTGCCGCACGACAAGCCTGGTTGCCCTGAGTTGCTGGTGTAATTATGGCTACCGCCAAACTAGCCGTCATCGCTCCGGCCGCTGCCGAACGTCGGCCCGCCTTTGGCCGCTGGCCGGGCGTGCTGGCGCTGTTGCCATTCTTCGCCGTGTTACTGGCTTTCTGTCTGGTGCCGGCCGCCTGGGTGCTGATCAGCAGCAAGCCGGCTGACGGTGGGATGTGGTATGCCAATTTTGCCGAGATACTGAGTTCGCCTTTCTATCGACAGGCTTTCGGCAACAGCTTGGATGTCTCGCTGTGGTCAAGCCTGGCGGGACTGGTCATTGCTGTGGTCGGCGTTGCTTCGCTGCGTCGTGTACCGGGCCGGCTGCGAAGCGCTGCCGTCGCTTTCACCAACATGAGTAGCAACCTGAGCGGTGTGCCGCTCGCTTTCGCCTTCATCATCCTGCTCGGCACCAACGGCACGCTGACCCTGATCCTGCGGCACTGGGGCTGGATCGACGACGCGCATCTATATTCACTGAACGGCCTGATCTTGATCTACGCCTATTTCCAGATACCGCTCGGTGTGCTGGTGCTGTATCCAGCTTTCGACGCCCTTGACGATGATTGGCAACATGCCGCCTCGCAACTGGGGGCGGGTCCGTTTTCCTATTGGTGGCACGTCGGTTTGCCGGTACTGGCCCCGGCCTTGGCTGGCACCTTCATCCTGCTGTTCGCCAACGCCATGGGTGCCTATGCCAGCGCCTTCGCCTTGACCGCCGGCAATGTCAACCTGGTCACCATCCGCATTGCCAGCCTGGTGGCCGGCGATATCTTTCTCCAGCCTGATTTGGCGGCCGCCCTGGCGGTGCTGCTCATGGCGCTGCTGGCGTTGGTCACGGCGGTGAACCACTGGCTGTTGAACAGGAGTTATCGTGGCGACTGAGCGCTATCACCGCGGGGTTGTTTACCTGCTCGTTGTGCTACTCGCGCTACCCGTGCTGGGGACTCTGATCTATTCGTTATCCGAGCGCTGGGATGCCACAGTTCTGCCTCACGGCCTGACCTTGCACTGGTATACCACGTTGTGGCTGGACGATCGCTTTCTGATGGCATTCTGGCATTCTCTGGTTGTCTGTTTGGGTACTCTGCTGCTGAGCACAATTCTCATTGTGCCTGCCGTTTTTGCCATCCATTATTATTTTCCCCGACTGGATCGCTGGATGAACATTCTCATCCTGTTGCCGTTTGCGGTGCCGCCGGTGGTGTCCTCGGTGGGGCTGCTGAGTCTGTATGCGGATGGCCCGATATCTCTGGTCGGCACGCCCTGGATATTGCTCGGCTGCTATTTCACCATCGCCTTGCCGTTCATGTACCGCATGCTGTCGGACAGCCTGCGTGTCATCAATGTCCGCGAGCTGGTTGATGCTGCCCACCTGCTCGGTGCTTCGACTCCGCGCGCTTTCTGGGCGGTTATTTTGCCCGGCCTGCGCAAGGGGCTGCTGGCCTCGCTGTTCATCTCGTTTTCTTTCCTGTTTGGTGAGTTCGTGTTCGCTAACATGCTGGTCGGTACCCGTTACGAGACGCTGCAGGTTTATCTCTACAACATGCGCAATGCCAGCGGCCATTTCACCAGCGCCTTGGTCATGAGCTATTTTATCTTCACCTTCGCGCTGACCTGGATGGCGATGCGCATCAGCCGACAGGAGCGTACATGAGTTTTGTCGAGGTTTCCGGTTTTGCCAAGTCGTATGGTGGCAACACGGTGTTCGAGGACATCAATTTTGTGTTGGCCCGGGGTGAATTCGTGACCCTGCTCGGCCCGAGCGGCTGCGGCAAATCCACCTTGTTGCGCTGTCTGGCCGGCCTTGTGTCGCTGGATGCAGGCCAGTTTCGCGTCGAAGGCGAGGACATCACTTATGCTGTGCCACAGAAACGTGGCATCGGCATGGTGTTCCAGAGCTACGCGCTGTTTCCCAACATGACGGTGAGTCAGAATATCGCCTTCGGTCTGAAGATGCAGAAGCTGGCTGCCAAAGTGGTGGCCAGCAAGGTGGCCGAGGCGATTGAGCTGGTTGAATTGGGCGGCAAGGAACGGGCTTACCCGGCTGCGCTGTCAGGCGGGCAGAGGCAGCGAGTTGCCTTGGCTCGTTCGCTGGTGGTGGAGCCGCGCATCCTGTTGCTGGACGAGCCGCTTTCGGCACTCGATGCCCGCATCCGGCGCAGTCTGCGTCAGCAGATCCTCGACATTCAGCGCCGGCTCGACCTGACTACGATCTTCGTTACCCACGACCAGGAAGAGGCGCTCACTTTGTCCGACCGCATCTTCGTCATGGATCGCGGCCGTATTGTCCAGCAGGGCAGCGCCGAGACCGTCTACACCCGGCCGGCCAACGAGGCCGTGGCACGCTTCATGGGCAACTACAATTTGCTTGGCCCCCAAGAGAGTCGGCTGTTGCTCGGTCTGGACATCGACGGCCATCTGGCGATCCGGCCCGAAGTCATCCGCCTGTTCGCTGCCGATGATGTGACGCCCGGACTTATTCCCGCCACGGTCATGCACAGCCAGTTGCTCGGCAACGTCGTACGTTACCAGGTCGAGGCGAAGGGTGTGGCGCTGCAGATAGACTGCCTCAATCGGCGTGCTGCGGATCTGCTATCAGATGGAAACCGGGTCATGCTGCATATTGCTCCCGAAGACCTGCAGGAGATCGCGCCATGAAGTGTCCTGCATCAGCCCAATGGGTTCTAGCCTGAATCTCCGGCGCATAAAACATACAAGTAAAATATTTCATCATGAGGCTGCATCTATGTGTTTTGAAAGACTGGCGCTTTTCGATCTGGATCACACTCTGCTGACCAGCGATTCCGACTATGAATGGGCAAGGTTCCTGGTTGACAAAGGTGTGATTGACCGGGAGGCGCACGAAGCCCGCAATGAAATCTTTTTTGAGCATTACCGGGCCGGCACCCTGGATATCCGTGAATTCCTGAATTTCCAACTCAAGCCGCTGGCCAGTCATTCCCGTGCGCAACTGGATGCCTGGCATGCCGAATTCATGCACGAAAAGATACTTCCGGTTATCGCCAAGGGGGCGTGGGATCTATTGGAAAAGCATGCCGATGACTTGCGCGTCATCATTACGGCTACCAATGACTTCGTGACTGCACCCATCGCCCGTTATTTCGGGATTGAACACCTGATTGCGACCGAGGCAGAGCAGGTTGACGGAGAGTTCACCGGGCGGGTGGTGGGAACGCCGTCATTCAGGGAAGGCAAGGTGGCCCGGCTGGAACAGTGGCTGAAGAAGCGTGGTTGCAGTTGGGATTCAGTCGCCGAAAGCTGGTTCTACAGCGATTCACTCAACGATCTGCCGCTATTGTCGCGCGTCCACAGACCGATTGCGGTTGATCCTGACGATACGCTGAAGCGGCATGCGGAAACAGCCGGCTGGCAGATTATAAGTTTGCGCTAGGCAGTAAACGCCCGTGCACAAAAAATGTGCTGCGCATGTTTGTTTGATGCTATTGCCGGATTCGGGCCTTCTTGCTGTTCAACAATCATTCTTCGCGCTAACAATGAGCAGGCCCAAACGGCTTCGGACTATTCGGGTGCTGCACCAGACATAACTTGGTAATGGACTAGCTCATTGTCGAGCTCATTGATGTGAATCTTTATATTATCGCGCCACTACGTGAGAATATAAAGATTTATTTATTTATAATTATTGATTTATATTTCTTTTTCTTAAGCTGGGGAGAGTTAGACAAATAATTAATCCAGCCTTCATAAATTCATCACAATCCGCAATTAAGATGGAGAAATTCAATCTGGCCTATACCAGATTGCTGATGAGTGACTTGGTGTCGGCAGTGACGGCGCGACTTGCTGTTTTTGAAAGTAGGGGAAACATAATGATTTTCTGGCATGAAGAACCAAAGAAAAAGGCTCGCATCGAGATCATTCCGATGATCGACGTAATGATGTTCCTGATGGTTTTCTTTGTGTTGATCAGTCTGCACGTTATTCCGGCGACGGGTATCAAGACGGTGCTGCCGTCGTCGACGCATTCCGAAAGCATTGAAGTCGTCCATCACGCCGTGATTTCGATAGGCAAGAGTGACGTTGTCCAGATCGATGGCAAGGATTGCATGCTGTCTGATCTGTCCACTCAGATTAAGTCGTTGCTCGCCAGCTTCGGCAAGGTCGATGTCGTGATTAACGGCGACAAGGGGGCAGACATGCAGAAGCTGGTCAGCGTCATGGATGCCGTCAAGGATTCTGGAATCTCCGCCATATCGATTGCGGCCAACAAGAAATGATTGCGACGTACCCAGGCATCCTGTTTCACCGGCGGGAATCCGCTGCGCGCCTGGCGGCACTGGCAATCGGCATGCTGATCGTCATCGGGCAGTCGCGACTGATCATTTTTCCGCCGCTGCATAAACGCGAGACACCAATACAGGTACAGCTTGTTGAAATACCGCCACCGCCTGCGCCGCCACCGCCTGCGCCGCCACCGCCCGTGCAACCACCGCCCAAGCCGCGCCAGGTGATTACCCGCAAGGCCCCGGCCAAGAGGGTCATCGCTCCTGCTCCCAAGCCTGTCGTGCAGCCACCACCGCCGGTACAACCGGTCGTTCCCGAGCCCGCGTCGGTGAAGGCGCCGCCACCCGTACCTGCGCCACAGATTGTGAGCAACGGTGAGAGCGAAAACGAATTTTCCAGGAGCGTTCGCCAGAGGATAGAGGCACACAAGGTTTATCCCGCCGAAGCCCAATCGCTAGGCATGACAGGGGTCGTCACGCTGAGTTATGTCATCGACCGCAGCGGCAAGCTGCTCAAGGTCGAGGTGATCACTTCCTCGGGAAGCAAGCTACTCGACCGGGCTGCGTTGCAGGCGGTGCGTGCCACCACATTTCAACCAATACCGGAGGATGCATGGGTAGACCAGAAACAGAAAGAGTTCAGGACAAAAATCGTTTTCGAAATTGACAGTTAACACAACTAAGGAGAAATGATGAAATTCAAGTTGAAATCGGTCTGTGCGATGGTGCTCGGAGTACTGTCGGCAGGAGGGGCGTATGCAGACGACCCGGTGGTCACGCAATCCGTGTCGGTGGTCGGCGTTGGTCAGACCATGCAAGAACAAAGTATCACACACCGGGATATGCAGAATGCAGTACCCGGCACCAGCCCGCTGAAAGTGCTGGCCAAGTTGCCCGGTGTGCAATTCACCTCCTCTGATCCGTGGGGTGACTACGAATGGTCCACCCGCTTCAATGTGCGCGGCTTCAACCAGAGCCAGCTCGGTTTTATGCTGGACGACGTCCCGCTGGGCGATATGAGCTACGGCAATAACAATGGCCTGCATATCAGCCGAGCGATCGCCTCCGAAAATATCCGTAGCGCTTCAGTTGCCGAAGGCAGCGGCAATCTGGCCGCGGCTTCTACCAGCAATCTTGGTGGTACCATCCAATTCGTATCTTCCGACCCGCTGGACGAAATGGGCGCAAAAGTGGCCCAGACGCTGGGCAGTAACAACACGACGCGCACTTTCCTGCGCGTGGATTCCGGCCGGCTCTCCTCCGACACCAAAGCCTACCTCAGCTATTCGCGTAACCACTCCAACAAGTGGAAGGGCTGGGGGCCGCAAGAACAGAGCCAGATCAACTCCAAAATCGTGCAAATCTCGGGCGAGAACCGTTACAGCTTTTTCCTGAACACTTCGCATCGTCTTGAAACCGACTATGCCGACCTTTCCATCCAGAGCAAGAATCTGCTCGGCTGGAACTGGGACAACTATGCGCCCGACTGGCAAGCTGCGGTGAATGCAGCGAACGGCATTTTTAGCCCGGCCGTTGCATCGATCAGCAACACCGCGGCTTTCGGGCCTCTGGATGCAGCCTACTTCCTTGGTCGCGGCATCCGGAACGACCAATTGGGTGGTCTTTCTGCTGACGTGAAGCTGACGGATTCAACCCGAGCCAAGGCGACTTTCTATCATCACCACGATGTGGGTCAGGGTCACTGGTATACGCCCTATACTGCTTCCTCGGCCACCGTCCCGATTTCGATCCGGACATCGGAATACAGCATCAGTCGCTCCGGCCTGGTTTCCTCGTTCACCTACCGTCACGACAACAACGAGGTCGAAGGTGGCTTGTGGCTCGAGCGCAACATCCACGATCTGGCACGCAACTTCTATTCGATCACCGGCCCTGCTTATACCGGGTTCCTGCTGAGCGCACCCACATCGACCGCATTCATGCAGAACTTCGTTACGACCACGCGCGTTTTCCACCTCCAGGATACGTTGACGACGATGAACGACCAGCTCAAACTGAACATGGGCGTGAAGAGTCCGCGGGTGTCGATTGATGCGACCAGCCTGGTCGGAACGCGTGCAGCTGGGCAACTCGAAGCCAAGAAAAACTTTCTCCCGTTCCTCGGCATGAACTTCAAGCTTGATCCAGAGGATGAAATGTTTGCATCGGTGGCCCAGAACATGCGTGCCTTCCAGCCGGGCATCGACGGGCCATTCGAAACGACCCAGACCGGTTTCGATGCGATCAGGGGAACCCTGAAACCAGAGACCTCGACTAACTACGAAATCGGGGTACGCACCAAGCGCGACGGGCTCGAGGCTTCCGCGTCGATCTACATGGTCGACTTCAAGGATCGTTTGCTCAGCATTGCCCCTGGCGGTATTACCGGCAACCCGAGCGTGTTTGCCAACGTCGGCAAGGTGCACACCAACGGCTTCCAGGCGGATGCTCTGTGGTCTGTGACGCATAACGTTAAATGGTTCAACTCCTTCTCGTACAACGATTCCAAGTACAAGGACAACTACACGACGGGCGGCGCGACGGTGGCAACCGCAGGCAAGACCGTGGTCGATGCCCCCAAGATGATGTTCTCGACGGAGTTGGCCTATGAGCAGGAAGGTTACTTTGCCTCGCTCAACGGTAAGTACACCGGCAGCCGCTATTACACCTATCTGAACGATGGACAGGTTCCTGCCTACACGGTGTTCGGGCTGACCGCCGGCTACAAGCAGAAGTCGATGGGGCCAATCCAGGACTTCAGGGCGCAATTCAATATCACCAATCTGCTCAATCAGCGTTATTTTGAAACGATCGGCACGAACGGCTTTACCGCGTCGGATCCGAACGGTACTTACATGACGTTGCAGACAGGGGCGCCGCGCATGGTATTCGCTACGGTCAGCGGTAGTTTCTAAGTTGGAAATCGGGCGCGGGGGCAACCCCGCGCCTTTTGTATTTACATAGAGGATCAACACCATGTCATTCACCATGGCTCACGACATTACGATGTACCTTATGACAGTCGCCATACTGCTGGCGACCTACATCATCGTCGAACGCGCGTTGTATTTTTCCGCGGTGCTGCGCGAAGGCAAGGCGGTCGACCAGTACCTGCGCATCCATCGCCAGGACAAGACGCTGCGGGACGAGCTTATTCAGCAGTTCGGTTCCGGAAAAAGCCCCCAGGCCCAAGCACTCACGGAAGTTGCCGAGGCCAACGCACTGCCACACGACGAAATGGAATATTTCGTACAGTCAGTCTATATCAGCAAGCAGGATGTGCTTAACAGACGCCTGTGGATACTCGACACCATCGTGACGCTGTCTCCGTTGATGGGGTTGCTGGGAACCATACTCGGCATTATCGACGCATTCCACAGCCTTTCTTCGGGGCAGGGGTCAGCCGATCCCGCGGGCGTCAGCCGCGGCATAGGCACGGCACTGTTCGCTACCGGTTTCGGGATTCTCATAGCGCTCTACAGCATGATGTTCTACAACTATTTCACTAACAAGGTGGAGCAGGTCAATAACCAGATCAAGTTGATCTCCCTGGCCTTTCTGGCCAATCGCGGAGCCTGAGCGATGAATAGCCGAAACCTTCTGCTACCCTTCGCGTTCTCGGTTTTTACTTCAAATGCCCTTGCAGCGACAACGCCGATCGAGCATCTGATCGTTATCGTCGGGGAGAACAGGACATTCGATAATCTTTTTGCAACCTATGTACCCAAGCGCGGACAGAGTATTTCCAACCTGCTTTCCAAGGGGATCATCAAGGCGGATGGCAGTCCGGGTATTCATTATTCCCTGGCCACCCAGCGGCATGCCGTGGACGAAGATAAATACACCATAGAGCCAGCTATCGACGGAGCCTATGCATCTTTGCCGCAGCCCTATACCACGGGTGCTTTCGGCCAGGAGCTATACGCACCTGATCCGAGATTCCCCGAGAATTTGCCGAATGGTCCATTCCAGATTACAAAATATGTCTACTACGGGGCGCACACTGGCGATCCGGCTCATCGCTTCTTTCAGATGTGGCAACAGGTCGATGGCGGGAAGATGGATCTGTTCACCTGGGTCGGGACAACCATAGGCTTTGGTTCGTCGAATGGGCCAGTTTCGGGGCAGCCTGGGATGACCGCCCAGGGCGGCGTCTCTATGGGCTTCTACAACATGGCGCAGGGCGATGCACCGATCATTCGCGGCCTGGCCGACCATTACGCCATCGGCGATAACTACCACCAGCCCATCATGGGGGGGACCGGTGCAAATTATTTCGCACTTGCAACGGGTGACGTGGCTTTTTATAGCCACGAAGGTAAACCGGCCGTGCCTCCGGCAAACCAGACCGAAAATCCAGATCCCAAACCGGGCACCAATAACTGGTACCTGAATGATGGTTATCTGGGCGGCAGCTATGTGAATTGTTCCGATAATAAACAGCCGGGCGTGTCAGCGATCAGGAAATTCCTCGATAAGCTGCCCTATAAAACATTCCACAACGGAAACTGCGCCAAGGATACCTATTATCTGGTTAACAACTACGAACCCGGCTATTCCGCATCCGGTACGCCGGCTGCACTCGGTCCGGATCACTACACACTGCCCCCGGAAAACATCCCGACCATAGGTGAGGCGCTTGCGACCAAGGGCGTCAACTGGAAGTGGTATGCAGGAGGCCGGGGCGACGGCGGCAAAAGGGCCAATAAGGAATATTGCACGATCTGCGATCCCTTTACCTTTTCCAGCCATGTCATGACATCGAACATGAAGGATGGCCTGCAGGATCTCAGCCATTTCTATCACGACGTCAAGCAGGAATCGACCCTGCCTGCGGTTTCGTTCATCAGCCCGTACGACAGCATATCAGGGCATCCCGGCTACGCTATGGAGCCAGGTTTCGACCAGTTCATTCAGGACATCATCAACCGGGTAAAGAGTAACCGCAAACTATGGCAAAAAACGGCGATCCTGATTACCTTTGACGAAGGGGGCGGGTATTACGATTCTGGCTATGTCCAGACGCTGGATTTTTTTGGGGATGGAACCCGTATCCCCATCATAGCGGTTTCGCCCTGGACCAAAAAAGGTTACGTAGACCACACCTACTACGATCACGTTTCGATTCTCAAGTTTATCGAACGTAACTGGCAGCTCGCACCACTTTCGCCGCGTAGCCGGGATAATCTGCCTAATCCAGTGCAGAACGGAAAAGATGCCTATGTGCCGCAAAACCGTCCGGCAATAGGGGATCTGATGGAGTTATTCGATTTTTCCAGGGCGAGTAACAACACGTTATCGCTGAATATGCAAAACGGGATACAGACCAGATAGCCGTCGGTCACGGCAGCAGAAAACATTCGACGGCTCCATGCCGCCGGGCGACATTGCTTGTGTCGGAATAAATGAAAAAGGCGGCCCAGCGGGCCGCCTTTATACTGCTAACACATTAAAGTGTCTTACATCTTGCCGGCCTTAACAGCAGCAAAAAGTGCCTTTGCTGCATCGTCTTCATGGCCTTTAATGTACATGCTATACATGCCTGTCATGGTGCTTGCCTGACCCTTCCACTTAGGGATAGCCGTGGCTACTTTGCGCTCATCCACGTTAAAGCCCGACTTGAAAACTTTTGCCAGAGCATCAGCGTCGCCATATTCTTTTGCGACTGTTTTCCATGCGGGGCCGACAACGTCATGATCGATTGCATGACAAGCCTTGCATGGTGCAGTCGTGAAGGCGCTCGCTGTTGCAGACAGAGTCATTAATGCAGCGGCAGCTACTACAAGCTTCAATGATTTCCTCACTCTAAATCCCCCTTCTATAAAATGTTGGTTGGGATGGAAATCGTATGTCAATGTGAGTGCTTGTGTCAATTAGTCAATTATTATTTTCATGACAAATTACAAATAGGCGGACCGGGGGACCTCTGGAATGACCGGCAGATTCCAGCCTGATTGCCCGGAACTCGTGCAAATACTGTCATTTATAAGGCCATGCCGATGGCCGGCCCGACACACGAATTAAGCACCGTCACGCCTTCCACTTGGACGGCATGATCCACTGGAGCGCCAGCGCAACGGTTGCCATCGCCCAGACGATGGCGGCGCCCGTCGGCAGGTCCAGCCACATCGACAGCAGCAACCCGGCGACGTAGCCGGCGAGGCCTACCGCAAAGGCGGTGACCATGCGCCGTCGCTGCATGCGGTGGGTGGCGAGTGCAGGAACGATCAGGCTGGTGAAAACCAGATACACGCCGACCAGCTGCACCGAAGCGGTTACCGCCAGCGCGAACAGCGCATAGAACCCCAGGCTGCCCAGACGCTGGTTGAACACGCGCCACAGTGCAAGCAGCACCGCGGTAAGCACCGCAGTGGCGATCAGCTGGCTGTTGCCCACCCACAGGATTTGCCCTACCAGCAAATCCTTCAGGTGTTCGCCTGCATGCACGTCGTGGCTCATCAGCAGGATGCCGCCGCTGGCAGCCAGCACGAACAGCAGGCCGATGATGGCTTCCTGCACCTGCGGGAACTTGCGCTCGGCATAAGCCAGCAGCGCCGCGCCGAGCAGTGCGCTGGCCGCTGCCGTGCCCTGTACCGCCAACACATTGCTTTCCAGTCCCAGCATGCCGGCGACGATCACGCCCAGCCCGGCGATCTGTGCCACTGCGAGATCGACGAAGATGATGCCGCGCGCCAGCACTTTCATGCCGAGCGGCACATGGGTGGCCAATACCAGCAGGCCCGCGATGAACGCGGGCAGCATGATGCCGAGATCGCTGAAGTTCATTGCAGTCCCGCCAGCAGGCGCGCGATGGTGTCATCGAACAGCCCGTACAGGTCTTGCGCGCCATCGGTGCCGCCGACGCTGAACGGCAATACGACGGCCGGAATGTGCGCATGCTCCGCCATCCATGCGGATGGTTTGGGATCCTGGTAGGCGGCGCGGATCACCATTTTCGCGGGATGCTGCCGCAACTGTGCCAGCACCTGCGACATGTGGGAGACGCTGGGCTCCATGCCGGGCTTGGGTTCGAGTTCGGCGACCTCAACCAGCCCCAGCCAGTTGTCGAGATAGGCATAGGCCTTGTGGTGCACAACGATGGCCTGGCCCTTGAGCGGCGCAGCCAGCTTTTCCCAGCGCGTGATGGCGGCCTGCCACTTCTGGTTGAACGCCTGCAAACGCGCCTGGTAGAACGCGGCATTTCCCGGGTCGAGCTCGCTCAACCGCTGTGCCAGCGCCTTGGCGATGGGCAGGTAGTTGCGTGCATCGAGCTGGATATGCGGATTGCCTTCCGGGTGCACGTCGCCGTCGCCGCGGCTGAGCTCGGTGGGCACTTCCAGCATGGTCACATAACGCGTTGCCTCGAAGTTGCCGGGTTTGCCGGGAGCAATGTCGTCATTGCCGGATTCGCGCAGGATCACGGGCAGCCAGCCGATCTCGAGTTCGGAGCCGGTGCACACCACCAGTTGCGCGCGGCGCGCATGGGCGATCAGGCTGGGTTTGGCCTGCACATGGTGCGGGTCCTGCAGCGCGATGGTTGCCGCGTACACGTCGGCCTTGTCGCCGGCCAGTTCCTGGCTCAGCGCCGCCCATTCCGGTTCGCACGCAAAAATGTTGAGCGCGGCTGCAGCGGGCGTGGCCAGTGCGGCCAGCATGGCCAGCAGCAAAAGTTTAATGGTCATTTTCATGTCGTACTCCCTAGAACTGGTGTGCGCCGTGCGCACCCAGGCTCATGATGTATTGCAGGAACAGCTGGTTGTCGGTCAGCCCCTGCCGCGATTTGTCCTGCGCCAGCTGCAGTCGCAGCCGCGAAAACTCGCTCGGGCTGTAATCCAGCATCACCGTGCTGCGCGTCGGCTTGTAGCCGTAATTGCTGATCACGTTGGCGGCATTCAGCGCGCCGACCTGCGCTGTGCCGGGGTCGAGCTGGTCGTAGCGCAGGCCGGTGCGCCAATTCGGCATGAACTGGTACACGCCCTGCAGGTACCAGCCGGACTGGGTGACGGCATAACTGTCGGTGACGTTGGCGGCGGCGGTGTCGTAAGTCAGCATGCCGTTTTCCCTGCGCCGGAAATATTCGCTTTGCAGTTTGAAATTGGTCACCGTCGGGTTGCCGTTCGGCGCGTATTTCCAGACAAAATCCAGGCCGGCAGTCCTGGTGTTTCCGGTGAAGCTGTTGCTGACGCCGCCCGCCGTGCCGGCCAGGTCGGGCACGTTGTTGCTCACCGCATTTTCCTGTTTGGTCTGGTGCAGCGAGACGCCGGCGCGCCAGCTGCTGCTCACGCCGATGTCATCGCCGACATGGGCGAACAGCACTGCAGCGCCGGGGCCATTGTGGGTCTGCCGGTCGCTGCCGGGAAAACCGCGTCCGCGGCCGAGTTCGGCACCGAGCTCGACGAAGGTATCGGTCGGTGCCAGCCACTTGAGCTGTACGCCATCCTCGCCCAGCTGGTTGTCCCACATCGTGCGGTACACCAGCGGCTGGTCGACGAAATCCCAGGTGTGGGAATGCTGGTCGTTGAGGTAGCCGAGGCCGGAGAAGTAGCGGCCGAACTTGAGGTTGAAGCCGTTGCCCAGCGTGGAAGTCTGGATGAAGGCATTTTCCACGCTCACGCCGCCGGCAGGCGCCAGCGCCATGGTGGCCACGCCGCGAAACTGCGGATCGATGTCGGCGGCGATGCCGAGTTCGGACTCCTTCAGGCTGAAGCTGCGGGTGTAGCCGTTGTTGTTGGGCGACATGGCGAAACCGGTGGCCGGGATCGCCGCATCCTGCTGGAATTGCCCATAACTGCCCGACAGGATCAGCGATACCGCCGGGTTGAATGCGTTGGGGGTGGCGGTCGGCGGACGGTCGGCCTGCTGCGCGATGGCCCGCGCCTGGGTCGCGGTGGTCTCGGCCTTGCGGCTGTCGGCCTCGGCCTGCGACAGGCGCTGCTCCAGTTGCGAGATGCGCTGCTCGTAGCTGTCTTTCAGTTGCTTGATCTGGTCGCGGATGGCGTGCAGGTCGTCTTCAGTCGCGGCCTGTGCGCATAGCGGCACGGATAGTGCCGCGCATAATATTGCGTGCTTGAACATGGTGTTCCTCCAAAAATGACAACTGCCCCGTAGTCGGGGCGGCGTTATGCGATGCTCTGGAGGCGTGCCGGCGGGCCGCGCGCAACGGCGACCAGGGTGTGGATGGACTGGAAGTCGGCGACGGAGTGCTGTATCGCCTCGCCGGAAAAGGCGGGTGGGGTGAAGTCGAATGCGCCGACGCTGAGCGCGCTGCCCATCTGCGCATAGTGCTCACATTTTTCGCAGGCCTGGGAATGCGGCGTCGTCTTGTCCTGCTGCTGCGCCATGTCCGCGAGGGTGTGGCTCAAAGTGTGCGCCGCCCCGACCTGCTGTGCGAACAGCAGGACAAAGGCAAACAGCAGCGGCAGTAGCAGGCGGTAGCGTCTCATGGCGGTGGGCACCTTAACAAACTATGGGTGCCATCGCAACCCGGCATGTTAATGGATGTTCTTGGCGTTGCTCAGCATGACCTTGTCGGCCACGAAGTTGATGTTGACGTGCTTCTGCTCGTCGCCCCAGGTGCACTTCTTCACGCCCAGCGTTTCGCTGCAGCTGTCGGGTGTGCCGAGGATGGCGCTGACTTCGTCGAACGCCATGCCGGTTTCCACCTTGTCGTAATTGGCCTGGGTGAGTTTGCTGCATGCGCTGACCAGCAATGCGAGCAGGATGATGGCGGGTAATTTGCGTTTCATGTTTCCTCCTGTGTGTTGCAGATTAACGCCTGTATGTTACAGATTCAATTCATTGCCCATGCAGCTGGTTGTTCGGGGTGAACACCCAGGTGCGGGTGATGCTGAGCACGTCGGTATCCTTGCGGATATCCGGCGGCAGCGGCGAGAACGGCGCGGCCAGCTTGACGATGCGGATTGCCGCGGCATCGAGGATGCGCTGGCCGGAAGAGCGGTCGACATTCACGCTTTCCACGCTGCCGTCGGCGCGGATCGATACGGTCAGCACCAGGCTGCCGTAAATCTTGTTGCGCCGCGCATCCTCGGGATAGTTCAGGTTGCCGATGCGTTCGATCTTGATGCGCCAGTCCTCGACATACTGCGCGAAGCGGTATTCCTGGGTGCGTGCGCCGATGCGCGTACGCCGCGGCATTTTCTGGTAGGCGCTGAAATCCTTGTCGATGCGCGCCTCCAGCCGGGCGATCTCCAGGCTGCGCTGCACCAGATCCTCGCCGCTGTCGTCAGCGGCTTTCTTTTTTTCCAGATTCTTTTCCTGCACCACGCTGTGGCTGCTCTTGATCTGCGTCAGCATGCGCCGGGCTTCCTGCTCCAGTTGCTGCACATGCTGCCTGGCCTGTTCCGGCGTGAACTGCTTGCCGTCGCTCAGCGTAGGCATCGGGGTCGAGGCATGCACGTCTTCGGCCGTGTTGCCGCCGCCGTCGAGGTTGGCCTGTGCCAGCGCATCGGCCTTGCTCGGTCGAGATTTCGATTTGCTGTTGACCAGCGTGACTTCCAGCGGCTGCAGCGATTTCGCAAAATTGCGCGGGTCGGGCAGCGACACGCCGATGCCGAACAGCAGCAATGCATGCAGCCAGACCGAGAAGGCCAGTGCATAGGCAAGCGGCTGTTTCAGCAATGCGAAATTCAACTAACGGCCTCCGCTGTGGCAAGGTAACGCGCGTTGAAATTGAGATCGAGCAAATCGATGTCGCCGATCTCCAGTGTGACGCGGCTGTTGGGCGGCAGTTCCGGCAGCGAGGGGATGCGTCCCGCCAGCGGGATGCGTTCCAGCTTCACGAGATTTTCGCGCAGCACCAGGGCCTCGGTCTGCTGCACATGCTCCTGCAGCAGCCAGCGCAGACACCAGTAGCGCTCCATCTGGCGCTGGAATTCATTGTACAAGGTGTAGGCGGCATCGAAATCGCGCATGGTGGTGAACAGCGTATTGTCGTTCCGCGCATATGCCGGTTCTTCGCCGCGCAGCACGCTGATGATCTGGCGCTGGTTGATGAAGTCCACATAGCGCCGCAGCGGCGAGCTCGACCACATGTATTGTGCCACGCCCAACCCCTGGTGCGGCGCGGCGACCGTGCTCATCTTCACCTTGCCGTTGTTCTGGGTGCGGTAGATGCCGGCGACATCGTGCGTGGCGAGCAGCTTGCCCCATTCGCTGTTGACGAAAATCATCAGCTCTGACACCACCTTGTCGATGGGTGAGCCGCGGCGCCGTGTGCTGATGGTGATGCGGTCGTCCTCGACGTAGAAGTTGTAGTCCACCTGCTGCGTGCTGTTGTCGGCGGATTTGCCACGCAGCGCTTCGAGCTTCTGGGTGAATGCCCACAGCAGGGCGAGCTCGTCGGCGTAAGGGTAATCGAGCTTGCCGGCGGCCAGCGTTTCCTCGTTGAACAGCGGTTCCAGCGTGTCGTGGCGCAGGTTGGCGGTCACGCGCAGGCGTTCGACCTTGCTCTCGGTGCGGAGCACCTCCAGCGTCACGGCATCCACTTCCAGGTACATCGACAGCGCCGGGCACAGGTTGCCCTCGCTCAGCGTGAAGGCCTGCACCACGTTGTCCGGCAACATGGTGATCTTGTTGCCCGGCATGTACACCGTGGACATGCGTTGCGCGGCGATCTCATCCACCGGCGAGCCGGGCTGTATGGTCAGCGCGGGCGCGGCGATGTGCACGCCGATGCGCCAGTTGCCGTTATCCAGTCTGGCTACCGAGAATGCGTCGTCGATTTCGGTGGTGGTCGCATCGTCGATGCTGAAGGCGTTCACCTCGGCCAGCGGCAATTCGGGATGCATGTCCACGCCCACTTCCGGGAAGCCGGTGCCGTGCGGGAAATGCTCCAGCAGGAAGCGCTGCATGTGGAAATCGTGGGTCGAAGGAATCGCACCGCAGCGCTGCAGCAGGTGCGCGGCAGAGAGGTGTGTCGCCGCGCAGGCCGCTTCCAGTGCCTTGACCTCGATGGTGTTGCGGTCCGGCTTGTACAGCAGTTGCTGCAGCTTGTCGGCAAACTCGGGCGGCAGCGTGGTGGCGACCAGCTGCTCGGTATAGCGCGCCTGCAACTCGGCCTGCAGCCGCTTCTTCTCGGCGCTGGCCAGCGCCGATTTCAACGCATCCGGCGGCGCGGCCTTGTAATGGCCCTTGCCCTTCTTGTAGAAATACATCGGTGCGGAATGCAGGCGGATCAACGCACCCGCGGCCTCGACCGGCGTCGGCGCATGGCCGAAATATTCGGTGGCCAGCGCGTCGAAGCCGAATTCCTCCGGCGGGCTGCATTCCCACAGGAATTCCACATCGATATCCGCCGCTACGGCTTCCGCCTGCGCCATGAATTCGCTCAGGCCGGGCTTTTCGAAACGCAGCATCACGTTCGCCGCCTTGATCTTGCTGCGCTTGCCATGGGCGGTTTCTACCTGCAGTGAGCTGGTGTTGTCGGTCAGGATGGTACCGGCCTTGAAGCTGCCGTCTTCTTCGTAAAATATGTTCATTGGAAACTGCAAGAATTTCGAGGCCGGATTATACCCCAGCGTGGCCGTTTGCCGCCGTCTGCGCAACCGGACGGCGGATGGCGGGAACTACTTGCCGATGGCGCCGAATACCTTGGACAGCAGCTTGCTGCCCTGGCCTACCGGGTCGGCACGGATCGCCTTTTCTTCTTCGGCCATCATCAGGAACAGGCCGTCCAGCGCCTTTTGCGTGACATATTGCTCGATATTGGCCTGGTTTTCGTCCACCAGCCCGAAGCGGCTGGCCTTGCCCGCAAACTGGTCATATTTCTGCGCAAGCCCGAGCCGGGCGGTCTGCTTCTGCACGATGGGCAGGAATTTTTCGGCCAGCGGCTGCGCAGTCTTGCTGCGGAAATACTCGGTGGCCGCGGTGTCGCCGCCGGTCAGGATGCCCTTCGCGTCCTGTACGCTCATGCCCTTCACGGTCTTGATCAGCAGTGCCCTGGCTTGCGGCACCGCCGCCTCGGCCGCGCGGTTCATCGTCGTCACCAGCTCGTCCGCATACCTGCCCTGGCCGAAGCGGCGCAGCAGCCCGTCCACCTGTTGCAGCGAGTCGGGCAGCGGAATCTTCACCTGCGGATTGCCGAGAAAGCCATCCACCTTGCCCAGCTTGCCCACCGCATTGCCTGCGCCTTTCACCAGCGCCTGTTTCAGCCCGGCTGCTGCATCGCGGTTGGACAGGTCGGCCAGGCTGATGGCATGGGCCGAAGCGGTGAAAACCAGCAGCAGTGAAACGAGGATTTTGCGCATGACGGCTCCCGGATGACTTGAATTAGGGGTGAGACTCGAAAAATTGAATCGCATTGCGCCCGCTTTCCTTGGCCTGGTACATCGCCTCGTCGGCCCACTTGATGATGTCGTCCTGGTTGCCTTCGTGGTCGAAGAACAGGGCGATGCCGATGCTCACCGTGCAATGGTGCTCGATCGTGGTATCCGGTTTCCCTTCGCGCCTGGCCGTCAGCTGGTAGGGTTCGGACAGGGCGGCGCGGATTTTTTCCGCTATGTTCTGCGCCAGCGTGGCGGCCGTTCCCTTATCGGCGCCCAGCTTGCTGAGCATGACCACAAATTCGTCGCCGCCGAAACGCGCAACGGTGTCCGTTTCGCGCACGCAGTTCTTCAGTCGCCGGGTGGCCTCGATCAGCAGCAGGTCGCCGATGCCATGACCATGCGTGTCGTTAAGCGATTTGAAATTGTCCATGTCCAGGAACATCAATGCGCCATAGTCGCCGCTGCGCTTGAGGGCGACTATGGTCTGGCTCAGGCGGTCGTTGAGCAGGCGGCGGTTGGGCAACTGGGTCAGCGCGTCGTAGAACGCCAGCTGGCGGATCTGGTCTTCCATCTGCTTGCGTTCGGTGATGTCGCGGATGATGGCCAGTGCGTGCCAGCTGTTCTGCATCATGAAGGCGGAGATGGATAGCTCGACCGGGAATTCCGAATTGTCCTTGTGCAGCGCGGTCGTTTCGAATGTCCTGCCGACGAAGTTTCCTACGCCATATTGCTGGGCATCCTTGGGGACGTCGTTGGCCGCGTTGTGGTGGTGCGGGTAGGCGAGCATGTTGTGCAGATTCTTGCCGGCCGCTTCGCTTGCCGTGTAGCCGAATATCTGTTCTGCCGCAGGGTTCCAGTACATGATGCGGTCTTCCGCCCCGATGATGGCGATGGCGTCCTTGGCGGCAGTGCTGATCAGGCGGAATTTTTCCTCGCTGGCCGCGAGATCCCTGCCTTTGGTTTCCAGCTCCGCGGTGCGTTGCCGGACCGCTTGTTCAAGCTGGCCTTCGTGCAGGCGCAACTGCTCGGTGACCTGCTGCAATTTGCCGATGATGTAGCGCACATGCCGGGCGAACGGATAGAAGATCAGCGAGGCTTCCAGCACCAGCAGCAGCAGCGTTGCCACCCAGAATATCGTCTCGGCCTTTTTCAGGCGCTTGACCGAAGCCTCGCCCTCCCGCTGGTACTGCGACACCATTTTGTCGAGCGAGGAGAGCAGCGTGGTCGTGCCCACTTTGGTGATGTATTGCAGTTGCGGGCTGTCGGTGGTCAGCGCATTGTCATCGAGCTGGAGCAGGGCGCGGACGGTCTTGATGTAGGTTTCGACCTGCCCGTCGAGCGCAGCGGGGCCGTCGAAATACATGGCGCGGACGGTGGGCGACATGGTGTCCGGCAATTCCATCGCACGATCGCCATGGATCAGGCCGTGATGCGAATGCGCCATCAGGTCGATGGCTTGTTGCAGCTTGTCGCGTATGGGCGCCCGTTCGGCTTTTGGAGTAAGGGCGAGCAGGTTGGCAAACAGCGCCGTGCGCTGGCTGAGCATGCGCTGGCGGCCACTGACGTTGACCACGGCGGCGGTGCTCTCCTGCTTGGCGATGACCAGGTGCAGGCTGATCCATGCCGAGGTGGACAGCGTTGCCACCAGGATCAGGGCGATCACATAGCGCCAGGTCAGCGAGCGGGCAACACCCAGGTCATTCGTCAAATTGTCGGTGTTGGATTGACTCATTATTCCCGCTTACGCCTCACCCCGGTTTGCAATTGGCAGGCCGACGAGGGACTGCGTTGCCTTAATTGATCACGCGACCGCCACTCCAGCCTGTTCCGCCTGCACGTCCGCAAAATAGCTGGAACGCACCATCGGCCCGCACGCGGCGTGCGAGAAGCCCATTTCCTTTGCGGCCTCCTCGAACATCTTGAAGGTCGCCGGCTCGACGTAGCGCAGCACCGGCAGGTGGCCGTCGGAAGGCTGCAGGTACTGGCCGAGGGTGAGCATTTCCACGTTGTGTGCGCGCAGGTCACGCATCACCTGCAGCACTTCCTCGTCGGTTTCGCCCAGCCCCAGCATCAGGCCGGATTTGGTCATGACATGCGGGAAGCGTGCCTTGAAATCCTTGAGCAGCTTGAGCGAGTGCGCGTAGTCGGCGCCGGGGCGCGCGAGCTGGTACAGGCGCGGCACGGTTTCCAGGTTATGGTTGAGCACGTCGGGCAGGCTGGCCGCCATGACATCGAGCGCGACATCGAGGCGTCCGCGGAAATCCGGCACCAGCGTTTCCAGCCGGGTAGCGGGAGAGGAAGCGCGGATCGCGGCAAGGCAATCGACGAAATGCTGGGCACCGCCGTCGCGCAGGTCGTCACGGTCGACGCTGGTGATCACCACGTACTTGAGTTTGAGCAGCGCGATTGATTGCGCGAGGTGTTGCGGTTCGTTCGCGTCCGGCGGTAACGGCTTGCCGTGCGCGACGTCGCAGAACGGGCAGCGCCGCGTGCACACGTCGCCGAGGATCATGAAGGTCGCGGTGCCCTTGCTGAAGCACTCGCCGATATTGGGGCAGGAGGCTTCCTCGCATACCGTATGCAGCTGGTGCTCGCGCAGCAGGCGCTTGACCTCGTGGTAGCCGGTGCCGCTGCCGGATTTCACGCGTATCCATTCCGGCTTGCGCAGGCGCTGCTGCAGCGGAACGATCTTGATCGGGTTGCGCGCGGTTTTGGCGGCGCCGGTCTGTTTAGTGGTGTTGCTCATGCGGTTTCTTTCCTTGTTGCAATAGTGCGAGCAAATTGTGCGCAAGTTGCTGTTCGAGTTGCTGCACCGGTGCGGCGATGCCGACATCGCGCGCCTGGGTCACGCGCAATCCGGCGTAGCCGCAGGGGTTGATGTTGGCGAACGGTGCCATATCCATGTCCACGTTGAACGACAGCCCGTGATAGCAGCAGCCGTTGCGTATTTTCAGCCCGAGTGCGGCAATTTTAGCATCTCCCACGTAAACCCCCGGCGCATCCTCGCGCCCCTGCGCCGTTACGCCGTGTGCGGCGAGCAGGTCGATCACGGCCTGCTCCATCAGCCTGACCAGCTGGCGTACGTTGAGTCCCCAGCGGCGCAGGTCGAGCAGCAGGTAGATGACGATCTGGCCGGGGCCATGGTAGGTGATCTGGCCGCCGCGGTCGATCTTCACCACCGGGATGCCGGCCGGGTTCAGCAGGTGCTCGGGTTTGCCGGCCTGTCCCTGGGTATATACCGGAGGATGCTGCAGCAGCCAGACTTCGTCGCGCGTTTCGGCGTTGCGCGCCGCAGTGAACTGCTTCATCGCATCCCAGGTGGGCTGGTAGTCGACCAGGCCCAGATTCTTGACCAGCGGCGTCATTGCTGAAAACTCTCCGGCTGCATTTCGAAGGTGAGACAAGGCGGCGACGAGCGAATGACGCAGGCAGTGCAAGAGGCACGACTAGGAGGGAGCGAGGAAGTCAACGCAGTCTCATCGATGAAATGGAGTCAGAGCACCATCACCACCATCGGGTGGTCGCACAGTTCCCGGTATATCGCGTCGAGCTGGTCCTGCGAGGTGGCGCGTACGGTGCAGGTGAGGCTGATATAGCGCGCGTTCTTGCTGCTCTTCATTTCGATGCTGGCAGGCTTGAATGCCGGGTCATGCTGCACCACGACTGCCATGACCGCCTGTGCAAAGCCCTGCTGCGACTGGCCGAATACCTTGATCGGGAAGTCGCAGGGGAAATCGATCAGGCTGGATGTAGTGTTCATTTACGCATCACCTCGCGTTTGAATTGCTGGTACAGCGCATGCATGCGCGCAAACATCGGGCCGGGTGCGCCGCTGCCGACCGGCTTGCCGTCGAGCGTGGTAACCGGCAGCACTTCCCTGGTGCTCGAGGTCAGCAGCAATTCGTCCGCGGCGAATACCTCGGCCACACCGACGCGCCGCACCTCGCAGGGAATGCCATTGGCCTGCGCGATCTCCAGGATCACGTCGTAAGTGATGCCGGGCAGCATCAGGTTGTCCTTGGGCGGGGCGAGCAGGGTGCCGTTCTTCACCACGAAGATGTTGCTGGCCGCGCCTTCGGTCATGAAGCTGTCGTCGCGGATCAGCACGGTTTCGGCACAGCCTGCATCCACCGCTGCCTGCCGCAGCAGCACATTGGGCAGCAGCGCGATGGCTTTGATGTCGCAGCGCAGCCAGCGGTTGTCCACCGCGGTTACCGCGCATATTCCATCCTGCAGCAGAGATGCCGGCGGCGTGGTCAGTATGCTGCTCATCATGAAGACCGTCGGTTTTACCGGCGGGTTGGGGAAGGCATGGTCGCGCCGGGCTACGCCGCGCGTAATGTGCAGGTAGAGATACTGGTCTTCGCCGTCGTTGCGCTCGACCAGTTCGCCGATCAGTTGCGCCCATTCTTCGTCGCTGTGTGGGTTGGGCAGGCGGATGCCGTCCAGGCTGTGCTGCAGCCGTGCAAGATGTTCCGTCAGGCGGAAGGGGCGGCGCGAATACACCGGGATGACTTCGTATACGCCGTCGCCGAAGATGAAGCCGCGGTCCAGTACCGGCACCTGCGCCTGTTCGATCGGCATGAACTGCCCGTTCAGGTATATCGTCATGGAGTCTTCCTCGCTATTGGAACAGCAGGCGGATGCTGTCCAGTCCGCGTGAGAATACGTTGGCCAGCTGCACATTCTCCAGTGCCACCAGCGGGAACTCGCCATAGGGTTTGCCGTCCAGCGTGACTTTCAGCAGGCCGATTTTCTGGCCGCTGGTGATCGGCGCGGTCAGCGGCTGGCGGGTTTCCATGGTTGCCTTGAGCTGCGCCATCATTCCTTTGGGAATGGTCAGGAACAGGTCGCGGCGGAAACCGACCTGCAGCCGGTTTTCGGTGCCTTTCCACAGCCGGATGGCGGTGACCGGCTGGTCTTTCTGGTACAGCCGCACCGCCTCGAAATTCTGGAAGCCATAGTTCAGCAGTTTCTGGCTTTCGCTCGCGCGCAGGCTGTTGGTGGCAGTACCCAGCACTACCGCGATCAGCCGCCGGTTGTCGCGCTTGGCCGAGGTTACCAGGCAGAAACCGGCGCTTTCGGTATGGCCGGTTTTCATGCCGTCGACGTAAGGGTCGTCCCACAGCAGGCGGTTGCGGTTGTACTGCTTGATGCCGTTGTACTGGTATTCGCGCTGGCCGTAGATCGGGTAGAACTCGGGGAAGTCGCGCGTGATGGCGGCAGCGAGCAGCGCCAGGTCGTGCGCGGTAGTGTAGTGCTGCGGATCGGGCAGGCCGGTGGGATTGACGAAATGGGTGTCGTGCATGCCGAGGCGCTGCGCTTCCTGGTTCATCTGGTCGGCAAACGCCGCCTCGCTGCCGCTGACCAGCAGCCCCAGTTCGCGCGCCGCATCGTTGCCGGAATCGATGATCAGGCCGTGCAGCATTTCGTCCACGCTGACCGGCTTGTCGTGCTGCAGGAACATGCGCGATTCGTCGCTCTCCGAATGTACCGCATCGGCAGAAGGATGGATGGTCTGGGTCAGCGAGAACTTGTGCTCGCGGATTGCGTGGAACACCAGGTATGCGGTCATCAGCTTGGTCAGCGAGGCCGGCTCCATGCGTTCGTTGCCGTTCTGTTCGAGCAGGAACTGTCCGCTGGTGTAGTCGTACAGCAGGTAGGCCTTGGCCGCGAGTTCCGGCGCCGGCGCATCCTGGGCCAGGGCAAGGTTGGGCAGCAGCAGCGAAAGCAGGAATGTCAGTACGAACTTCATGGCAGAACCGTCGATGGAGGGGGCAATTATAGCCCTGCACGGGGCGCACGGCTATCGCCCTGCGGCCGTTCCTGACGGTTCAGTCGCTTACCGGGCGTTTGCCGAGTTTGCGCTGCAGGGTGCGGCGGTGCATGTTGAGGGCGCGCGCGGTGGCCGAGATGTTGCCCTGATTTTCATTGAGCACGCGCTGGATGTGTTCCCATTCCAGCCGTTCCACCGAAGGCGGCTGCACGTTGAGCGGCAGGGCGTCGGAAGGCAGGTGGCCGAAGGCGGCCACGATTTCGTCGGCATTGGCAGGCTTGGCGAGGTATTGCGTCGCACCGAGCTTGATCGCCTCCACCGCGGTGGCGATGCTGGCGTAACCGGTGAGCACCACGATGCGCGTGGCCGGGTCGAGTTCGTGCAGCGTGCGGATCAGCACCAGGCCGGAAGCGCCGCCCATTTTCAGGTCGATGACCGCGTATTCCGGCGGGCTGTCCTGCGCCAGCGGCGTGGCGTCTTCCACGCTGTATGCCACGCTGACCGCAAAACCGCGTTTCTGCAGTGCGCGGCTCAGCACGCTGCAGAAGGTGGTGTCGTCGTCCACCAGCAGCAGCGAAGGCTGTTCGTTGGCGGGCTGGTTCATGATGCGGCCCTCAGCGGCAGGATGACTTCGGTAGTGGCGCCGCCGCCTTCGCGGTTGTACAGGCTCACTTTCCCGCCGAGCCGTTCCAGCGTGGCATTGGCAAGAAACAGGCCGAGGCCGCGGCCTTCTTCCTTGGTGGTGAAGAAGGCGGAACCGGCACGGGTGGCGGCTTCCGCCGTCAGTCCCGGGCCTTGGTCGCTGATGGTCAGCCTGAGTTCGTCCGTGCTGCAGTGCGCTTCAACCTCGATGCGTTGCGGCGAGGCGTCGGCGGCATTGTTGAGCAGGTTGAGCAGGGCGGGCCGTAGCGCCGGGTCGAAGTTCTGCAGCGTGGCCGTGTGGCAGGCCTCGGCACGATACGCACATTCGGTGGCCGGGCGCAGCAAGCGCCATTCCTCCAGCGTTGCGGCGAGAAATTCGTCCAGCGGCTGGCCGGCGGCAGTCTGGCTGTCGTCCAGCATCTTGTCGAGGATGCGGCGGCAATTGCGTACCTGGCCGTCGAGCAGTTCGAGGCTGTCCTGCCATTCGCTGTTCAGGTTGGCTTCGTGCTGCAGTTCGCCGATCACCACCGACATGGTCGACAGCGGCGTGCCGAGTTCGTGCGCGGCGCTCGCCGCGAGCGTACCAAGCGCCACGATGCGCTCGTTGCGCAAGGTTTCCTCGCGCGCGCGCGCCAGCGATTCGTCGCGTTCGCGCACCGCCTGCGCCATCCTGACCACGAAGAAGGCGATGATCGCCGCGCTCAGCACGAAACCCAGCCACATGCCGAAGATATGCAGGTTGAAAATGCCGCCTTGCGGCATGTTGCGCATGTCCATGCCTTCCATGCTGCTCATGCCGTGGTTGATGCCCGACATCGCGTGCGGCAGCGGCAACGGCACGTAATATTTCATCAGCAGGCTGTAGCTGAGTGTGGTCAGTGCCGCCATGCCCCAGGTATAGCGGCGCGGCAGGGTGGCGGCGGCAATGACCAGCGGCAGCAGGAACAGCGAGATGAACGGGTTGGTGGAGCCGCCGCTGTAGTACAGCAGCATGCCCAGCGCCAGCACGTCGGCGCACAGTTGCGCGAACAGTTCGGCGTTGGTCACCGGGTAGTCGGCTCCCAGCCGCCACCAGCTCAGCAGGTTGAGCGCGGCCAGCAGCAGCACGACGGCGATCAGCGGCTGCCACGGCAGTTGCATCTCGAGCAGGAAATAGGCCAGCAGCAGCGCGATGCATTGTGCGGCCACGGCGATGCCGCGCAGCGCGATCAGGCGGCGCAGGTGGTGGTGGCCGGTCTGGCTGGCGAAGAGTGAAGAGGTCATGGCCGCTATTCTAACTGCCGCAGCCGCAAACCGGGGGTGCGACGTATTGCCGCAGCCGGCGCAAAGCCAGCAGCGGCGCGTATCTGGCTCGGGTGCGGCGATATGCCGCATTCCCGCATCGGCGATTGCCTCGTACATTCCGCCGTGCCGGGCGCAACCGTGCCCATCGGACAACACCCCTTCCGCAAAAAGTTGTTCACGTTGCACCGCCCCCGCCCGGCACCAACAAATCGAATGATCAGGAGGAAGCATGCAGTTCGCAAAAACCGGTACGGCGCTGGCCGTGGCGCTGGCACTGTCCAGCGTGGCACATGCCGACGAGGCCCAATTTACTGAAATCGTGATTACCGGCGCGCCGCTGAAACAGGCCGATCCGCTGGCTGCCGCCCGCGTCGGGCGCAGCGATACCGCCACGTTGCTGGCAGACCAGCCCGGCGTGAGCCTGTATCGTGCGGGAGGCGTATCCAGTTTGCCGGTGGTGCACGGCATGGCCGACGACCGTGTGCGCGTGAAGGTGGACGGCATGGACCTGGTGTCGGCCTGCGCCAACCACATGAACCCGCCGCTTTCCTATATCGATCCTTCCAACGTCGCCAGCGTCGAAGTGATGGCCGGGATTACGCCGGTCAGCATGGGCGGCGACAGCATTGCCGGCACGATCGTCGTGGATTCCGCTGCGCCGGAATTTGCCGCTGCCGGCGGCAGCCTGCTCAAGGGCCAGGCCGGGACTTTTTATCACAGCAACAATGCGGCGCAGGGCGCCAATGTTTCGGCAACCATCGCCAGCGATACGCTGTCCATGCGTTACAGCGGCTCTACGGTGCGCGCGCAGAACTACAAGGCGGCACATGCCTTCAAGGCGCCTGCCGTGATCACGGGTTCGCTGACCGGCGCGGTGGTGGCCGGCGACGAGGTCGGTTCCTCCAGCTACCGGTCCGACAACCATCAGCTGGCGTTTGCGCTGCGTCACGACAATCACCTGCTGGAACTCAAGCTGGGGTTGCAGAACATTCCCTACCAGGGTTTCCCGAACCAGCGCATGGACATGACCGGCAACGACAGCCAGCAGGTCAACCTGCGCTACCAGGGGATGTACCGGTGGGGTTTGCTGAAAGCGCGCGCCTGGAACGAGCACACGCAGCACAGCATGAATTTCCTCGGCGACAAGCAGTACTGGTATGGCGCCCTGTTCAACGTGGCGGGGATGCCGATGTACACCGACGGCAAGAATACCGGGGCGCAGGTGCAGGGGGACGTGATCCTTTCCGAGCGCGATACGCTGCGCCTGGGCAGCGAATACCAGCGCTACCGGCTGAACGACTGGTGGAGCCCGGTGGCCAATTCGATGATGATGTCGCCGAACACCTTCCAGAACATCAACAACGGGCAGCGCGACCGCTTGGATGTTTTCGCCGAGTGGGAAGCGCACTGGAACCCGCAATGGGTTTCGCAACTGGGGCTGCGCAGCGGCACCGTCAAGATGAATGCCGGTGCCGTGCAGGGATACGGTGCGGCTTACAACGCGGCCGCGACGGCGTTCAACGCGCTGAACCGCCAGCGTACCGACAACAACATCGACCTGAGCGCGCTGGCACGCTATACCCCGGACGGGCAGCAGACGTTCGAGGCCGGCTATGCCATGAAGACGCGCTCGCCCAACCTGTATGAACGTTTTGCCTGGTCCAACAGCAATACCATGGTCATGAACATGAACAACTGGTACGGCGACGGCAACGGCTATGTCGGCAACCCGAACCTGAAGCCCGAGGTTGCGCATACCCTGAGCGCATCGGCCGACTGGCATGATGCGGGGCAGGAGGCATGGGAACTGAAGATCGCGCCTTACTACACCCGCGTGCAGAACTATATCGATGCGGCTACCTGTACGTCGGCAGGCATCACCTGTCCGGCGCGTACCGATGGCTTCCTCAACCTTACGCTGACCAACCAGACGGCACGTCTCTATGGCGCGGATGTTTCAGGCAAGCTCTTGCTGGTGAAAGGCAGTGCGTACGGCAGTTTTACCGCGACCGGAATATTGAGCTACGTCGATGGCAAAAACCTGACCACCGGCGACAACCTGTACAACATCATGCCGTTGAATACTAAGCTGGCTGTCGAGCAGCGTCTGGGTAACTGGACCAACACCCTGCAGGCCAGGCTGGTCAGCGCCAAGAGCCGGGTCCAGGCCGTGCGCAAGGAGCTGCGGACCGGCGGTTACGGCCTGCTCGACCTGCACAGCAGTTATGAATGGAAGCAGGTGCGGGTCGATCTCGGCATTGAGAACCTGCTCAACAAGTTTTACCTCGACCCGCTGGGCGGTGCCTATGTCGGGCAGGGCGCTACCATGGGCACGGGCGTGCTGTATGGCACCGGCGTTGCCGGCATGGGGCGTTCGATCAATGCCGGGGTGACGGTAAGCTTCTGATGCCCGTGTTCGACAGCTGCGACAATTTGCCGCATTCCCAATATCATGGCAGCCTTTCACAATATGCCGAGGAGGGTAAGCAATGAAGAAACTGACAGGATTGGTGGCGGGGATGCTGGTTGCGCTGTCGGCATTCGCCGGGCAGGACGTGGCGGTGAGTGATGCCTGGGTGCGCGCAACGGCTCCGGGGCAGGACAGCGCCGCGGTGTCTCTGCATATCACCAGTGTACAGGATGCCCGCCTGGTGGCAGTCAGCAGCCCGGTGTCGAAAAGTGCGGAAATCCACACCATGAAGCACGAGAACGGCATGATGATGATGCGTGCGGTGGATGACCTGCCGCTGCCCGCCAATAAGGAAGTGGTTCTCGGCAGTGGCGACCACATCATGCTGGTCGGCCTGAAGCAGCCGCTCAAGGCCGGCGACAGCGTGCCGGTGAAGCTCACCATCGAGCTTGCCGGCAAGCGCAGGCAAGCCGTCGAGGTCAAGGCGGAAGTCAGGTCGTTTGCGGCCGGCCATGACATGCACGAAATGCCGGGCATGGAAGGCATGTCCGGCCATTAGTCGGCCGCTGTTTCCGGGAAGCCGGCCGGCTCTTGAAAAGCCATCCGCCATCCGCATATTAGGGAGCAGAGGGAACGTCGTTCCCCGCTCACTGACATGGAGGACATTATGGCAAACCTGACCCGTTTCAACCCTGTCGACGATGCCTTTGACGATCTATTTCGCGGCTTTTTCATGCGGCCCGTGCGCATGGAAGGGGTGCCGGAAGTGCAGATCAGGATGGACGTGAAGGAAGACGACAAGGGGTATACCGTACATGCTGAAATTCCCGGTGTGAAGAAGGATGACATTCACGTCAATATCGATGGCAACCAGGTGGCCATCAGTGCGGAAGTGAAGAATGAGAAGGAAGTGAAGGAAGGCGAGAAAGTGCTGCGCAGTGAACGCTATTACGGCAGGGTGTCGCGGGCGTTTACCCTGGGGCAGGACGTGGACGAGGCAACCGCGCAGGCCAAATACAACGACGGCTTGCTGGAACTGGTGCTGCCGAAAAAGACGGTGGCCAAGGCCAGGCGGCTGACGATCAATTGAGTCGAGGGCGGCTTGATGCGAACGGGCGGCGGGTGCCGCCCGTTTTGTTTTGTGCGGCATTCGGTTAAATTGTTGCCGCGGCTTGCATGGGGAAAATAGCGATGTGGCAGAAAATATGGGGTGTGGCACTGCTGCTGGCGGCAACCGGCGCCTGGGCCGACAACGATGTGCTGGTGGACAGGGCGTGGCTGCGCGAGAGCGTGCCGGGACAGGATACGGCGTCGCTGCAGCTCAACCTGACGGTAACGCGGCCGGGCATGCTGCTGGCGGTGAATACCCCGCTGGCATCTGCGGTGCAGATCCAGCAGGTGTTGCCGCGGCCGGGCAGCGTGAAGACGCGGGTTCTGCGCAGCCTGCGGCTGTCGCAAGGCCGTACGGTGTCGTTCGGCGAGCACGGCCTGTCGCTGATGCTGGTCGGCCTGAAGGCGCCGCTGTCTGCGGGGTCACGCGTCCCGGTGGCGGTCACGGTTCGGCTGTTCGACGGCAAGCTGCACAAGGTCAAAACGGAGGCCGAGGTGCGGGCGCTGGACTTGAGCTACCGGCATTACGGGAATGAGGAAATATACGACCATCGTTAGGGCGGTGTCGTCAGGTGGATTGTCAGCTTCATTTTTTTATCCCTGCGGCCTGTTCTGGCTGCGCAGGGATTCCGCAAATTCCAGCAGTGTCTTGTGTTCTGGCGCCTTGAGCTGTCCGAATAAGCGGGTCAGTTCGGCCAGCGTGTCGTCTTCCGCATAAAAGTAGGCTGTGGGGACGCCCAGCACTTTTGCCAGGTTGCACACTGTCAGGAAGTCGGGCGTGTGTTTGCCGCGCTCGTACTGATTTATTCGTGCTGATGCCGAGGATGCATCTATGCCTGCGCGCACACCAAGTTCAGCTTGTGAAATACCGAGATGGCCACGCGCTGCCTTCATGCGGCGAGCAAACAAAGGCAGTGATGTTTGAACGCGAGAGACCATGGCCAATACTCTCTATGTTTTTTTGTTGACCGCATACTAAGGAATACTTAGTATGCGCGATGTCGAATATTTGCCGCTGAATGAATGCAGACCAGATACCTGTTTTTGTTCGCATGGCGGGCTGTCGGCGGATTGCAGGAAGCTACGATTACTGTCTTGAAAACTGATGCATCGTTTCCGGAGGTAGGGCATGAATGGCAGGCCGCGATTATCCGCGCTCATTGTAGAAGATTCGAAAAGCCATGGTGAAACACTGCAGCAGATTTTGCGTAGCGATTATCCTGCGCTGACTTTGCACCATGTCGGCAATGGTTCCATGCTGAACGAAGTGCTGGCGCATGGAGGGTGGGATGCCATCATCTGCGGGCATAATCCTCCGCAGCTGGATGCGGTTGCCCTGTTGCATACAGCCCGCAAAAAATATGCGGACATTCCATTTGTCATTGTTTCTGACATGATGGGTGAGGCGGCGGCGATCGGCGCCATGATGGCCGGTGCGGCAGATGCAATTCACCGCGACCATTTGCCGCGGCTGCTGCCGGTATTGCATCGCGAGATAGGCAACTCCACCATGATTCGTCAATCGCGCCAGGCCGAAGAGCAGGCTCGCCGCATTGCCTATTATGATGGCCTGACCGGCCTGCCTAACCAGGCATGGTTGTCCGAAAGGCTGGATGCATTGACCGGACGCGACGCGACATCGTCGATGGCAACCCTGTTGTTGCTGAATATAAGCAATTTCCTGTCGATTCCGCGGGCGCTCGGGCTGGAGGTGGCCAGCCAGGTACTGAAGAACGTGGCGCAGCGCCTGTGTGATTGCATCGGTGACGATGGCGACGTGGCCCGGCTCGGCGGCGACCGCTTTGCCATATTGCTGCCGAATGCCGATGAATACCGGGTCGTCGCGCGACTGCAGGCGCTGGGCGATTGCCTGTTTGATGCGGTGCATGTCGCCAGACAGGAGCTGTTCCTGACCTTTAACCTCGGCGGGAGTGTCTTCCCGCGCGACGGATGCACCCTGCATGAGCTGCTGAACAATGCGGAAACCGCAATGAGCCAGGGAAAGGCCAGCGGCCGGTTCAATTACCATTTTTTTGACCGTGGGATAAATGCGGGCGAACAGGAAATGATGGTGATGGGGCATGCCTTACACCGTGCTGTCCGGCAGGGGGAGTTTTACCTGCAGTATCAACCGCAGTTTTCGCTGGCCAGCGGGGCCATGTTTGGTACCGAAGCATTGTTGCGTTGGCGGCAGCCGGGAGGACGTGTGGTCGAGCCGGATAAATTTATTCCGCTGCTGGAAAAGAGCGGTCTGATTGTGCAAGTCGGCGAATGGGTATTGCGTTCAGCGTGTGAGCAAAACCGCAAATGGCAGCAAGCAGGGCTGCCGCCGATCAGGGTGGCGGTCAACCTGTCGGCTACCCAGTTTCAGCAGGCGGAACTGGTACCGATGGTGCGGCGGGTATTGCGGCAAACCGGGCTTGACCCGAACTGCCTGGAACTGGAAATTACCGAGAATATTGCGATGTACAACGAAGAAGCGGTGATTGCCAAATTGAGCGAATTGAGCAATATGGGCGTCAGCCTGGCAATTGACGATTTCGGTACCGGGTATTCTTCGCTGAGCTATTTGCGGCATTTCCCGATCCACCGGCTGAAAATCGACCGGACGTTTATCGGTGATATCGGCATGGGGGAGAAAGATGGCGCCTTGGTGCGGACGATCATATCGCTGGCACGCAACCTTGGCGTGGCGGTTGTGGCCGAGGGGGTGGAGACGGAGCGGCAGAAATCATTCCTGCTTTCCTGCGATTGTGACGAGGTGCAGGGATATCTGTTCAGTCCGCCGGTGTCTGCACCGATAATCGAAGACATCCTGGCCGGGAACGGAAAACCCTGAGTTTTCCCGGATTCCGCGGCCATTTCACCATGCTCCGGGCGGCAGATAGGTAAGCACAGACTTCGCGTACAACAGGCGGCGGCAAGCCGCCTGTTTTATTCCGGGTGGCGTAACCGGCGGCATTATGTTGTAGAATGCGCGCCTGTTTTGTTTCCTATTTTTCCAAGGAATAACCATGTCACTTACGCCTTCTGCCGCCGACAAGAAAGCCCGCACGCTGTCCGAGGCGATGCCTTACATCCAGCGTTTCTTCGACAAGACCATCGTGGTCAAGTACGGCGGCAACGCGATGACCGATCCGCAATTGCAGGAGAGTTTTGCGCGCGACGTGGTGCTGCTCAAGCTGGTCGGCATGAACCCGGTGATCGTGCACGGCGGCGGTCCGCAGATCAACGAACTGCTGAACCGGGTGGGCAAGCAGGGCACCTTTGTGCAGGGCATGCGCGTGACCGACGAAGAGACCATGGATGTGGTCGAGATGGTGCTGGGCAAGGTCAACAAGGACATCGTCAACCTGATCAACAAGCACGGCGGCAAGGCGGTGGGGCTGACCGGGCAGGACGGCGCGTTCATCCGTGCCGACAAGCTGTTGCTGGAGAGCAAGGACGAGCCGGGCAAGATGCTCGACATCGGCATGGTCGGCGAGATCAGCAAGATTGATCCGCACATCATCTCCTTCCTCGATTCCGGCGATTACATCCCGGTAATTGCGCCGATCGGCGTGGCGCCGGACGGCGAGACGTTGAACATCAATGCCGACCTGGTGGCCGGCAAGCTGGCGGAAGTGCTGCATGCCGAGAAGCTGGTGCTGATGACCAACACGCCGGGCGTGCTGGACAAGGAAGGCAAGCTGCTGTCCGGGCTGACGCCGAAGACGGTCGACGACCTGGTGGCGGACGGCACGCTGTCCGGCGGCATGCTGCCGAAGATCGGTTCGGCGCTGGATGCCGCGCGCAGCGGGGTGAAATCGGTGCACATCATCGACGGGCGGGTGGAACATGCGCTGCTGCTGGAAATCCTGACCGATGAAGGCGTGGGTACGCTGATCAAGAGCAAGTGATGATGCGGCCGGTGTGGGTGTTCGATCTCGACAACACACTGCACAATGCGTCGGCGCACGTTTTCCCGCATATCAACCGCAGCATGACGGCCTACCTGCAGCAGCATCTGGGGCTGGACGAGCAGGCGGCGAGCGACTTGCGGGTGGATTACTGGCAGCGCTACGGCGCGACGCTGTCCGGCATGGTGAAGCACCATGGCACCAACCCGCACGATTTTCTGTGGCAGACGCACCAGTTTCCCGAGTTGCCGGACATGGTGCTGCGCGACCCGCGCTTGCGCCATGCGCTGAAAAAATTACCGGGCCGCAAATTGCTGTTTTCCAATGCGCCGCAGCATTATGCGCGTGCGGTGCTGCAGCTGTTGCGGGTGGACGACCTGTTCGACGACGTGTTTGCCATCGAGCATGCGCGCTACCGCCCCAAGCCGCAGTTGCAGGGATTTGTGCGGTTGTTGCAGAAACACCGGCTGAACCCGGCGCGCTGCGTGATGGTGGAAGACTGCGTGAAGAACCTGCAGGCGGCGAAACGCCTCGGCATGCGCACGGTCTGGGTGGATGCCACACCGCGCCAGCCGGCGTATGTGGATGTGAAAATTCGTGATGTGCTGGCATTGCCGCGGGCAATGTCCAGACTGATTTGAAAAGGGAACGATATGGCGAGTAAACCGGGCGAACGCAAACTGCAGATTCTGCAGACCGTTGCCGAAATGCTGGAACAGCCCAAGGGCGAGAAAATCACCACCGCGGCGCTGGCGGCACGGCTGGAAATTTCCGAAGCGGCACTTTATCGCCACTTTGCCAGCAAGGCGCAGATGTTCGAGGGGCTGATCGAGTTCATCGAGCAGACGGTGTTCGGCCTGGTCAACAAGATCACTGCCGAAGAGGAAAACGGCCTGCGCCAGGTCGAGGGCATCGTCGCGCTGCTGCTCGGTTTCGCGCAGAAGAACCGCGGCATGACGCGCGTGCTGATCGGCGATGCGCTGGTGAACGAGGACGAGCGCCTGCAGGCGCGCATCAACCAGTTCCTCGACCGCATCGAAACCACGCTCAAGCAGGCATTGCGCATTGCCGTGACCCAGGGCGAACTGGATGCCGCAGTGGAGGTCGGCGCCCAGGCCAACGTGTTGCTGTGCTATGTGATCGGGCGCTGGCAGCAGTTCGGCAAGAGCGGTTTTACGCGCGACCCGATGGCGCAATGGCCGCAGCACTGGGCAATTCTTTCACGCTAACCGGCAAAGGCTACACCATGATCCTGATTCTTTCTTCCAGTACCGACCAGCAGGGCCCCGGGTTCCGGCAGTTGATGAATCATCTGGCCGGGCTGCAGGGTATCACCGCGCGCGTGCATACCGAGCGCGGTGCCGAACAGGCGCTGACCGAGATCTACCTGATCGGCAATACCAAGCCGCTCGACATCGAGGACATGCAGACCCTGCCCTGCGTCGAGCGCGTGGTGCGCGTGTCGGAGGAGTACCGCATCCTCGGACGGCACAAGGACGATCCGCGCCCGGCGTATTTCGAATACAACGGCGTGCGTTTCGGCCAGGACACGCTCAATGTGTTCGCCGGGCTGTGCGCGGTGGACAACCCGGAACACGTCGAGCTGATGCTGAAGGCACTCAAGGAAAACGGCCAGGTGTGCACGCGCATGGGCGCCTACAAGCCGCGCACCAGCCCTTATGCATTCCAGGGGCACGGCAAGAACTGCCTGCCGTACGTGTTCGAGTTGGCCGGCAAATACGGCATCAAGGTGATCGCGATGGAGATCACCCACGAGTCGCACCTGAACGAGATCCGCGAGGCGCTGGAGCAGACCGGCAACCCGACCGGCGTGATGCTGCAGATCGGTACGCGCAATACGCAGAATTTCGAGTTGCTGAAGATCGTCGGGCGCCAGCAGCAGTTCCCGGTGCTGCTCAAGCGCGGTTTCGGCATCACGCTGGACGAATCGCTGAACGCGGCCGAATACCTCGCCAGCGAGGGCAACCGCAATGTCGTCTTTGGCCTGCGCGGCATGAAGACCAATATGGGCGACCCGCACCGCAACTTCGTCGACTTCGCGCATGTGCCGGTGGTCAAGCGCCTGACGCGCATGCCGGTGTGCATCGACCCCTCGCACTCGGTGGGTACGCGCGCCGCAGCACCGGACGGCATCCTCGACGTGATGCATGTCACCGCGCAAGGCATTATGGCCGGTGCCAACATGGTGCTGGTGGACTTCCATCCGGCACCGACCAAGGCGCTGGTGGACGGCCCGCAGGCGCTGCTGCTGAAAGAGCTGCCGTATTTCCTCGAAGACGTGCGCATCGCGCGCGAGGCCTACCTGGAGCGCGTGGCGTTGTGGGAAAACTGCCAGAGCGCCTGATGCGTTGCTGGCTGGCCGCGCTGTTGCTGGCCATTGCCGCACATGCCGCGGCCTTTGAAATCACCGATGACAGCGGTACTGCGGTCACGTTCGATGCTCCGCCGCAGCGTGTCATTTCGCTGGCCCCCAATCTGACCGAACTGGCCTATGCTGCGGGCATGGGGCCGCGCATGGTCGCGGTCACGGCCTATAGCGACTATCCCGTGGCGGCAAGGAAACTGCCGCAGGTAGGTGACGCGTTCCGGCTCGACTGGGAACGGCTGGTCGCCTTCAGGCCGGATCTGGTGCTGGCATGGAGAAGCAGTTTGTCGGCGCGCGATCGTGCCGAGTTCGACCGCCTGCGCCTGAAGCTGTTGGTGCTGGAGCCGCGCCGTCTCGACGACATTCCCAGGGATTTGCGCCTGCTCGGGCGCATCGCGGGCACTGAAGCTGCAGCCGAGCCTGTTGCGCAGCATTTCGAGGCACAGCGCACCGCCTTGCAGCAACGCTATGCCGGCCGTCCGGTGGTGCGTGCCTATTTCCAGATTGCCGAGGCGCCATTGCTGACGGTGAACGGCGCGCACATCATCAGCGATGTGCTGCATTTGTGCGGTGCGGAGAATGTATTTGCTGCAGCGCCATTGCTTACGCCGGCCATCTCCGACGAGGCACTGGTCAGCGCGCGGCCGCAGATACTGTTCGGCATTGCCGATACGCCGCAGCAGCAAGCGCAGATACGCCGCCAGTGGCGCAGGCTGCCATTACCTGCGGTCGCACAGGGGCACATGGCATTCGTGCCGTTTGATTTCATCAGTCGCGCTACGCCGCGCCTGCTGCAGGGCGCGGCACAGGTTTGCGAGCAGGTCGACGCGGTGCGCCGCTAGGCATGCTTGCGTTGTAAGAAAGCCGTTATACACTACGCGCTTCAGGAAGGTCATAAAGGGGAAACCATGAAAAAAATCCTTGTCGCTCTGCTGGTGCTGGTGGCCGCCGGGATTGCCGCCTATTTCATGCTCAACAATCCGATGGGCAGGCTGGTCAAGCTGGCTGTGGAGAAATTCGGCCCGGAAATGACCCAGGCCAAGGTCGTCGTGGGCAAGGTGGAAATCGCAACGACCGATGGCAAGGGACGGATTACCAACCTGCTGCTCGGCAATCCGGCGGGGTTCAAGACGGATTATGCGCTGAAGGCCGATACCGTCGACGTCGAACTGGAGCCGGCCAGCGTTGCCAGGAAAGTGGTGGTGATCCACAAGATACTGATCGATGCGCCGGCCATCATTTATGAGAAAGGCGACCACGGCACCAACTTCGATGCGATCCAGCACAACGTCGAGAAATACCTGCGGGTGGGTGACAGCAAGGAAAAGCCGGCGGGCGGCAGCGGCAAGAAAATGATCATCGACACTTTCATCATCCGCAACCCCAAGGTCAACTATAACGGCACGATAGATTTATCGCTGCCGGACATCGAACTGCACAATATCGGCAAAAAGAGCGGCGGTGCCACTTCCGCGCAGGTAACCAAGGCCATCATCACCGAGCTGAATGCCAAGCTGGTAGTCGCGCTGGCCAAGACCGTGGCGATCGGCGCGGTAGGCGGCGTGGCCATAGGCGCCGGCATGGCGGTGAAGGGGCTGCTGGACAAGTAGCTCCGGTCTAGCTTGCCTGCTGGGTCGGGCCGGACATGTCTGTTTCGAATATCACGACCCGGTCGCGTCCCTCTGCCTTTGCTGCATACATGGCAATGTCGGCGTGCTTGACCAGCAGTGTTGAGCTCTTGCCATCCTTGGGGTAGACCGCGACGCCTATGCTGCAGGCGATGTGGATGCTGTGTCCGTTCAGCATGAATGGCTGGCACAGCGCATGCCGGACTTTCTCGGCGACGGTTGCGGCGTCCTGCCCGGCTTCGATGACGGGCAGCAGGATGCAGAACTCATCCCCGCCGATACGCGCCACGGTATCCGATTCACGCACGCATTCGTGAATGCGCTTCGCCACCTCGCGCAGCAGCATGTCACCGACGTCGTGGCCGAACAGGTCATTGACCGGCTTGAAGCGGTCAAGGTCGAGGAACATTACCGCAAGCTGTGACTTGTCGCGTTTGGCATGGGCGATGGCCTGTTCCAGGCGGTCCGAGAACAGCACCCGGTTCGGCAATTCGGTCAGTGTGTCGTAGTGTGCCTGGTGGCGTATGCGCTCTTCGCGCAGCTTGCGTTCGGTGATGTCGCGCGCAAAGCCGGTGATGCCCAGCAACTCGCCTGTATCGTCGAATACCGGCGTCTTGAATGTTTCCATCCAGGTCAGGTGCCCCTTGTCCAGCGCCTGTTCCTCATGCATTTTCTGCTGGCCCGAGGCGATGACCTGCTCATCATCCAGCTGGTATTTCCGTGCCAGTTGTTCCGGCCACAGGTCGGCATCGGTTCTGCCCAGCACGCTGTTCATTTCTTCGTGGCCGGTACTTTCCAGGAATGCCTGGTTGATTGCGATGAAGCGTCCCGCGGTATCTTTCAGCCAGATCAGGTAGGGCGAGTTGTCGAGGATGGACTGCAGGATTGCCCTGCTGTCCTGCAGCGCTTTTTCGGCGGCCTTGAGCTGGCTGATATCCTGTACGTTGACCACGCGGTAGAGCACTTCTCCCTGTTCATCCCTGACTGTGGTGGCATCGACCAGCACCGGAAAGGTCGAGCCATCCTTGCGCAAGTGCCGCGACTCGAATGTGTGGTGGCCTTGCGCATGTGCAAGGCGGATATGTTCCGGCAGGGCGGCGCGCTCCTCAGGGGCAAACAGCTCGGGCAGCGGCAGCCTCAGGATTTCCTCCATGCTATAGCCGTGTGCCCTGGCAAATGCCGGGTTCACCAGCTCGATGCGCTCGCCATCGGCGCTGCCAACCACGATGCCCCATTCCGCATGCTCAAAAATCTGTGCCCATTGCTGCAGCTTCTCCTCGTTGCGTTTGCGCTCGGTAATGTCGCTGAGGCTGACCAGGATTTTGTTGCCAACCCAGGCACTGCTCAGGATGGCATGACGCAACGAGCCGTCTTTGCAGGTGATGCTGAGTTCGGCCGGGTGGGTGGGCGTGCCATGCTGGTGGGCGGCGGTGATGTCCGCTCCCCATTGGGTCATTATGCGGTCGCGGTAACCAGCATCGGGATGGGCGCGCAGCGACCACTCCTCGACGTTGGGAATATCCGCCAGGGTATAGCCGAACAGCTCGGTGAACTTGTGGTTGATGTATTCGATCTTGCCGTTTTCGTCGGCCCAGCCGATCGCGACGGACGCATGATCCAGGATGGCCTGTAATTTTGCCTTGCTGTCGCGCAGCGCCTGTTCGCTGGAGATCAGCTCATGATTCATTTTGTGCGCGAGCTGGACGGCGCGTTTTCGGCCATGCACCAGCATCCAGGTGAGCAGGGTGAGCAGCAGGCTTGCTATGGCACCGCCATAGGCGATGAAGAGCGGTTTCGCGGCATCGACCCGCGAATCCATGGATGGCCTGGAACGGATGGCCATCGTCCAGGTATGGCCGGCAATTTCCACCGGGCGGATGACTGAGAAACGCGGCTGCGGCTTGTGGATGTCGTGATAGTCGTTGTGCGAATCGTACATCTGGCTCTGGTCGGTGGCTTCCTGTCCGTCGAAAATATCGATGTCGAGATCGTCCGCCTGCTCGCCATAGATGCCATGCATCAGGTCGCCCATGCGAAACGCCGAGTAAACCCAGCCGACCAGGTTGGCTCGGCGCTGGGCAAGCGTGTGATGCGGCATTCCGTTACGGTATACCGGCAGGTATATCAGGAAGCCGGCCTGAATGTCCTGCTTGGCTTCCTGTACCAGCAGCACCTTGCCTGACATGGCCGGCTGGGCGGTATCGCGCGCCCGTTCCATGGCTTCGTGCCGTACCGGTTCGGCATACATGTCATAGCCGAATGCGCGCAGGTTGCGTTCTGCGAAAGGCTCCAGATAGATGATGGAGGTATAGAGCGCCCGCTTGCCTGACGGATGGATGGTGTACTGCGGAAATCCCTGCTGGTGGAGTGCGGCGGTATGGCGTTCCTTTTCCTCAGGCGGAATCGCCAGTGCGTAGCCTACGCCCTGGATGCCGGGGTAGTTGTCGGCGAGTTTGAGTGCGGCGACATAATCCTTGAATTCGGTGCGCCCCACGCTTTCGGAAGCATTGAACAAACCCTGCGCGCCGCGCAGTACCTGCTGGTAGGTTTGCAGGCGTTGTGTGGTTGTATCGAGAACTTCGCGTACGCGGAAGCTGAAATAGTCCTGCAGCTCCTGGTGGCTCTCGTCCCTGGCATTCTTCCATAGCAGGAAGCTGGAGATCAGGCAGAAGACCAGTACCAGCCACGGCAGCAAATAGCCGAATGCCGCCCACCTTGTAAGCAGGGAAAGCTCCCGTGTGGCAGAAGCGGGCGCGGCTCTTGTCTCCATCCTGGTCATCGTTTCTCCTGCATATATCCATGGTTGCTGCCATGCCTGTTTCCCAGGTACGGCACGCATCGCATCAGCAGGTTTTATTCAGTTCTTGTACAGGGATTCTAGAGAAACTGCGCGCAAGATACAATTTGTGTACATTTTTAGTCGGGAGTAGGGTCTTGTCTTTGCCACTGTGCTTCCGTATGTCCCGCAGCGCGATTGAGCACGCGGCACAGGATGAACAACAGGTCCGACAGGCGATTGAGGTAGGGCAGTGCCGACTCCGGTGCGGTTTCCAGATGCGCGAGCGTGGCGAGGTCGCGCTCGGCGCGGCGCGCTACCGTACGCGCGACGTGGCACTGGGCGGCGGCGGGTGTGCCGCCGGGCAGGATGAATTCCCTGAGCGGCGGCAAGCCCGCATTGTGCTGCGCGATGGCGGCATCCAGCCGGGCGAGCTTGTCCTGTGCGAAATGCCCGCCTTGCGGAAACGACAGCGCGCCGCCGAGGTCGAACAGATCGTTCTGTATGGAGAGCAGCAAGTCGCGTATTTGCTGCGGCAGTTTCCCGGCCAGCAATACCCCGAGATGGCTGTTGAGTTCGTCCACGCTGCCGATGACGGTGATGCGCGCGCTGTCTTTCGCCACGCGGCTGCCGTCGGACAGGCCGGTATTGCCGCCGTCGCCGGTGCGCGTGACGATTCTGCTCAGGCGGTTGCCGCTCATTGCTGCTCCAGGCAGGCAAGGTACAGCGCACCATCGGGCGCGGTACCGTTGCGCTGCGCCTGCCAGATCATCTCGCCGAGGCAGTCCATCATCGCGTGCTGCGCTTCATGTTCCGACTGGTATTTTTCGGTCAGCCGCATGAAGTGCGCGCGTATGCCCGGCGGCTGGTCGATGGAAATCTGTTCCTCGATAGTGAGGTGCATCATCAGGTGCAGGAACGGATTGACCACGCTGCCGTCGGGCGCGTAGTCCTTGTCCTGGTTGCGTTCGGCATCGGAGAACAGTTCGTGGTACTCCGGATGCTTGTCGATCAGCTGTGCGGTGAGGTCTTCCAGCGGCGTCAGCAGCTCTCCCGCGCATTTCTTGCGCCAGGATTCGAACAGGAAGTTGCGTGCTTCGTCGCGGGTCGGGTTGAACATCAGGCCGTCTTCTCCTTGAATTCGCACAGGTCGTAAATGATACACGCGCCGCATTTCGGTTTGCGCGCCTGGCAAGTATAGCGACCGTGCAGGATCAGCCAGTGATGCGCATCGTGTCTGAACTCATCCGGCACGAACTTGAGCAGTTTTTTTTCCACTTCCAGTACGTCCTTGCCCGGTGCGATGCGGGTGCGGTTGGAAACGCGGAAGATGTGGGTGTCGACCGCGATGGTGGGATGACCGAATGCGGTGTTGAGCACGACGTTGGCGGTCTTGCGACCGACGCCGGGCAGCGCTTCCAGTGCTTCACGCGTCTGCGGCACTTCGCCGCCATGCTGTGCGAGCAGGATGCGGCACATCTGGATGATGTGTTTTGACTTGGTCTGGTACAGGCCGATGCGCTGCACGTACTCGCGCAGGTTGTCCTCGCCGAGGTCCAGCAGCTTTTGCGGCGTGCTCGCCACCGGGAACAGGTGGCGCGTCGCTGCGTTGACGCTGACATCGGTGGCCTGTGCCGACAGGATCACCGCCACCAGCAGTTCGAACGGCGTGGCGTATTCGAGCTCGGTGGTGGGGTGCGGATTGGCCGCGCGCAAGCGCGTGAAGATTTCCTGGCGTTTGGCCTTGTTCATCAGTGCGTAGCGGGCGAGCAGCCACCTTCGATCGGCATGATGGGAATGCGGTTGCCGGCCTTGCGCGTGGCGCGCAGGCTGAGCCAGTTCTTGCCGGCGATCAGCAGGCCGAGGCCGATGAAGGCGCCGGGCGGCAGGATGGCCAGCAGGAAACCGTGGTAATCGGGAATCACGTGCAACACCCAGGCCTTGGCCGAATCACCCAGCGCGAGGTCGAGGCCGGAGAACAGCGTGCCCTTGCCGAGCAGTTCGCGCATTGCGCCGAGCACGGCGAGTACCGCGGTCAGCCCGAGCCCCATGGCGAAACCGTCCAGTGCCGCAGCCAGTGGCGCATTCTTGGAGGCGAACGACTCCACGCGCGCCAGCACGATGCAGTTGGTGACGATCAGCGGAATGAAGATGCCCAGCACCAGGTACAGGCCGTGCATATAGGCATTCATGCTGAGCTGCACCACGGTGACCAGCACCGCGATGATCAGCACGTAAACCGGGATGCGCACTTCATTGGGAATGACATTGCGGATCGGCGCCACGCTGAGGCTGCTCAGCGTCATTACCAGCGTGGTGGCCAGCCCCAGGCTGACGCCGTTGACCACGGTGCTGCTTACCGCCAGCAGCGGGCACAGCCCGAGCAGCTGCACGATGCCGGTATTCTGCTTCCACAACCCGTTGTGGAAAATGTCCTTGATCTCCTGGGTGTTCATCTGATCCCTCCTTGCGGCAACTGCGCGCCGGTGGATGCGGCCGGCGCCAATAGTTTATCCCTGTTCTGCGCGAAATACTGCAATGCCTTGTGCACCGCCTTGACCACCGCGCGCGGGGTGATGGTGGCGCCGGCCATGTAGTCGAACTTGCCGCCGTCCTTCTTCACTTTCCAGTCGGCATCCTGATAGCGCGCCTGGGACAAGCCATCGAATCCCTTGATCCACGGGCTTTTCTTCACATCGATGTAGTCGCCGAGCCCGGGCGTCTCGTTGTGCGATACCACGCGCACGCCGGCGATTTCGCCGTTGCTGCGAATCGCCAGGATCAGGTTGATCTTGCCGGCATAGCCGTCAGGCGCAATGGCCTGCAGCACCACCGCGGTTGCGATGCCGTCGCGGCGCGCCCGGTAGGCGAGCGTGTTGTCCGTGGTGCCGAGCAGCGGGTCGGGCGCAATGTTCAGCGTGTCGTGGATGATGTCGTTGTTGCTGATCTCCGCCGGCACGATCTGCGAGATCAGCTGCAGGCGTTCCTGTTCCTCGCTATGCGCGATGGTATCCCGGGTCTGGTTATAGGTGAACGCGAGCACCGTGGTGCCGATCGCGGTGAAGAACAGCAGATTGAGTGCCGTCTGCAGCGACGCCTTGGCCAGCGTGCGTTTCATGGCTGCCCCTTTTTCCGGCCGAACACTTTGGGCTGGGTGTAGGCGTCGATGATCGGTACGCCGATGTTCATCAGCAGCGTGGCGAAGGCGATGCCGTCAGGGTAGCCGCCGAACACGCGGATGATGTAGGTGATGAAACCGGCGCTGGCGGCGAAGATGAGTTTGCCGCGCGGCGTGGTGGGGCTGGTCACCGGGTCGGTCAGGATGAAAAACGCGCCTATCATCGACGCACCGGACACCACATGGAACAGCGGCGACACATAGTGGGCAGGATCGACCAGGTGGAAAACTTCCGCGGTGAGCAGCAGTCCGCCGATGAAGGCGAGCGGGATATGCCAGGTGATGATGCGCGCGAACAGCAGGTAGATGCCGCCGACGAGGAAACCCAGCGCCACCATCTCGCTGCCCTTGCCCGCGAGGTAGCCGTAGATCGGCATCTGCATGATCTGCGTCACCGCATGGTCGAGGTGCAGCTGGGTTTTCAGCGTGTCCAGCGGCGTGGCCATGGTGACCGCATCGAAGGTGATGCCCGGCGGCAGCGTGCCGGCGAAAATGTACTGCAGCTGTTCGCCGAACCCGAGACCGGCTCCCAGTCCGAGGGGCGACAGCCAGTGCGTCATCTGCACCGGGAAGGAAACGATCAGCACGGCATAGCCGACCATCGCCGGGTTGAACGGGTTGTTGCCCATGCCGCCGTACAGGTGCTTGGCCACACTGATGGCGAAGGCGGTACCGACCACGATCAGCCACCACGGCGCCAGCGGCGGGATGGACAAGGCCAGCAGCCAGGCGGTGAGCAGCGCGGTGTTGTCCGACAGGAACGGTTTCAGCGGCCGGTCGCGCAGCTTGAGCATGATGGCTTCGGTGCCCAGCGCGGTGAGGCTGGCCAGCGTCATCGACACCAGGATCGCCGGGCCGTAATACCACACGTACAGCGCAACCGCCGGCAGCAGCGCGAGCAGCACGCGCAGCATGATTGCGCTGACGCTGCTGGGTTTGGTGATGAAGGGCGATGACAGCATGATGGTTATGGTCCCTCGTTCTGGCCGTTATCCGGCCGCGCAATTTCGCGTATTTTGGCACGGCGTGCTTCGATCTCGGCAATTTCCGCCCGTTGCTGCGGCGTCAGGTTTTCGGTGTTCTTCGGTTTGCTGAGCGCGGCCTGTGCCTTGGCGCGCTCGATGGCGGCCTGGATCAGGGCCTGTGCCGGGTCGGCCGCCGGCTGCGCCGGTGCGGCAGGGGGAGCGCTGTCGCCTGCCGGAGCTGGCGGAGCGGCCGCGGCGGCAGCCTTTGCTGCGGCCGCGGCGCGTTCTTTCTGTGCGAGCTTCTCGGCGCGCTCGCGCTTGTCGCGCTCCAGACGTTCCTGGCGGAACTCATGCCGTTCGCGGGCAAGGTCGGCGGCATTTTTTTCCTGTTCGTGCGCCCAGATTTCGCTCTTGGCGAAACGGTAATACTGTACCAGCGGAATATGGCTCGGGCAGACATAGCTGCAGGCACCGCACTCGATGCAGTCGAACAGGTGGTATTCCTGCGCCTTGCCCAGTTCCCTGGCCTTGGCGAACCAGTACAGTTCCTGCGGCTGCAGGTCGGCCGGGCAGACCTCGGCGCAGCGCGTGCAGCGGATGCACGGCAGTGCCGGTGGCGCCGGCGGGAACAGCGCGGGCGACGAGGCGATGAGGCAATTGGTGGCCTTGATCACGCCGGCCTGTGCCGACGGCACGGGCACGCCCATCATCGGCCCGCCCATGATGTAGCCGGTGGTGTCCGGCTTGGTGCCGGCCTGTGCCGCCAGTTCGGCGATCGGCGTGCCGAGCAGTACTTCGAAATTCTGCGGCCGCTGTACGTTGCCGGTAATGGTGACGATGCGCGAGAGCAGTGGTTCGCCGTGTGCGATGGCGCGGCAAACGCTGTAGGCGGTGCCGACGTTGAAGCATTGCACGCCCATTTCGGAGGCGCGCACGCCATAAGGCACTTCGATGCCGGTGAGTACGCGAATCAGTTGCTTGGCGCCGCCGCCGGGGTAGATGGTCGGTACCGCGACCACCCGTATATTTTCGTGCTGGCCGGTGGCGACGGCCTGTTGCATCGTGGCGATGGCCTGCGGTTTGTTGTCCTCGATGCCGACCAGTACTACTTCCGCCTGCAGCAGCGCGCACATGATTTCCGCGCCGCGCACGATCTCTGCCGCGCGCTCGCGCATCAGCATGTCGTCGCACGTGATGTAGGGTTCGCACTCGGCGCCGTTCAGCACCAGCGTCTTGATCCGTTGCTGTCCGGAATGCAGTTTCAGGTCGCTCGGGAATACCGCGCCGCCGAGCCCGACGATGCCTGCCATGCGCAGCAGGTGGCGCAGGTCGGCATGGGGCAGCTCGCGGTAGTCCGTGCCGTGGTGCTCGATCCATTCGTCCTTGCCGTCAGGGATCAGGGTGACGCAGAGGGCGGGCAGGCCGGAGGGATGGGCGACCGGCTGCAGGTCGATCGCTGTGACGGTACCGGAGGTGGAAGCATGCACCGCGCTGGAGATGCGCCCTTCCGGCAAGCCGATCACTTGTCCTTTCAGCACGCGGTCGCCGACCTTTACTGCAGGGCGCGTGGCAGTGCCGCCGGCATGCTGGTGCAGCGGGATGACCAGGCGCGGCGGCATCGCCGCCTGGGCAATGGGCGTTTGCGTAGACTGCGTTTTGTTGGCCGGCGGGTGCACCCCGCCGTGAAAATGGTAAAGCTTGCTCATTGGGCCGGGGTGAGGGCGTATACCGGATAGCGCCACTTCCAGTTGTCGATGTTTTCTTCGAGCGGGATCATGTCGATGCAATCCACCGGGCAGGGTGCGATGCATAATTCGCAGCCCGTGCACTCCGGTGCGATGATGGTGTGCATCTGCTTTGCTGCGCCGACGATCGCATCCACCGGGCAGGCCTGCAGGCACAGCGTGCAGCCGATGCAGACATTCTCATCGATGAAAGCCACGGCCTTGGCTTTGGGCTGGGTACCTTCGCCGAACGGTTTGAATTCCACGCCGAGCAGCTCCGCCAGCTTGTGGATGCCTTCCTCGCCGCCGGGCGGACATTTGTTGATGTCCGCTTCGCCTGATGCGATGGCCGTGGCGTAAGGCTTGCAGCCCGGGTAGCCGCACTGGCCGCATTGCGTTTGCGGCAGCACCGCGTCGATCTTGCTGACCAGCGGATTGCCTTCCACCCGGAACCGGATGGCGGAAAATCCGAGGGCTGCGCCGAGCACGATCGCGATGCCGGCCATGACGAACAGCGCGGTCATCATTATTTGATCAACCCGGAGAATCCCATGAAGGCCAGGCTCATCAATCCTGCAGTGACCATGGCGATGGCCGAGCCCCTGAAGATGACCGGCACGTCCGCACCCTCCAGCCGTTCGCGGATGCCGGCGAACAGCACCAGCACCAGCGTGAAGCCGAGCGCGCCGCCCATGCCGAAGAACAGCGATTCCATGAAGTTGTGCTTGGCCTGCACGTTGAGCAGCGGTATGCCGAGTACCGCGCAATTGGTGGTGATCAGCGGCAGGTAGATGCCCAGCACCTGGTACAGCTCGGGGCTGGTTTTCTGTACCGCCATCTCGGTGAACTGCACGATGCCGGCGATCACCACGATGAACGACAGCGTAGTCAGGTAAGCCAGGTCGGGGCCGAGCAGGTAGTGGCTGATCAGGTAGCTGGCGCCGGAAGCCAGCGTCAGCACGAAGGTGGTTGCTGCACCCATGCCGATGGCCGCTTCCAGTTTTTTGGAAACGCCCATGAACGGACATAGCCCGAGGATTTTCACCATCACGATGTTGTTCACGAACACCGTGCCGAGCAGGATGAGTAGGTAATTGACCATAGTGGCTTCTATCAGAGAACGGCGATTATCCCCTGTATCACCAGCCGCTTCAACCACGGGCTGGTTATATGAATATGCCGAAATATGGCGATATCACGGGTCACAGTAGCCCCTCCGGTAATGCGGGAAAGCGTCCGGTTGCAGGCGCGTTTGCGATCACTTCCGGTGTGGGCACCTGGTTCGCGTGCAATCGCCATACAGGTAGAGCGAGTGGTCGCGTATCGTGAAGCCGAGCTTTTCGGCGGCCTCGACCTGGCGCTTCTCGATTTCCGGGTCGTAGAACTCTTCGACCCGTCCGCATTGCAGGCACATGATGTGGTCGTGGTGGCCGCCCTGGTTGAGCTCGAATACGGAGCGGTCGTTCTCGAAATGGTGGCGCGTGAGCAGCCCGGCCTGCTCGAACTGGGTCAGCACGCGATATACCGTGGCAAAGCCGATATCGAAGCCTTCCCCGATCAGCGTGTTGTATATGTCGTCTGCGCTCAAATGCCGCGCTTCGCCCTGCTCGAACAGGCTGAGAATTTTCAGGCGCGGCATGGTGGCTTTCAGGCCGGCGGTCTTGAGATCGTCCGGCGTGCTCATGCGTGCCCCCGGAACATGGATGAGGTATATAGCGGCATTAAGTGAATTCCGGTTGCAGGTTTCATTGCTTTACATGAGAATGATTATCGTTTACATTGGAAGCATATTACAGGTTTTTGTGAGTTTAACCAAGGAGGTCTCGTGTTGGCACGCGTGTTATTGGCCGCCGTAGCGGCGGCAGGGTTGTGGGTCATGCCCGCGGGGGCGGCCGAATTGTCGCCGTTGCTGGTGATACATGACAGGCAGTTCGAGCCGAATGCGCTGGCTTTTCCTGCGGGCGTCAGAATCAAATTGCTGGTACGCAATCTGGACAGCATGCCGGCCGAATTCGAAAGCTATGACATGTCGCGCGAGGTGGTCGTGCCGGGGCATGGCGAGGTAACGATCTACATCGGGCCGCTGGAACCGGGCAGCTATGAGTTCTTTAACGACTTCAACCACGAGATGCGGGGTTCGGTCGTAGTGAAACCTGACGACGCGAAGGGAAAGTAACATGCTTGCGACTGCCATCATCATGTTTCGCGAAGTGCTGGAAGCGGCACTCATCATCGCCATCGTGCTCGGCGCCAGCCGCGGTATCGCCGGCCGCGGCCGCTGGATAGCCGGCGGCATCGCGCTCGGACTGTCGGGCGCTTCCTTCGTGGCCATCCTCGCCAACGTGGCATCCACGACATTTTCCGGCAACGGGCAAGCCATACTTAACGCGGTCATCCTGCTTGGCGCGGTCGCCATGCTGACCTGGCATAACGTGTGGATGAGCACACATGGTCGGCAGATGTCTGCGGCCATCAGCGCGGTCGGCAGCGAAGTCCAGGACGGCAGCAGGCCGCTGGCCGCATTGCTGGTGGTCACAACGGCCGCGGTGATGCGCGAAGGGTCGGAAGCCGTGCTGTTCCTGTGGGCAATTGCCGCGGGCGGCGAACACGGCACGAGTATGGTACTTGGTGGCCTGGGCGGCGTGGTCGTCGGCGTGCTGGTGGGTTTGCTGCTGTACCTGGGTTTGCTGCGCATTCCCGCGCGTCATTTCTTTTCCGTCACCAGCTGGCTGATCCTGTTGCTGGCGGCCGGCCTCGCCGCACAGGCTGCGGGTTTCCTCAACCAGGCCGGCTTGCTGCCTGCGCTGGGCTATGGCGTGTGGAATACCTCGCACATCCTGAGCCAGCACAGCATCGCCGGCCAGCTGCTGCACGTTCTGGTGGGTTACATCGCGCGCCCTTCCGGCATCGAAGTCGTGTTCTATGTCGGCACCTTGCTGACCATCCTGACCCTGATGCGCACGCGCGGCGGCCGCACCATGGCGCCAGCGAAACTTCCCGGACAACCGGTCGGCCCCGGTGTGTAGCCGCCGATATTTTCCGGCGGCAGCAATGCTGGCCATCGCCTGCAGCGGGCTTGCGCAGCCTGCCGTGGCGAATGATTTCTCCGTCTATTCGCCGCACGTCGTGCAAGGTCAGAAGGAAATCGAACTGCGCGGTTTTCATTACCGCGATGGCGGCAGTGCACTCAACCGCACCGGGGCGAATGAAATGTCCGTGGCATACGGCGTGAACCGCTGGTGGAAAACCGAGCTCTATGCCGGCCGTTTTGCCTATGGCCAGGATGGCGTCAGGCATCCGGTGGGCTACGAATTCGAGAATATTTTCCAGCTCGCGGATCCCGGCGAATACTGGGCCGATCCAGGCTTCGTACTGTCGTACGTGCACAACAGGCAGGCGGGCACGCCGAGCAGTATCGAATTCGGGCCGCTGTTCGAAAAGTGGTCGGGGCATGTCATTCAGCGCCTCAACACGATCTGGGAAAAGCAGGTCGGCAGCCAGGCCAGCGGCAAGTATGCGTTCCGTTCCGCCTACAGCTTCGGCTACAAAATCAGGCCGACGCTGGTGCCCGGTTTTGAAGCGTATTACCGCCCCGTCGATAACGCCAGCCAGATCGGCCCGGCACTTTCCGGCGAATTGCAAACGGCCCAGGGCAGCGAACTCGGATACAGCGTCGCCGTCCTTTATGGCCTCAACAAGATGGCACCGAAACAAACGCTCATATTCCGGCTGGAATACGGATTTTTCTGATCAGGCGTGGAGTGCCGGGGCTAGACCGTTTGGCATATTGACCGGGTGAAGGTGGTCGGGTACGGTGCGAAGCGGGGGCATGGAGAATACGATGGTGCTTTTATCCGGAAAATTAGGGTGTGCCATTGTTTTTGTATTCAATGAATACAATTAATTACCAGTCAATATCCGGTTTATACACCTCGAAGGTGCCTTTCCCGGCATTTTTTAGGGTGTCTATTTTACGTTAGCCATCATCATCACGGAGCCACCCATGGACATGTCTCTTATTCAAGGAACGATTTCCGGCCTCAAGGTCGCTGGTGATATTGCAAAGGGCATCCTTGAGCTTAAGTCGCTCTCCGATGTCCAGGGAAAGGTCATTGAGCTTCAGAGCGCCATTCTGTCCGCCCAGAGCAGCGCACTTTCTGCCAATGCGGATCAAGCGGCGATGGTTGAGGAGATACGCGCACTGAAAGAAGAAGTCGCTCGCGTAAAAGCATGGGAAACACAGAAGCAACGTTACAAGTTGGTACGGCCATGGGATGCTGGTGTTGCCTATGCGCTTAAAGAATCCATGAGAAACTCCGAACCTCCGCATTTGATTTGTACAAACTGCTACGAGAGCGGCCGAAAATCTATCCTCAACCCACTCGCCAATTCCAATGGCTTTGTTTCGTATGCCTGCCCGGTTTGTAACTCGCAAATTCCCACGGGCTATCGCGGCTCTCCAGCCCCCGAATACGCGCAAGATTGAGGCGCCCATGATGGCTAACCTTGCGTTGCAGGCGACCTTGCGCATAAAACCGCGCAAGGCGCCTGAACTTGAACGTTAGGCGACATCATAATGGTTGCCCCCATGCAAAATGCAGCGATGCTCTGGACGGGCGGGAAAGATTCTTCGATGGCCTTGTATGAGGCCGATCAGAACGGTTGCTGCATTAGTTGTCTGGTCACATTTGCGCCACCGCAGCCTGATTTTCTGGCACATCCGATGAGCTTTATCAAAATGCAGGCCCAAGCATTGGCGTTACCGCACTATATTTTACCCATCAGCGCACCGTTCGAGAAAAGTTACGAAGCCAGCCTGTGTCGACTGAGAGATGAAATGGGCATTAACTGCGTTGTTACAGGAGACATCGCGGAAGTGGACGGGAATCCGAATTGGATTCGAGAGCGGAGCCGTTCTGTCGGAATGAACGTGCATACGCCTTTGTGGGGGCGCGATCGGAACGCCTTGCTTCGACAATTGCTGGACAGAGGGTTCAAGGCGCGCTTTTCCTGCGTCAACAGACGCTGGCTTAATGAGAGTTGGGTTGGCCGGGAGTTGGATGACTCGGCGATTGCCGAGTTGTGTGCCATTTGTGAGCAGACTGATCTGGATATGTGTGGTGAAGAAGGTGAGTATCACACGTTGGTTGTTGACGGGCCGCAATTCACGCGAAGCATTGATATTCGTTCTTATTCAAAATGCGCCACCGATTCACTGGTGTATATGAATATTCACGAGCTGGAATTTGTTGCCCCTGCGCCTGACGCAGGGGCAACCGACGTGGCTTCGTTACGCGGCTGAACTCATTCGTTGGGCATCAAACTATAATAAATGGGGGCGGAGTCGATTATCTTTCGTGGGAAGACAACAAAATAAAGATGGTACGCCTTACTAATAAGGCACAAATCTACGGGTCATCGTGCGGTATCAAAGGAGATGAAAGAATGAAAGGTAGCTGTCTGTGTGGTGCTGTCGAGTACGAGGTTGACCAGCTCGATATGCCGATCATGCATTGTCACTGTCATACGTGTCGTAAAGCACAGGGGGCGGCGTTTTCTTCGAATGCCGGGGTCAAGCGCGAGCACTTCCGCTGGTTGAAAGGTGAGGACAAGTTGTCGGCCTTCGAGTCGTCGCCGGGCAAATTGCGCTACTTCTGTTCGACGTGTGGTTCCCATTTGATGGCGGAACGGCCGGCGATGCCCCATGTGATCGTGCGTGTTCCCACGCTGGATGAGGATCCCGGTTCCCGGCCGACCATGCATATCTGGTGTTCGCATGATGTGCCGTGGTTGCAGGACAGCGAGAACGTTGCGTTTTACCCGGAATGGCACCCCGGCAAGTGATGGCCGGCGCGGCGCTATTGGCGCCCGCTTTTTTCGTGTCGTTTTTAAACTAAATCAGGTTTGGTCAGTGCCGCTTCCGCTGCAAGCAACGGATAGCCCAGGTCGTCGGCCAGACTGGCATGGGTGATGTGTCCGGCGCATACGTTGAGGCCGCTCCGCAGCCCGGCATTTTCCATTAGCGCAGGTTTGATACCTTGGTTGGCGAGTTCCAGCACGTGGGGCAGCGTGGCGTGGGTCAGTGCGAGTGTCGAGGTGCGTGCGGTGGCGGCGGGCAGGTTGGCGACGCAGTAGTGCACCACGCCTTCCTCGATATAGATCGGGTCGCTGTGGGTGGTGGGGCGTGAGGTTTCGGCGCAGCCACCCTGATCGATGGCGATGTCGACCAGCACCGAGCCGGGGCGCATGCTTTTTATCATGTCGCGGGCGATCAGCTTGGGCGCATGCTTGCCCGGTATCAGCACTGCGCCGATTACCAGGTCGGACTCGCGCACGCAGCTGGCCAGCGTGGAAGGCTCGGAATAGGCGGTCTTCAGGCGTGCGCCGAAAACTTCCTCAAGGCGGCGCATGGTGTCATGGTTGCGCTCCAGCAAAGTCACGTCCGCGCCCATGCCGAGTGCGATCTGCGCGGCGTTGGTACCGACCATGCCGCCGCCGAGGATGGTGACCCGGGCCGGCGCCACGCCGGGTACGCCGGAAAGCAGCACGCCGCTGCCGCCGTTGGCCATGGTCAGTGCCCAGGCACCCATCTGCACCGACAGACGGCCCGCCACTTGTGACATCGGGGTGAGCAGGGGCAGTCCGCCCTGCGCGTCGATGACGGTTTCATAGGCAATGCACATGGCCTGGCTGTGCAGCAGTTGTGCGGCGAGTTCACGCGCAGCGGCGAGATGCAGGTAGCAGAACAGTGTGAGGTGCTTGCCGATCAGCGGGATTTCCGCAGGCTGCGGTTCCTTTACCTTGACCACCAGTTCGCAGTCATACACGGGAGCGGGGCCGGCAACGATCTGTGCGCCGGCTTGCGCATATTGTTCATCGGCAAACCCGATGGCCGTACCCGCACCCGCTTCCACCCGCACTTCGTGGCCGGTGCCGCACAGCGCGCGCACGCCGTCCGGCGTGAGGCCGACGCGGAATTCGTGATCCTTGATTTCTTTCGGTACGCCGATGCGCATGTCGCCTCCTCAGTGGCGCAATGCCGTGCAGCATTCCGCAACCAGCGCCGGGCCGCTGTAGATCAGCCCGCTGTAGATTTGCACCAGTGCCGCGCCGGCGCTGATTTTTTCCACGGCATGGGCGCCGCCCAGGATGCCGCCAACGCCGATGATCGGCAATGCGCCGTCAAGTGCATTCGCGAGCTGGCGGATCACGGCGGTGGACTTGCTGCGCACCGGCGCACCGGAAAGCCCGCCTGCCTCGTTGCCGTGTGCCAGGTTTTCCACACCATCGCGCGAGAGTGTGGTGTTGGTGGCGATCACGCCGTCGATGCGGTGCTTGACCAGCAGCGCAGCGATCTGGCTGACCTGCTCATTGTCGAGATCGGGGGCGATTTTTACCGCCAGCGGCACGTATTTGCCGTGCAGGTCGGCGAGGCTGGTCTGCTCCGCCTTCAATTGCGCAAGCAGCGAATCGAGTTCGTCGCCACCCTGCAACTGGCGCAGGTTCTTGGTGTTGGGCGAGGAGATGTTGACCGCAACGTAACTGGCGTGGGTGTATACCTTGCGCAAACAGGTCAGGTAGTCACAGGCGGCATTTTCGATCGGCGTGTCGGCGTTCTTGCCGATGTTGATGCCGAGGATGCCCTTGAACCTGGCGCGCTTCACGTTTTCGACCAGCGCGTCCACGCCGTGGTTGTTGAAGCCCATGCGGTTGATGATGCCCTGAGCTGCAGGCAGGCGGAACAGCCGTGGCTGCGGATTGCCGGGCTGCGGGCGCGGGGTGATGGTGCCGATCTCGATGAAGCCGAAACCGAGCGCGGCCAGCGCATCGATGTATTCGCCGTTCTTGTCCAGGCCCGCGGCCAAGCCGACCGGATTGGGAAATTCCAGGCCCATCACGGTGCGCGGATCGTCCGCCGGGCGCCGCGCAACCAGCGGCAGCAGGCCCAGGTCGTAGGCGGTTTGCAGGCCGTCCAGGGTGAGGTGGTGGGCGGTTTCGGGAGCGAGCGTAAACAGCAGCGGGCGCAGCAAGGGATACATCAGGTTTGTTCCTCGGGAAGCGGTTGCCATACGCCTTGCAGCAATCCTTGCAGTGGCGCGAAATTCGATTTGTAGGCCATCTTGCGGCTTTCCTTGATCCAGTAGCCGAGATAGAGATAGGGTAGCAGCAGTTTGCGGCACAGGTCTATCTGCCACAGCACGTTGTAGGTGCCATAGCTCGCATGCGCCACGTCCGGGTCGTAAAAGGTATATACCGACGAGATGCCATCGCTCAGGATGTCGATGATGCTGACCATGCGCAATACGCCATCCTCGCGGAATTCCACCAGCATGGAATCGACATGGGTCTGCAGCAGGAAGCCGCGGTATTGCTCGCGGCTGTCGCTTTCCAGGTCGCCGTCATTGTGGCGGGCTGCCTGGTAGCGCTGGTACAACTCGTAATACTCCTCGTGGTCCTCCAGCGGACGCAATGAAACACTGAGTTTGTGGTGGCGCTTCAGCGCGCGGCGCTGCGAGCGGGTGGGCGTGAATGCCGCCACTTCGACACGCACCGGCACGCAGGCATGGCAGGTATCGCAGCGCGGGCGATAGGTGAAGGTGCCGCTGCGGCGGAAGCCGCGTTGCACCAGTTCGGAATAGACGCGCGGGGTGATCAGGAAACTTGGCGTGGCGACCTGCGAACGCGCGGCGCGATGCGGCAGGTAGCTGCACGCATAAGGTGCGGTCAGGTAGAGCTGCAGCGCCGACAGCGGAATTTCATTCAACAAGGTCATGCTCAAGTTTCCAGGGCGAGGCAATGTCCGGGTAGTGTATCAATTCCTGCAGGCGGCTGAGAAATTCCGCGCGCGGGATCTCGCGGGCACCGAGTGAGGCGAGGTGGCGCGTATTCATCTGACAATCGATCATGCCGAAGTTCCATCGCGCGAGTTGTGCCGCGAGATGGAACAGCGCGATCTTGGATGCATCGGTCGCGCGGCTGAACATCGATTCACCGTAGAACATGCGGCCGATGGCGATGCCGTACAGCCCGCCCATGAGCTCGCCACCGACCCAGGTTTCTATCGAGTGCGCATGGCCGAGATGGTGCAGCGCGGTGTAGGCGGCGATCATCTGTTCGTTGATCCAGGTGCCGGCCTGGTCGTCGCGCGGTGCGGCGCAGGCGCGCATGACTAGCTCGAAAGCGCTGTCGGCGCGCACCTCGTAGCGCTTGTTGCGCAATGTTTTGCGCAGCGAGCGGGCAACCTTGAATTCCTGCGGCAGCAGCACCATGCGCGGGTCCGGGCTCCACCACAGCACGGGCTGGTCGTCGTTGAACCAGGGGAAAATGCCATGCCGGTATGCGTCCAGCAGGCGCGCCGGCGACAGGTCGCCGCCGGCGGCGAGCAGGCCGTTCGGCTCGCGTAGTGCCTGGGCGACCGGCGGGAAAGGGGTGTCGTCAAGCAGCAGTGTGATCATTGTGGATTGAGCGCGCAGGCTGTTCGGGATATGGTCAAGCCTATTGATTTATGCTTATATAGGCAGCGTAGCGGCGGCGTCAAGATACATAACGGGGGTGTTCATGTTGGGGCTGTTTGGCAGGAAATCGGATCATCCGATGGCGGATCCAAAGTCGGCGCAGCAATTGCTGGATGAGTTACCGAAAAACGATGCACTGAAAACTTTGCAGGAACTCACCACCTGGATCGAATCGGTGCGCGAAGACGAGAAGTTCCGTCTGGATAACCGGTTCGAGGCATTGCGTCTGCTGGATGAAACGGCACGCCTGTTTGAGCGCAAACTCGCGCGTGAACTTTATGCTTCGGCCACGTTATCCAGGTTCCAGGAAAACCGGCTGTGGACTGCGCTCAACGATTTCTATACGCAGGTTTCCCAAGCTTACGGCGCAGTGCTGGCCAGCTGCCGCAACGGCGACAAAGGCAGCGCGGCACTCAGGCTGTTGCAGCCGTTGATTGCCGCACGTGCGATTCATGCCCTGCGGGGGCGGCTGAAGTGTGCAGCCATGCGCTATGCCCAGGCCGAACCGGAGCTCTGGGGGCTGCTTGCGGCCGCTTATTCAAGTGCCGAATTGGAGAATTATCTGGATGAGCCGATTGCGCTGTATCCGGCCTCGGGCGCCAACAGCTCGGTGCGCTGCGAATTCACCAGCGTATTGCTGTGGTGGGTTTCCGGCACCGGCACGCTCAAGCAGCAGCAGATGCATCTGGCGGAACGCGTGATCGCCCATATGTGCCGCAACTATACTGTGCAGGCGCAACTGCATGTCGGCACCCTGCTTACTTTCGATATCGTGCAGCCGCGGCCGCCGGTGCGTTTTACCGGTGACGCCACCGTGCATCCGAGTTTGCGTTTTGTCGGCCTGGGCCAGGTGCAGGCGCAACTCGATGCCATCAACAAGACACTGGATAAAGGTATCGTGCCCGAGGATATCAACCTCGGCGGCACGTATGAAGCGGAAGTCGTGCAGCAGGTGACCCGGCATCTTGCCGCAGTGTGGTCGATGCCGCCGCCGATGCGGCGCACGGCGCGCCGCCGTATCAGCGTTAACCTTGATGTGGCGGGCGGTTTCGCCAGCATGGTCGAGCAAACCGATGTCGGCCTGAACTTCAGCGGTACCGAAAGCTGGGAAGTCGAGGAAATCAGCGCCAACGGGTTCCGCTGTGTGCTGCCGCCGGCCAAGGCCGATGCGGTGAAAATCGGCCTGCTGGTCGGCATCAAGCCGGAGAAGGTCGAGCGCTGGGGCGCCGGCATCGTGCGTCGCCTCGGTCGCGACGGCGAGAACAATCTGCATGTCGGGGTGGAGACGCTGAGCAACCAGTTGCAGGGGGTGGCGCTGCGCGAAAGCAACCGTGCCGGTGCGGATGACGACCAGTTGGCGTTGTGGCTGGTGCGCGGAGAGGACGATGCGGGCGAAGCTTTCCTGCTGATGAAGCCGGATACCTTTTCCATCAACCGCAGTCTGCACATGCATGTGTCGGGCAGGCAATATCTGCTGATGCCGCTAGCGCTGGTGGAGAAGGGCGAGGATTACGATTTTGCGCGCTACCGCAAGATCGAGCAGGATACCTCGAGCGAAGAGGAAGCCTATTGAGCCAGTCGTGTGCCGAGCCAGTGGGCGAGGTCGTCGATTTCTTCCGCGCACACCGAATGCGGCATGCCGTATTCGTGCCAGCTTAGTTGATAGCCCAGGTCCTGCAGTTTCTGCGCCGACGATTTGCCCAGTGCGTAAGGCACGATTGGGTCGCTGTCGCCGTGTGCCATGAAGATGGCAAGTTCGCGGTTGGCGGCGTGTGCTTCCTGGGCCAGCGTATGCGATAGCGGCAGATAGGTGGACAGCGCGATGACGCCGCCCAGCCGTTCGGCATGGCGCAGCCCGGCGTGCAGTGCGATAGCGCCGCCCTGCGAAAATCCCGCGAGATAAATGTGCTGTGCCGCAATGCCGCGCTGCTTTTCCTGCGCGATCAGTTTTTCGATTTCCGCCTGCGAATCACGAATGCCGGCCTCATCCTGGGCGGCCCCGATGTTGGTGGCGATGATGTCGTACCAGGCGCGCATCACGTAGCCGCCGTTGATGGTCACCGGCTGCATCGGCGCATGCGGGAAAATATAGCGTACCGCCACCGGCAGCTGCATCTGCTCGGCGACCGGCACGAAGTCCTCGCCGTCGGCACCGAGGCCGTGCAGCCAGATGATGCTGTGCCTGGGGACGGGGCCGGTTTCCAGCGTGATATGGGGCAGGGTGTCATTCATCGTGCTTGTATCCGGCATGGCTCACTCTTCCGGCATCATGTCACGCAGTACCTGGAAGATTTCGCGATAGCTTTTCGGCGGCTTGTTGAGCTCCTTTTCCCGGTGTGCGTTGCGGATCAGCGCGCGCAGGTGCTGGGTGTCGGCATCCGGATGGTCGGCCAGCAATTCGGTCAGCGCATTACTGTCTTCCAGCAGGCGGTCGCGCCAGCGCTCGATGCGGTGCAGCCATGCCGTATGCTGCAGCGAAACCCCGCTCCAGGCGTCCAACTTGGCGATGATCGGGCCGGTCTCGACATCGCGCATCAGCTTGCCGATGTACTGCATCTGCCGCCGCTGCGCGCCGAACTTGTTGATGCGCCGCAATTCGCGGATGGCGTCCAGCAGCCTTTCCGGCAAATCCAGCTCTGCCAGTTTGTCGTTGCCCAGCACTGCGATGCGCTCGCCGATGTCCTGCAAGTCGTGCATCTGCTGTTTGCGCCGGGTTTTGCTGAGCGGCTGGTCCAGGTCTTCTTCGTCCTGGTTGTGGTGTTGGTCTGCGTGCATGACGGCGAAATAATAAATGGATGTTGTTATCATAACGCCTTCTATCAATCCGTTTTGCTGAATTTCCCGACATGAGACAAGTTGCCAAAGCCAAAAGCGCCAAAACCGGGATTGTACAGACCGAGCATCGCTTCTCACTTGCTGCCGATACCCTGCAGCGGATGAACGACGACATCATCCACTATGCCGCACAGCAGGGAGCGACCGCCTGTGCGGCAGAGGTGTCGGAAGGTTTCGGGCAGTCCGTCACGGTGCGCCAGGGCGCGGTAGAAACCATCGAATACAACCGCGACAAGGGGCTGAGCGTCAGCGTTTACCTTGGCCAGCATCGCGGCAATGCGAGCACGTCCGATTTTTCGCAGCAGGCGATGCGCGACACGGTGGACGCTGCATTGAACATTGCGCGCTTTACGGCCAGCGACGATTGTGCGGGATTGCCGGACAAGGCATTGCTGGCGACCGAGGTGGTCGAGCTCGACCTTTATCATCCGTGGTTGCTGGATGTGGAGCAGGCAATCCAGCTGGCCGGTGAATGCGAGCAGGCGGCTTTCGCCAGCGACAAGCGCATCCGCAATTCCGAAGGCGCCACCGTGCACGTGCACGAGGGGCAGTTCGCTTATGCCAACAGCCTCGGTTTCAATGCCGGTTACCCTACCTCGCGCCACAGCATCAGCTGCGCGGTAATCGCCGGCAGGGGCGATGGCATGCAGCGCGATTACTGGTACAGCGAGGCGCGCGACGCGGCCGAAATGCTGCGGGTGGAAGAGGTCGGGCGCATTGCGGCCGAGCGCACCGTGCGCCGTCTCAAGGCGCGCAGCATTCCCACTTGCCAGGTGCCGGTGCTGTACGAGGCGCCGGTGGCAGCCAGCCTGCTCAGCCATTTCGCCCATGCGGTAAGCGGCGGCAGCCTGTACCGCAAATCTTCTTTCCTGCTCGACCAGCTGGGCCAGCAGGTGTTTGCCGACATCGTGCGCATCGACGACATACCGGATATCCGCAGGGGGCTGGCCAGCAGCCCGTTTGACGCGGAAGGCGTGCGCACGCAGCGCCGCGCCATCGTCGAAGCGGGCATGCTGCAAGGCTATTTCCTCGGCAGTTATTCCGCGCGCAAGCTGGGCATGCAGACCACCGGCAATGCCGGCGGCAGCCACAACCTGATCCTGCAGTCGGGCAAGCTGGATTTCGACGGCCTGCTCAGGCAAATGGGGCGTGGCCTGGTGGTCACCGAATTGCTCGGACAGGGCGTAAACTATGTTACCGGCGATTATTCGCGTGGCGCGGCCGGGTTCTGGGTGGAGCATGGCGAAATCCAGTATCCGGTGGAAGAGATCACCATCGCGGGTAACCTCAAGGATATGTACCGCCAGATCGTCGCCGTCGGTAACGACATGCTGGTGCAGGGTTCGCGCCAGTGCGGTTCCATCCTGATCGAGAACATGATGGTGGCCGGGCGCTAGTCAGGCGGCGCCTGGAAGTACGCTGTACCTGCTTTAAGATGCCTGCTCCTGCCGTGCTGCGGCAGACCCGTTCACGCATGTGAGGAGGGGAAATGCGAAGCCGCAAGTTAATGCAGTCGGTCAAACCCTTCGTATCGGCCATCGCCGTTATTGCGATTGCCGCGGTGCTCGTTTTTACCATCTATTTCACCCAGCTCAGCATGCAGTGGGCCACCTTTCTTGCCGGGGTGCTGGTGGCGGCGGTGCTGGCCGAAGCTGCCCGGGTATCGCGGGCGGAATGGATATTCATGCGCCGCACAGCGCAGTTGTCATCGGTAAAAACCAAGCTTGAGCGCGAAACCCGGCTGCGTAAAAGCGTCGAGGCGGAGCTTGCCGCAAGCAAGCCGCGCCTGAACCTGATCGACGAAGTGCTGGCGATCATGGTGATGTTCGTGGATGCCGGCGGGCGCTGCCGCTACCACAACCGCGCCAGCCGGGAATGGTTGCAGCTGCGGCCCGAGCAGATCGACGGCGTGCACCTCAACCAGATACTGGGTGCCCGGGTCTATCAGGAAATCACCCCATATATCCGGCAGGCACTGGATGGCCACATCGCCAAATATGAGCGGACGCAGCAAATGGCGAATGGTGCGATCTACAAACTCGCGGTGACGCATGTGCCCCAGTTTGCCGATAGCGGCAAAGTGGCCGGGTTCTACATGCTGATCGACGATGTGACCGAGCACGGGGATGTGGTGATAGAGGTTCCGGAGCAGGATGCGGCGGCCAGCCAGGCATTGTTCGTGGATTCGTTTGCCGAGGAAGTGACCGGGCACAGGGAAGCGAGCGCGGAGATCGTGGCGGCCATCGAGAAAAACGAGTTTGCCCTGTTCTACCAGCAGATCGCGCCACTGGCACTCAATCCGGACGGTGCCGAATACCATGAAATCCTGGTGCGCCTGATGGAGGAAGAGGAAGGCATGATGCCGCCGGGCGCCTTTTTCCCGCTGGCCGAAAAGCACGGCATGATGCCGTACCTGGATCGCTGGGTGGTGCAGCATGTAACGGAACGGATTGCCATCCAGGTCCAGCAGAAAACCTGGCGCGAGGGCTCGGTTTTCTTCGTCAACCTGTCGGAGGCGACGATAGGCGATCGCGGTTTTCCGGATTACCTGGGCGTGACCCTGCTGCAATATGGCGTACCCGGCGCCGCATTGTGCTTCGAGATACCGCATTCGGAACTTGTTGCGAGAGGCGCGGAGGTCGCCGCATTCGCGCGGCGGATCAGCCAGTCCGGCGGCCAGGTCGCGCTCAGCGGTTTCGGCCGCGACCAGGCGATGTTCGACCGTATCCGCGGTTTCCAGGTGGAATTCCTGAAGATCGACGGCAACATCATCCTGCATATCCTGAACGATCCGGTGGCGCTCGCCAAGGTCGTGGCAATCAACCGGGTTGCCAAGAAAATCGGCGTTGCGACTATTGCCGAATTCGTCGAGAGCGACGAGATCATCACCCGGCTCAGGGAGATCGGCATCGATTTTGTGCAGGGTTTTGGCGTGGCCAAGCCACGGCCGTTGGGGCAGTGACGCGGCCGGGGCGCTCCCCTGTTTTTCAGTATTTCCGCCCTTTTGTTACGGCATGATAAAATGCGCGCCTTCCCGGCTTAGTGCCATTTGCCGATTTATCTTTTAATACAAGAAGGCTTGCCATGTTCTCCAGCAAAAATACCATTGCCCATACCGACCCCGAATTGTGGGCGGCCATCCAGGATGAAAACCGTCGCCAGGAAGATCACATCGAACTGATCGCCTCGGAAAACTACACCAGCCCGGCGGTGATGGAAGCGCAGGGCAGCAAGCTCACCAATAAATATGCTGAAGGCTATCCCGGCAAGCGCTACTACGGCGGCTGCGAATACGTGGATGTCGCCGAGCAGCTCGCCATCGACCGCGCCAAGGCGCTGTTCGGTGCCGAATACGCCAACGTGCAGCCGCACTCCGGCTCGCAGGCCAACCAGGCGGTTTATGTCTCGGTGCTCAAGCCCGGCGACACCATCCTCGGCATGAGCCTCGCGCACGGCGGCCACCTGACCCACGGTGCATCGGTCAACATCAGCGGCAAGCTGTACAACGCCATCACCTACGGCCTCAATGCCAAGGAAGAAATCGACTACGACCAGGTGCAGCAGCTGGCCAACGAGCACAAGCCGAAGATGATCGTGGCCGGTGCTTCCGCCTATGCGCTGGTGATCGACTGGAAACGCTTCCGCAAGATCGCCGACAGCGTCGGTGCCTACCTGTTTGTGGACATGGCGCATTACGCCGGCCTGGTGGCGGCAGGCTGCTATCCGAATCCGGTGGGCATCGCCGACTTCGTGACCACCACCACCCACAAGACGCTGCGCGGCCCGCGCGGTGGCCTGATCCTGTCCAAGGCGGAACACGAGAAGGCGCTGAATTCCGCGATCTTCCCGCAGCTGCAGGGCGGCCCGCTGATGCACGTGATCGCGGCCAAGGCGGTTGCGTTCAAGGAGGCCGCGAGCAAGGAGTTCAAGGCATACCAGAAGCAGGTGGTCGACAATGCGCGCGTGATGGCCAAGGTGCTGCAGGAGCGCGGTGTGCGCATCGTTTCCGGCCGTACCGAAAGCCACGTGTTCCTGGTCGACCTGCAGGCGAAGAACCTCACCGGCAAGGATGCCGAGGCCGCACTGGGCAAGGCGCATATCACCGTCAACAAGAACGCGATCCCGAACGACCCGCAGAAGCCGTTCGTTACCAGCGGCATCCGCATCGGCTCGCCGGCGATGACCACGCGCGGCTTCAAGGAACTGGAAGCCGAGAAGCTCGCCAACCTGATCGCCGACGTGCTTGACGCGCCGAACGACGAGGCGGTGATCGCACGCGTTGCCGGCGAGGTGAAGAAGCTGACTACGCAGTTTCCGGTATACAGCGAGTAAGCCGGAATCCCCGGCTACTTCGAGAAATGTCACGGGCAGGCACGAGTGGGAGGAGTCGCGCAGTGAGTGACGGGAAAACCTTGCGGAGCCATATGTCGGCATGCTGGCAGCGAGCGAGCGAGCACGTGACGCACGACTGCGCGGCAGTTGGCGGGGGTGGCCGATGAGATGCCCGTTCTGCAAAGGCCCCGACACCCAGGTGATCGACACCCGCGAAAGCGAGGAAGGCGACAGCATCCGCCGCCGCCGCCGCTGCCTGTCATGCGACAAGCGCTTCAGCACCAATGAGACGATAGAGCTGCGCATGCCGCAGGTGGTCAAGCAGAATGGCATGCGCAGCGAATTCAGCGAAGAAAAATTGCACACGAGTTTTACCCGTGCGCTGCACAAGCGTCCGGTTCCCACCAGCCTGGTCGATGCGGCCATCGATCACGTCCAGCAGAAAATCTTCGCGCTCGGCGAACGCGAGATCGATTCGCGCCAGATCGGCGAGATGGTGATGAAGGAATTGCTCCGGCTCGACAAGGTTGCCTACATTCGCTTCGCCTCGGTATACAAGAGCTTCCAGGACGAAGATGATTTCACCGATGCCGTCGCGGCCGTGCGCAAGAAGCCGGCACGCCGCCGCAAGACCGACTAGTCATGCTGGCCGCCGCCGACAGTCAGTGGATGGCGCGTGCGCTGCAACTGGCGGAGCGCGGCTTGTATACCACCAGTCCCAACCCGCGCGTCGGCTGCGTGCTGGTGAAGGATGGTGCAGTTGTCGGTGAAGGCTGGCATGAGCGTGCGGGCGAAGCGCATGCCGAAGTGCATGCCTTGCGCGCAGCCGGTGATGCGGCACGCGGCGCCACCGCCTATGTCACGCTCGAACCCTGCAGCCATCACGGCCGTACCCCGCCTTGCGCCGATGCGCTGGTTGAAGCAGGTGTGGCGCGCGTGGTAATGGCGATGCAGGATCCTAATCCAAAGGTCGCCGGTACCGGCATTGCGCGCCTGCGCGCAGCCGGTATCGAGGTCGACAGCGGCCTCATGGAAGCGGCGGCGCATGAACTCAACACCGGTTTCGTCGCGCGCATGACGCGTGGCATACCGTGGGTGCGCAGCAAGATCGGCATGAGCCTGGATGCGCGCACCGCGCTCGCCAATGGCGTAAGCCAGTGGATCACCGGCGATGTCGCGCGGCAGGATGTGCAGCATTGGCGTGCACGTTCCTGTGTGGTGCTCACCGGCATCGGCACCGTGCTCGCCGACGATCCGCAACTCAACGTGCGCGGTATCGAGACGCCTCGCCAGCCGCTGCGCGCGATCGTGGACAATGCCTTGCGCCTGTCGCCCGATGCGCGTCTGCTGCAACAGCCGGGCGTGATGGTTTATACAGCCATGCAGGATGTACAGAAGGCGATCGCGCTGGAAGCGGCTGGCGCGCGCGTGGTGTCGCTGCCGGGCGAAAATGGGCAGGTGGATGTCGCGGCCGTGCTGCGCGACCTCGCCGACCAGGGATGCAACGAAGTGCTGGTGGAAGCCGGCAGCAAACTCAACGGTTCGCTGTTGCAGGCCGGGCTGGTGGACGAGCTGGTGCTGTATGTTGCACCGCAATTGCTCGGCGACATGGCGCGCGGCATTGCGCGGCTGGGCGAACTCGCCCGCCTGGAACAGCGCATCGAACTCGAATGGAAAGACGTGCGCCAGATCGGGCGCGATTTGCGCATCGTGGCGCGCGTGCAGCGCTGACGGTGCGGCCAGAAACCAATTAAAAATAATCGGTTAGAAAATTACTTGACCGATCAGTAAAGAGGCGTAACATTGCAACAAAAACGAGGGAAGATTTCCAATGGTTTGCGCTAAACCAGATACCAGACAGAGGCTGATCGATACAGCACAGGAATTGCTGTGGAAAAAAAGCTATGGTTCTGTGAGCGTTGATGATATTTGCAAGGCCGCCAATGTAAACAAGGGCAGCTTTTATCATTTTTTTCCTTCGAAAGCGGAGCTGGCAATCGCTTCGATGGAAATGACGTATCAGGAAACCAAGACGACTTACGACCAGATTTTCTCGGCGTCAAAACAGCCGATCACCCGCTTTGAAGATCTGGCCGACTATATTTGTGAACGACAGGCGGAAATCGCCCGGAAGTACAGCCAGGTATGTGGCTGTCCCGCCTCTTCGCTGAGCTGTGAAATGGCCGGCCAGGAGCAAGGTATCCGGGAAAAGTATGACGAGATTATCCGCCGCAAGGAAAGCTATTACGAAAGCGCCCTGCGGGATATGGCGGCAGAAGGGCTGATACCGGACGGAACGGATATCAAGAGCGTGGCGCATGAAATATCGACGTTTATCCTCGGGCAGTTGATGCTGGCCAGGATCCAGAATGACATTGCTGCGTTGCAGCGGGATTTGAAGCCCGGGCTATTCCGGATTCTGGGGCTGAAGGGCGGGGCGCCGCAAAAGTAAAAAGTAATGGGTTGGCAGCATTGGTAACAAGGTAGCGAGTGATTCGAATCCGCAGATATGCGGTTTTTTTAACGGGCAACACTATACTGACCGGTCAATTTGCAAAGCGAAACAAGTTGCTCATAAGGGGATCTGCAATGTTAAACGTCACACATTTCACAAAAAATCGGCGCATGTTGCTGGGCGCCATCAGTCTGATAACGCTGGGTGCCATGGCAGCGGCGCTGCACACGATCCCGGAGGCCGGTGCGCAAACTTCGGCTGCGGCGGCAAATCCCGCCGTTACCGTCAGCGTACAGAACGTCGCGCCCCAGAAAGTCCGTGTCTGGTCGGAATTTTCCGGACGCACGCAGGCTGTGGATTATGCGCAGATTCGTCCGGAAGTCAGCGGGCGCATTACCGAGATACGCTTTAAAGACGGCCAGACGGTCAAGGCGGGCGCGGTGCTGTTCGTTATTGATCCTCGCCCCTATGAAGCGGTTGCGGCCAAGGCTGAGGCCGGCCTTGCATCGGCCAATGCCAATGCCGGGTTTGCCAGGATAGAGCTTGAGCGGGCAGCCAATATGATCAAGACGCAAGCGATTCCGCAGCAACTGTACGACGAGCGGGCGAACGCCTATCGCGTTGCGCAGGCCGCAGTTCTGGTCGCCGAAGCGGAATTGAAGCAGGCCAGGGTTGATCTCGATCGTGCTTATGTCAAGGCGCCGATTGCCGGGCGGGTAAGCCGGGCGGAAATCACCGTGGGCAACCTGGTGCAGTCCGGCAGCAATGCGCCGGTGCTGACTTCGATCGTTTCGCGCAACGGCATTTATGCCGACTTCGATGTCGACGAGCAGACCTACATGGAGAGCATCCGCCCCCACGCCGACACCCCGGACGAAGAACGGCGCATCCCGGTCGAACTGGTGGTGCAGGGTGATGAGTCGCATCCCTATGTCGGGACGATCTACAGCTTCGACAATCACATCGATACCGGTTCCGGCACGATACGTGCGCGCGCGCGGTTTGCCAATGAAAGCGGCCGCCTCATTCCCGGCATGTTCGTCTCGGTGAAGATGGCGGGCAGCAATGACGACAATGCGATCGTGGTGCCGGAAAGCGCCATCGGCAACGACCAGAACAAGAAATTCGTATACGTGGTCGGCGCTGATCACAAGGTTGCCTATCGTGCGGTCACGCTGGGGCAGCGGGTTGGCGGCCAGCAAATCGTCCGCACCGGATTGCAGGGTGGCGAACGCGTCATCGTCGATGGCGTGCAGCAGGTCAGGCCGGGCAATGTGGTGCAGGTCAAGGAGGTTCCTGCGGAACGCGTATCCGCGCAAAAAATGGCCGCGAATTAAGCGTTCAACCATTACCCAGAGATAGGAATTCTCGTCATGAATGTGTCCAAATTTTTTATTGATCGTCCGATTTTCGCCGGGGTAAGTTCTATCATCATATTCCTCGCGGGATTGCTCTCGATATTCCAGTTGCCGATTTCGGAATATCCCGAAGTCGTGCCGCCATCGGTAGTGGTTACTGCGCAGTTTCCCGGCGCCAATCCCAAGGTCATTGCGGAGACTGTCGCCACCCCGCTGGAAGAGCAGATCAATGGCGTGGAAAACATGCTGTACATGTTTTCGCAGGCCGCGTCCGACGGCACGCTGACGCTGACCGTCACGTTCAAGCTCGGTACCGATCCAGATCTCGCCACGCAACTGGTGCAGAATCGTGTCAACCAGGCGCTCACGCGTCTGCCTGCAGTCACGCGCCAGCTCGGCGTGACTACCGTCAAGAGCTCTTCCGACCTGACCATGGTGGTGCATCTGGAGTCGCCGGATGAGCGTTATGACATGCTCTACCTGCGCAACTACGCCGTGCTCAACGTCAGGGACCAGCTGGCCAAGATTTCCGGCATCGGCAGCGTGCGGCTGTTCGGTTCCGGCGATTATGCGATGCGCATCTGGCTGAACCCGGAAAAAATCGCCGAACGCGGCATGACCGCCAACGACGTGGTGAATGCCATCCGCAGGCAGAATGCCCAGGTTGCGGCCGGTGTGATCGGCGGCCCGCCGTATGGCAACGGCGTCGAATTGCAGCTGCCGGTCAACGCGCAGGGCCGCCTGACCGATGTCGACCAGTTTTCCCAGATCATCATCAAGCGCGACCATGGCGTCATCACGCGCCTGAAGGATGTGGCGCGCATCGAGATCGATGCTTCGCAGTATGGTTTGCGTTCGCTGCTCGACAACAAGCCGGCGGTCGCGATTCCGATCTTCCAGGCGCCGGGTTCCAATGCGCTGGAGATTTCCGACCGTGTGCGCAGTACGATGGCGGAGCTCAAGAAGAACTTCCCGGAAGGCCTGGATTACAAAATCGTCTACGACCCGACGGTATTCGTTCGCGACTCGATCAAGGCGGTGATCCACACCCTGCTCGAAGCGGTGGCGCTGGTCGTGCTGGTGGTCATTCTGTTCCTGCAAACCTGGCGCGCGTCGATCATCCCGCTGCTGGCCGTGCCGATTTCTATCATTGGCACGTTTGCGGTACTGCATATATTCGGTTTCTCGATCAACACGCTGTCCCTGTTCGGGCTGGTGCTGGCGATAGGCATCGTTGTCGACGATTCCATCGTCGTCGTCGAGAATGTCGAGCGAAGTATAGAGAACGGCTTGTCGCCGCGCGAAGCAACGCTCAAGGCCATGGGCGAGGTGACCGGTCCGATTATCGCAATCGCACTCGTACTGTGTGCGGTGTTTGTGCCGATCGCATTCATCAGCGGCCTGACCGGCCAGTTCTACCGCCAGTTCGCGCTGACCATCGCGTTTTCGACCATCATCTCGGCCTTCAACTCGCTGACGCTGTCGCCGGCGCTGGCGTCGATACTGCTGAAAGGCCGCGACGAACCGAAGGACTGGCTGACGCGCATGATGGAGAAAGTGTTCGGCCGCTTCTTCAACGGCTTCAACCGCTTCTTCCACAGGAGCTCGGCCGGCTATGGGCGCAAGGTTACCGGCCTGCTGGGCCGCAAGTCGGCGACGGTGGCTGTGTATGCAATCCTGCTGGGCTTCACCTATATCGCCTTCAGCCATGTGCCGCCCGGTTTCGTGCCGTCACAGGACAAGCAGTACCTGGTCAGCTTTGCGCAGCTTCCGGAAGGCGCAACACTGGATCGCACCGAAGACGTGATCAAGCAGATGTCCGCGATTGCGCTGAAAGAGCCTGGTGTGGAAAGTGCCGTGGCCTTTCCTGGCCTGTCGATCAACGGCTTCGTCAACAGTCCGTCGGCGGGTATCGTGTTCGAGACGCTGAAGCCGTTTGACCAGCGTACCTCGGGCGACCTGTCCGGTTTCGCGATCGCGCAAAAGCTGCAAAAGAAATTCGCCGGCATCAAGGGTGCCTTCGTCGCGATCTTCCCGCCGCCGCCGGTGCACGGGCTGGGCACCATAGGCGGTTTCAAGTTGCAGGTGGAAGACCGCGCGGATCATGGCTATGCGGCGCTCGACCAGGCAATGAAAGCGGTCTCGGCCCAGGCCAGGAAGTCGCCGGAACTGACCCGGGTGTTCACCAACTACAACGTCAATTCGCCGCAGCTGTATGCCGACCTGGACCGGACCAGGGCGATGCAGTTGGGCGTCGATGTGCAGGACGTGTTCGACACCATGCAGATCTATCTCGGCTCACTGTATGTGGATGACTTCAACAAATTTGGCCGCACCTACCAGGTTGTCGCGCAGGCCGACAAGGAGTTCCGTTCCCGGCCGGACGACATCCTGCGCCTGCAGACCAGAAATGTGGATGGGCAGATGGTGCCGCTGGGATCTGTCGTTCGCGTCTCGCAAACCAATGGGCCGGATACCGTGATGCGTTACAACGGATTCCGTTCGGCCGACCTGAATGGCGCACCCGCACCGGGCTATTCGACCGGGCAGGCGCAGGCGACGATGGCGAAAATCCTGCATGACACCCTGCCCAAGGGCATCAGCTATGAGTGGACCGACCTGACCTACCAGCAAATCCTGTCCGGCAACACCGCCATACTGGTGTTCCCGATCTGCGTGCTGCTGGTGTTCCTGGTGCTGGCTGCGCTGTATGAGAGCCTGTACCTGCCGCTGGCGATCATCCTGATCGTGCCGATGTGCATCTTGTCGGCTGTCACCGGGGTGTGGGTTACCGGCGGCGACAACAATCTGTTCACCCAGATCGCATTCTTCGTGCTGATCGGGCTGGCCTGCAAGAATGCGATCCTGATCGTCGAGTTCGCGCGCGAGCTGGAAATCGACGGCCGCAGCACGGTGGATGCCGCGATTGAAGCCGCCCACCTCAGGTTGCGCCCCATCCTGATGACCTCGATGGCCTTCATCATGGGCGTGGTGCCGCTGGTGCTGTCCTCGGGCGCGGGGGCCGAAATGCGCCATGCCATGGGCGTGGCGGTATTTTCCGGCATGCTGGGCGTGACCTTCTTCGGCCTGTTCCTGACGCCGGTGTTCTATGTGCTGGTGCGCGCACTGGAGAAACGCATAACCAAAACGGAAAAGGTGCATCATCATGTCTAATTCGAAACGTACATTATCTGTGGCCGTGCTGGCCGCGTTGGCCGTAACGGCCTGCGCCACCTCGCCGGTCGGGCATCAGGATTCCGGTATCGCCGCACCCGCCGCATGGCAGGGGCAGTCGTCCGGCAATGCGGCGGTGCAGGTTGACCAGGCGTGGTGGAAACATTTTGCCGACCCCACGCTGGATACCCTGATCGCTGAGGCGCTGGCCAACAACAAGACCTTGCAGATCGCCAGGGCGCGCGTGGAAGAGGCGCGTGCCGGGCGTATCGGCGCACGGTCGCAGTTGCTGCCGGAAATCAGCGCGGTTGGCAGTGGGCAGCGCGGCAACAAGGGCTTCCTCACCAACAACCGGACGGTGTACGTTGCCGAGGCCGATGTGCAGGCCTCGTGGGAAATCGACCTGTTCGGCGGCAACCAGGCCAACACTGCGGAAGCATCGGCCATTCTGCAATCGGAACAGGCGAGCCAGCAATCGATCCGTGTCGCGCTGCTCGCCGAGGTTGCCCGCAATTATTTCGACATGCGCAATTACGAACGGCAGCTCACGCTGACCAGACGCAACCTGGAAACGCAGAAAAAGACGCTGGAGCTGATCCAGTCGCAATTCCAGGGTGGCATGGTCAGCAATTTCGACGTGCAGCGCACGGCCGCCCAGGTGTCGACCACTGCCGCCATGATTCCCGCTTTGCAGATGGCGCATAATGCGGCACTGAACCGGCTGAATGTGCTGCTGGGTTACCCGCCGGGCACCAAGGACAAGCTGTTGCAAACTGCGCAACCGCTGAAGCCGCTCGACCCGAATGTCGTGATCGCTGCGCCGGCCACCGTGCTGGCCACCCGTCCCGATGTCAGGGTGGCCGAGCGCCGGTTCGCCGCCAGCATTTCCGCCCGCAAGGCGGCGACGGCCGACCTGTTCCCGAAGATATCGCTGACCGCATTCTTCGGCGCGCAAAATGCGACCCCGTTCTCTTCGACGCCCTGGGGGCTGGGTTTCAACCTGGCGCAACCGCTGCTGAACTTCGGCCGCATCGAGTCGCAAATCGATGCCAGCGATGCGCGGCAGAAACAGGCCTTCCTGAACTATCAGCAGACCGTGCTGGTGGCGCTGGAGAATATGGAAAATGCGCTGTCCAGTTACATGCACGAAACCAACCGCAATGCTTCGCTGGCGGATGCCGTGGCGGAAAACAGCAAGGCGAACGAACTGGCGCAGCAGCAATTCAGCAACGGCTATGCCAGCCTGCTGGACGTGCTGGTTGCCGAGCGTAACCTGCTGGATGCCGAGGCCAGCCAGGCGACGTCGGATGCCAGCCTGCGGAAAGACCTGGTCAACGTTTACACCGCAGCCGGTGGAGGATGGCGCGATTAGCCGGTAGAATCAGCCAACGTCGGCGCGCTGCGCCACACCAGGAGGATGGAAACCATGTTCAGCGGAATCATTGCAGATGTCGGCGCCATCGCGCGCGCCGAAGACCGGCAGGGCGGCCTGCGCCTCACCGTGGGTACGCATCTGCTCGGCATGGACGACGTTCAGCTCGGCGACAGCATCGCGGTGAACGGCGTGTGCCTGACCGTGGTGCAGAAAGTCGCCAACAGCTTCGTGGTCGATGTCTCGCGCGAGACGCTGGACTGCACCGTCGGCCTCGACCGGCAGGGCGCGAAAGTGAATCTCGAAAAGGCGCTGCGCCTGTCCGATCGGCTGGGCGGTCATCTGGTCAGTGGCCACGTCGACGGCGTCGGCGAAGTAGTGGCGTTCAACGACGTCGGTGAAAGCTGGCGGCTGATCGTGCGCGCGCCGCACGAGCTGGCCAAGTACATCGCCCAGAAAGGTTCGATCACCATCAACGGCGTGAGCCTCACCGTAAACCGCGTTGCCGGTAACGAATTCGAGGTGAACCTGATCCCGCACACGCTGGCAGTGACCACGCTGCACGAACTGAAGGCCGGTGCGAAAGTGAATCTGGAGATCGACCTGATTGCGCGCTACGTGGAGCGGATGATGACGGTGGAAAGTACGTAAGTGCCGAGCCCTCTGCAGATGGGTAGCCAAGGGATGCGGCACGGGGCAGTTATGCGGGGCCGCGGGTTCCAGTACTGGATTTGTAGATGGCCAGGAAATCATGGAATGCCCTTAAGTCCATCGGCCTGGCGATAAAATATCCCTGTGCTATCTCGCATCCTGCAGCTTTCAGGTTGTCCCAGTCCTGCTGGGTTTCCACACCTTCGGCGACACTCTTGAGCTGTAGTTTGTGCGCCATATCTATACTCGACTCGACCACGATGCGCGATGTCTCGTTGTCAGAAAAATCCTTTACGAAGGACTGGTCAATTTTCAGTTCATTGAAAGGAATGCGCGTGAGTTGCTGCAGGCTGGAATAGCCGGTGCCGTAATCATCGATGGAAAGCGTGAAGCCGTTCATGCATAAACGTGCCAGGTTTTCCAGTGCCTGTGCGGCATCGGTCATGGCAGCCGATTCGGTGATTTCCAGTACGATGGAGGAGGGATCAACCTTAGCTTCGCGCACTATCTGGGTAATATGGTCTGCGAGCGTATGGGCGGCCAGTGAAACCAGTGAAAGATTGACCGAGATGGTGATCGAGTAGCCGGCTTCCTGGAGTGCGTGGGCCGCCACTGCGGATTTTTCGAGCATCAGGAAAGTCAGTTCGTCGATATTGGCGCTTTGTTCGAGCAGCGGGATAAAGTGATGGGGGCTGACTACCCCCTGCTCGGGGTGAACCCAGCGCGCCAATGCTTCGGCACCGACTGCCCGTCCAGTTTTCAGGTTCACCTTCGGCTGGAAGTATGGTTCGAACTGTTTTGCGCGAATTCCCTGCAATATCGTCTGGAGGTCGAAGTTCATACCGGTAGAGGATTGCTGCCACTTGGCCTCCGTGCGCTCGTATTTTTCAAGCAGCTCCTTGAGCTGCCCAAGCATGATGGGTTTTTCAATTACCCCGAGCAGTTTCATGCCATGCATTTTGGCCATTTTCCCGGCCGAGAGCAGCAGTTTGCCACCCAGTGCGCTGATAATGACAATTGCAACATTGCGGCGTTCATGTCCAAGATGCCGCAGGAATTCCAGTCCGTCCATTTCCGGCATGTTCAGATCGCATAGCACGATGTCTATCGGCTGTGTGTTTTCGTCGTGAATTATATCGATGGCCTGTTTGCCGTTGCCGGCATCCCGTATCGACGTCACACCCAGCGTATTCAGCATGGTCACCATTACCCCGCGCTGAAAGTCGTCGTCTTCCACGACCAGAATATTTAGCTCAGCAGTGTTCATTCAGGTTTCCCCAGGTTTTCTGTTTCAATCAAATATGCCTCAAACTGCCTGACGGCTTTCCCCAGTTTTGTTTCGGCCGCTCTGGCCTCGGCTATGTCGCCATCCCTGGCGGCCTGCTCGATGATGGCGCAGACACTTGAAATATCCCTGGCACCCACCATCCGGCTGGATCCCTTCATGCGATGGGCAGTGCGTTCGACATCGACCTGCGCACCCTGTTCCAGCATCTCGATTAGCTGGGCGTGGTCGGTGCGAAGGTGGATCCGGAAATCTTCCAGTATCCGGCGCTGGACGGCGCTGTCCGGTACGACTGCGCTTAATGCGGCGTAATCAATAGGTCCAGCATCGGCGGCGCTGTCCAGAGGATCGGGCGGTGAAGCCTTGCGTGGCTTGCCGTCCTCTTCGGTTGCCAGGTACTTTGCCAGCACCGTTCTCAGTTGTGTCATGTTGGCTGGTTTGACCAGCAGCTCATCCATGCCGGCAACATGGCAATTGTCCATTTCCCCGGCAAGCGCATTGGCTGTCCAGGCAATGATCGGGATGCGGGGCAGTCTTTTTTCGGCTTCGGTCTTGCGTATTTCGCGTGCCAGGGCATAACCGTCCATCTCGGGCATGTGGCAGTCGGTGATGACCAGTGCAAAACGTTGCTCCTGCCATTTCGAGAAAGCCACCAGTCCATTCTCGGCGGTTTCGGCGCGCAGGCCGAGCAACTCGATTTGTTGAGCCAGCAGGTCGCGGTTGATCGGGTGGTCGTCCACGGCAAGTACCAGTGGTGCATCCGGGCTGCTGTCCATCAGGGGAGCCACCTTCCTGGGTTGCACTGCCGGATTCTGGAGCTGCATTGCACCCGTTTCCCCCGGCACACCTGAAACCGGCAGGGTCAGCGTGATGCTGAAAACGGAGCCATGCCCCGGTTCGCTTGCCAATTCGACTTGCCCGTCCATCAGCTCGGCCAGGCGTCGGCAGATTGCCAATCCCAGCCCTGTTCCGCCGTACATGCGTGCGGTATCTGCATCTCCTTGCCGGTATCGCTGGAACAGCCGTTCCTGGGATTCTTTGGCAATGCCGACACCGGTGTCTTTCACCGAGAAACGAATTTTTTCGCCGCTGTTGAGCTGCTCGAGAAGTTCGGCTCGAAGCTCAACTTCGCCATGCTGGGTAAACTTGATGGCATTGCTGACAAAATTGTTCAGCACCTGGGACAGGCGTAGCGGATCGACGATATGGGCGGCACTGAGACGCGGGTCGGCATGTTGCCACAGCACGAGAGACTTGGCGCTGGCTACGCGCGAATAGGTGTTGACGACGTCCTGCAATAGCTGCGGGACTGAAGTGGCGCGCAATGCAAGTTCCAGTTTCCCTTCCTCGATTTTCGACCAGTCCAGGATGTCACTGACAATGCGGAGCAGGCCTCTGCCGGATTCCCATGCCGTATCCAGCGTGGCGCGCTGCTTGTCGTCGAGGGCGGACATGGAAAGCAATTCCAGCATGCCGAGCATGCCGGTGAGCGGAGTGCGAATCTCATGACTCATGGTGGCAAGGAACGAGTCCTTTGCGCGGTTGGCCAGTTCTGCCTGTTCCTTGGCGGCGACAAGATTCTGTTCGGCCTGTTTGCGCTCGGTTGAGTCATGCACGATGCCGGTGAATTTGCGCTGGCCTCCCAGGTTCATCTCGCTTACTGACAGATACATCGGGAAAGTGCTGCCATCCTTGCGTTTACCTTCGACCTCGCGCCCTTTGCCTATGCCGATGATGCGTGCTTCGCCGGTGTCGCAGTAATGTTTGATATAGCCATCGTGCTGGCTGTGATAGGGCTCGGGCATCAACATGTTGATATTCCGGCCAATGACCTCGGCATCGCGATAGCCGAACAGGTCTTCGGCAGCCGGGTTGAGGCTTTCGACAACGCCGTGCTCGTCGATGGTGATGATGCCGTCGGCCACGGTACTGAGTATCGTCTGGATGCGCGTGGCACTGTCGCGCAGCGCGGTTTGGGCGGCATGTTCCCTAGTTACGTCGCGAAACACCAGCACGGTTCCGATTACGTCGCCATTGCGATCGAGAATGGGCGCACAACTGTCCGCTATGGGATGTTCGATGCCATTGCGTGCAACCAGTATGGTGTCGATGTTCAGGCCATGCGGTGTGCCTTGCGCCAGGGTCGGCTCTACCGGATTGAATGCGGGCTGTCGTGTCGTCCGGTCGATGATGTGAAAGATGTCGGCTGCCGGGCGTCCGGCAGCTTCCGTCTGCGACCAGCCGGTGAGCTGTTCCGCAACGGGGTTCAGGCGCATTACCCTGCCCTCCGCATCCGTGGCCATCACTGCATCGCCGATAGAGTTGAGCGTGACAGAGAGCTTCTCTTCTCCGGCAGTGCGTTCTGCCACGCGTTGCGCTAGCTCGGTGTTGAGTTTGATGATTTCCTGTTTTGCGCGCTTCCGGCTCAGGGCAATGCCGGCGAACAGGAGGCTGGCCAGGGCAAGCAGCAGATAGAGGGTGCCAAGCAGTATCTTGCCAAAGGGCCTGTTGTAGATGGCATCGCCCGACAAGTCGGCATGCGGGATAAACGATACGATCTTCCAGTAATACTTATCTGCCATTGATCCTTGCGGACCTTGAGCCTGTGGGGCGGCCTTTCCGGGCAGGTACTGCTCTCCCTGCAGCGGGTAGGCCGTGGTATAGACAAACAGCCCCCTGCTGGTCAGCAAGGAGCCGTGGTCGGCGCTGGAGATGGTTTCCCACGCCTTGGGGAAATCGTGCCCGAAAGTGCGCTCGTTCCTGCCCAGCATGAAGCCCCAGTCGTTTTCCGGGTTGGGGTCACTCAACCAGTAGCCATCCTGATTGAGCAGCATGCCGCTATGCGGGTTGTCGCCATGCATTACTTCGCGGAAATTCTGCAGCAACCCCGTTCCCAGATAATTTAGCAGGACGACCCCTCTTTTATGCCCTTTGCTGTCAAACACCGGTGTGCCATAGCGGATCATCGGTTTGTAGGGGATCTCCAGGCTGCCGTGCTCGATATTCAGGTCCAGCGGGGAGACAAATATCTCGCCCTTGCCCAGCTTGAACGCGTCCTTGAAATAGTAACGATCGGCTTTGCTTTGCAATTTTTCGTGCGCCACGATTGCCGGTTCACCATAGTTGTAATTGACGCGGATGATTTCCTGGCCGCTGGCATCGAGATAGCGAATCTGGTCATAGCGGCGCGTTTCCTTGACCAGGTCCAGGAAAACCTTGCCCAGCCTCTCCTTTTCTCTGGCACTGCCGCTGTCCAGGTATTCCTGCATCAGTTGCAGGTTGACGATCACGCGCAGGTCGGTATCTATCGCCGATATGTCCCGCATGATCCGCCCCTTGGCAATTGCGATGCGGCTGGTCTCGCGGATTTCCGTGTTCTGTGCCCGCAGTTTCTCATCGAAGCGAATGCCCAGGAAAAGCATCACGGAGAGGACAAAAGCGACAGGCAGGAAAATCAGTGCAAAACGCTTGAACAGCGCCTGCATGGGAATATCAGAATGGATCAGTATCATTTTGCCTCCGGCTGGGCGGTGCTTAAATACTGCTTCTGCACAGATGCGCCAAGCATATGGACAGTGTGCGATTCACCTACGGCTTATGTTGCAATTAACCACCTGATTGAAATAGTTAAATATTTCTTAGCATGGCCTCAAGCTACCAGAGAACTATATTTTTTTCCACAGATTAATTTGCCGAACAGGACGCAGATATGGTGGTGGCGACACTAACAGCAGGAGTCCGTGCTTACAATATGCCAAAAGGCCTAGATAATTATTCCGCCTTCACCCCGAACCAGGTCGCATACAGTGCCGGCAGGTAGAGCAGCGTCAGCAGCGTCGCGACAAACAGGCCGCCCATGATGACGATGGCCATCGGGCCCCAGAACACGCTGGTGGTGAGCGGGATCATGGCGAGGATCGCGGCGGCGGCGGTCAATAAAATCGGCCTTGCGCGGCGCACGGTGGAATCGATGATGGCGTCGTAGCGCGACAGGCCGATGGCCATGTCCTGTTCGATCTGGTCGACCAGGATCACCGAGTTGCGCATGATCATGCCGGCCAGCGAGATCATGCCGAGCATGGCGACGAAGCCGAACGAGACATTGAAAGCGAGCAGCGAGGCGGTGACGCCGATGATGCCGAGCGGGGCGGTGAGCAGCACCAGCGCCACCAGGTTGAAGCTGCGCAGTTGCAGCATGAGCAGGGTGAGCACGATGAAACCGGTGAGCGGCAGCACGGCGATGATGGAGTCGGTGGACTTGTCGCTTTCTTCCATCGCGCCGCCCGCTTCGATCTGGTAGCCCTTGGGCAGCATGGCGCGGATGCCGGCGAGATTCTTGTCGATGGCGGCACTCACGTCTGGCGCCTGCACTTCGTCCGGGATGTCGGCGCGCACGGTGACCACGGGCTGGCGGTTCATGCGCCAGATGATGCCTTCTTCGGTGCCCTGCTTGATGCTGGCGATGGCCGGCAACGGTACGAACTGGCCGCTGTCGGTATGGATGCGGGCGTGGCTGAAGAATGCCTGGTTGTGGCGGTCGGCTTCGCTGGCGCGCATCACCATGTCGATCTGCTGGTCGCCTTCGCGGTAGTGGCTGACGGTGAGGCCGGACAGCAGCATCTGCAGATAGCGCGACAGGCTCTGCGAAGAGATGCCCAGCGCGCGCGCCTTTTCCTGGTTCACGTCGATGTCCAGCGCCTGGACCGGTTCGTCCGAATCCTGGGTGACGTTCTTGGTGTATTTGTTCTGCCTGACCACCTTGAGCACGTCATCGGCAATCTGTCTGATTTTGTCGGGATCGTCGCCGGTGATGCGGAACTGGATCGGGTAGCCGACCGGCGGGCCGTTTTCCAGGCGCGAGATGCGCATGCCGGAATCGGGGAACTCGGTGTCCATGGTTTTGCGGATGCGCTTGAGCACGGCTTCGCGCGCCTTGAGGTTGCGCGCGGTGATCACCAGTTGCGCGTAGTTGGTGGCGGGCAACTGCAGGTCGAGCGGCAGGTAGAAGCGCGGCGAACTGCCGCCGATGTAGCTGGTGTACTGCGCCACATCCTTGTCCTGCTTGAGCTGTTTCCCGATTTCTGCGGCGGCGGCCTCGGTGGCGGAGAACGGTGCGCCTTCGGGCAGCCAGATATCCATCAGCAGTTCGGGGCGCTCGGAGGGCGGGAAGAACTGCTGTTCCACCTTGTCGAAACCGGCGACGGCGAGCGCGAACAGCGCGACCGTAACCAGGATGACGGTCTTGCGCCAGGCGAGGCAGGCTATCACCAGCTTGCGGAACAGTTTGTAGAAGACGTTGCGGTACAGCCGTTCATGGTGGCCGGTGTGCTCGTTGAGCAGGCGGTAGCCGATGAACGGCGTGAAGATCACCGCGACGAACCACGATACCAGCAGCGCGATGGTGACCACCGCGCAGATGGCGAAGGTGTATTCGCCGGCGGAGGATTTGGCAAGGCCGACCGGCAGGAAAGCGGCGGCGGTGATCAGCGTGCCGGTGAGCATCGGGAAGGCGGTGCTCTTGTAGGCGAAGGTGGTGGCCTGTGCGCGGGTCCAGCCTTGCTCGAGTTTCACCTTCATCATTTCCACGGCGATCATCGCATCGTCCACCAGCAGGCCGATGGCGATGATCAGCGCGCCGATGGAGACGCGGTGCAGGTCGATGCCGAACGCTTTCATGAGCAGGAAGGTGCCGGCCATCACCACCGGGATGGACAGTGCCACCACCAGCCCGGCACGCCAGCCCAGGCTCAGGAAGCCGACCGCAAGCACGATCAGCAGCGCTTCCAGCAGCGAATGCATGAACTGGTTGATGGAATGTTTCACCACCTGCGGCTGGTCGGCGACCTGGTGGATCTGCACACCTTGCGACAGGTGCGCACGGATGCGCTGGATGGCGCTGTCGAGGCTGCTGCCGAGGCGGGTGACGTCGCCGCCCGGTGCTATCGATATGGCAAGGCCGACGGCATCCTGGCCCATGAATTTCATCTTGAAGCGGGGCGGCTCCTGGTAATCGCGATAGACATGGCTGATGTCGCCGAGGCGGTGTATGCGGCCATGCACCGGGATGCCGATGTCGCGGATGCTCTGCAGCGAATGGAAATCGCCGCTGACGCGCATGCGCACCACGCCCTGTGCCGTGGCCATCTCGCCGGCCGGCTCCATCGCATTCTGCGCCTTGAGGATGGCGGCGACCTGCAGCGGGTCGATGCCGTCCGCGGCGAACTTGCTGCTGGAGAATTCGATGTAGATTTTTTCCGGCTGCACGCCGATCAGTTCGACCTTGCCGATGCCGGCGATGCCCAGCAGTTCCTGCCGCGCAAGTGATGCTTCATGCGCCAGTTCGGCCGGGCTGAGCGTGCTCGAGGTAAAGGCGTAGATTGAGCCGAAAGTGTCACCGAACTCGTCGTTGATGAACGGTCCCTGCACGTTCTCGGGCAGCGTGCCGTGCATGTCGAGCAGCTTCTTGCGCACGGTTTGCCAGGCATGGTTGAGTTCGGCCGGCGGCATTGCATCCTGCAGGGTGACGAAGATTTCCGCCTCACCCGGCTTGGAGTAACTGCTCACGTTGTCCAGCCACGGGGTTTCCTGCAGCGTGCGCTCGATGCGGTCGGTGACCTGCTGTTCCATTTCGCGCGCGGTGGCGCCCGGCCACAGCAGCTTGACGGTCATGACCTTGAAGGTGAAGTCGGGATCTTCCTTCTGCGGCAGCTGGGTATAGGCAAAGGCGCCCGACAGCAGCAGCGCGAGCAGCAGGTAGAGCACCATCGCCTGGTTGCGGATGGCCCATTCGGAGAGATTGAGTTGTTTCATCTGGCGCTTCGGCTTCCCTGTGTTTACCCGCTGCGGGGTGTCCGGTGCGCGTATTATAAGTTCTTGTTCTTTCAATCGCGCGAAAGGATTGCTGGCAGATGGTAAAATCGCGCATTCACGGGCGGTTTGCCCAAAAAGACACTGACCGACATGACAGATATTGCACCGATACAGGACATCATTGCCGAACTGCGCGCCGGGCGCATGGTGGTGCTGGTGGACGAAGAGGACCGCGAGAACGAGGGCGACCTGGTGATGGCCGCCGATTTCGTGACGCCGGAAGCCATCAATTTCATGATCCGCCACGCGCGCGGCCTGGTCTGCCTGACGCTGACCGAGGAGCGCTGCCGCCAGCTTGGCCTGTCGCACATGGCGCGCGAGAACAAGAGTCCGCTCGGCACCAACTTCACGGTGTCGATCGAGGCGGCACAGGGCGTGACCACCGGCATCTCCGCTTCCGACCGCGCCACTACCATCCGGGCTGCGGTGAAGGCGGATGCCACGCCGAATGACATCGTGCAGCCCGGCCACATTTTCCCGATCATGGCGCGCTCCGGCGGCGTGCTGGTGCGCGCCGGGCATACCGAGGCGGGCTGCGACCTGGCGCAGATGGCCGGCGTCACCCCGGCTGCGGTGATCTGCGAGATCATCAAGGAAGATGGCGAGATGGCGCGCCTGCCGGATCTGATCGAGTTTTCCAGGCAGCACGGCCTGAAAATCGGCGCAATCAGCGACCTGATCGAGCACCGCATCCGGCACGAGAAGCTGGTCGAGCGTGTCGCGCAGCGCAAGGTGCAGACCGCCTACGGCGAGTTCGAACTGGTGACCTATCTCGACAAGACCACGCAGCGGGCGCACCTCGCGCTGGTGAAGGGCAGCATCAACGCCGATAGCGAAACGCTGGTGCGCGTGCACGAGCCGCTGTCGGTGCTGGATTTCCTGGAACAGACGCATTACCCGCATTCGACCAGCGTGCACGATGCGCTGACCCGCATCAGCCAGGCACCTGCCGGCGTGCTGGTGATGATGCACCACAACGAAATGTCGCAGGATTTGCTGGCGCGCGCGGCGGCGATGCCGGAAGCGCATCATGCTTCGCAATGGGATCCACGCAGCTATGGTATCGGCGCACAGATCCTGCGCGACCTCAACGTCGGCAAGATGTGCCTGATCGCGACCCCGCGCAAGCTGCCCAGTATGGCCGGTTTCGGCCTTGAAGTGGTGGGTTACTGCTGCGCAACCAACAAGGAACAGCAATGAAAGAAATCGAGAAAAACCTGAACGGCAGCGGATTGCGCATCGGCATCGTGCAGAGCCGCTTCAATGAGGTGGTGTGCGAGGGACTGCTCGGCGCATGCCGCGCGCAACTGGAACAGCAGGGCGTGCAGGACGACGATATTACCCTGGCGACGGTACCCGGTGCGCTGGAGATTCCGCTGGTCCTGCAGGCGATGGCGCAGAGCGGCAAGTACGACGCGCTGATCGCGCTGGGCGCGGTGATCCGCGGCGATACCTATCATTTCGAGGTGGTGTCCAACGAGTCCGCGCGCGGTGTCGGCGAGGTGCAGCTGCATTGCGGCGTGCCGATTGCCAATGCCATCCTCACCACCGATACCGACGAACAGGCCGAGGTGCGCATGAGCGTCAAGGGTGCGGAAGCCGCGCAGGTGGCAATCGAGATGGTCAATTTGCTGAAAGAAATCGCGTGAACCAACAGACCCCCAAAGCCCCTGCCAAGAGTGCCCGCCGCCGTTCGCGCGAGCTGGCGTTGCAGGGCATCTACCAGTGGCGGCTGACCGGTGCTGACATGGCGCAGGTCGAGAAGCAGATGCGCGAAGAAAAGAATCTCGGCAACTACGACGCGAAATTTTTCAGTGCACTGCTGCGCGGCGTGCTGGCCCGGCATGACGACCTGCAAGCCGCAGTCACGCCGCACCTCGATCGTCCGCTGGACGAGCTGAGCCCGGTGGAATTTTCCGTGCTGCTGCTGGCCGCCTACGAGTTGCTGCAGCATCCCGAGATTCCCTACCGCGTGATCATCAACGAGGCGGTGGAGCTGACCAAGACCTTCGGCGGTACCGACGGCCACAAGTTCGTCAACGGTGTGCTGGACAAGCTCGCCGCACAGGTGCGTGCGGTCGAAGTCGCCGCCAAGTAGCCATTCCATTCCGCATGGAGCGAGGCATGTCGGAATTTGATCTGATCAAGCGTTATTTCACCCATGCCACGCCCGGCGCCGAACTCGGTGTGGGGGACGATGCCGCACTGTTACGCGTCGCGCCCGGCATGACACTCGCGGTATCCAGCGACATGCTGGTGAGCGGTACGCATTTCCTGCCGGATGCCGACCCGTACCTGCTCGGGCACAAGACACTGGCGGTCAATCTTTCCGACATGGCGGCGATGGGCGCCACACCGCGCTGGGCAACGCTGGCCTTGTCGCTGCCACAGGCGGATGAGGGCTGGCTGCAGAAATTCAGTGCAGGTTTTTTCGCGCTGGCGGAACGGCACGGCGTGGAGCTGGTCGGCGGCGACACTACGCGCGGGCCGCTCAATCTGTGCGTCACCATCATGGGCGAGGTGCCGCAGCGTGCGGCACTGCGGCGCAGCGGCGCGCAGGCCGGCGAGGACATCTGGGTGTCGGGCACGCTGGGCGATGCAGCGCTGGCGCTGGCGCATCTGCAGGGCAGGGTCGCATTGCCTGCCGCCGACTTCGCCTCCTGCATGCCCGCGCTGCACCAGCCACAGCCGCGCGTTGTGCTGGGCGTGGCATTGCGTGGCATCGCCAGCAGTGCGATCGACGTGTCGGACGGCCTGCTGGCAGACCTTGGGCACATTCTGGAAAGCTCGGCAGTCGGTGCCGAACTGAGCCTGGCCGCGCTGCCGGTATCGGCCGCAGTGCGCGCGCAGCTGGTGCAACCGGAGGGCAGGCGTTGCGTGCTCGCCGGGGGTGACGATTACGAGCTGTGTTTTACTGCGCCGGCAACGCATCGCGACGAACTGCAACAACTGTCACACAAGCTGGGCTTGCCGCTGGCGCGTATCGGCACTATCGTGTCAGGCAATCGCTGTACCGTACATTCAGAAGACGGCAGCATCATTAATATCAGGGAATCGGGTTATGACCACTTCACATGAGTTGAATGTGCGGCCTTCATGGCGCTTCATCCTCAGCCATCCTGCACATTTCTTTTCGTTCGGTTTCGGCAGCGGGCTGTTCCCGCGCTCGCCCGGTACGGCAGGCACGCTGGTGGCCTTTCCGCTGTACTGGCTGATGACGCCGTACCTGGACTCCCGTGCCTACCTCATCATGCTGGTATGGGCGTTCGCCATCGGCGTGATGGTATGCGACAAGACCGGGCGCGCGCTCGGCGAGTCGGATTTCGGCGGCATCGTATGGGATGAGATCGTGGCTTTCCTGCTGGTACTGTTCTTCACGCCGTTTGCCGGTTCGTTCAGCACACCGTCCGGCATTTTCTGGAACCTGCTCGCATTCTCGCTGTTCCGTTTCTTCGACATCGTGAAACCGCCGCCCATCCGTTATTTCGATATCCACTGGCATGGCGGGCTCGGCGTGATGTTTGACGATATGCTGGCGGCCGGCTACACCCTGCTGTGCCTGGCGCTGGTCAAAAGCTTCCTGAGCTGAGCCTTTGCGTAAACTGCTGTATGTGCCGGTGTTGCTGCTGTCGCTGTGCGGCACGGCCAGCGCAGAGCAGTTTCTGGCCAAAGTTGTTGCAGTGCTCGATGGCGACACGGTGCTGGTCGTCAGGAACCAGCATCCGCTGAAGATCCGCCTTGCCGACATCGATGCGCCGGAAAAGGCGCAGGATTACGGCATGGCCTCGCGCGATGCGCTGGTACGGATGGTGCTGCACCAGCAGGTGCGGGTGGATACGCTGGCACTGGACAAATATGGCCGTACCGTCGCGTTGCTGGAAGTGGATGGCATGAGTGTCAACGAGGAAATGGTGCGGCGCGGCCTGGCCTGGGAGTATTCACATTTCCACAGCGACCGTCATTACATCGCGTTGCAGGCCGCGGCGCAGCAGGCAAAGCGCGGGCTGTGGCGGCAGGCCAATCCCATGCCGCCCTGGCAATGGCGCAAACAGCATACCGATGAGCGGGATGTGCCGCCGGTGCTGGCGGCGGGCGACTACTCTTGCGGCAGCAAACATCATTGCTCGCAGATGCGTTCCTGCAACGAGGCGCATTACTATCTCACGGTTTGTGGCGTGAAGGCGCTGAATCCCGAGGGCGACGGTGTGCCGTGCAGGAAGCTGTGCCTGCATCGCTAGCCGGCACGGCATCGGTGCAAAATCGTAATCCGGAATGGTAGACTGGAAAATCGCGGCTGGACATTTCCGGCCTGCCGGTCTGGTGCAACATTGAATTTTGGTTCGATCAAGGAGACAGCATGAGCAAGCGCCCGGAAGACGACGCAGAAGAGGAAAACACGCCCCCCGTTCGCAGGAGAAAATCCGGTGGCGAGGAGGATGAAGGTGGGGCAGCACCGAAAAGTTCGGTGCTGAAGCTCATCGTTATTTATGTTGCGCGCGGTTTTGCGCCTGTCGTGGCGGTAGTCGCGCTGGCGGTCGCCGTGGTCGCGGTGGTGGGTAATCGTTCCAGCCAGGCGCAGCTCGCGAGGGATGCCGTGGGCATAAAAGCGCTGGACAGCAGCCTGGTTGCCGCCAGGGCCGAGCTGGCGAGGCTTAACGCTGCCATGGCGCAGGAAAAGGCGGCACAGGAGGCGGAGCGCAAGCAGCAGGGCGAGCAGGAGCAGAAAATCATAGCAAGCGTGACCCGGTTGCAGGTGAAGCTGAAAATCAGCCCCACGCTGGAAGAGCAGTTGATGCCACCTGTCAGCGCCGCCTCCGCGGTATCCGCCGTTTCTGCGGTGACGGCCGCACCGGCCGCGGCAGCATCTGCACCGGCAAAGGTGGAAAAGAAGCTGAGTCCGCAGGCGCAGGCGATCAAGGCAGCGATCGATGCCTTCAACAAGTAGGCCCGTCTGGGCAAACAGGGAAGCGGTATGGATGTGAGCGAGATGCGTATTGCGGACCCGGGGGGCGTGCGGGTGGCAAACGAGGGGGCGATACTTGACGAATTGCTGCAGCTGACGGGGGCGGCCGTGCTGGAGCTCGGCTGTGGCAGGGCGGAGAAGACCCGCGTGGTCGCCGCACAAGCAGCCACGGTGCTTGCGCTGGAAGTAGATGAAATCCAGCTCGCGAAGAACAAGGCCATCCCGGATTTGCCGAACGTCAGCTTCGAGCATGGCGGTGCGGAGAAAATTCCGGCGGCCGATGCGAGTCATGACATCGTCCTGATGTTCAAGTCACTGCATCATGTGCCGGTCGCGCTGATGGACAGCGCGTTTTCCGAGATCAGCCGCGTCTTGAAACCGGGCGGAGCAGCCTATATTTCGGAGCCGGTATACGCGGGGGCGTTCAATGAAATCCTGAGGCTCTTCCACGACGAACGGCTCGTGCGCGAAGCCGCTTTTGCTGCCGAACAGCGGGCGGTCGTGGCGTCCCGGCTGCTATTGCAGGCGCAGGCATTCTTCCTGCAGCCGATGCATTTCGACAGCTTCGGCCAGTTCGAGGAGCAGGTGCTCAAGGTAACGCATACCGACCACAGGCTGTCAGCCGGGCTGTTCGAGGAGGTACGCACGAAGTTCGAGCGGCACATGGCGCCGCATGGGGCGGATTTCCAGATGCCGATTCGCGTCGACCTGTTCAGGAAGCCCGGCGCGTAATTCACGCTGCGGTGTTTGTGCGGGAACGCTAGAGTTTCAGTACGCGGCAGCCTTGTGCGTCGCAGCGCAGTGCATTGCCGCTGTCGTACCAGTCGCCCAGCACCCAGCGTTCGCAGGTGTGGCCATCCACCTGATGCAGATGGTGGCCGGGACGATGGGTGTGGCCGTGGATCATTTGCGGGTAGTGGTGCGCGCGCAGCATGTCGGCGACGGCTTGCTGATTCACATCCATGATCTCGTTGCTCTTGTTCTGTTTTTCGTCCTGGCTGCGCATGCGCAACTGCATGATGAAAGCCTTGCGTTGTGCCAGCGGTTGCGCCAGGAATTGCTGCTGGAACTCGGGGTCGTGCACCTGCTTGCGGTAGGCCTGGTAGGCGTGGTCGTCGGTGCACAGCAGGTCGCCGTGGGTAAGCAGCACCGGTTTGCCGTACAGGTCGACCAATGCCGGATCGGGTAGCAGCGAGGCTTCGCAGGCCTGTTCCAGTGCCTTGTCCATCAGCAGGTCGCGGTTGCCGTGCATCAGGTAGACGCGCGTGCCGCCGCGGGCGAGTTTCTGCAACGCACCGGTTACCGTCTGGTGGAGTGGTTCATCCAGGTCATCGTCGCCTGCCCAGTATTCGAACAGGTCGCCAAGGATATACAGCGCGTCGGCTTCCGGTGCGGCGTGCTGCACAAAGCCCAGGAACAGTTCGGTGGCGCGCGGTAGCTCTGCGCTGAGATGCAGGTCGGAGATGAACAGGGTATGCGGCATCAGATTACCTCTGGTGTGGTAGTGCCATGCGGCTTGCCGCATGGCATATGCCTTCCTGTGGAAAGGGGAGTGGCGCTTATTGCGCCACTTCCGCTTTGGTGATGATCACGTCTTCCTGCGGCACGTCCTGGTGGCCGCCGCTGAATCCGGTAGGCACCTTGCGGATCGCGTCCACCACGTCCTTGCCGTCGACTACCTTGCCGAACACACAGTAGCCGTAGCCCTGGGTATTGGAGGCAGTGTAGTTGAGGAAGCTGTTGTCCTTGACGTTGATGAAGAACTGCGCGGTGGCGGAGTGCGGGTCGGAAGTGCGTGCCATGGCGATGGTGTAGGCATCGTTCTTCAGGCCGTTGGCCGCTTCGTTCTGGATCGGTGCGCGTGTGGCTTTCTGTTTCATGCCGGGCTCGAAGCCGCCGCCCTGGATCATGAAGCCGTCGATCACGCGGTGGAAAATGGTGTTGTCGTAGAAGCCGCTGTTTACGTACTCGAGAAAGTTCTTCACGGTGATCGGCGCCTTCTCATCGTCCAGTTCGAGCGTGATGGTGCCGTGGTTGGTATGCAGTTTGACCATGGTGTGTTTTCCTTTTTGAGCGTGAAGAGTTGTAGTGGTAGTGGCCGCACAGGCTGGCCCGATATGCAGGCTGACGAACAGCAGGACGAACAGGTTTCTCAGGAGTGTTTTCATGCTGCACCTTCATAGATGATTTGCCAGCGGTCGCCGTGCTTGATCCAGTACTGGCGTTTTTTCATGCGGTTGGACAGGTTGTTGCTGTCGTAGTCCTGCTCGAAGTCGACGACAGCCAGGTTGGGCTGATCGGGGTAGGCAAACACGCTGATGTCGGACAGGTTGACCTTGATCCAGGACTTGTGCGCATTCACGAGTTTTTTCTGCTGCGCCCAGCTGGCGAACCGTGTTTTGCCGCTGGCGAAATCCGGTGCGTAGTGCCGGAGGTAGGCGTCGGTATCCCGGCTGGCCCAGTCTTTGCGCCATTGTTCCAGCGATTGCAGCAGTGCGGCACGGTCGCTCTTGTCCTGCGCATCGCTCCAGTGCATGTTGTCGGTGATGATTACCGGCGTGATGCCGACCTGTATGATTTTGCCGACGTCGAGCAAATCATCGTTGGCCAGTACCACGCAGCCGTTGCTGGCGCGCGGTGGGCGACTGTAGGTATTGCTGGGCGTGCCGTGCAGCCAGATACCGTGGCCGTTGCGGCCGAATCGGCGATCCCATTCGTTGGGATAGCTCAGCGGGTAGGCGCCGTCGCCATAGAGGTCGGCCAGTTCGCGCTTGGGCAGGCTGCTTTTGACGAAATACACACCGATCGGCGTTTTCTGGTCGCCTTCGCTGACCTTGGCGGCGCCCTTTTTGCCGCTGGTGATGTAGTAGTCCGCCACGTAACGGGGTTCGCCGTTGACGTTCTGGTAGAGGTAAAGCGTGGATTTGCTGGTGTCCACCACGATGGCGTAATGCTGGCTGGCATTCATCTTCCACAGGTATCTGGGCTCCAGCGAGATGGGCTGCTGTTCCTGGTAGCGCTGCAGGCGCACGCGCGCTTCGTCCCGGAAATCCGCTACGCGGCTTTGCGGCGCGTCGGGGGCGTCGCCGAACGAGGTAAGCGGCTTGGAGCGCGCCAGCAGCAGGTCGCCCTTGACCAGCTGTGCCAGCTTGAAGTTGGGATTGATCTTGAGCAGCGAATCGACATCGTTCAGCGCCAGGTCGAGGTGGCTGTTGGCGACGGCCAGCATGCTCTTGGCCAGTAGCGCCTCCATTTTGCGGGACTCGTCCGGCATGACGTTCAGGTCGCCGGCAAGCACTGTCTGGGAAAACAGGGCGGCCGACAGCAAGGCGAATGAGGCGCGACGCATGTGCTTAATCTTTCGCGTGCTCTTTCAGGATCAGCCACTTCCCGCCGGATTTCACCATCAGCAGCGTCTTGCTTGCGGAAGAGCTCAGGTGGCTGGCCCGATATTCCTGCCTGAAGGTCACGGTGGCGTGAGTATCGTCGGTGAACTTGACGCTGGCGTCGCTGATCTTGACGTGGATGTACTTCGGCTTGCTGAGGCGATCATGGCGCACAGCTTCCCAGGCACTGCGGCTTTCATTGCCCGGGGTGTCGAAATCGGGTGCATAGAAGGAAAGATATTTCTTCACGTTCTTTGCCGACCACGCTGCGGCCCAGTCATGCACCGATTTCAGCACGTCCGCACTGTTAGTCGCGGCGGGTTTGGCGGCGGCAACTTTAGCCGGGGCGGGTTCTGCGGCGACCGGCTTGGCGGGTGCCGGAGCCGGGGCGGCGACCGGCTTGGCCGGCACAGGTTCCACAACGGGCGCTGCAGCAACGGCAACCGGTGTGACAACAGGGGCGGCAGGCGTTTCGGCGGCAGGTTGCGGCTTGGCGACGTTGACTGTGCCGGTGGCGACGTTATGCGTACCGGCCCGGCTGTGGTCGCTGGAGAACAGCTCCTTGATCAGCGCCAGCTTGGTTTTGGTGCTGGTGTTGCTGCGGTCGAGCTGCAGCGCGCGGTCGTAAGCCTGGCTGGCCATCTTGGCGTAGATGTCGCCGAGGTTTTCGTGCGCGGTGGCATAGCTGGGATGGGTGCGGATCGCCATTTCCAGCGCGACCCTGGCCTTGTCGTACTGGCCTTGTCCGGCATACAGCACCGCCAGGTTGTTATACGGCTCGGGCAGTTCCGGGTAGTCTTCGGTGAGCGAGGTGAAAATGTGGATGGCGTCGCCGGTCTTGCCTTGCTCGGTCAGAATCAGGCCCTTGAGGAAGCGTGCCTGGGCGTCCTTGGGCTTGCCGGCGAGGAAGCTGTCGACCTTTGCCATCGCCTGGTCGTATTGTCCCTGCTTGAATAGCTTGTTGGCATCCTGAACTTCGTCGGCGCGTGCGGACAGGCTGCAGCAGAGCAGTAGCGCACCGCCGCACAATGCGGCATATTGGCAGAAACGGTTAAACATGTTCATAAGCGTCGTATTTTTCCTGAAATTGACTTCCGGCTTGAAAATTCTGAATGGGATTACCCAAGGCGGCCTGAATTCTACCAAATAAGCCAGCTTGTTTCACAAGTTATCGCGCCTTGCCGCTCGTTCCCTCGTTTGGAGACGGCGGTTTTCGGGTAAAATCCTCGGATTTCCCCGAGACAGAAAAGTTCATACAATGAGCAGCAACGCCCCAGTGCCCGTTTCAAATTTTATTCGCACCATCATCGATACCGATCTGGCCAGCGGCAAGCATCGGACCATAGTGACGCGTTTTCCGCCCGAGCCGAACGGCTACCTGCATGTCGGCCACGCCAAATCGATCTGCCTGAATTTCGGGCTGGCACAGGATTATGGCGGCCAGTGCAACCTGCGTTTCGACGATACCAACCCGGAGAAGGAGAGCGAGGAATACGCGCAATCGATCCAGGACGATGTGCGCTGGCTGGGTTTCGAGTGGTCGGGCTCCGTGCACTGGGCGTCGGACTATTTCGATGCGCTGTATGATTTCGCCGTGGAGCTCATCAACAAGGGCTTGGCCTATGTGGACGACCTGACGCCGGAGCAGATGCGCGAATACCGCGGCTCGCTGACCCAGCCCGGTACTAACAGCCCCAACCGCGACCGCGCCGTCACCGAGAATCTCGACCTGTTTGCGCGCATGAAGAATGGCGATTTTGCCGACGGTGCGATGGTGTTGCGCGCCAAAATCGATATGGCCTCGCCCAATATCAACATGCGCGACCCGGTGATCTACCGTATCCGCCGCGCGCACCACATCCGTACCGGTGACAAGTGGTGCATCTATCCGATGTACGACTACACCCACTGCATTTCCGATGCGCTGGAAGGCATCACCCATTCGCTGTGCACGCTGGAGTTCGAGGACCACCGTCCGCTGTACGACTGGGTGCTGGACAACATCACCATCCCCTGCCATCCGCGCCAGTATGAGTTTTCGCGGCTGGAGCTGCACTACACCATCACCAGCAAGCGCAAGCTGCTGCAACTGGTGACCGAGCAGCATGTGAGCGGCTGGGACGATCCGCGCATGCCGACCATCAGTGGCATGCGCCGCCGCGGTTACACGCCTGAAGGCATCCGCGAATTCGCGAAGCGCATCGGCGTCTCCAAGAGCGAGAACAGCGTGGACATGGCGGTCATGGAAGGAGCGATCCGCGAGGATCTCGAGCTGCGTGCGCCGCGCGTGATGGCCATCATCAACCCGCTCAAGGTGACCATCACCAATTTCGACGGCGCGCAAACCCGGGAAGCGGATTTCCATCCCAACATGCCGGAACTGGGCAAACGCGAGGTGCCGTTCGGTCGCGAGCTGTTCATCGAGGCCGACGACTTCGCCGAAGTGCCGCCGCCCGGCTGGAAGCGCCTGGTGCTTGGTGGCGAGATACGCCTGCGCCACAGCTACGTGATGCGCTGCGACGAAGCGGTGAAGGATGCCGACGGCAAGGTGGTCGAACTCAAGTGCAGCATCGACCACGACACGCTGGGCAAGAACCCGGAAGGCCGCAAGGTGAAAGGCGTGATCCACTTCCTGTCGTGTGAGCACGCACGGCCGGCAGAGATACGCCTGTACGACCGCCTGTTTAACGTGCCGGAACCGGATGGCGACCGCGAGATCGATTTCTGCACCCACCTGAACCCGGACTCGCTGACCGTGGTGCAGGGCTGGGTGGAAGCGTGCGTGAAAGACGCCGCACCGGAAACGCGCTACCAGTTCGAGCGCATGGGCTATTTCGTCACCGATCGCCGCGACCATCAGCCGGGCGGCAAGCTGGTGTTCAACCGCACGGTGACGCTACGCGATTCCTGGACCAAGGAACAGAAATAAGCATGCTGAAGATTTACAACACGCTCGCCCGCGACAAGCAGGAGTTCAGGCCGATCGACGTCAGCAAGGTGCGCATGTACGTGTGCGGCATGACCGTTTATGACTACTGCCATTTAGGACATGCACGGGTCATGGTGGTATTCGACGTGGTGCAGCGCTGGCTCAGGGCTTCCGGTTACGACGTGACCTACGTGCGCAACATCACCGACATCGACGACAAGATCATCAAGCGCGCCGCGGAGAACAGGGAATCGATCCATGCGCTGACGCAGCGCTTCATCGACGCGATGCACGAGGATGCCGATGCGCTTGGCGTGCAGCGCCCGGACCACGAGCCGCGTGCGACGCAATACATTCCGCAGATGCTGGACATGGTCGCGCAACTGGAACAGAACGGCCTGGCCTACCAGGCGGCAGACGGCGACGTGAACTATGCCGTCAGGAAGTTCGATGGCTACGGCAAGCTGTCAGGGAAATCGCTCGAGGATCTGCGCGCCGGCGAGCGCGTCGAGGTCGATTCGAACAAGCATGACCCGCTCGACTTCGTGCTGTGGAAACATGCCAGGCCAGACGAGGCGGCAGAAGTGCAGTGGGACTCGAAATGGGGCAAGGGGCGTCCCGGCTGGCACCTGGAGTGTTCGGCGATGGGTTCCGAACTGCTCGGTAAGCATTTCGACATCCACGGCGGTGGCGCGGACCTGCAGTTCCCGCACCATGAGAACGAGATCGCCCAGAGCGAAGGCGCGCACCAGTGCCAGTACGTGAACTACTGGATGCACAACGGCTTCGTGCGTGTCGATAACGAGAAAATGTCGAAAAGCCTCGGCAACTTCTTCACCATCCGCGAGGTACTGAAAAAATACGATGCCGAAGTGGTGCGCTTTTTCATTCTGCGCGCGCACTACCGCAGCCCGCTGAATTATTCGGATGCGCATCTGGACGATGCGAAGGGCGCGCTGACGCGTTTGTACACCGCGTTGAAAAGCGTGACTGCGCAAGCGGCAGCGGTTGGCTGGAATGGAGACTATGCGCTGCGCTTCAAGGACGCGATGGATGATGACTTCAATACGGCCGAAGCGCTGGCCGTGCTGTTCGACCTTGCCAATGAAGTGAATCGCACGCAATCGCCGTCAGCGGCAGCAGAACTTAAATCGTTGGCCGGCGTGCTTGGCTTGCTGCAACGCGACCCGCAAGAGTTCCTGCAGGGCGGGGCGGGTGCGGGTGGGCTGGACGATGCCGCGATCAACGCGCTGATCGAGTCACGTATTGCCGCCAAGAAAACGAAGGATTTCGCGGAGGCGGATCGCATCCGCAAGGATCTGCTCGAAGCCGGTATCGTGCTGGAAGACACGCCGAACGGCAGTACCTGGCGCCGCGCTTAGGGCAGTTTCCCCGCGGTCACCATGCGGTTGAGCAGGATGTTGGGCGAAATCCAGATAACCAGATCGTCGAATGTCGGTGTGAAGTCGTGGCTGACGAAGGTGTTGTCGTTGTCGGCATTTTCGCCCTCGTCGCCGCTGGCGCCGGCAATCTGCTGGCCTGAGGTGTTATAGGCGCCATAGCCATCGCTGCCGTGCGAAACGACAACTGCCGGAACGCTGGTGGCGATGTTGGAGCCGCCGGATGCGGCCGACAGCACGTTCAGCGTGCCGGGCGAGCACAGGGCAAATGAGGACTGGGTGGGCGGCGTGACCGAACAGCCGCTACCGAGCGTGTTGGCACTGATCGCATCGGCAAAGTTGGGATCGACGCGGTAGCTGAAGCGTCGGCCCCAGGAGTCCGTTTCGCTGACGCCGAGGGTAACCCAAGGCAACACGCCGCCGGCAGCAGAGGAACTCGTACAGCTGGAAACCTCCACGCCGGCCCCGCTCTGTCCTGTGGCAATGGTGCCGTCGGCAGGGCAGGGCAGGCGGCCATTGATGACGGCATAGCCGATCAGCGCCTGCTGGATTTCGTCGAGCTGCTTGCGTGTTTCGCTTACGTGCTGCCGTTCGACCTGTCCGGAAATGGTGGGCAGCAAACCGGCCATCAGCAGCGCAACAATGGCGAGTACGATGGCAATTTCAACCAGGGTGAAGCCGGAGGCGGTTTTCCTTGTCAACATGGCGTCACGGACAGGTCTGAGTTGATGCAGTAAAGCACGTCGTTGAAGCTGCTGCTGGTCGCCCCGCTCTGGTAATTGCTCCTGCCCGACGAGTTGGGATAGCTGCTGATATTGCTGCCTTCCAGGTAGTTGGAGAGATTGAGGCGGTCGCTATCCGTGGCGCGCGTCTGGCCGGCCAGCGCCTGTCCTGCGAATATCACGACGGCGGCGTACCTGCCGCTGCCGTTTACGCTCAGGCAATAATAGGGATAGCTGTAACAGGAAGTGGAGCCGCTGTTCGGCCTGAAATTCCAGGCCAGGGAATAGAACAGGTGATCTTTCCAGTTGCTCCACCATGGGTAGTAGCTCGGCCAGTCTGCAACATGGGGGCAATTGTCGCCATCGCTTGCCAGCTGGTAATAGGGGGAGCTGATCTGGTTGTAGGTCTCGCTGTCGGAGGTGTTGACGCGATAGGGCAGGCGGCCGGCCATCCGGCCATCCTCGTCGTCGTAGTTGCTGTCCGTCTTGTAGTCGGTAGAGGGATTGTACAGGCGCCCGGACCAGGGCAGGCGTTTGTCATTCGAGCCGCCGTAGTTCCGCCTGCCGTAATCGGCGATGCATTCCGCCGTTCTCTCGGTCATGGTTTTCAGCGTGGTCATGAAATCGTTGCGTTTCAGCATGGCGTTCCAGATGTCCTGGCGGGTGATGTAGATGAGCCGGTCGTTAACCTGGCTGGAAGTGCCGGAATAGAAATTGCTGGTCGCATTGGCGGTGCCGGATACCGTGGAATTGTTGTGCGTGCCGTCGCTGTCCAGGTAGTTCGATGCGGTATAGTTGCCGCCACACAGCGGAGCGCTGCCGGAAGGTGTGCGGTTGTCGCCGGAAAGCGGCGGGCCGGGCGCGAAAACAACGGCTACCACGTCCGAGATGGTGTTGCCGCTGGCATCACTGACGCTGAGCAATCCCGGGTTGTCCCAGTTCATCAGTGCGGTTTTCGGGTTGTTCTTGTAGGTGCCGGAAACGGCATACCACAGGCATTCCCCGTAGCCATCACGCAGTGGTTCGAGAGACAGCGTTTTCCACGGCAGGCGGCCGATGCTGCTGACGTCCTGGTTGCCGCAGGTGTCGGACGATCCTTCCCCGGTAGCGCCAGCAGTGCCGCTGATGTCGGGACACGGCAAGTAGCCGGGTACGGTATTGCTGTGGGTATCGGCATAGGTCAGGGCATAGCCGATCAACGCCTCCTTGGCCTGTGCCAGTGCGGCGGAGGTGGTTTTGTCGCGCCCGATTTGCACCGCCGAGCTGTTGAACGAACTGACCAGCAGGGAAGCTGCGCCGAGCACCAGGATGATCAGCATGATCATCAGGGCGGCACCGCGCTCGCGCTGAAATGTGGGGAATGTGCCGGGCGTACGCATGATGGTGGCGATTATTGGGAGGGCGTGTCCAGCAGCAGCTTCTGGCCGACCTTGATTTTCATCGGTTTCGATTTCCCGGGTACGGAAACCGGTACCGATTCCGGGTTCTGTGCATCGCTCTTGCCTGCCGCCTGGGCGACGCCGTTGATCCATACCGTGCGTGCGCCGCCATCCTTCTGCACGATGCCGTTGACGGTCAGCACGGACGCGTTGTTGCTGCCATCGCTGTCGGCGTCGCGGGCATATGCGTAGTCGAGTTGTGCGCGTTGTTCGGGGGTGAAGAACAGGCGGCCAAGATCCGCCGCCTGCGCGGCTGGCAGCCATGTGGACAGAATGACCAGAAGCAGTATGGTGTGTCGCATCATGGCATGTTCCTGTTCTTCAGCGTCAGCCAGCCGCCTTTGCATTCCGCCTTGAGTTGTGGCGTCGTGCCCGGTCCGCTGTTATTGATGGTGCCGGCGATGCGCGTGATGCTGCAGCCGTCCAGCATGAACCAGCCTTTGCTGTCGGCTTGCAGGGCGTTGAAAAAATTCACCAGTTGCCCTGTGTGCAGCAGGTCAAAGCTGAGCGTCATGTCGCTGCGGTTGAGGTTGAAATTGCCAGGGTCCAGCGATACCGGAGGCTGGTAGGAATGCTGGGGGGAGATGTTGTAGCTGAAGTCCAGCACGAAGTTGCGGTGGCGCAAGCGTTCGAGTGCGTCGACCCAGTCCAGGCGCTGTTCGTTGCCGATGATGTTGCGTTTCAGCAGTATGGAATATTCCTGCGCATAGGATGCCATGTTCTGCTGGTCATCGGTGGCGGCGCTCAGATTACGGCGGGCTTCCGTCAACTGGCGTTCGGCGGTTTTGTGGGCCTGCTGCGAACCGGCCAGGAAATTCTGGCTGAACAGAATCGCTGCACCGCTGGCGCCCGATGCGAGCAGCAGCGCAAGGAGTCCCCATTTGATATGCGGCAGGTCGCTCTTGAAATCGCTCATTGTGGCGGCTCCCATGTGAGTCGCAGCGAAAACTGTGCCGGATTGCCTGTGCCTTCCAGCGTGTTGTCCGTAATGCTGCCCTTGGAGCTGATGTCGAGCGGCAGGGTCAGCGCGGAAACGCCGTAGTGCTGCTGTTTCAAGGCCTGCTGGAAGTGGTCGAGGTAGCCCAGGGAGCCGCGGTAATTGTTATCCCAGCCTTCCAGCTGGCCACCGACCTGTATGGTGTCGCTGTTGCCGCTCCCGGATTGCCACGACAGGCTGTCGATGCGAATGCGCGGAAAATCTGCCAGTGCATTGCCGAGGCCGGCCAGTATGGTCTCCGGCGGCGGCGAATAACTATGCAAAGTGCGCAACGAGGTGACGGCACTCTTCATGTCGGCGGCCGGTGCCAGGTTGTTGGCGAAGCCGCGGGTAATCTGCTGGGTCTGTTGCGTCAGGCGCTGGGTCTGGGCTTCAAATGTGCTGCGGTCATCGTTCATCCAGCCGCCTTCGAGCAGGCTGATGCTGCTCCAGAGCAGACTGGCGAGTGTGAGCAGGCCGCCAAGCCAGAGCAGGCGGGTATTCAGTTGCCACAGTTTGAAGAAATGGGTGTGTTCGGCAGCGGCGTAGTGCGTGTGCGGAGGTTGCACCGCCAGCAGGTGCAGCAGCAGGTGTGTCGCATCCGAATCGGAATAGCTGTCTTTTGATTTCAGGCTGGCAGCCAGTTCGTGTATGTCCTGGTATTCGTAGGACATGTCGCCCGCATCGCGCAACGTCGACTGCAGTTCATGGCGGTCGTTGGCATGACACAGGATATGCACGCGCAATGTTTGTCCCAGCGGCAGCAAGCTCAGGCTTTTCAGGTATTGCTGGGTACGCGCGACTTCCGAGGAAACCACTTCGCTGAAGGACTGGCCGTCGTTGACCGGGGTCAGGCGCGACAGGTACAGGCGCTTGGTATTGAAATAGGTTTGCCGCAATCCGGAATGTTTCTCCCAGCTCAGCAGCAGGATATGGTCTGCATTGATGTTCCTGACCAGCGGTTTGCTGATGCCGGGTACCGAATAGATGCCGGCCAGCGGGGTGTGTTGCTGCAGGATGATGTCCAGCCAGATCTGGATGGTGGCGGGGTTGGTCAGTGCGGAAAACAGCATGTCATCATCGCGCCGTCCTTCCAGCTGGCGCTGGTGCAGGGTCGCCTGGCGGAAGGTGGTGTTGCGGTAGAACTGTTCGTATTTGCGCTGGATCTGCGCAGTGTGTTCCCGGCCGCGAAGGTGCAGCACCGTTTCGTGGCGGAAATCCTCCTCGATCAGGTCGGTCAGCAGATAAGCCGGCGCACGCCAGGTTCTCAGGAAGGCGGTAAATTTTTCACGGCCCTCCTGGTTGTCGGCAAAGGTTTGCTCGTGCACCAATGCGCCATCCTTCCAGACGAAGCCCTGGAACATGTCGGCGCTGAGGAACAGGAGTACCTTGTTTTTCATCAGAGTTGCACCTTGCCGATGATGTCGTAGATCGGTGACAGCACGGCGAGCATCACCCAGCCGAGCAGTGCGCCCAGTATAAGCGTCATCACCGGTTCTATCATCACCTGGATCTTGTGTATTGAATCCTTGACGTCGCGGTCATAGAAGTAGCTGACGTTGAGCAATGCCTGGTCGAGCGCGCCGGTCGCTTCGCCCACCTTGAGCATGCGGATGACCAGCGGCGGGAACATGTGGGTCTGCTGGAAGCTCTGGGTGAGATTCTTGCCGGATTCGATTTCCAGTGCGACCTGCTCCAGGCTGGCGGCGATGACGCGGTTGTCCACGATGTCGCGCGAATTGGCGATGCAGCTGAGCACGCTGATGCCTGAGGCGTACATCATGGCGAAGGTGTTGGCGAAGCGTGCCAGGATGAGCTTGCGCACGATCGGCCCCACCGGCCACAGATTCAGTTTCAGGTTGTCCAGCTGGTATTGCAGGCGCGAGTTGTAAATGATGCCGACCTTGAAACCAACGAACAGCACGACCGGGGTAAGCAGGATCAGGTACCAGTACGCCACGAAGAAGTTTGAGGTGGCAATCAGCATGCGCGTCTGGAACGGGATTTCCTGCCCCATGCCCTGGATGAAGCTGACCAGCTGCGGTACCAGGTAGATCATCAGGAAGAACGTGATGCCGAGCACCACGGCGCCGACGAATGCCGGGTAGATCATGATGTTCTTGGCATGTGCGGCCATTTCATCCTGCCATTTCAGCGAATCGGTGAGGTGCTTGAATACCTGCAGCAGGCGTCCGCTGTCTTCGCCCGCATGGGTCAGGCTGACACAAATTTTGTCGAATGCCTGCGGGTATTGCGCCATGGCCTGCGACAGCTTTTTCCCGCCTTCGATTTCCTCCACCATGTTGGCGAGGATTTCCCGGAATTTCGGGTCTTCCACGCTGTCGCGCAGGTCAGCCAGGCATTCCAGCAGCGGCACCCCGGCGCGGGTGAGCTGCTCCATGTTCAGGAAGAAATTCAGCAGCTCGGCGCGCTTGATGTTCCGGGTGCCGAACGGGGACAGCTGTTCATCGACTTTTGCGTTAACCAAGTCCAGCTTGTTGCGTTTGAGATGCTGCTCCAGATCGATCAGGTTGGCCGCATCCTGCAGCCCGCGAATGCTCTTGCCGTGTTCATTGACCGCCTTGTAGGCATATAGCGTCATGGCTGGCTGATGCGTTCGGTGAGGTCGACGACGCGGGCCACTTCGGCCAGCGAGGTGATGCCTTGCAGCACGCGCCGTATGCCGTCGGCTGCAAGCGGGCGGAAGCCCCTGGCCAGTGCGGCCTGTTTCAGCTGGTGGATGCTGGCGCGACGCGAAATCAGGTCATCGAGTTCGTTGTCCATCTTGAGCAGTTCCATCAGCGCCATGCGCCCGATGTAACCCTGATGCTGGCAGATATCGCAGCCGGCGGCACGGAAAATGGTTGCTTCCTCGTTGTGGGAGATGCCGAGCAATCTGCGCTCGCCCGCATCGGGCTGGTAGGAATATTTGCAGTGCGGGCACAACACTCGGATCAGGCGCTGGGCGACGATGCCGATGATGTTGGTGGCCATGATGTCCGGCAGGATGCCGATATCGAGCAGGCGCGGGATGGCACCCAGCGCCGAGTTGGTATGCAGCGTGGAATAGACCTGGTGGCCGGTCATCGCGGCGCGGAATGCCATTTCCGCCGTGGGATGGTCGCGGATTTCACCGACCAGGATGATGTCCGGGTCCTGGCGCATCATGGAGCGGATGCCGTTGGCGAAATCCATTTTTGCCGCTTCGTTCACCGAAGTCTGGCGGATCAGCGACAGCGGGTATTCCACCGGGTCTTCCAGGGTCATGATGTTGACCGACTCGGTGTTGACGTGGCTGAGTACCGAATACAGCGTGGTGGTCTTGCCGCTGCCGGTAGGGCCGGTTACCAGCACGATGCCCTCGGGCTTGGCGATCATGAGCTTGAGTGCCGACAACGCGGCCTCGTCGAGGCCGAGCTGGTCGATCGGCACGATACCTTTCTGCCGGTCGAGGATGCGCAGCACGAGGTTTTCGCCGTGCGTGGTCGGGTGCGAGGCAACGCGGAAATCGATCTGCCGGCCGGACAGGCGCAATGAAATGCGGCCGTCCTGTGGCGCACGGGTTTCGGCGATGTTCATGTTGCTCATCACTTTCAGGCGCACCACCATCGCTGGCCAGAAGCTCTTGTGCAGGCTGCGCACCTGGCGCAATACGCCGTCCACGCGGTAGCGGATGCGCAGGAAGCTGCTCTCGGGTTCGAAGTGGATGTCGGATGCGCCGCGCTGCACTGCCTCGGTGAGCAACGCATCGATCAGGCGTACCACCGGCTGGCTGAATTCGTTGACCCCGGCCTGCATCGCCTGGTATTCCATTTCGCCCGGCTCGATCTCGTGCAGGATGCCGTCGATCGACAGTTCGAAACCGTAGTACTGGTCGATTGCGCGCAGGATGTCGGATTCGCTGGCGAGCTGTGTGGTCAGCCGGTATTCATCCTTGAGCAGTGCGCGCACCTGGTCCAGCGCGATGATGTTGTCCGGGTCGGCGACGGCCAGGGTGAGTTGCTTGCTGGCGGCATTCACCGACAGCGGCACCAGCTGGTAGCGGCGGGCAATGTCCTTGGGGATCAGCTTGATCGCGGCGGGGTCGAGGATGACCGTGGCCAGGTCGACGCTTTCCTGCCCCAGGTTTTCCGACAGGACGTCACGGATAGTCGCTTCCGACAGGAAGCCGAGGCCGACCAGCAGGCGGCCTAGCGGCTGGTGGGATTTGTTCTGTTCCTGGATGGCGATGCGCAGCTGGTCGTCGCTGATAACGCCTTTCTCGACGAGCAGGCGCCCTAGCGGCTGCTGGATTTGTCTTGTGGTCGTATTTTCCTGCGCCATATGTTCAAGGTGCCTTCAAAGCGTTCAGGCGCTGCGCGGTCTGCGCCCGGTCAAACCCCGCTGCCCCGGAACTGTCCAGTTGCAGGGCCCGTTGGTAATATTGTGCGGCGGATTTGCTTTGCCCCAGGTGGTCGAGGCTGACCGCGAGGTTGTAGGCATAGTCCGCGCTGTCGGGTTGCAGGCTGTAGGCGTTGAAGTAAGCCTGCTGCGCTTCGGACCAGCGCTGTTGTGCCGCATACAGGTTGCCGAGCGCAAAATTCAGGGCGGCCGATTGCGGCTGTTGCGCGAGCAGCAGCTTGAGGCTGCTTTCTTCGTTGGGTGAATCGTCGCGACTGAGTGCGGTCATGCCGGCATAGGCAACCGGGTCGCGTGGATTGAGCGCCAGCACGTATTCGTAATATTGTGCGGCAAGGACATTCTGCCCCTGGCGCTGGGCGATGACCGCCATGCCCAGCAAGGCATCGCGGTTCTTGGCATCCTGTTGCAGCACTGTCATGTATTGCTGCTGCGCGGCTGCAAAATTTCCCTGCTGGTAGGACTGGTAGGCAGAGGCCAGCGCCGGATCGATGCTGTTGGTCTGGGGGTGGCTTTCGATACGGATACGCGGTTCGCGATAGGCCGGTACGCTTGCTGGTTCGTCAGTCGCCAACGCGGCGGAAGGCGCCATTTCCTGCGGTGTGTCGGCAGGCAGTACGCCAGCCATATCCTGCAATGCGGGTGCCTGCACGGCAGGCGGTGCGGGTATCAGTGGCGGTGCCGGCCTGGTGACCGGCAACGGTGGCGGCGGTGGTGGCGTGACCCGTCTTGCTACCGGGTGCGGCGTAATTTCGTACCACACATAAATGCCGCCGGCGGTGGCCAGTACTGCACCGCTGATCAGGGCGATGGGGATGATGCCCAGCCGCAGCCGCCTGGCGCGCACCGGTGCCGCCTTGGCGGCAAACAGATTCTTTCCGGCGTTGCGCGCGGTTTCGGGAATGGGTTGGGCCGACTGGCCGCGCGAGGTTCCCGGGTGTTCTTCGAGCGTGAGTTCAGCAGTGCGCTGGGGCATGTCCGTCTGCTCTCCTGTGGCATCGTCCTGCCGGTTTTGTCCGGCCTTTTTAAGCGCGTCGAGTAATAGGCTCATGACAGTGACCTGTGCTTAAGGGGCGCTGTTGCTATCGTTTTTTCCGGATTCTGCCTTGAAAAAATTCTCGTCGGGAAGTGAGTTTCTGAATGCATTGAAGTCACCATTTATGCTGGCATCCCTGATCACTACAGGGCGCAGGAATACCACCAGTTCTTTCTTGGAGCGCTGATTGTCCTTGTTCTTGAAGAACTCGCCGACAGCGGGAATCCTCGAAATGCCGGGTACGGTGTCATCGGTATTGCTCATCGAGTCTTCCATCAGTCCGCCCATGACGGCGATGTTGCCGTCCTGGATGCGCAACATGGATTCCATTTCGCGGGTGCGGATCACCGGTATCTGGCTGACGATGTCCTGGGCGAAGCCATTGGTCGTACTTTTCTTCAGCGCGGGATTCGGGTCGTTGACGTAGCTGAGTATGCGCGAAACGCTGGGATGGACATTGAGCAGGATTTCGCCGTTGTCGCTGATCTCCGGCGTCACGTTCATCACGAAGCCTACCGGTACGGTATTGAGCGTGGTGGTGTAGGTGGTGGTGGTCTGCGTCTGGTTCTGGCTGGTATCGGCCTTGATGGTGAAGTAGACGGTGTTGTCGACCACTTTCAGGACCGCAGTCTGGTTGTTGAGCACCGACAGTTTGGGGCTGGATAGCACCTTGACTGTACCGAAGGTGTCGAGCAGGTTGACCAGTGCGCTGATGCTGCCGAGGCGCGATGCGGTATTGGTGTAACCGAGCGAGAACAGGCTTTGTGCCGGTGCGGTCAGCGTGCCGCCTACGGCCTGGGTCAGGGTGAAGCCGGCGCGGCCGAGGTGTGCGGCGCTCCAGTTGATGCCCTGCTGGTAATGGTCGGATAGCTCGACTTCGGCGATGGTCGCCTCGATCATGACCTGGCGCCGGGCATTGGCCATGACCTGATCGATGAATTCCTGGATTTTTTCATGCTGCTTGCCGGTCGCGCGCACGGTGATGATGCCGGTTTCCGGATTGGCGATCACCGATGCCGCTTCGCGGAAAGTGCTGGTGCGGGTGACGGTGGTGGCGCCTTCCTGCAGATTGGCGGGATTCGGGCTGTTTTCTATCCCGCCTTTGGCGGAGGTCTTCTTGCCGCCGGCTGGTTGAGCGCCGGTACCGCTGGTGCTGATGTCGCTGCTTTGCTGGACTACGGTTTCACTGGATCCGGCAGGTAATATCTTGTCGGTTTCATGCAGGATGTCCTTGATGTTCTGCACCAGCGTATCCCAGAAACGGTTCTTGGAAATATCCTTGATGGCAATGGTCGAGTTGCTGCCGTTACCGGTCGCGGCGGCCCCGCCGCTGCTCGTGGCGCTGCCTACCGTGGCATTGGTGTTGATGGAACTTTCCGTATCGCGCGACATGTTTACATAGTCGATCTGGTACTGCTTCAGATAGGGCGTGTCCGGCATAACCGCGAGATTCTGTCCGTCCAGCTCATAGCGCATGTCGATCTGTTTTGCGATGCGGCTGAGAATCTGCGGCAGGGTCTGGTTGATCGCATTGATGGTCACGTTGCCCTGGATGCCGGGATAGATATCGAGGTTGACCTTGGCGTCACGGGCCAGCGCAAACAGGATCTCCTGTGCGGAAACGTTGGTGACAACGACGCTGTAGGTTTCGATTTTGGGGGAGGCTTTGGGCGGTGGCAGGGGAATGCTGTGCTTTACCGGGGGCGGGATGGCGACGCTTTCGGGCGCGGTTTTTTCACTGCTGCGCTGGATGTGCTGGTCTGATGGCTTGATCTGCCGGGTGCCGCAAGCGCTCAGCAGAATACAGCTCAAAAACAGTAGTGCATGACTCTGTCGCATCTTGCCGCTCTCCTCCAGAATTATTTTTGAGCAGCCTAGCATTATTAACAGGCATCCTCAATATGTCATTTAGCCTAAGGCCAAGGTTTTATCGGGTTGCCTGCGCCGTTTCCGACATGTACAGCGTAGGTGCGAATGCTTCCTTGTAGCGTTTCGGCAAATGCTGGACGTCGGTGCGGGCCGCTTCAATGCTGGGATAGTTTCCATACAGTACGCGGAAACCATCATGGCCCTTGATCTTGATCGGCAGCACGTATATCTCCTGCAGCTTGCCCAGTTTGCGGGCGCGTTCCAGAAAACGCTCCATGCGGGCGGGGCGTACGTCTTCGGTATAGTACAGCTGAATGCTGGTGTCATTCTTGCTGCGTTTGGCAAGCATTTCCTGTGCCGCATCCAGACGCTGCCGCAGTAGCGGCGGCATGGTTTGCGCGGCGGCTTTTCTGGGGGCTTTCACGGACGGTTTTGCGGGAACGCGCTGTGCCGCCCTGGTTGCCGCTGGTTTGGTGGGCGCCGCAGCGATGGCAGATACCGCGACTGGCGCTACGGCTGAGGCAGGGGGCGTTGCCATTGCCGGGGCGGCGGCTTGTTCGGATGCGGGCTGGAGGGCGGCGTGGCTATTTTTCGGTGCGGCGAGGTGCCCCACCAGCGGCCAGCCGATAACGGCCAGGACCAGGGTCGCCAGTGCGATGCCACCCATGACGGCAATGTTTTTTGGGTTTCTCTGTTTCGGCGCAAGCTCGCTGTCGCGGATGGCGGCCTGCACATGGCGCACATCGATCTGGTGGGTGTTGGCGACGAAGGCCGCCAGCAGCGCCTTGTCGGCCAGGATGTTGACGCGCCGCATCAGGCCGTGCGAGGCGCTGCCGATAAGCTTGACGGCATTGGCGGAAAAAATGTCCGGGCCGCGATAGCCGGCCGCACGCATGCGGAACATCAGGTAGGACGCGATGGCGTTTTTTGACAGCGGCAGCATGGTGAAATGGTGCACGATGCGATCCTTGAGCTGGCGCATGTTGGGCTGGTCCAGCTTTTCATTCAGTTCGGGCTGGCCGAACAATACGATTTGCAGCAGTTTCTGGTCGCCGGCCTGCAGGTTATAGAGCAGGCGCAATTCTTCCAGCGTATCCAGCGGCATGGCATGCGCTTCATCCACCAGGATCACTACGCGTTTCCCGTCGCGGGTCTTTTGCTGCAGCAGGCTCTGCAAGGTCTGCAGGATGACATTGACGCGCTGGCCTTCGAGATCGAGGCCGAGGCCGTCGGCAATGGCGTACAGCATTTCTTCGCGCGACAGGCTGGGGTTGGCCAGGTATACCGGCTCCACCTGCGAGGGCAGGCGCTCCAGCAACATGCGGCACAGCATGGTTTTGCCGCTGCCGACTTCGCCGGTGATCTTGATGATGCCTTCGCTGGAGCTGATTGCGTAAACCAGCGCGTCGAGTATCTCGCCGCGGTTGGAGCCGGAAAAGAAAAAGTCGGTGATCGGCGTGATCTTGAATGGTGGCTCGTTGAGCCCGAAATGTTCCAGATACATGTTTTATTGTTCCCCGTTGCTGTCTTTTCTGGCCAGGTGTTTCTGTTGTGCTTCCATGCGGCTGTACAGCGTGGTGCGATTGAGGCCGAGCAGTTTGGCCGCTTCGCTGATGTTATGCCTGGACAGGCTCAGCGCAGTGTCGATGTACAGCCGCTCCTGTTCCATCAGCAGGTCGTCGAGATTGAAATCCGCCTGCTGCAGGGCCAGCTTGGCAATCTCCCGTGGATCGGCTTCCGTGCGGGCGCTGTCTGATTCGGGCAGCAGGTCAAGCTCGGCTTCCAGTTGGGCGCTGGTAATGGTCTGGCCGGGATATTTTGTGGCGAGGCGGATGACGATATTGCGCAATTCGCGGGTGTTGCCGGGAAACGGGTACTGTTCCCAGGTGTGCAATGCCGGTGCATCCAGTTCGAATGGTGCGCTTTGTGCCTGTTCGGCATAGAAACTGCGGAAATGATTGAGCAGCAGGAATTTGTCCGCGCCGAGTTCGCGTAGCGGCGGTACCTGGATGGTAAACACGCTGAGGCGGTGATACAGGTCGATGCGGAAATTGCCATTGCGTATTTCCTGGCGCAGGTTGCGGTTGGTGGCGGCAATGATGCGGGCACGGCTCTTGCGCGTCACGGTTTCGCCGACGCGTTGATACTCGCCGTTCTCCAGTACCCGCAGCAATTTGGCCTGCAGTTCCAGCGGCAGTTCACCGATCTCGTCGAGAAACAGCGTGCCGTTGCCGGCATCTTCAAAATAGCCGGCAGCGGGGGTTTGCGCGCCGGTAAACGCACCTTTGGTGTGGCCGAACAGCGAGGCTTCGAGCAGGTTGGGCGAAATGGCCGCGCAGTTGAAAACCAGATAGGGTGATTTGCCGTTGGCGCCAAGCAATTGCAGGGCTGCGGCGACGAGCTCCTTGCCGCTGCCCGATTCGCCTTCGATCAGCACCGGAAACGGAGTGTTGGCATACATCATGATCTGGCTGCGCAGCGCCTGGAGGGGGGCGCTCTGGCCGACGATGCCGAGCAGGGCGTCGTTGCCCGGACTGTCTGGCGAACTTTCGCTGTCGGAGATGAGCAGCGCGTTGCGCAGTTGTTGCTTTATCAGTTCGGGTTTGCAGGGTTTGGCAATGAAATCCAGCGCGCCGAGCGCGCGGGCATGGCGCGCATTGGACTCTTCGTCCTGCCCGGATAGTGCCAGAATCTTGATTTGCGGCGAATGTGCGAGTAATTCGGCAATCAGATGGAAGCCCTCTTCCGGACGATGGGGCAGCGGCGGGAGGCCCAGGTCGACCAGCGCCAGTTGCGGGCGTGCCGGCATGTCGCGCAGCATGGCAATGGCTTGAGGGCGGCTTTCGGCGGTGTGGATGTCAAATTCGCCGGTGAGCGAAAGGCGCAGGGAATCGCGAATGAGCGGGTCGTCATCCACGATGAGCAGGCTGGGATAGCCGGCTTTGCCCCGGGCGCTGTTTATGTTCGCCGTAACCATTTAGTATGCCAAATATGATGGTAGCGCAGGATAGCCTGCATTTGTCGTGAGCTCAATATGCCGGGAAAACTTAACCGGCTGCAGGGTTGTGGCACTATGGGGGCGTGGTTTAGAATGGCGCCCCCGACAAACAAGGTGTTGATTACGTGTCATCGCAAGCGCTGGTTGAAATCCGCGACGTCAATTTTGCTTACGACAACCGTCCCATCCTGAAGGGCATCAACATGACTTTCCCCCGGGGCAAGCTGATTGCCATCATGGGGCTTTCCGGGTGCGGCAAGACTACGATCCTGCGCCACATCAGTGGTGTGCTCAAGCCGACCAGGGGGTATGTGAAGGTGGATGGGCAGGTCATGCACGAGCTGAGCCAGGACAATCTGTACCGGATGCGCCGCAAGATGGGGATGCTGTTCCAGTTCGGTGCGCTGTTCACCGACATGACGGTGTATGACAACGTGGCGTTCCAGATGCGCGAGCATACCGATCTGCCGGAAGATATCATCCGCGACCTGGTGATGATGAAGCTGCATGCGGTGGGGTTGTACGGCACCCAGGACCTGATGCCGGCCGAGCTGTCCGGCGGCATGGCGCGGCGCGTGGCGCTGGCGCGCACGGTGGCGCTGGATCCGATGCTGATCATGTATGACGAACCGTTTGCCGGGCTGGACCCGATTTCGCTGACGGTGGTGGGGAACCTGATCCGCCGCCTGAACAACGCGCTGGGCGCGACCTCGGTGCTGGTGACGCATGATGTGCAGGAGTCGCTGAAAGTCGTGGATTACGTCTACTTCGTTTCAAATGGTGCAATCATTGCGGAAGGCACTGCCGATGAAATTCGCGCTTCCGACGAAGCGTTTGTGCGCCAGTTCGTGCACGGCGAAATGGATGGGCCGATTCCGTTCCATTATCCGGACGGCGATTACAACAAAGATTTAAACCTGCGGGCCTGAATATGCCAGTTATCAAAAATCTGAGATCGATCGGGCATCGTACGGTGAATGCGGTGTGGCGGCTGGGTTTTGCGACCCGCTTCTTCCTGATGACGCTGTTTTATTCGGGGCCCAGCTTCCGTCGTTTTCACCTGACGATCCGGGAGATGTTTTTCACCGGCGTGATGTCGCTGATCATCATTCTGGTGGCTGGTACTTTTGTCGGTATGGTGCTGGGCCTGCAGGGGTACGAAACGCTCAAGCGTTACGGTTCCGAGTCGGCGCTGGGTTCGCTGGTGGCGTTGAGCCTGGTGCGCGAGCTGGGGCCGGTGCTGGCAGCGCTGCTGTTCGCCAGCCGGGCAGGTTCGGCAATGACGGCCGAGATCGGGCTGATGAAAGCGACCGAGCAGATTTCCGCGATGGAAATCATGGCGGTGAACCCGATAGCGCGCGTGGTGGCGCCGCGCTTCTGGGCCGGGGTGATTTCCATGCCGTTGTTGTCGGCGCTGTTTTCCGCGCTGGGGGTATTCGGCGGTTACGTGGTGGGCGTGGTGATGATCGGGGTGGACGAAGGTTCGTTCTGGTCGCAAATGCAGGCCGCCGTGGACTTTCAGCATGACATCATGAACGGCGTGATCAAGAGCGTGGTGTTCGGTGTGGCGGTTACCGTGATTTCGCTGTTTGAGGGCTATGACGCGCCGCCCACCGCAGAGGGCGTTTCCGGCGCGACCACGCGCACGGTGGTGGAGTCGTCGCTGGCGATTTTGATACTGGATTTTATTTTGACCGCATTCATGTTTCGAGGGGACTGATTATTATGGAACGAACCACACTGGACCTGTGGGTTGGCGCATTTGTGGTGGCGGGTATCGCCGCGCTGGTGGTGCTGGCAATGAAAGTGGGGAACCTGGGTACCTATAACGTATCTGATACCTATCAGCTACAGGCTTACTTCACCAATATCGGCGGCCTCAAGCCGAAGGCTTCGATCAAGAGCGCGGGTGTGCTGGTAGGGCGGGTGACCGGGATTACGCTGGACACGGAACGTTATGAGGCCAAGGTGACGATGAGCATCGACAAGCGCTACCGGTTTCCGAAAGACACGTTTGCCAACATCCTGACCTCCGGCCTGCTGGGCGAGCAGTACATCGGCCTGCAGCCCGGCGGTGATGATGCCATGCTGAAAAATGGCGATGAGATGAAACATACCCAGTCTGCCATGGTGCTGGAAGACCTGATTGGCAAGTTCATGTATAGCAAGGCAGCGGAAAACGGTTCCAAATAAGCGGTAGTTCGTAACATTATGGTTGGGAATATGATGAAAAAAATTGCTGTTCTGGTGTTTGGTTTGTTGCTTTCATCGGTCGCGATGGGGGCGGGCGCAGACATGCCCGGCCCGGACGTGCTGATCAGGAATACCGTTGAGGACGTGCTGGCCATCGTCAAGCAGGACAAGGATATTCAGGCGGGCGACCAGCAGAAAATCCTGGCCCTGGTGGATGCCAAGGTGCTGCCGCATTTCGATTTTGAGCGCATGACGCGGCTGGCAGTCGGCCGCGGCTGGCGCGGGGCAACCCCGCAGCAGCGCCAGCAGCTGGTGAGCGAGTTCCGCAATCTGCTGGTGCGCACTTATACCAGTGCGTTTACCCGCTATCGAGACCAGAGCGTTGAGGTGCAGCCGTTTGAGATGCCATCCGGTGCCGATGAGGTGACGGTCAAGACGCTTATCGTCAAATCCGGTGCGCAGCCGATCGCGGTGAATTACGAAATGGAAAAAACCGGCGATGGCTGGAAAGCATTCGACCTGTCGATAGAGGGGGCGAGCCTGGTTTCCACTTATCGCGGCACGTTCACCGAGCAGATCCAGCAGTCCGGCATCGACGGCCTGATCAAGACGCTGGTCGACAAGAACCAGTCGCTGGCCAGTGCGCCGCTGCGCAAGGAAGCTGCCAAGTGATCACTCGCGAGGGTGGTCAGTTGAAGGTGTCGGGACCGTTGACGCTGGAAACGGTCAAGGCGCTGTACGACCAGGGGTTGCAGGCTGCCGGCGCAAACTCGCTGGCAATCGACATGTCGGGGGTCGGGGCGGTCGATTCTTCTGCAGTCAGCCTGATGTTGAACTGGTTGCGCGAAGCGCAGCGCAATAATGTGTCGGTGTCTTTTTCGCATGTGCCGGACAACCTGCTGTCTCTTGCGCGCCTGTATGATGTGGCCGAATTGCTTCCATTAAGCATCGACGCGTCGATGCAGTCCTGATTTCCTGATGTTTCCCGCCGTCGATGTTCGCCAGGTGAGCAAGCGCTATGGCAGCTTGCAGGCCCTGGATGGCGTTGACCTGCGTATCGAGGCGGGGGAGTTCTTTGGCTTGCTCGGCCCCAACGGTGCGGGCAAGACGACCTTGATCAACCTGCTTTCCGGCCTGGCGCGGGCCGACAGCGGGCAACTTTCCATTCTTGGCCGGGATGTGGCGGCGCAGTACCGCGACAGTCGGCGCCTGTTGGGCGTGGTGCCGCAGGAACTGGTGTTCGACCCGTTCTTTACCGTGCGCGAAACCCTGCGCCTGCAGTCCGGCTATTTCGGCCTGCGCCACAACGATGCCTGGATCGACGAACTGATGCACCATCTCGACCTGACCGACAAGGCGGATACCAACATGCGCCGCCTGTCCGGCGGCATGAAGCGCCGTGTGCTGGTGGCGCAGGCGCTGGTGCACAAACCGCCGGTGATCGTGCTGGACGAGCCGACTGCCGGCGTAGACGTGGAGTTGCGCCAGATCATGTGGCGCTTCATCCAGCGCCTTAACCGTGAAGGCCATACCGTGTTGCTGACCACGCATTATCTGGAAGAGGCCGAGGCGCTGTGCGGCCGCATTGCCATGCTCAAGCGCGGCCGGATCGTTGCGCTGGACAGTACGCAGAACCTGCTTAACAGCGCTGCCGGTTGTCGCGTGCGGATGCGGCTTTCCGGTGAGCTGCCCGCCGTCCTGGCGCCGCACATGATCGAGCGGGTCGGCGAAGATTATCTGCTGGCATTGTCATCCTATCCGGCCCTGGAAACGATGCTGATGCAATTGCGGGAAGCCGGTCTGACAGTGCTGGAAATGAGCCTGCAGCAGCCCGATCTGGAAGAAGTATTCCTGCGTGTGGTGGGCAAGGCATGAAGACCAGTTTTGTCACGCTGTTCTATAAAGAGGTGCTGCGCGTACAGAAGGTGGCGTTCCAGACCCTGTTGTCGCCGATTCTGACGGCGGTACTTTACCTGCTGATTTTTTCCCACGTGCTGGAGCAACATGTCGAGGTGTATCCCGGAGTGCGCTATACCGCTTTCCTGATCCCGGGGCTGGTGATGATGTCGGTGCTGCAGAACGCTTTTGCCAACAGTTCCTCCAGCCTGATCCAGTCCAAGATTACCGGCAATCTGGTGTTTGTGCTGCTGGCACCGATCAGCTACTGGGAATTCTTTGCGGCCTACGTGCTGGCGGCGGTGGTGCGCGGGCTGGTGGTCGGCGCCGGTGTCTATCTGGCGGCGCTGTATTTTGCGCAACCGGCCATGGATCATCCGCTGTGGGCACTGCTGTTCGCTATCCTGGGCAGTGCGCTGCTGGGGTCGATGGGCGTGGTGGCAGGCATCTGGGCGGAGAAATTCGACCAGCTCGCGAGCTTCCAGAATTTCATAATCATGCCGCTGACTTTCCTGTCCGGCGTGTTCTACTCCATCCATTCGCTGCCGGCTTTCTGGCAGGACCTGTCGCGTTTCAACCCGTTTTTTTATATGATAGACGGCTTCCGCTACGGGTTTTTCGGCGTTTCCGACATTTCGCCCTGGTTCAGCCTGGCAGTGGTGGCGGCCTGTTTCGCGGCGATGGCGGGATTCACCTTGGCCCTGTTGCGGTCGGGTTATAAATTGCGTTTTTAGAAAGTTGATTATGGTTACGCCTGAAAGCATCAAGCACAGCATCGAGCAGGGCATGGCGGTTACCCATCTTGCCGTGGCGGGTGATGGTGCGCATTTTGAAGCGGTGGTGGTTAGCGATGAGTTTGCGGGAAAAAGCCGCGTGCAGCGCCATCAGCGCGTGTACCAGACGTTGGGCGACCGCATGCGCGAGGAAATTCATGCGCTGTCGATGAAAACCTTTACGCCGCAAGAGTGGCAGGAGCAACAATAAGCCATGCAGAAACTGGCGATCCAGGGCGGGGTGCCGCTGCGCGGTGAGGTGCGCATTTCCGGCGCCAAGAATGCGGCACTGCCAATCATGTGTGCAAGCCTGCTGACTGCCGATGCCTTGAGTCTGGGCAATGTCCCGGAGTTGCACGATGTGGTTACCATGCGCAAGCTGCTGCAGCAGATGGGGGTGATGGCGACGCTGGAGGCCGGTGCGGTGACCTTGTGCGGTGCGCAGGTAGACAAGCTCGAGGCGCCCTACGAGATGGTCAAGACCATGCGTGCAGCAGTGCTGGTGCTGGGGCCGCTGGTGGCACGTTTCGGCGAAGCCTTCGTGTCGCTGCCTGGCGGCTGTGCCATCGGCTCGCGCCCGGTCGACCTGCACATCAAGGGCTTGCAGGCGATGGGGGCGGAGATCCACATCGAGCATGGCTACATCCATGCCAAGGCAAGCCGCCTCAAGGGCGCGCGCATCTTTTTCGATATTGTCAGTGTGACGGGCACCGAAAACCTGATGATGGCGGCCACGCTCGCAGACGGCGTGACGGTGCTGGAAAACGCGGCGCGAGAACCGGAAGTGGTCGACCTGGCCAACTGCCTGCGCGCAATGGGGGCGAAAATTTCGGGTGATGGCACGGACACCATTACCATTGCCGGAGTCGACAGGCTGCACGGTGCGGAACATCGCATCATGCCGGACCGGATCGAGAGCGGCACTTTCCTGGTGGCCGCGGCCGCATCGGGTGGCAACATCACGCTGACCGGAGGGCGCGCCGACATCCTGGATACCGTGCTGGAAAAGCTGCTTGAAGCCGGTGCGCATATCCGCACCGACGGCACCAGCATTCATCTGGAGATGGCGGGGCGGCCGAAAGCGGTCAACCTGCGTACTGCGCCGTATCCGGCGTTTCCGACCGACATGCAGGCGCAGTTCATGGCGCTGAATGCGGTAGCGGACGGCAGTGCGATGGTGGTGGAAACCATTTTCGAGAACCGTTTCATGCATGTGCAGGAGTTGCGTCGCCTCGGGGCACTGATCGACGTTGAGGGCAATACCTGCATGGTACGCGGTGTGCAGCAACTGGAAGGTGCAGCCGTGATGGCGACCGATTTGCGTGCGTCGGCTTGCCTGGTGATCGCCGGGCTGGTGGCGCAGGGGGAAACGGTGATCGATCGCATCTACCATCTTGACCGTGGCTATGAGCATATCGAGGCCAAGCTGTCCCAGCTCGGGGCGAATATTCGAAGGCTGAAGTAGTTTCTTCCGTTCGTGCTGAGCGTAGCTGGCGTAGCCAGCGGAGTCGAAGCATGAACGTCAACATCAAAACCGCCGGTGGTTAACCGGCAGCAAGTTTCTTTCTTTTGCGTCGCCAAAAGAAAGAAACCAAAGAAAAGGCGACCCTGCCGGAGCGCCCTTCGGGTACCTTCGGTCGGGCAATAAAATTGGGCGGCTGCGCAACTCGCCCTGGCAGGCTACACAAACCGTAGCCTGCTGCGGAGCTCAGACAGTGCTCGCCTTCTCCCCAATTTTATCGCCCGTCCTCAGCGCTACAGAAGGGGAGGAAAGGCGAAGGTGTTGAGTGCGCTTTGCGCACGATTGGGTTTGATCGGCACGGCCGCTGGCCGTGCCGCATCGCTGCGAGGAATGGCGGCTTACTTATTTGTACTTGGCAAGCGATTTCGCATACTCAACAGTAAGCCGATGAAGAGTTTCAATATCTCCCTTGCTTATTAACATGAGTATGTTCCCGCATTCATTTGTTCGAATCGAGGGAAAGCCTTTTTCGGTTTGAACGGGAACGTTTAGTAATCCGCAAATAACGCTCATTGAAGTTAGCTGCTGTTTTGTTGGAAGTTGAGTGGATGCCCATTCATCATAGTGCCGAAAGTTTGCAGCGGCCGCTGCAAATATTTCCCCAAGGGAAAAGTCGGAAAATATAGGCTTTGCTTGATGCCATTCATCGTCAGGTGCCTTGAGGTCTTGCTTTAATCGCTGAAGGAGATTATTCAGGATGACAGCGATTGATCCTGCAAGCGTAGAAGCTACCAGCTGAGCTTCGATAATCGAATCGGTGATTTCATGATATGCCTGCGGGTTTAGAGTAAGCGTGGGATATTCGCCTCTTTTTCTTGATCGAGATAAGTTCTCAAATCTTGTTGCTTCACGTGCCATTGGCGTGAATAACTCGGCAATCGTTGATTCGCTTTGGCGCCAGCGTTCAATAAATCTAAATAGACCGTTTGTATTCAGGTTGCCAAGCTGTAAATCGCCGTCCCTTGTAATTGCAATGTCACCGCTTGGGGTAACCTGCAAATCAAGGCCACTTTTTAGTCTTTCAAGGCCAAAGCGCGATAGTGTTTGATCGAATCTCTGGGGAGGCATAAAGATTCTGCGAGTGCATGGTTGTTATTTTTAAGATGGTGCAACATAACATAGCGAAGAAGGAACTTAAATTTTTTAGAAGGCTATGCGAGCCGCCGTTTGCTATCCCCTGTGCGCCGCCTCGATAGTTCGCAAACGAGCGGAGGGGTAGGTGAGCACTGTTTGAGCTCCGCAGTGGGGCATGATTTGTATGCCCCGCCAGGGCGAGTTGCGCAGTCCCACTTGTTTGCGAATTATCGAGGGAACGCCGAAGGGGCGGCAAACTGGGGGCGATTTCTTTTGGTTACTTTTCTTGGCAAGACAAGAAAAGTGACTGGCTGTCGGGCCACCCCCGACGGTTTTGTGCAAGTTCAGATTTCATATTGACTTACGTTTCCCTGTAAAATGCGCGTCTTTGCACAATATAAAGTCAAATAGCATGATCATCACCATTGCCCTGTCCAAGGGCCGCATTTTCGAAGAAACCATGCCGCTGCTCGCCGCGGCCGGCATTTCTGCGCTGGAAGACCCGGAGTCTTCGCGCAAGCTGATCATCCCGACCAATCGCGACGACGTGCGCTTGATCATCGTGCGTGCATCCGACGTGCCGACTTATGTGCAGTACGGTGCGGCCGACCTCGGCGTGGCGGGCAAGGATGTGCTCAACGAACATGGCGGCACCGGGCTGTACCAGCCGCTGGATCTGAACATTGCGCGTTGCCGCATGATGGTGGCGGTGCCCAGCGAATTCGACTACGAGTCGGCGGTGAAGCAGGGTGCGCGGTTGCGCGTGGCGACCAAATACGTGCAGACCGCGCGCGAACACTTCGCCGCGAAGGGGGTGCATGTCGACTTGATCAAGCTGTACGGCTCGATGGAGCTGGCGCCGCTGGTTGGGCTATCCGATGCCATCGTCGATCTGGTCAGCAGTGGCGGCACCCTGAAGGCCAACAACCTCAAGGCAGTGGAGGAAATCATGCCAATATCCTCAAGGCTGGTGGTAAACCAGGCGTCACTCAAGCTGAAGCGTGCCACGCTGCAACCGATGATCGACGCATTTGCGCAGGCGGTGCAGCCATGAATATCAAGAGACTGAATACGGCGCAGGCGGATTTCTCGGCGCAACTCGATGCGCTGCTGGCGTTCGAGGCAACCGCCGATGCCAAGCTGGAAGCAACCGTGGCGGCGATCCTGGCCGACGTGAAACAGCGCGGCGATGCTGCGCTGCTCGAATACACGCAGCGCTTCGATCGCCTCGATATCGACGATGCTGCGGCGCTTGAGCTGCCGCAGGCCGAGTTGCGTGCCGCATTTGACGGGCTGCCTGCGGCGCGGCGCAGCGCACTGGAGCAGGCCGCGCAGCGCGTGACGGCCTACCACGAGAGGCAGCGCATGGAGTCGTGGAGTTATACCGAGGCGGATGGTACGCTGCTCGGCCAGCAGGTTACGCCGCTCGACCGTGTGGGGCTGTATGTGCCCGGGGGTAAGGCAGCTTATCCCTCTTCGGTGCTGATGAATGCGCTGCCGGCCAAGGTGGCGGGCGTGGGCGAACTGATCATGGTGGTGCCGACGCCCGACGGCGTGAAGAACCCGCTGGTGCTGGCGGCCGCCTATCTGTCGGGTGTGAGCCGGGTGTTTACGGTGGGTGGTGCGCAGGCAGTGGCGGCGCTGGCTTATGGTACCGCGACCATCCCCAGGGTGGACAAGATTGTCGGTCCCGGCAATGCCTACGTGGCTTCGGCCAAGCGCCGTGTGTTCGGCGTATGCGGTATCGACATGATAGCCGGCCCATCGGAAATTCTGGTGATCTGCGACGGCAAAACCGATCCGGACTGGATCGCGATGGACCTGTTTTCGCAGGCCGAGCACGATGAGCTGGCGCAGGCGATCCTGATTACCCCGGACGCGGCATATGCGGCTGCGGTTGCGGCCAGCGCCGACAGGCTGCTGGAGCAGATGCCGCGCAAGGAGATTATCCGTACTGCACTGGAAAGCCGCGGGGCGTTGATTACGGTGGCGGACATGGACGAGGCATGCGCCATCAGCAACCGTATCGCCCCCGAGCACCTGGAGTTGTCGGTGAACGATCCGCAGGCGTGGCTGCCGAAACTCAGGCATGCCGGGGCGATTTTCATGGGGCGCTATACCTCGGAGTCGCTGGGCGACTACTGCGCCGGCCCCAATCATGTGTTGCCCACCTCGGGCACGGCACGTTTTTCCTCCCCGCTCGGGGTATACGACTTCCAGAAGCGCAGCAGCCTGATCCAGGTATCGGCCCAAGGGGCGCAAACCCTGGGAGCGATTGCTTCCGAGCTGGCTTTCGGCGAGGGTTTGCAGGCGCACGCCCAATCGGCATTGTTCAGGAAGTGATGGCGGGCGGGCGGGATGTTGCGTCCGGCTTGCCTGTGCCAAGGCGCCGGGCACGGATACCGGGATTTTTAGTACAAGCTGTAGATTCCCTTTGACAATATCTCTGGTTATGTGGATAATCGCGGGCTCTTTTTGGAGGGGTTCCCGAGCGGTCAAAGGGATCAGACTGTAAATCTGACGGCTCTGCCTTCGAAGGTTCGAATCCTTCCCCCTCCACCAGAATTATGTGGTTTTTGCTGGGCAGGTGTTGTGGCGATTGGTTGCTTGGTCGCTGGTGGCGGCGAGGTGTGCGGGTGTAGCTCAATGGTAGAGCAGAAGCCTTCCAAGCTTACGACGAGGGTTCGATTCCCTTCACCCGCTCCAGTTTAGGTATGCCGGGATTTCAGGGTGCGCGCTGGGCGTGTGGCCGGAGGTTGCAGGTTAATGCCCATGTGGCTCAGTGGTAGAGCACTCCCTTGGTAAGGGAGAGGTCGCGAGTCCGATTCTCGCCATGGGCACCAAAAGTTTTAGTGGTTTAAAGTTCTTTCGTTAATTCGTGTTGATGGGGATAAATCATGGCAAAGAGTAAATTTGAACGTACGAAGCCGCACGTAAACGTGGGTACGATTGGTCACGTTGACCATGGCAAGACGACCCTGACGGCGGCGATCACCACCGTGTTGTCGAGGAAGTTTGGTGGCGAAGCCAAGGG
>WGNQ01000020.1 GCA_016124455.1 Sideroxydans sp. | reverse complement strand
GCGCTGAACAACATCAGCCAGAAATGGACGATGCCGATTCGGGATTGGAAGGCTGCGCTAAACCGGTTTAGTATCCAGTTTGAAGATCGGATGCTGTAATTGAAGAGAAACTCCGTTTACACAAAATTCCGGACACCCTCCATCTTCAGCGCGTGAAGGTGCTGCATGAAGAAGACCTTGCTGGCGGTTATGGCGAGGTGTTCATGCCGATGGCACTGGACAGGAAGTACCCGAATGCCGGGCGGGAGTGGGGCTGGCAGTATGTGTTTCCTTCGCGCAAGCTTTCGGTCGATCCGCGAGCGGGCGTGGTGCGCCGCCATCACGCCGATGAGAAAGCGATTCAGCGCGCGATGAAAAGGGCGGTGGCGGCAGCAGCTATCGCCAAGTTCGCCACCCCGCACACGCTGCGTCATTCCTTTGCCACGCATCTGCTCGAAGGCGGTTACGATATCAGGACCGTGCAGGAACTGCTCGGCCACTCCGATGTCTCCACCACGATGATCTACACCCATGTACTGAACAAGGGCGGCCGCGGTGTGGTCAGTCCACTCGACCAATAGTATTTCCGCGTTTCCGTCGCAGCCCATATAATCTGCGGGTTTATTAATCGAGGAGTGGTTATGGGCTTGGGGCCGGTGATGCTGGACGTCGTGGGAACGGCACTGACCGAAGACGATAAACGGCGTCTCAGTCATCCGTTGGTGGGGGGGGTAATCCTGTTTGCACGCAATTACGAGTCGCCGCAGCAGTTGATGGCGCTGACTGCCGCGATCCATGCCTGGCGCAGCCCGTCGTTGCTGATCGGCGTGGACCACGAAGGCGGGCGGGTGCAGCGTTTCCGCGACGGCTTTACGCGCCTGCCGCCGATGCGCGAGCTCGGCCATATCTGGGACGAACATCCGAAACGCGCGCGGCACCTGGCGCAACAGGCCGGTTACGTGCTGGCTGCCGAACTGCGTGCCTGCGGTGTGGATTTCAGTTTTACCCCGGTGCTGGATATCGATTTCGGCGCCAGCACAGTGATCGGCGACCGCGCCTTCCATTCCGACCCGCAGGCCATCGCCGAGCTTGCGCACAGCCTGCTGATGGGTTTGCGCCAGGGCGGCATGCCTGCCGTGGGCAAGCATTTCCCGGGACATGGCTATGTGCGCGCCGATTCGCACCTGGAAATCCCGGTGGACGAGCGCAGCTATACCGACATCGAGCTGTGCGACTTGATTCCGTTCCGGCAGATGGTGGCCTACGGCCTGACTGCGGTCATGCCGGCGCATGTGATTTATCCGCGGGTCGACCCGAATCCGGCCGGTTTTTCCGGTGTCTGGCTGAAGAACATCCTGCGCGGCGAACTGGGTTTTGAAGGCTGCATTTTCAGCGACGACCTCAGTATGGAAGGCGCGACGGTGGCAGGTGGCATCGTGCAGCGTGCGGGGGCGGCTTTGCAGGCCGGTTGCGATATGGTGCTGGTGTGCAATCGTCCCGATCTGGCGGACGAGTTGCTGGCCGGTTTGCATTGGGAAATGCCGGCGGCCAGCAAGGCGCGCCTGGCGCAGATGCGCGGGCGTCTCCATCCCGCGACGCAGGTGCAACTGCATGAACAGGCGGAATTCATCAAGGCGGTGCACGACGTTGCGTCCATTGGTGCGGAGACCGGCGAATTGCCGCTTGCATAGCGGCATACGGCCCCATCAGTCGGGCCGCATGATGATAGTATGGCGTGTGATGACAAAAAAAATATTATTCGTAATTCTTGCCGCGCTGCTGTTGCCGGCATTGCTTGCCGCCTGCGATAAAACGCCCAAGCCTCCCCTGGTATTCGGTGCTGCGGCCTGGCCCGGGTACGAGCCGGTCTATCTGGCGCAGAGCCTGGGCTATCTGCCGGCGCAGGGAGTGCGCCTGACGGAGTATGCCGATGCCGCGCAGGTCAGCCAGGCGTTGCGCAACCACACGGTGCAGGTTGCCGGGGTGACGCTGGGGGAGGCGCTGGTGCTGCGCCGCGACATTCCCGATCTGAGGATCGTGCTGCTGCTCGATGCTTCCAATGGCGCGGATGCGCTGATTGCCCAGCCCGGGATCACTGCGCTGGCGCAGTTGCAGGGGAAGCGCGTGGGCGTGGATGGCAGTGCGCTGGGCGCTTATTTCCTGAATCTGGCGCTGAAGTCTGCCGGGTTGCGTTCGCAGCAGGTACGGATCGTTCCGTTGGCGGCGGATAAACAGGAGGCGGCGTTCCGCGCGCACCAGGTGGATGCGGTGGTGTGCGCCGGACCGGTGGGCTCGCGCCTGCTGCAGGCCGGCGGGCAGCAGCTGTTTGACAGCTCGCGCGTGCCGGGAAAGATACTCAACGTGCTGGTGATGCGCGATGCCGATATCGGCGAGTACTATCAGGAGATGCTGCAGTTGCTGCAAGGCTGGCGCCGGGCGATGGATTACATACAGGCCGAGCCGGCCAAGGCATTGCCGGCCATGGCAAAGCGCGAACAGGCCGACCCTGAGCAGTTTTCCCGGATGCTTCATGGCATCGAGCTGTTCGGGTTGCAGCGTAACCGCGAGTTGCTGCTGAGCGAGCCGCCGGCAGTCGCCCCCAGCATTGATGAAATGCAGCGTTTCATGTTGAATAACGACTTGTTGCGGGTAGGGGTGGATGGCTCGGTGCTGGTTGCTACAGCCTTGCTTGCGGACATCAAGCCGGATCGGCCGGATTGATTGCGGACGCTGTGCATGCTGGCCTTTTGGCGATGTGCTTGAGATAATTCATATGCCCTAACACCAATGGTGTACAAGTTATGAGCGAATTACAGATCAGCCTGCTGGGCATTGGTGTTGCCGTGATCCTGACAGTGTATGGCTACAGTGCCTGGCAACAGCGCCAATACCGGCGCAAATTCGGTGCCGCTTTCAGGCCTCACCACGAGGATGCGCTTTACCAGCCGGCGGCCGCCAGGCTGGCGGGCGAACCGTCCGGGCCGGATACCGACGGCGTTTCCGGCGAAATCGAGCGTACGGGGACGGCCGACGAGATGTGCGACGCGATCGGTGCTGCCACCGATTACATTATCGTGCTGTCGTCCGCCACCCCGATGAATGCCGGCATGCTGGCACCATTGTGGCAACAGCGCTTCGACTTCGGCAAGACGGTCAATATCTGCGGCCTGAATGCATCCAGCGGAATCATGGAGCGGATGGTTGCCGAAAGCATATTGCCTTATTCCGAATTCCACCTGGCGCTGCAGCTGGTCGACCGCAACGGCCCCGTGAGCGATGGGCGGCTGAAGAGCTTCCATGACCTGGCGCGCGATCTGGCGCAGCAGGCAGGCGCCGATGCCGCATTGCCGGACCTGTCGGAAGCCGCAGCATGCGCCCAGAGGCTGGATGCCTTCTGTGCCGAGGTGGACCAGCTGATCGGGCTGAACATCCTGCCCGGCGGCGATCGTTTGCTGTCCGGGGCCGAGATTGCACAGGTCGCCGCGAGAAACGGCCTGACGCTGCAGGCGGATGGCGCTTTCCACCTGCTCGATACGCGCGGGCATACCCTGTTTACGCTGGCCAGTTTCGACAATGCGCCGTTCCAGCACCACACCATCAAACAGATGCGGGTCAGCGGCCTGTCGCTGTTGCTCGATGTGCCGCGTGTGGCGCAGCCCGGCCAGTGTTTCGCTGACATGGCGGTGCTGGCGCGCAATATCGGCATGGAACTGCGCGCCGCCGTGGTCGATGATCATCGCGTGGCATTGAGCGAGACTGCGATCAACATGATTCGCGGACAGGTTGCGGCAATCGAAAACAAAATGCTCGCGTATCCCATTATTCCCGGTAGTGCGCAGGCGCGCAGGCTGTTTTCCTGAATGACCGCAGACATCGCAAAACGCGCAGAGAAATTGCGCGCAGAAATCGAACAGCATAACTATCAGTACTACGAGCTGGATCAGCCGCTGATTCCGGACGCCGAGTATGATCGGCTGTTCCGCGAATTGCAGGCGCTGGAAGCGCAACACCCCGAGCTACGCCGCCCCGATTCCCCCACCCTGCGGGTCGGGGGCAGAGCACTGGATGCCTTTGCATCTGTGCGCCATGCGGTGCCCATGCTGTCGATTAAAACAGAAACCGACATCGGCGACGAAGGCGCGATCAGCTTCGATGCACGGGTACGGCGCGAACTGAAATTGCCTGAAGATGCCCCCCCGGTGGAGTACGGCTGCGAACTCAAATTCGATGGCCTGGCGATCAACCTGCGTTACGCGCACGGGGTATTGGTACGGGCTGCGACCCGGGGCGACGGCGAGACCGGCGAGGACGTTACCCAGAATGTCCGCACCATCCACCTGATTCCCCTGCGGCTCAACGATTGCGATGCCGAAGTGCTCGAAGTGCGCGGCGAGGTGTACATGTCGCGCCGCGATTTCGAACGCTATAACGAGAAACAGCGTGAACATGGTTTGCCGACGCTGGTCAATCCGCGCAACGGTGCCGCAGGCAGCATTCGCCAGCTTGATCCGGCGCTGGCCGCGAAACGGCCACTTTCCTTTTTTGCCTACGGGCTGGGCGAGGTACGCGGCTGGCCGCTGCCTGCCACTCACAGCGCGGTACTGGATGCGTTGCGGCAGATGGGCGTGCCGGTAAACGAAGAGCGCGCAGTGGTGCAGGGAGCCGCTGGCCTGGTCGAATTCCACCGGCGTATCGCGGAACAGCGTGACAGCCTGGCGTTCGATATCGACGGCGTGGTGTACAAGGTCAACAGTCTGGCATTGCAGGAGCGGCTCGGTTTTGTCACGCGCGAACCGCGCTGGGCAGTGGCGCACAAGTTTCCGGCGGAAGAGCAGCTGACCGTGGTGCGCGACATCGAGATACAGGTCGGGCGTACCGGCAAGCTCACGCCGGTGGCCAAGCTGGAACCGGTGTTCGTCGGCGGTACTACGGTCAGCAATGCCACGCTGCACAACGAGGACGAGACACGGCGCAAGGACGTACGCATCGGCGACACGGTGATCGTGCGCCGTGCCGGCGATGTCATCCCGGAAGTGGTCGGGGTGGTACCCGACCGGCGTCCGCCGGATGCCGGCGAGCCTTTTGACCTGTACCGGCGGCTGGAAGGAAAATGCCCGGTATGCGGCAGCGCCATCGTGCGCGAGGAGGGCGAAGCAGACTGGCGCTGTACCGGTGGCCTGTTCTGCCCGGCGCAGCGCATGCAGGCATTGCTGCATTTCGCCAGCCGCCGTGCGATGGATATTGAAGGCCTGGGCGACAAGCTGGTCGAGCAACTGGTGGAAAAACAGATCGTGCTGACGCCCGCCGACCTTTATTTCGTGAGCAGCCCGGTGTTGGCCAACTTGGCGCGCATGGGCGAGAAATCCGCGAACAACCTGCTGCAGGCCATCGAGCACAGCAAGCAGACGACCTTGCCGCGATTCATTTACGCACTGGGTATCCGCAACGTGGGTGAAGCCACGGCGAAAGACCTGGCGCGCCATTTCGGTTCGCTGGACAAGCTGATGGCGGCGGACGCAGCAAGGTTGCAGCAGGTGCCGGACGTCGGCCCGGTGGTGGCGCAAAGCATCGTTGCCTTTTTTGGCGAGTCGCATAACCGCGAGGTGATCGAGGAATTGCGCGACAAGCATGGTGTGCACTGGGATGAGCACGACGGCGATGCGGTCGCCGTGCTGCCACTGAACGGCAAGACCTTTGTATTGACTGGTACACTGCCGAATATGAGCCGCGACGAAGCCAGGGCGAAACTCGAAGCCTTGGGTGCGAAAGTGGCAGGCAGCGTGTCAAAGAAGACCGATTGCGTGGTGGCAGGTGCCGAGGCCGGCAGCAAGCTGGACAAGGCGCGCGAGTTGAACGTGCCGGTGTGGGATGAACAGCAGCTGGTGGATTTGTTGCGGACGCATGAACAGAACCAGGGGTAACGGGTTGGAGAGAGGGCAAGTGATTATGAAAAAAATTACCAAGGCAGTATTTCCGGTAGCGGGCATGGGTAGCCGTTTCCTGCCTGCGACCAAGGCCAGTCCGAAGGAAATGATGCCGATCGTGGATAAGCCGCTGATCCAGTATGCGGTGGAAGAGGCGGTGGAAGCCGGGATCACCGATATGGTGTTCGTCACCGGGCGGAACAAGCGTGCCATTCCCGATCATTTCGACAAGGCCTATGAACTGGAAGCCGAACTGGCCATGCGCGGCAAGACCGAATTGTTGCGCCTGGTGCAGGAAGTCATCCCCAAGAATATCAACTGTATCTACATACGCCAGCACATGGCGCTCGGGCTGGGCCATGCGGTGCTGTGCGCCAAGCCGGTGATCCAGGACGAACCCTTTGCCGTGATCCTGGCCGACGATCTGATTGACGGCCAGCCCAGTATCGTCAAGCAGATGGTCGGGGTGTTCGAGAAGCAGCAATGTTCCGTGCTCGGGGTGATGGATGTGCCGCGCGCGCAGACCCGGCAATACGGGATAGTCAGCAGCACCAATCTTGAGCCGGACGTGGAGAAGGTCACCGGCATCGTTGAGAAACCGCAGCCGGAAGAGGCGCCGTCGACACTCGCCGTGGTCGGGCGGTATATCCTGACGCCGCGCATCTTCCATCACCTGGAACAGGTGCAGCCGGGAACAGGTGGGGAAATCCAGCTGACTGACGGCATCGCCAGCCTGATGAGTGAAGAGCGATTGCTGGCCTACCGGTTCAAGGGCATACGCTATGACTGCGGGGACAAGCTGGGTTATCTCAAGGCGATCGTCGCGTTCGGCCTCAAGCATCCCGAGTTCCGCGAAGATTTTGCCAGTTACCTGAAATCGCTGAACTGATGCTGACCAACCAGCAGGCGCGTGAGGTATTGCAGCAGGCCGAAATGATCTGCACGGCAGGGGAGGTTCGGGCGGCGGTGCTGCGCGTGGCGGCGGCCGTCAACCGGCAGCTGGCCGATGTGCACCCGCTGGTATTGTCGGTCATGGGCGGTGCCGTGGTGTTCACCGGGCAGTTGTTGCCGCTGCTCGATTTTCCGCTCGACTTCGATTACGTGCACGTTTCGCGTTACGGCAACAGCCAGCAGGGCGGCAAGTTGCACTGGAAAGTGGAGCCGCGCGAAAATGTGCGCGGCAAGGTGGTGCTGGTGGTGGACGATATCCTCGACGAGGGAGAGACCCTGGCCGCGATCAGGCAGCGTGTACTGGAACTCGGGGCGGCAGGGTTTTACAGCGCCGTATTCGCGGACAAGATCACCGGCAAGACCAAGGCCTCAAGTGCCGACTTTGTCGGCCTGGAGCTGCCGGACCGTTTCGTGTTCGGTTTCGGCATGGACATACACGGGGCATGGCGCAACCTGCCCGCGATTTACGCAACCAGGGATAATTAACGATGCTGGCTATCATAGGCGGTACCGGCCTGACGCAACTGGCCAATCTGGAGATTACACACCGGCAGGTGATGCGTACGCCTTACGGCGAACCTTCGGGGGCGCTGATTTTCGGCATGATCAAGCAGCATGAGGTTGTCTTCCTCGCGCGCCATGGTTACGGCCACACCATTCCGCCGCACAAGGTGAACTACCGGGCCAATTTATGGGCGCTGCGCGATGCCGGGGTGAAGCGCGTGATTGCCGTCGCCGCAGTGGGCGGCATCCGGGATGACCTGACGCCGGGAGTGGTCGTGGTCCCGGACCAGATTATCGACTACACGCACGGTCGCGATTCCACCTACTTCGACCGCAGCGAGCGCACGGTGGTGCATATCGATTTCACGCAGCCTTATACCCCGGCCATGCGCCAGCAGCTGTTGCGTGCCGCCGAGATGGCCGGGGTTGCCTGCGTCGATGGCGGCGTATATGCCACAACGCAGGGCCCGCGCCTGGAAACTGCTGCGGAAGTGATGCGCATGGAGCGTGATGGCGTGGATATGGTGGGCATGACCGGCATGCCGGAAGCCGTGCTGGCGCGCGAGCTGGGACTGGAGTATGCCACCCTCTCGGTGGTGGTGAATGATGCCGCCGGGCGCCGCAGCAGCAGCCAGGGCATTCATCTGGAATCCGTGTTCGAGGCGATTCCTCCGGCCATGGAAAAGGTCCGCTCCATCCTGGAATGCGTGGTGAAATGCGATGGCGATTAGGGATGTGTTGCGCATGGGTGATGCACGCCTGCTGCGTCATGCGCAGAAGGTGGGGCAGTTTGCCACGCCGCAGTTGTTCGACCTGCTGGCCGACATGCGTGACACCATGCGTGCGCTGGATGGCGCCGGGCTGGCCGCGCCGCAGATCGGTGTCGACCTGCGCGTGGTGATTTTCGGCGTCCATGCGAATGCGCGCTATCCGGATGCGGAGACGGTGCCGGATACGGTACTGATCAACCCGGTCATTACGCCGCTGGACGACGCGCTGGAAGAGGATTGGGAAGGCTGCCTCAGCGTGCCGGGCATGCGCGGCATGGTGCCGCGCTATCGCAATGTCCGCTACCAGGGGATGGACGAATACGGCGCGCTGATCGACCGTACGGTAAGCGGTTTCCATGCACGCGTGGTACAGCATGAATGCGACCATCTGGACGGCATCCTGTATCCGATGCGGATCCGCGATTTCAGTCGTTTCGGGTTTACCGACATCCTGTTTCCGGGGCGTGACCTGCAGGACGAATGATGCGTGCGGCCGATGCCAATTCGCGGAAAATGAAGCGCAACCTGGTGCTGGCGCTGCTGTCCCTGCTGGCCGTGATGGTGACCGGTACGCTGGGCTACCATATGCTGGGCATGCCGCATACCTCCTGGGTCGACAGCTTCTACATGACCTTTGTCACCATTTCCACCATCGGTTACCACGAGGTGGTCGATGTCACCCAGTATCAGTATGGCAGGCTGTTCACGGTTTTCATCGGTATCACCGGAATCGGCGTGCTCGGCTATGTGCTTTCCACAGTCACGGCATCCATGCTGGAAAGCGACCTCAACCTGTCCTGGCGGAGAAAGAAAATGCTGCAAACCATCTCGAGAATGAACGGCCACTATATCGTGTGCGGCGTCGGGCGCGTCGGCAGCAACGTGGCAAACGAACTGGCGATGACCGGGCGGCAAAGCGTGGTTATCGATAGCGACCTGCACAGCCTGGAAAGCTACCTCGACCGGCACCCTGCGCAACCTTACCTGCATGCCGATGCTACCGACAACGATGTGCTGCTGGCCGCCGGGGTGGAACGTGCGCGGGGCGTATTCGCGGTCGCCAGCGATGACGGCATGAACCTGGTGATCAGCCTCAGCGCCAAGCAGCTCAACCCGAAGCTGCGCGTGGTTGCGCGCTGTCATGACCTGAAGAACGTGGAGAAGACGCGCCGTGCCGGTGCGGACGAAATCGTGTCGCCGGATTTCACCGGCGGCTTGCGCATCGTGTCGGCCATGCTGCGACCGCAGGTGGTGACCTTCCTGGACGAGATGCTGCGCACCGACAACAACCTGCGTATGGAGGAATTTACCGTGCCGGAAGGATTCAGCGGCAAGCCGCTCGGTGTGCTGAACCTGAGCAGCCGGAATTACGTGGTGCTGGCCATACGCCAGAACCAGCAATGGGTATTCAACCCGGATTCGCAACACCTGATGAACCAGGAAGACGTGCTGATGGTGATGACCACGCCGGAAGGGCGCAGCCGGCTGGAACGCCTGATGCAGGGCGTGGCGTAAGTATCAGGCGGCCGTTCCGGCCGACGGCAGGGCAATGCAAAGGAGGCTTCAAGACATGAGAAGATCCCACCGTTCCCGTACCAGGAAAATCGGCATGCCGCCTGGCGCACTGGTGCATGTCGGTGAGGTCAGGACGTCCCAGGCCGAGTTTTCGCTGCTGCGCTATGATAGTGTGCAACTCTTCGAACAGAGTGCAACCCGGCTTTCCGGGCTGGATATGCACCGGGGGGAGCACGATACGCTCTGGATCAATCTCTACGGCCTGCACGATCCGGCCATGATGGCCGAGGTCGGGCGTGCGTTTAACCTGCATCCGCTGGTGCTGGAAGATATCCTGAATACCGACCAGCGCCCCAAGCTGGACAGCTACGACGGCTACCTCTACTTTGTCGCCCGCTTTTTCAGCTATGACAAGGCGACCATGGCGATCAGCTCGGAGCAGGTCAGCATGATCATCGGCCACAATTTCGTGCTCACTTTCCAGGAACGCAAGACCGGGTCTTTCGATCCGCTGCGCGAGCGGTTGCGCACGGACAAGGGGATAGCCCGCAAATGCGGCGCAGATTACCTGGCCTATTCGTTGCTGGATATCATCGTCGACCGCTATTTCATTATACTGGAGCAGATCGGCGACGACTGCGAAGAGCTGGAAGATGAATTGCTGCGCAAGCCGACAACCGCCATCCTGCAGGGAATACACAAGCTCAAGCGTGAGACCATGGAGTTGCGCCGTGCCATCTGGCCGCTGCGCGAAGTGGTCAATGCGCTGATCCGCAACGACGGCGGCTTCTTCCAGCATGCAACCATTCCCTACCTGCGCGATGTGTACGACCATACCGTGCATCTGGTCGAGTCGCTGGAGTCGCTGCGCGACCTGCTGGCCGGCATGCTCGATATTTACCTGTCCAGCATCAGCAATCGCGTTAACATGGAAGTGCGCGCACTTACCGTGGTGGCCATGCTGTTCATGCCGGCTACGCTGATTGCCGGGATTTTCGGCATGAATTTCCGCGATATGCCTATGCTGCGGGATCCCGACGGTTTCTGGTTTGCGATGGGCATGATGGCAAGCATAGCCATTGCCATGGGGCTCATTTTCTGGCGCCGCCAGTGGCTCAGCCAGCATTGACAGGGGCGGCTAGGTTTAACGATTGCAAAAACCTGCCGGTTGGATTAGCTTGGTCGCTGAAACTGCCGTGCATAAAATGTAACAGGGCATGTTTATGCTGTGGCGGCGCAATTTGAGAGGGGGTGTGTCCCATGATAATGCATAGCCAGGCGGTCAAGAAGCTCTCCCCGGAAGATTACCGGCTGATTGAAGATGAGCATCTGCGCTTACATGAACTCCTGAATAACCTGAGAAGCACTTGCTGTAATCTGGACAGCGAACTCGGCTGCCAGACCTGCACCCGGGAAAAGATGGCTTCATGCTTCGGGCAGTTGACCTCTTTCTTCTACAACCTGATCAACCATTCCGACAATCATTTCAAGCATGAGGAAGCCATCATGCTGAAAAGGCCGGAGGTTACCGCTGAATATGAATATTTCCGTGACCACCGGCAGGCACACCATGCCATCATGAAAACACTGGAATCGATAGTCAGCGAGTGTATGGCGCTTAACAGGCAGGGGAACACCGCGGAAGGTTATCGGCAGTTGTACAACAAGGTGCTGGAACTTTTCAGGGAGCACGACCGCGCATTTGACGACCCGTTTATTCAATCGACCAGGAAGGAATCAACATGAACAAGAAAGATGAATATGTCCGACAAATGCATTCCAGGCTTGACCATTTGAGTGCTGAAATCGATGTCTTGTCGGCCAGGGCAGAGCAGATGGCGGCCGAATCAAAAAGCGAATACCACAGGCAAATCGAGGTGCTGCGCGCCAAACGGGATGATGCCCGCCAGCATCTCGACAAGCTGCAGAAGTCGGGGGAGAGCGCCTGGGAAGACATGAAGGCGGGGCTCGAGCTCGCGTGGGAGGCGATCGGTGAGGCGGTGAGCTCGGCGAAGTCCCGTTTCAAATAGGATGGTTATACGCCAGGTGCGCTCAGGCTTCCCTGTTGCCGGTCATGTCCTCGGCGCGCACCCACAGGTCGAACTCTTCCCCGGTAACATGGCCCAGCACCAGCGCCGCCTGTTTTAGCGTGCTGCCATCGCGGTGAGCGCGCTTGGCAATTTCGGCAGCCTTGTCATAGCCGATATGCGGGGTGAGTGCGGTCACCAGCATCAGCGAACGCGCCATCAGGTCGGCGATGCGCGCGTGATTGGCTTCTATGCCGCGTACGCAGTGTTCCTCGAAGCTGGACATGCCATCGGCCAGCAGGCGCACGCTCTGCAGGAAATTATGGGCGATCATCGGGCGGAATACGTTCAGTTCGAAGTTGCCCGAGGCGCCTCCGATATTGATGGCGACATCATTGCCCAGCACCTGGCAGCACAGCATGGTAAGCGCTTCGCATTGCGTCGGGTTGACCTTGCCCGGCATGATCGAGCTGCCGGGCTCGTTTTCCGGGATGCTGATCTCGCCCAGGCCGGAGCGCGGGCCGGAAGCCAGCCAGCGGATGTCGTTGGCGATTTTCATCAGCGCGGTAGCCAGGGTCTTGAGTGCACCGTGCGCGGCGACCAGTGCATCGTTGGCGGCCAGCGCCGCGAATTTGTTGGCGGCGCTGCGGTATGGCTCGCCGCTGCGGAGTGCCAGTTCGGCAGCAACGCGTTCGCCGAATTCGGCATGGGTGTTGAGCCCGGTGCCGACCGCAGTGCCGCCGATCGCGAGTTCGCGCAGCGGTACCAGCGCTGCCTCGATCAGGGTGTCGGCCAGCGTCAGCTGTGCGACATAGCCGGAAAACTCCTGTCCCAGGGTCAGCGGTGTGGCATCCTGCAAATGGGTGCGGCCGATCTTGACGATGTCCTCATACTGGCTGGCCTTCATGTCCAGCGTGGCGCGCAGCACGCTCAACGAGGGCAGCAGTTCCAGCACCATGGCGTTGACTGCGGCGACATGCATGGCGGTGGGAAAGATGTCGTTGGATGACTGGCCGAGGTTGACCTCGTCGTTGGGGTGGATCTTGCGGCCTTCGCCGCGTACGCCGCCGAGCAATTCCGAGGCGCGGTTGGCCAGCACTTCGTTCATGTTCATGTTGCTCTGGGTACCGGAGCCGGTCTGCCATACCGAGAGCGGAAACTCGTCGGGGTGCTGGGCGGCGAGCACTTCGTCTGCCGCCTGCACGATGGCTGCGGCCTTGTCTTCAGCCAGCAAACCGAGGTCGCGGTTGGCCAGCGCGCAGGCGCGCTTTACCTCGGCCAGCGCCATCACGATTTCCTGCGGCATGCGCTCGGACGAGATACGGAAGTACGCCAGCGAGCGCTGGGTTTGCGCACCCCACAGGCGATCTGCAGGAACCTCGATGTGGCCGAACGAATCTTTTTCTTTTCTGGTGGTCATGGTGTTTTCCTATGAAATTGCGCGGGCCAGCATGAATGCGGCCGCCGCCGCCGCACTGCCGATCAGCAGCGTCTGCAGTGCGCTGCGCAGACGCGGGGTGCCGGTGAAGCCACCCTTGACGAAGCCAAACACGGTCAGTGCAAGCAGGGTGACGGCGACCGACCAGGGCAGGGCTGCGCTGACGCCGGCGGTCATAAAGTAGGGGGTGATCGGAATCAGCCCGCCCGCGACATAGGCACCGGCTATGGTTGCTGCGCTGCGCGTGGCGCGGCCTGCCTGCGGCTGTTCCAGCCCGAGTTCGAAGCGCATCATGAACCGTACCCAGGCATCGTGATCGGAGCGCAGTGCGGTGATCACCGGCGCGCATTGTTCTGCACTCACGCCGTAATCCTGAAAGACCTCGACGATTTCCGCGGCTTCATCTTCCGGCATATGGCGCACTTCGTAACGCTCGCGGCGTAATTCGCTGGCATAGTGTTCGGCATCCCCGCGCGCCGCAAGGTAACCACCCAGGCCCATGGCGACCGCACCGGCCGCAATTTCGGCGATGCCGGCCGTGGTGATCAGGCGGTTGGACGTGACCGCACCGGACAGGCCGGCCGCCAGCGCGAACGGCACGGTCAGCCCGTCCGACATGCCGATGACTATATCGCGTATCGTATCCGAGGCGCGGAAGTGGCGTTCGACATGCGGGGCCTGTGGCATGCAGTTTCCTTATTGCGATACCAGCTCGCGCAGCACGTAGGGCAGGATGCCGCCGTGACGGTAGTAGTCCACCTCGATTGGCGTATCGATGCGCAGCAGCAGGCTGATGTGCTGCGAGTGGCCATCCGGGTGGTGGATGGTCAGCGTGACATCCTGCTGCGGCTTGAGCTGGTCGTCGATGCCGGTAAGGTCGAAAGTTTCGTTGCCGGTGAGCTTGAGCGTGGCGACATTATCGTTGCCCTTGAACTGCAGCGGCAGTACGCCCATGCCGACCAGGTTGCTGCGGTGAATGCGCTCGTAGGACTTGGCGATCACCGCTTTTACGCCCAGCAGCTGCGTGCCCTTGGCCGCCCAGTCGCGGCTGGAGCCGGTACCATATTCCTCGCCGGCAAAAATCACGGTCGGCGTGCCATCGGCAATGTGCTTCATCGCGGCATCGTAGATCGCCATCTGTTCGCCGTTGTACAGCGTGTAGCCGCCCTCGGTGCGCGAGCCGTCCTCTTTGGGCGGCAGCATCAGGTTCTTGATACGCACGTTGGCAAACGTGCCGCGCATCATTACTTCATGGTTGCCGCGCCGTGCGCCGTAGCTGTTGAAGTCTTTTACCGCCACGTTCCTGCCTTGCAGGTACTGGCCAGCAGGCGTGGTCGGCTTGAAGCTGCCGGCCGGGCTGATATGGTCGGTGGTGACCGAGTCACCGAGTATTGCCAGTGCCCTGGCACTCTTGATTTCGGCGATCTTGCGGGTGTCCATGCCGAAATTTTCAAAGAACGGCGGGCAGGCGATGTAGGTGGAGTCGTCCCACTGGTACTGGTTGCCGGTCGGTGCGGCGATCGCGTTCCACAGCGGCAGGTCCTTGGTCAGGTCGCTGTACAGCTTGCGGTAGGTCGCCGGGTCGGCGGCATATTTCATCACCGTCTGTACTTCGGCGCTGTTCGGCCAGATGTCTTTCAGGTAGACCGGCTGTCCGTCCTTGCCGGTACCCAGCGGCTCGCTGTCGAGATTGATGTTGACGCTGCCGGCGATGGCGTAGGCCACCACCAGCGGCGGCGAGGCCAGGAAGTTGGCCTTGATGTTGGCGTGGATGCGTGCCTCGAAGTTGCGGTTGCCGGACAGCACGGCAGCGGCGATCAGGTCGTTGGCGACGATAGCTTCTTCCAGGCGCGAGTCCAGCGGACCGGAATTGCCGATACAGGTAGTGCAGCCGTAGCCGACCAGGCGGAAGCCGAGTTGCTCGAGATAGGGCAGCAGGCCGGCATTGCTCAGGTATTCGGTTACCACACGCGATCCTGGCGCAAGCGAGGTCTTGATGTGCGGTTTGACGCGCAGGCCCTTGGCCACCGCCTTTTTCGCCAGCAGGCCGGCGGCCAGCAGCACGCCAGGATTGGAGGTATTGGTACAGGAGGTGATGGCAGCGATCAGCACATCGCCGTGGCCGATGTCGATCTTGGCGCGGGTTTCTGCTGCGCTCTGTGCATGCGGCGCAGGCGCAGGATGGTCATCCAGCATCTCGATTTCGCCGTTGTGCGCATTGCCGCTTTCCTGCAGGCCGCCACCGGCCACCGGAATGCATACCTCACCGCTGTATTCGTGCAACTCGGTTGCATAGCGCTTGCCAAGTTCTGCTGCAGGCTTGTTGAAACCGCTTTCGGCGACAGGTTTGCTGAACAGCGAACTGAAGGTGTCTTTCATGGCGGACAGCGCCACCCGGTCCTGCGGGCGTTTGGGGCCGGCCAGCGAAGGTACGATGCTGGAGAGGTCGAGTTCTACCACGCTGCTGTAATCGATTTCGCCGGCTTGCGGTATGCCGTACAGGCCTTGCGCCTTGAAGTACGATTGCAGCGCGTCGATTTCGTCCTCGCTGCGTCCGGTATTGCGCAGATAGTCCACCGTTACGTCGTCTACCGGGAAGAAGCCCATGGTTGCGCCGTATTCGGGAGCCATGTTGGCGATGGTGGCGCGGTCGGGCAGGGTGAGTGCGGCGGTGCCTTCGCCAAAGAATTCGACGAATTTGCCCACGACTTTCTGCTTGCGCAGCAGTTCGGTGACGCTCAGCACCAGATCGGTGGCGGTCACGCCTTCGCGCAGCTTGCCCTTGAGGTGCACGCCCACCACATCCGGCGTCAGGAAGTAAACCGGCTGCCCGAGCATGCCGGCTTCCGCTTCGATGCCGCCCACGCCCCAGCCGACCACGCCGATGCCGTTGATCATGGTGGTGTGCGAGTCGGTGCCGACCAGTGTGTCAGGATAGTAAACGCCATCCTTGTGCTGCACGCCGCGCGCGAGGTATTCCAGGTTCACCTGGTGCACGATGCCGATGCCGGGCGGCACTACCTTGAAGGTGTCGAATGCCTGCATGCCCCACTTCATGAAACGGTAGCGCTCGCCGTTGCGCTCGAATTCGAGGGCCATGTTGCGCTTCAATGCATCCGGGTTGTTGTAGTAGTCGACCTGCACCGAGTGGTCGACCACGAGATTGACCGGCACCAGCGGCTCGATGATTTTCGGGTCCTTGCCCATTTCTGCTGCAGCGTCGCGCATCGCGGCGAGGTCTGCCAGCAGCGGGACGCCGGTGAAGTCCTGCAGCACGATGCGGGCCACGATGAACGGGATCTCTGCAGTGCGGGGCGCATTGGGTTGCCAGTTCGCCAGCTCGCGCACATGCTGTTCGGTGATTTTCTTGCCGTCACAGTTGCGCAGCACCGCTTCCAGCACGATACGGATCGACACCGGCAGGCGCGAAATGTTGCCGACGCCGGCAACTTCGAGTGCGGGCAGCGAATACAGCGTGCCGTTCTTGCCGCTGGCAAGGGCGAAGCTTTGACGGGAATTGAACAGGCTGCTCGATGTGGTGCTGGGCGACATGGATAAGGCTCCGAATGCTATGCGAAAGAGGCGCAATTATAGCGCGCCAACGCAGGTGAGGGCAGACCCTGTTGCACGCAGAATGCAGGATGCTTATCCCTGATAGAACTCGGCGATCTGGCGGAACTCGTCCTTGATCGCCAGGAAGGCATCGGTGATGTCGGGATCGAAGTGCGTGCCGCGGCCTTCGCAAATTATTTTCTCGGCCTCTTCGTGGGGAAGCTCGCCTTTATAGACACGGCGGCTGATCAGCGCGTCATAGACATCGGCCAGGGTCATCAGCCGTGCAGAAATGGGAATTTCATCTCCCTTGAGGCCGAACGGGTAGCCGCTGCCGTCCCATTTTTCATGGTGGCTGGTGGCGATTTCGCGCGCGATATGCAAAAAGTTATTGTGTACGGTAAGCCCGGCCTCGGCCGCAGCAATGGCATTGCCGCCGATCAGTGGATGGGTTTTCATGATTTCAAATTCTTCCGCAGTCAGCTTGCCCGGTTTCTGCAGGATGCGATCCGGAATGCCAATCTTGCCGATATCGTGCAGTGGTGCGAGCTTGAACAGCTGCTCGATGTTTTCCTCGCTCAGGAAGGGGAGAAAGCGCGGATGATTGCGCAGCTGGATAGCCAGTGCCTTGATGTAGCGCTGGGTACGTTTGATATGGTTGCCGGTTTCGAGGTCGCGCGCTTCGGCGAGCGAGCCCATGGCGACGATGGTCACGTCGCGGATTTGTGCGACATCCTCCGTCTTGCGCAGTAATTGCGCCGTACGTTCCTGCACCATGCTTTCGAGCATGACGCCGTTATTGCGCAACACTTCGTTCATCTCTTCCGTTTGCCGGCGTGCTTCTTCGGCAATGCCTTTCTGTATGGCCAGCTGTTCGGCCAGGGCGGTTTTCTCAAATCGTTGCTGCAGGGACAGCAGAATGAGTTTGCTCAGGTACTGGCCGGACGCGAGCAGTGCGGCGAAAAACAATAACAGCATCAAGCCGAGCGCAAAATGGGTTTCATCCTGTTCCACCAGGACCCGGAAAGAGAGCGGCAGCATGACGCCGAGTGCATAGGCATAAAAGGAAGGGGGGTGGGTCGAGCTCATGGTGGCTGTCCCGGCAGCAAGGCCCAGCATGACGCATACCACCAGCACTTGCGGCAGCAAGGCGCCCGGGAAAAAGAACAGGGTGCTGGCACCCCACATCAGGCTGATTACCAACGCGAATGCAAAAAAATGCCGACTCCATTCCGTGCATGCGCGCACGCTGCCGAGGTTGCCGCGCGAGGTCGCCCACTTGAACAGCTCCCACAGGTGCAGCAGGTAGAGGCATGACAGCCAGAGCAGCAGTTCGCCGTGCGATGAAATATCCCACATAAACCAGACGAACAGCGGTTCGGCCAGCATCTGGATCACCACCATGCCGGGATACAGCTTGAGCCGAGCACGCAGTTGTTCCATGCGTACCGGCAAGTTGTTCTGGTTTACCTGAAAGCTCAGTTCAGCAAGGAAGGTGTGCAAAATTTCCATCGTTGTGGGTCGTTGTGATCTGGATTTCCGGCCGGGTGGAAGTTGACAACAAATACGCGGAGCGGTCAATTATTTTGCGGCTAACTCCAGCAAAGGCATGGCGGCTTTCTGCAAAGCAGGCTCATCGAGGGAATGCGGCTGCAACAACATGGCATCCTGCAGGCGCGCAAAGTTCGACTGGGTGGAACGGCGGTAGGCCGGGTCATAGTGTTGCGTCAACAGCTCTTCCACCAGCGTCGACCAGTCGCCTTGTTCGGCCAGGGTTTCCCACTGGCTGATTACCTTGCGGCCATGCAAAACGGCCAATGGCGCCAGGCGTTGTGCGAGCAGGCCCGGGTCGTGCAGGAAGTGGGCGTAATCCTCCATCAGCAGGGCAACGCGCGCATGCAGTGGCGCCTCTATCGAAATGCAGGGCGAGTTGCGGATACTTTCCAGCAGCGCTGCGGGCAGGGCCAGCATGCCGATCTTTTTGCTTTCCGCTTCGACAAATACCGGATGCTGTGGGTCGTAACCGCGCAATGCATCCCACAAGACGGTTTCAAACATTTTTTGCGTGGGCTGCGGCTCATCGGGAAGTTTGCCGAGCAGCGAGCCGCGATGCCGGGCCAGTTTCTCGAGGTCGAGCACCTGAGCCCCCTGTTCATGCAGTACCTGCAGCAACCGGCTTTTCCCCGAGCCCGTTGCGCCGCAGATCACGCGGAAATCCAGGTGTGCGGGCAATACCTGCAATTCGCTGATCACGTGGCGACGATAGGTTTTGTAGCCGCCTTCGAGCCGGCCGACCTGCCAGCCGACCTGGCCGAGGATATGCGCCATGGCTCCGCTGCGCTGGCCGCCACGCCAGCAATAAATCAGTGGCCGCCACTGCTTGGGGCGCTCATTGAACTGTGTTTCCAGATGGTGTGCGATGTTGCGGGCGATCAGAGCGGCGCCGCGTTTTTTTGCCTCAAACGGCGATACCTGCGTGTACAGCGTGCCGACAATTGCGCGTTGTTCGTTGTCCAGTACTGGTGCACTGATAGCACCGGGAATATGATCTTCTGCATATTCGGCAGGCGAGCGTACATCGATGATTTCATCGAAGCTGGAGAGTTGTGCTACGGTAGCATCTCTTACGTTGCGCATGATTCTGATATGACTGAACCCATCAAATTGACACAGTTTTCCCATGGTGGCGGCTGTGGCTGCAAAATTGCGCCGGCGGTGCTTGCCAAGATGCTTGCCGCGATGCCGCGCCCGCCATCTTACTCGAACTTGCTGGTCGGCACCGAGAGCAGCGACGATGCGGCCGTATACAAACTCAACGAATCGCAGGCCATCGTGGTCACCACGGATTTTTTCATGCCGATCGTGGACGATGCGCGCGACTTCGGGCGTATTGCGGCGACCAATGCGCTATCGGACGTATATGCCATGGGTGCCACACCGATACTCGCGCTGGCAGTGGTGGGCATGCCAGTGGACAAGTTGCCGCTGGAAACCATCCAGGAAATTCTCGCAGGGGGTGCCGAAATTTGTGACGATGCCTGCATTCCGCTGGCGGGCGGGCATTCCATTGATGCGCCGGAACCCATTTATGGCCTGGCGGCGGTGGGGCTGGTGCATCCTGACCACGTCAAGCGTAACGACTATGCCAAGGCTGGCGATGTGCTGATTCTGGGCAAGCCGCTCGGCATCGGCATCATGAGCGCTGCGCTGAAAAAAGGCGAGCTTGACGCAGAAGGTTATCGCCAGATGGTGGAGACAGCGACCCAGCTTAATCGCGTCGGCATGCATCTCGCAACGATGGGCGGGGTACATGCCATGACCGACGTGACCGGCTTCGCGTTGCTGGGCCACCTGCTGGAAATTTGCCGCGGTTCCGGACTGGAAGCCGAAATCAGTTTCAGTGACCTGCCGGTTTTACCGGCAGCGCTTGCACTCGCGCAGCAGGGCTACAGCACAGGTGCGGCAGACCGCAACTGGAAGAGCTATGGTGCGGAAGTGGATTTGCCGCCGGATATTCCGGAATGGCAGCGGAAGTTGCTGTGCGACCCGCAAACCAGCGGCGGCCTGCTGGTCGCCTGTACGGCCGATATCGCCGAACAGGTGTTGACCGCCTTTCGTGCCACGGGTTTCGACAGGGCATGCGTGATTGGCCGGATGGCGGCGGGCAAGCCGCGCGTCAGGGTCGGTACTTAATCCGCAACCACTGGTGCCGGTGGTGGTGCACCGTTCTTCGGCGTGCGTATCAGCAGCAACAGCGGCAGCATCAGCACGAAATTCGCTGTGGCGAACCAGAAGCTGTCAATATAGGCAGCATTCTGTGCCTGGTGAAATACTGCGCGTGCAGTGATGGCGATGCCTTTTTCGTCGAGGATGCCGAGATGCAGGGGATGCAGGTAGTCGGCAAGTTCACTGTTGTATGGGTTGATGTAGCCGCGCAGGCTGGCCCAGTGCTGCTGGCTGCTGCGTGACAGGTAGGTGGACAGGATGGCGATGCCGACCGCAGAACTGATGGCGCGGATCAGGCTGTAGATACCGGCGGCCTCGCCGGCAATCGCCTTGGGCAGGGTGGTGAAGGCCAGCGTGGAAACCGGCACGAATACCAGCCCCATGCCGATGCCTTGCAGGATCACCGGCAGAATCAGGTCGCTGGTGCTGATGTCGCTGGAGAAGCGGGTCATCATGTAGTTGCCGGCTATGCTGGCGCAAATGCCGACGAATATGAAATAGCGCGGCGGTATCCGGTTCGAGAATTTTCCCACGAACATCATCACGAAGAATGACGCCACACCGCGTGGTGCCATGTACAGACCGGCCTCGAACGTGGGATAGCCAAGGAAGTTCTGCAGGTACAGTGATTGCAGCACCATGCCGCCGAAGAAACCGATACCGATGGCAGTCATCACCAGGCTGGCGACCAGGAAATTGGCATCGCGGAAGATGCGCAGGTCGAACAGCGGATGGTGCTTGCCGGTGAGCGAATAGATGAAGAAGAACAGGAACGACAAGGTGGCGATCACGGTGGCCATCACCAGGGTGCTGGAACTGAACCAGTCATCCTGGTTGCCGCGATCGAGTACCAGTTGTGCGGCAGCGATAGCCAGGGCCAGGGAGCCGAAACCGAGCCAGTCCATGCGCCGTTCACGCACATCGGTGTTGGGTACGTGGCTGATGGCGAGCAGAAAGGCCAGGATGCCTACCGGCAGGTTGATGTAGAAAGTCCAGCGCCAGTTCACGTTTTCGGTCAGCCAGCCTCCCAGCGTCGGCCCCATCACCGGCGCCACCATTACGCCCATGGCCCAGATCGCCATGGCTTTGCCGCGCTGCTCACCGGGAAATATCTGCAGCATCACCGATTGCGACAGCGGTACCAGCGAGGCGCCGAATACGCCCTGCAGGAAGCGGAATGCGACGATTTCGGCGAGGCTGGTGGCCATGCCGCACAGCGCCGAGGTGAGTACGAAACCCGCGATACTGATCAACAGGTAGCGACGCTGCCCGATGCGGTCGGTGAGATAACCGGTAAGCGGCATGAAAATGGCGGAGCCGATCAGGTAGGAGGTGAGCACCCAGGTGATGTTGTCCGGCGTGGCGTTGAGTTCGCCGGCCATATTGGGCAGCGCGACATTGATGATGGTGGTGTCCAGCACCTGCATGATGGTGGCACTCATCACCGCGATGCTGGTCAATACCCGGCTGGTATTCATGTGTGGCGACTCGTGTTACCGGATATGCACGCCGACCGTGGCCGTGGCGCCGATGCGCAACGGGTAGCCTGCTTCCGGCGGGTCAAGCTTGATGCGCACCGGCACGCGCTGGGCAATTTTCACCCAGTTGCCGGTGGCATTTTGTGGTGGCAGCAGCGAAAATGCCGTGCCCGTGCCGCCGGAGAGGCTTTCTACCGTACCGTGAAAGCGGTGATGCGGATACATGTCGATATCGATGTCGACCGCCTCGCCGGGATGGATGCCGGCCAGTTCGGTTTCCTTGAAATTGGCATCGATGTGGAAGCTGTTTTCCGCGATCAGTGCGAACAACGGGGTTCCTACGGCCACCAGCGAGCCTGGTGTGAGCGAGAGGTTGGTGATCTGCCCATCCTGTTCTGCAGTGACGTGCGCATGTTCCAGGTCGAGTTTTGCCTGGGCAATTTCCGCCTGCGCTTTCAGTACGTCGGCGCGCTCCTCGATTTTCTGCGGAACCGACTGCGCCTTGGCGAGCTTGGCGCGTGCCTGCTCCAGTGCCGCCTGCAGTGCCTGTACCCGGGTCAGCGCATCGTCGGTTGCCTGCTGGGTAAGAAAGTGCCGCGCCACGAGTTCCTTGGCGCGGGTGTAGCTGGTGCGCGCATTTTCCAGATCGATGCTGGTTTGAGCAACCTGGGCACGGCTGGCGCTTACCTCGGCGGTATCCTGCCGGGCCGACTGCATGGCCATGGCAAGGTCGGCTTGCGCGCGCGCCAGTGCGATGCGGAAAGGTTCGGGATCGACGTCGAACAGCGGGTCGCCCTTGCGCACATGCTGGTTATCGGTGACATGCACGGCGGTGATGCGGCCGGGCGCCAATGATGCTACCTCCACCACATCGGCATTGATATAGGCGTTCTCCGTGCTGCGTACGTGCGAGGTCAGCTTGACGAAGGCAAAGGTGCCGAACAGGACTCCAATCACCAGCAGCGAGGCGACGGTTTTCTTTTTCTGGGCGATACGTTTCATGTCAGGTTCTCCAGCTTGGCGCGGATGTTATGCAATGCATTCAGGGTGACGCCAATCTCGGTTTGGCTCAGGCCGGAGAGAAGTTCCTTGCGCAAATCGGCGGCGCTGGCCCAGATGCGTTCTACTTCCTTGCGGCCTGCCGGAGACAGGTGCAGTTGCTTGACGCGCCGGTCGGTCTCGCAGGCGCGGCGCTTGAGCAGGCCTTCCGTTTCCATGCGGTCGATCAGGCGTACCAGCGTTGGTGCTTCGATCCCGAGCAGGTCCGCCAGTGCGCGGTGATTGATACCATCGTTGCGCGAAATGTGCAGCAGCACCATCCAGCGTGAGCGTGAATAACCCAGTGGTCGCAGTCGTCTGTCCAGTGCGGTACGCCAACCATGCGCCGCTAGGTGCAGGGCTTCGGCAAATTGCTCGTCCAGCGTCTTCATTTGGTTAGTTTGCTGATAGTTAGCATGCTAACCATTATCCGGCAGTCCGTGATAAATGTCGAGATGGGCAGTGATGTCAGATACGTTATCCAGCGCTATCATGTGGCCAATATGATTGCCGGAGGATAATCGATGTATTTCCTCGATCGTGAAGATGCCGCACACAGGCTGGCGGATAAACTCCAGCAGTATCGCGGCCAGCATCCGCTGGTGCTGGCGATTCCTCGCGGTGCAGTGCCGATGGCCAGGTCGCTCGCCAGAACGCTGGATGGTGATCTGGACGTGGTGCTGGTGCGGAAACTGCGTGCGCCGGGCAATCCGGAGCTGGCGATAGGATCAGTCGACGAGAGTGGGTGGAGTTATCTTGCCGACTATGCCCACCAGATGGCCGGGCAATCCTATATTGATAACGAAAAGAATATGCAGCTCGAGGTGATGCGTTCGCGCCGCACCCAGTACACGCCGGTGCGTCCGCCGCTCGATCCGGCCGGCCGCATCGTCATCGTGGTCGATGACGGCCTGGCCACCGGCTCGACCATGATTGCCGCCCTGCATGCGATTCGCGCCAGACATCCGCAGAAGCTGATTTGCGCAGTACCGGTAGCGCCGCCGGACACGCTGCTGAAAATTGAGCCGTATGCTGACGAGGTGGTATGTCTGCATGTGCCGGAGGCTTTCTATGCGGTGGGCCAGTTCTATAGTGACTTTCCGCAGGTGAGTGACGAGCAGGTAATGGAGTTGCTGGCTACCCGCTGAGGTGGTCTGCAAACCAGGCTGCCGCAGCCTGGGCCGCCTGCTCCAGCGTGCCGGGCTCTTCAAATAGATGGGTGGCGCCGGGAATGATCACCAGTTCTTTTTCGCAGCCGAGTTGGGCATAGGCATCCTGGTTCAGCATGATGACCACATTGTCATCGCCACCGACGATCAGCAGCGTTGGCGCGGTCACCTTGCCCAAGGCGGTTGCTCCGGCCAGATCAGGACGTCCGCCGCGCGATACGACAGCCGACACTTTATTGCCCATTTCTGCAGCGGCCTGCAAGGCTGCCGCCGCACCTGTGCTGGCGCCAAAATAACCTAATCCGAGTAATTGCGTGGCCGGGTGATGGTTGACCCAGTTGCTTGCCGCAAGCAGGCGCCGGGTGAGCAGGGCGATATCGAAACGGGTGCCGTAGTCGCGGTCTTCTTCGCGAGTCAGCAGGTCGAATAGCAGGGTACCGATACCGGCTTGCTGCAATACCGAGGCTACATAGCCATTACGCGGACTGAACCGGCTGCTGCCGCTGCCGTGCGCGAACAGCACCACGCCGTTTGCGCCCCCAGGCAGTGTCAGCTCGCCTTCCAGTGATGCGGAGTCCGCCGGAATGTTAACGGGCTGGTGCAACATATCACCGGTTTGGGGAAGCATTTTCTTGGTTTAGTGAGAGCCGGAAAAGATCAGGCCCAAGACAGCCAGGAACACGATCAGTACAAAGAAAGTCAGGATGCTGAGCCATACGCTTGAGTTTTCCATGATTGCCTCCTTAATTCAGGATGATGAATCGTGGTGCGTGTTTCTCGCTTACCTTCTTCCCATGGCAATGGGAATGCGCCTGCGGCCAAATTGTCCCCCAAATTTCCCGAAATGGCCAGCCAGTTGCGTGCCGCACTGCGGGCAGGCGCCGCCCTCGGTAAGCGTGTAATCGCGAATGGCATGCCAGTCGCGCACGATCAGCGGATGCCGGCAGGAAGCGCATAGCGTCGTACCGCCGTCGGTGTCATGTACGTTGCCGGTGTAGACGTGCTGCAAGCCGGCGGCATGTGCGATGTGACGCGCGCGAGTGAGTGTTCCTGGCGGTGTCGGATGCAATTCGGTCATTTTGTAATCGGGATGGAAAGCGGTGAAGTGCAGCGGTACATCGGTGCCCAGCTCTTTCGCGATCCATTCGCACATCCTGCCGATCTCGTGGTCGCTGTCGTTGTAGCCGGGAATCAGCAGTGTGGTCAGCTCCAGCCATACCCCGGTTTCATGTTTGAGGTACTGAAGCGTATCCAGCACCGGCTGCAGGTGCGCGCCGGTGAGCTTGAAATAGAATTCATCGGTAAATGCCTTCAGATCCACGTTGGCCGCATCCATTTTGGCGTAGAACTCGCGCCGCGGCTGGTCGTGCATGTAGCCAGCGGTGACTGCGACGGTCTTGATGCCGTACTCGTGGCAGGCATCGGCTACGTCCATGGCATATTCGGCGAAGATCACCGGATCGTTATAGGTAAAGGCCACGCTCTTGCAATCGAGCTCCTGAGCCGTCAGTGCAATGGCCTCCGGACTGGCCTGGTCGGCAAGCTTGTCGAAATCGCGCGACTTGGAAATATCCCAGTTCTGGCAAAACTTGCAGGCCAGGTTGCAGCCCGCAGTGCCGAACGACAGGATGCTGGAACCCGGGTGGAAATGGTTGAGCGGCTTCTTCTCGATCGGATCTACGCAGAATCCGGAACTGCGGCCATAGGTGGTGAGTACCATCTGGTCGCCGATGCGTGCACGCACGAAACAGGCACCGCGCTGGCCTTCGTGCAGTTTGCAGTCGCGCGGACACAGGTCGCACTGGATGCGGCCGTCCTTCAGCTGATGCCAGTATCTGGCCGGATAATTACCGGTGATGGCCTGCGGTTCGTTCATTTCAGCTCTCCGGGAAAATCCGACTCACGCCACTTGGTCACGCTGTAACGCGAAATTTCGACCTCATCGGCCCAGAAAGTGGCCGGCAAACCAGCCTTTTTTTTCAGGTGATCCATGAATTCGTGTGGTTGCGGCAACTGTTCCCACACCTGGGGCAAAAAAGTGCTGCGATGGTGGCGATACCGGAAAATAACGCCGTCGATGCCGGGACGCAGTTGTGCCAGTGCATCCGTCTCGTTGCCGAATGCCATGGTGCTTGCCGGCGACAGCAGCGATATTTCAAGCTCGGTGTACCCGAGCTCTTCGGCACGCAGTGAAGGAAAGCGCGGGTCGTGCAGTGCAGCGGCCACGGCATTGCCCTGGACGTCGGCGAGCAGCGGGCGATGTGCTTGCAGCGTGCCGATGCAGCCGCGTAATGCACCGTGCTGGGTGAGCGTGACGAAGCAGGCGCCATGTTCGGCCAGCCATGGCGCACGTTCATCTGCGCTGTGTGGGACATCCAGTGCGCGCGAGATTGCGGCACGGGCGATGGGCAGCAGCACTTTGCCTTGTTCAGTGTTCATTGCCGGGTTCCTCGAAAGCGAATGCGGCGTAGCCGACTACGCCGTTGCGCGGACCGGCGGTGTCGCCGGAATTGCGCAAGTCCAGCAGGTGCGGAGTGAGATGGTGTGCGCGTGCGGCAAGGATCAAGCCGTTAACCGGCGTACCGCCGCATGCCTGGTCATGGGAAATCGGCGGTTGCAGTTGCAGCACCGCTTGCGCCGTGGCGCGATCCGTTGCCTCTGCCTGCTCATACGGCAGGTAATGCGACAGGTCGGAACTGATTACGATCAATGTTTCATCGCCGCCCCACAACAGTTCCAGTACTTCGGCAACTTCTTCCGGCGTCGCCATGCCTACCGCCAGCGGCAGCAGCTTGAAGTCACGCAGCACGGTTTGCAGGAAGGGCAGTTGCACCTCCAGTGAGTGCTCCTGGGCGTGCGCGTGCGGACTGACGGTGACCTGTGGCAGGTGAGCGATGGCCTGTACTGCATTCCTGTCCAGCGGGATCGCGCCCAGCGGTGTGGAAAACGCTTCTACGCCAGGCAAGGCCAGCCCGCGGACTGCGACACGGTGCGTAGGGCCGAGCAGCACCACGCGGCGGATGCGCGACGCGACGTTTTTCAGGGCGGCGTAGGCGCTGGCAGCAATGGGCCCGGAATAAACATAGCCCGCATGCGGTGCGATCAGCGCCTTGGGTATGAGTGCAGAGGGCTGTGCGGCGGCGAGCAGGGTGCGTACCTCATGTGCGAGCTCCTGCGGCACGCCGGGATAGAATAAACCGGCAACGGCCGGATGGCGGATGGTCGATTGCATGGCAACCCCAATATGATCAAGTTGATCATTAAATTGAGGCTCGCCACCGGAAAATCAAGATGCGGGAGATCCCGGGCCGGCTTAGCCAAAGCGCCATTTCATGGCCAGCACCATGCCCGCCAGCAGGAGGGTGATGCCATTGGCGGCGATGATCGGCCAGGCACCGAGCAGCATTCCGTAAATCAGCCAGCAGGCTACCCCGGCAGTGAAAATGGCATACATGCCAAATGAAATGTCATGTGTGCTGCGGGTACGCCATATCTGCCATACCTGTGGCACGAAGGCGGTGGTGGTCATGCCGGCGGCGACACTGCCTATCCATTCGGCGGCGATCATGGTGCTGCCTCGGGCTGTTCCTGTGACCAGAGTTGGTGGCCGTCCAGCAGCAAACGGTAGTGCGTCTCGTTGGCATCGAATTGGGCGACGGTCTCGGCCAGTGCTGATTCCAGTGCCAGGCGGCGTGCATTGAGTACCTCGGGCAGGCCGCTTTCGCCCAGGCCGTAGGCGCGCGTCATGAGATCGGCATTCTGACGCATGCTGATCGCAGCCTCGTGCGCCTGACGCCAGGCAGCATAGCTGCCGGTGGCCAGGGTGTACGTGCTGTAGATGTCGTTTTCGAGCTGCTGCCTGATGCTGGTTTCATGCTCTGCGGCGATCTCGGCCTGGTAATTCGCACCTTCCGCCGTTGCATTGCGCAGGCCATAGGACAGCGGTACCGACAAATACACGCCGGTCACTTTCTCGTTGCCGCCCATTTCGCTGGAATAGCGTACGCCGACCGTGGGATCCGGCATCCGGTCGGCACGGCTGCGCTGTGCCAGCAGTTGCTGGATGCGACTTTCGGCATGGGCCATGCCAAGCTGGTGGTTGTCATCAAGGAAGCGTGTTTTCCAGTAATCCAGATCATGCTCGACAGGTACCGGTTCTGTCGTTCCGGGATGCTGCGGCAGCGCCAGGGCGGGGAATTGCCGCCGCAATTCGGCAGCCGCCAGTGCGCTGCGGGTTCTGGCCTGTTGCAAGGAAACTTCCGCCTGGGCTACCGCAGCCTGTGCCTGGTTTAACTCCATTTTCGGCACATCGCCGGCGAGCAGGCGCTTTTCCGTCATGGCTGCCTGATTGCGCAGGATGTCCACCTGTTGCAGCCACTGCCCGGTTTGCGCCTGTTCGCGCTGCCAGTTGAACCACAGGTGCAACAGGGTGCGGCCTGCTTCGTGGCGGGCATCGCCCAGTGCATACTCGGCACGGATTACGCCTTCGGCACCGATGTCGTCATCCAGCCCGGATTTGCCGAACATGCGTATCGGCCGTTCCAGTGCGACATCCCATTCCTTGAGGCGCTGGCCGGTATTGGCGATGTTGCGCTGGGCGGAGCCGGCGCGCAGGTTGAACTCATGGTTGCCAGCTTGCCATTTGCGCTGGTTGCTTTGTTCCAGTTTGATGTTGGTTTCCGCCGTTATCACGTTGATGTTGCTGTCGAGAGCGGCATTGACTTGTGCCGGCGGCGGCAGGTCGGGATAGCTGGTTTCCGCCGCAGAAACGGGGGCGGCGGTCAGGAGGGCGGCAAGGGTAAACAACAGGCTTTTCATGCGAGTCTCCCGAATTCGATGACCGGCATCAGCCAGTAGGCGATTTCGTGGTTGGGTTCTTCAGTTTTCAGGTGGGCGATCAGCGCTTGCGCGTCGTCGCGGTTCAGCACGGTGCGGATCTCGATGCGCTGGGAGCGGCCGCGCACCTGTTCCAGAATGCTGGGCAGATTTTCCTTCTGGCTGTGGCCTTCCAGGTGACTGACCGAGAAACCGTTGACCCATTCCGGATGTTCCAGCAGGTGGTCGACCAGCCGTTCTTCCAGCGATTTGTGGCAGACCAGGGTCAGGCAGCAATCAAGCGGCTTCATGTTTTTTCTCCAGTGGGTCGAGGCCGAAACGGCGGTACAGGATAGGCAGCATCACCAGGGTCAGCAGTGTCGAGCTGATCAATCCCCCGGTGACCACGATGGCCAGCGGTTTCTGGATTTCCGAACCGGGGCCATGCGCGAACAGCAGCGGCAGCAGGCCGAAGGCGGTAATGCTGGCAGTCATCAGCACCGGGCGCAGGCGACGCTTGGCACCTTCGGTGACTACGCGCGTGATGTCCAGGCCTTCGCTGTGTAACTGGTTGAAGTATGACACCATGACCACGCCGTTCAGCACGGCGATGCCAAGCAGCGCGATGAAGCCGACCGATGCGGGAACCGAGAGATATTCACCACTGATCCACAGCGCGAATACGCCACCGATCAGCGCGAACGGGATATTGGTCAGCACCAGGGCCGCCTGGCGTACCGAGCCGAAGGTGGCGAACAGCAGCATGAAGATCAGGCCGAGCGCAACCGGTACCACTATTGCGAGGCGTGCTGCCGCACGTTGCTGGTTCTCGAACTGGCCGCCCCAGGTCAGGTGGTAGCCGGGCGGCAACTGGATCTGCTTTGCGACAGCGGCCTTGGCTTCTTCCACGAAACCAACCAGGTCGCGGTCGCGCACATTGGTCTGTACGATCACCATGCGGCTGCCGTTTTCCCTGTCCACCTTCACCGGGCCGTCGCTGCGTTTCAGCGTGGCGACCGCCGACAGCGGTACGTTCTGGCCGTTCGGCAACGGCAGGGTCAGTGCGGCAAACAGCGCGGGAGACTGCTGTACGTCGGCTTCGCCGCGCAGCAGTAATGGCGTGCGGCGACCGGATTCGATCACAATGCCGAGCTGTTGCCCTTCCACCTGTGTGCGCAGCGTGTTGCTGATGTCATCCACGCTCAAGCCGAGGCGCCCGGCAGCCAGACGATCGATGATTACGCGGTAATACTGGACGCCATCATTCTTGACGGTGTAGGTGTCCTCGCTGCCTTTGATGCCGGAAATGACCTTGACCATTTGCTCGGAAAGTTCGCTGAGTTTTCCGATGTCCGTGCCGAATATCTTGATCGCCACATCGCCGCGGGAACCCGTGAGCATCTCCGAAACGCGCATGGCAATGGGCTGGGTGAAGCTGTACTCGATGCCGGGAAAATTTTTCATGACCTTGCGGATGTCGTCGATGATGGCGTTTTTGTCCGGGCTGCGCCATTCCGCCTGTGGTTTGAGCACCAGGAAATTGTCGGACTCGTTCAGCCCCATGGGGTCCAGCCCCAGTTCGTCTGCACCGGCGCGCGAAATGATGTGTTGTACTTCCGGCACGGCATGCAGGATGGCGCGCTGGATGCGGTCGTCCAGTTCGGCGGTTTGCGCCAGGCTGATCGAGGGCAGCTTGGCGGTCTGCATGACGATGTCGCCTTCATCCATTTCCGGCATGAAGGTCTTGCCGATCAATGTGTACACGCCACCGGTTACAACCAGCATGGCAACTGCGGCAGCCAGTACTGTGCGCTCTTTGGCAAGTGCCTTGTTGAGTAGCGGGACGTAGATCGCCATTGCCTTGCGTACCAGCCAGGGTTCTTCATGACTGGCCGTCTTCAGCATGAACGAAGCGAGCATCGGGATTACCGTCAGCGACAACAGCAGCGAAGCGGCCAGCGCGAATACGATGGTGAGTGCAACCGGGATGAACAGTTTGCCTTCCAGCCCTTGCAGCGTCATCAGCGGCAGGAACACGATGATGATGATGGCCACGCCTGCCGCGACCGGGGTGATGACTTCTTTCACCGCGCGGTAGATGACATGCAAATGGGGGATGTGCTGGCGTTTGTGTACCAGGTGGCTGATGATGTTTTCCACCACCACCACGGCGGCGTCGACCAGCATGCCGATGGCGATGGCCAGTCCGCCCAGGCTCATCAGGTTGGCAGACATGCCGAACTGCTGCATCAGGATGAAGGTGGCGAGCACGGCCAGCGGTAAGGCCAGCGCTACGACAATGGCGGCACGGAGGTTGCCGAGGAACAACACCAGCAGCACGACTACCAGTACGATGGCTTCGGTGAGCGCCTTGGATACCGTGCCGACGGCACGCTTGACCAGGCTGCCGCGGTCGTAGAATACCTTGGTGGTGATGCCTTTGGGCAGGGTGGGGGCAATTTCGGCGAGCTTGGCGCGTACGCCATCCACCACTTTCTGTGCATTGGCGCCGCGCAGGCCGAGCACCAGGCCCTCCACGGCCTCACCATTGCCATCCTTGGTAACAGTACCGTAGCGGGTCAGGCTGCCGATGCGTACCTGTGCGATATCGCCGACCCGGATCGGGTCGGCGCCAGGGCTGGCAATGACGATGTTGCGTACATCATCGAGAGTCTTGATGCTGCCTTCGGCGCGAAGTACCAGCGCTTCGTCGCCATCGGTGAGGCGCCCGGCACCATCATTGCGGTTGTTGCTCTGCAACGCCTGCTGCAGCATGGCCATCGATAGTCCGCGCGCGGCCAGTGCGGTGTGATCGGGCACGACCTCGAAGCTGCGGGCCAGTCCGCCGAGCGAGTTGACATCGGCCACACCGGGAAGCGTGCGCAACGCCGGACGGATGATCCAGTCGAGCACGGTACGGCGCTGCTCCAATGAAGCGTTGCCCTCCACGGTGAACATGAACATCTCGCCAAGCGGTGTGGTAATCGGCGCCAGGCCGCCACTGACGCCGGCGGGCAGGTCGCGCAATACGTTGTTCAGGCGTTCGGCGACTTGCTGGCGTGCCCAATAGATGTCGGTGCCATCGTGAAAGTCGATGGTGATGTCGGCAATGGCATATTTGGAAATCGAGCGCAGGATGCGCTGGTTGGGGATGCCGAGCATTTCCAGTTCGATCGGCGCCACAATGCGCGCTTCCACTTCCTCCGGGGTCATCCCCGGTGCTTTCATGATCAGTTTGACCTGAGTGGTGGATACGTCGGGGAAGGCATCAATCGGTAACTCGCGAAATGCCGAGATGCCTGCGCCGATCAGCAGCAGCGTGAGTACGGCGACCAGCAGACGCTGGGTCAGCGCGAATTCGACCAGTTTGGAAAACATGATTATTCGCCCCCGCCGATGCCCATCATGCTGGCCTTGAGTGCCGAAACACCATGTACGGCGATTTTCTCGCCCTGCTTCAGGTTACCGCTGATGACACTGTTCTGCGCCCCCTCATGTACGACGGTGACGCTTTCGGGGCGGAAGCCTTTGGTGGTTTCAACAAACACGACGGCCTTGCCGGCGATTCGGGCCAATGCGCTGTTGGGTACGTTCCATTGCGTACCCACATTTGTTGCTGTGGTCTCGATGCTGGCCTCGACAAATTGCCCGGCGCGCAGGTTGTTGGTACCTTGGTCAATCAGGGCGCGCAGCATGACGCTCTGGTTGGTCCCGCTCACGCCGCGGCCGATCGCGATCAGTTTGCCTTGTGCGCTATAGGCCGGGATGGTGACGGTGGCGCCGACTCTCAGTCCTTGCATGCTGTTCAGCGGCACCTGGATTTCAAGGGACAAGGGCTCCAGTTTGGCGACTTTGAACAGCGGCATTGCGGCATCCAGGCGCTGGCCTGCGCTGACGGTTTTTTCCAGAACGACCCCGTCGATGGGCGAAGTGACTGCAAGCAGGCTGCTTGGATTATTGGCTTCTTGCAGCTTGGTGATTGCCGTTTCCGACATGCCGGACATGCGCAGCATTTGCCTGCGTTCCATGAGTGCGGCATGAGCTTCTATATACAGGCTTTTGGTGGTGCGGTAACGGCTCTCGGAAATGATGCCTTCCTTCCAGAGTTGGTCGTCCCGGGCAAGATTGTCTTTCGCCAGCTGTTCCTGTGTGCTGGCTTGCAGTAGGCCACGCTGTGCTTCGGCCAGGGCCGGGCTTTGCAGGCGCGCAAGCAGTTGACCTTTCTTCACGGTATCGCCAACCCCGGCTGTGGCCTGCTCAACCAGCGCAGGCAGTGGCGAAGTTATGACGAAGAGCTGGTTGCTGGGAACGGTAACTTGGGCGGGCATGCCGGATAACTCCCCGGGCTGTTCAGCGCTTAACGTGAGCGTGCTGATACCTATGGAATTTATCTGTTCTGGCTTGAGCGTAATCTCGTCCGCGGCCATGGCGTTTTGCCATGAGAAAGAGGAAAGCAACAAGCATGTAAAAATAGTTTTATTCATTACTCAATGAGCTCCGGAAATTTGTTTCTGCAAAGGCGTATGCAGAAATGCTGCTCGTCTTGATCGGTTAAATCAAGGGGGGTGGCCCGTCATGGATTAGACGGCTGCAGGTGGGGCCTGTGTGTAGGGTTTATGGAACGAGGGAGGGGAATATGAGAGGTGGTAAGAGAGACGTCGGGGCGTCAGGTTTGCGTGTTCGGGGCGTAAACCGTGAGCTGGCTGTACGCTGGCTGGGCTGGTTATGATGCTTATGTGATCATTGCCGGGGTGCCCTTGGGGCATCCAGATGGCTTGAGAGGAGTGGTTTTTGGCACTAAGGGACAGTTTGTGCGCATTGTCGCCAAGCTGCGGCGTTACGTGATGTAGATAGGTACGGCTATCGCGGTCGCACTCATCAATATGAGCGTGTGCGAGCGGAGTTATGCACTGGAGGAGTGCAAAGAGCAATATCAGTAGCAGGTGGAATATGCGCTTCATGATGGAGGCATCCTACATATGGTTTCTTAAGTCAAAATTAATGCCTGAGCCATTCTGATCCGCCTGGTGCATTGCTGCATCGGAAAAGTTGGATAGTGTTTGACGAGATTCTCCTGCTTTGCTATAGTGCTGGTCTTCGCTGACGCGGGGTGGAGCAGTCTGGCAGCTCGTCGGGCTCATAACCCGAAGGTCGTAGGTTCAAATCCTGCCCCCGCAACCCAATCAGCAACGCTCTTTAAAAATTTTAAGACAACCGACGAGTGTGGGTATGTGTTTTCTGGCTGTCATGATGCATGGTTTAGTCTGTGTTGAGTGACGACTCGAACTATAAAGCACTAGCTCACACGAAGTCGAAGAACGAATATGTAATTCGCTTTGAGTGAGATCGATCTGCCTGAGCAATCGGGTGGATAAATGAAGAAGCAGAGATTGAACTGAAGAGTTTGATCCTGGCTCAGATTGAACGCTGGCGGCATGCTTTACACATGCAAGTCGAACGGCAGCACGGGTGCTTGCACCTGGTGGCGAGTGGCGAACGGGTGAGTAATATATCGGAACGTACCCGGAAATGGGGGATAACGTACCGAAAGGTACGCTAATACCGCATATGCCCTGAGGGGGAAAGTGGGGGATCCGCAAGGACCTCACGTTTTCGGAGCGGCCGATATCAGATTAGCTAGTTGGTGGGGTAAAGGCCTACCAAGGCGACGATCTGTAGCTGGTCTGAGAGGACGACCAGCCACACTGGAACTGAGACACGGTCCAGACTCCTACGGGAGGCAGCAGTGGGGAATTTTGGACAATGGGGGCAACCCTGATCCAGCCATGCCGCGTGAGTGAAGAAGGCCTTCGGGTTGTAAAGCTCTTTCAGCCGGGAAGAAACGGTTGCGGTGAATAATCGCGACTAATGACGGTACCGGCAGAAGAAGCACCGGCTAACTACGTGCCAGCAGCCGCGGTAATACGTAGGGTGC
>WGNQ01000005.1 GCA_016124455.1 Sideroxydans sp. | reverse complement strand
CATGGTGAAGATCAGCACCGCGGTCTTGCCGGGGCCGCCTTCGACCAGCGCCCAGGTCTGGAACGCCATGAAGCCGGAGACCTGCGCCAGCGCGATGGCGAGCGTCGCGCCGGGTGCGGGCAACCTGAACGAGCGGCCGGTGAGTTTGACCACCAGCATCAGCGTCAGCGCAGCGCCCGCGCAGCGTTCCGCCGCAAACGCGAACGGTGGCGCGTAATGCAGCGCCTGCTTGGCGATGACCCAGCTATAGCCCCAGATGAGCGTGAGCACGAGCAGCGCCAGCGGCGGCAACCAGCGTTTTTGCGAGGTAGAAAGGGACATGAAATAGCGCCGCAGATGTGAAGCCGCGCATGATACCCGATAGGTCAGGACACACAAGCAGGACTGCGAGGCTGCGGCGAAACGCCCGCGCAGTCACCCTGAAATGGCATTGAATCCGCAGCGTTTACCGAATCAGGAGAAACGCTACGCCTTGCCGGTCGCCGCAATTGCAGAAATCTTGCCGAGCGCTTCGGTCAGTTCCCTGACCCGGGTTTCCAGCGCAGTGGTTTCTTTCATCCTGGCTTCCAGCTCGGCCATTTTCGCCTGTTCCTGCTTGAGGCTCGCGCTCAGCTGCTCGACGGCTTTCAGTTGTTCAAGCGTTTTCTTCTTCTCTTCTTCAAGCTGGGCGCTTTTCCGGCCAGATTCCTGTACTTCGAGCGCGGCCAGGTTTTTGATTTTGGTATCCAGTTCGCCCATTCTGGCCTGTTCCTGCTTGAGCAACTCGCGCAACTGTTCGGCCGCCTTTGCCTGTTCGAGCGTTTTCTTCTTCTCTTCCTCGATCAGCGCTTTCTTCCTGGCCGATTCCTGTTCTTCCAGTGCAACCAGGTTCTTCATCTTGTTTTCCAGCTCGGCGGTCCTGGCTTGCTCCTGCCTGAGATGCCCCTTGAGCTGCTCGATGGTCTTCAGGTAATCGAGCGCCTTTTTGTTTTCTTCTTCGAGTTGGGCATTTCGCTTTGAAAGCTCAAGCAGCTTGTTTTGCTCTTCCGTCAGATTGCCGTGCGAGACATCGCTTTTTGCGTTGTCTGACACGGCACGCAGTTTCATCGTCCTATCCATCACACCATCCCCCGACATTTATGCCGGAAGCGTATCACTTGCCAGAATGTCACCACAAGAGGGCTGATCCGATCTGCCACAGAGAAAAGCTAAGCAACTAGAATATATGGAAAAGATATACAGAACTGATAGACTCGCGCCACTTATGAACATAGCCGAAATTGCTGCGCAGCTTGAGCATAACGGCTATATCATTCTAGATAAGCCGCTTCCGGATGCATTGTCCGCACAGTTGCTGATGCGTTGCCACGATGACGGCTCCGGACGGTTTCATGCCGCGAGCATCGGCAGGGGTGCGGAAAAACAGCAAATCGGCTCGATACGCGGCGACATCATCAACTGGCTGGATGCGAACAACCGCGTCGACCGGGCCTATCTGGCCTGGATGGAAGAACTGCGCCTCGGCCTGAATGCGGCACTGTTTCTGGGGCTGTTCGATTTCGAGTGCCACTATGCCATTTATGGCGCAGGTACAGGCTATGCCAAACACTCCGACGTGCTGCGCGGCAAAAGGAACCGCATACTTTCCACCATCCTGTACCTGAACGAGGACTGGCAGCCCGGCGATGGCGGCGAACTGGTGCTGTTTGACCCAACCGGCGAGTCGGTGCTGGCAACGGTCACCCCGACATTCGGCAAGATGGTGATCTTCCTGAGCGAGTCGTTTCCGCACGAGGTACTCACCTCCCACACCACCCGGCGCAGTATTGCCGGATGGTTTCGCGCCAGCGGCAGCTAGCAAAATGGTAAGGTTGCGCCTGTTACCGGGCATTACTCTGGACGAGGGACAGGCATGAAACAACGCGTATTGATTCTGGGCTATGGCCGGATGGGCCATGCGATGGAGCATCTGCTCGGTGCACGGCACGATGTGCACATCTGGGATGTCGACGGCGTCATCCGGGGCAGCCATGCCACACTGGAGCAGGAAGTCGCCGCGGCGCAGGTGGTGCTGTTCTGCCTGCCGGTCAACCCGCACCATGCAATCGCCAGCCGCATCGAGCCTTATCTTGCGCGGGACAGCCTGTGCCTGACCATCGCCAAGGGGCTGGATGAAGCGGGACGCACGGCGGCGCAGGTGTTCGAAAACGCATTCACCGCCGGCCACCACTACGGCGTGATGTACGGGCCGATGATCGCGGAGGAACTCAGCGCTGGGCTGCACGGCTTTGCCGACGTGGTGTTGTCGGACGCGGCGGATTTTGCGGTGATCCGCGACCTGTTCCGCGGCAGCACGCTGGTGTGCCTGCATGCGATGGACCTGCACGGCAGGAGCTGGTCGGTGATCCTGAAAAACGTCTATGCCATCCTGTTCGGCGTGGCGGACGAACTGAAGCTGGGCAAGAACATGCGTGGGCATTTGATGGTCGCCGCCATCGCGGAACTGTCCGGCATCGTGCAATCGTTCGGCGGGCAGGCGCACACGCCTTACAGCTACGCCGGACTGGGCGACCTGCTGACCACCGGCACCAGCGAGGATTCACATCACCATACGCTGGGGCGCAAACTGGTGCTGGGTGAGTGGTCGGACATCTCGGGCGAGGGCGTGCACACCCTGCAGATGGTGGAGCAATACCACCTGTTCGACTGGCGCGCCTATCCGCTGTTCTCGCTGGCGTGCGACATCCTCGCCGCCCCCGAAACGCTGCACCAGCGCGTGGAAAGCTACCTGGGCGAATTGCGCGAACTGGAAAGTTGCGCGATCTGAACTACCCCTGCTGCAAATAATAAAGCCCGCAGCAAGCGGGCTTTTTTGTGTGCAGCTACAACCTAGTGGTGGTGGCCACCTTCGCCGTGCACATGGCCATGCTCCAGCTCCTCGGCTGTCGCCGGGCGCACGCCGGTGACGGTGCAGGAAAAGTTCAGCGTCTTGCCGGCGAGTGGGTGGTTGCCGTCCACGGTCACTTCCGAATCGGTGACTTCGACCACGGTGTAGAGCATGTAGTCCTCATCGTCGTCGCCTTCCGCACCGCCCTCGAACTGCATGCCGACCGCAACTTCCGCCGGGAACATGCCGCGCGGTTCGACGCGTACCAATTCATGTTCGTATTCACCGAAGGCATCTTCCGGCTTCATGACGATATCGCATTGCGCACCCTCTTCCTTGTCGTGCAGGGCTTCTTCGACCACGGGGAAAATGCCGTCATAGCCGCCGTGCAGGTAGCTCACCGGCTCTTCGATTTTTTCCAGCAATGCGCCGTCGGCATCGGTCAGCACATAACGCAGCGAGACAACGGTGTCTTTTGCTATCTTCATTTCATTTCCTTAAGTAATTGTAGAATTTCCTGCGGATGGCCATGGGCCTGGACGCCATACATGGCATGGCGCAATTTCCCCTGCTTGTCGATGACGAAAGTGGAACGCTTGATCGCGACTTTCTTGTGGCCGTCGACTTCCTTGTCGTAGAGCACGCCGTAGCTCTTGCATACGCGCCCGTCGGTATCGGAAAGCAACTGCACGGACAGGCCGTACTTGTCGCGGAACTCCGCATGGCTCAGGCAATCGTCGCGGCTGACGCCGACCACCATGGCATCCAGCCTGGCGAAGGCATCTTCCAGGTCGGTGAATTCGTTCGCTTCCATGGTACAGCCCGGCGTATCGTCCCTGGGATAGAAATACAGGACTATGGTTTTCTTGCCGCGCCACGCCGACAGGCTGAATGTTTCCATATCTGCATCGGGCAACTCAAAGTGCGGTGCATCTGTTCCTGCTTGCAACAACATGTGGCTGCTCCTCCTGCGGGTCATTCTAGCGCAGTTTCATTTTAGGGAAATTATTTTTATAGCGTGCCGGCACAGTTATAATTCCGCGCATGAACAAGCCCTCTACCCTGCTCGGCGGCCTCTCGGTAAACGAATTCCTGCGCGATTACTGGCAGAAAAAACCGCTATTGATCCGCCAGGCAATACCACATTTCAATGGCTTACTGAATCCGCAACAATTGCTGGAACTGGCCTGCGACCCGGATGCGCAGGCGCGCGCAGTGGTGCATCGGCGCAACAAATGGGAGCTGTACCAGGCGCCGTTCGAGCCCGAAGATTTTGCCGGCATGGAAAAAATGAAGTGGACGGTGCTGGTGCAGGGGGTCAACCATCACCTGCCGCAAGCCGCCGAACTGCTGAAACATTTCAATTTCGTGCCGCATGCACGGCTCGACGACTTGATGGTGAGCTATGCCCCCAAAGGCGGCGGGGTCGGTCCGCATTTCGACTCCTACGACGTCTTCCTGCTGCAGGGCTCGGGGCACCGCCGATGGCAGATTTCCACCCAGGCCGACCACACGCTGATCGAGGGCGTGCCGCTGCGCATCCTCAAGGATTTCAAGGTGGAGCAGGAATGGCTGCTGGCGCCGGGCGACATGCTCTACCTGCCACCGCATTGCGCGCACAACGGCGTCGCCGAGGACGAGTGCATGACCTACTCCATCGGCTTCCGCACCCCGGCCTACCAGGAACTGGCGGAGCAATTCCTGGTGCACCTGCAGGACCACATCTGTGTCGACGGCATGTATGCCGATCCCGGCCTCAAGGCGCAGCGCCATCCCTCGGAGATCAGCGCCGCCATGCTCGATCAGGTGGAGCAGGCCATCAGCCGGATACAGTGGAACCGGCGCGACATCGCCGCCTTTCTCGGCAGCTACCTGAGCGAGCCGAAGCCGCATATTTTCTTCGATGCCCCTGCCCGGCCGCTCAGCCGCGAACGCTTCGCACAGGCCGTGCTGACGCGTGGCGTGGCGCTGAACCTGAAAACCCAGATGCTATGCCATGGCAGCAGCGTATTCATCAACGGTACGGCCCACAAGCTCGGCGCGGCATCCTATCGCACACTGCGCGTGCTGGCCGACGAACGCTGCCTGGCGCCTGGCGCCGGCTTGCCGCAGGAAGCGCTCGACCTGCTTTACCAGTGGTACAGCGACGGCTATATTGCCCCCATGGCGAACAAGCGAAAGGCGTCATCATGAGCGACCCCCTGCAACATACCGCGCTGGACGGCAATGCCGATTACATCGCGGCACTGGACAGCCTGTGCAGACTGGCGCAGCACGAGCTCTTCGTGTTTGAAAAGAATTACGAGAACACCGGTTTCAATGCCGAGGCGCGCTACAACACCTTGCGCGCCTTTCTGCTGTCCAATCCGAACAACCGCCTGCACCTGCTGGCGCATAGCACTACGTACCTGATACAACGCTGCCCGCGCGTAATGATGCTGCTGCAGCAATTCGCGCACAGCATGCACATCTACCAGACCCCGGCACACCTGCAACAGATATCCGAACCGTTCGCCGTGGCCGACCTGTCGCACTTTGTGCGCCGCTTCCACTTCGACGATCCGCGCGGCATTTTCGCGCAAAATGACCCGGAAGGCGCGCGCACCCTGCATGCACGTTTCATGGAGATGTGGAGCGCCTCGCATCCCGGGGCTGCCGCCACCACGCTGGGACTGTAACTATCAGCCATCACTAGCATTTTTCCATGGAATTGCTAGAATTCCGCCGCTTTGTCGAGGCATCCCGCCGCGACGGGCAAGCTGATACATTACTTAATCTGAAGGATATAAAAATGAAACGTTCTGCTCTGGTTGCTGCTCTGTTGGCATTGTCCCTGGCCGCTTGTGATAAAAAACCCGCTGAGGCTCCTGAAGCGCCTGCCGCCGCACCGGCACCCGCTGCTGCGCCTGCACCGGCTGCAGCTTCGGCTGTTGAAGCAGCATCCGCACCGGCTGCAGCTTCTGCTACTGAAGCTGCTCCAGCTGAAGCGGCCCCGGCCACTGAACCCGCAAAGAACTAAGCGGATTCACACGCCAATAAAAAAGCCGGCGCAAGCCGGCTTTTTTATTCCATGGCAACCCCTTCTATACTTCGCGCCAGTCCAGTCCCGCCTCCTGCGTCGCCACGGCAATCCACTCCTCGCTGCAATTCAAGGCGCCGCTCAATGCACGAACGGCCAGCTCGGGCCGGTTGTTGCGGCTGCTCAGATGTGCAGCCACGATGTGTTGCAGATTACCGGTGGACAGGCGCGCCAGCAGCGCTGCCGCTGCATCATTGCTGAGATGGCCGAGACGTCCGCCGACGCGCTGTTTGAGGCTGTAAGGATAATCGCCGTCGGCCAGCATCTGCGCATCGTGGTTGCACTCCAGCACCAGCGCGTCGCAACCGTTCAGCGTCGCTTCGATATGCGGCGTGGAACAGCCCGCATCGGTGAGCACGCCGAGGCGTTTGCTGCCGTCACCGAAGACGTACTGCACCGGCTCCGCTGCATCGTGCGGCACCAGATACGGCTGCACCTGCAACGCGCCGATGGCGAAAGACTCATGGGGATTGATCTCGGTGATGGCGGACAGGCCGGCCAGCGTCCTGGCATGTGCGCGCAGCGTGCCGTGGGTGATCCACACCGGCAGATCATGCTTGCGCGCGAGGCGCGCCACCCCGGAAATGTGGTCGCCATGCTCGTGCGTCACCACGATGCCGCTGAGCTGTGCGGCTTCGAGGCCGAGACGCGCCAGGCGGGCAGCCGTCTCGGCCAGGGTGAAACCGCAGTCCATCAGGATGCTGCTGCCGCCCGCCTGCACCACCAATCCATTGCCTTCGCTGCCGCTGCCGAGTAAGGCAAAGCGCATGGCTTTACTGGCTGAGGTTCTGGTACAGCGTATCGATGATGTGCTGCGTCGCCTCGTTGGTGCCGCCGTTGCCGTCGTTGGCCGACACTTCGCAACCGCCGGCAACTTCACGCACCACGACTTCGGGACGCGCCATCTTGATGTCACCGCTCTTCCAGAACGCCAGGCGGTTGAACCAGCTGCCTTCCTGGTCGCGGTCGGCTGCAGGCAGATACAGCTTGCCGTTGGGGCGGTCGGTGTCAACCGGCTTCATCTCGGCGCGCTCCAGTGCCATCTGCACGTCGTTCCAGCAGCGGTCCATCGATGCGCTGAGCAGGATGGTCTTGCTGTTGCCGGAACCCTGCAGCTTGGGCGGCGCATAGGGCAGCGCTGCCGCCGCAACCACGTGCGAGCCGCCGCTCGCGACGGAAGTCTGTGTTCCCATGTTCTGGTACAGCGTGTCGATCACGCGCTGGGTATCGGCATTGCTGCCGCCTTCCGCCGTGCTGACCGTCACCACGCAACCCGTGGCATCCTGGTGCACCGACACCTGCATGCGCGACGGCTGCTTGTCATCCTCGCTCTTCCAGAATTCCAGGCTGTCGAGGATGCCTTCTTCCTTCTTCACCGGACGCAGGTACAGCACGCCGTTGGCGCGGTCCTTGTCGTCCACCGCGATGCCGGCCTGCTCCAGCGCCAGTTCGACCTGGCGCCAGCTGCGGTCAAACGGCTGGTTCAGCACGATAGCGGTGCTGCCGTCGGACAGGCGTTGCAGCACCGGCTGCGTACCGTCGCCCGCCACCGCGCTACCGGCTGTGCCGGCATCGCTGCCACCCATGCTGGCCAGCATCATTTGCAGCATGCTGGCTTCCAGTGCCGGGTCACGCGGACGCGGTTCCCACTTGGAAGAATCCTTGTCCGCCCCGGTCAGCACTTCCTGCATGCCGTAATGGGTGATGTAGACCTCCGTGCTCTTGCCGTCCTTGCTGCGCTCCAGGCGAGTCAGGTAGCGGTCGCGCGTACCGGAATCGTAAACGTCGCTGAACACCTTGCCGAGCATGCTGCGGATTCCGCCCTCGGGAATGTCGGCGCGGTTCTCGGCCCAGTCGGTTTCCATCACGCCGGCCTGCGGATTCTCGCTCTTGATGGCGAAACCATTCTGCTGCCAGAACGCCTTGACCTTGGGCCACACACTCTCGGCCGGGCCATCCACTTCCAGCCAGCGCTGTGCGCCGTTCTTCTCGAGCTGCGCACCCTTCACCGGCGGCAGCACATTGCCCGTCGCGTAGGCCGGCTGTCCGCTGCCGCCCTTGGCGTAATCGGAATAGCTTTCCACGCTCTCGCCGTTGCCCTCGGGAATCGCATAGCGGTCTTCCGCGGCAGGCACGGTCAGGTCCGGCGGCACTTCCAGCGAAGGCGCCCGGGTAGCGGCAGACTTGTAATCAACGCGTTTCTTTTCGATGCCCAGTGTCTGGCATCCGGCTATCGCCAACAGGCAGGTCGTTATTACGGCTATGTGTAGCGTTTTCATGCTGCTCCTTGAATTAGCTGTCCTGGTCATTCGATTCATTTCCGACACGTCAAATTACCCCTGCCTGGCGCATCGCATTTTCCACCACCGGCTGTGCCGCCTCGGTCAGCGGCGTCAGCGGCAGGCGCAAGCTGTTGCTCATCCTGCCCATGCGCGCCACCGCCCATTTTACCGGGATCGGGTTGGCCTCGACGAACAGCTGGCGATGCAAACCGAGCAGGCGGAAATTGATTTCTCGTGCGGTAAGCACATCGTTGTCGAGCGCGGCCATGCACATCTCGTGCATCAGCTTCGGCGCGACGTTGGCGGTAACCGAGATGGTGCCGTGTGCACCCAGCAGCATCAGCGCCAAGGTGCTCGCATCGTCGCCGCTGTAGATGGCGAAATCTTTCGGTGCACGCTGCAGCAGGTCGCTGCCGCGCTCGATGTTGCCGGTTGCGTCCTTGATACCGACGATATTCGGAATCTGCGCCAGGCGCAGCACCGTGTCGTTGCTCATGTCGGCAGCGGTACGGCCCGGCACGTTGTACAGGATGTGCGGCATGTCCACCGCCTCGGCGATGGCCTTGAAGTGCTGGTACAGCCCTTCCTGCGTCGGCTTGTTGTAGTACGGCACCACGGTCAGGCTGGCATCGGCACCCGCCTTTTTCGAGAACGCTGCCAGTTCGATGGCTTCCGCGGTCGAGTTGGCACCGGTGCCGGCGATCACCGGAATACGTCCGGCAGCATGCTCCACCGCAACCTGAATCAGTGATTCATGCTCTGCCAGGTCGACGGTAGGCGACTCGCCGGTGGTTCCCACCACCACGATGCCGTCCGTTCCCTGCTCGATGTGGAAATCAATCAATGCGCGGAATGCAGCCATATCCAGGCTGCCGTCTTCCTGCATCGGAGTCACAATCGCAACAATGCTGCCCTTAATCATCGCTATCTGCCACTGCGGAAAAGCCGGTATTCTACCGCAAACCGGCCGCGCATCACATGACAAAACCCCGGTTCCGGCAAAGACCGCCCCGCCGTCGGCAAAACGCTATGCCGTAGCTAAAACAGTGGCCGCTGTGGAATAATGCCGGTGTCACCACTTATTACCGCATCATGCCTGCCGTAGCACTTTCCAGCCTCACCCCCGGGGAGGGCGCGACCATCGTCGCGATCCACACCGATGAGCCGTTGCACCAGCGCCTGCTGGCAATGGGCTTCCGCACGGGCAAACATATCGAAGTCATCCGCAAGGCGCGCTTCTCCGGCCCGTTGCAGGTACGCATCGGCACCACCGACATCCTGGTACGCAAGAACGAGGCGGAGCAGATCAAGGTCCGGAAGGTATGAAGCGCATTGCGTTATTGGGCATGCCCAATACCGGCAAATCCACCCTGTTCAACCGCATGACCGGCGCATCGGCACGTGTCGGCAATTGGCCCGGCATTACCGTGGAACTGCTGACCGGCAAGATCCTGCTCGGCAGCGACATGGTGGAGGTCATCGACCTGCCCGGCATCTACGACCTGCACGGCTTCTCCGAAGACGAGCAAGTGGTGCGCCATTTCCTGCATGAGAACGTGCCCGACCTCGCGCTGGTCGTGCTCAACGCCACCCAGATCGAGCGCCAGCTCAGCCTGCTGCTGCAACTCAGGCAGCTCAACCTGAACATGGTGGTGCTGCTCAACATGGCGGACGAAGCGCGCAAGTTCGGCATCACCATCGACGCCGGGAAAATGTCCGAGGCGCTCGGCATTCCGATTTTCCTGCTCAGCGCAAAATACGGCAGCGGCTATCCGGAAGCATTGCAGGCGGCCACCAAGGCGCTGCGCTACACCACGCCGGGCATGGCCGAGCAGCTACGCGACCAGCTTGAGCAGGACGAGTACATCGAAAGCGAAATGGCGCGCGTGCTGCAGCATTCGGTGCAGGTGCCCGCGCGCATGTCCGACAACCTCACCACCCAACTCGACCGGCTGATGCTGCATCCGTGGCTGGGACTGCCGATATTCTTCGGCATCATGTTCCTGCTGTTCCAGGCGATCTTCTTTTTCGGCCAGCCGCTGCAAACCGGCGTCGGCATGCTGTTCACATGGCTGCACGACGCAGCGCTGGTGCCGCTACTGAGCAGCCTGCCCGACGCGCTGCAGGGATTGCTGCTGGACGGTATCTACAACGGCGTGGCCACGGTCGCCACCTTTGTGCCGATCATCGTGCTGTTCTTCCTGTTCATGGCCATCGTCGAGGACACCGGCTACCTGTCGCGCGCCGCCTTCCTGATGGATGCGCTGATGGCGAAGATGGGACTGGACGGACGCAGCTTCGTGATGCTGCTGATGGGCTTCGGCTGCAACGTGCCGGCACTGATGGGCACGCGCGTGATGCGCTCGCGCACGCTGCGCCTGCTCACCATGCTGGTGATCCCGTTCTCGCTGTGCTCGGCGCGGCTGCAGGTGTTCGTATTCATCACCGCCGCGCTGTTCGCGCCCAAATCGGCCGCGCTGGTGCTGTTCAGCCTGTACCTGCTGAGCTTTGCCAGCGCCATCCTCACCGCACTGCTGTTCAAGCGCTTCTTCCCGAGCAACGAACCGTTCGTGCTGGAACTGCCGCCGTACCGCTTCCCCACGTTGCGCCAGATGGTGCTGCGCGGCTGGCATGAAGTGCATCACTTCGTGCATCGCGCCACCAAGTTCATCGTCGCCGGCGTGGTGCTGGTATGGCTGCTCACCCACATGCCGCCTTCCGCCGCACCGGCCAGCGCCGACACCTGGGCCGGCATCGTCGGCGGCTGGCTGCATCCGCTGTTCGCCCCGACCGGCATCACGCCGGAGCTGACCATTGCGCTGATCTTCGGCTTCGTCGCCAAGGAAATCGTGATCGGTTCGCTCGCGGTCATCTACGGGCTCTCCGGCCACGCCCTGACCAATGAGCTGGCCGGGCAGCTGGACTGGGTGCAGGCCTACAGCTTCATGCTGTTCACACTGATCTATACGCCCTGCCTGTCCGCCATTGCCACCCTGCGCAGCGAATCGAAAAATACCGGCTTCACGCTGGTTTCCATCCTCTGGTCGCTGTCACTGGCGTGGCTGGTCAGCATCACTTTCTACCAGGGCGCGCGCGCACTCGGCTACTAGCCATCAGTACCCCAGCGCCAGCCCGGTGTGGCGGCGCGTATCGTTTGCACCGTAATAGCGATTGTCGCCGAGCGGCTTGCCGCCCAGCCTGGACGCCCCCACCAGGATCGCCGCGACGTGGTTGGCCTCCTGCGGCGGGCCGAATTTCTGCCCCCATCCTGCAAGCGTGGCGCGCACCCCGGGACTGATCGCCCCCGCCTCGAGATTGGTGTAATCGGGCAGCCATTGCTGGTGGAAGCGCGGCGCATCCACCGCCTGCTGGATGTCCATGCCGTAGTCGATCACATTGAGCATGGTGAGCAGCACCACGGTAATGATGCGGCTGCCGCCGGGCGTGCCGAGCACCATCACCGGTTTGCCGTCCCGGGTGACGATGGTCGGCGTCATGGAACTCAGCGGGCGCTTGCCGGGTGCGATCGCATTCGCCTCGCCCTGCACCAGGCCGTAACTGTTCGGCACGCCGACCTTGCTGGTGAAGTCGTCCATCTCGTCGTTCAGCAGCACACCGGTATGCGCGGCGGTGACCTTGGCGCCGAACCAGTTGTTCAGCGTATAGGTCACCGACACCGCATTGCCCCACCGGTCGATGATCGAGTAATGCGTGGTATTGGTGCCTTCGTGTGGCGCGACGCCGGGCGCCATGTCGCTGGAAACACCGGCCTGGTGCGGATCGATCGCCGCGCGGATTTTTGCGGCATAGGCGGGCGAGAGCAGGCGGTCGAGCGGGTTGTGCACAAAGTCCGGGTCGCCGAGATAACTGTTGCGGTCGACATAGGCATGGCGCATCGCCTCGATCTGGTACTGCATCGCCTGCGCCGAACGATAGCCGAGATCGTGCAGCGGGTAGCCCTCGAGCACGTTCAGCATCTCGCACAGCGTCACGCCGCCGGAACTCGGCGGCGGCGCCGACACGATGCCGTAGCCGCGGTAACTGCATTCGACCGGCTTGAGTTCGCGCGCGCGGTACTGGTCGAGGTCGGCCTGGGTGATGATGCCGCCGCCCGCCCGCATGCTCGCCACAATGGCGGCGCCGACCGGCCCCTTGTAGAAACCATCCGCACCCGATTGGCTGATCCGCCGCAGCGTGCGCGCAAGGTCATGCTGCACCAGCTTCTGCCCGGCACGGAACGGCTCGCCATGCTTCAGGAAAATCGAGGCTGAAGCCGGATCTTTCCTGAAGGCATCGGTCGCGGTCGCCAGCATCTCGACATCGCCCGGCCTGAGCACAAAGCCCTGCTGCGCATAGCGGATCGCCGGAGCGAGCAGTGCGGCACGCGGCATCGTGCCGTACTCCTCACGCGCCAGCTCCATGCCCGATACCGTACCCGGTACGCCGACCGCGAGGTAGCCATAAGTGCTCGCGCCCTTCACCACGTTGCCGTCCTTGTCGAGGTACATGTTCGCCGTCGCAGCCAGCGGCGCCTTCTCGCGAAAATCGAGGAAAGTCTTGCGCCCGTCTGCCAGCGCTATCGTCATGAAGCCGCCGCCGCCGAGATTGCCCGCCGCCGGATAAACCACCGCCAGCGCATAGCCCACCGCCACTGCCGCATCCACCGCGTTGCCGCCTGCCTTCAGCACGTCGACGCCGACATGCGTTGCGAGATGCTGCGCCGTCACCACCATGCCGTGTTCGGCGGCGACCGGTGGCTGCGAAGCGGCCTGTGCATTGAACTGGCCAAGCGCAAGCGTGGCGGCAATCAGGTAGCTGGCGAGCGGATGGAATTTCATGGTGCGGACTCCGGGGAACAAGAAATGCGACGCTGTTCCGGACAATGATAGTGCATATGCGAAAAATAATTTCAAACCCGTCCCCGCGATAATTCCAGTAAAGTGACTTCTTTCAACTCAAGATGGGCTATATCCATGGACGCAAAAGAGTTAAGCAAGGAACAGCGCATCCTGCGCCTGATGCGCAAAACCCTGGGCAATATCGTCAAAGACGTCACCCCGCACGGCGGACGCACCAACCCGCTATCGGAGAACACCATCCAGGACATCAAGGATTGTTTCGGCCTGATTTCGGAGCGCGAAAAAGAGCTGGCCGAGGCGCTCGACTTCGACCAGGCCAAACCCTATTACGCGGACGGCGAACCGCCGAGTGCGCAAGTAATCAACATCACCAAGCCAGCCAAAGAGTAAATAAACGGGTTGCCAGATGGCGCGCCGCAACCACTACCACGTCTATGTGATCGAACTGTCGAAAGACGTCCTGCACGAAGCCAGATTCAGGAAGTGCAATCCCGGCTACATTCCGGGCAAGCCCTGCGTCTACGTCGGCATGACCGGGCTCGATCCCGACCTGCGCTTCGACAAGCACAAGGCCGGCATCCAGTCCAACCGCTACGCCAAAGAATATGGCTTGCGGCTATTGCCCGACCTGTACGAAGGCTTCAACCCGATGTCGTATGACGAGGCCTGCGAACGCGAAGTGGAAATCGGCATCGACCTGCGCGAGGCGGGATTCGGCGTGTGGCAGGCATAGCCGGGCGGGTGGCCAAAATCACTCGATTGCGCTACCTTTCCGCCATGCATCCAATCCGTCTCCCGACTCATTCAGGCAGGCTGCACCGATCCGCCATCCGCTGGCTTTTGCTGGTCGCCGCCGCGGTGCTGCTCGCCGCCTGCTCCGGCAAAGCCAAAGAACAAGCCCTGCCCGCCGACAGCCCGGTGCTGGCGCTGGGCGACAGCCTGACCGCAGGCGCCGGCGTCACCACCGCACAGGCCTGGCCCGCACTGCTGGAGCAGAAAACCGGATGGGCCGTAATCAACGGCGGCATAAACGGCAACACCAGCGCCGACGCGCTGAAGAGACTGCCCTACCTGCTCGAACAGCACGCTCCGGTGCTGGTGCTGATCACGCTGGGCGGCAACGACATGCTGCGCCACATCCCGCAACAGGAGACCGTCGCCAATCTCGAGCAGATGCTCGCGCTGGTCAAGGCACACGGCGCAAAAGCGGTGCTGCTCGCAACGCCCGAGCCCAACGTGATGGGGGCAGTTTTCCAGCACCTGTCGGCACCCGATTTCTACCGGAAAATCGCCGAAGCACAGCAGGTTCCGCTGATCGAGGACGCAATCGCCGACGTGCTTTCCGACCCCAAGCTCAAGGGCGACCAGATACACCCCAATGCTGCGGGACATGCACTGCTGGCCGAAAAGATTTACGCGGCACTGCAGGCGATCGGATATGCGCGCTAGCGGCATACCCGCTCCGCATCACGTTTTCACATTCCGTTTCTTCAGCGCATCCATCGCCTCTGCCGCGATTTCCCGCACCTCTTTGTGTGCATCGTCGAGACAGGCCTCGACAGGCGTGAGTGCGGCGGCACTGCCGGTAAGGCCGAGCAGGTAACACGCGTCGGCGCGCACGCGATAGTCGGCATGGCGGGTGAGTTCTGCCAGTTGCGGCAACAGGCTCTGCAGCACCGGCGTGTTGGCGTGCGCTTCGAGCAACGCGCTGACCCCGAGGCGCACATGCAGGTCGGCACCGGGATCGGCGACGATGGCAAGCAGCGGCTTGAGGCGCCGCATGTTGACGTCGATGAATGCCGCGGCCTGCTGGTAGCCGCCCTGCTTTAACAGGTGCTCGACATAGTGCGCCGTCCCTTCCTCGCCGTTCGCCCATTCGGCCCACTGCCGCAGTTCGGCCGAACTGTGCGCGCCGGTCAGCGTGAACGGGCCCAGCCGCAGCCAGGGTGCAGCGCGCACGCCGAATTTTTCCGCCTGTTCGGGATGCTCGGCCACGTCTACCACCGTCAGCTTCCCGACCCGACCCTGCCCGGCCAGTTCGTCCAGCCCGCGCAACACGGTCGCACAGTGCGGGCAACCCGGGGCAACGAACAGCAGCGCATCAGGCGGGGTCGTCATTGGCGCTCGCCCTGTACCGTCACCACCAGCCGCCGGTTGCCGCCGTAGTTGCGGTGTTCGCACAGGTATATCCCCTGCCAGGTCCCCAGCCTGAGCCGGCCATTGGCAACCGGGATATTCAGGTTGTTGCCGAGCATGCTGGATTTGATATGCGCGGGCAGGTCATCCGGGCCTTCGTCCTGGTGCAGGTAGTACGGCTCATTTTCGGGCACCGCATGATTGAAGTAACTCTCGAAATCCTGACGCACCGTGGGGTCGGCATTCTCGTTGAGCGTGAGCGATGCCGAGGTGTGCAGGATGAAAACATTCATCATGCCGATGCTGAAATTGCGCAGCTCGGGCAGTTCGCGCAACAGTTCCTCGGTGATCAGGTGAAAGCCCCGGGCCCGCGGTTGCAGGCATATTTCCTTTTGTATCCACATAGCTGTCGCTCAATCCAGTGTTGCGTGAATCCCGGCCGTAATCTCGTACGACCTGAGCCGCGCGGCATGGTCGAAGATCTGAGAGGTGATCATCAGCTCGTCCGCGCCGGTCTGTTCGATGAATGCCTGCAGCGCCTGCCGCACCGTATCGGGCGCACCGATCGCGGAACAGGCCAGCACGTCGTCGAGCATATCGCAGAACTGCGGCGGCAGCGTGTCGTAATAGCCTGCCACCGGCGGCTGCAACTTCTTCGGGTGGCCGCTGCGCAGGTTGACGAATGCCTGCTGCATCGAGGTCGCGAGCAAGTGTGCCTCATCTTCGCTGTCCGCCGCAAACACGTTGAAGCCGAGCATCACGTACGGCTTGTCCAGTTGCGCAGACGGCTGGAAAGTGGAACGGTACATACTGATCGCCTGCATCATCTGCGCCGGCGCGAAATGCGAGGCAAATGCATAGGGCAGCCCCATGGCGGCGGCCAGCTGCGCGCCGAACAGGCTGGAGCCGAGTATCCAGATCGGCACGTTCAGGCCGGCGCCCGGCACGGCCTTGACCGCATGCCGGCGCGTCGCCGTAAAATAATCCATCAGCTCGGCCACATCCTGCGGGAACTCGTCGCCGGAGGCGGGGTTGCGGCGCAAGGCGCGCGCGGTGAGCTGGTCCGAACCCGGTGCGCGCCCGAGCCCGAGGTCGATGCGTCCGGGATAGAGCGATTCCAGCGTGCCGAACTGCTCGGCGATCACCAGCGGCGAATGGTTGGGCAGCATGATGCCGCCGGCGCCGACGCGGATGGTCGAGGTGCCGCCCGCGACATGCCCGATCAGCACCGCAGTCGCGGCACTGGCAATGCCCGGCATGCCGTGATGCTCGGCCAGCCAGAAACGCCGGTAGCCCAGGCGCTCCCCGTGCTGCGCGAGCGCCAGCGTGTTGCGGAACGACTGCGCGACATCGCTGCCTTCGTTGACAGGTGACAGGTCGAGAATGGAGAACGGGATCATGTGCTTCACTTGGGTGTCATCGCAGGAACCCGCTAAAGCTAACACAAACAAGGAAGCCCGGCGATGCCGGGCCTACTGCGGCCCCGCCGCGGTCTCCCCTGTCCCGCTAACCGCCTAGCGGAAACCGTTGTTCGTCGGCGGCGGCTTGGAGATGGACACGACCATGTTGGTGATCGGCTTGTGGCCGGCCATGCTTTCGGCCAGTAAAGTCTGCGACTCCTCGATTCTCCCGCGATCTACCAGGTAAAAATAATAGGCAGAGATGTCCTGCCAGCAGGCGGGATGTTGAATGGCGTCTGTTTCCGAATCGAAGATCATCACACCATGGCCATCCTTGTCAGGTATGACGTGATAACGAATCTTCATGCTCATTGCATTGCCCATTTTCAAAAATGTTGGAATACCAGTGCAGTTCCCTGCCCCCGTATATAAGCAATTACTGCGCCTGAAACGCATCCCCAATCAAGTCAACATGTTGCAGAAAATGCAATAAATTCATCATACTTTTACGCACAATTAGCGCGCATCCAGGCTGATGTTCGGGATGCTTTTGGTGCGCAAAGCATGCCGGAAATCCCGGGAGTCACTGCCCCGGACCGCAACAGGCGAACTGGAAACGGCCGGACTTAGCCGGAAAAGAATTCGAAAGTCGCCTCGTCATCGCAATGCGCGACATTGAAGCGCAACCAGGGCGAAGCTTCCTGGTTTGGACGGAACATATTGCCCGGCGCCAGCATGATGCCGGTCTTCGCGGCGGCAATCGCCATCTCGGCGGAATTGGCGCTATCGCCAGGCTTCGCCCAGATGAACATCCCGCCCTCCGGCTCGCAATGGATCGTGAAGCCGAGCTTTTCGAGCTTGACGATGGTGCGTTGCCGCGCCTGCGTCAATTTGGCGCGCAACTTGTCGAGATGCTTGCGGTAATGCCCGTCGGTCAGCAACTGGTACATCAGGCGCTCGCTCACCTCGGAAGTCGTGAGGCCGGTAAGCAACTTGACGTCGCACAGGTTGGCTGCCATCTCGCGGCTGCATGCGAAATAGCCGACACGCAGGCTGGCCGAGACCGACTTCGAGAAACTGCTCACATAGATCACGCGGTTGAGCTGGTCGAGCGTGGCCAGCCGCGTAGCCGCAGCCGGATGGAAGTCGCCGTAGATATCGTCCTCAACCAGGGTCAGGTCGTATTTTTCGGCCAGCTGCAGGACGCGGTAGGCGACCGGCTGGGAAATGCTGGCGCCGGTCGGGTTATGCAGGATGGTATTGGTGAAAAACACCTTGGGCTTGTGTTCCCTGATCAACGCCTCCATCGCATGGGTGTCCGGGCCGTCCTGGTTCCAGGGCACGCCAATAACCTTGGCCCCAAACGATTTCAACCCGCCGAACAGGATGAAATAGCCGGGGTCGTCGACCAGCACCGCATCGCCGGCCCGCACCAGGTGGCGCGTCACCAGATCCATCGCGTGGGTGACACCTGCCGTCAGGATGATCTGCGAAGTGTCCGCCGCGATACCGATGCCGGCCAGCTTGCTCTGCAACAGTTCGCGCAACGGCAGGTAGCCGCTTGGCGTGCCGTAGGCGGTCAGGAATTCGCCGCTTTTCAGCGCCAGCGTGCGCATGCTTTTCCTGATGCCGGTTTCCTCCATCCACGATGCCGGCAGCCACCAGGCACCCGGCATCGTCTTGCTGGAGCGGTCTTCCAGGGATTTCCGCAACAGCCAGACCACATCTACCGCACTGTCCGGCTGACAGGTCGAGTCCATCGAGGTTTCCGTCCTCGGACGCGGCGCAACATAAAAGCCGGAACCCTTGCGCGACTGCAAATAGCCCATCGCAACCAGCCGGTCATATGCCTGCACCACGGTAAAGCGGCTTATGCCATGCTCCTGCGCAAATTTGCGGATCGACGGCATGCCCACCCCGGCACGCAGCCCGCGATCGTCAATCATCTTCTTGATCGCACTCGTAATCTGCTCGATGAGCGGCGTCGCGCTATCAATCTCAAGGCTTAGCATTGGCATGGTCTGGCACCCGGTACAGTATGGTCAATTATGACGCCAACTGTACATGTATTGTCAACGAACTGTACTGTAAGGTTTGGGCTGTAAATTGCAATAACGATTGCGCGCCAGCGCCAGACGCGCGACATAACCAGCAATGGAGGATCACAACATGAACCAACGATATGCGCGGGGAATACTTGCCGTCACCGCCGGCATGGCCGTGAATTTTTTCGGCGACTGGCTGCTCGGCGCCAGGATAGAAATATTCTCGGGCATCGCGACCTTCACCTTTCCCTGGATGCTCGATGTCTTCCTGGTGCCCTTCATTGCCGGCCTGGTCGTGGCAAAGGTTTTCGGGAGCAAGGGCGGCAAGTGGCTGGCATGCCTGCCACCCCTGTTCGTGCGCTGCATCAGTTATGCCTACATGTATTTTTTTGTATTCAACGACGGCAAGGATTTCGCCTACCACCTCAACCTGTTCTACTGGGGACCCTGCGTCATCCTGGTCGTGGAAGCGGCAAATTTCGGCGGCATTCTCGGCGAAGTCCTGATCGGCGCATACCGCCGCAAAAACCGGCTGGCTGCAGAACCCGGCAATGCCGAATGCGCCAAGGCGTAAGCAACAAATAGCGCGGCAGGCGACAATAGCCCTTATTAAGTCAGGGCAAATGTAATATCATATTAGCGCCTGATTATATTTAGGGATCGCCAGAATCCCATAACAAATCAAACAGGGTTTCTGGCTCGTACAAATGCACCATCCCCGCCGGGGCAAGGTGTTGCGCGCTGCAGCCGGGCGTCGATAGCGCGAGGTTCTCCCGACCAGTCAGCCGTGCGACAGCACAACAACTGCCAGTGTCCTGCCCCCGCCATGTCGCGCCATGAGTTAAATGGTTATACGATATCAATGCACAGAGGAACCGTAATGAGAGACACCATCAGCCAATACCGGATCGAGCAAAAGCCCTATTACCGCGCCGTCGCGAAAGAGGTCGCCGTATACGAGGCCGCCTATGCCGAGCGCATGCCGATGATGCTCAAAGGTCCGACTGGTTGCGGCAAGACCCGGTTCATCGAATACATGGCCTGGAAACTCCAGAAACCGCTGATCACCGTGGCCTGCAACGAAGACATGACCTCATCCGACCTGGTCGGCCGCTTCCTGCTCGACGCCAACGGCACGCGCTGGCAGGACGGGCCGCTGACCATCGCCGCCCGCCATGGTGCGATCTGCTATCTCGACGAAATCGTCGAGGCGCGCCAGGACACGACCGTGGCGATCCACCCGCTCACCGACAACCGCCGGGTGCTGCCGCTGGAAAAAACCAACGAGCTCGTGCAGGCACATCCCGATTTCCAGCTGGTGATTTCCTACAACCCCGGCTACCAGAGCGTGATGAAGGACCTCAAGCAATCCACCAAGCAGCGCTTCGGCGCGCTCAACTTCAACTATCCCCAGCACGATATCGAGGTGGAAATCGTCTCCCACGAAACCGGTATTTCCGCGGAAATTGCGCACAAGCTGGTCGCCATCGCGGAAATGGCACGCCACCTGAAAGGGCATGGCCTGGACGAAGGCATTTCCACGCGCATGCTGATTTACGCCGGCACGCTGATCGCCAAGCAGGTCGATCCGTTGACGGCCTGCGATGTCGCACTGGTCACCCCGATCACCGACGACCCGGACATGTGCGACGCGCTGCATGCGGCGGTGACCTCGCACTTCGGATAAGCAGCGGCGGACAGGCAGATGTTTGCAACCCCAGACAAACCGGCGATGCGCAGCGCGAGGCCCGGCACAGCCCGTCTGCCTGCCGGCATGGCGGGAATTTTGCGATGAGGGCCACCTTCACCCGCCTCGCCTCCGGGCTGCAAAGCCACCTCAGCCGCCCGCGCAAGGGAACGGTCACCACCTTGCACGCAGCACGCCACCGCACGCGCCTGCTCGATGTGCAGCGCCGCATCCGGATATACCTGCGCGCCCTGTGGAATGACGACTTCACGATCCGGCAAATCGACTTTTTCACCGCAGACGAAGGCAGGAAGCCCTTCATCGACAAGCGCCGCATCTATTTGCCGAGCGCCCTGTATGCCGACAATACGGAGCACCTCACCGGCCTGGAAATCTACCGCGCAGCGGCTGCCCATGCCTCCGCCCACCTCATGTACAGCAAGAACCATTTCCTGCCCAAGTCGCTCAATCACTGCCAGATCGCCATGATTTCCGCGATTGAGGATGCGCGGGTGGAAGCGCTGGCCATACGCAAATTCCCCGGCCTGAAACAGCTCTGGGCAACGCAGCATACGGCCACGCCCGCGCACGACAAGACCGCCAGCGATTATCTCGACCGCCTCGCGCGTGCGCTGCTGGATGAGACTTACCAGGACGACGATCCCTGGGTCAGCCAGGGACGCGTGCTGTTCAACAGCGCCGACAACCTCGAGGACAGCCACATCTCGCGGACTATCGGCCTTAAACTCGCCGACGCATTCCAGGCCAGGCGCATCAAGTTCAATATCGATACCGACATGCAGAGCGCGCCCTATCGCGACAACAACCGCTTTCTCTGGAACCGCCCCGGCGAGGCGCTCGAAATCATCAATCCCTACCTCAGGTCGAAGAACGTCCTGCGCACCGACAAACCCATCGCGGAACCCAAAAAGCGCCGGGTACCCGCCAGGGAAGTGGAACGCGACAAGACCTCGCACGACACTTACCTGTATCCGGAATGGAATTACCGCAGCCAGAGCGCGGACCAGTCCTGGGTGACGTTGCGGGAAATGGACGCCGCATCCGGTGACCTGCAAGTCGTGGAAAGCATCGTCGCACAGAACAAGCACCTCGTATCGCGCATGAAGAACCTGCTGCATGCCATCCGCGACGGCGCCGTCCACCGCATCCGCAAACTCGAGGAAGGCGACGATATCGACATCAATGCGGCGATACGCGCGCAGATCGACCTCCGCCTCGGCCGGCAGCCGGACACCCGCATCATGATGCGCACCGTGCGCAAGACGCGCGACATCTCGGTGCTGGTGCTGCTCGACCTGTCCAGGTCGATGAACAACCCGGTCCAGGGGCAGGCGCATACCGCGCTGGAACTGACCCAGCAGGTGAGCGTGCTGTTTGCCGATGCGATTGCCGCCGTCGGCGACCCGTTCGCCATCCACGGCTTCTGCTCCGAGAGCCGGCACAATGTCGGCTACTTCCGCCTCAAGGATTTCGATCAGCCCTACGACGACGTGCCGAAAGCCAGGCTCGCCGGCATGACAGGGCAGCTCGGCACCCGCATGGGCGCGGCGATCCGGCATGCCACCTACCACCTGAACAACCAGAAGGCCAGCAAGAAACTGTTGCTCATCCTGTCCGATGGCGAACCGACGGACGTCGATGTGCCCGACAAGCATTACCTGCGCGACGACGCGAAAAAATCGGTCGAAGAAGCCGGCCATAACGGCATCCACACCTACTGCATCAGCCTCGACCCCAGCGCGGACAAATACGTGTCGCGCATATTCGGCGCCAGGAATTACATGGTGGTCGACCATGTCCGGAGCCTGCCGGAAAAAATGCTGCTCATCTACGCAGGGCTCACCCGCTGACCCGGCGTACCGAGTTTACGAATCCACGCCACAGGAGATTACTTTATGTTCAAGCTGCCGCAGTCCATCATTTACGCAATGCTCGCGGTCAACATCAGCGCCTTCGCCATCGTGCTGCAACTCGACATGCTGGTTATCAGGTCGCTCACTGCGAAAATCATTGTGTGGACCCTGACCATAGGCGCCTGGGCACTGGTCTATAAAAAAAGAAAAAAATATTTCTACCTGTTCTGATCCATCAAAAGGCCGGGCCGGCACCGCCTTACCCGCAGTGGGGTCGTAATCTGCGCCCGCCGCCGTATAATCGCACATCACCCAAACGAACCGACTGTATTCCCCCATGTCGAAACCGGGCGCCCACCCCGGTCGTCGGAGATGTGTCGGCTGGCTGGCCCGTTCAACCTTACGTTTAGCATGGAGGCCGCATCATGATCAAAACCAGGTCCTACGCAGCACTCAGCGCCTCAACGCCGCTGATCCCCTTTGAGATTACCCGCCGCGATCCCGGCCCCGAAGACGTACAGATCGAGATCCTCTATTGCGGCGTTTGCCATTCCGACCTGCACACCGCACGCAACGAATGGAAGAACACCATTTACCCTTCCGTGCCGGGCCATGAAATCGTCGGCCGCGTCGTCGCCGTGGGCAACAAGGTGCAGAACTTCAAGCCGGGCGACCTCGCAGGCGTGGGCTGCATGGTCGACAGCTGCGGCCATTGCCATCCGTGCAACGAAGGCGAAGAGCAATACTGCGAGAACGGCTTCACCGGCACCTATAACGGCCCGGTGTTTGGCGGCGAAAATACCCATGGCGGCTATTCGCAAAGCATCGTGGTAAAGGAATCGTTCGTGCTGCACATCCGGCATGACGAAAAGGATCTGGCAAGCGTGGCGCCGCTGCTGTGTGCGGGCATCACCACCTATTCGCCACTGCGCCACTGGGGTGCCGGACCGGGCAAAAAGGTAGGCATCGTAGGGCTCGGCGGACTCGGCCACATGGGCGTAAAGATCGCGCATGCCATGGGTGCGCACGTGGTGCTGTTCACCACCTCGCGCAACAAGATCGAGGACGGCAAGCGCCTCGGCGCCGACGAAGTGTGCATTTCCACCGACCCCGCACAGATGGCAAACCACGCCAACCAGCTCGACTTCATCCTGAACACGGTTGCCGCCCCCCACAACCTCGACGCCTACCTGCAACTGCTCAAGCTGGACGGCACCATGACGCTGGTCGGCGCACCGGCCGAGCCGCACCCCTCCCCCGGCGTGTTCAACCTGATCTTCAAGCGCCGCCAGCTGGCCGGTTCGCTGATCGGCGGCATACGCGAGACGCAAGAAATGCTCGACTTCTGCGCACAGCACAACATCGTCTCGGATATCGAGATGATCCCGATGGACTACATCAACACCGCGTATGAACGCATGCTCAAAAGCGATGTGAAATATCGCTTCGTTATCGACATGGCCAGGTTCTAGAATCTGCTCCTGATGAAAAAGCCCGGCATTGCCGGGCTTTTTCTGGTAATCCGTCACATATTCAACGCCTGGTTTCCCGCGATTCACCCACGCGTATCGCTTCGCCCTCGATCACCTCGCCTTCGAATATTTCGCCCTGGAACACCGTGCTTTCCGAAGTTGTGCCGCGCGTCTGAAAATCCCGCACCTGCTCCTGCATCTGCCGCATCTGCTTGCGCACTTTGCGCGTCTTCCACCACATATAGGCGCCGCCCGCCACCAAGGCAATCAGGATAATCGCCAGCAATACCGCCGAGAACATAAATCCCAGCACAGCCAGCGCAGCAGTTACGACAATCGCCAGCGCCTTTTGCAGCAGACCTGGCGGGTTGGTGGAGGAATAAGAAATCTGTTTCATGTGAACTCGCTCAAAATACATTCCCAACTCATGTTGGGACAGCATTTGCGAATTGCAAGGGCACAAAGCACGCAGTGCGCACATTCAACGCTGCCCCCCGTTCCAGTTATAGCGTAAAGTGAACACCTGCAAACCACACAGGCATACGCCCATGAATACAATGGAGCTAAGCAAGGAACAACGTATCCTGCGACTGATGCGCAAGACGCTGGGCAACATCGTCAAAGACGTAACGCCAAGCGGCGGACGCCCCAGCCCGCTGTCCGAAAACACCGTCCGGGGCATCAAGGATTGTTTCAGTTTGATTCCGGAGCACGAACGGGAACTGGCCGAAGCGCTCAACTTCGATCAGGCCAAACCCTATTACGCTGACGGCAATCAACCGAATGCGAAAGTCGTCGACATCCCCAAGCCGAACAAGTGAACACGTTTATTACCCACACGCTCCGCAACTGCTGCCGACTGCTCCTGCTCGCGCTTGCCTTTCCCATGGTTGCCCATGCCAGCCTCCCGCAATCATCCAATGTGCCGGGCGGGATTGCCATCGTTCCGCTGGAAAACGTGATCGGCAGTGGCAAACCGCAAGCATGGCTGGGCAAGCAACCCGTTCTCGTTACCAGCGACCACAATCAATGGTTCGCAGTGGTCGGGCTGGCACTTGATACCGCCCCGGGCGCACATGAACTGCGCGCTGACATCGGCGGCGAAACGCAGTTGCGACAGTTCACCGTCCACCCGAAGAAGTATCCCGAGCAGCACATCAAGCTGAAAGACAAGGGCAAGGTAGAGCTATCGGCCACCAACCTGGCTCGCTTCAAACGCGAATTCAAAGCCATCACCGGCTACAAGCACCACTGGCAGGCCGCGCCGCAAACCGACCTGGCCTTTATCCTTCCTGCCAAAGGCCGGCTGTCGAGCCGCTTCGGCCTGCGCCGCTTCTTCAACGACAAACCACGTGCACCGCATGCCGGCCTTGATCTGGCCGTCGCACGCGGCACGCCGGTCGAGGCCAGCGCCGCCGGCACCGTGCTGGCGGCGGATGATTATTTTTTCAACGGCAAGACGGTGTTCATCGACCACGGTAATGGCCTTATCACCATGTATTGCCATCTTGATAAATTCAAGGTGAAAGCCGGCCAGGCGGTACGCAAAGGCCAGGTGATCGCCCTTTCCGGCATGACCGGACGCGCCACCGGCCCGCACCTGCACTGGAGCGTGATACTCAACGGGGCAATGGTCGACCCGGAACTGTTCGTTCAGTAAAAATCAATCGAGCCTGACCTACGCACTCGGATTTTGAGCATCGCGCAGCAGCAATCGAGTCACGCAGTACACCCGCAAGAAAAAGGGGATAAAGCCCCAACCACACACGCAGGGTGTCAGTTATGGCGACGTAGTGGCTGCAATCCTGGTATCCGCCAGCAACACCGCCTCATCGCTGACGATATGCGCCGCCTCATTCAGCAATACATCCTTGGTATTCTTGTTGGCCTTTTCGAGGGCCAGCTCGTCGCTGAGCTTGCGTTCGCTCGACAGCATGCCGTCGTCCTGAAATTTAGTGTCCACAGCTACGGCACGGGATTTTATGCGTGCTTCCTGCGTTTTGCGTTCTTTGCGACGCTCGGATTCATTGAGTGAGACCTGGTTTTTCCGGCGTAGCGTGTCGATCTCGGCAATATCTTCCTGCAAATACCTGAAGTCCTGGTTATGGCTGATGCGCTTGTCGTGGCTCGCAATCAACCTTGGCACGATAGCGCTCAGGTTACCGGCCGGTATGTAATCAGCCGCCTTGATTTGCGTCCAGGGCAAGGCATTGTCGTAACTGGACTCACCAAAGTCAGCTGTGTCGATCAGCGTCGGGAGTTTGATATCCGGCGTCACCCCGCGCAACTGGGTGGTGCCGCCATTGATACGGAAAAACTGGGCAACGGTCAGTTTGAGTTCGCCCAATTGAGGTTTGTCGCGTTTCGCGATTTGGTCGAGATCCGCGACGGTCTGCACGGTACCTTTGCCGAAGCTGGTTCCGCCAATCACCACCCCGCGGCCATAATCCTGTATTGCTGCCGCAAAAATTTCCGAGGCGGATGCCGATCCGCGATTGATCAGCACACCCAGCGGCCCACTCCAGGCTACACCGGCATTTTCATCTTTCGAGACCGTTACCTCTCCTTCGGCGTTGCGCTCTTGTACCACCGGGCCTTTATCGATAAACAGCCCCGTCAGATCGATGGCTTCAGACAGTGAGCCTCCGCCGTTGTTGCGCAGATCCACCAGCACGCCATCCACTTTGTCTTTTTTCAGTTCCTGCAACAGCAGCGCAACATCCCTGCTCGCGCTTTTGTAATTCTTGTCCCCGTTTTGGCGGGCAGCAAAATCCTCATAGAAGCTGGGTAGCGAGATCACGCCAATATGGCGCATTACGCCACCGTCTTTCACCTCGATGATAGATTTTCTGGCGGCCTGCTTTTCCAGCGTGACCTTTTTCCGGATCAACGAGATGATCTTGTGCTTGCCGTCAGCACCCGCCTCGGCGGACAGCACATCAAGGCGCACTACGCTGTCCTTGGCACCGCGTATCAAGGCCACCGCGTCATCGATGCGCCGGCCCATGATGTCGATTATCGGCCCCGTCCTGCCCTGGCCGACGCCTGCGATACAATCCCCGGCTTTCAACTCGCCGGATGACGCAGCAGGGCCGCCCGGCAGCACTTCCCTGATCGTCGTGCATTCGTCCTTGGTAAAAAGCACTGCGCCGATGCCGACCAGCGATAATTTCATCGAGATATCGAATTCCTCGGATTGGCGCACGCCAAAATAATTGGTATGCGGATCGACGGCCATCGTATAGGCGTTCATGAAGTCCTGAAATACATCTTCACTGTTGACGTTGGAGACGCTTTCCAGGGAATTCGCATAGCGCTTGTCCAGTATCTCGACAATGCTTTTTTCGCCCTTGCCGGCGAGCTTGAGGCGCAGCCAATCGTTCTTGACACGCTTGCGCCATAAATCATTCAGCTCATCTCTGGATTTCGGCCATGGCGCATCCTTGCGGCTGATCTGGAAGCTTTCCTCCTTCCTGAAATCAAAACCTTTTTTCAGCAGGGCGCGGGCGTAACGGTAATGATCGGTGATGCGCTGCAGGTAAAGATTATAGATAGCAAAGGGGATGCGGAGGTCCTGATCAAGGATGGCATCGTCAAGCCGGGTTCGCGCATCGGAAAAATGGTCGATATCGGCCTGCAGGAAAACCATCTTGTTGCCGTCCAGCGTTTCCAGATAATTGTCGAATATTCTCGCAGACAGCTTATCGTCAAGTGCCAGATGTTCGTATTGGTAACGGCTCAAAATCCTGGCGGACAAGAGCGCAGCCTGGGACTCTTGAATTTCCGGCGCAAGTTGCGCAACTGCCTGTGCTGTGCCGGGCAAGACAAGCGCAAACACCAGCAGCATCCATAGAACTCTATTTTTCATTTGCATACTCAGAGGAGGGTAATGGAGCAGAACTATAGTTGATTTTCAGACGGGCAGGCATGGGCTGCACGGCACTGATGGAACCGGTCAGCCGATTCTTTCTTCCAGCAGGCGCAAACGGGTTTCAACGTACCCGATTTCTTCCATATCCAGTGGCACGGTCATTCTCATCGCGATGAAAAATCCCTGCACCCGACCGAACAACTGACGGTTGCCCGCCACATCCGTCCTGTTGGACAGGATTTCCATTTTCGCCGTGCTGAATAAGTCTTCGAACATTTCAATCATGTCTTCCTTATCTACCACTTACTCCTCCTGCAATAGCGTTGTTGCGGGAAATATATCAGAACCCAAGCAGCCAGCCTCCAAATACTTGCCAGACAATAAAGCCCGGCTATACCGGGCGTTATTGCAGCAACTATTTTTATTTATCGAACCGCATCACCCCGCCTTTGCAATCCACCTTGATCGTATCCTTCGCCGCAAACTTCCCTTCCAGTATCTGTTTGGCGAGCTGGTTCTCGATCTGCGCCTGGATCGCGCGCTTGAGCGGACGTGCGCCGTACACCGGATCGAAACCGGCATTGGCAACTTCGGCCAGTGCGGCGTCGGTCACTTCCAGTTTCATTTCCATGGCGGCCAGGCGCTGCTCCAGGCCATGCAGCTGGATGCGTGCGATGGACTTGATGTTCTTCTCGTCCAGCGCGTGGAACACCACGACTTCGTCGATGCGGTTGATGAATTCGGGGCGGAAGTAGTTCTTCACTTCGGCCATCACCGCGAGCTTCACCACCTGATAATCGTCGCCCGACATCTGCTGGATCATCTCCGAGCCGAGGTTGGAGGTCATCACGATCACGGTGTTCTTGAAGTCCACGGTGCGCCCCTGGCCGTCGGTCATGCGGCCGTCGTCCAGCACCTGCAGCAGCACGTTGAACACGTCCGGGTGCGCCTTCTCGACTTCGTCGAGCAGGATCACGCTGTACGGCTTGCGGCGCACGGCCTCGGTCAGGTAGCCGCCTTCCTCATAGCCGACGTATCCGGGCGGCGCACCGATCAGGCGCGCGACCGAATGCTTCTCCATGAATTCGCTCATGTCGATGCGGATCAGGTGATCTTCCGAGTCGAACATGAAGTTGGCCAGCGCCTTGCACAGCTCGGTCTTGCCGACGCCGGTCGGGCCCAGGAACAGGAACGAGCCATACGGACGGTTGGGGTCGCTCAGGCCCGAGCGCGAACGGCGGATCGCGTCGGACACCAGGCGCACCGCCTCGTCCTGCCCCACCACGCGCTCGTGCAGCTTGTCTTCCATCGCCAGCAGCTTGTCGCGCTCGCCCTGCATCATCTTGGAAACCGGGATGCCGGTCGCACGGCTCACCACTTCGGCGATTTCCTCGGCGCCGACCTGGGTGCGCAGCAGCTTGTTCTTCTGCCCGCCGCCCTCGGCCTCGCACTGTGCGGCCTCCTTCAACCTGGCTTCGAGTTGCGGCAGCTTGCTGTATTGCAGCTCGGCCACCTTGTCCAGCTTGCCTTCGCGTTGCAGGCGCACGATATCGGCCTTGACCTGGTCGATCTCTTCCTTGATATGTGCCGCCCCCTGCGCCGCGCCCTTCTCGGCTTTCCAGATTTCCTCGAGGTCGGCGTATTCGCGTCCCAGCTTGCTGATCTCTTCCTCGATCAGGCCCAGGCGCTTCTGCGAGGCTTCGTCCTTTTCCTTCTTCACCGCTTCGCGCTCGATCTTGAGCTGGATCAGGCGGCGGTCGAGCTTGTCCATCACTTCCGGCTTGGAGTCGATTTCCATCTTGATGCGCGCGGCGGCCTCGTCGATCAGGTCGATGGCCTTGTCCGGCAGGAAGCGGTCGGTGATGTAGCGATGCGACAGTTCCGCCGCGGCGACGATGGCCGGGTCGGTGATCTCGACCCCGTGGTGCAGCTCGTAGCGTTCCTGCAGGCCGCGCAGGATGGCGATGGTGGATTCCACGCTGGGCTCGTCCACCAGCACTTTCTGGAAGCGACGCTCGAGCGCGGCGTCCTTCTCGATGTATTTGCGGTATTCGTCCAGCGTGGTCGCGCCGATGCAGTGCAGCTCTCCGCGCGCCAGCGCCGGCTTGAGCATGTTGCCCGCATCCATCGCCCCCTCGGCCTTGCCTGCACCGACCATGGTGTGCAGCTCGTCGATGAACACGATGTTTTTGCCTTCGTCCTGCGACAGTTCCTTGAGCACCGCTTTCAGGCGTTCCTCGAATTCGCCGCGGTACTTGGCGCCGGCCAGCAATGCGGCCATGTCGAGCGACAGCACGCGCTTGCCCTTCAGGGTTTCCGGCACCTCCTCGTTGACGATGCGCTGCGCCAGTCCTTCGACGATGGCGGTCTTGCCCACGCCGGGCTCGCCGATCAGCACCGGGTTGTTCTTGGTACGGCGCTGCAGCACCTGGATGGCGCGGCGGATTTCGTCGTCGCGCCCGATCACCGGGTCGAGCTTGCCGGAACGCGCACGCTCGGTCAGGTCGAGCGTGTATTTTTTCAGCGCTTCGCGCTGGCCTTCGGCCTCCTGGCTGCCCACCGATTCGCCGCCGCGCACGGCGTTGATCGCCTGCTCCAGCGGCGCGCGTGCCACGCCGTGCTGCTTGAGCAGGCGGCCGGTTTCGCCCTTGTCGCTGGTGAGCGCCAACAGGAACATTTCCGAGGCGATGAACTGGTCGCCGCGTTTCTGCGCCTCCTTGTCGGTAAGGTTGAGCAGATTGCCGAGATCGCGCCCGACCTGCACTTCGCCGCCATGGCCTTCCACCCTGGGCAGGCGCGACACGGCGTCGTTCAGCGCCGCCTTCAGCGCATTCACGTTGCCGCCGGCGCGCGCCAGCAGCGATCCCGCACCGCTGTCGGCATCGTTGAGCATGGCCAGCAGCAAATGCTGCGGCTCGATGAACTGGCTGTCGCCGCCGACTGCGAGGCTCTGGGCATCGGACAGCGCTTGCTGCAGCTTGGTGGTGAACTTGTCGAAACGCATGGGTTATCCTTCGCTTGAATATTGGGCTGACTGGTAAATGGGGGGCACTGCCGGAATTTCAAGCCTTGCCAAATGGCGCTGCGCCCATATATAACCATTATCCCCATCGCAAAAGGGCGCGACCATGATTTTCCGTCAGCTGTTCGACCCGGATTCTTCCACCCTGACCTACCTGCTCGCCGACGCGCAGGGCAACGCGGTGCTGATCGACCCGGTGCTGGAGCACCTCGACAGCTATGCCTTGCTGCTCGGCTCGCTCAACCTCCCGCTGCGCTGGGTGCTGGACACCCACGTGCACGCCGACCACATCACCGGCTCGCAGGCGCTGAAGCAGCTTACCGGCGCCACCACGGTGATCGCCGCCAGTTGCGGCGCGCCCGGCTACGACAGGCTGCTGCAGGATGACGATACGCTGGATTTCGGCGCTGAAACCATACGCGTCATCGCCACCCCGGGCCACACGCCCGGCAGCCTGTGCTACCTCTGGCGCGACCGCCTGTTTACCGGCGACACGCTGATGATCAACGCCTGCGGCCGCACCGATTTCCAGCAGGGCAGCGCGACGGCGATGTACCACAGCATCACCGAAAAGCTGTTTACCCTGCCGGACGAGACGCTGGTCTACCCCGGCCACGACTACAAGGGGCGGCGCGTCAGCAGCATCGGCGAGGAAAAGGTGCTCAACACGCGCATCGCGGGCAAGAGCGAAGCGGAGTTCGTGCACATCATGGACAACCTCAATCTCGCCACGCCCAAACGCATGCACGAGGCGGTGCCCGCCAACCTGCTCGGCGGCATCCAGGACTGAGCCAGCGGCAGACAATCCCGGCGACATCTGGTAATTTGTCCCGCAATCCGCAAACACGTAACAAGGAAAGCCATGCCCCCGGACATCGACCTCGCCGCACAGATACGCCACGACATCGAACGCGCCCTGCATGAAGATATCGGCGACGGCGACCTCACCGCACAATTGATACCGGAACACACGCCGGGACAGGCCAGCGTCATCACGCGCCAGCCCATGGTTCTGTGCGGCACGCTATGGTTCGAAGGCTGCTTCCGCGCGCTGGATGCGAATTGCGATATCCACTGGCACCTGCGCGAAGGACAACGGGCCGAGCCCGGGCAGACGCTGTGCGAGGTCAGTGGCGAAGCGCGCGCCATGCTCAGCGCGGAACGCCCGGCGCTGAATTTCCTGCAGACGCTGTCCTCCACCGCCACGCTGACGCGGCAATACGTCGATGCCGTGGCGGGCACCCGGGCAAAGATCATGGACACGCGCAAGACGCTGCCCGGCCTGCGCATTGCACAGAAATATGCGGTACAGGTCGGCGGCGGCCATAACCAGCGCATCGGCCTGTTCGACGGCATCCTGATCAAGGAAAACCACATCCTGGCCGCCGGCGGCGTCCGTCCCGCGCTGCAACAGGCGTTGCAGATGGCACCGCCGGAAGCGACCGTGCAGATCGAGGTGGAAAACTTGGATGAATTGCGCGAAGCGCTGGCGGCCGGCGCGACGCTCATCCTGCTCGACAACTTCGCGCTCGACGCCATGCGCGCGGCCGTCGAACTCACGGCCGGCCGCGCCCAGCTGGAGGCTTCCGGCGGCGTGAATCTCGATACGGTGCGCGCCTTCGCCGAAACCGGCGTGGACCGTATCTCCATCGGCGGCCTGACCAAGGACGTGCAGGCGGTGGACTTGTCGATGCGCTTCGCGGGTTAAGCCATGTGCCAGCTGTTGGGCATGAACTGCAATGTCCCCACGGACATCTGTTTTTCCTTCACCGGTTTCCAGAAGCGCGGCGGCGAGACCGACGTGCATGCGGACGGCTGGGGCATCGCGTTCTTCGAAGGCAAGGGCGTGCGCCTGTTCCTCGATCCGCAGCCTTCGGCCACCTCGCCCATCGCAGAACTCGTACGCCACTACCCGATCCGCTCGCTCAACGTCATCGCCCACATCCGCAAGGCGACGCAAGGCGTGATATCGCTGGAGAACACCCACCCGTTCCAGCGCGAATTATGGGGGCAATACTGGGTGTATGCGCACAACGGCAACCTGCCGCAGTTCCAGCCTGAACTCGACGGCAGCTTCCTGCCTGTCGGCAACACCGACAGCGAGCGCATTTTCTGCTGGCTGCTGCAAAGCCTGCGCCGGCGTTTCGGCGATATGCCGCCCGCACGCGACACGCTGTTCGCCGCACTGCACGAACTCGTCGAGCCGGTTTCCGGCCTCGGCATTTTCAATTTCCTGCTGTCCAACGGCGATTGCCTGTTCGCGCACTGCTCCACCGAACTCAGCTACATCGTACGGCACGCCCCGTTCAACGTCGCCCACCTCAAGGACGAGGACGTGATGGTGGATTTCAGCGAAGTCACTTCGCCCGACGACCGTGTGGCGGTAATCGCCACCCAGCCGCTCACCGACAACGAACCGTGGATCACCATGCCGCCCGGCTCGCTGTGGCTGTTCCACGACGGCGAGGCCGCCAGCCAGCTCGCCACCCGGCCCAGCCCGGTGAAATCGCTGGCGGGGGTTTGAATTTCCGGATTGCGTCCCCATCTAACGACGCATCGTAGCCCGAAAGGAAAACCATGAGCGACTCCCTGCATCTCGTCTGCCCGCACTGCAATGCGGTCAACCGCGTCCCTGCCGGCAAGCTCGGCGCCCAGCCGACCTGCGGCAAATGCAAACAGCCGCTGTTCGACGCCCACCCGGTAGAGCTCAACAGCGCCAATTTCGCCGCACACATCACGCGCAGCGACATTCCGGTACTGGTGGATTTCTGGGCGCCGTGGTGCGGGCCCTGCAAAATGATGGCACCGGCCTTCGTGCAGGCGGCGGCACGACTGGAGCCGCAGATGCGATTGGCCAAGCTCAACACCGAAGAGGCGCAGGAGATCGCCGCACGATTCAATATCCGCAGCATCCCGACGCTCACGCTGTTCAAGGGCGGCCGTGAAATAGCACGCCAGGCCGGCGCGATGGATGTCGCCGGCATCGTGCAATGGGCACAATCAAGAAATTAAAGGAAACTTTCATGAAATCTCTGGGGCTTGCAACGATAATGACATGTCTGATGCTGGCGGGATGCGATGATCCTGCACGCAACATGTTCGATGGCATCCGCAACAACAACGAGGCACACCGCACGCCGGAACAGCGCGAAATGCAGCCGGCACCGAGTTACGACGAATACACAAAAGAGCGTAAGCGCATCGAGGACAAGGATTCCCCGGAGCAATAAGCTCCCAACCGCATCACCTGCCGTCAACATTTCAGAATGGAGAACAACAATATGTCCGGTAACGTCACGCTTCTTTCCCCGATCCAGCTCGGCCCCAACAACCTGCCCAACCGCATGGCGATGGCACCGCTGACGCGCTGCCGCGCCGGAGCCGACAACGTGCCAACCGCGCTCAACGTGGAATATTACGCACAGCGCGCCAGCGCCGGCCTGATCATCAGCGAAGCCACGCCGATTTCCCGGCAGGGCCAGGGCTATCCCAATACGCCCGGCATCTACAGTGATGCGCAGATCGCCGGCTGGAAAAAAATTACCGATGCCGTGCATGCCCAGGGCAGCCACATGTTCCTGCAGCTGTGGCACGTGGGGCGCATCTCCCATTCCGTATACCAGCCCGGCGGCACCGCGCCGGTCTCGTCTTCGGCGATCAAGCCGCCCGGCGACGCGATGACCCCGCAAGGCATGCAGCCTTATGAAACGCCGCATGCGCTCGAACCGGACGAGATCCCCGGCATCATCGAGAACTACCGCCGTGCCGCACAGAATGCGATGGACGCCGGCTTCGACGGCGTGGAAGTGCACGGCGCCAACGGTTACCTGCTCGACCAGTTCCTGCGCGACGGCGTCAACCAGCGCAGCGACGCCTACGGCGGCGCCATCGAGAACCGCGCGCGCCTGCTGCTGGAAGTGGTGAAAACGGTATGCACGGTGTGGAACAGCGACCGCGTCGGGGTACGCCTGTCGCCGCTGCAGCCGGCCAACGGCATGAGCGACTCCAACCCGGAAGCGACGTTCAGCTATGTGGTCGAACAGCTCAACCGCTTCAACCTGGCCTACCTGCATGTCGCCGAGATGGGCAAGGATCAGCCCGGCGCGGCCGGCCCGGCCTTCGAACTGAGAAAGCTGCGCAAGATCTGGAAGGGCATCTACATGGTCAACTGCGGCTACACCCGCGACAGCGGCAATGCCGCGCTGGCCGCCGGCGATGCGGACATGGTGGCATTCGGCGTGCCGTTCATCGCCAACCCGGACCTGGTCGCGCGCTTCGAAAAAAATGCGCCGCTGAACGAGCCGGACCGCACCACGTTCTACGGCGGCGACGCCAGGGGCTACACCGACTATCCCCTGCTCGGCGCAAGCTAGGCCCGCGCATCACGCCGTTGCGCTGCTGCGTAACGGCGGACAACCAGCGACAGCCCGGCGGAAATTTACACCCACGCACGGGCTGCCGTATGATGCAGGCACACCTTCAGTCTCTGTTGCCACATGAACAATCGTGCACGCATGAAATGGCTCAAACGCTTCGTGCTCTTGCTGGCCGTGCTGCTCGCGGTTGCGGTGGCCCTGCCGTTCTTCATCACGCTCGATGACTACATTCCGCAGATCGAAAAAGAAGTCTCGGCCAGCATCCAGCAACCGGTCACCATAAAAAGCATCCGCTTTGGCGCATTGCCGCTGCCCCACATCACGGTCGAGGGCATCAAGGTCGGCACGGATAACAACATCCAGCTCGGCAAAATAAAGCTGACGCCGGACCTGTTCTCGCTGCTGCAGCCGCCCCGGGTCATTACCCGCATCGACATCGACTCGATGACCCTGACGCGGAATGCGCTCATGCAAATCCAGGCATGGAGAAAATCGGGCAGCACCAGCCCGCCGCAACAACCGCCGCAGTTCCGGATCGAGAACATCCTGCTCCATAACGCGCGCATCGATCTCGACAAAACAGCTTTCGGCCCGTTCGAGGCCAGCGTCAGCCTCGACGGCAAGGGTGTGCCGAGGAATGTTTCGATCGCCACCCAGGACGGCAAGCTCAAGCTGCATATCAAGGTGGCCAAATCGAAATACCTGATCGATGCGAGCGCCAAATCGTGGCGCCTGCCGCTCGGACCGGCGCTGATGTTCGACGATCTCAGCATCAAGGGGACGGCGACAGCCAACGATGCAAGATTCGACGAGATCAGGGCCGGGCTGTATGGCGGCAGCGTGACCGGCAAAACGACCCTCGCCTGGCAGCAAGGCCTGCAGCTACGCGGAAAATTCGATATCAGCCACCTCGAACTGCAACCGGTAACCGCTCTGCTGTCGCCCGGCACGCGCATCAGCGGCAAGCTCGATGCCGCACCGGTGTTCTCGGCTGCCGCCGCATCCGCAGACCGGCTCACGGAAGCGTTACGGCTGGAAACCCCGTTCGACATCCAGAACGGCATACTCAACGGCGTGGACATCGAAAAAGCCGCCACCAGCATGAGCAAGCAGGGAAGCAGCGGCGGGGAAACCCGCTTCCAGCAATTGTCCGGGCACCTGCTGAGGGAGCATGGCGGCTACGCTTTTACGCAGCTCAGGATTACCTCGGGCTCGATTGCCGTGGTTGACGGGAATGTGAACATCTCCCCCAAACAGGCATTGTCGGGGCGCATCCAAACCCGGCTCGCCGCCGTCGGCGACATTCCGCTCAATGTCGGCGGCACGGTAGACAAACCCATGCTCTACCCGACCGGCGGCACCATGACCGGCGCCGCAATTGGCACCGTCATTCTCGGACCGGGGCTGGGTACTTCGCTGGGCGCAAAAGTCGGCGGCTGGGCCGAAGGCCTGTTCGGCAAGCAGAAAAAAGGAGCGCCGCCGAAAAAATAGCCGGCACCACGCCCGGGCTACTGGCTCCTGCTTTCGAGCTCTTCCCAGCGCGCCATCAACTGCAGCAATTCCTCTTCAATGGTTGCCATGCGTTCCTGCAGCTGCTTGGCGTGACCGGGGTTATCGCGGTACAGGGTGCCCGCCCCCAATACCGCAGTAATTTCTTCCTGTTCATGCTCCAGTGCCTGAATGCGCTGCGGGATCTCCTCCAGTTCGCGCACTTCCTTGAAGCTTAGCCTGGTTGCCGGTTTGGATTTAGCTACCGGCTGTGCCGTCGGTTTCGGTGCAGAAGGCGGCGCCTTGGCAACGGCCTGCTGTTCCGCCTGGTATTTTTTCACCCGCACCCAGTCCTCGTAGCCGCCGACATATTCCATCAGCTTGCCGTCGCCCTCGAACGCGATCACCTGCGTCACCACGTTGTCGAGAAACGCGCGGTCATGGCTGACCAGGAACAGCGTACCGTCATATTGCGCAAGCAACTCTTCCAGCAACTCCAGCGTTTCAATGTCGAGGTCGTTGGTCGGCTCGTCCAGCACCAGCACGTTGGCCGGACGCGTGAACAGTCGCGCCAGCAGCAGGCGGTTGCGTTCGCCACCGCTCAGCGACTTCACCGGCGAACGCGCACGTTCCGGTGCAAACAGGAAATCGCCGAGGTAGCTGATGACGTGTTTCCTGGCGCCACCGATCTCGATGAAATCCGAACCCTGGCTGATGGTGTCGGCCAGCGTCGCATTGTCGTCGAGCTGCGCGCGCAACTGGTCGAAATACGCAACGCTGAGCTTGGTGCCGAGTTTCACGGTGCCGCTGTCCGGCTCCATCTCGCCGAGTATGATCTTGAGCAGCGTGCTCTTGCCTGCGCCGTTCGGGCCGAGCAGGCCGATCTTGTCGCCACGCTGAATGCGGCAAGAGAAATCGTCGATGACCTTGCGCTCACCGAAGCGCTTGCTGACGTTGCTGAGTTCCGCCACCAGCTTGCCTGAGCGCTCGCCGGCCTCCAGGTTCATTTCCACCTTGCCGACCTTTTCGCGGCGCGCGGCGCGCTCGCGCCGCAGCTGCTCCAGACGCAACACGCGGCCTTCGTTGCGCGTGCGGCGTGCCTTGATGCCCTGGCGTATCCACACTTCTTCCTGTGCCAGCACCTTGTCGAACTTGGCGTTGTGCACGGCTTCATCCTGCAGCATCTGTTCCTTGGTGCGCAGGTAGGCGGCAAAGTTGCCGGGAAAACTCGCAAGATTGCCGCGGTCGAGTTCGACGATGCGGGTGGCGACATTGTCGAGGAAGCGCCGGTCATGGGTGACGAACAGCACGCTGCCGCGGAAATTGTTCAGCAATCCTTCCAGCCATTCGATGGAGGCGAAATCGAGATGGTTGGTCGGCTCGTCCAGGATCAGTACGTCCGGTTCGGCCACCAGCGCCTGCGCCAGTGCGACACGCTTGCGCACGCCGCCGGACAGGTCGCCTACGCGTGCCTCTGCATCCAGTTCGAGGCGCTGGATTGCGGTCTCGATGCGCGCCTGCATCGCCCATCCGTTCTGCGCTTCGAGCGCCGTCTGCAGCGGCTGCATCGCTTCCAGCAACGCATCGTAATCGGCATCCGGCTCGCCGAGCTGGTGCGACAGGTGATGGTAGTCGGTGATAATCCGGTGCAGCTCGCCCAGCCCGCGTGCGACCTCGTCGAACACCGTTGCGTCCGCATCCAGTGCCGGTTCCTGGCTCACATAGCAGATGCGCACGCCGGGTGCGCGCCACACCATGCCGTCATCGAGCGCGGCCTGCGCCGCCAGCACTTTCAGCATGCTGGATTTCCCGCCGCCGTTGCGGCCGATCAGGCCGACGCGCTCGCCCTCGTCGAGCTGGAAATCAACATGGTCGAGCAGTGCTACATGGCCGAATGCAAGCGCGGCCTTATCAAGCGTAATGTATGGCATGGGAGCTGGAGGAAAGAATGGATAAGTCGATATGGTTCGGCGGCATGATACCAGTACGCACACCATTCTCGCCATCGAGCATTATTCGCATGGACGATTTGCGTTAAAATGCTGCGGCTTGTCCCTGTAGTTAAATGGATATAACGAGTCCCTCCTAAGGACTAGTTACAGGTTCGATTCCTGTCGGGGATACCACTTACCTTATCTCCCTGTGCTGCCGCGCAGAAAACCGGAATTGGGGTGTTTTTTGCCCTCTCTCCCGGCCTTGCATTTTTCGCAGACCGCCTATCATCACCCCACGATCTGAAGATTCGAACAATTGGCCGCGCCGCCCTCCATGTCGGCTGCCAGCACAGGGAAATCCGCATGAACAGATATGAAGCTTACGCCAGGGCCGCCGACAAATTGCGCACCGGCATTATCGACGGCATCAGCGACCCGGTTCTTTTCAGCGACAGGGTGCGTCGCCTGTACAACCGGATAGTGAAATCACAGCTCACCGTATACCAGAAAGAAAGACTGCTGCAGCTGCTGGACCATGTACGCGAAATGCTCGCGGACGATCAGGTGGCAACGCTGACAACAGGGGGGCAAATCGGCAAGGCGGCAGCGGCAAAGCACCGCAAATCACAACTGCCGGGGGCCTGGCAGCGGCCGGGCGAGACGATCAGGATTTGATCTGGCCCAGCTTGTCTATGATCTGGCAGCTGCCCAGCACGAACAGCAGGATGCCAACACCGATGAACACCTGCGTTGAGCCACCCTCTGAACCAAAGAGGCCTTGATAGACAAAATACAGAAAAGCGATGATCGCGCACAACCTGAGTGCCTGTGTCGCCTTACTGGTCATTACATCTATATCCAAGGCATTCTCCATGCAAAACATGTTCCGCATTATCCGGATGCGGATTTTTCCGGAAGCGCGGGCCGCACTCAAGAGTGCCGGGTTGTCCGGATAATCCCGCCGCTCGCGCTTAATTCAGTCCCGGCCATTTATGCCAACGCTATGGTCAGGAGGCGCGGTTGCAATTATGATGCGCATGCAGCTTCATAATAAAACACTTTGGCCCGCTTCGCTGTGCAAGTTCGCATACCGCCGCACCAGATGGCCGCTAATAACCACGACAATGTTCAAGACAGGCGCATGACCAAACCGCTTGGCAAAAAAAATTCATCATTGAAAACCGGCTGGCTGGGTATCCGTGCGCTGCAGGAAAATCAGCGCCAGTATATTTACCGCGAACTTTCCCAGGCCAGAGAATGTTTTCCGATATTGATGAAACCGCGCAACGGCGAGAAATGGAGCCCGGAAGAACGCGCAATGCTGTTGCGAACCTTGTCCGAACTGAGCCCCTACCTGATTCCGCTGGTCATGCCGGGCGGCTTTCTGATGCTCCCGGCCATGGCATGGTGGCTTGATCGCCGCCGCAAGCAACGCCACGACACCGGGCAATAGCTCTCCGCCATCAACTCGTATCGGCATGTCGAAATTTGGCGGCAACGCACGCTTACGATATGATGCGCACCTCCGGAAGCGTGGCCGAGTGGTTGAAGGCAGCGGTCTTGAAAACCGCCAAGGGTTTGCGCCCTTCGTGAGTTCGAATCTCACCGCTTCCGCCAATCCTGCATCCAGTGTATTCCAAAAAAGCCCCAGCACACCCACAGACAACCTGCCGACCGCCAGAATCCGGCGCCTGCAGTCCACCACCCGGCAACATGGAAAACTGATAGCATGGCGCCGCCTGCTGGCAGACTTGAGGAGATCGCGTCATGGGAAGCAAGGACAAGCGGAAAGAATCAAAAGGCAAGAAACCCCAGCCCAAGCCGGTACCTGCCGGGAAATAGCCGACTACTCGTCGACCGCTACTGCTCGCAAGCCATCTCGTGGCTGCGGCACGCTGAGCACGGCCATTTGCTGTTCGAATTCGGCCACCGGCATCGGCTTGCCGAACAGGTATCCCTGGAACGCGCGGCAATTGTGCAGCTTGAGGAAATCAAGCTGCTCCTCGGTTTCCACGCCTTCCGCAATCACATCCAGCCCGAGACTTTGCGACATGGCAATGATGGTCTGCACGATGGTCGCATCGCTCTGGTCGGTGGTGATGTCGCGCACGAAGGACTGGTCGATCTTGATCTGGTCGAGCGGCAGCTGCTTGAGATAGGTCAGCGAAGAATATCCGGTACCGAAATCGTCCATCGAGAAGCGCACGCCGAGCGCCTTCAGGTGCGCCATCTTGTTGATGGTATCGGCCACATTATCCAGTACCAGGCTTTCGGTCAGTTCGAGTTTCAGCCGGCTCGGGTTGATCCCGCTGGATGTCAGCGTGGATCTGACCAGCTCCACGAATGAACTCTGGCGGAACTGCCGGGCGCTGACGTTGACCGCCACGCTCAGATGGCTGAACAAGGGATCGTTCTGCCAGATCGCAAGCTGGGCACAGGCTTGCTCCAGCACCCACTGGCCGATCGGCTGGATCAGGCCACTGTCTTCGGCGATCGGGATGAACTGCGCGGGCGACACCATGCCTGATACCGGATGTTTCCAGCGCAGCAGCACTTCGGCGCCAACCGGCTGGCCGCTATTGTCCATCTGCCCCTGGTAGTAAAGCTCGAGTTCCTGGCGCAGCATGGCCCCGCGCAGCTTCTTCTCCATCTCGCTGCGCATTTCCAGCGCGGACTGCATGATCGGATCGAAGAAGCAGATGGTGTTACGCCCCTTGGCCTTGGCCTGGTACATGGCGGTATCGGCACGGATGAACAGGTCTTCCTGGCTGTCCTGGTTACCACGGAACATGGTGATGCCGATACTCGGCGTAATGTGGTGCTCACCGCCGTTTATCCAGTAGGGCTCACTCAATTCGTCGCGGATTTTATCGGCAATCATCTCCGCCTTGACCGAAGCATGGCTGAGGCCGTTGCCCAGCCCTTCCAGCACGACCACAAATTCATCCCCGCCAAGCCGCGCCACGCTGTCGCCCACGCGCACGCAATCGCGCAGGCGCAGCGCAGTCTCAACCAGCATCTTGTCGCCGACGCTATGCCCCTGGGTATCGTTGATGGTCTTGAAGTGGTCGAGGTCGAGCAGCATCAGCGCGCCGTATTGCCCGCTGCGCAGGCTGGTGGCCAGCACCTGCTGCAACCGGTCCGCCAGCAGCCGGCGGTTGGGCAGCCGGGTCAGCGGGTCATAGAATGCCAGCTGGCGGATCTGCTTGTCGCTCTGCTTCTGCATGGTGATGTCGTCGTAGATGCCGAGCACGCCGATCACCTTGCCTTCGCCGTTGCGCATCGGCACCTTGGACGCGCGCAACCAGGCATGCTGGCCGTCGGCCCGGGTCTGCATTTCCTCATAGGCCAGCTTGGGCTTGCCGCTCTCCATCACCTCGCGGTCGATGGCGCGATGCGATTCCGCCTGCACCTTCCAGCCCAGCTCGCTGTCGTCCTTGCCGATCACGCTGGCCGCCGAATTGAAGCCGGCATCCCGCGCGAAAGCGGTATTGCAGCCCAGGTAGCGGCCATGCTCGTCCTTCCAGAACACGCGGATCGGCGCAGTCTCCAGCACCGACTGCAGCAGTTCGTTGGAATTCTTAAGCGCATTCTCGCTGCGCTTGCGTTCGGTAATGTCGATGACGAAACTGAAGGTCACCGCGCCGTCGGGCAGATGGACCCGCCTGACCGAAACCAGCAGTGGAATATGCGTGCCGTTCCTGTGCAGCCCGGTCAGCTCATAGACGTTTTCCACCTCCTCGCCCAGCATGCGGAGCCAGATACGCTCCTCCAGTGCCGGTCGGCATTGCGGTGCTATGTGGTGGTATACCAGCTGGTCGCGCAATTCGGCGATGTCGTCGTACCCGAATATCTGCAGATAGGCTGCGTTGGCATCCAGCACCACTCCGTCGCGGGAAAAGGATACGCCGATAGGCGACTGGTCAATCAGGGTGCGCAAGCTGAACTGGCTCTGTTCGAGCAGCTTGGCCATCTGCTCGTGCTCGGCAATCAGCTCCCGGGTATAGTCATCGTTCTGGCCGCAGCGCTTGATGGCCTTGTCCAGGTTTTCCATCACCGGCTGGAATTTCTCGAGTGCCGGCGGCTCGCCATCCGGCATCTGCGGCGCCAGCAGCACGACCACCCCGCATTTTCCGAGTGGCAGGCGCAGGAACACCTCGTACCGTTCGGCACAACAGGACAAGGTGTATTTATTCGCTGCAAGCTCGGCCGCACCATACAGCAACGCAGCCGGCAGCATGATTTTCCTGCCGACGAATTCGGTCAGATCGGAGTCGCCGACCGCGGCGTCCACGCTGACCTCCAGCATTCCACCCGAGGCAGCGCCGGCTGCCGGCACGTCCAGGCAGACGAAACCGGCGCTAAACGAGGTGTATTCCAGCAGATGCTGCAGGGTATGCGTCAGCAATGGCTTGAGGCTGACCTCGCTACCGATGACCAGCGCCATTTCGTAAAGGATATGGAGTCTTTGTTGATGCTGCATGTCGCCGGACTTTAACATGATCATCGGCCCCGATGGTGTCCGGTAAAATTCCGGGCCGCACAACACGCGACGTATCGCCACAGCAGTGCCCCCAGCGTGGGCGACATCTCCTGCCAGATGGCTGATATCCACCTGCTTTCAGGCGGTTCCGGCACGGCAAGGTTGCTCACATACGGGTTCATCGCACTCCCCGAAAATACAACATCTGGCTGAATGCCTGCATTATCGCTGCCACCGGATAAACCGGCAAGTCACCACGATTGAAACTTTTTCACTACTTCTGTAGTCTTACCCGGCGTTGAAGCTTAAACGCACCAAACTCAGGAGACAACGATGCAATACGAATACATCCCCGCAACCCAGACCGGCTCGCTTGGCGCCGAGCAGAACAAGGTGTTGCGCAACACCTACATGATGCTTGCGCTGACCATGATCCCCACGATCATTGGCGCAGCCGTCGGCACCACCATCAACTTCTCGTTCATGGCGCTGCACCCCATCATGTTCTCGCTGCTGATGTTCGGCGCGATGATGGGTTCGATGTTCGCGGTTACCGCCCTGCGCAACAGCATCTGGGGCGTGGTTGCATTGCTCGGTTTCACGCTGCTGGCCGGCCTGTTCCTGGGCCCCATCCTGCAGGTCGCGCTGCACCTTAAAAACGGTGCGCAACTGATCGGCATCGCCGCCGGCGGCACCGGCATCATCTTCTTCTCGCTGGCTACCATCGCCACCGTCACGAAGAAGGATTTCGGCTTCATGGGAAAATTCCTGTTCATCGGGCTGATCCTGCTGATCGTCGCCTCGCTGGCCAACATGTTCTTCCAGATTCCCGCGCTGGCACTGACCATCTCGGCCGTTGCCGTGATGATTTTCTCCGCCTACATCCTGTTCGACGTCAGCCGTATCGTGCGCGGCGGCGAAACCAACTACGTGATGGCAACGCTGGCGCTGTACCTCGACATCTACAACCTGTTCATCAACCTGCTCAGCCTGTTGATGGCACTGGCAGGCGAGCGCAGGTAACGCTCCCCGCCGCAAACAACAAGGCGACCCCCGGGTCGCCTTTTATTTTCACCACATTTAACTGCTCATGATCTATGGAACTGGATACTTTCCTGCAGCGCCTGCAAACAGCGCCCGACAGCATCGCCTTCAATGAAACCATCGCCGTCGTCGACGCGCTGTATGACTTCACCCCGACCGCCTTCAGGAACGGCGAACTGCTCAACGCCGCAGGCCAGAACAACGGCTCCTGCAAGCTGTTCTCGTTCGCACAGCAGCATGGCCTGTCACCGCAGCAAACCCTGCACTGTTTCGGCGACTACTACCGCAAGGATGTGCTCGACCATCCTGACGGCACGGATCACCAGAACATCCGCAACTTCATGCGCAGCGGCTGGGACGGCATCGCTTTCGACGGCAGCGCGCTGGCAGCGAAACGGGGCTGATCCGCACCAACGGGGGTACGCTACGCATCAGGCGCCCCCTCCCGTAACCAGGTACGACCTGGTCAGTGGCAGAGCCAGCGGCCGGCGGTTCCGTTTGACGGCGAGAATTTGGTAGACGCCCATTTCGCCGTTCTCGAACTGCCGCGCGCAGCCCGCCATATACATCCGCCAGATCCGGTATACCGCCTCCGGCACGAATGCCAGCGCCTCCTGGTGATGCGCCTCCAGCCTGCCCACCCAGTGCCGCAAGGTCAGCGCGTAATGCGCGCGCAGCGACTCGACATCATGTATCTCGAAAGCGCCACGTTCCATGACCACCTGAATGTTGCTGATCCAGTCGAGCTCGCCATCGGGAAACACATATTTGTTGATGAACCTGAAACCGATGGTGCTGGTTCCGCCCTCTTCGTCCTGGGTGATGCCGTGGTTCAGGAACAATCCGCCATCCCGCAACAGCCGGTGTACGGCCGTAAAATACCGTGGCAGGTTCCTGAGCCCGACATGTTCGAACATGCCGACACTGGAAACCTTGTCATAGATGCCCTCGCCTTCCAGGTCACGGTAATCCCTGAGTTCCACGGTAACCTGCCCGTCCAGGCCCAGTTCGCGGACTCTTCGCACGGCATAGGCGTACTGGTTATGACTCAGGGTAATGCCATGCGCCGTTACGCCGTAATGGCGGGCGGCCCAGATGACCAGCGCGCCCCAGCCGCAACCGATGTCCAGCAATCTTTCCCCGGGCTGCAGGCGCAATTTCCGGCAGATCAGGTCGAGCTTGCTGCTCTGCGCGTCATCCAGGCTGTCGTCCGCGTGCCGGAAGTAGGCACAGGAATAAACCATCTGCGCATCGAGCCAGAGCCTGTAGAAATCGTTCGAGACATCGTAATGAAACCCGATGGCCTCTCGGTTCATGCGCTTGCTGTGCCTGGCCATGGTCAGCGGCTTGGACCAGACCCGGTTTTTCTGCCCTGGACTGTCTTCATCGGTGGCAACCGGCAAGGTAAGCGCCGTCAGCCAGAGTGAGAATTTCTGCACCGCAGGAAGCTTCAGCGACTGCAGGTAATCCCGCATCTCCAGCGCTGTATAGATATTGCCTTCGATATCCACCCATCCGCGGAAATGCGCATCGGCCAGACGCAGCGGATCCGGCGCGAGAATCAGGTCGCGCAGCGGCTTCAGGCGGTTGAAAACCAGCACGCAATCGGGCGGGGACTTGCCGACGGTCATCGTCTCGCCGTCGCGGCCAAGCCGGACAGCCAGGCTGCCGTTGTAGCCGGTAAAGATATGCCGGAGGATTTTTCTGGCCTTTTCCGCATCGGACTGCTGCGGAAAAAAGGAAGCCATGCGGTCGGTTTTAGCAGCCATGTTGTCACCCCTGTTCGGAGAAAACGGCAGGCAGCAAAGCCTGCGCGGAATTCGACTACTTGGACGGTACGGTGCTTGCCAGCGGATGCAATGACGTTCTGAGGCCTTATCTTATAACCATTTTCCGGAATAATTCACTACTTTTCTTTGTTACAGGGGCAGGTGAAACAGGTCGCGGACACGTGTTCAGCCACCCGCCGGCTTGCGCTGCGCCGACCGTACGCGCGGCGCCAGCAGCTCGTCCCCGGCATCGGCATCGACGGGATTTCCCGCTGTATCCTGCAACGGCAGCTCGGCATCGTTCCAGCCACGCACACCGAGCCGGAGCGACACTACGTTGGCAAAGCCAAGCTGCTGCATCACGTCTGCGGCCAGCACCGAGCGCTTGCCGGAGCGGCAGATCACCACGATCTCGCGTCTGCGCCCGTCGGCCAGTTCGGGTACGGTCTCGTCGTAATCCCATTCGCAGGATTGTTCCAGCACACCGCGCGGCACATTGATCGAGCCGGGAATGCGCAACATGGCGAACTCCGCCGGCTCCCGCACATCGAGCAGCAATGGCCGCTCATCCGCCGCCAGCCGCTTGTCCAGATCCCACGGCATGATTTCCCGCACCCGCGTCAGCGCATCGGCAACCAGGTCGTCGTATTTCCTCATGGCTCGCTCCTCGATGCACACCGCACCGTTTTATTCCCTGGTAAACACCGCAATGGATTCGACATGCGAGGTCTGCGGAAACATGTTCATCACCCCCGCCGCCTTCAGCGCATAGCCCTTTACATGCACCAGCACCTCGGCATCGCGCGCCAGCGTGGCCGGATTGCAGCTTACATACACGATGCGCCGCGGCCCGTTGTCGCCGATCGCCTTGACCAGCTCGATCGCACCATCGCGCGGCGGGTCGACCAGCCATTTATCGAAGGCACCGAGTTCCGCCAGCGTCGGCCCGTCCATTTCGAACAGGTTCATCGCCGCATATTTAGCATGCCCGGACAGCCCGTTATGTGCCGCATTCTGCTGTGCGCGCCTGACCAGTGCCGCACTGCCCTCGATGCCCAGCACCTGCGCGCCACGGCGTGCGATGGGCAGCGTGAAGTTGCCCAGGCCGCAGAAGAAATCGGCAATGCGCTCGTGCGGTTGCGGAGCCAGCAGCCGTATGGCACGGCTGACCATGAGCCGATTCATGCCGCTGTTGACCTGGGTGAACTCGGTTGGTGCAAATGGCATCTCGACATCGAATTCCGGCAGGCTGTAGCTCAGTGCCGGCGCATCCAGCGGATAGAACGGCTGCACCGTTTCCGGCCCCTTGGTCTGCAGCCAGAACTGCACGCCATGGGTGTCGGCAAACAGCCTGATCGCCGCCTCGTCCTCGAGCGACAGCGCCCGCATGATGCGCAGCACCAGCACGTCCACCTGTTCGCCTACCGCCACCTCGATCTGCGGCACGGCATCGCGGATGCTCAGGCTTTCATTGAGCTTGCCCAGCATCGGCAGCAGGCCGGCGATCTTGGGCGTGAGGATTTCGCAGTGCTGCATGTCCGCCACATATTTGCCGTTCTTCTCGCGGAAGCCGACCAGCGTCCTGTCCTTTTTCAGCACATGGCGCACCGACAGCCGCGCGCGCTGGCGGTATCCCCACGGCTGGCCGTAGATCGGCGGCAGTATGGTGGCGGCTTTCACCTTGCCGATGCGCTGCAGGTTGTCTTCCAGCACACGCTGCTTCACCGCGACTTGCGCGCGCACCTCCAGGTGCTGCATCGAACAGCCGCCGCACACGTCGAAATTCACGCACTTCGGCTGCACGCGCATGAACGACGGCTTCAGCAACTGGCCGACCTTCGCCTGCTCGTAGCTGGGCTTTTTGCGATAGGAAGAATATGTCACGCGCTCGCCGGTGAGCGCGCCTTCGACAAAAATGACTTTGCCGTCGGCATGCGCAATGCCGCGGCCCTCGTGGTCGAGGGATTCAATGATTACAGGGTTCATCATGCGTTCTTGTGTTGTGGCCACTGGGCCAGGAATTCGCGCCAGTGCGTTTCGTCTGATTTGTTTAAAGTGCCGCGGATCAATTCCAGTTCCTGTTCGTAACGCGCCTTGGTGAGATGCCCGCGCATGAGCTGGAAACGCGCGAACACCAGATACGTGTTCACCACATCGGTCTCGCAATAATTGCGGATCTCGTCGAGCCTGCCCTGCTGGTACGCTTCCCATACCTTGCTGCCGTCCATGCCGAGTTTGCCGGGGAAGCCGATCAGCTTGGCCAGCTCGTCCAGCGGCGCGTTGGCGCGGCCGGTGTACAGCGCGAGCAAGTCCATCAGGTCGAGATGGCGGGTGTGGTAACGGCTGATGTAGTTGTTCCACTTGAAATCGCGGTCGTCCTCGCCCATGTCCCAGTAGCGCGGGCACTGCACGCCGTGAACCAGGCCGCGGTAATGCAGCACCGGCAGGTCGAAGCCGCCGCCGTTCCAGCTCACGATCTGCGGCGTGTATTTTTCGATGCCGTCGAAGAAACGCTGGATCAGGCTGCCCTCGTCTTCGCCCGGCTCGCCCAGCGACCACACCTTGAAATTTTCGCCTTCACGCAACACGCAGGAAATCGCCGCGACGCGATGCAGGTGGTGCTGCAGGAAATCGCTGCCGGTCTTCTGGCGGCGCATCTGAAATGCCATCTCCGCCACATCGGCATCGTTCACTGCGGCATCGAGCTCATACAGCGCGCGCAGCCCGGCGATGTCCGGGATGGTTTCGATATCAAAAACGAGTACGGGATGCATTGCATTCTTCTTTCAGTAATCAGGTCAAATCAGCAAATTGAACAGCGCGCCCTTGAGCTCGGGATGGGAAAAACGGTAGCCCAGTTCGCCCATCCTGACCGGCAGCACCCGCTGGCCTTCCAGCAGCAATCCGGCACGCTCGCCCAGCGCCATCCGCAACAGCCAGGCCGGTGCGGCAAACAACGCCGGCCGGCACAGAATGCGCGCCAGCGCGGCAGTGAATTCGGCATTGGTGACCGGCTGCGGCGCCGTCATATTATAGGCGCCGGATGCCCGCGGGTCGGCCAACAGCTTGAGCGTCATCGCAACATAATCGTCGATATGCACCCAGCTCAGCCATTGCTGTCCGTTGCCCAGGCGCGCGCCCAGCCCCCAGCGGAAGGCCGGCAGCATGCGCCCCAGCATGCCGCCGTCGCGACTGAGCACGGCCCCGGTGCGCAGCAAACACACCCGCACGCCGCTCTCTTCCGCGGCCTTCATGGCCGCCTGCTCCCAGGCGGCGCAGAGCTTGGCGCCGAAATCGTCGCCCTGCCCGGACGATTCATCCAGCGGCGTATCGCCGCGGCTGCCGTAATAGCCCACCGCCGAACCGCTCAGCAGCACAGTCGGTTTGCGCTCGACATTGGCGATGCGATGCACCAGCTTTCTGGTCAGGCCCACCCGGCTTTCCCAGATGCAGCGCTTCTGCGGGTTGGTCCATTTTCTATCGATGATCGGCTCGCCCGCGAGATTGATGATGGCGTCAAACGTCTCGTTGTGCCACCAGCTGCCCAGCGAGCTCAACGCAATCACGTCGCGTCCGCACTTTTCCTTGACCGCCTCATACGAGCGGCTCAACACCGTCAGGTGGTGCCCGTCGGCGAGCAATGCCCGGCACAGCGCACGTCCGATCAGGCCGGTCCCGCCGGTAATCAGGACGCGCATGGCACCATATTACTTCTGTACCCAGCCGCCGCCGCTCTGCACCCACCAGCCCGGCCTGGCGCGCTGTATCCAGCGTTGCGCAAAGATGCTGCGTATTTCGCCTTCCCATTCCGGATGGCCGTTGGCGCGGGCAATTTCCTTGTACAGCGCATTGCGGTCGCCGTTCTGCGCCGCGATCAGGCCGTTCAGCGCCTGGCGTGCGGCCAGCGGCACCGAGCTCGCATCGCGCACCGTAAGCAACCCGTCCGCCGTCAGTCCGACCGCACCGCTATCCATGTAGGGACGCAGGTCCTGGAAGCGCGCACGCAGCGATTGCTTCAGTGCCGTCACCCCCGGCGTATTGATCTCGATATCCGCCGCCGCGAAAGTTGCGGCGGAAAAAGACAACGCCAGCACGCCCAGTAACATTCCGATCCATCGCTTCATTTGGTTTCCTCCTTCTGTGCATCCGCTGCCGGCTTGTCGCCCGGCTTGGCCGCACCCTGCTGCGATTGCCATACCTCGTCGATGATCTTGTCCGCCGCCTTCTCCGCCGCCGCTGCCGGGAAGTAGATATTGATGGTGACACAGGCGCTCAACAGCGCACCTGCCAACGGTAACACCAGCCATGTCTTGTTCATGCACCCTCCTATTGAATCACCACTTGCGTGTTGTCCTGCAGCACGCGTTTGAGCCGTTCCAGCAACTCGTTCCAGCCTACGGCGCGATTGTAGCCCATCACCGTGATCGCCGGTATGCCGCCGCCCTCGACGATCACATAGCCGCCGTTCTTGCGCGACACGCCGTCCATCGCGCACACCCCGTTGCGCAGCACGCAGGACAGGCCGATGCGGTTATAGCCGAAGTCCTGCAAAAAGCTCAGGTAGCTGCGCTGGATCGCGGCCGCCGCGCCCGCCCCGCCCAGGGCCGAGATGTTCTGTACCGCCTTCTGGCTGATGCGCTTGCGGTAGCTGCCGGGACTGCTCGCCACCTTCGCCTCGAACTGCACCGGCTGCCAGTTGACCAGCGCCATGTCCTGCACGCTCACGTCGATACGCCCCTCCATGCTGCCGAAGGCGAAAGTACGCGTGAGCTGGCCGAGGTCGAGCTCACGCATATCGAGGTTGCCGGTAAGCAGCGGCGTCGGCCCGAACGGGTCCGCCAGCGCCAGCTTCGTCATCACCACCGTACCGTCGAACACGCGGAACAGCAGCGCACCGCCCACCCTCATCTCACGGCCGTCGTAGCTCACCTGCGGAATGGTGCCGGACAGCGCACCGCTCATTTCCGGCCAGCCCAGCGCGCGGCTCAGCGCCGGCATCGACACCGGCGCCAGCTGCCCGGAAAAATTCCAGCGCCAGCCGCCGTCCCCGCGCTGCAAGCTGAAATCGTGCACCGTCAGGCTGCCGTCCACCACCGGCAGCGTCGCGGTCGGCGTGGAAAATTCCAGGCCATGCATCGCCAGCTGCAATTGCGAACTGCCGAGCGGCACGCCCCACAGCGCCCCGCTGTCGAAACTCACCGCCGCCTGCGTCGCGGCCGCCGCGCGCCACGGGATCGTACCGTTTACCCCGCGCAGGGCGAAGCGCCGCTGGCCGTCTTCCAGCGATGCATCGCGCAGCGTAAGGTTCAGCGCCTGCGTCGTACCGTCGCGATATTGCCAGTCCGCGTCGCCCCGCCCGGACAGTGTGGCAGCCCCGAGCACGCTGTCGACGAGGAACGGCTTGAGGTAATCGGCAAACAGCGGTGCCAGCTGCAAATCGCTGCCGTGCAGGTCGCATGCGAGCAGGGAATTCTTTGCCGTATCCCACAGCGCAGACAATTCGACCCGGCCTACGCCAAGCCGGTTCAGCTCAGCCTGCGCGACCTGCAACTGCCCGCCGTCCCAGCTGCCGGCAGCCGTCAGGCTGTGCGCGCCCTTCAGGTACAGCGGCTGCCAGAACAGCTCGCCGCGCTGCCAGTCCAGCGCACCATGCCAGTCCCAGCGGCTCCTGCTGCGCACCGCATCGAATTGCACGCTGCCGGCCAGCTTGTCTGCCGCATGCAGCCCGGCGGCATCGGAAAACGCGAGCTCAGCGGCCTGCACCGCGCCCTGCACGCGGCGCAATCCGTCCTGGTCGCCCCGTATCTGCAGCATACCGTTCAGCAACCCCTGCGTGGGCAGCGGCTGCTCGGGCGGCAGCAATGTTGCCAGCCGCCTGGCCTGCGCGTTGCGCAGTTGCACGTTCACGCGCCAGCCCGCATCGTGAAAATCACCATCCACCCGCCAGCGCTCGTCCTTGCCTGCGCTGAGTTCCAGCGCCAGGCGCTGCGTGCCGAAATCGTAGGAAAAATCGAACGGCAGGTCGGGCGCCGCATTCAGTTTCGCCTGGCGGCATTCCAGCCGCGCCGTGCTCAGGACGAATCCCGCGCAATGCACGCGCACCTTGCGCCAGTGCCTGCCGGCCACGCTCAGTTCGTCCAGGCGCAGTTCCGCCGAGCCGTCCAGCGGCAGGCTCAGCGTGACGCCGCGCGCGGCGAACGACGGCGCGCTGATGTCGCCCACGCTCAGCGTCAATTGCGCCGCCTGCAGCGGCATGGCGGCGAACAACAGCAACAGCGTAAATATGCGCGGGTACATGGCGCGGATAGTACCAAAGCGCTATAAACTGCGCGCCATGCGCCACCCGATTATTTTCCTGCTGTGTTGCCTGTCTGCCCTGCCCGCAGCGCGGGCCGCAGAGATCACGCTGCACGTCAGGCAGCACGCAATCCACGCCGAAATTGCCGGCACGCCGGCTGCGCGCATGCGCGGCCTGATGCAGCGCAACGCGCTGTGCGGGGCCTGCGGCATGCTGTTCGTCTATCCCGCTGCGGGCCGGCCGCGCTTCTGGATGAAAGACACGCCGCTGCCGCTGTCCATCGCCTTTATCGCGCCGGACGGCCGCATCGTCAATATCGCCGAGATGCAGCCCGGCAGCACCGAACTGCACGACCCCGCCGCCGACGTCCAATATGCGCTGGAAATGCACCGCGGCTGGTTCGCGCAGCATGCCATCCGGCCGGGCGAAAAAGTACTCGGCCTCGCCGCCGCACCGGCCGCCCGCCAGTAGTACTAATGGCATATTGACTTCGCCGCTGGCTAAGTCAAAATCTCCATGCAGCTTGTAATGTCTCAAACGACAACTCAGGGAGCATGACCATGAAAAAATTATTGCCGGCCTGCCTTGCACTGGCCGCCGCCACCTTCACTGCCGCCGCCTTCGCCTCGCCGGGCGAGCTGTGGGAAATCACCACCAAGACCGAAATGCCGGGCATGCCGTTCGCGATGCCGGGCAGCACGCAGCAGGTCTGCATGCCCAAGGGCGGCGCCAGCGACCCGCGCCATTCCGTGCAGCAGGACAAGGAATGCAAGATGACCGACATCAAGACCTCGGGCAACAAGACCACGTGGAAGATGCGCTGCGACCACAAGGGCGAGATCATGAACGGCACCGGTGAAATCACCAGCACCGCCAGCAGCTACCAGGGCGTCAGCCACCTCAGCGGCAAATCCGGCGGCGAAAACATCGACATGACCATGCGCTACAGCGGCAAGAAGCTCGGCCAGAGCTGCGATGCCTCGCAGCCCAGCAAGCAGGTAGCCGAAGCGCAGAAGCAGATCGCACAAAACTGCGAAACTGCCGGCCACAGCACCGCGGAACTGGTCAGCATGTCCGATATCTACCTGGGCAAGGGCGCGCTGTGCGCCAACAAGCGCGAAACGGTGTGCAGCGCCGTGCGCAAGGATGTCGGCCGCGACGCCGAGGTCTATGCCATGGTGGCCAACCACGACCAGCATCTGGTGACTGGCAGCGTGTCGATAGCCAGGACTTGCGGCATAAACATGGCGGCCACCACCAAGACGATGTGCAAAACGCTCAACGGCAAGAACTACAGGAATCTGTCGCCGTACTGCCCGAAAGAAGCCAAGGCCTACCGCGTGGCGATGCGCAAGAAGGAATGCGAAGGCCGCAGCTACACCGCGCACGAAGACCTGAGCAAATGCCTGAGCGGTGACGACAGCCGCTATACCGGCGACGACAGCGATTCGTCCTCGTCTTCGTCGGGCAAGAAATCAAGGTCCGTGCTCGACAACCCGGCCGATGCGGCCATCGAAGGCGCGAAGAAACTGAAGGGGATGTTTGGCTTCTAGCCTGCGCTGGCTCGCCGGGCTGTTGCTGCTGTGCTCCACGGCATGGGCAGCACAGCCCGGTGACATGCCGCACAATCCTTTCCCGGAAGTCGCCACCTCCTACCTGGTCGAAATCGACGGCGCGCAGGTATGGGCGCAGCAGCCCAGCCGTCGCCTGCCGCCCGCCAGCCTGACCAAACTCATGACCGCGCTGCTGGTCGTCGAGCACGGCCAGCTGCAGGCCGTCACCCGCGTCAGCCACGCCGCCGCGCATGAAAGCGGCACGCGCATCGGCATCCAGCCCGGTGAGACATTCCGCATCAAAGACCTGCTCGCCGCCGCATTGATAGACTCCGCCAACGACGCCTGCCACGCGCTCGCCGACGCCGTCGCGGGCAGCGAAAAGAATTTCGTCCGGCAGATGAACGAGCGCGCGCAGCAACTCGGCATGCGCGACACCCGCTTCGTCAACGCCTGCGGCCACGATGCCGTCCACCACTACAGCAGCACGCACGACCTCGCACTGCTCGCGCACGAACTGCTCAAGCATGGCGAGATCACCGCACTCACCGCAAAACGCGGCGCACGCATCGCCACGCTGGACGGCAAGCACCGCTTTTCATTCAGCAGCCGCAACGCGCTGATCGGCCGCTACCGCGGCGTGCTCGGCCTCAAGACCGGCTACACGCCGCGGGCCGGCAAATGCCTGGTCGCCTATGCCGTGCGCGGCAACACCAGGGTATTGCTGGTGATGCTGCACGGTCACGACCGCTGGTGGGATGCGGTGGACCTCCTCGACCTCGCCTTCGACCATGCGCACCATTGAGTCGCAACGTGCAGTGCTGGCCTGGCTGGCGCTGGCCGTTCTCCTCTGCTATGGCAACGCCTTCTTCGGCACTTTCCAGTTCGACGACTACAAGGTCATCGTCGACTACCCGCGCGTCCACTCCTGGCACGCGTGGCTCGCCAGCCACGGCATCCGCCCGCTGCTCAAATTCACTTACACGCTGGACTGGACGCTGCACCCGGGCACGTTCAGTTTCCACTTCACCAACCTGCTGCTGCACCTCGCCAACACCTGGCTGGTATACCGGCTGTGCGGGGAATTCGTGCGCCACCAGCTGCGGCGCGAGCAACTGCGCTACGTGCCGCTATTCGCCGCACTGCTGTTCGCCACCCACCCCGCGCACACCGAAGCCGTCACCTACATCAGCGGCCGCTCGATCTCGCTGATGACGCTGCTCTACCTCGGCGCGCTGCTTGCCTATGTCACCGGCCGCACGCAACACAGCAGGCTGCGGCTGTACCTGGTCACGCCGCTGCTGTTCGTGCTCGCGCTCAGCGTGAAGGAAACCGCGGTCACCTTCCCGCTCGCACTGCTGGCCTGGGAGCTGTGCTGCGGCGGCGACTGGCGGCCCTCGTACCGGAAACAGTGGCCGAGCTGGGCCGTGCTGCTGGCAGGTTCGCTGTTCTTCCTGTTCAACGCCAGCTACCTCGCGCAGGTGGAACGCAGCGTCCACCTCAACAGCTTCACCGGCAACATCGCCACCCAACTGATGGCCTACGCCTACCTGCTGCGGCAATGGGCGCTGCCGCTGTGGCTGAACATCGACCCCGACCTCACGCTGCAGCACGACTTTTCGCACAGCGCGCTGCCGCTGCTGTTGTTTGCCTCCAGTTGCGCGCTGATGGTTTATTTCCGCCGCAACCGGCCATGGCTCAGCTTTGCCCTGGCCTGGGTCGTGGTGCAGTTGTTCGCGCTCTACATCTTCGTGCCGCGCGTGGACATCGCCAACGACCGCCAGCTTTACCTCGCCGACTGGCCGCTGCTGCTCGCGCTTTCCATCGAGCTCGCCCGGCTCCTGAACACAGCCAATTTCCGCCGTGCCGCCGCCGCACTGCTCGTCGTGTTCGCCACACTCACCATCGCGCGCAACCGCGACTACGCCAGCGAAATCGCGCTGTGGGAAAGCACCGTCAAGCTGTCACCTGACAAGGCGCGCGTGCACAACAACCTCGGCTACGCCTACCTGCTCGCCCGGCGCAGCGAAGATGCGCGGCGCGAATTCGCCATCGCGCTGCAGCTCGATCCGTGCCACATCAAGGCAAGAAGCAATCTCGAGCGGCTGGAACTCGAAACGCCGGACAATCCGGCCGCGCCGGCTGATCCTTTGCGGTTATAATCTGCCACCGTTTTTTGCAGGCCCGCGCAACAAATCCCGCGAGTTTTTCTTCCACGATTTCCGAACAAGTTTTTTTATGCTGCCATCCATCGAACAACGCCTGGCCCTCGAACTTTCCGCCAAACCTGCCCAGATTGCCGCCGCCGTCGGCCTGCTCGATGAAGGCGCCACCGTGCCGTTCATCGCGCGCTACCGCAAGGAGGCCACCGGCGGGCTGGACGACATCCAGCTGCGCCTGCTCGAAGAACGGCTGCGCTACCTGCGCGAACTCGAAGAGCGCCGCGCGGCGATCATTGCCTCGATCCAGGAACAGGGCAAGATGACGCCCGAACTGCTCGATGCCGTGACCCACGCCGAGGACAAGACCCGGCTCGAAGACCTCTATCTGCCCTACAAACCGAAGCGCCGCACCAAGGCGCAGATCGCACTCGAAGCCGGCCTGCTGCCGCTGGCTGACGCCCTGCTGGCCGACCCGATACTGGTGCCTGAAACCGAGGCGGAGAAATACCTGAAGCCCGCGTTCACCACTGAGTCCGGCGACAATCCCGGCGTGCCGGACGCCAAGGCCGCGCTCGACGGCGCACGCCAGATCCTGATGGAGCGCTTCGCCGAAGATGCCGCGCTGCTGCAATCGCTGCGCGCATACATGCAGGAACACGGCGTGGTGGAAGCCAAAGTGGTCGAAGGCAAGGAAAGCGCGGGCGAGAAATTCGCCGACTACTTCGACTATGCCGAGCCGATCTCCGCCATCCCCTCGCACCGCGCACTCGCGCTGCTGCGCGGCCGCCGCGAGGAAATGCTCAGCGTCTCGCTGCGCCTCGACAGCGAAGCGGAAAAGCCGCGCTGGGACGCGCCGCACAATCCGTGCGAAGCACGCATTGCCGCACACTTCGGCATCAGGAACCAGGATCGCCCCGCCGACAAGTGGCTGCTGGATACCGTGCGCTGGACCTGGCGCGTGAAGAGCTTCCTGCACCTCGAGTCGGAACTCATGGGCGCACTGCGCGAACGCGCCGAGATCGAGGCGATCAACGTATTCGCGCGCAACCTGAAAGACCTGTTGCTGGCCGCGCCCGCCGGGCCGCGCGCCACCATCGGCCTCGACCCCGGCCTGCGTACGGGCGTGAAGGTCGCCGTGGTCGATGCCACCGGCAAGGTGGTGGACACCGACACCATCTACCCGCACCCGCCGCGCAACGAATGGAATGCCTCGATCGCCATCCTCGCCGCGATGGCAAAAAAACATGACGTGGCGCTGGTCGCGATCGGCAACGGCACCGCCTCGCGCGAGACCGACAAGCTGGCGCAGGAACTCATCAAGCTGCATCCCGAACTCGGGCTCAACAAGATCGTGGTGTCGGAAGCCGGTGCCTCGGTCTATTCCGCCTCGGAATACGCCTCGCGCGAACTGCCCGAGCTGGACGTCAGCCTGCGCGGCGCGGTATCCATCGCACGCCGCCTGCAGGACCCGCTGGCCGAGCTTGTGAAGATCGATCCGAAATCGATCGGCGTCGGCCAGTACCAGCACGACGTGAGCCAGGTGCAACTCGCACGCTCGCTCGACGCCGTGGTCGAAGACTGCGTAAACGCGGTCGGCGTGGACGTGAACACCGCGTCTGCCCCGCTGCTCGCGCGCGTTTCCGGCCTCTCCTCCAGCGTGGCGCAAGCCGTGGTCGCCTACCGCGATGCGCACGGCATGTTCGGCTCGCGCGCCGAGCTGAAGAAAGTGCCGCGCCTCGGTGAGAAGACCTTCGAACAGGCTGCGGGATTCCTGCGCATCATGAACGGCGCCGACCCGCTCGACGCCTCCGCCGTGCACCCCGAATCCTACCCGCTGGTACAGAAAATCCTTGCCGATATCGGCAAGGGCATCAAGCAGGTGATCGGCGATGCCGGTTTGCTGAAGGCGCTCAACCCGGCCAAATATGCCGACGAACGCTTCGGCATCCCGACCATCAGCGACATCCTGAAGGAACTCGAGAAACCCGGCCGCGACCCGCGCCCCGAATTCACCACCGCCAGCTTCAGGGAAGGCGTGGAAAAACTCAGCGACCTCCAGCCCGACATGATCCTCGAAGGCGTGGTCACCAACGTCGCCGCGTTCGGCGCGTTCGTCGACATCGGCGTGCACCAGGACGGCCTGGTGCATATCTCCGCGCTCTCCAGCACCTTCGTCAAGGACCCGCACAGCGTGGTCAAGGCCGGGCAGGTGGTCAAGGTCAAGGTGCTGGAAGTGGACGAAAAGCGCAAACGCATCTCGCTCACCATGCGCCTGACCGACAGCGCAGCCGAGGCTGGCGGCAAACCCGCAGGCGCCCGCAACGAGCCACGCGGCAACCCGCGCCCGCAAGGCCGCCCGAACAATCAGGGCAAGGACAAACGCCCGGCGCCCGCAGCGCAGCTCGACGGCGCGATGGCGGCGGCATTTGCCAAGTTAAAGGGCTAGAATGACTGCTCGCCAAACGCGCAGGGCCACCCCATGATTGAAGAACGCCTGGAAAATATCGAGACAAAAATCAGCTTCCAGGAAGACCTGATCGAGGAGCTCAACAAAACGGTCTATCAGCAGCAACAGAAGCTGGACCGGCTGGAAGCGATTTGCGAAGCGCTCGCCAGACAAATCGCCGCGCAGGCCGAGTCCATGAACGAGGGCAAGCCGGCGCACGAAAGGCCGCCCCACTATTAGCAGCGGGAACGAATCCTGAATATCAGGCTCTATCCTGCCCCCACCGGAGAATGGAGCAACCAGCCATGCTGAACAAACTGAACGAATTCCTGGCGACGATGTTTATCCCCGACAGCGTCGGCACGCGCCCCGAGAACACCCTGCAGGTGGCCATTGCCGTGCTGCTGATCGAAGTCATGCAATCGGACGCCGAATGCGCATTTGAAGAACAGGCCGCAATCCTGAACATCCTCAAAGACCGATTCCACCTGTCGGATGAGGAAGTGGTACAACTGACCGAACGCGCGCAGCAGGCATCCAGGGAGGCCAACGACTTCCACCAGTTCACCACGCTCATCAACCACGAACTGGCATTGCCCGAAAAAATCCAGATCGTCGAATACCTGTGGCAAGTCGTCTATGCCGACGGAAAAGTCAGCGCGCACGAAAACCACATCATGCGCAAACTCGTCGACCTGCTGCACATCTCCCTGGGCGACAACGTTGCCGCCAAGGAACGGGCCCGCTCTGCCGCCCTGAAATAAAGCGCGTACCGGCCTGCAAACATAAGCGAACTACTCGGTTGAATAAGCCAGCAAAGAGGCGTATAAAATAATTGAGAGCGCAGCAAATGGTTGTGTATTAACCCTGCAGAAGGGAGCAGCTTATCGACCCCGCGATGTTTCAAAACTAGGCAACATCCAGAAGTCAGCTCACTGGCTGACTCGATTCGGCACCCCGAAGCCGACCAGCAAAAACGCCGCATTAATGCGGCGTTAGCTTTTCAAACCTAAAGATTCATTCCCCCACTCCTCAACAACGCCACATCTGTTCCAGTAGCAAAAAGACTGCTATTTAATCTATGGAAACGATCCCGCGGCACTGCGGATAGTTAGAACAACCCCAGAATGTTTTTCCGGCATTAACACCCTGCTTGGCCGTTCGCTTGACCATGGAACCGCCGCATTTCGGGCAAATTGTTCCCGCGGGTTGCGAAACGCGAGGTGTAGCACCGCCCGAGGATATGGATGGTTGAACCTCCCTGATAATTTGGCTCAGATCTTCCCCATCAATCAAATCGATATTTCGCCCATCGGCAAAGCTTTTTGCTTCCTGCGTAAAAACACCGGAAGTTACAATAAAGCCGCCCGTTGCACCTTGGGCAGCCATTACTCCATATAACTCACGAATAGTTGAAACGCCGACTTTGAATGCTTTCCACTGTTTACATTGGACTAGGAATTTCTCACCATCTTTTCTCAGTACAAGGTCAACACCGCCGTCAGCACCACCACCTCCCGTTTCGGCGACTACATAGCCAGTGCGCCGGAATGCCTCGCCCACCAAAATCTCGAACTCCTGCCAACTCATCTCGTTCAGCGCCCCGGCAGAATTACGTTGCGACACATCAGAAAACAGCCGTTTCCGCTTCCATCGCCCCAGAGCTGAAAGCAATGCACCGAGCAAACAGATGAAAGGCACAAGGTACTGCCCGCCAAACGCAAGACTCTTGTACATATTTTTCGTCATTGTCACACCTAGCTGACCCGGCTGGGCCGCCACCACTAGAGGGGCAGAGGCAATATGATGAAACCAAAAATAAGAAACCACTGCCAGAACAAGCCCTACCCACCAAGGAAACAGTGCGACGAAATCGACTAAATCTTCAAGTGGGCTTTGATTCCGCTTTCTAGCCATAACTCCCCCCAGTTAGAAACCATCTGTCATGTTTGGCGCAACCAACACTCGAGAACTTATCTCACCCCAACACCGCCACCATTTCAGCAATAATCTTCACCTCATCGCCACTCTCAGCTTCAAACACGATAGGTTTATAGCTCGGATCAGTTGAATATGGGTTAAGTGTTATCCGGCTGTGTCGCCATTCATCACCTTCGCCAGCTACCTTCTCACTTTGATAGGTTTTAATGGTGAAATGACCACCAGTATCCGGGTCCTCGATATTGCGGTGCTGAACCAAAACAATTTTCCCTTGCCTGGTCCCTACTGGATTTAAATTAAAGAGGCACCACGAACCGCTAGGAATACGTTTATTCATGGATTCGCCGACCACTCTGGCAACGAACTGCCCTGAATGAATCCGGAAACTATCTGGCAACTCCACCCATTGATATTGATCAACATTGAGGTCCCCGGCCTGAGGCGCTTGATGGACCATTTGAATATCACTGAAGCGACCCGCAGCAATGGCAAGATCATAAATAGGGACAGCATTAACATAGGGCTTAACTTCACCTGTTTTGAGCAGCCTGAGCGTCAATCCTTCAAATTTCCCATCGGAATTTACTTGATCAACTTCCATCCTCTGCTGTACAGCCACATCCAGATGTTCTTTCGCCTCCCTGCCCATAGCCTGCTTAAACCATGCATTGGTTTCTTGGTCCGTACAAAAAACATAACAACCTTTCATTCCGCGGGTCATCAATGTGCGGTAGGTGTTCTTAATAATTGCATCCGCCTTTTGTTTGGCGGCATCCGGATTGGTTTTAAGCAGTGATTTGTAGCCTTTTATGGAGGCATCCGTTTTCGCTCGTCTTCCTGCATCAGTCACTGCCACACCATCACGAATAACGAAATCCGAGCCGATGATTACGCCGATATAGTCGGTCTCCAGTCCCTGACAGGTGTGGATACAGCCGACTTCGTTGACCGAATCGGACTTAAGTATCCATAGATTCCCATCGCTGGCCAGATTCCATTTCATGGCGAAATCGTATTCGCCGATGGTGATATCTTTCAGCGTCGAATTACTCTTACTGATCCAGTCCCAACAATATCCAGCAACCAGACGGGCCTTGTTGTTAATCTGATTCTTTTTAATGATTGCTTCTCTCAACTCATTCGGCGAATCGAACACACGAAAGTCATAGTTAATACCGTCTAATGTTTTATTGGCAGTTTCTCGAATCTCCAGCGTGTTATCGATCCATGCAAGATAACCATTTGACCCGTTGCAACGGAACTGAGATTGCAGTGCCAGTTGATGAACCGTGGCCCCTAGCTGAATAGCCCACTCTTTAATCGTGACTGTCTTACCTATATCTTTAAAGGTGACTCTCTGGTCTTCATCGATAAAGAAGACACTGAATTTTGCAGCATTGATGATTTCCTTAATCTGGTTTTCGCCCAGGTTTTGGAACATTCCTGACTTTTCATTAAGCCGGTGAGCTTCATCCACAATAAGGGCGTCAAATACGTTGGCATTTGTGTCGGTATAAACGCCAGACCCTTTAAATAGATTATCAATATGACTTTTTCTAAATGAGCCGGTTAGTAGCGAAGCATAAACAGCACGCGGCGCTGCATTTTTGGTGACGTATTGAGTCAGCATTTGATCGTTGGTGAGCGCCACCAACAAATTTACAGCCACGACGGACTTCCCTGTCCCCGGACCACCCTCGACAATGAGTACGTGTTTATCTTTGACTGTAGCCTTTTTCGCCAGCGACAGCGCATTTTCATAGGCGACCTTCTGGTCGTCTATCATCAAAAACTCTTGATTGCCTTTCAAGAGCGATGCGAGTTTGTCTGCCAGATTTTTCGATGGTCGGATTCTCCCTCGATCGATCTGATACATCACTTCACAGGAGTCACCATATTTGACGTGGTGCTTGATGAAATCAGCAAGTTTCTGAGCATCTTTACGGAGGAATGCCGGAGCCTTTCTGGTGTGACTCTCGTAAAAATGGTTGTTGATGACGTCATCTGAAATACAGTTGTGTAAGTAAGCACATGGCCGGAGGCCAATGTTTTCTTGCTGCACAGTTTCATTGAAATCCTCCAGCAATGCAGCATAGGTCCATGCCTGATATGAGGGATGGCTAACTTCTCGCTCCATTCCCCCGACGAATGTCTTAACGACCCCGTCCATGGTAGTTGCTTTAACGTTCTCCCATTGCTTCAGCTCGATGATGATGGCCGTGGATTGATTATTCGCCCCTTTACCCGTAAGAATAAAGTCGATGCGTTTGGTGGTTTGCGGTAGCGTATATTCGATTGCCACTCCTGAATTGCTTGGAATTTCATCATCAGCGAGCACTTGGCTCATATACAGCATTGAGTTACGCCAAGCAGCGATTTCATTTTTGCTAGTGGAATGGCCTAAGTGGCGTTGAAATGAGGCAAGGATTTTTTCGTCGACGGTATCAGCACGAACATCGTCAAGAAACTCTGTTTTGGTAGATGCGTAAACCAGCACTTCACCCCCCTATGCCCGTCATTTGTATTCTGTGTACTTTTTCGGACTGCCGCGAACCATATCCGCCGGATATTTCTGGGCATTGATCGCAAGTTTTTTCTCGACTGCTGCCATTAAATCTAGTTGAAGTTTATCCGCCAACTCGACGAGGTAAATCTGGATATCAGCCAGTTCGAGTTCCACCTCGGCCAGCTTCTCCGGCGACAGGCTGGCGCTTTGCTCTTCGGTAAGCCACTGGAAGTGCTCGACTAGTTCGGCGGCCTCGGCGATTAAGGCCATGGAAAGATTTTTAGGCGAATGGAACTGCTGCCAATCGCGCTCGGCGACGAATTGACGCAGTCGCTCTTTTAATTGATCAAACTCGGCTCCAGCCACTCTTATCCTCTACTTATCAAACAGCCCGCGAATAGTATCTGGCATAGGCCGATACGCCAATAGTCCAAATTATCTAGGCAAACTTAGAGTCGATAGACTGCGAAACAGTTATCTGCCGGGCGGCTGCCGCATATCCGCCAGCCGCGCCAGCCCGAAATGAATGAAAGCCAGCCCCGTCAGTACCGGGGCGAACAGGTTCAGCAGCGGCACGAATTGCAGCAGGCCGGTGAGCAGGCCCAAGCCCCACCATGACGACTGGTATTGGGTGAACAGGCGTTTCATTTCTGCGGCGCTGGCGTGTTCCGACAGCGCGTCGTAGCGGAACAGGCGCTGATTCAGGTAGGTTGCGGCGATGAACGGGATCACCACGCCTATGCCTATCATCCACAGCGGCAGGGTGAGCAGCCAGATCGCGATGAAGATGACGATGGCCAGCGCGGCGTTGAGCAGGTTGCCGCTGACGCTGCCGCCGCTTTCGCGTTTGAGTTGCGGGTATTCGCGCTCGGCGACCAGGCGGATCAGCGCGGGCATGGCGAAGAATGCGGTCAGCAGCAGCGCGGTGAGCAGCACCATGGGCACGAACAGGATCATGTGTGCGACGGCCTGGATGGCGTTGGCGATCCAGCGCGGTTCCAGCCCTTCGAGCCAGTGCTGCACGCCGATGGCGTTGAGGCCGCCGGCGATCCAGCCGGAAAAGGTGTCCCAGAAGGCCGCGCCGAGCACCAGCCACAGCAGCATTGCCGCGAGCATCGGCCAGATCACGATCCACAACACTTGGAACTGGAACAGGTCGCGCAAGGCGCGCGTTACGGCGTCGAGTATCTGTTTCACGGGCATATCCTTGCGCTACGGGTGACGGCGCCAGTCTAGCAGCCCGCCCCGGCGATGCAAACCGTGCCGCCGCTATTTAACCCATGCCGGGAACTGTTCTTGCAGGTGCTCGAGCTTGGGGCGGTCGTTGATGTAGATGTAGGGATGGTAGGGATGCAGCGTGGCGAAGTTCTGGTGGTAGGCCTCGGCCGGATAGAACGCAGGCAAGGCGGCAACCTGGGTGACGATCTTTTGCGGATAGACATGCGCGGCGTCGAGCTGGGTGATGTAGGACTCGGCAATGCGCTGCTGCTCGGCATCGGTGGTGAAAATTTCCGAGCGGTACTGGGTGCCGCTATCCGGCCCCTGACGGTTGAGTTCGGTGGGATTGTGGGCGACGGCGAAATAGATTTTTAGCAACTGGCCGTAACTGATTTGGGACGGGTCGTAGATCACCTTGACCGATTCCGCATGGCCGGTTCGGCCGCTGCTCACAGTTTCGTATTGCGCGGTGTCGGCCGTGCCGCCCGCGTAGCCGGAGGTGGCCGAGACCACGCCTTTCACGTGCTGGAACACGAGTTGCACACCCCAGAAGCAGCCGCCCGCGAATACCGCGGATTGCCGGCTCGGCGCACTGGCGAGCGGCGTGTTGACGGCCGGGTCGGGCAGGCTCCCGAGCTGGCCGTCGGCACAGGCGGCAGTGCTCAGCAACGCGCCCAGGATGAAGATCAACAAGTAACGCATGATGGCTGTCCTTTCAGTGCGGCGACATGTCGTTGGCGTGCCGCCGCGCACAATGATTCAGGCGCGGGCGGTTGCCGCACCCCAGTTGAACCAGCGCGCCAGGCCGCGCCGCGGCGACGATGCCCTGTCGTTGAGGTGGCGCACGGTTTCGCGGACCAGCGCGTCGATGAGGTCCATGTCCGCTTCGGGCTGCAGGTCGGCAAAGCTGCCTTTCCTGCCGGTGGGCGCAATGCGGATGCTATCGCCGTCGCGTTCGACCGCGGCCTCGCCGCCGCAGTTGCGGCAATACACGTGATCGCCGCTCTTGTGGCGGCGGCGCACCACGATGGTGGGGCCGCACATCGGGCATTCCTGGATCGGGATGCCCGGCTCGGTGTGGCCGACGATGAGATCGAGCCGACCCGCGTAGCCGAGTTTCAGGAACAGCCGCCCGAGGTCGGCATCGAACTGGGTGCCGAGGTTTTCCGCGATGATGGCGAGCGCCCTAGCAGCAGGCATGCCGCGCCGGTAGGGGCGGTTGCTGGTCATTGCGTCGAAGGCGTCGCAGATGCCGACGATGCGCGCATCGACGGGAATGTCCTCGCCCGGCAGCCGGTGCGGATAGCCCCTGCCGTCCGGCGTTTCGTGATGCGACAGCACGGCGGCGCGCGCCAGCCCCGCCAGCGGGTGCTCGGACAATACGCGGCTGCCGACTTCGGGATGGGTCTTGATCACCGCGTATTCCTCATCGGTCAGGCGATCCGGTTTGTTGAGGATGGCATCCGGCACGCCGACCTTGCCGAGATCGTGCAGGAAGCCGCCAAGCGCAATGCGTGCCACGTCGGTGTCGGGCAGGCCGTGCTGTTCGGCGAGCAGGCGGCTGTATTGCGCTACGCGCCACAGATGGCCGCCGGTGTAAGGGTCGCGCGCCTCGACCATGGAGGCCATCACGTAGAGGCTTTTGAGCAGTTCATCGATGTGGTTCACGGCAGTTCCTTTCGTCGTAGCCGGTTATGAGCCAAAGGTGAAGGCATATGCTTCCAGCCCCGGTTCCTGCGCCTGGATTTCGAGCAGGCCGCTGTGCATGGTTTTCTGGTCGATCAGTTCATACAGCGTGTTGCGCCCGACGGTGACGGTGCCCGCCGGCGCATCCTTGCCCGCGTTGCCGTCGAGCGCCTTGCCGTTGAGCCGGATGCTGGCATGCAGCGGCTGGCCGCTGGCGGTGCCGAGCACGAGGAACACCTTGCGCGCCTTGAAGTTGAGGCGCAGCGCGGCCCCCTGTTTGCCGGCGGTGATTTTCTCGGCGGCCACGTTCCATTTTCCGCTCAGCACCCAATTGCCTGCAGGCAACGCTGCGGGAAAACGATAGTCGTGCAGTGCGTCATGCGCGACGCGCTGCTTGCCGCCGAAACTTTCCGCGCGGCCGTAGCCGAGATAGGTTTCCGCCGTCTGCTCGGGCGAGTAGCCGGAATCGTCCGCCGCGACCGGCGCGGCGGCGGTTGCCGTCGCGCTGCCCTTGAGCCCGAGCAGGTAGCGGATGTTGTTTTCGGTGACGTCGTATTCGCCTTCGCCGAAGTGGGTGTACACCACCTTGCCGTCGCGGTCGATGAGGTAGTGCGCAGGCCAGTAGCGGTTGTTGAAATTCCCCCAGGTGTCGAGGTTGTTGTCGAGCGCGACGGGATAATGGATACCGTGCTGCGCGATGGCGGCCTGCACGTTGGCGAGTTTTTTCTCGAACTCGAATTCCGGCGCATGCACGCCGACGATCACCAGTCCCTGGTCGCGGTATTTTTTGTCCCACGCGGTGATGTAGGGCAGCGTGCGCACGCAGTTGATGCAGGAGTAAGTCCAGAAATCGACCAGCACTACCTTGCCCTTGAGCGACTGCATGGTGAGCGGCGGCGAATTGAGCCAGTGATCCATCCTGGCGAATTGCGGCGCATCGTAGGGGAAGCTCAGCCCTTCCTGCAGCTTGAGCTCGGCGGCCGGCACGGCCGCCACCTTGCTGCGAGAGGCGAACAGCGACTGCGCATCGACGCCGGAGGCGATGTAGGCGACGGAGGCCAGGATCAGCACGCCGAACGCGCGCCGCACCGCCTCGGCATGGCGGGTGAAGAAGCCGAGCCGGCCCATGATCTTGCGTCCGGCCAGCGCGATGACCAGCATCGGGATGCCCGCACCGATGCCGAACGCGAGGATGACGAGGTTGCCGGCGAGATCGCTGTGCTGGCGTATCACCTGCACCAGCACCGCCGCGAGGATGGGGCCGGCGCACGGCGTCCATACCAGCCCGATGAGCGCACCTATCATCACGCCGCTGAGCAGGCCCTCGCCGCCTTTGGCGGCAAGCTGGTTGCCGAAGCTGGCCGCGCCCTGCGTCAGCGCGCTGAATTTTTCCGACAGCCTGGCCGACAGCAACACCAGGCCGAACAGCGCCAGCAGCACCAGCGAGACGTCCTTGATGATGTCGAGGTCGAGGCCAAGCAGCGCGACAACCTTGCGCGCCACGATGGCGAACACGCTGAACGCGAGCACGAAGCCGATGATGATGCCGTATGGCCTGCGCCGGCCGCCGTCGACCGAGGCCGCCAGCACCAGTGGCAGCACCGGCAGGATGCACGGCGAAACGATCAGCGCGAGGCCTTCGAGAAAGGCGAGTCCGATGTCTATCGAGTTCATGCGCTTACACCTTTCCCTGGATGAATTTGAGCGCCACGCCGTTGTTGCAATAGCGCAGGCCGGTGGGCCGGGGGCCGTCGTTGAACACGTGGCCGTGGTGACCGCCGCAACGCGCGCAGTGGTATTCGGTGCGCGGCAGGATCAGCGCAAAATCCTTCTTGGTTTCGACATGACCGGGCAGCACATCGTAGAAACTCGGCCAGCCGGTGCCGCTGTCGAACTTGTATGCCGACGGGAACAGCTCCAGGCCGCAGGCGACACAGACGAACATGCCTGTGCGGTGTTCATCGTTGAGCGGACTGGTGAACGGGCGCTCGGTGCCCTCCTCGCGCAGCACGTCGTATTGTTGCGGCGTAAGCAGTTTCTTCCATTCTGCATTGCTCCTGACGAGCTTTGCGATCTGTTCTGCCGCGTATGCGCGCACGGCCAGTGCCGGCATGAGCAGCATGCCGGCGGCGCCGGCTGCCAAGTTGATGAAGGTGCGTCTGTCCATGATTTCCGCCTTGCCTGTGGTGGTTGTTCCTGACTGCTGATTCGGGCGCTGCCGCGAAAAGGTTACATCGCGGCGGCGCCCGCAATGCATGTTATTGCATTCGCTGCATGGAGCCCGATTGCATCTTGTCCTGCTTCATCATTTGTTCCTTCTTCATCTTCTTTTCCTTCTTGTGCATTTTCTTCTGCACGCCCTGGCCCATGGCATCCTTCTTCATCATGCCGTTGTCCATCGCACCATTGCCCATTTTCCCCTGCTCCATCCGGTCCTTGTCCATGCTCATCGAACCTTTTTCCATGTCGTCCATGGCCATCGCAGCCGGGGTCAGCACCAGGCTGGCAGAGGTGGCCAGGCAAAGCGAAAGCAACGCGTAAGAAAGTTTGTTCATTTGAATCTCCTTTAGGTAAAAAGTGGCATCATTGCAACCTGTGCCGCAGAAAAAATGCCACGGAACCGCCTTACCGCCCCGTGCCCACCCTGATTCGGACGAACTGCAAAAATAGTTACACAGAAATTTTAATGGCCGAACCCATCGCAGACCTGGAAGCGCTGATGCGCCAATCGCAGAACGGCGACAAGCTCGCCTATGCCGAGCTGTTGCGCGAGTCCGCGCACCTGCTGCGACCGTTTCTGGCGAAACGGCTCAATTCGAGCACCGAAGTGGACGATGTCCTGCAGGAAGTCCTGATCTCGATCCACAAGGCGCGCCATACTTATGACGGCAGGCGCCCCTATAAGCCCTGGGTCTATGCCATCGCCAAGTTCCGGCTGCAGGATCATCTGCGCACGCACTACGCCGATCAGCTGCACCATGCAGTGGATATTGCCGAGCTGGAAAATATTTTGCCGCAGGATGTAACCGAATCCGGCCTCAGCTACGAATCCATCAGTGGCGAGGTACACAAATTGCCCGAAAAGCAGGCGGCCATCCTGCAATTCCTGCATCAGGATGGCTACACTTCGAAAGAGGTGGCGGAAAAACTCGGCATGACCGAATCCGCGGTAAAGGTCGCCGCGCACCGTGCCTACAAGGTATTGAGACAGAGGCTGGAAAGATGACGAAGAACCTCGAACAACTGGTTGAATCGCTGGCTGCGGAAGCCGCCACGGTGACGCCTGCACCGCACCCGTTCATGCTGGGCCTGAAGTGGGTGGCCGCGGCCGCGCTTTATATCGTCGCATCGCTGGCGATATCCGGCCTGCGTCCCGACCTGGCCCATGCATTGCACAACCCGTGGTTCATTGCCGAGCTGGTGGCGCTGCTGCTGGTATTCATCGCCACGGCGTTCAGCGCCGCGCTGCTCGCCTTCCCCGACCTGCACCAGAAACGCGCGCTGGCCTTTTCTCCCGTAGTGCTGTTTGCGCTGTTCGTAGTGCTGATGGGGCTGGCCTGGCATGCCGACAGTCCGCCTGCGCCGCTGCCGGTGCACAGCTGGCAGTGCACGCTCACCATCATGCTGATGTCGATGCTGCCCGCCGTCTGGACGTTCTACGCGATGCGCAAATTCGCCAGCACGCACTATCACTGGGCCGGCAGCATCGCGCTGCTGTCCGCATTCAGCGTCGGCGCGCTGTGGATGCGGCTGCACGAGGTGAACGATTCCATCGTGCATGTCGTCGAGTGGCATTACCTGCCGATGCTCGCCGTCGGCCTCACCGGCCTGTGGCTGGGCAAGAAACTGCTGCGCTGGTAGATGCCGTGCCGGTCAGTGCGCCTTGCCGGCCGGCCTGTGCGAAAAGGCAAAGATGCAGAATACGATCAGCGCAACCAGCGTTGCCGACGCCGAATAACGGCTCAGTGCGAGGCCGCCATTCGCTACCGGCTTGTCGAGAAAATCGCCGACCACGGCACCGAGCGGACGTGTCAGGATGAAGGCCGCCCAGAACAGCACGGTGTGCGAAATCTTCGTGCGGTAGTAGGCGGCGGCAATGATCGCGAGCATGCTGCCGAACAGCAGCGCGCCTCCGCCATAGCCGAGACCGGCGGTATCGGCGGCCCAGTCACCGAGCGCAGTGCCCAGCGTCTGCGAGAACATGATGGTGACCCAGTAGAACATTTCCGATTTGGGCGAGCTCACGCTGTCCACGGCAACCGAACCGAGCATGCGGTACCAGAGCATCAGCGATGCCGCGAGCAGGATCAACAGGATGGTGGTGCCGCCGGCGTAGCCGACGCCGAGCGAGCGGTCGGCGAAATCCGCCAGCGTGGTGCCGACCGTGGTCGTCGCAATGATGGTGGTCCAGTACACCACCGGGTGGAATTTCTTCGCCATGATCTGCACCATGACCGCGACGGCAAAGATCGCGGCAAAGATGCCGGTACTCACGAGGTAACCGAGCCCCATCGACATCGACAAGGCATCGCCACCGGTTTCGCCGAGCGTGGTGGCAAAAATCTTGATGATCCAGAAAATCAGGGTGACTTCCGGCACCTTGCTCAGAACTTCCTGCTGCGTTGTATTCATGGTTTTCCTTAATGTTGATGGCAAGGTGCAATGCAGACTGCCGCATTGCATGATGGTTCCCGGAAATTTTATTTAGCGGCAGCCGGGAGGTTGCACTCATGTCTCAGTTTTCGAGGTCGCGCTTCTTCTGCTCGAATTCCTCGCGCTCGATCTCGCCGCGCGCATAGCGTTCCTTGAGGATGTCGAGCGCGCTCTGCTCGCGCTTGCGCCCGGCCGCATCGCCGGTGCCCATGGTGTATCTCACCAGCAGCGCAAAGCCCAGCCCCAGCAGCACCCAGAAAAACAGCATGCCGGCGCCCATGTTTCCCCAGCCGTAATCATTCATGTTGCCCCACATCGCACACCTCCTTTCGCAGGATTGCCTGTTTGGCCTGCTGTCCTGCGCGGGCAGGACGGCAGGCCACCACCTTACCACCAGATGCGCACGCCGGCAGCATAGTACACATCGCCCGCCCGCTCGCCGTTCTGCCGCGCGAAGCTTGCGGTGCCGCCGTACTTGTTCGACCACATCACGCCGACATACGGTGCGAACTCGCGGCTGACCTCGTAGCGCAGGCGCAGCGTGAGATCGATATTCGACAGCCCCGAGCCGAGCGCACGTGCGGGATCGGCCTTGCCGTAGAGGTTGGCCTCGATCTCGGGCAGCAGCGACAGCCGTTGCGTGAGCAGCAGCGTGTAGCCGGACTTGAGGCGCGCCGCCATGCCGCCGTTGCCGAGGTAGGCACTCGCATCGACATCGAACCTGTACGGCGCCAGCCCCTTGAACGCGAATGCGAGCCAGTCGCGCGCAGGCTGGCCGTTGAGCGCAAAATCGTGGCGCGCGCCGAACTGCGCATCCCAGTACGGCGCAATGGCGCGGCTGTACAGCAACTGCGCATCCGCAGTTTGCGCCTTGCCCTGCCTGATATCGCCCTGGGTCTTGAACCAGGCCTTGTCGAGGTCGCCGCCGACCCAGCCCTGCCCTTCCCAGTAAGACGAATTGCCGGCGTTGCTGTTGCGCACTTCGAGGCGGTCGAGCATCACGCTGGAATAACGCTCGCCACCCCCCATCGCATACACCGGTACAGCCGCGACACTCGCCACGACAGCGAGCAGAAATTGCATGTGCTTGTTCATCATGCCACCTCCACTTCGCGGAACATGCCTGCCTTCATGTGGTACATCAGGTGGCAATGATAGGCCCAGCGCCCGCGTGCGTCGGCCAGCACGCGGTAACTGACCGCATGGCCGGGCTTGACGCTGATCGTGTGCTTGCGTACCTGCATGCCGCCGTGCGGGTTTTCGAGTTCGCTCCACATGCCGTGCAGGTGGATGGGGTGCTCCATCATGGTGTCGTTGACCAGCACGATGCGCACGCGCTCGCCGTAGGTCAGCCGCACCGGTTCAGCATCGCTGAACTTCACGCCGTCGAACGACCACATGTAGCGCGACATGTTGCCGGTGAGGTGCAGTTCGATCGTGCGCGTCGGCTCCTGCGGGTTGATCACGCCGTCGAGCGAATGCAGGTCGGCATAGGTCAGCACGCGGCGGCCGTTGTTGCGCAGCCCGGCGCCGGGGTCGTCGAGACGCGTCGACACCACCGATGCCTGCATCGCGGTGCCGGGTCCGTTCTCGGTGGCGGGATGGCGCTTGACCTGCATGGCCCAGGAAGGCGCTTTCTTTTCCATGGGCATCGAGCCCATCGCCATGCCGCCCATGGCCATACCCGGCATGCCCGCCATGTCGTGCTGCTGCATGCCGTGCATCGCCATCGCCGGCTGTGCGGCAGTGTTCATCGCGCCCTGCTGCGGCATATTCATGGTGCCCTGGCTCATATCCATACCCCCCTGCGACATGGCCATCGCACCCTGCATTTCCATGCCCATATCCATCATGTCCAGCGTCGGTACCGGATCGAGTGCGGGCACTGCCGCACTCATGCCGATGCGCGGTGCCAGCGTGGCGCGTGCATAGCCGGAACGGTCCATCGCCTGCGCGAAGATGGTGTAGGCCGTATCGGAATCGGGCTCGACGACCACGTCATAGGTTTCGGCCACGCCGATACGGAATTCGTCCACGGTCACCGGATGCACCGGCTGGCCGTCAGCCGCGACCACGGTCATCTTCAGGCCGGGGATGCGCAGGTCGAAATAGGTCATTGCCGAGGCGTTGATGATGCGCAGCTTCACTTTCTCGCCATTGTCGAACAGCGCGGTCCAGTTGCCGGCCGGCGTATTGCCGTTGGCGAGGAAGGTATAGGTCGCACCGGTCACATCGGCGAGGTCGCGCGGGCTCATGCGCATCTGGTCCCACATCATGCGCTCACTCCACGCCTTGTCCCAGCCCTGCTGTTTTGCCTGCTGCCGCAGATCACCTAACGTAGGTTTGGCGTAGTTGTAGTAACCGTCGAAAGTCTTGAGCTTGGCGTACACGCGCTCCGGGTCTTCGTCGGTCCAGTCCGACAGCATCAGCACATGTTCGCGCATGCGCATCGAGGATTCGCGCGGCTCGATCACGATGGGGCCGTACACGCCGGTCTGCTCCTGGAAGCCGGAGTGGCTGTGGTACCAGTAGGTGCCGCTCTGCCCGACCTTGAAGCGATAGACGAACGTTTCGCCGGGCGCGATGCCGTCGAAACTCAGGCCGGGCACGCCGTCCATTGCGCCGGGCAGGATGATGCCGTGCCAGTGGATGGACGTCGGCACCTTGAGACGGTTGGTGACGCGCAGCGTGACAGTGTCACCCTCGCACCAGCGCAGCAGCGGCCCCGGCACCTGGCCGTTGATCGCGGTAGCCATAGCGGATTGGCCGGTGAAATTGACCGGCAGTTCGGAAATGGCCAGGTCGAATTCCTGGCCGACAAGCTCTTTTGTCGCGCCCGCGGCCCAGGCCGGCAGGCTGAACATGCCGAGCCCGGCGAGCACGCCCCCTGCGGCGAGTCCCTGCACGAACTGGCGGCGAGGCAGATTGATGGTTCCGGCCACAGCCGGAGACAAGCGATGTTTCATTATTGAAACCTCCAGATAACCGCGGAATATCCGCGCGCAAAGTTTGATAACTGAACGATCAGCAGAAAGCGATCGTCAAACTCTGGGAGGGCGTTCAGGCTGTTCGGGAAAGAAGGAAGCGAGCTGGTCGGGCACAAAATCCGAGCGCAGTCCGGTTACGGGCAAGTTGAAGCTGAAAATGGCAGGCACCGCCACGGAGCACGAATAGCACAATGCACAGCCGTGGCACATGGATGGTGCATGCTGCGCACCGCCTTGAGTCATTTTCCCGTGCTGCGATGCATGGGCACAGCCTGCGGCCGGCTTTGCCACGTATGCCTGGCACCCCATCGTGACCGCGCCGGCAAGGCTCACCGGCAGCCAGGCGATCAGGAAAGCAAGCAGGTATCGGGTCAGGGTGGTTCGCATCACGGCAAATCGCATCAAAGTGGCTGAAACTATAGCAGCGCGGGGTATCCCCTGCAATCCGGGCCAGCTTCCCCCAGGCCGGCATCAATCACGTATTTTTTGGGCACAGAGATTGCTTATATTCAGTATGTCTGCAATCTCACTTAAGATCATGAGCCCGCACGTCAGCCTGAATTCTGAAATACAGGTAGACCCATCGAGAATACTGGACACCCTGGTGAACAATCTCGACGGCATGGTCTACCGCTGCAGGTGCGACCTGAACTGGAGCATGCTGTTCGTCAGTCACGGCTGTTTCGCGCTGACCGGCTATACGCCGGAAGCGTTGCTGTCGAACGGCTACATTACCTATGAGCAGATTACCCATCCCGATGACAGGCTGCGGGTGCGCCACGAAATCGAGCGCGCCATTACCAGCGGCAAACGCTTCTCGGTGCACTACCGCATCATCACCAGCCTCGACCAGATCAAATGGGTACATGAACGCGGGATAGGCGTGCTGGACGAGTCGGGCGAGATGGTGGTCGAAGGTTTCATCGAGGATGAAACCATGAACAAGAAGACGGTCGAGGCGCTGCAGAACGCCGAACATTATTACCGCAACCTCGTCGAAAATGCAGCCGTCGGCATTTTCCAGACTTCGATGGACGGCCACTACCTTTCCGCCAATCCCACACTCGCCAGGATTTACGGCTACGACACACCGGATGAACTGATACATGCGCTGGCCGATATCGGCCGCCAGCTCTATGTCGATGTTAAACGCCGCAATGAATTCCGCCACCAGATGCGCACGGACGGTGAGGTGATCAATTTCGAATCCGAGATCTACCGCCGCGACGGCAGCAAGATATGGATCTCGGAAAACGCGCACATCGTGCGCGACGTGAACGGCACTTTTGTCTGCTATGAAGGCACGGTGCACGACATCACCGAGCGCAAGCACCACCAGAGCCTGCTCGAACGGCAGGCAAACTACGATGTGCTCACCGGCCTGCTCAACCGCAACCTGCTGCACCAGTTGCTGGAACAGGGCATCGCGCGCGCCGAACGCATGAGCTATTACCTTGCGGTGGTGTTCGTCGATCTCGACAATTTCAAGTTCATCAACGACAGTCTCGGCCATGCGGCAGGCGACAACCTGCTGGTGGAGGTGGCGGCCCGGCTGCGCGGCTGCCTGCGCGCGAGCGACATCGTGATCCGCCAGGGGGGCGACGAATTCGTGCTGGTGCTCAACGACCACTACCGCCTGAATTCCATCATCTCGCTGCTGGAGCGTGTGCTGGCCGAGATCAGCGAGCCGGTGCTGCTTGCCGAGCGCGAATACCAGGTCGGTGCCAGCCTCGGCACGGCGATATTCCCGCAGGACGGCAGCGATGCGCAGACCCTGCTCAAACATGCGGATTCGGCCATGTATGCGGCCAAGAGCAAGGGCCGCAACAACTTCCAGTTCTACACCAGCGAGCTCAACAAGGTCGCGGATGAACGGCTGAACCTGGAGAATGCCATGCGCGGCGCGCTGGAGCAGGATGAATTCGAGGTGTACTTCCAGCCCAAGGTCGATGCCGCACAGCGCATCGTCGGCCTGGAAGCGCTGGCGCGCTGGAACAGCCCGGAATGGGGCGGCATTTCCCCCGACCGTTTCATTCCCATCGCCGAGGAAAGCGGACTGATCATCCCGCTTACCGAGATCATCATGCACAAGGCCTTTACCGCCGCCGCACGCTGGAATGCGGAACTGGGACCGCTGCAGATCGCGGTCAACCTGTCGCCCAAGCTGTTCCTCAGCGACGAAATCGTGCACCGCCTCGCCGCCCAGCTGCAGCAGGTCGATCTGCCGCCGGCGCGCATCGAACTCGAAATCACCGAAAGCGTGCTGCTCGGCGATACCGAACGCGCCGTGTACATCCTGCACGAACTGAAAAAACTCGGCGTCGCGCTGGCCATGGACGACTTCGGCACCGGCTATTCGTCATTGAGTTATTTGCGCCGCTTCCCGCTCGACATCATCAAGATCGACCGCTCGCTGGTCACCGGCATCGAGTATGAGGAAGAGGTCGCCAAGATCGCCCGTGCGGTGATTTCGCTCGGCCAGAGCCTGGGCAAGGTGGTGGTGGCGGAAGGCGTGGAAAACCAGGCGCAGTTCGAATTCCTCAGCAGCCAGGGCTGCCATGAATTCCAGGGCTACCTGTTCGCGAAACCGCTGCCCGCCGCTGAACTGACACAGTTGCTGCAGCAACGCACCATACAGCCAGCCTGATCAAGTCAGGTCGCTTGTTCCCTCATCCTGGGCTGGGCGCCCGCTTTCGTTATCGAAGGCGAACCCTTGCTCGTTGAACAGGCGGATGCAGGCATCGACCACCTGCGCGTCGTACAGCGTACCCCGGTGCTGCAGAAGTTCACTGTTCACCTCGGCAAACCCGGCGGCTGAACGGTAAGGCCGGTGGCTGAGCATCGCCTCGACCATGTCGGCCACCATGAGTATTTTCGCCTCCAGGATGATATCCGGCTCCTTCAGCCCCTGCGGGTAACCCGAACCATCGAGCCGCTCATGGTGCTGCAACACGGCCTGCGCCACCGGCCAGGGAAAATCCAGCCGCTTGAGGATATCGTACCCGGACTGTGCGTGCGCCTGCACCATGGCCAGCTCGATCTCGGTCAGCTGGGCGGGCTTGCTCAGTATCTCCGCCGGCACCGCGATCTTGCCGAGGTCGTGCAGGTAGCCGATGACATGCAGCCCTTCGACCTGCCGCTCAGGCAGCCCCATTTCCCGGCCGATGGCACACGCCAGCTGGGCGACACGACGCTCGTGGCCGGCGGTATACGGATCGCGCAATTCCACCATGGTGGCAATGGCCTCGACCGTGCTCTCCATTGACTCCCTCATGTGCGCGAGCGTCGTGCGCAGGTTATGCGCCAGACGCATGGAATGCACCCCGATTGCGATGTCGTTGGCCACCTCGATCATGAATTCCGTGGTTTGCTCGTCGAATGCATTCTGTCGTTCGGAGTAAATCGCCAGCACCCCCAGCGTCTCTCCTTCGACCGTCAGCGGCACGGCCTCCGCAGACCTGATTTCCCAGCGCTCGACGATTTCCCGCCATGGCGCATAGCGCAAATCATGTGCGACATCGCTGACCACGACCGGCTTCTCTTCGCAGACTGCGGCGCCCATCACCCCGCCGCCGGTTGCGGTCCTGTCCCAGCGCAGTCGCAGGCCGGGCACCACCACATCCGCCTCTTCGCTGCGCCCTGCCCAGGCGACAGGCTTCAGCACATAATCGGGAAACTTGAGCGCAATAATCACCGCGACGATGCCATCCAGCGACTGCAGTGCCTCACACACGAAGCGATACAGCACGTCCTCGCTCTCGGCGACCAGCAAATATTCGTTGATGCGGCTGATCACCAGCAGCAGGCTGTTGACGTACTTGAGCCTGGCCTCGTGTGTCTTGCGCTTGGTGATATCCATCATGTAGATGCGCACCCGGTCGCTTCCTTCAACCGGGAACATGTGCTGCTCGAATACCCGCTCGTCAACGGCGAACTCGCGCACCACAGCCTCGCCGCCCAGCACCACGGACAGGTCTCCCAGCATATTGAGCACGGGCTGCCTGACTACCAGGTCAGGGAAGATCTTCGCGGCGGCCGGGTTGAGGTAGGACAGCACGCCGTCCGCACTGATTTCGAGCACGGGATAGGGGTTCATCACCGGAAACGATGACAGCCGCACAACCTCCTGCTGCATTTCCTGCCGCCGCAGCGCCCGGGCAATATGCCGCAGCAGCTTCTCGATATCGTAAGGCTTCAGCAGATAGGAAAATGCCCCGCGGTTGATCGCCTCGACCGCGGTTTGCAGGGAAGCATGGCCGGTCAGGATGATGATCTCGGTCAGCGGCGATTCCGCCTTGATCTGCTCCATCACCTCGATGCCCGTCATATCCGGCAGGCTGAGATCCAGCAACACCATGTTGACGAATATCCGCTGCGTTTCAGCGACCCCGGCTGCACCGTTCTCCGCGCTGACCACCGCATAGCCCTTGATCTTCAGGATGTCGGCCAGTGTCTTGCGGACCTTCGGGTCATCATCAACCACCAGAATTCTTGCCACATTATCCATGCTGTATTTCCCCGCTCGCTGCATCAGATTGCGCCAACGCTTCGACGCGGTTCCTGCCATGCTCCTTGGCCTGGTATAGCGCATCATCCAGCCGTTTCAGCAGCGCATTGATATCGTCCTGCATGACGAATTCCGTTACGCCGAAGCTCACGGTAATCGCCCCGACCTTGTCGAAATCAAACCTGGCGATCGCCTGCCGTAATTTATCGGCCGCGATTTTCGCCGCGGCCAGGTTCGATTGCGGCATCAGCAGCATGAATTCCTCGCCGCCCCAGCGCGACACCACGTCGACGTTGTTGCGGATATTCTGCTGCACCAGTCGGGTCAACGCCTGCAATACGTAATCGCCGGCGTCATGCCCGAAACTGTCGTTCACGCGCTTGAAGTAATCGATGTCATACATGGCCAGCGACAGTGGCGTGCCGTATCGTTTCGCCCGTTCCATCTCGCCGTTCAGCACCCGGGTAAACTCGCGGCGGTTGGCGATGCCGGTGAGGCTGTCCGTCGTGGCAAGCAGATGTATTTCCGCTTCGTCACGCTTGCGCTGGGTAATGTCGGTCACGTAGATGCGGATGAGGTCGACATCCCGGACGTAGGAAACATGCAACTCGTACGTTGCATCGTCGATCATGGCTTCGCAGCTGATCTCGGTCTGCTTGCCGCTTTTCCTGAGCTCCGTGATCGGCCCTGCCAGCTCGTTCAGCAGGGGATGCGCCTGCTCCAGCGCACCCAGGTCCGGGAACTGTTTTTCGGCGGCGGGGTTGATATAGGTGACCTCCCCGGCAGCATTGAGTTCGACCACCGGGTTGGGATGCAGGCGCGGGAAGGATGCAAGGCGGAGGATTTCATCCTGCGCCTGCTGGCGTTCGACGCCATGCCTGATGCTCTGCAACAGGTCGTCCATCTGGTAGGGCTTGAGCAGATAGGAATACGCCCCCTGCTTGGTGGCTTCGATAGCGCTGTCCATCGAGGCATAGCCGGTCAGGATGATCGCCTCGGTCAATGGCGAAACCGCCTTGATCTTTTTCATCACCTCGATGCCCGACATGTCGGGCAGCTTGAGATCGATCAGCGCCAGGCTGAATGCAGCCTGCTGCGATGCAGCAATGGCTTCGGCTCCCGTGGCGGCGACCGCCGTTTCGTAATCCTTGACCCGCAGTATGTCGGCCAGCGTCTTCCGCAGGTTCGGATCGTCGTCCACCACCAGGATTTTTATCTTCTGCTTCATGACGCCAACAGATTCTGCAGTTTCTTGAGGCGGATTTCTTCCACCACGCCGGTCAGCTCATCCATTTCGAACGGCTTGTAGAGGCAGGTATAGGCGCCGATCTTGCGCGCCTTCTCGATGGACTCGCCCATTTCCTGTTTGTAGCCGGTCACCAGCACCACCGGCTTGCCGGGATATTTATCCCGTATCTTCTTCAGCACATCTACGCCGTTCACCTCGCCCAGCTTGAGGTCGAGCACCACTGCCAGCTTGTAGTCCTTGTCCAGATGTGCCATCACCTTGTCCGGTTCGGTTTCGGTTTCCACCCGGTACCCCCGCAGCGTCAGGATGTCCTGCAAGGTCTTGCAGAACCGGGGGTCGTCATCCACCACCATGATGCTTTCTTCCTTGCGCAGCAGGGACAGGAAGGACAGCACCATCTGGATGTCGAGCGGCTTGTTCAGCACGGCGTAAGCGCCCGCCTGCCTGGCCTCTTCCGTGACCTCATTGGAAGCATAGGCGCTGACCAGCACCACCGGCATTTCCGGCGCAATCTGCTTCATCTGTTTTAATGCCTCGACACCACTGATGCCGGCCATCTTGATATCCATCAGCACACAGTCCGGCGGATCTTTCTTCACCTGCTCCACCCCCTCTTCGCCCGAATAGGCGGCAATAGCCTCATAGCCTTTGACTTTCAGAATGTCGCAGGTCGTCTTCACAATGCGTCGATCGTCGTCCACCACCAGAATTTTCATTCTCTGCTCCTGTTCATTTAATGCAAAGGGCAAATCATGTTGCGTGCAACGTCAAACTAACTCGCGTATGGCAAGGTAACGGTAAACGTACTGCCGCGGCCCGGCTCGCTCTCTACGGCCACACTGCCGCCGTTGGAGCGCACCAGGTTCTTCACCACCACCAGCCCCAGCCCGATGCGCCGGGCCTTGGTGGTGAACATCGGCTGGAACAGCCGTGCCTGCTGTTCCGCCGTCATCCCGGTACCGCTGTCCGCAACGCCGACATGCAGCACATGCGCCGACGGGTCGTCGCTCACCCGGATCGCCAGCTTGCCGCCTTGCGGCATGGCTTCCACGCCATTGGTGATCAGGTTCCAGAACACCTGGTGCAGATGCATCGGGTCGGCATGAATGGCGGCAAGGCCAGCCGGGATGTCCAGGCTGACGGCTATGGAAGACGGGACATTGCATTTGCGCAGGGCCTGCTCGATTACGGCGGAAATTTCCACCCGCTCCGGTTGCGGTGGCTTGGTGCGCACCGCATCCAGCAGGTCGGAGACGATGCGTTCGGCATCCGCAATCTCGTCCTTGATGATGCCCAGATATTCCTTGATGGTTGCATCCGCATCGGGTAGCACCGCCTGCAGGTAATACACCGCGTTGTTCATCACCCCCAGCGGGTTGCGCAATTCATGGCCCACGGTATCGGCCACCTGCCCGAGCACAGCCAGCCTTTCCGCACGCACCAGCTCCTCCTGCGCATCCAGCAGCTGTTTGGTACGCCCCTGGACCATCTTTTCCAGCTCTTCATTCATCCGGCGCATGCCGGCTTCCGCCAGCTTTCGCCGGCCGATCTCCGCGCGCAACTCACTGAGCAGGGCAGCGAGCAATACGACAATCAACAGCCCATCGAGAAAGGACACGACCACACCGGAAAATTCCAGTTCCGCACTGAGTTGACCATCCCACAGCAGGTCGATGGCCAGCACCAACAACATCGCGACCAGCATCGCCAGCATGAGAAACAGGGCCGCAACCCGGGAAAGACTCAGTTTGAGTAATCCCTGGGCAATTTCTTGCAGCTTCCGCAGCACATAGGGTGACTGATTCTCAGGCATGTTCGTTTTCCCTTTCATCAATCATGGGGAGGGTGACGGCAAACGTAGTGCCCTTTCCCCACTCGCTCTGCACCTCAAGACTGCCGCCATTGGCCTGCGTCAGGTTTTTCACCACCACCAGGCCCAGCCCGATGCCGCGCGCCTTGGTGGTAAATAGCGGCTGGAATAATTTCTCCTGCTGCTCCGGCGTCATGCCGGTACCGCTGTCCTGCACGCTGATGGTGACGGTTTCTGCCTGCGCGTTTGGCACGGCCCGTATTGCCAGCTCCCCGCCCTCCGGCATCGCCTCCAGGCCGTTACTGATGAGATTGCGAAAGACCTGATGGATCTGCATCGAATCCACCTTCAGCGGCGGGATGGCTTCCGGGATATCCAGTGCGAGCGTAACGTTTTCGGGAACCGCGCACTTGCGCAGGGCTTGCTCGATCAGCGGCATCACCCCGACTCTTTCCGGGCGTGGCGGCTTGGTACGCACAGAATCCAGCAGGTCGGACACGATGCGCTCGGATACGGCAATCTCGTCCTTGATGATGTTCAGGTATTCCCGGGTGGTTTCGTCGGCATCGGACAACACGGTCTGCAGGAAATACACCGCATTGTTCATCACGCCCAGCGGGTTGCGCAGTTCGTGCCCGACGCTGCCCGCCACCTGCCCCAGCACGGCGAGCTTTTCCTTGCGCACCAGTTCTTCCTGCGTGTCCAGCAGCTGCCGGGTACGCTGCTCCACCTTGCTTTCGAGTTCTGTGTTCAGCTTGCGGACTTTCTCTTCCGTCTGCTTGCGTTCGCTGATGTCGCGGAAGTACCAGACCCGCCCGTAATATGAGCCGTCCGTCCCGAACACTGCCGAGGAATAGCGGTCAATGATCCGCCCGTCCTTCAGCAGCAGCTCTTCGTGGCTTTTTTCCCCCTTGTGCTCGTAAAGATATTTCGCCCTGGACAGGAATGTCTCGGGATCAGCCATCATGGCCACGACCGCCTGCAATACCGGCTCGTCCACCCTCGCCTGCAGCAGTTCTTTCGGAATTTTCCACATATCGGCGAAGCGCTGGTTATAGAAAACGATCTTTGCCTCATCGTCCACCAGCAGAATGGCATCGGGCGAAAATTCCTGCTGTGCGAACAGCACGGAGTTTTTCCATTCCAGTTCTTCCCGCGCCTCTACCCGATCGGTAACATCTTCATAAATACCCAGCACACCGGTAACCTCTCCGGCTGCGTTGTGCAAGGGCAGCTTGGAAGTATGCAGCCAGATTTTCTTCCCCGTTGGCGTCGTCTGCGGCTCCTCGTACGAAATCTTCGGCGTATCGTTGTCCATCACCAGCCTGTCGTCGGTGATATAGAGTTCCGCCTGTTCCCGCCAGGGCATCTGGAAATCGTTTTTGCCTATCATTTTGTCCGGGGAATCCATCCCGGCATCTTTGGCAAATGCTGTATTGCAGCCCACATAGTGCAGCGCGCGGTCCTTCCAGAACACGCGCATGGGTATGATCTCGACAATCTGGGTGGTGAGCTCCTGTTGCTTGCGCATCTGCTCTTCTACCTGCTTGCGCTCGGTAATGTCACGGATGATGTTCAGCACATAAGGCCTGTCGAGGTGGACCAGGCTGGTACTGACCTCCACGGGAAAGGAGGAGCCATCCTTGCGCCGGTGCACACCTTCGTGGAGTGAGGTTCCGGATTTCATGATCTGCGCATTGATCATCTGCATGACATCCGGCGTCAGGCTGGGATCAATGTCGTAAACCGTCATCGACAGCAGCTCCTCCCGGCTGTACCCCAGATCGCGACATTCCCGTGCATTCACATCGAGGAAACGAAGCGTAGCCGGGTCCATCACCTCGATCGCATCGATGGAGTTGTCGAGCAGGGTACGGAACAGGCTTAATTCGATATTCGCCTTGTGTACAGCCTGCTCGGCCAGCTTGCGTTCGGTAATGTCCTGTACCGTACCCAGCATTTTCACGGGCGTGCCGTCGGGGTCGAAGATCACCTCACCCTGGGCATGTGCAAACCTGACCCCGCCGTCCGGCAACCGCAGGCGATAGTCGATGATATAAGGGTGATGCTTCTTGATGGCACCCTGCACGGCACTATCCACCAGCTGCCGGTCTTCCGGATGCACCGCATCGAGGAACGCCTCGTAATTCGCCTCGAATTTCTGTGGATCGCGCCCGAAGATACGGTACATCTCGTCGGACCAGTACAGATGGTTGTTGGCGACATCCCATTCCCAGCCGCCGAGATGGGCAATGCGCTGCATTTCGTTGAGACTGGCAGTGCGTTGCGCGACGTCCTGCTCCAGCCGCATGCGATGCTGTTCCAGCGCATGCTCGCGCAGCTCGATTTGTTCCAGCATCTCGTTGAATTCTGCACCCAGCACGCCCAGTTCATCCTTGCTGCCAGGCGGCTGCCGCAATGCATAATTCTTTTCGCCGGAGACCCTGTTCATCAGGCCGATCAGTTCGGCGATGGGCTGCGTAATGACTTGATGCATCCTGGTGACCAGCATCCACGCCACGAGCATGCCCCCCAGCGTGGCCGCCAGCAGCGTGGCCATGCTTTGCCATATTTTTTCGTACAGCGGACGCAGGCTGGCATGTATGTGCACAGTGCCGATTTCTGCGGCATTCGCCATGATCGGGTGGTACAGGTCGAGGTACATGGCGCTGAAGGTATGCCGCTCTCCTGTCGGCATGGCGGCATGCTCAGGCGGAGCATTCTCTCCCGCGCGCACATAACTTACAAAAGACTGTCCGTCCCTGTCGTGAATTTCCGCGAATTCGATTGCATCCATGTTCGCCAATGCGCTCATGGTGCGCTTGACCACATTCTTGTCGCCCGCCAGCAATGCCGGCGCACTGTTTGTCGCAACGACTTCCGCATGGTCGCTCATGTTGGAGACCATTTCGTCCCGTGCCATTAACCCCTGCTGCACCGCCATGACCAGCATCGCAAACAGCAGCGCTGCGCCTGCCGACAGGAAAACGATGTATATCAATTTGCGCCTGACTGGCGCATCCCGGAATGGTCCTGGCAGCGGCATCATTTCCTCCTGCTCTCCGAAAAACCGGGATCAGGGGCTGCGGACATGGAAAGGGCATGCCTGCTGGCGAAACGCATGGTTTGCCGCAGACAAGGAATGGAAAAATCAGCTATGGCTGCTGCCGGAAAGAACACCTGCACCGCCCCCTCTCACAAGCTGGCTTTCCTGCTTAACTAAAAACTCCTCCTACAACTTTTCTCCCGTCACTGGAAATCAAGCGGGCGATATTCTGTGCTGCATACTGTTCCTTAACACACTGTTTCGTCAAGTATCGCTTCAATATGTGCAACAAAAAACCCGGCACGAGGCCGGGCTTCCTGGAAGCGAGCTACACTGCGGATCAGGCGAAGTTCTGTGCCACGAAATCCCAGTTCACCAGATTGGCGAGGAAGGTTTCGACGAACTTGGGACGCAGGTTGCGATAGTCGATGTAATAGGCATGCTCCCACACGTCCACACACAGCAGCGGCTTGTCGCCGGTGGTCAGCGGGGTGCCGGCAGCACCCATGTTGACGATGTCCAGCGAACCGTCAGCCTTCTTCACCAGCCAGGTCCAGCCGGAACCGAAGTTGCCTACGGCGGAAACCTGGAACGCCTTTTTGAACTCGTCGAGCGAACCCCATTTGGCATCGATCGCGCCAGCCAGCGCGCCAGTCGGCGCACCGCCACCATTCGGCTTCATGCAGTTCCAGAAGAAAGTGTGGTTGGACACCTGTGCAGCATTGTTGTAGATGCCGCCAGCAGCCTTCTTGATGATGTCTTCCAGGCTGGCGTTCTCGAATTCGGTACCCTTGATCAGGTTGTTCCGGTTGGTGACATAAGCCTGATGGTGCTTGGAATAGTGGTAGTCAAACGTCTCGGCGGACATGTGCGGCGCGAGCGCATCCTTGGCATAGGGCAAGGGTGGCAGAGTGTGTTCCATTTCAATCTCCTTAGAAGTGAATTGCAGCAGGTAATGAATTGTAGCCAAATACCCCGGCACAAACAATGGTTGAGCGAATCCATCATCTATTTCATCCCCGACCATGCCGCGCAACATCGCGATAACGCAAGCGTGCGAGATTAGGCACGCGGCAGGCCACGGGCATCAGCCGCACTGAAGATGACAGACACAAGTCTGCGCTAAAATAAATTCATCTGCCCCGCCCTCGCCGGCGCCTGGAAGCGCGACGTATCGAGCGATTTATCCTCGCGACGAAAATCAAAACGCTCACATGCCATGCGGAAACGTTGCGCCAGCAAATCGGCAAACTGCCCTTTTCCGCTGAAGCGCGACCCGAATGCGGAATCGTTTTCGCGGCCTTCGCGCATCTCGCGCAGGCGGCTCATCACGTGCTCCGCCTTCAGTGGGTAATGCGTGCTTAACCAGTCCCGGAACAAATCCTTTAATTCATATGGCAGGCGCAACAGGGTATAAGCCGCCATTTGTGCGCCATGCTCGTGGGCGGCCTGCAGCACATGTTCGAGTTCCGCATCGGTCAGGAAAGGAATCACCGGCGCAACCATCACGCCGCACGGCACGCCCGCCTCGTTCAGCGTACGCATGGCCTCCAGCCTGCGGCGTGGCGAGGCAGCCCGCGGCTCCAGTTTCCGGGCCAGGTCGGCATCCAGCGTGGTGACCGAGATAAATACCTGTACCAGATTGTCCTCTGCCAATTGCACGAGCAAATCGAGGTCGCGCTCGACCAGCGCAGATTTGGTGACGATGGACAGCGGATGCCTGCATTCCGCCAGCACCTCGAGAATCTGCCGCGTGATTTTCCATTCGCGCTCGATCGGCTGGTAGGGATCGGTGTTGGTACCGAGTGCGATCGGCGAGCAGCGATAGGACGGCCTGGCCAGTTCCGCACGCAGCAACTGCGCCGCATCCGGCTTGGCAAACAGCCTGCTCTCGAAATCCAGGCCCGGCGAAAGATTGAGGTAACCGTGGCTGGGCCGTGCGTAGCAGTAAATGCAGCCATGCTCGCAGCCGCGGTAGGCATTCAGCGACAACTCGAACGGCAAGTCGGGCGAATCGTGGCGCTGGATCACACTCTTCGCCCGCTCCACCGTAACCGTGGTTCTGAACGGCGGCAGGCTTTCCTCTGCCGCTCCCCAGCCATCATCGAAGCGTTCACGCGCCACGCTCTCGAAGCGCCCTTCGATCTGCAGCGTGGCACCCCGGCCTTTACTTATTTCATGTTTCACAACTCTATACTCGAAACAGTGCCGGCATCCATTACAACGGCTGTCAGCATTTTCCGACGCCCGGCATCTCCGGACGGAAAATCACCACTGTGTTGCGACCGCTATTCTTGGCATGATACATGGCGACATCCGCATTGCGGGTCAGCGTGTGTTCATCATCGCCATGTTCCGGATAGATGGCGACACCTATGCTCGATGAGGCATTCAGCTGCCGGTTGCCTACTTCAAACGGGACGACAAGCGCGCAGCGTATCTTTTCCGCCACCCGCATTACGTCCTGCTCCGAATCGATGGTCGGCAACAGGACGATAAACTCATCCCCGCCGATACGTCCAACGGTGTCCGACCCACGGATGCAATGCTGTATGCGCCTGGCCGCTTCCTGCAATAGCAAATCCCCGATGTCATGCCCGAAGTTGTCATTGACGGACTTGAAGTTATCCAGGTCCAGGAACATAAGGGCGGCATGCAACTGGTCCCGTTTGGCCGTGGCGATTGCCTGCTGCAGGCGATCCGACACCAGCGTGCGATTGGGCAAGTCGGTCAGCGCATCATGACTCGCCATATGGTTAATTCTTTCTGCAATCCGTTTGTGCTCGGTAATATCGTGTATCGCCGTCAGGCGCATGAAAACACCGCCCTGCTCGATGGTTTGCGCATGCGCTTCAACCATGATCTCCGTGCCATCCTTGCACAACATCTTATGTTCGACATGGCTGTCGATCCCGTTTTCGATATTGGCCATCACCCTGCGCTGGTCCTCGGGTGCGATGAAACTTTTTACCGGTTGTCCGATCATTTCCCGCGGCTCAAGTCCCAGCATTTCCGCCAGCCGGTTGTTGACATCGATCAGCCTGCCATTTGCGCTGATGGCGATTCCCTCGAACGCGCCAGCCGCCAGCGTCTTGAAACGCCGCTCGCTTTCCCCCAGGCGCTCCTTGGATTGCTTGAGCGAACGCGCATAAAGCAGCCCCCCCACAGCGGACAGGATCAACACGCTGCCCAGGCTGGCGATCAGCAGAAAGAAGACCATGCGCTCACGCTTCAGGCCGAGAAAGTGTGGCAGGTCGTTTTCAACATAGATGGTCAGGCCGTATTCCGGCAGCTTCTTGGAGGCGATGATCTGCGGAAACGCCTCACCTTCGGTGCGCAGTAACGATGGATAGCTCCTGTCACCCCATGAGGTGACTTTCAACTCGGGAAAGTTTTCCCTTTTGTAGAGCTCTCGCCTGCTCTCAACAGACATGCTGTGTACCGGGGCCTCCGCAAGTGAATACATCTCCCGCCCCTTGTCGTGCGAGAGGATGATCACGCCATTTTTGTCAGTGACAAAGGCATCGGTTTGCCGGATCAGGAATGTCAGGTTCGAGACATTCGCCTTGGCAACGACGGCCCCCATGAACCTGCCGTTGATGAACACCGGCGAGGAAAAGTAGAGCCCGGGAACATGGGTGGTCTTGCCGACGGCATATTGCTCCGCGCTGCGCCCTTCTTTATTCAGCTTGAAATAATGCCGGTCGGAAAAATTGGTACCGATCGTATCCGTTGGCTGATCCCAGTTGCTGGACGCAATGGCATCACCGGCCGCATTGACGATATAGATGATGTCGACACGAAAATTGGCCGCAGCAATGGTCAGGGTTTGATTCAGGTCCTTGAGCACCGGGTCTGCCGCCCAGCGCATTTTTCTTGTTTCATAGGGCAAACGGGACAAGGTAGTGTCCGCATCGATACGAGATAGCGCATTGTTTACCCGCACCGCATGCGTAAAAAATCCTGGTATGCCGCCCAGATAATTCAGGTTTCTGCGTATGCTGTCGGTCAGGTCTTCAGCGCGCAGCAGGGTCAGCTGTGTTTTCCCCTGCACCATATCCGCTTCCCGGGCAAGATAATAATGCTTGGCGACCAGCCAGGCTGCCAGACACCAGAACAATATCAGGGTGGCTGCAATCCCGAAATTGATAAAAACATTACGCTTCATCCCCCCCCCTTCTTCACCATAGCGCGCATATGGTGATGCCGTACAAACAAACGACAGGCAACGGAACATAGCAGAGTTTATAGTTTTAGTACTACTCCGCTCCCAGCCACTCGAACCTCACCTGCTCGTAATCATCCCCCTCAGCCAGTATTTCGGTGAGTTTGATGTTACGGCTTTTTTCTCCCATCATCACTTCAAATATTGCATCCCGCACAAAGCTGCCGGATTCCATCAGCATGGTCGCATTGAGATAGGCATTGTGCTCGTCAGGCAGCAGGATGACCGGCAGGTAGTCGTATTCGAACGAACCGGAACTGGTCTCCCAGTTGGAGGTCGTTTCCACGCCCTTGCCCAACGCGCGCAGCCACACCGCCAGGGGTTTCTTGGTGAGTATCTCGATGCCGGCATGTACTTTTCCCGGGGCATCCGTCTTCAGCCTGCGGATCATGCCCACCCACCACAGGCTGGATTGCTTGCCCTTGAGGCCGCATACCATGCCGATCTTGACCCAGCCGCCGGCGGCTTGCGGCATCAGCGCGCCAAGGCCATTGTTGCTCATGTCCTGCACCAGCCAGTTTTCCGAGGTGTAATTTTCCTCGACCCCGGACAGCCCCACGCTGTCCCGCTCTTCCAGCATACCCACCTCTTCGGCGGACAAGCCGACAACATGATCGAGTTCGATGTGCGCAACCAGTTTGCTGACGCTCTTGAAGCCATGCACCACCTCGATTTCACTGCTGATACCACGCCGCTCCTGGTGCCGGTGCAGGTGTAACTCGCCCCAGTGCTGCATCAAGTGTTTGAGCACGGTGAGTTTGCCGTCCGGAGTAAATTCGTTGCCGAAGCGGCGCTCCTCATCAAGCATGCCCTGCTCGTTCTGGTGGACGATTTCAGTGAGCCTGGGGATCGCCCTGTTCATGCCGAAGAAACGCATTTCCGGCGTAAGCTGCGGGTCGCTTCCCGCATATCCGGGTTCCACGGGGTGGGCAAGGTCAATGAAATAGGGCCGCGTCAGATCCGGCTCGGGGCTGAACTCGAAGAAGCTGACCATGCGTCCGGCAATGCGGAAGCTGACTTCAATCTGGTTCGGCGCCAACGTACCGGGCGAGGAAAGGTATAGCGCCAGCGCACGCAACAACTCGCGTTGCGGACTGGTGTGTATGACTTGCGCCGGATAGGCGATAACCATGCGGTCGGCGCACTGTTCGCTTTCGGCAAACAGGTAATGCCGGTACAGCTCGCCCCAGACACCGGGCTCCACGTCGAGATAACGCATGAACTCCAGCTTCATCTGCGCCGCTACTGCGCGCAGCAGCCTGACATAGAGAACCGGCATGCGCTCGCGTATTTCCACGGATGGCTTGGCCTGGTGATATTCGGCCACGCACACGGCATAAGTTTCGGCCTGTGCTTTCGCGAAGGCGTGCATGGCATGCCACTGGCGCATGCCCTGGAAATCCTGCAAGTGGGGCTCATCCAGATAACGGCGCAACAATTCGGCATGTCGTGGCTGCCCGGCTTCGTCGAGCAGCATGGCAACGGCGATACGGTGTTCAAGCTGGAACCCCGGCGTACCCTTGAACGAATTCAGCCAGTCGGTCACTTCGGCCAGCGCCTTGAGCGGCTCCCCTTTGGGTAATTCGCCCAGCAAGCGCCTGGCTTCTGCCGCATTGTGCATGGGATGATCGGGTTTATTGTCCATCCATGAAAACATCTGCAGCCCCCTCCGTTATGGCAGTTCGCATAATATGCCATCTGCAAACAACAATGCGCAACGCACCGGCTTGCCCACATAGACCGCCTGCATCGCAGCGCGATATTCGCCCATCTGTGCGCGATATCTGGCGGGATCCGCAGCCTCGCCCGTCTTGTAATCCAGTATCCACACTTCGTCGTCGAATTCTACCAGCCGGTCGATGCGTTTCAATTCGCCCGCCGCATCGACGTAAGGCATTTCATTGCATGCATGGCGGTATTGCCGCGGATCGAAATAACGCTGCAACGGCGACGAGCTGAGCAGGTCCTGCACCTGCGGCCAGAGCACCGCCATGTCCGCCGGCGGAATCGCGCAGCGTTGCTGCAGTTCATTTCTATCGGTAACCGGCGGCTCGCCGGTGAGGTGTTGCAGCAACGCATGCAGCCAGATGCCGCGCTGCTGTTCCGCGGTATTGCATGCAGTGCGCCTGCCGATCGCAACCCGGGCGGGCACGTCCGGCATCGCAGCATCCCCGCCGCCCGATTCTGTGCTGGCACCCAGGAAGAGGCCGCGCAGCGGGTTATGTTGATCACCCACCACGGCTGCAATGCGCTCGTACCACGACAGCGATCTGTTTTCCTTGCCCTTGCCGTTTCCGCTCACGAGCAACGCCTGTTGCGCGCGGGTCATCGCGACATACAGCAGGTTCATTTCTTCACGCGCCTGTTGCGCGGCATCCTGCTCGAACAACGGCGCGCGTTTCCTTCCGCGCGAAGCCTGGTCTGCATACAGCGAGAAATGCAGCGGTTGCGGCGCGTGCGTCGGCCAGTCGACCAGCACGTCGCTGCCGTCCCGGCTGTTCTTCTCGGCGTTCGCATCCAGCAGCCAGACAATGGGGGCCTCCAGCCCTTTCGATTCGTGCACGGTATAGATGCGCACCGCATCGCCCGCAGTGCCGAGCCTGCCCTCGTCCGGCGCATCGTCGCGGCTGTCGCGCAGTTCGCGCAGCTCCTGCAGGAAGCGCGGCAGGCTGGGATAACGGCCGGCATCGACGGAAAGTGCGATTTCCATGAACGCGTGCAGGTTGGCGGTAACCTTGGCGCGCATCTCGGGCGGCAGCACCGCACTGTAGCGCGCCAGCACGTCGCCTTCGAAATAGACGCGGTCGAGCAGATCATGCACCGGCAGTTTGTCGGCGAAGGCGAGCCAGCCCTGCAACAGTACATTGGCACGTTGCAGCGCTGGCGACAGTGCGGCAAGCTGTTGCAGGCGCTGCCACCAGCTTGCCCCTTCGCCCGCCGCCAGGCACAGCAGGTCCGCATCGCTGCACGCAAACAGCGGCGTGCGCAGCACCTGCGCCAGCGCAAGGTCGGCAAACGGCGTAATCAGGAACATCAACAGCGCCTGCACGTCTTCCGCCTCCAGCGTATCGAGCAGGCCGCCGCGGCGCGAGCTGATGAACGGGATATGGCGCGCGCGCAAGGCGGCTTCATACACCGCCAGATGGGTACGGCTGCGCACCAGTACCATGATGTCGCCGTAGCCTGCGCGGCGGTCACCGTCTTTGCCGCGCACGCTCCACTCGCCGACGATGGTTTGCAGCATGTCGGCGAATTGCTGCGCTTCCCGGTGGCGTGCAGTTTCCCCGCCCTCCGCTCGCGGCGTGATCAACGGGTCGCGCAATACGAGCGCCGTATTTTCCTCTTCGGCGGCCTCATCCGGCTCTGTCATCGCCAGCGGCAACACCTCGATATGGCCGGGCAGGCCGGTGTGTTCGGCGGTGTGCGGCTCGAAATCGACGAAGCCTTCCGGATGGTCGGCAAACACGGCATTCACCGCCGCGAGGACGACCGGCGAATTGCGGCGGGTATGATTGTTGTGCAGTTCATGCGCGGAAAAATTCTGTTTGAGGTAGTCGCGCGCTACGCCGAACAACCGCGCATCGGCGCGGCGGAAACGGTAGATCGACTGTTTGGGATCGCCGACCACGAACACCGTGGGCTGCGAATCGACCGCCACCGCCGCGTCGAACCAGGCGCGCAATATCTGCCACTGCAACGGGTTGGTGTCCTGAAACTCGTCGAGCAGCACATGACGGTAGCGGCTGTCGAGCTTGTACTGCATGGTTTCGGCGTGTTCGCCCTGCTGCAGCAAGCGGCACAACTGCCATTCCAGGTCGGAAAAATCCATCTGCTGCTTCTGCTGCTTTAACGCCTGGTAACGGTCGAGCAGGGCCGCGCCGCAATGCAGCACCGCCTCATTCAGGCGATACGCCTGCTGCTCGGCCAGCGCGTCACGCACGGCCTGCAGGCTATCGATCAGTACACCATGTGCAACCAGGAAATTTTCCGCATCCTGCTTCTTGGTCGGTTTAAAACTGCGTGGCTCATCGAGCTTGGTAAACAACAATGGAGACAGCGTTGCAAAACGCGCTTCGGGTACGCTGTCCGTCCAGACGCGTTCCAGTTCGCCAGCCTTGTCCTGTTGCGTAGCCGTACCGTTGTTCGCCAGTTGCCGTGCAAATGCGAACAGCGCCGCCTCGCTGTCGCCGCGCATTCCCCAGTCGGCAACCGGGTCGAACGCCATATCCACCTCGAGATCGGCACGCAGATTGTCGAGTGCGAAGCGCAATGCATTGTCCTGCCCCTGCACATAGGCCCACCACTCGGCACGCTTGGCGAGGAAGTTTGACAACAGCTTGCGCGTATTGAACAGACCGCATTCGCCGAACAGCCACTGCATGTGCTGCGCCCCGGCACTGTCCGGCTGTTTGCGCATTTGCTCCAGCAGCTCTTCCCAGGCTTCGTCCTGCATACTGCCCGTGCGCTCCAGCAGGCCCATGCCCTGCATCACATCGGCGTTCAGCGGCGCGCGCTGCATCACCTGCATGAACCAGCCGTGAAAGGTACTGATGGTGATACCGGGCTGCGCCAGCAGCACCTGCTGGTACAGGCTGCGCGCACGCTGCAGCTGTGCCTCGCCGGGATTGTCCACGCCGCGCTCGGCCAGGAACTGGCGCACGACTTCGTCGTCACCCATCGCCAGCTCGCGCAGCCAGAGATGCAGGCGCGCCTGCATCTCCTGCGCCGCCTTGCGCGTAAAAGTAATGGCGAGTATCTGTGACGGCTGCGCGCCATCGAGCAGCAGGCGCACGATGCGTGACACCAGCAACCAGGTCTTGCCACTGCCGGCGCAGGCTTCGACCACCACGCTGCGCTTGGGGTCGAGGGCGATATGATTGCTCATGACCATTCCCCCTTGCGGCACACGCCGCGCATCTCGCAATAGCCGCATACCGCATCGATGCCGTTCGCCGGCATGCCTGCGCCATCGCGCAGGCGCCCCATGACCTGTACCAGGCGTTCTGCATTGAGCTGCGCCAGTTGCGGCACATCGACCGCAGGTTCCACCCGCTTCACCTTGCCGTTTTCGATGCTGATGAATGCCGCATCCGCTGCCTCATGCGCATAGGCATAGCAGGCAAGCTGCACATCCTCGCCCGGCTCGCGCAATTTGTTGCGCAGCACCTGATCACTCAGGGTCTTGTAATCGAGCACCATCTTTTCGTGTTCCCTGACATCCAGCCGATCGATGCGGCCACGCAGGCGCACGCCTTCCAGCTGCCAGTCGAACGCGCTCTCGGCCTCGGCATAGCGCCATCCCTGCGCTTCGTTCTGCGCCTGCCAGTCGAGATAGGCGGACACCGATCTGAACCAGCGTGCGAGCCAGGCGCGTGCCTCGAAATCCTGTTGCAACAGGTCGGCGAACACTTCTTCGCTGATGCGGCGCAGAGCAGCCTCCATGTCCGCCACCACCTGCCCGCCGACTTGCGGATAGCGCTGGTGGAAACGCTGCAATATTTCGTGCACGCGCTCGCCGTAGTCGCGCTTCTCGATACTTTCCTGCACTTCGTCGAGCTCGTTGAGCTTCAGGATGTGCCGCGCATAGAACTGGTAGGGACAGGCCACCAGTGAGTTGTAGGCACTGATCGACACGCTGGCCGGCACCCTCTCTGCTGCCACGTCCGGCGCAGGTTGCATGGCCAGTGCCATGTCCACGCTGCGCGCATCTTCCGCCGCCAGATAGACAGGCAATTGTGTTTCACCGAGATCGTCGCCATACACCAACTGGTGCAGGTCACGCAGCATTGCCAGATAGGGGCTGAGCAACCCTTGTTCGCCGTTGCGGTCTTTCTGCCAGGTCACCAGCACGCAATCGTTCATGGCCAGCAATGCCAGCAGGTCGTCGCGCTGACGCACTGCATGGTTGCTGCGCGTAGGCAAGTTTAGGCTGCTGCGTACTGCATCGTTGAACCAGCGGCCGCCATCCGCCATGCCCGGCAAGTGGTCGGCATCGCAGCCAAGCAGCAGCACGGCATCGAACGTGCGCCAGCGCGTCGCCGCAAGATGGGTGAAGCGCACCGTGCTGTCGATGCCTGTGTCCTGATAGGTCTGGGTGTCGAGTTGCTGCGCCAGCCAGCGCCGCCATTCCGCAAAACGATAGCGCCCTGCGTCATGCGCCAACTCCTGCCGCCAGGCCGCCAGCGCCTGCAGCAACTGCGCCCCCGCCTCGTCCTGCTGCAGGCCGATATCGATACTCAGCAACTGCAGGCTCTGGTGCAATGCATCCAGCCATTCCGCCAGCGATTTACGCTTGTCCGGATCCAGCAATGCGGCTGCCTGGCGCAGGCGCACCAGCGGCTGGCGCAATACGGCTTCGTGTTCGGCAAGTGCAACGAATTTTTCCAGCCCGGCAACCACACCGTGTTTGCGCAACAGCTGTTCCAGCTGATACACCGCAGCCTTGCGCTCGGCGGCAGCCAGGTCGGCAAAGATGAATGGCGACTTGAGCAGGTCCAGCAGGTCGTGGTGGTAGAAGTCGCTCTGCAAGGCACTGAGCCAACGGTCGAGTACCGTGCTCACCGACAGCGTGGCAAAGGTCCAGCCGGTTTCATCCGCCACCAGCACCTCGGCACGCTCGAGCAGCGCACGCATGCGCCGTGCCGCCACGCGATCCTGCGCCACCACGGCAATATCGCGCTCGCCCGCATTGAGCCACAGCCGCACCTGCATCGCGGCGGCACGCGCCTCCTGCTCCAGACTGATGGCACCGAAGAACTGCAGCCGGCCGGCCAGCGGCGGCATGTGTTGCGCACGCAAGTCGCCGTCCTGCTCGCGCAGCAGGCCTGCCCACTGCGCATCCATCTCGCGCATATCGAACACTTCAAGCGGCGCACGCCTTGCATACTCGTCGAGGAAGCGCTGCTCCAGGGCATCCCAGTCCGAGCTGCGCAATACGAACAACGGCTTGCCGGCCTGTTGCGCGAGCTGCGCCAGGCGTTGCTGGTAGGCACGTGCCGCATCCAGCTCCGCATCACTTTGCATCGCATGCCACAATTCGAATACCAGCCGCGCCTCAAGCTGCAGTGTGCTGTTCTGTCTCGCCTGGTAAGCCTGCTGTACGGCGCCGGCAAAGGCTTCGGCATCGGCCGGCAGTTCGTCGAGCGCATACGTCAGCTCGTCGAACAGTTTCAGCAGTTCCCGGGTCATGCCCCACAAGTCCGCCTGCTCGAACCACTGCTGTTTGCGCAAATGCTGGTACAGCAGGGCGTGGCGCTGGCTGTCGGCGGTGAGCGGCGCATCGAGGGCGACGCCTTGCGCCCATTCGTTCAGCGTGACCATCTGCGGCAGCAGCAAGGCCGGCACTTGTGCAGCGCGCATCAATGCCCGCGCCATGGGCTGTGCAACGTGGTAATTGGGGAGCAGCACGACGCTGCCGCGCAGGTCGGGCGCCGCGTGCCGCGTCAGGATGCGGCGTGCCACATGATCAAAAAAAACAGCGGCCGCTGTCTGTGCGCCGCTGTTTCCGGGTTTCTCCATCGCCTGGTGATCAGCGCTCGAGCAGGTTCAGCTTTTCTTTTACGTCTTTCCAGTGGTCGGCATCGGCAGGCGCATCCTTCTTCTCGACGATGGGCTGCCACAGCTTGGCCAGCTCGGCATTGAGCGCGGTGAAATGCACCAGTTCCGCCGGCAGGTCATCCTCGGCGTAGATCGCCTCCACCGGGCACTCGGCCACACACAGGGTGCAATCGATGCATTCGTCCGGATCAATCACCAGGAAGTTAGGGCCCTCGCGAAAACAGTCCACCGGACAGACATCGACGCAATCGGTGTATTTGCATTTGATGCACGCTTCGGCAACAACGTAAGTCATGTTACGGCTCCAGTCTGTGAATTCAGGAAAACATTCTAGCAAATCAAACGTGGCTGTTTGTCATTCTCGACGCAGCCCCTGCAGCCAGTGCCGGTACAGTTGCTGTGCGGCCGCATGCAGCTGCGGCAGTTTTTCCGCCATCTGCGCCTGCATTTCGGCAGCGGCTTGCACGCCGGGGCTGCTGCCTGCTGCCGCCAGTTCGCCTGCCCCCTGTTCGCACCAGCTGGCTATCATTTCCGCGGTCATCTCGACATGGCATTGCAGCCCGAGATGCCTGCCCAGCACGAAACCCTGGTTGGCACAGTGACGGCTGGACAATAAATGTACCGCTGCCGAAGGCAGGCTGAAGGTTTCGCCGTGCCAGTGGAAGGCGTCGAACGCACGCAGTTCGCCCAGCCAGGCCCGTGCCGTGTCACCGGGGGACACCGACACTTCGCCCCAGCCGATTTCCGGTACCGGGTTGCGCACCACCACGCCGCCCAGCGCCTTCGACATCAGCTGGCCGCCGAGACAGTGCCCCAGCACCGGGATATCACGTCCCACGGCCTGGCGGATCAGCTCCAGCTCCTGTGCGATCCACGGCAGATCGTCGTTCACGCTCATCGGCCCGCCCATGAACACCAATCCCGAGAAGGCATTGGCGTCATCCGGCACCGCATCGCCCGCATCGACACGGATCAGCTGCCGGGGAATGGCATGCTGATCGAGGAATTCGGCAAAGTAGCCGGGGCCTTCGGTGGCCAGATGGCGGAAGATGGCAACAGGTTTCATATCAGGACTGGATATTAGCGATATGGGTGCATGCAGCGGGAACGTTCGACGTTGCGAACGCCCATCCCGCGACGGTTTTTATGCCACGCTCAGTTTTTCGTCTTGTCACGCTCGATGAGCGCATAGGCCGAATGATTGTGGATCGACTCGAAATTTTCAGATTCGATCACGTAGGCGTCAATACGCTCGTCGGCATTCAGCACCGCCGCCACGTCGCGCACGATATCCTCGACAAACTTGGGGTTGTCGTAGGCGCGTTCGGTGACGAATTTCTCGTCCGGACGCTTGAGCAGGCCATACAGTTCGCACGACGCCTGCTCCTCGGCATAGCGCACCAGCTCCTCGATCCACACCGAACTGCTGGTGCTCACGGTCAGCGTGATATGCGAACGCTGGTTGTGCGCACCGCGCTCGGATATTTTCTTCGAGCACGGGCACAGGCTGGTGACCGGCACCAGCACCTTCATGGTGAACCGATACTGGCCATTGTCGATTTCGCCGATGAAAGTGACATCGTAATCAAGCAGGCTCTGCACGCCGGATACCGGCGCAGTCTTGTTGACGAAATACGGGAACGACATCTCGATATGGCCGGACTGCGCTTCCAGTTTCTTCACCATTTCACGCAGGATATTCTCGAACGATTCCACCGAAATTTCGCGGCCGTGATGGTTGAGTATCTCGACAAAGCGCGACATGTGCGTGCCCTTGAAATTGTGCGGCAGGTGCACGTACATGTTGAAGGTGGCGATGGTGTGCTGCACACCGATGCTCTTGTCCTTGACCACCACCGGATGGCGGATACCCTTGATGCCGACCTTGTCGATCGCCAGATGGCGAGTATCGGCCAGGTTCTGCACATCAGGAATGGCCGTGTGTTTGTCTGTCATGGTTACCTCTTAAATCCGAAAACGCTGCAACGTGCCCATTATAAACCAGTATCCGATTGAATTACTCGGGCATGCTGCGACGTATCGATGCGGCTATCCCCGCACCATCCAGCCCACAGCGTTGCAGCAATTGCGCGGGGTCTCCCTGCTCAATGAAGCGATCCGGCAATCCCAGGTGCAGCAGCGTCACCACCACGCCACAGCGCGCCAGGCATTCCGCCACGGCACTGCCGGCTCCGCCCTGCACGGTATTTTCCTCCACCGTCACCAGCACCGCGTGGTTGGCGGCGAGCGAACGTACCAGATCCTCGTCCAGCGGCTTGACGAAGCGCATGTTGGCGACCGTGGCGTCGAGCTCGTCGGCGGCCTGCAGCGCAGGCATCAGCATGGAACCGAAAGCCAGAATCGCGACCTTGCTGCCCTGGCGGCGCAACTCGCCCTTGCCCACCGCCAGCGGACGCAGGGCTTTGCCTGTCTTCACGCCCGGCCCGTGGCCGCGCGGATAGCGCACTGCACTCGGCGTATCGAGCTGGAATGCGGTGGTCAGCATCTGCCGGCATTCCTCCTCGTCGGCCGGCGCCATCACCGTCATGTTGGGCACGCAGCGCAAAAACGACAGGTCGAAGCTGCCGGCATGGGTTGCGCCGTCGGCACCGACCAGCCCGCCGCGGTCGATGGCCAGGACCACCGGCAGGTTCTGGATGGCGATGTCGTGAATCAGCTGGTCATAGGCGCGCTGCAGGAAGGTGGAGTAGATCGCCACCACGGGTTTGTAGCCGTCACACGCCAGGCCGGCGGCGAAGGTGAGCGCATGCTGCTCGGCGATGCCGACATCGAAATAGCGCTCCGGGAAGCGCTGCGAAAACTCCACCATCCCCGAACCTTCGCACATCGCCGGGGTGATGCCGACCAGCCGCGGATCGTGCTCCGCCATGTCGTTGAGCCAGTCGCCGAACACCCTGGTATAGGTCTGCCGGGTTTCCACCTTGGGCGCAATGCCGTTGTGCGGGTCGAACTTGCCGACACCGTGGTACAGCACGCAGTCTTCCTCGGCACGGGCGTAGCCCTTGCCCTTCTGCGTGACCACGTGCAGGAACTGCGGGCCTTCCAGCTGGCGGATGTTGCGCAGGGTATCGACCAGCACGTCGAGGTCGTGGCCGTCAATCGGGCCGATGTAATTGAAACCGAATTCCTCGAACAGCGTGCCCGGCGTGACCATGCCCTTGACGTGCTCTTCGGCGCGCTTGGCGAATTCCAGCACCGGCGGCATGCCCTTCAGCACCTTCTCACTGCCGCGGCGCATTGCCGCATAGAAACGTCCCGACATCAGTTTGGCGAGGTAATTATTGAGCGCGCCCACGGGCTGCGAAATCGACATGTCGTTGTCGTTGAGGATCACCAGCAGGTTGGCGTCCAGCGCGCCCGCATTGTTCAGCGCCTCGAATGCCATGCCGCCGGTCATCGCGCCGTCGCCGATCACCGCAATGGCGCGGCTGTCCGAGCCTGACAACTTGGCCGCCACCGCCATGCCCAGCGCTGCCGAAATCGACGTGCTGGAATGCGCAGTGCCGAATGCGTCGTATGCGCTTTCGCTGCGCTTGGGGAAACCCGAGATACCCCCCAGCATACGCAGCGTCTGCATCGCCTCGCGCCGCCCGGTGAGTATCTTGTGCGCGTAAGTCTGATGGCCGACATCCCACACCAGTTTGTCGTGCGGCGTGTTGAAAATGTAATGCAGCGCGACGGTCAGCTCCACCGTACCGAGGTTGGACGACAGGTGGCCGCCGGTCTGGCTCACCGATTCGACCAGGAACTGGCGCAACTGATGGGCCAGTTGCGGCAACTGCTTGCGCTCCAGCTGGCGGAGGTCATCCGGGGTGTTGATGGTATTGAGCAGCGAATACATCAGAACTTTCTTAACACAATAAAGTCGGCGAGTTGCTGCAGGCGGCGTGCCGCTTCGCCGAATCCGGCCAGCGACTGCAGCGCTTCGTGATGCAGCTCCGCCGCCATCTGCCTTGCGGCCTGCACGCCGAGCAGCGTGACATAGGTCGGCTTGTCGTTGTCCGCGTCCTTGCCCGCCGTCTTGCCCAGCGTGGCGGTGTCGGCCTCGCTGTCGAGCACATCGTCCACCACCTGGAACGCCAGCCCGATGCACTTGCCGTAGCGATCCAGCGCTTCCATCCGGGCAGCATCCAGCGGCTGCCCGCAATACGCACCGAGCAGGATGGCGGCACGGATCAGCGTGCCGGTCTTGTGGATATGCATCTGCTCCAGCTCCGGCAGGCTCAGCTGCTTGCCCACGCTGGCCAGGTCGATCGCCTGGCCGCCCGCCATGCCGCGCGAGCCGGCGGCCGTGGCCAGCAGGCTGACCATCTCCAGCTGGCGCAGCGGATCATCATTCAGGCGGTGTCCGGCCAGCAGCTGGAACGCCAGTGTCTGCAGGCTGTCGCCAACCAGCAGCGCCGTAGCCTCATCGTATTCGACATGGCAGGTCGGCTTGCCGCGGCGCAGCACGTCGTTGTCCATGCACGGCATGTCGTCATGCACCAGCGAATAGGCGTGGATCAGTTCAACCGCGGCAGCGGCAGCATTGACACGCCCGGTGTCGGCGGCGGCCAGCTCACCGGCGGCAAACGCCAGCAGCGGACGTACGCGCTTGCCGCCCTCCAGCACGCTGTAACGCATCGCGGCATGCAGGCGCTGCGGCACGACATCGGCCGACGGCAGCAAGTGGCGCAACACTTCCTCGAAGCGATGTTGATGTGTGGTGACCCAGCTCTGGAAATCAGGCATCTTCGCGTCTGGCGGCATCACCCGGAACGGAAAAATTCTTCAGCACGCCGTCTTCCAGCACGCGCACCTGCTGCTGCGCATCATCCAGGCGGCCGCGGCACAGCTGCAACAATTCGGCGCCGCGTTTGTAGGCTGCCAGCGAATCTTCGAGCGACAGCCCGCCGGCCTCCATATCGGCGACCACCTGTTCCAGCTCCGCCAGCGCGGCTTCGAAACTCAATGTCTTCTGCGACTTTCCGGCCATGTGTCCATCCGATTGCGAAAGGGATACATTCTACTAAACCCCATTAGCCGGGACAATTTTTTGTTGCCCCCCCCCAGATTTTCAGGGACAATTCCCCTCTTTTTTCCAAACCGTATTCACCATTTTTCGCAAGGAGGATGTGGGTATGACCGATGTAGCGAAAGTCGAACAATTCAGCCAGGCTTCTGTCCAGCCACCATTAAGCTGGTTTTTCGATCCCAGAGTATGGGAGGTGGAACAACGCGTTCTGTTTGAACAGGGTTCCGGCTATGTCGGGCACGAGCTGATGGTGCCCAGCCTCGGCGACTACCACGTGCTGGACTGGATGGACAACGCCAGGATGCTGGTGCGCAACGAGAACGGTGTCGAACTGCTTTCCAACATCTGCCGCCACCGCCAGGCCACCATGCTGACCGGTCGCGGCAACGCCAAAAATATCATGTGCCCGCTCCACCGCTGGACCTACCAGATGGATGGCCAGCTGCTGGGTGCGCCGCACTTCCCGCAAAATCCCTGCCTGCACCTCAACAAGACCCCGCTGCAACGCTGGAACGGCCTGCTGTTCACCGGTCCGCGCAATATCGCCAAGGATCTGGCAACGGTACCGGCATTCAGCGAAATCGACTTCAACGGCTATATGCTGGATCGCGTGGAAGTGGACGAATATGCCTTCAACTGGAAAACCTTCATCGAGGTATACCAGGAGGACTACCATGTCGGGCCGTTCCACCCCGGCCTCGGCAAATTCGTCGATTGCGACGACCTGGCATGGGAATTTGGCGACTGGTACAGCGTACAGACCGTCGGCATCAACAATGCGCTGAAGAAGCCGGGCAGCCCGGTATACGAAAAGTGGGCGGAGCAGGTGCTGCGCTACAACAATGGCCAGCTGCCGAAATACGGCGCAATCTGGCTGACCTACTACCCGAACATCATGGTCGAGTGGTATCCCAACACCCTGGTGGTCAGCACCATCGTGCCGCGCGGCCCGGATGCCTGCACCAACATCGTCGAGTTCTATTATCCCGAAGACATCGTGCTGTTCGAACGCGACTACGTGGAAGCGGAAAAGAAGGCGTACCGCGAAACTGCAGTGGAGGACGACACCATCTGCCTGCGCATGCACCAGGGACGCAAGTCGCTGTACCAGCGCGGCATAGAGGAGGTCGGCCCCTACCAGTCGCCGACCGAGGATGGCCTGTTGCACTTCCACGAGTTTCTGCGCCGCAATCTTGAGCCGCACCTGAAGTAGCAGTGGGTGCGCTGTGGATGCTCGCCGCCGGCTTCCTGTTCGGCTGCATGGGCGTATTCGTCAAGCTCGCGGCAGCGGCGCATTATTCCAGCGGAGAACTGGTGTTCTACCGTTCGCTGTTCGGCCTGTTGCTGGTATTTGTCATGCTGCACGGCAAACGCACCCCGCTCGCCACACCGCACGGCATGGGCCACGTCTGGCGCGGCGTGTCCGGCACGGTCGCAATGATCCTGTTCTTCTACTGCATCACTGCGCTGCCGCTGGCCACCGCCATCACGCTGAATTACACCTCCTCACTGTTCCTCACCGCATTCACCATCCTGGTCTTCAAGGACAAGTTCCACCTGCCGCTCACCGGCGCGCTGGCGCTCGGCTTCGCCGGCGTGGTGCTGCTGCTCCAGCCCACACTGGCGCGCGACCAGCTGTTGCCAGGGTTGCTCGGCCTGATCTCCGGGTTGCTGGCCGGCGTGGCACTGCTCAATGTTCGCCAGCTTGGGCGGCTCGGCGAACCGGCGGTGCGTATCGTGTTCTACTTCAACCTGGTCGCCACCCTGGTCAGCGGATTATGGATGCTGTTTACTCCGCTCCATGCCGTGAGCTGGTCCAGCCTGCCGCTGCTGGTGGCCATCGGCGCCTGCGCCACGCTGGCACAGCTTGCCATGACCCGCGCCTACCGCCTTGGCCAGACGCTGGCAGTCAGCGCACTGTCCTACAGCACCATCGCCTTCGCCAGCCTGTTCGGCATGCTGTTGTGGCATGAAATGCTGCCGCTCAGCGGTTGGCTGGGGATGCTGCTCATCGCCACCAGCGGTGTGTTAAGCTTGAAGCTGGCTCCCAGGCATCCGGAGCCGGTCAACAAAAAACTGGGGAACGCATCATGATTACCATTCAGCAAAATAACAGCCTGCTCAACGTCGCCGTGCTCGGCGAATTCACCCTGGCTGATTTCCAGCAGTTCGAGGAACAGGCACTGTACAAGCTCAGCACACCGGGCGCGGTCAACCTGCTGTTCGACCTGCGCGACATGATCGGCTACACGCTGGACGTGGCGTGGGAGGAAATCAAGTTCTTCAAACGCGAACACCAGCATGACTTCAGCAAGATCGCCGTCGTTACCGACAACCAGTGGCAAATCTGGCAGGCATGGCTGTCGCGCCTGTTCGTGGATGCGGACATTCGCGTATTCGCCGATTATGATGAAGCCCTCGCCTGGGCCTCAGCCTGACCCGCAGCAGCACCGGTGCAGAACGACCAGGTCGGCCGCCGCCTGAAAATTAAGCAAGCTGTACTGGCTGCTGCTGTCAGGCGGCCTTTCCCTGCTGGTCTACTGGCTGGACCTGATCGCGCCGCACCATCTCTCCTTTTCCGCCTACTACCTGGTTCCGCTCGGACTGGCCTCCTGGTTCGTGGTCGACCGGCGCATCTACCTGCTGGCGGCGCTGGTCACTGCCGAATCGTTCCATAATTACGTCAGCCTGATTCCGGACAGCGAACCAGCCGAATGGCCACTCGCTTTCTCGTTGCTGTCGAATGCCGCCCTGTTCTCCTCTTTCTGCTACATCACCGCTTATGCCAAGCGCCTGCTCATCCGCTTCGAAATGCAGCAAAGAATGCTCGAGCGCATGGCGTTCCATGATCGCCTGACCGGCCTGCCGAACCGTGCACTGTTCTTCGACCGGCTGGCGCAAGCCATGTCGCAGGCCAGGCGCAACAACAGCAGGCTGGCCCTGCTCTTCCTCGACCTCGATGGCTTCAAGGCCATCAACGATCACTTTGGCCATGAAGCCGGCGATGAGCTGCTGAAAGCGACGGCACGCCGGTTGCGCGCCAGCATCCGCGAAGTTGACACCCCGGCGCGACTTGGTGGCGACGAATTCGCCGTCATCCTCGGCGACCTGAACAGCCATGAGGCCGCCACCGGGATTACGGAAAAAATAATCAGCAACCTCAGCGCACCGGTCTCGCTGAAGAATAATCATGCATGCAACATCGGCGTCAGCATCGGCATTGCCATCTATCCCGAGCACGCTGCCGAAATCGACAGCCTGCTGACCGCCGCAGACTGCGCGATGTATCAAAGCAAGAACGACGGCAAAAACACTTACACCCTGTTCCAGAAACAGGCACAGGGAGAATCCGGCATCCAGCCGTGGGTCGAACTGGATGAAGCGCATTTAATGGGCATCCCCGAAATCGACCTGCAGCACAAGGAACTGGTGTATATGCTCAACCGGCTGAATGATGCCGTCAAAGGCGGCGTCCCATGCGAAACCCTGTCGCAGATGTTCGACGAACTGATCGCCTACACCGACTTCCATTTCCGCAGCGAGGAGCGGCTGATGGAAGCTTCCGGCTACAGCGAAAGCGAAGCGCACAAAAAGGAGCACCAGCTGCAACTGGAGGAGTCCTGCTATCTCAAGGAACGGCTCATCGACGGCAGCGAACTGCTCGCACTGCAGTCGCTCAAGGATTGGGTGCTCAACCACATCCTGTACGCGGACAGGCACCTGGCGAAACATCTCCTGCAGCACACCCCCAGGAACTAAGTGCATGCCCCCATAAACAGACAGGCCAGCGGATGCTGGCCTGTCTGTCTGACACACGTGCGTGCCGGGAATTATTTGCTCAGCTTGTCCAGCAGCTTTTGTATCTCGGCATGGCGACCGGCATCGGCATCTTCACGTCCAGGGCGCGGCGGTGCGGCCAGCGCCTTCTTCAGGTATTCGATGGCCTGGGCCTTGTCGCCTTCGATCGACAGGAATTCGCCGTAAAAGAAATTCTGGTCGATGCCGGTCGGATTGACCTTGAGCGCACGCTCCAGGTATTCGCGGGCCTTCTTGTGATCGCCGAAGGAACCGAAGCTCGGTACCTTGTAGTACAGGCTGCCGAGCGAGGTCAGCGCGGAACCGTCCAGTGCATTCGGATCGATCTTTTCCGCAGCCAGCAGCAGATCGCGCGCCTTCTTTGCAGTGCCACCGGCAGAGAAAATGCTCTGGTACTTGGCATGGGTGCTGGTGATGATGCCTTCCCAGATCAGCGGCTCGGCACGGCCGGGAAATTTCGCAGTCACTTCATGCGCCTTGGCCTGCAACGCATCGAAGTATTCTTCCTGCTGCTTTTCCGGCGTACTGTAATAGCCCTTGGCCCAGGCGTGCTGCAACTCGGCAATGGCATCGCCCATCTCGTCCGCCGCCGCAAAACCAGCCCAGCCCAGCAACAAAACCGCAATTACGAATTTCGACATTCTCGACAGCATTTTCATCTTCCTTTCAGTACGGTATTGATTATTTCCTGCCCGCGGCATATTCGCGCATTTCCGCCGTCTGCTTGCGCAACGAGCCATCCACCAGCCGCGGCAGGATGCCATTGATGCGCACAAACAGACATTCCGGGAAACCGATGTAATGATCCTTCTTGTCACGCTCGATGGCGCGCACAATGCTGGCCGCAACCACATCCGGGTCATCCATGTTCATCTTCAGCGCTTCCGACATGCGCGCCACGGCTCCTGCATTGATCGGCGTGCGCACGTAGCGCGGGCCGACGTAGGTGACGCCTACGCCCGTGCCGTCGAGTTCGCGGCGCAGCGCTTCGGAAAAGCCGCGCACCGCGAACTTGTTGGCCGAGTAAGTTGTAAAGCAGGGAAAGCCGATCGAGCCGAATACCGAGCCGACGTTGACCACGCGCCCATCGCCGCGCGCCAGCATCTGCGGCAGCAGTGCGCGCGTCAGTTGCATCGGCACGATGGTGTTGACGCGCCACATGCGTTCGATATTCTCGGCCGTTTCCTCCTGGAACAGCTTGAAGCTCATGATCCCGGCAAGATTGATCAGGACATCGACGCCGCCCAGTTCCTGCAACGCAGTCGCGGCAAGTTGCTCGGGCGCCTCCGGCTGCAGCAGGTCGACGCTGGCGATTTTCACCTGCCCGCCGCTGCCCGCTATCTCGCCGCGCAACGACTCCAGCGCATCGGCCGCACGGTCGGCCAGCAGCAAGGTACTGCCCTTGCGCGCGAGCCCCAGCGCCAGCAGCCGGCCGATGCCGCCCGCCGCGCCGGTGATCAGGATACGTTTACCTTGAAGGTTCATATGCTCAGTCTATGGAACGGAAAATATTGGCGTACAGCTGGAAGAAAATCCTGGCGCAGTGTATCACCGCCTGCTTGTCGTTTTCATCTTCCAGCCGGTTGACCACGCTCTGGAAGAAGTCGACGTGTTCCAGGTCGAGCGAACCATGGCTGCTCAGGTAGCTGAACGCGGAGTTCGGCAGGCTGAGCGACTTCTGCAGCACGCCTGCAGCGTTGGTCGCCAGCTGGATGCTGGTGCCCTCCAGCACATACACCATGCCGAAGAAACCGCAGGGATTGCGGCGCATGATGGTATCGTAGGCGTAAGCCACCATCAGCTCGGTATGCATGTTGGGCTGGCCATGACGCACCGCCTCGGCATCACCACCACACGCCTTGATGTCGTTGAGTATCCACTCCTGATGGCCGACCTCTTCCTCAATGTAGTGCGCCAGTGCCACACGGATCCATTCGTGGCTTTCCGGCACGCGTCCGCCGCAAGACATCAGCAGCGGCGAGGTATGCTTGACGTGATGATAGGCCTGCGTGAGGAACGCGATGTATTGCGCCAATGTGACCTCCCCGGCCAGCGCCTTGCCGATGATCGGCACGGACAGCAAGGCATTGCGCTCAGCAGCTGTTTCCTGTTGCAGTCGGTCATAAAACGTCATTGTTGTTCTCCATACAGTTGGTTCACGGCTGGTTCGTAACGCGCCCAGATCTCCGCGCGGCGCAGGCGGCCGTTGCTGGTCAGCAGGCCGTTCTGCATAGTAAAAGGTTCCGCGGCCAGCAGCCACTTCCTGACCTGCGCATAATCCGGCAGGCTGCGGTTGGCGGCTGCCACCGCCTCGGCAACTGCGCTGTCGCGGTCAACGCCGGGCAGGTTGCGCAGCACAATTATGGCCACGTTCCACGGCCTGGCCTCGCCGAATACCGCCGCATTGGCAATCACCGGGTGGATGGTCAGCTCACGCTCCACCCATTCCGGCGCGACATTGCGCCCGAACGAGGTGATGAACATGTTTTTCTTGCGTCCGGTCAGGTGCAGATAGCCTTCGCCATCCAGGTAGCCGGTATCGCCAGTCGCCCACCAGCCGTCATTATCCGGTTTCTCCGCCTGCCCGAGATAGCCCTCGAACACTGCGCCGCCGACGAAAATCTCGCCGTCACCGGCAAAGCGCAGTTTTACATGGGGCAGCGGCTTGCCGACGCTGCCCGCCTTGTTCGCTCCTGGTGCATTGACCGCCACCACGGAGGCACACTCCGACAATCCATAACCCTCATATACCGGCAACGCAAACTGTTGCGCAGCAGCCAGCAGGCGTTGCGATACCGGCGCCCCGCCCACGGCGATAAAGCGCAACGTATCAGGAGCCTTGCCCCCCATGCCCAGTGCGGCGACCAGCGCATGCAGCATCTGCGGCACCATGATCACGCTGCTGGCACGCTGCGCGTGCATGGCCTGCAACATCACGCCGACATCCAGCGCCGAGGCACCCTGCAATCCGACCTGCTGCAACGGCAGGATGCAACTGCAGGCCCCGGCCAGCAATGGCGCATAAATGCCGCCGATGTTCTCCAGCAAGGTGGACAGCGGCAGCAGGCACAGGTGGCGATCGGCCATACCCGCTGCGGAAGCATGGCAAAGCGACTGGGCCACTTGCTCCATGGCCTCCCGGCTCAGGCACACCCCCTTGGGCTGGCCGGTGGTACCCGAGGTATAGGTGATTTTGGCGGTATGTGCCGGCAACCTGCTCGCTGCCACAGCCACCGGCAAGCGTAACGCCGTCAGGTTACCGGAGGATTGCAGCGGCAACGGCTGCCCCGCGCCACCCAGCAGTTCGTTGACCCGCTGCGGCTGGTCGGTGAGTATGGCATTCATGCCGCTGTTCTGGATGGCATGCAGCAACTGTTGCGCAGAGAAAAATGCCGGCAGCGGCACACAAGGGATGTTTGCGGATAGCGCAGCCAGGTCGGCAACGGCCCAGTCGATGCCGTTATCGGCCAGCAGGCCCAGGGTAGCGATACCGCTGGCATGCAGCTCGTCACCGAGCCGCCGCACACGGGCGTGAAGCTCAGCGTAGCTTAATGAGGAATCGTGCCCCTGCAGGGCCGGCGCATCGGGATGCTGTTCAGCATGGCGCGCAAGCGCGCCGATTACCGGGCTCATTGCGCATGCCCGCTTTCTGCCGTCTCCAGGCCGGAACGCAGTACGCGGAAGAAGCTTTCCTTCTCGCCGCTCAGAATGTCGATCAGTTGCCCGTTGCCGCGCATGGCGCGGAAACCTTCGCGGATATTGCCGATCATCACGATCGGCTTATTGTCGTAATAGCTGCCCCAGCGGGCGCGCTCTTCCGGCGCCAGCCGTTCCACCTGGGCCGGGCAGATTTCCACCGGGTGCAGGCCGAGGTTATTGAAGCCGTTGCGCAATGCCGCAGTACCGGTAAACACCACCCAGTCGTAACCTTCCTCATACAGCATCACCGTGAGCGCCACGATCATCCAGCGCACCGCACCGGGATAAATCGCTGCGAGGTTGCCGATTTCGGCAATCCGTTCACGTTGCGGCATGGTGCCGGACTTGTCGGCAATCACCTGCTCTATCGGCTGGTCGAGATAGTTCTCCAGAAACAGCTTGCCTTTTTCTGCGGAACGCACACCGAATGCCGCCAGCAATTCGTTCTGCTTCGAGCGTATTTCCAGCAGGCGCGGCATGAAACTCTTTATCTCGGCACCATAGGCAACGGCAAAGGTGTTGCGAATGAAGCTTTCAACTTCCGTCCGGTCTTCCGCGCGGCACTCGTTCAGGTTGAACAGGCCCGCCAGTTGCGCATGGAACGGCGCATCCTTGGCATCACGGCATAGCGTGGACAACAACAGCGAACGCGCGAACACGCCGCTCTGCGTAGCAAATCCAGCACGCTCGGAGCGGACGGTGACGCCTGTCGTATTGTTCTGTGTCAAAACCACCATACCTCGTTAATTTCCATTCGGAAGTCTGTTAATCATGGTTTGGGCAGCCCGCCAAAAGTTCAGCAGACCACTCAAGTATCGCTCGCGAAACTTAAGCCAATATTAATCAGCCCTGGCGCGATCCTTTGCGTTTGCACTCTGCACATTGGCGGCCTCCTGCCAGCCGCCACCCAGCGACTTGAACAGGTCGGCAACCGCAGCACGTTGCGCGCGCTGCGCATCCAGCCGGTTCAGTTCCGCCTGCAGGTAGTTGCGTTCCACATCGAGCAATTCCAGGCGGCTGGCAATACCGGCCTGATAGCGCAACTGTGCCTGCCGGTATGCCTGCGACAGGGACTCGGCACGTGAAGTTTCCGCAGCCAGCACCTGTTGCGCCGCCGACTGCGCGGACAAGGCGTTGCGCACATCGGCAAAAGCGCTGGCCACGGCCTGCTTGTACTGCACCAGCGCCTGGTCGCGTGCCGCTTCCGCCGCATCCACCTCGCTGCCGATACGGCCGGCATTGAAAATCGGCTGGCTGACGCTGGCGGCAAACTGGAACACGCCGGCCGGGCCGGTGAACAGTTTCGAGAATGCCGTACTCTCGCTGCCGAGATAAGTGGTCAGCCCGATCGACGGGAAGTATTGCGCGCGCGCCACACCGATACGCGCATTCAGGGCCACCAGATTCATTTCGGCCTGCTTCAGGTCGGGCCGGCGCAACAGCAGCTCCGCCGGCAAGCCGGCCGGCACCCAACTGTCCGCCAGTTTGGGGTTGCCGCGCGCCAGGGTGCCGTTCATCACCTCGCGCGGAGAACGTCCCAGCAGCAAGGCCAGTACGGCCTCCTGCCGGTCGCGCTGCTGCGCGATCGTGGCCATCTGCGAACGCACGGCCGCCTCGGCGGCTTCGCTCTGGTGCAAATCGTATTCCGACAGCACGCCGACCGCGACCCGTTTGCGATCCAGTTCCAGCGTTTCCTGGCGCCCGACAAGCTCGCGGCGCACCGCCGCATCCTCGGCATCGTAGGCGAGCAGCGCAAAATACTGCTGCGCCACCTGCGCGGTCAGCGACAACCGTACCGCATCACGCGACGATTCCGCGGCCAGCAACTCGGCGCGCGCAGCCTCGCTGGCGCGGCGGAACTTGCCCCACAGATCCAGTTCGTAGCTCGCATCCAGCGTGACATGCGACAGGTTGGTAATCGGCCGCGGGAAGCTGCTGAGCTGGCTGTACTTGGTGCGGCTTTCATTGACGTTGGCCGTCACCGCCGGATACCGGTCGGACTCGGTCACGCCAAGCTGCGCGCGTGCCTCCAGCACCCGTACAACGGCCACCTGCGCATCCGCGTTGTGCGCCAGCGCCTCATCCTCCAGCTTGTCCAGCACCGGGTCGGCATACAGGCTCCACCAGCGCTCACCCATGCTGCTGACCTGTTTCACCGCGGCAGGGCTGGCCGCTTTCTGCCGGGTGGCCCAGTCCTGCGGCAATTCCATTGCCGGGCGCTTGTAGTCGGGGCCCACCGCACATGCACCCAGTACGCCTGCCGACAACAATGCGAGCAACAAGGTCCGAAGTTGTGTATGGCGCTGCATGACACCCCCCTTACGCATGATCATCCTCCTCGTGCTGCTGCGGCTTACCGGGGAAATAGCGGCGCACCACGACGAAAAATACCGGAATCAGGAATACCGCCAGCACAGTGGCGGCGATCATCCCGCCCATCACTCCGGTGCCCAGCGCATGGCGGCTATTGGCGCCGGCGCCAGTGGAAATCGCCAGTGGCAGCACGCCGAACATGAACGCGATCGAGGTCATCAGGATCGGCCGGAAGCGCAGACGACATGCTTCCAGCGTGGCCTCGACCAGGTCGCGCCCCTTGTCCTGCAAATCGCGCGCAAACTGGATAATCAGGATCGCGTTCTTCGCCGCCAGGCCGATGATCACGATCAGGCCCACCTTGAAGTAAACGTCGTTGGGCAGGCCGCGCATGTACACCGCCATCAGCGCGCCGAGAATGCCGATCGGCACCACCAGGATCACGGCGAGCGGAATCGACCAGCTTTCATACAGCGCAGCCAGGCACAGGAATACCGCAATCACCGACAACCCGAACAGCAGCGGCGCCTGGTTGCCGGACAACCGTTCTTCACGGGAGGTGCCGGACCACTCGAAGCCGAAGCCCGACGGCAGCTTGGCCGCGATTTTCTCCATCGCATCCATCGCCTCGCCGCTGCTGTGGCCGGGTGCCGGGTTGCCGGAAATCTTCATTGCCGGCACACCGTTGTATCGGTCCAGCTTGGGCGCACCAACCTCCCAGTGCGTTGTGCAGAATTCCGACAACGGCACCATGCCGCCCTGCGCATTGCGCACCGGCAGATGAAGAATACTGGCGATGTCGGCGCGCGCATCGGCATCAGCCTGCATCTGTACGCGCAGGATGCGCCCCTGGCGCACAAAGTCGTTGATGTACGCCACCCCCAGTGCCGACTGCAACGTATCGTTGAGATCGGCCATGTTGACGCCCAGCGCCTGCGCCTTGATGCGATCGACGTCCAGCCGCAGTTGCGGCGCCGGCTCCTGCCCTTCCGGGCGCGCCCCGGCAATCGCCGGATCCTGGCTGGCCATGCCCAGCACCATATTGCGCGCTTCCATCAGTTTCTCGCGTCCCAGCCCGGCACGATCCTCGAGCCGGAAATCGAAACCGCCGACAGCCGCCAGTTCCGGAATCGGCGGCACGTTGATCGTAAATACCATCGCCTGCTTGGTCGGGAACAGCGCCATATTGGCGCGCTGTACCAGCGCCTCGGCGGAATGCGCCTTGCCATCCCGCTTGTCCCAGTCCTTGAGCGTAACGAACACGATACCCGCGTTCTGCCCGCGACCGAAGAACGAGAATCCTGCCACGCCGATCGCATGTGCCACTTCCGGCTGCTTGCTGTAGAAATCCTCGACCCTGGACAGCACGCCCAGCGTGCGTTCACGCGTCGCCCCCGGCGGCAACTGGATCACGCTGATGAAATAGCCCTGGTCTTCCGATGGCAGGAAGCTGGTCGGCAAATGCACCAGCAGCCAGCCCATGCTGACCAGGATCGCGGCATATACCGCCAGCGCGCGGCCGGTACGCTTGAGCACCCTGGCCACCGCGCCCTGGTAGCGCTGGCTGGAACGCTCGAAAAACCGCGCAAACCAGCCGAAAAAACCGCGTCGGTGCTCGATCTCCTCCTTGGTTTCATGCTTCAGCATGGTGGCACACAGTGCCGGCGTCAGCGTCAGCGCCATCAGCACCGAGAACGCCATGGTCAGCAGCAGCGTCACCGAAAACTGGCGATAGATCGCCCCCACCGAGCCGCCGAAAAATGCCATCGGCACAAACACCGCGGACAGCACCACGCTGATCGCGATGATCGCAGTAAATATCTGGCCCATCGCCTTGCGCGTGGCCGCACGCGGCTCCATATTCTCCTCGGTCATGATGCGCTCGACGTTCTCCACCACCACGATGGCATCGTCGACCACAATACCGATCGCCAGCACCATCGCGAACAGCGTCAGGATGTTGATCGAATAGCCGAGGAAATACAGCCCGACCATGGCGCCGGTCAGCGCCACCGGCACCACGATCGCCGGTATGAACGTAGCGCGCAGGTTGCCGAGGAACAGGTACATCACGAAGAACACCAGCACCATCGCAATACCCAGCGTCTCCACCACTTCCATGATGGAAATCTGCACGAACTTGGAGGTGTCATACGGCACCAGCCAGCTGATACCCTGGGGGAACTGCCTGGCCAGTTCGGTCATCTTGGCCTTGATCGCGGTCGCCGTCTCCAGCGCATTGGCTCCGGGTGACAGGCGGATCGCAATGGCCGAGGCCGGCTGCCCGTCGAGACGCGCCGACACCGAGTAATCCTGCGCCCCCAGCTCCACCCGCGCCACATCCCTGACCCGTACCGTGGAACCGTCGGCATTGGCGCGCACCACGATGTTGCCGAATTCCTCCGGCGTGGACAGCCGGCTCCTGGTGACGATCACCGCATTCAGCTGCTGTCCTGGCGGGGCCGGCAACTCCCCGAGTTCGCCCATCGCCAGTTGGGTATTCTGCGCCCCCACCGCGTTTTTCACATCGCTCGGCGTCAGGTTGTAGGCATACAGCTTGTTGGGATCGAGCCACAGCCGCATCGAATACTCGGTACCGAACAACGTCGCATCGCCCACCCCCGGCACGCGCAGGATCTGGTCCAGCACGTTGGCTGCGGCATAGCTGCCGAGCGCCACATTGTCACGGCTGTGGTCGGGCGAAGTCAGCATGATGAACATCAGGTAGTTGCGCGCCGATTTACGCACGGTAATGCCGGCACGCTGTACTTCCTGCGGCAATCTCGCCTCGGTGCTCTTGATGCGATTCTGGGTTTCCACCGACGCCACATCGAGATCGGTACCGGTGTCGAAGGTCAGGGTAATGGTGGCACGCCCCAGTTCTGACGACGACTCCATGTACAGCAAGTGTTCGATGCCGCTGAGCTGTTCCTCGATCAGCGCAACGGTGGTGTCTTCCACCACTTGCGCGGATGCGCCGGGATAGGAAATGTTGACGGCAATCGCCGGCGGCGCCACCTCGGGATAGGCGGCCACCGGCAGCTTGAGCAAGGCCAGCGCACCACCCAGCAGGATGATGATGGCGATTACCCAGGCAAAGATGGGACGATCGATGAAGAATTTGGCGAACACGTCGTCTCCTTAGTGTTTTTCAGCAGCAGGCACGGCCGGGGAGTTGTCATCCCCCACCACGACCGCTTTTACCGTGCTGCCGGGACGCGCCTTCTGCAAACCATCGACGATGACCTGCTCGCCGCCATTCAGCCCCTTGCTGATGATGAAATCACCGCCGGCCATACCGCCGGTGGTAACCGGACGCGGTGCCACCTTGCCCTGCGCATCCACCACCATCACGAACTGGCCTTGCGGCCCCGATTCGAGCGCGCGTTGCGGCAGCTTGATGGCGTCGTCGGAAGTCGCTTCGGAGAAACGCACCCGCACGAACATGCCGGGCAGCAGCTCATGTTTCGGATTGGGGAATTTGGCACGCAGGGAAACACTGCCGGTACCCGGATCGACCGCGAGATCGGAGAACAGCAGCTTGCCCTGCTGCGAATAGACGGTACCGTCTTCCAGCACCAGTTCCACCTGGGTCGACTCGCTACGTTTCAGCTTGCCCGCATCGATTTCCTTGCGCAGGCGCAGCATGTCCGCCCCCGGCTCGGTGAAATTTGCGTAAATCGGGTCGACCTGCTCCACCGTGGCCAGTTGCGTCGCATCACCATGCCCGACCAGCGCGCCCTCGGTTACCAGCGCCCGTCCGATGCGCCCGGCAATCGGTGCCGGTACACGCGTATTGTCTAGGTCGAGTTGTGCCTTGGCCATTGCCACTTCAGCCTGCTTGAGCTTGGCCACCGCGAGGTCGTAATCCTGCTGGCTGACCGCCTTGGCTTCCAGCAGCGGCTTGTAACGCGCCACCGTCTGGCGCGCAACGTCCACATCCGCCTTGGCCGAATCGTAAGCCGTCTGGTAAGTGCGCGCATCGATCTGATACAGCGTATCGCCCGCCTTCACATCGCTGCCTTCCTTGAACAGACGTTTTTCAACGATACCGTCGACGCGCGCCCTTACCTGCGCGGTACGGTAAGCTTCCAGCCGTCCCGGCAGATCCTGGGTCAGCGTTGCCATGCCCTTGCTCGCCACCACCACGTTGACCTCGGCTGGCGGCGGTGCTCCGCCCGCAGCTGCTTTTGGCTTACCACCTTCCTGCGCACCGCAACCGGCAAGCGCCAGCACGGTCACGGCAACCGCCAGCACTCCACCACCGGACATGAAAGAACTTCCTGATTTCATCTTTAATGCTCCCATGCTAATCATGCGGTGCAAACATCCGCAAAAAACCATCCACGATAGATTCCACCCGCGCCGTCTCGTCGTACGGCGGATTAACCGCGCCCATCAGCAAGCGGCTGCGTTCCAGCCCGGCCAGCATCGACATCAACATTTCCGCGGCAAACATCGGCTCGACCTTGCGCAACTCACCGCGCTCCATCGCCTTACCCAGCAATTGGGCAAGAATGTTAACCATATGGCCGATACCTGACTCGAATGCTTCCCGCGTCAGGTCTGGAAAGCGCTGCGCCTGCCCCACCATCGTGCGGTACCCGGACACACCCGCCGGACACAGCGCACGCTGCCGGTAAGCCGTTGCGAATTTTTTGAGCGTCGCGTACAAGTCCCCCGAGTTCTCGGTCAAGGGCACCAGGAGGTCGCACATGCAGTCGCGCATTACTTCAACAAACAGGCTTTCCTTGTTCTGGAAGTGGTTGTAGAAAGTCTGTCGCGCCACGCCGGCACGACTGATGATCATGTCCACGCTCGCGTCGTAGCCATGCTCCAGGAAGAGCTCTACCGCCGCGGAAAACAGGCGGTCGCGATTATTCGCACTCATATTCATGGGATGAATTATGCCAGCATTAGACTGGGCAGTCTATATATCTGGTCGGCATTCCCGGAAAGGCTGGAATTACAGCCTATCAGGCTGATTAAAAATAATTGTTTTCGAACGAATATGGCAGACAGGCTTTATTTCTGCGCTTTCACAATACTCATCGCCGCCGCCACCATACCGCCCATGTCGGCAAGGTTGCCGGGCAGGATCAGGGTATTGCCTTCCTTCGCGACACCCGAGAACGCCTCGACATATTGTTCCGCAACCTTGAGATTAACCGCGTTCATGCCGCCGGGCGCCTCGATCGCCTCGGCCACGCGGCGTATCGCTTGCGCATTGCCCTCAGCGACGGTCCTGATTGCCTCGGCTTCACCCTGGGCACGATTGATTAAGGCCTGCTTTTCGCCTTCGGATTTGGCAATAGCCGCCTGCCGTGCGCCGTTGGCAAGGTTGATCTGCTCCTGCTGCTTACCCTCGGAAGTGGCAATCACCGCACGTTTCTCGCGCTCAGCGGTAATCTGCGCCTGCATTGCGTGGAGGATTTCCTTGGGCGGGGTAAGGTCCTTGATCTCGTAGCGCAACACCTTCACCCCCCAGCTCAGCGCAGCTTCGTCCAGCGCGTTGACGACCGCGCGATTGATGTCGTCGCGCTCCTCGAAGGTCTTGTCCAGCTCCATCTTGCCGATAACCGACCGCAGCGTAGTCTGGGCAAGCTGGGTAATGGCGAAGACATAATCGCTGGAGCCATAGGAAGCCAGCCGGGGATCGGTCACCTGGAAATACAGGATACCGTCGACCTGCAACTGGGTATTGTCCTTGGTAATGCAGATCTGGCTGGGCACATCCATCGGCACTTCCTTGAGCGAATGCTTGTAGGCCACCCGGTCGACGAATGGCACCACGATATTCAACCCCGGCGCCAGCGCGGCGTGAAACCGCCCCAGCCGCTCGACCACCCAGGCGTTTTGCTGCGGCACAACCTTGAGTGCATTGACGATAAAAACGATAGCTGCGATCAGAATGAACAGTGCGATTTCCATGATTGCCTCCTTATTGCTGCTGCGGCTTACGGTGCGTCAATACCAGTTTAGAGCCATGCGTGGCCTTGATGTAGAGCGTACCTTCGTGCGGCGTATGAGTGGTTTCAAGTTCTGCATCCCATTCCGCCCCGCGGTAATGCACCCTCAGCGTACCGTCTTCGTGCCAGGCCACCACCTGTACCGGCTGACCGATGTCGAAATTCGAGTTGACTGCGTCGGCAGGACTCGCCGATTTCAGGCGACGCAGGATGACAATGCCGGCAACACCGGCCAGGCCGCTGAGTGCGAATTGCAACGCCTCGCCCAATCCGAGCAGTGCCGCCACGCCACCGACCGCCACGGCAAGGGACAATACCAGCATGTAAAAGGTGCCGGTTGCCATTTCTGCCATGAGTAATGCCAGCGCCAGCAAGAACCAGTATATATAGGATGCCATCATCCCGCCCCTCCATGATTATGCCGGGACTATGCTAACAGATTCGTGCTGCGATTAAATGCCCGGGCGTTCAATCAGCATGGCATCGCCATAGCTGAAAAACCGGTATTCCTCCGCCACCGCATGCCGATAGGCTGCCAGCATCTCGCCCATGCCGCCGAAGGCACACACCAGCATCAGCAGCGTGGACTTCGGCAAATGGAAATTGGTGAGCAGCACGTCCACCACGCGGAAGCAGTAACCGGGAGTGATGAACAGCCGGGTTTCGCCCTCGCCGGCCTGCAGTTCACCGGCGGCGGCCGCGCTTTCCAGCGCGCGCAGACTGGTGGTACCGACGGCGATGACGCGCCCGCTGCGCGCCCTGGCTTCGCGGATGGCGTCCAGCGTCTGCTGCGGAATGGTGTAACGCTCGCTGTGCATCACATGCTCGGCAGTATCTTCCACCCGCACCGGCTGGAAGGTGCCGGCGCCGACATGCAGCGTGACATAGGCCTGCTGCACACCGCGCTCGCACAGCGCCGCCAGCATCGCCTCGTCGAAATGCAGGCCGGCGGTGGGCGCAGCTACCGCGCCCGGTTCGCGCGCATATACGGTCTGGTAGCGCTCCTCGTCCTCAGACTCGGCGTCATGGGTAATGTAGGGCGGCAGCGGCAGGCGGCCGTATTTTTCCAGCAGCACTGCGGCGGTTTCCTCGCTGTCGAGGCGCAGGTGGAAGAATTCGCCCTCACGCCCGAGCACGGTAGCCGGCAATTCGCCGCACAGCACCAGCCTGGCGCCGGTCTTGGGTGATTTGCTGGCGCGCAGTTGTACCAGCGCTTCATGCTCGTTCAGCAGCCGCTCGACCAGTATCTCGACCTTGCCACCGCTTTCCTTGACACCAAACAGCCGCGCCTTGAGCACGCGGGTGTCGTTGAATACCAGCAGGTCGTGTTCGCGCAGCAGGCCGGGCAGGTCGGCAAACATGCGGTCCGTCAGTGTTCCACCGCTCACGTGCAGCAGGCGGCAGGCGCCGCGCCGGGCGGGCGGATGCTGTGCGATCAGCTGTTCGGGCAACTGGAAATCAAAATCGGCAGTACGCAAAACAGGCAACTCCATGAAAAACCGTGATTGTAGCTTGATGAAGCATGTTGTTTCGTGGATAATTCGCGGCCTTATCCCTTGCCGGGGTGGTGGAACTGGTAGACGCGCCGGACTCAAAATCCGGTGCCGCAAGGCGTGAGGGTTCGAGTCCCTCCCCCGGCACCAAATATTGTTCATCTGATTGTCAACTGGCCATTTAGTAGCGCGTTATTGCGATTGACACATGGTAGTGTCATAAACGTTTATCAAAACTACTATCCGAACTGGAGATAATAATGAACAAACTGTTGTCCGCACTGATTGCTGCTGTTTTCGCTGCTACCACTTTCGCTGCTGTTGCCGACGAGGCTCCTGCTGCTCCTGCCAAGGCTGAAGCCAAGATGGAGAAGAAGGAAGACGCCAAGATGGAAAAGAAGGAAAGTGCCAAGATGGAAAAGAAAGAGCACGCCAAGAAGGCCAAAAAAGCCAAAAAGCACAGCAAGAAGGCAAAGAAAGCCGAAGCCAAGGCTGACGCAGCTGCCAAGTAATTTTTGTAGTATCCTGAAAAGGCAGGGGCAACCCTGCCTTTTTTTATTTGTATCCGTATCGAAAAACATGGTCTGGAAACCCAACGTCACCGTCGCCGCCGTCATCGAACAGGACGGAAAGTTCCTGCTGGTCGAGGAGCAAACCGAACGCGGCATCCTGTTCAACCAGCCCGCCGGCCACTGGGAAGCGGATGAAACGCTGACTGCCGGCGCGGCGCGCGAAGTGCTGGAGGAAGCTGCTTACGAATTCGAGCCGCAGCAACTGGTTGGCATTTATCGCTGGCATGCGCCCGGCTCGGACATCACTTACCTGCGCTTTGCCTTTGCCGGGCGCATCCTCGACCACCACCCGGAACGCAAACTCGATGATGGCATCATCCGTGCAGTATGGATGACACCGGACGAAATCCGCGCCACACAGGAACGCCACCGCAGCCCGCTGATCCTGCGCTGCGTGGAAGATTACCTCGCGGGCAAGCGTTACCCGCTGGATATGATTGTTCACTATGACTAAGCGCGTCGTTGTCGGCATGTCCGGCGGGGTAGATTCCTCGGTCAGCGCCCTGCTGCTTAAGCAGCAAGGCTACGACGTCATCGGCCTGTTCATGAAGAACTGGGAAGACGACGATGACGATGAGTACTGCTCGTCGCGCGAAGACCTGATCGATGCGGTGTCGGTCGCCGACGTGATCGGCATCCCGATCGAGGCGGTGAATTTCGCCAGGGAATACAAGGACCGCGTGTTCAGCTATTTCCTGCGCGAATACGAGGCCGGGCGCACGCCCAACCCGGACATCCTGTGCAACACGGAGATCAAGTTCAAGGCATTCCTCGACCACGCCATGCGCCTCGGCGCAGATGCGATCGCGATGGGCCACTACGCCCAGGTGCGCGAGCAGGATGGGCTGTTCCAGCTGCTGAAGGCGGATGACGCCAGCAAGGACCAGAGCTATTTCCTGCACCGGCTGAACCAGGCGCAACTGTCGAAGGCCATGTTCCCGCTGGGCAAGCTGCCGAAAAGCGAAGTGCGCGAGATTGCGCGCAAGCACGGCCTGCCCAACCACGCCAAGCGCGACAGTACCGGCATCTGTTTCATCGGCGAGCGCCCGTTCCGCGACTTCCTCAATCGCTACCTGCCGACCCAGCCGGGCGAGATGATGACGCCCGAAGGAAAAATCGTCGGCCGACATCAGGGCCTGTCGTTCTACACCATCGGCCAGCGCCAGGGCCTGGGCATCGGCGGCGGCAAGGAAGGCAGCGGCGAACCGTGGTTCGTCGCCGGCAAGGACATGGGCAGCAACCGCCTGACCGTGGTGCAGGGTCACGACCATCCGGCCTTGCTGAGTTCGCAACTGGATGCGCTGGACATGCACTGGATCAGCGGTCACGCCCCCGATACTGCACGCGACTACGCCGCCAAGACGCGCTACCGCCAGCAGGATGCAACCTGCCGTATCGAAGCGCTGAATGGCGACCAGGCACGCTTCAGTTTCAGTGAAGCGCAGTGGGCAGTCACGCCCGGCCAGTCGGTAGTGGTATACGACGGCGCGCTCTGCCTCGGCGGCGGCATCATCGAAAATCGCTAACATCCCCCCGCGCGGGTTAAAATAGCGCCCGTTTATCGCACGAGCAACTGTATATCATGACCCTGACTGCACTCAACGCACTGTCGCCCCTGGATGGGCGCTACCACGGCAAGGTGGATGCCTTGCGCCGCCATTTCAGCGAATTCGGACTGATCCGCTACCGCGTGCTGATCGAGATCGAATGGCTCAAGGCGCTCGCCAGCGAGCCCGGCATTACCGAAGTTGCGCCGTTCTCGGACATCACCATCGAGCTGCTCGACCACATCGCCGGGAAGTTCAACCAGTATGACGCGGAACAGATCAAGGCGATCGAACAGCGCACCAATCACGACGTGAAAGCCATTGAATACTGGCTGCGCGAGAAGCTGTATGACAATCCGGAAACGCGCAAGGTGCTGGAGTTCATCCACTTCGCCTGCACTTCGGAAGACATCAACAACCTGTCGCATGCACTGATGCTGCAGCATGCACGAAGCGAAGTGATGCTGCCGATCCTGGACGGCGTCATCGCCAAGTTGCGCAGCCTGGCGCACGACCTGGCCGAGCTGCCGATGCTGTGCCGCACCCATGGCCAGACCGCCACGCCGAGCACCATGGGCAAGGAGATGGCCAACGTGGTGTACCGCCTGCAGCGCGCCCGCGAGCGCATCGCCGGCGTCGAGGTGCTGGGCAAGATCAACGGTGCGGTGGGCAACTACAACGCGCATCTTGCAGCCTATCCCGATGTGGACTGGGAAAGCTTTTCCCGCAACTTCGTCGAGGCACGCGGCCTGACCTTCAACCCCTACACCATCCAGATCGAGCCGCACGACTACATGGCCGAACTGTATGATGCATTTGCGCGCGCCAACACCATCCTGATCGACCTCAACCGCGACATCTGGGGCTACATCTCGCTGGGCTTCTTCAAGCAAAAAGTGGTGGCCGGCGAAGTCGGTTCCTCGACCATGCCGCACAAGGTCAACCCGATCGACTTCGAAAACTCGGAAGGCAATCTCGGCCTGGCCAATGCGCTGCTGAAGCACCTGTCGGAAAAACTGCCGGTCTCGCGCTGGCAGCGCGACCTGACCGACTCCACCGTGCTTCGCAACATGGGTGTAGCGATGGGCTACACCCTGCTCGCCTACGAATCCTGCATCAAGGGGCTGAACAAGCTGGAGGCAAATCCGCAACGGCTGGCGGAAGACCTGGATAACAGCTGGGAAGTACTGGCCGAGCCGATCCAGACCGTGATGCGCCGCTACAACGTGGAGAACGCCTACGACCGCCTGAAGGAACTGACGCGCGGCAAGGGCGGTATCAACCGTGACAGCCTGCACGCCTTCATCGCCACGCTTGCGATTCCGGAAACGGAGAAACAGCGGCTGCAGGCACTGACGCCGGGGAGCTATATCGGCAAGGCTGCGGAACTGGCCAGGAAAATCTAAATTGCCATCACCGGCGGAACACTGTGCCCCGCAATCCGGGTTGCGGTGTCCCGGTACAGCAACAAGCACCTACTGTTTGATGAAGCCCTGCGTCCCGATGACGCTAACCGACCCGCCTATCCCCAGAGACTGCACCTGATATACCAATCCAAAGCCCGCTGCATTGGCACCTGTGAACGCACCAGAATAAGCACCATACACGCCGTATGACGCCACCGTACCGCATGTTGAACCGGAACAGCTTCCTGATGCAAAATTGGTTTGTGGCACGATGCCATTCGCTTGGAACGTTCCGCTTCCTGTCATTGCAAAAGTATTGCCGCCAAACCCGACACTCAGGCTGTTGATATTGAGCGTAGCAGTCTGGAAATTGACGGACAAATTCGCCCCCAGGAAGGAACCGGTATTGCCGTTGGTATCCACCGGCGACGTACCACCAACTGGCGCATAATTGGCCGCCCCCGTCACCGGCATGGTCGGAATATCGCCACCGATGTACGCCAGAATGCCATTAAAACCGCTGCCCCCCATGGCGGAAGGACCACTGACAGTGAGGCTGCTCCCAGCCCCGGACCAGCGCCCCCAGTGCAGATTGCCCGCCAGCATGTTCGCCCCCTGATCCAGCACCGATGCGCTGCCCAGGCTTCCCGAGACAGTGCTGCCGGATACAGGATCGGTTGCGGAAAAAGCGCCCAGCCCGCCCGTGGCGTTGGCTGTGTATTGTGCGGTACTGGAAAAGAGCGCCTGAGAACAGTCACACAGATAGGGAGGGGGGAAATAAGCTATTCCGCCGATACCTTGCGCCGGGAATGATGGTGCAGTAACCGTCTGTGTTGAATCGACCACCACCGAGGGCGGCGTGGTATTTGGTGCGGCACCAGCCGGCTGACTGCCGCTCCCGGCGGGAGCCTGTGCGACATTGTCTACCACTGCAGTAGCCCGCTCACCACTATCCCCCTCACCGCCGGCATTCGAACCCGGCGCCGGCGGTGGGGTGACCGTGAACAGGTTGGTGTTAATGGGCTGGATCTGCGGCGCCTGGTTCAGCCCGCCCGCAAAACCCATCTGGTTCGGCAGTACGTTGACCGTGCCCTGGTTCGTGGTGATGCTGGTCTCGCCAACGTTCACCTTGTTGTAGACGCCGGGCTGAGCCTGCCCCGTCCCGACCAGCGGGTTATCCGGCAACACCATTACGGTTTCATGGTCGGTACCGCGAATGCCGATGGTCGCCACCGGCGTGGTGATTTTGTAGTCCTGGTGCCGCACCCGGCCGATCAGGCCGGTGATCGCGCGGAAGCCGCCCTTGAACAGCGAGAAGAAGCTGTTCTCCGGTTCGTCTGCCTTGCCGCTG
>WGNQ01000001.1 GCA_016124455.1 Sideroxydans sp. | reverse complement strand
CTTGAGTTCTGTCCGTATTATTGAGCTTGTGTTCCTGAGCAATGCCGTTTAACCTTCGCTCCATCAATAAGTTAAGAGAGAATTTCTGTGTCCGTATTATTAAACATGTCCGGACAGATCTGTCATATGAATAACTGTTAGCGCGCACAATTATGGACGCACTCACCTTCATTGCGGAACTGACGAAAGCTGCTGCATGGCCGCTGGCCACAATCGCCCTAGCAGTCATGTTTCGCGGAGAGTTACGTAGGCTCATCAGCCGAATCAAGAAGGGGAAAGTCGGCTCTGCCGAGTTTGAATTCGAGAACGAGGTCGAGAAACTAGCTGAGCAAATTGCGACAAAGGTCCCTGAAAGTGAAGCTGTTTCGTTGGCGCCAGCTACCGTTCAATCGGCTACGGCCAACCCCCGCGAGGCGTTGCTAAACGCATGGATAGATATTGAGGCGGCCCTAAGATCTCTCGCTGAGAAGCATGGTCTTCTCACCACACAAACAAAATACAATTCCACCGCACTAATCCGGGCGCTCGCGAAGGCCGAGCTTCTCCCAAGAGCCTATGTTCCTGGGTTCATGGCGCTGCGTCGTCTCCGGAATACTGCTGCACATGAAGTCGACTTCAGCCCCTCCGAAGAAGCCATTCTTGGCTATCTCGAAATCGCAGAGGAATTAAAGCAACTTGTTCTGGGAGCTATCAATGCACGCTAACCCGCCGGTCGAGAGGGACGCTCCGCCAGCGAGGCGGGCTTCGCCCATTTTCGCCCCGCTAGCTCCGCGCCCCTCACTTCTACGTTAGATTTTTCACCAACCACTCACACGAGGGAGCAAAAAAATGGCAGAACAAACTTATGCGCTTGAGTTCGATGGCTACTGGAGAGAACCCGCAATGGGGGGTATCCCTGACAAGTCTGGAATTTATTGTGTTTTTAGCTGCGTTCACAATCAAGCCGAGAAAACGGTTTCGCTAAAGAAGCTCATTTATATCGGTGAGTCTGGCGATGTTAGGTCGCGGCTCGCCAACCACGAGAAACTGGATGATTGGAAAAAGCATGTGAAGCAAGGTGAAGTACTTTGCTTTAGTTTTGCTCTGGCACCGTCGGCCAGCCGTGTTCGTTGTGAAGCAGCGATGATTTTCAAGCACGAGCCTCCTGTAAACACCGAGTACGCCGAGGCCTTCCCGCACGACAAAACAACCATTTCGATTACCGGCAAAACAACTTTGCTGAAAACAAACTTTACTGTTCAGCGCACGTAAAAATCTAACATGGCGCTCAACCTCGCTCCCTTCGGTCGCTGGACGCTGCGCGATAAAGCCGCGCAGCGCCGGTTAGCTCTACGTTGGGCATCACTAAATCTATGAACGCGCTCATTTCATGGCTAGCCGCTGCACCGCAGGGTGCCATTGCAATTCTGACAGCCGTTCTAACTGCGGTTGTTGCTTTGCTAGTCGCAGCCCTCACGCAATGGATTTTGGGTCGGCGGGCAAGAACAGAACTTCTCACAAAGAAACTGGAAGAGCTTTACTTGGCGCTGAATGAAGTGTCTGCACATAGCGTTAAACGCGTTGAAGAGGCTATCCCTTTAATATCAGCAACACCATTCACTAAGCCCGCTATCACTGGCGGCTCAGTCGAGCGTCAGGGCCTTGATCTTCACAAGAAGATCGTAATGCTTGTCCGTCTGTACTTCCCCCAACTTTCTGCAGCGCATCAAGAGGTCTTTCGTTGCAACAGCAGAGTGAACATGCTCATCTACGAAGCGGAGACGGGCCCTCGGCTTTCAGAAGACCGCTTGGTCGCTCTTAGCGGTGCCTATCGCGACGCAGCTGTCGCCATGGAGGAGGAACTCATCCGAAACCGGAGAGTTCTGGTTAAGGATCACCTGCTCCCAGTAAGATACAGGCGTGTGGCAATTGAACCCACCCAGCCCCCGACACTGTTCAGCGATGCCCAACCCGGCAGTCAAGAGGGACTGCGCGAATAAACCCTCGCGCAGCCCCTTACTTTTACGTTGAAAGTCTGATAACTGCTACAAACCAGAAGAAATCCAAATTCACTAGAAACTTCTGCTTTGGCCGAGTAGCGGTCTTCCCTTGCAGAGGGTTACTGGGCATTGGCCGGGGTGGGAACATCCTGTTCTTCGCCAAACAGCCGCACTCCTTCCGGTATGTGCAGCGTGGAGGTGGGGAAGGCGACTTCCGCGCCGTGTGCGGCGACGATGTCGAGCACCTTGAGCAGCACGTCCTGCTTCACCTCGTGGTAGTGGATCCAGTTGGTGGTACGCGTGAACACGTAGATGAAGAAGTCCAGCGATGAGGCAGCGAACTTGTCGAAGTTGATGATCATGGTCTGGGCCTGGTCGATTTCCTCGTGTTCCAGCAGCATCTGCTTCACGTCCTGCACGATGGCGCGCATTTTGCCGGCGTCGTCGTAGCGGATTCCTATCGTCTCGTAGATGCGGCGGTGCGACATGCGCGACGGGTTTTCCACGGCGATGGTGGTGAAGGTCGAGTTTGGCAGGTACAGCGGGCGCTTGTCGAAGGTGCGGATGCGCGTCAGGCGCCAGCCGATGTCCTCGACCGTCCCTTCGATCTGGCGATCCGGCGAACGTATCCAGTCGCCCACCGCAAACGGGCGGTCGAGGTGCACCATCAGCCCGCCGAAGAAATTGGCCAGCAGGTCCTTGGCTGCGAAGCCGACCGCGATACCGCCCACGCCGCCGAAGGCCAGCACGCCGGAGATGCTGAAGCCCAGCGTTTCGAGTGCCACCAGCGAGGCGGAGATGATGATGGAAACGCGCACCAGCTTGGCCAGCGCCGAGATGGATGTGTTGTTGGGGCCGGCATGGGTGACGTCCTGGTTGATGATGATGTTGGCTTCGGCCTGCTTGACGAAGCGGATGAGGAACCAGGCGATGCAGTAAATGATCGCGACATTGCGTATCGGGGTGACGACTGCGAACAGCGCCATATGCGTGTCGTGGTAGACCAGTTCGGCGGCCAGCGAGATGCCGATGACCCAGATCAGCACGGAGGCCGGGCGGCGCAGGGCATCCACCAGGGTGTCGTCCCACGGGTTCTCGGTGAGCTTGAGCTTGTCGAGCAGGTGGTCGAGGACTTTGCGTGCGACAAAGTCGAGCAGCAGCGTGAGCAGCACGATGGAGAACACCTGGATGCTCAGCCCCCAGCTGCCATCGAGCGATTCCAGCCATTCCCAGAATTTTTCCAGCGACATGAGCAGTAACCTTTTGCGTATTTTGGGCGACCACCCAACTTTAACAAAAAAAGCCCTCGCTGTGACCCGCGGTCCTGTGCCGTGGCTGGTTGCAGCATTGGCCTACTCAAGTTTCGGGGTTGTATGGTATCTTGCGCCTGTCAATTGCGAGCCCTGAATTCCCGATTAAATGAGCCTGCTAGCCCTGATTGCCGCCCTGCTGCTGGAACAGATGCACCCGCTTGCGTCGCGCAAATATCTATCCGGGTGGATGTCGGACTATGCGAATTTCTTCCGCCATAATTTCAACGCAGGCGAACATGCCCACGGCCGGATAGCCTGGCTGCTGGCGGTGTTGCCGCCGGTGTTCGGCTGCCTGGTGCTGTATCTCCTGCTGCGGGATGTCAATGTGGTATTCGCCTGGGCGTTCAGCGTGCTGGTGCTGTACCTCACCATGGGTTTCCGCCGCTTCAGCCACTATTTCACCGACATCAACCAGGCATTGCGCAACGACGACCTTGAGCGTGCGCGCGTCCTGTTGTCCGAGTGGCGAGGTGAACCGTGCCACGAACTCAATGCCGAGGAGGTGGCGCGCCTCACCATCGAGCAGGGGCTGCTGGCCTCGCACCGCCACGTGTTCGGCGTGATGGTGTGGTTCATCATCCTCGGCCCGGCAGGGGCGGTACTGTATCGCCTGGTGCATTTCTTCAAGGCGCGCTGGAACCTGGCGGACGATGTAGAGCTCGGCAATTTCGGCGAGTTCGCGCGCGCGGCCTATTACTGCCTGGAGTGGCTGCCGCTACGCCTGACCGCCATTACCTTCGCCATTGTCGGCGATTTCGAGGACGCCATTTATTGCTGGCGCAGCCAGGCGGATGCCTGGCCGGATGCAGAGGATGGCATCGTGCTGGCCAGCGGTGCGGGTGCGCTGGGGGTGCAGCTTGGCCAGCCGATCCCGCAGGGCGGGTTGCCGTTCGATCGTCCCGAGCTGGGCATCGGCGATCCGGCGGATGTCGATTTCATGCAGAGCACGGTCGGGCTGGTGTGGCGCGCGCTGGTATTCTGGATGCTGATGTTGCTGCTGCTGGAGCTGGCCAAGCTGGCTGGCTAGTTTGCGGCGGTGTGCCCGGTCCCCATGCACACCAGATAATGCTCCCCGTCGACGAGTTCGTCGTTGGCCATCGCGTGGCCACCTGTGGTCGTACCTTCCTTCGTTGTCATGACCGAGCCGCTGACGGTATTGCCGTCATCCAGCGCGGCATCGATCTGCCGGGCGAGGCTGGCCTTGATGTGGTCGGAGCAGATGACCTGCGCGCCGTGCAGTTCGACGATGGGCGAATGGCTGCCGCTGGTGACCCCAAGCATGCCACCCTCGCTGTTCTTCGCCGGGTAATTGGCGGATGCCGGATCGGTCGCGCCTTCCAGCAGTCCGGCCAGGCGCACATGCTGCCAGAACAGGTAACTTTCGCTTGCCGTGCCGAGGTCGTTCCAGTTGCCGTCGAGGATGCCGTTGCCGGGCATGCATTTGCCGCTGGCTGCGGGCGCGCATGACATGGCATGCGCCAGGTGGCTGCTGGCAATGCCGACACCGGGATCGTCGCCGGGCAGGGCGCCGAAGCGGGTTTCGTATTCGTGCAGGACGTGCGCGATATTGCGGAAATCGCCTTCCAGCAGTTGCGCCCTGCGGATGTCGACAGCGGTCTTGGCACGGAGCAGGCTGACCAGCAGCAGTCCTCCCAGCAGCAGGAACAGGGCCACCTGGATCGGGCCGGGTTTTCGCATTTTCATTTTCATGTTTCTTCCATCTGTTCCGGTATTCGTCCCGGGCTAATTACCCACGCTCTGGCTGATGTCCTGGAACAGCTTCAGGCGGCGCGCGTCGATCTTGCCTTCTTCCGCGGCGATGCGGATCGCGCAATTCGGTTCATGCAGGTGGCGGCAATTGTAGAAGCGGCACAGTCCGCGATATGGCGCGAATTCGGGAAAGCCCGCCTCGATGTCGGAAAAATTCAGGTGGTGCAGGCCGAAGGCCTGCACGCCCGGGCAGTCGATCAGCTCGCTCTGCGCATCGAGGTGGTACAGCCGCGCATGGGTGGTGGTGTGCTTGCCGGAATCGAGCACGCTGGAGATCTCGCGCGTGGCGGCTTGCGCCTCGGGCAGCAGCGCATTGATCAGCGTCGATTTGCCCATGCCGGATTGCCCCACCAGCACGCTGCGCTGGCCATGCAGGTAAGGCAGCAGCGGCGCGGCATCCTGCATGGCGGACAGCTCCAGCACGCGGTAGCCGATGGCGCGGTATGGCGCGAGTTGCACGCGTGCCGCTTCGGCCTGTACGGCGAGGTCGCACTTGTTGAGCACGATCAGCGTCTGCAGTTGCTGGTCATGCGCGGCGAGCAGGCAGCGCGCGAGCAGCTCGTCGTTGAACGACGGCTCGCTGGCGACCACCACGATGAGCTGGCTCAGGTTGGCGGCGATGAGTTTTTCGCGATGGGCAACGGAGCGGTAGAGCAGCGATTTGCGCGGCAGCGTGGCTTCGATCACGCCCTGCGTCGTCGAGGTACGCCTGATTTCGACTTCGTCGCCGCAGGCAACTTCACTTCTTTTGCCGCGTGGTACGCATTCCAGTTGTTCGCCGTCCGGCAGTTCCACCGAGTAGTGGCGGCCGAAGGCTGCAATTACCGTTCCGTGTGCTGTACTCAAATCTTGAGCAAGGCATCTACCTTGGCGGCGCAGATGAAATCGTTTTCCGACAGGCCGCCGATGGCGTGGGTGAAGTATTCCACATGGCACTTGTTGTAGCTCACGGTCAGGTCCGGGTGGTGGTCTTCGCAGTGCGAAACCCAGGCCACCGCGTTGACGAACGCCATGGTGTGGTAATAGTCCTTGAACTCGAAAGTCTTGCCGATCAGGTGGTCGTACAGCTTCCAGCCGTCCAGTTGCGCGAGCAGGGTTTGCACTTCATCCGGTGCCAGTGGCGGTACGCCGCCTTCACAGGGTTGGCAGCGCTTGTCGCCGAGGTTGCAGGTCTGGTTCATGGGAAACTCACTTGAAATGATAGTAGTTCTGGTTGAGGTAGGCGCCGAGATCCTGTTCCTGTTGCGGCGTGACATCGAGCCCTACGTTGCCGCCGCAGATATGCAGTTGCGCGACCAGTTGTCGCGGGTTGGTCACCTTGTGGTTGATGCGGGTGAAAATCCTGCTGCCGTCGCCGCCTTCGATTGCCATGTGGCAGCGGTTGCAGTGGTACTGGTCGAACAGGTTCTTGCCCGCCTGCGCATTGCCCTGGGCGAACGGGTCGGCATGTGCGGCAGTGGCGGTGAGCAGCAGCAAGAGGGCGGCAATCGGTTTCATCATCGGTAGTCTCCTATGCGGTTTGCAAGTGGCTGATGCGCACCAGCGCAGGCGGGTGCGAATCGTAAAAAGCAGAATACAGCGGATCGGGGGTCAATGTCGCGGCATTGTCCTGGTACATTTTCACCAGCGCGCTGACCAGGTCGGCGGCGGCGGTCTGCTGCGCGGCGTAACTGTCGGCCTCGAATTCGTGCTTGCGCGAGTAGAAACTCATCAGCGGGTGCAACAGGAAACTGGCCACCGGCAGCACCATGAAAAACAGCAGCAGCGCTACCGCGGTGGAATGCGTGGTCACGCCCAGCCCGGCATAGAACCAGTCGGCGTGCATCAGCCGGCTGAGCAGCCACAGGAAACCCAGGCTCAGCACGAAGCTGAAGGCAATGCGCTTGAATACGTGGCGATGCTTGAAGTGCCCCAGCTCGTGCGCCAGCACCGCCTCGATTTCGCTGGGGGCGAGCCGCGCCAGCAGCGTATCGAAAAACACGATGCGCTTGGTCTTGCCGAAGCCGGTGAAGTAGGCGTTGCCGTGGGTGCTGCGCCTGGAGCCATCCATCACGAACAGGCCGCTGGCGGTGAAGCCGCATTTCTTCAGCAGGTTCTCGATGCGGGTCTTGAGCGCTTCGTCCTGCAGCGGTGCAAACTTGTTGAACAGCGGCGCAATAAAGGCGGGATAGATGAATTGCAGCAGCAGCATGAAGCCGATCCATACCGCCCATACATACAGCCACCAGTTTTCGCCCATGCGTTCCATCAGCCACAGCACGCCGAACAGCAGCGGCAGGCCGAACAGTGCGCCAAGCAGCAGGCTCTTCAGTCCATCCATCAGGTACAGCTTCAGCGTCATTGTGTTGAAGCCGAAGCGCGCCTCGATGACGAAGGTCTTGTACAGTTCGAGCGGCGTCTCCAGCAAGGAGGAAAGCAGCAGTACCGATGCGATCAGCGCAATGCCCTGCACGATGGCGCCGGAAAAGCTATGCAGCCACAGGTCGCTCAGCAGCTGGATGCCGCCGCCCAGGGTAAAGGCGAACAGCAGCAGCGTATCGAGCAGCGCGGCCAGCATGCCATGGCGCGTCTTGGCGCTGGTGTAGTCGGCGGCCTTCTGGTGCGCGGCCAGTTCGATTTTCTCGCGGAAGGCGGCAGGTACCTCTGCGCGGTGTGCCGCGATATGCGCCAGGTGGCGCCGTGCCAGCCATAACTTGGCAAGCGTGGTCAGCACGACCGCGGCGATGAACAGGTTGGAAAACAGGGGTGCAGTCATTTTGGAATTTGTAATGGCAGGGTTATGCGCCGGTATGACACAATACGCGCTCTTCAGTTTCTCAAGCGCGATGGAATTATGGCACAAAATCAGAATTACCTAATCTGGATAGACATGGAAATGACCGGTCTCAATCCGGACACCGACCGCATCATCGAAGTGGCCATGGTCATCACCGACGGCAACCTGGAAACCATCGTCGAGGCCCCTGTGCTGGTGGTGGGCCAGCCGAACAGCGTGCTCGACGGCATGGATGCCTGGAACCAGTCCACCCACGGCAAATCCGGCCTGATCGACAAGGTCAAGGCATCCACCCTGGACGAGGCCATGGTCGAGCAGCAGATGCTGGAGTTCCTCAAGGAGCACGTGCCGATACGCACTTCGCCGATGTGCGGCAATTCGATCTGCCAGGACCGCCGCTTCCTCGCGCGCTGGATGCCGGAACTGGAGGCGTATTTCCACTACCGCAACCTCGACGTCAGCACGCTCAAGGAACTGGCCAAGCGCTGGAAGCCGGAAATTTCCGGCGGCATCAAGAAGCACGGCAAGCACGAGGCGCTCGCCGACATCTACGAGTCGATCAACGAAATGAAGTACTACCGCGAGCACTTCATCAAGCTGTAATTGCCCGGGCGCCGATCGCCTGCCATCTGCCGGATGGAGTATATTTAGCGTACCAGCCGCATTGAAAAACGGCTCAGCCGGAGATAACTAATGCTTGGTCATCATGGGCGCTACGAAATGATAGGCGAGCTCGGGCGAGGCGCCATGGGCGTTGTTTACCAGGCCAGGGACCCGATGATCGGTCGGGTTGTGGCAATCAAGACGATTAATCTCCAGAGCATGTCCGGCGCACAGCGGGAAGAATACCTGCTGCGTTTCTATCAGGAGGCCAGGGCGGCAGGCCGCCTGAGCCATCCCAATATAGTGACCATCCACGACGTGGGGGAAGCCGGCGATATGTTCTATATCGCCATGGAGTTGCTGGAGGGGCGTGAGTTGCAGGCGTGCCTGGACGAGGGGATCCGGCTGTCCATTGACGAAATTCTCGATATTGGCATCCAGGTGTCGATGGGGCTGGCCTATGCCCACCAGCACGAGATTGTGCATCGCGACATCAAGCCGGCCAACCTGGTCGTATTGAATGACGGCCGGGTGAAGATCATCGATTTCGGCATTGCCAAGATGTCGTCTTCATTGATCTCCACGCAATCGCGCATGATCATGGGTTCGCCCTTGTACATGTCGCCCGAGCAGATACTGAATCATCCCATCGACCGCCGCTCGGATATCTTTTCGCTTGGTATCGTGCTGCACCAGCTGCTGACCGGCCGGTTGCCGTTTTTCGGCGAAGACGCCAATTCGGTGATGTACCAGATCGTGCACGAAGCCACGCCGAGCCCGAGTTCGCTGAATCCCGGGGTGCCGGACATGCTTGATCCCGTCGTGGCCAAGTGCCTGGCCAAGAACCCCGGCGAACGTTACCAGACGGCAACCGAGCTGGCCGATGATTTGCGCGCATGCCGGGTGAAGCTGCGCGATGCCCAAGCGGCGGTCGAGCGTCTCAAGCATTTCAAGAAGGCCGGCGATGTCACCATCCATCAATTGATTTACGAAAGCCGCCCGACTTCGGAAGTCACCGCCGAAGTGCTGCTGGATATCCTGTCCCGGACGCAATACAAGAATCTGCGGCTGGGCCTGTCCGGCTTGCTGGTTTTTCATCATGGGAAATTCATGCAACTGCTGGAAGGCGCGGAACAGGACGTCAAAGACCTGTTCGAAATCATCCGACGCGATCCCCGGCATACCGATGTGAAAATCATCCTGGAAACCAATAGCCCCGGCAGGATCATGCCGTCCTGGGTCATGGGGTTTCATGCGGACAGCCGGGACAGCGAGAAAATCAGCGAGCAGAATTTCTATATCTCGCCGGATGTGATCAGGCAGATCTGCGAGTCGATGGAAGGTGCGGTGGGGAAGACCTTCATGGAATTCCTGCGGACATGACGAGCGGGCCGCGTTCGTACCTGCTGTTGTTTGCCTGCCTCGTGCTGGTGGCCGGGGTCGCGGCTTCCGGCGTGCTGTTCCAGCCGGGCGCATGGTATGCGCATCTGGCCAAGCCGTTCTGGACGCCGCCGAACTGGCTGTTTCCGCCGGTCTGGACGGTGCTCTACCTGATGATCGCCGTTGCCGGCTGGCTGATATTGTCGAGCGACGACCGTACGCTGAAGATCCTCTGGCTGTTGCAGCTCGTGCTGAACGGGCTGTGGTCCTGGCTGTTTTTCGGCCATCATTTTACCGGGCTGGGCCTGCTGGATATTCTTGCGCTGTTCGCCACTATCGGTACGCTCGTTGTGCTGTCCGGCCGGGTTCGTGGGTTGCTGCGCTGGCTCATGGTTCCCTACCTGGTCTGGGTGGGCTATGCGGTGACGTTAAATACGGCAGTCTATGTGTTGAATCGCGGTTGATTCTGCCATAACCCGCAGCCGTTCTCCCCAATCAGTATCTAGGCCATTCGACATATAGTCAGGTGTCGATTTTGCTGCTAGATTAGCGACCCTTGCATTTGTTGCGCCCGTATGTCCGGATGAAGGGGAGGGCGGCGCGCTCGATGCGGGTTTGCGCCATTCCCGGGCAGACGCCTGGTGAATTGCAGAATAAGTGCCAAGAGAGAGAAAAGGCCGATCGCCATTACGGTGGCACAGTCAGGAATCAAGGGGCATATGGTAAATACATCCGAATTTTTCATCGGGCGCCAGACAATACTGGACCGCAATCAGGATTTGGCGGGATTTGAACTGCTGTTCCGTTCCAGCCAGAAGAACTCAGCCGAATTTTTCGATGATGTAACAGCCACGGCCTCCGTCATCAATCACGCTTTCAACGAACTCGGTTTCAAGACCGTGCTGGGCAAGCATCGGGGCTTCATCAATGTCAATACACAGATGTTGATGGACGACACGATTGAGCTGCTGCCCAGGGAACAGGTGGTCATCGAGCTGCTGGAAACCATAGAATTCAACGATGCCGTGGTGGAGCGCTGCAAATATCTCAAGTCGCAGGGATACATGCTGGCACTGGACGACGTCAACCGGTATTCCGACAGGCTCGAGCCGCTGCGCGGCTGCATCGATATCATCAAGATCGACCTGAAGCTGTCCGGCATCGGGAATCTCAACGAAACCATCGCGCATTTGCGCAGCTGGCCGGTCAAACTGCTCGCCGAAAAAGTGGACACCCCGGAAGAAGCGCAACAGTGCATGGATGCAGGCTTTCACCTGTTCCAGGGCTATTACTTTGCCAAGCCCATCATCGTAACCGGCAAGCGCCTGTCCCATTCGGAGCTGGTGCTGATGCAGTTGCTCGGGCTGATAATGAGCGATGCCGACAACGAACACATTGTTCAGCTCTTCAAGCAGAACGCGGGCCTGACGTTCAACCTGCTGCGTTTCGCCAACTCGGCGGCCACCGGGGCGCATAGAAGAATCACTTCGGTCGGCGATGCCATCACGGTGTTTGGCCGCCGCCAGTTGCAGCGCTGGCTGCAGTTGCTGGTCTACACCAATGACCGCAAGGGCGCGTTTCCCGATCCGCTGCTGCAACTGGCGGCAACGCGCGGGAAGTGCATGGAGTTACTGGCGCAAAGTTTCGACGACAGTTCCGCGGAACTGAAGGATCACGCCTTCATGGTGGGGATCATGTCGTTGATGGATACCCTGCTCGGGATGCCGCTCGCCGAAATCATCTCCCCGATCAATCCGCCGGCAGAGGTGCGCGATGCGCTGTTGGCGGGAACCGGCTTGCTCGGCAAGCTGCTGTTGCTGATCAAGCATCTGGAACAGTACGACATGGACGCAGCCGGCGCCTTGCTCGAAGAGCTGTCGCCGCTCAGCGTCGAGCTGGTCAACCACGCCGAGCTCGAAGCGCTGGCCTGGTCGAACAGCATCGCACAGGCCGCCTGATCGGGTGGGACCGGCTAAAGCTGATCCTTAAGACCCGAGTCGCGGTTCGCCGCAACTGTTGCGGCGAACCGGTAAGTCGATTTACAGATTGACGGCCTGATCGATGGTCAGCACCTTGACCTTGGTGCGGCTGTGCTTGTACTTCAATGCGTTGATCAGTTCCTGTGGCGTGCCATCGAGGATGGGGAAGGTGCCATAGTGCATCGGGATCACTACCTTGGGGTTCACCAGTTTCACGGCTTCTGCCGCGCGTTCCGGGCCCATGGTGAAATGGCCGCCGATCGAGGCCAGCATCACATCCACCTTATGGAATTGCTTGACCAGCGCCATGTCCGAAAACTCATCGGTGTCGCCGGTGTCGTAGATGGCCGGGCCGTTCTTGACGGTGATCAGGAAGCCCCCGGGGCTGCCGCCGTCATGGATGTTCTTGTCGCCGTCCGGTTCGGTCACGGTGGAGCTGTGGACGGCCGGGATGAAGGCGATTTTCACTTCGCCGTCGAGCAGCGTCAATTCGCCGCCGAAATTGCCCAGCGTGTCATAACCCATCTGGTTTGCCGGATAGCCGCCGTATTTCGCCATGGCCTGGCCGAGGTCGAAAGTGGCGACGAGTTTTGCGCCGGTCTTCTTGGCGATTTCCACACTGTCGCCGACATGGTCGAAGTGGCCGTGGGTGAGCAGGATCAGGTCGGCCTTGTCGAGCGCGGCGAGGTCGGCCTTGCCGTTCTTGTTGGCGGGATTGGTGAGCCAGGGGTCAAGCAGCAGCACATGGCCCTTGGGCGTGACGATCTTGAATGCGGCGTGGCCGTACCAGGTGAGCTGGGTGGTGCCGGCAGCCAGCGCGGCGAACGGGGTGCACAACAGCAGTAACAGCGCGAATTTCTTGAACAGGTGGTTCAGGGTCATGATGCCTCCTTGGTCGAAAATGGTGAAGCCCGGGTTCAGCTCTTGGCGCCTGCTGCCAGCGCATGCAGGCGGCCTTGCTCAAGCTGCGCGGCATCGGGTTGGTCCAGCCAGCCGTGCAGGTTGTCCAGCGCCAGCCCGGTGAGTGCGTGTATCCAGTCCGGGCGTTCGTTCAGACAGGGGATGTAATGATACTCGCCGCCGCCTGCGTGCAGGAATTCGTTACGTACTTCCATGTTGATTTCTTCCAGCGTTTCCAGGCAGTCGGCGACGAAGCCGGGACAGACCACGTCCACGCGCTGCGTCTTCTGCTTGCCCAGTTCGGCCAGCGTGGCGGCGGTGTAGGGCTTGAGCCATTCGGCGCGGCCGAAGCGCGACTGGAAGGTGACCAGGTATTGCTCCTTGTCCAGCCCCAGTGCCTCGGCGATCAGCCGCCCGCTCTTCCGGCATTCGCAATGGTAGGGGTCGCCCTTGTCCAGCGTATAGCGCGGCAGGCCGTGGAAACTCATCACCAGCTTGTCCGGGCGGCCATGCAGTGTCCAGTAGTCGCGGATGTTCTGCGCGACGGCCTGGATATAGCGCGGGTCGTCGTGGAAATGCTTGACGGTACGCAGCGCGGGTGCGTTGCGCATCTGCTGCAGTTCGGCGAAGACCACGTCGCAGGCGGTGGCGACGGTACTGGCGGCGTATTGCGGATACATCGGCAGCAGCAGGATGCGCTGGCAGTTCTGCGCCTTGAGCTTGCGCAGTACGTCGGGAATCGACGGGTTGCCGTAGCGCATCGCGTAATCGACCACGATGCCCTTGGCTTTTTCGCCGAGGTAACCCTGCAGCAGCGTGGTCTGGCGTTCGGTGTGCACCTTGAGCGGCGAACCTTCCGGCATCCAGATGCTGGCGTATTTGGCGGCCGACTGTTTCGGCCGGGTGTTGAGGATGATGCCGTTGAGGATCAGCCACCATAGCGGGCGCGGAATTTCCACCACGCGCGGGTCGCTCAGGAATTCTTTCAGGTAAGGGCGCAGCGCCTGTCCGGTGGGGGCTTCCGGCGTGCCGAGGTTAATAACCAGTACGGCGGTTTTTTCCGGGGTGCCGTGGGTAAAGGCGGGCTCTTGGTTATAAGTCATATCGGTTCAGTGTTGTGAGAGGGCGTTGCTGAGCAGCTTGGCAGTAACGTCGACGATGGGGACGACTTTCTCGTAGGCCATGCGTTTCGGGCCGACCACGGCCAGCGTGCCGATGACCTGGCCATCGCTGGCGTAGGAGGCGCTCACCACGCTGCATTCGTCGAGACCTTCCAGTCCCGATTCGCTGCCGACGAAGATATGCACGCCGGGTGCGCGGCGCCCTGCATCCAGCAGGCGCAGCAGCTCGGTTTTCTGTTCGAACACGTTGAACAGGTTGCGCAGGCGGTTCATGTCGGTGGACAGGTCCTGTATGTGCAGCAGGTTACGCTCGCCGCTGATCACGTAGTTTTCCTGCTTGCGTGCGATGGCGTCGTCACCGGCGGCGATGGCCGCGGTCATCAGCGCGCTCATGTCGTGGCGCAGCTGGTGCAGTTCGCTCTGCACGCGCTGGCGGATGTCCTGCAGCGAGCGTCCGGCATAATTCTGGTTGAGGAAATTGCCGGCTTCGGTGAGCTGTGCCTGGGTGTAGTCCTTTTCGGTGAGCAGCACTCGGTTTTCCACTTCGCCGTCCGGCATCACGATGATCAGCAGCACTTTCTTCTCGGCCAGACGCAGGAATTCGATCTGGCGCACGGTGACGCTGCTGCGGTTGGGCGTGGCGACCACGCCGGCGAAATGGGTGAGTTCGGATAGCAGGTTGGAGGCCTGGGTCAGCAATCGCGTCGGGTTGTCCGGCTGGAACTGGTTTTTTATCTGCTGCATGTGCCGTGTGTCCAGCGGCTGCACCACCATCAGCGTGTCGATGAACAGGCGGTAACCCAGCGCCGTGGGCACACGCCCGGCGGACGTGTGGGGGCTGGCAACCAGCCCCATTTCTTCGAGGTCGGCCATCACGTTGCGGATGGTGGCCGGGCTGACCTCCAGCCCGGAGAACTGCTGCAGCGCGCGCGAACCGACCGGCTGGCCATCGCTGATGTAGCGTTCCACCAGGGTCTTGAGCAGGATTTGCGCGCGGTCGTTGAGCATGGGTGTCTTCGGATAACTAGTTGCCATTCTACCATTGTCGCTTTGTCAACAAACTGGCGATATGGTTTAATCTCGGACATGAAATTCCCCTTCCAGACCGTCGCGCTGATCGGCAAGTACAAGACGCCGGGCATCACCGAGCCATTGCTGCGGCTGGCCGGTTTTTTGACCGAAAAAGGCCTGTCCGTGGTGGTGGACAAGCTGACCTCCGATCATCTCGAGCGGCACGACTATTCCGAGGCGGAACTCGATGAAATGGGCGGGGCGGTTGACCTGGCCATCGTGCTTGGCGGCGACGGCACCATGCTGAACATCGTGCGCACCCTGGCGCCGCACCGGGTGCCGCTGGTCGGGGTAAACCAGGGGCGGATCGGCTTCCTGACCGACATCTCGCTCGACAACATGCTGCCGACCATAGGCGACATCCTCGAAGGCAAGTTCGTGACCGAGCAGCGCATGCTGCTGCAGGGCTCGGTGCTGCGTAACGGTGTAGAGGTGTTCAAGGCGCTGGCTTTCAACGAGGTCGTGCTGCACCGCGGCAATACCAGCAGCATGATCGAGTTCGAGGTGAACATCGATAACGAATATCTTTCCACCCAGCGTGCCGACGGCCTGATTGCGGCGACGCCGACCGGCACTACCGCCTACGCGCTGTCTGCGGGTGGCCCCATTGTGCATCCCGCACTCGATCTGATTACGCTGGTGCCGGTGAGTCCGCACACACTGAGCAACCGCCCCATCGTGCTGGCCAGCAAGTCGGTGCTGGAAATCGCAATGAACCGCGCTGGCGATGTCTGGCTGCATTGTGACAGCCATTCCAGTTTCCAGCTGGAAGAGAACGACAAGGTGGTGATCGGCCGCTATGCGGAACCGGCGTGCCTGCTGCATCCGGTGGGGCATAGCTATTACCATACGTTGCGCGAAAAGCTGTTCTGGAACAAAGCTCCCTAAATGCTTAAATTTCTCGGCATCCGCGATTTCGTCATCGTGGACTCCCTCGAACTCGATTTTGCTGCCGGCTTCACTGCACTGACCGGCGAGACCGGCGCGGGCAAATCGATTCTGATCGACGCACTGTCGCTCGCGCTGGGCGAGCGCGGCGATGCGGCCATGGTGCGTACCGGCTGTGAACGTGCCGAGATCAGCGCGGAATTCGATACCGGCGGACTGCCGCAACTTGCTGCCTGGCTGCGCGAGCAGGAACTGGAGGGCGACGAGGGCGTGCTCCTGCTGCGCCGGGTGCTGGATGCGGGCGGCCGTTCGCGCGGCTTTATCAACGGGCGCAGCGCCACCATGCAGCAGTTGCGTGAGGCCGGCGAGCACCTGCTGGATATCCACGGCCAGCATGCCCATCAGTCACTGTTGCGTCCCGATGCGCAACGCGAGCTGCTGGACAGCTATGCCGGGCAGGCACGCGAGGCAGCCGCAGTGGGCGAGCTGTTCCGCGGCTGGCAGGCACTGCATCGCCGCCGTGTGCAGCTGGAGCAGAATGCCGAAGCGGTGGCCGCCGAGCGCGAGTTGTTGCAGTTCCAGCGGCGCGAACTGGAAAGCCTGAATTTCAATGCGCAGGAATGGGGCGAGCTGCAGGCCGAACACGCGCGCCTGTCGCATGCGGCCAGCCTGCTGGAGACCGCGCAGATGGGCGTGGATGTGCTGAGCGAAGCGGATACCGCCTGCCTCGCACAACTGAACCTGCTGCTCGTGCGGCTGCGTGAGGGCGTCGCTTTCGATGCGGCGTTGCAGGACACGCTGGCCATGCTGGAAAGCGCGCAGAACGAATTGCAGGAAGCGGTGTACGCGCTGCGCCATTACCAGGAACGGCTGGATGCCGACCCGCAGAAGCTTGCCGGGCAGGAGCAGCGCATCGCCGCAGTGGTCGATGCGGCGCGCAAATACCGCGTGTTGCCGGAACAGTTGCCGGAGGCATTGCAGGATATCGTCGGGCGGCTGGCCGAACTTGGCGGCGATGCCGATCTGGCGCAGCTGGCGCAGCAGGAGCAGGTGGCGCGCGACAAATACCTGGCTGCGGCGCAGAAACTGGGCGTAGTGCGCAAGAAGACGGCGGACAAGCTGTCACAGGAAATCACCGCTTCGATGCAGACGCTGGCGATGGCGGGCGGCAGTTTTGCCGTTGTGCTGACGCCGCTGGCGGAGGGCAACGCGCACGGGCTGGAGGCGGTCGAGTTCCGCGTCGCGACCAACCCGGGCACGCAGCCGCAGGGTCTGGCGAAAGTGGTTTCCGGCGGTGAACTGTCGCGTATCAGTCTGGCGATCCAGGTGGCGGCGAGCCAGGCGGCCACTGTGCCAACGCTGATTTTCGACGAGGTGGACAGCGGTATCGGCGGGCGCGTGGCGGAGATTGTCGGCAACCTGCTGAAGCAACTGGGGCAGCGCCATCAGGTGATGTGCGTCACCCATCTGCCGCAGGTGGCCGCCGCTGCCGGCGCGCAGTGGCAGGTGAGCAAGGCAGTGCACGACGGCGTGACGCTGAGCAGTATTCGCGTGCTCAAGCCTGCCGAGCGCGTGGAAGAAATTGCGCGCATGCTGGGCGGCGTGAAGATCACCGAGACGACGCGCAAGCATGCGGCGGAAATGCTTGGCGTCGCCGCTTGATGTATCATTCCGGGGTTTTCCAGACAAGGTTGCCATTATGCGTTTTAGATTGATCGCCATTTCCCTGCTGCTTGCTTCATGCAGCGATATGTCCATGCCGAAGATTCCGACGCTGCTTGCGCCTTACAAAATGGATATCCGCCAGGGCAATGCCGTGTCGGCGGAAATGCGCGAGCGCCTGAAATTCGGCATGACGCATAAACAGGTGCATGCGCTGATGGGTACGCCGCTGGTGAGCGACCCGTTCCATGCCAGCCGCTGGGATTATGTGTATCGCTTCTCCCATCAGGGCGAACTGGTCGACAACCAGCGCCTGACACTGTATTTCGACGGCGATGCGCTGGTACGCATCGACGATAACGGCAAGCTCAGCACGGCGCCAACGCAGGCCGCCGCAACGCCGGAACCCGTTGCGGCTCCCGAGGCCCATTGAGGAACGAGGCAATGAACAAGATCAAGGTGGTGATCGCCGGTTGCTCCGGGCGCATGGGCAAAGCCTTGCTGGAGGGGGTGTTGCAGGCCGACGACCTGCAGTTGCATGCGGCGCTGGAGCATGCTTCCAGCGCGCTGCTCGGCAAGGATGCGGGCGAGCTGGTGGGCGCGCCTTGCGGTGTGGCGATTACGGTCGATGCGGCGGCAGCGCTGCAGGGCGCGGACGTGCTGATCGACTTTACCCGGCCGGAAGGCACCATGTTCCATCTCGGGCTGTGCCGCGAACATGGCGTCAACATGGTGGTCGGTACCACCGGCCTTTCCGCGCAGCAGAAAGCCGAGCTCGGTGCGGCAGCGCAGCAGATCGGCATCGTGTTTGCGCCCAACATGAGCGTGGGGGTGAACCTCACCTTCAAGCTGCTGGAAACGGCGGCCAGGGTACTGGCCCAGGGATACGACATCGAGATCGTCGAGGCGCATCACCGCCACAAGGTCGATGCGCCATCCGGCACGGCGCTGGGCATGGGCGAGGTGATCGCCAGGACGCTCGGGCGTGATCTCGAGCAATGTGCGGTGTACGGCCGCGAAGGCGTCACCGGCGAACGCGATCCTTCCACCATCGGTTTTGCCACGGTGCGCGGCGGCGATATCGTGGGCGACCATACGGTGCTGTTTGCCGGCATCGGCGAGCGTATCGAGATTACCCACAAAGCCAGCAGTCGTGCGACGTTCGCCCTCGGTGCGCTGCGTGCCGCACGTTTTCTGCAGGCCAATGCGGCAGGCTTGTACGACATGCAGGATGTGCTGGGCCTGAAATAACCGCCTTGCCGGGTTTCCGGTGCGCATTGCCGCACCGCTCGCGGTATAATTCGCGCCCTTATGTTAATTCTGCGCGGACTCCACTCTCCCGACCTGAAGCCTGTTGCGCTCACCATCGGTAACTTTGATGGCGTGCATCTCGGTCACCAGGCCTTGTTGCAACAGTTGCAGCAGGCGGCGCAGTCGCGCGGGCTGGAAACGTCGGTGGTGATTTTCGAGCCGCATCCGCGCGAGTTCTTTACGCCCCAGCAGGCGCCCACGCGGCTGACCAGCCTGCGCGAAAAACTGGAAATATTCCGTGCCGTGGGCATAGGCCGGGTGCAGGTCTGCCGGTTCAACCGTGCGTTTTCGCAGATGGCGGCAGCGGATTTCATTCGTGCGCTGCATGAAAGCCTGGCGGCGAAATTTGTGCTGATCGGCGACGACTTCCGTTTTGGCAGCGGGCGCAGCGGGGATTTTGCGCTGATGGAAAAGATCGGCGAACAGCATGGTTTCGAGGTGCAGTCCATGCGCAGCGTGCTGCACGAAAGCGTGCGCATTTCCAGCACTGCCGTGCGCGAGGCGCTGGCACGCGGCAGCCTGCAGGTTGCGCAGCGCTACCTCGGCCGCGCCTACAGCATCAGCGGCCATGTGGAGCATGGCAACAAGATGGGCCAGCAGCTGGGTTTCCCGACTGCGAACATCCAGCTGCGGCATAACCGGCCGCCTCTGTCCGGCATTTTCGTGGTGCGCGCGAAAATCGATGGTGATGAGTGGCGGCATGGCGCAGCCAGTCTCGGCGTGCGCCCGACGGTGGCGACGAACGGGAAACCGGTACTGGAAGTGCATCTGCTGGATTTTGCACAGGACATTTACGGCAGGCACCTGCATGTGGAGTTTTTGCACAAGCTGCGCGACGAGGAAAAGTATCCGGACCTGGATGCATTGAAGAAACAGATAGCGCTCGATATCGAGCAGACGAAACAGTGGTTTAAAGAACATCATGGCCGACAACAAATACCCGCTTAACCTCCCGGAAACGACTTTCCCGATGCGCGGCGACCTCGCCAAGCGCGAGCCGCTGATGGTGCAGCAATGGCAGCAGCAGAAGCGCTACCAGCGCATCCGCAAGGCGGCGGCCGGACGCCCGAAGTTCATTCTGCACGATGGTCCACCGTATGCGAACGGCGAGATCCATCTTGGTCACTCCGTGAACAAGGTGCTGAAAGATATCGTGGTGAAGTCGAAGACGCTGGCCGGTTTCGATGCGCCGTATGTGCCGGGCTGGGATTGCCACGGCTTGCCGATCGAGCTGCAGGTGGAAAAAAAACACGGCAAAAATATTCCGTCGGGGCAGTTCCGCCAGTTCTGCCGCGAATATGCGGCAGAGCAGGTCGAGAAACAGAAGCTGGGTTTCATCCGTCTCGGCATTCTCGGCGACTGGGACAAGCCCTATCTGACCATGGACTACCAGACCGAGGCTGACATCATCCGTGCACTTGGCCGGATTGCCGACAACGGCTACCTGTATCAGGGGCGCAAGCCGGTGAACTGGTGTCTGGACTGCGGTTCCGCGCTGGCGGAAGCCGAAGTCGAATACGAGGACAAGGTATCGCCGGCGATCGACGTCGGCTTCGAGGTTGCAGATAAAGAGGCGCTGGCCAGGGCATTCGGCGTGTCGCTGCCGGGCGATGCCAGGGTCTATGCGGTGATCTGGACTACCACGCCGTGGACGTTGCCGGCCAACGAGGCGGTCAGTGTGCATCCGGAGTTCGAATATCGCCTGATTTACACCGCCAGGGGTTATCTGGTGTTGGCGGCCGATCTGGCCGATGATGCGTTGGCCCGGTACGGTATGGCTGAGGGGGCAAGTGTGGCCGGTAGCTGCAAAGGCGCGGTGCTCGAAAACCTGCCGCTGCAGCATCCGTTCTACGAACGCATCGTGCCCGTGATCTGCGGCGAGCATGTCACGCTCGAGGCCGGTACCGGTCTCGTGCACACGGCGCCGGCGCACGGTCTCGACGACTATTTCGTCGGCCATAAATACGGCCTGCCGAATGAAAATCCGGTCGGTGACGATGGCCGTTTCATCTCGACCGCATCGCCGGTCGCCGGCACGCCGCTGGCCGGCGTACTGGTGTGGGAGGCCAACAAAATCGTGCTCGATGCACTGCAGGTGAGCGGCCACCTGCTGCATCAGCAAAAATTGAAACACAGCTATCCGCATTGCTGGCGTCACAAGACGCCGATCATTTTCCGTTCCACGCCGCAGTGGTTCATTGGTATGGAACAGGCACCTGGCGGAAACAAGGATGCACTGGTCGAAGCGAAGCGTCACAGCGAGCAGGCCGGTACGGCAACGCTGCGCGAGCTGGCCGATAAGGCGGTCGAGGCGACCGAGTTCTTCCCGAAGTGGGGCCGTGCACGCCTCGAGGCGATGATCAAAAACCGCCCGGACTGGTGCGTGTCGCGCCAGCGCAGTTGGGGCGTGCCGATGCCGTTCTTCGTGCACAAGGAAACCATGGAGCTGCATCCGCGTACGCCGGAGCTGCTCGAGGAGGTCGCCAAGCGCGTCGAGCAGGAGGGCATCGAAGCCTGGTTCGCGCTGAACAGCGCGGACCTGCTCGGCGACGATGCGGCGCACTACCGCAAGCTGACCGATACGCTGGACGTGTGGTTTGACTCGGGTGCAACGCATTACGCTGTGCTGCGCAAGCGTCCCGAGCTGGCCTATCCGGCTGACCTTTATCTCGAAGGTTCCGACCAGCACCGCGGCTGGTTCCAGTCGTCATTGCTGACCGGCTGTGCGATCGATGGCCGCGCCCCCTACAAGCAGCTGCTGACCCATGGTTTCACCGTGGACGAGAAGGGCTACAAGATGTCGAAGTCGCGCGGCAACGGCATCGAGCCGCAGGATATCTGCAACAAGCTCGGTGCCGACATGCTGCGCTTGTGGATTGCGTCCACGGACTATTCCGGCGAGATGTCGCTATCCGAGGAAATCCTCAAGCGCGTGACCGACAGCTATCGCCGCATCCGCAATACCTTGCGCTTCCTGCTCGCGAATGTCAGCGACTTTGATGTCGTGAAGCATGCGCTGCCGGTCGGGCAGTGGCTCGAGATTGACCGCTACGCACTGCAGATGACGCTGGATATGCAGCGCAAGGTGAAGAAGGACTATGAACATTACGAATTCCATCTCGTGGTGCAGAAGTTGCAGCAGTTCTGTTCCGAGGATCTCGGCGGCTTCTACCTCGACATCCTGAAGGATCGTTTGTATACCTCGGGCGAGGATTCGGCTGCCCGCCGTTCCGCGCAGAACGTGCTGTATCACATCACCCATGCGCTGGTGCGGCTGATGGCACCTATCCTCAGCTTCACTGCGGAAGAGGTGTGGGCAGTGTTGACTGGCAAGCAGGAAGAGGGTGTGTTCGAACAGTTGTGGTACGAATTGCCCGATGCCGAGCTGGGCGCGGCCGCGAGCAATGCCTGGGGTGACATTCGACAGGTAAGGGAAATTGCCAACAAGCAGATTGAGGAAAAACGCGCACAGGGTCTGCTTGGTTCGTCTTTGCAGGCAGAGCTGGATATATACGCATTTGGCGAGACATACGAATCACTCAAGCAACTCGGCGATGACCTAAAGTTCGTGTTTATCACTTCGCGCGTGACCATGCATTATCGTGAAGGTGCTGGTCTTGGTGTGGAAGTTGTGCCGAGCGCGGATACCAAGTGCGAACGCTGCTGGCACTATCGCGAAGACGTAGGCAGCCATGCCGCGCATCCGACGTTGTGCGGGCGTTGCGTGTCGTGTGTCGAGGGGGCGGATGCCGAGAACGGAAAGCGCCGTTATGCCTAGTCTGTTGCGCTGGCTGGGGCTGGCTGCGCTGGTGATCGTGCTCGACCAGTGGAGCAAGGCAGCGATCAGTAGCCATTTCGCCTACGGCGACAGCATGGCTGTCACCGGTTTCTTCAATCTGGTGCTTGCGCATAACCAGGGGGCTGCGTTCAGTTTCCTCGACGCCGCCGGCGGCTGGCAGCGCTGGCTGTTCAGTGCGATCGCTGTGATTGCTGCGGTATGGATTACCTGGCTGTTGCGCAAGTACCGGCAGCAGAAACTGTTCTGTTTTGCACTGGCGATGATACTGGGCGGCGCACTGGGCAACCTGATCGACCGTATCGCCTACGGTTATGTGATAGATTTCCTCGACTTTTACTGGAACGGGCAGCATTTTCCGGCGTTCAACCTGGCCGATTCGGCCATTACCTGTGGCGCGGCATTGTTGTTGTGGGACAGCTTTATGAACAAAGCGGAGAAAAATTAATGGACTTGTTGATGGCTAACCCAAGAGGGTTCTGTGCCGGCGTCGACCGTGCCATCGAAATCGTCGAGCGTGCGCTGACTTTGCATGGTGCGCCGATCTATGTGCGGCATGAGGTGGTGCACAACAAGTTCGTGGTCGACGGCCTCAAGGCCAAGGGCGCGATATTCATCGAAGATGTATCCGACGTTCCTGACGGCAGTATCCTGATTTTCAGTGCGCACGGCGTACCGCAGTCGGTGCGCCAGGAGGCGGAGGCGCGTGGGCTGACGGTATTCGACGCCACCTGCCCGCTGGTGACCAAAGTGCACCTGCAGGTTGTCCGCCTGCGCCAGCAGGGCAAGGAGATCGTGATGATCGGGCACAAGGGGCATCCCGAGGTGGAGGGCACCATGGGGCAGAGCGACGGCGGCATGTATCTGGTGGAATCGCCTGAGGATGTGCTGGGGCTGCAAGTGCAGGATGAACAAAATCTGGCCTTCGTCACCCAGACCACGTTATCGGTAGACGATGCCATCGCCATCATCAATGCGCTCAAGACACGTTTCCCGGCCATTACCGGCCCGAAAAAAGATGACATCTGCTATGCCACACAGAATCGCCAGGATGCGGTGAAGCTTCTGGCCAGGCAGTGCGATACGGTAATCGTGGTCGGTTCGCCCAACAGTTCCAACTCCAACCGCCTGCGTGAAGTGGCACGCAACATGAACGTGCCGGCCTATCTGGTGGACAATGCTGACGAGCTGCAGGCCGAATGGCTGGTGGGCAAGCAGCACGTCGGTATCAGTGCCGGTGCTTCCGCACCGGAAGTGCTGGTACAGGAAGTCGTTGCCCGGCTCAAGGCGCTGGGGGCAACCAGTGTGCGCGAACTGGAGGGCATCAACGAAAACGTGACCTTCCCCCTGCCCAAATCACTGTCGGTAGCGCAGTAAGCCGGTTGCCGTTCGTCCGCCGGGTGGTTATTGCCCGCCGTTTGTCCAGATAATCCGGCCTCTCGTCAGGCAGCGGTGGAAAGCTTAAAATCAACCCCTTAGTATTCGAGCCAACCTGATAGGGAGATGTCATGAAACACGCAAAAGGCTTTACCCTGATAGAGCTGATGATCGCAGTGGTGGTGGTGTCGATTCTGGCAGCGATAGCCCTGCCGGCCTACACGAATTACACAAAACGCGGCAAGATTTCCGAGGCAACGACTAACCTGTCGAGCTTGCGCGTCAGCATGGAACAATATTACCAGGATAACCGTACCTATCTGAATGGCGCTGCTTGCGGGGTGACCATGCCGACTACGCCGGCAGTGCAATACTTTACCTACACCTGCGCGGCAACCCAGAATACCTACACCATTACCGCAACCGGATCCACCGGTATGCCGGGTTTTGCCTATACGGTGGACCAGAATAACGCCAAGCAGACCACTGCATTGCCGGCGGACTGGAGTTCGGGTGTCACGTTGCCGGTTGCCTGCTGGGTCAGCAAGCCGGGTGGGACATGCTAACCCGATACCGACAATACGGGATGACGCTGGTCGAACTGATGATCGGCATCGTGATTGCCGGCATCCTGATGATGGTCGGTGTCAATAGTTACTCGACATGGACGCAGAACCAGCAGACCCGTGTGGCCGCCGAATCGATGCTGAATGGCATGCAGGTGGCGCGGGTCGAAGCGGTGAAACGCAATGCGACGGCACGCTTTGTTTTATGCGGATTGCCATCGGCATCATGGGAAATCCTTGCAGCATCGGCAACAGCCCCGCAACCGGCAACTTCTACAGCCTGTGGTGCGAGTTCCAGCGCAACTGCCGGCGAGGAGCGCGTACAGGAGCGCTCCGGCCAGGAGGGCTCCCGCAATGCCAGCGTGGTCGTGACGCCTGCCGGTTCGACGACAGTTACTTTCAACGGGCTGGGGCGGGTGACCAATAATTTTGACGGCAGCACGCCCTTTACCCAGGTCGACATTTCCAACCCGAAAGGCGACCGCTCGTTGCGCGTTACGGTGAGTGTGGCGGGCAGCCTGCGCATGTGCGATCCATCACCCAACCTACAGGCGGGTGATCCAAGAAAATGTTAACGGGTGCGGCCATGAATCATGAGACTTCCACAGGCAAGCAGTCCGGATCGGTGATACTGGAAGCGTTGATTGCGATCCTGATATTTTCGGTTGGCATCCTTGCGCTGGTCGGCATGCAGGCGACGGCCATCAACAATGTTTCGGACGCGAAGTATCGTGCCGATGCCGGATTCCTGACCGACCAGATTATCGGCATGATGTGGGCGAACCGGGTGGCAACCACGGTATCTGGTGTCACCACTTATGCGCCTGACCCGACTTTTGCCTGCAATACGGCATCGGGTGTCTGCGCCAATGCTACCGTGCAGCAATGGGCAGCAAGCGATGTGGCGGCGGCATTGCCGAATTCGACGGCAAATATTGCAATCCTTGGTTCCCAGGCCTCGGTCACGCTCACCTGGCAGCCGCCTAAAGCAAGCACACCGCATCGCCATACGGCGGTTGCTATCATCAATTAACAGGCAGGCGAAATGATGAAAGCATATGTGCATACCCCGGGAATCAGGCGCAATGCCGGCTTCAGCCTGGTGGATATCATGGTGGGGATGGTCATCAGCCTGATCGGGGTGATCATCATCTTCCAGGTTTTTTCGGTATCGGAAGGCATCAAGCGTACAACCACCAGTGGCGGCGACGCGCAGCAGAACGGTGCCGCCGCATTGTTTGTCATGGAGCGTGCGCTGAAGGAAGCGGGCTATGGCTTGAATGCAACGGACCCGACAACGACCTATCCGGCACAGATCAATCTTGGGGCAACAACTGCCGATCCGGACAGTATCGATATCAATTCGAGGAAAAACTGGGACTATGGCCCGTTCTCGCCCAATGCGACGGCTTTTCCTTCCGCGGTGCCGCCTGCATTGACCGATGACACCTATTCGGTCAGTAACGCTGCGGAATTCGGGTATGCCGTCAATGCCGGGACATTTGTGCCCATCGCCGATGGCGTTGTCCTGTTGAAAGCGCAATATGGCACCGACGCCAACGGCGACGGCATTGTCGACAGTACCGAGTGGAGTGTTGCCGCGCCAGCCAGTCCGTTGCAGGTGATGGCAGTCCGGGTGGCGATTGTGGCGCGTAGCGCACAGCCGGAAAAGCCGAATCCTGCGACTGGCGTATGCGCTACCACCACAGTCAGCCCGACATGGGCTGGTGGCACGCTGGACTTGTCAGGCAATCGCGGACTGGCGGCCGGGGACGACTGGAAATGCTATCGCTACAAGGTATTCCAGACCACCGTGCCGTTGCGTAACGTGATATGGAGATAACGTGAGAGGCAATATGAAAATCGGCAAATATGGCGCGCCTGCGCTGCACAGGCAGCGTGGAGTGGTGTTGCTGATTGCGCTGATCGTATTGGTGGCGATGACGCTGGCCGGTATAGGCATGATGCGTTCGGTGGATACCGGCATTGTGATTACCGGCAACATGGCATTCAAGCAGACAACCGTCCATGCCGGCGATGTCGGCATAGATGAAGGCTATACCGCGCTGATGAATATCGCCAACAGCACGGCGGACAAGCCGGTATTGAACTACACCACCTTGAGCATACCGGCCGGTGGCTGCGGTACGGTGTCCGCCACTTATTGCCAGGCCGGTACCTATGTCTTTCCCGGCTATTCGGCAGCGGTAATCAATCAGTGCGAAGTCGATAATACCTGCGCCGCCAGCCAGACGCCGTGGTGGACGAATAATGCATACTGGTCCAGTAGCGCGACGGTGCCGCCGGTGGTGAAGTATGTGGTCGACGACAACGGCACGGGAACCATCGTGGTGAAGAATGCGGTGGGGCCGAACGACAAGCTGCTGAACACGGTCAGTTACCTGATTCATCGTATGTGCACGACCAGTGGTTTGGGCCCCAGCGATAGTGGCAACCTGTGCCAGACCTATGAGGAGTCCGGTTCTACCACTGGAGGCAGCAAATCGGTCGGTGCCGTGGTCTTTGCCAACCAGTCCGTGTTCTACCGCATAACCGCGCGCTCGGAAGGTCCGCGCAATACGGTTTCCTATTCCCAGACACTGGTACTGCTACCGGAGTAATCAGCCGGATGATTTTCTCGATAGAGAAATACAGGAGGTCAGCATGAAAAACGCAAATACAAACTTAGGAAAAATCCAAACCGTGGCCTGGGCCGCGCTGCTCGCCCTTGGTTTGTGCACGGAATCCGTGGCCGCAACCACGGACCTGGCTTCTGCGCCGCTGGCTACGGCTTCCAATGCTACAGTGCGCCCGAACCTGCTGTTCACCCTGGATGACTCCGGCAGTATGGGCTGGAACTATTTGCCGGACTATGCGGGCGGTGGCGGCAGCGGTACCCGCAATCATTGCAAGGTATCCAATACCTGCAGCGAAGGCGAAACGCCTTTCATGACGAATGAATACAATGGCGTGGCCTACAATCCGAGGATTACCTACCAGCCGGCGGTGAATGCAGACAGCACGCTGATGACGGCGCAGGACTGCCTCCATACCGGCGGAAGTGCTACCGGCTGTACGGCCGCAAATGGCTGGTCCGGAGGCTGGACCACGGTCAAGAAGGATGCTTTCGGGGTGCAGAGCACGGGTACGATCAACCTGCTCACCAGCTATCCGGAGGTGGTTTACAGCACCAGCAGCACCAGCACGGTGTACAAGAAAAATGGTATTGATACCAACAATCCGTTTTCCCTGCGTGCGGCTGCAGCGGATGATCCTCCGGTTTATGCCTTTCCCGGCAACCTGACGGAATATGTTTCCGGCAGTACACCGGTAAATCTCTTTAGCGGCACATGGAATACTGCGGGCACCACGACCAGTACCATTTTCGATGGCGCATTCAATGTGCCGACTGGCGGGAATACGATTATCAGCCTGAGTAACGAGGCGGTGAGCCATTCCGGAAATACGGTAACGGTTACCTATTCAAGCCAGACCCCTTCAACTCCGTTGATCGCCGTGGGAGACACGCTTTCCGTTAGCGGGAACCAGTGTTCCAAAAGCTACAGGGACGTGGCCAGTACCATCCTCTCAAAATCAGGGAATTCGTTTACTTATCTTGGCAATGCATCAGGCACCAACTGGTGGAACAAGACTACTTGCACCGTCGTAGTGACCCATGCCGGGGCGATCACACCAGCATCCCCCCCCAGCATCTCTTCAGACAATACAACGGTGACAGTTACCTTGTCCTCTCCCCATGGCCTGACTACGGGGAATGTGGTGACGGTCGGCAATGCGAGCACCGGAACCTGCGATAGCGGGTACAAGGGTACGTCGATGGCGGTGACGGTGGTGAATTCCACTACCTTTACCTATTCCGCTCCGGCAGTAGTGGGGACGGCGACCAGTTCGAGCTGCAAGATCACCACCCCGGTTCCCCTGACGCCGTCTTCCCCGGGGCTCAGCCGTTCCGGCAATGTGGTCACGGTGACGCTGACCGGACATGGTCTGGTGACGGGCGACCTGGTCCAGATGTCGAACGTCAGCTACAACTCGTGTGGCAGCGGTTACCGAACCAATGGGTCGGTCAGCGTGACGGTGATCGATGCCAATACCTTCACCTATACTCCGACTGCCGGCACGTCGACGTCTGGACTGAAGTGTTCGCTCGATCATATGACTACCGGACTGACGCCGGTAATCAACTCATATACTCATGCCTCTACCCGGAATGGCGCGCCATATTATTTCATCATCGTTCCGGTGGAATATTGCGACAGCATTTACCTGACCAAGTGTGTTGCCTCGCCAACGCCGACCACGGTGGGAGGGGTGTCCTACAGCTTCCCGGCGCCCGTGCGTTTTTGCAAGGATGCGACTACCGCAAACCTGCCGCCGGGCGATGCGGGAGCGCAGACCAGCAGTGGCGGTACCAATACCTGCCAGGCAAAATTCAGTGTCGGTACCGGCATCAATTTCCAGTATGCGCGTTACGGCTTGTTCTATCGCGTGGATATCGACCCTGCGCGTACCACGTACGGCGATGAAGTGTTGAATGGCACGATAGACGCGTATGGCGTCAACATGACATTCAACAACGTGACGGTGCTGGACCGGGCCGGCCGTACTGATTGTGCGGCAGCTCCCAATTGCACCTATGACGAGGAGATGACCAACTTCGCCAACTGGTACGCATATTACCGTACGCGTATGCAGATGATGAAGACCTCGGCCGGGCGGGCTTTCAGCACGCTGGATGATCGCTACCGCGTTGGTTTCGCGACCATCAATTACTCGAGCACCAGGTATTTGGCGGTCAACAAATTCGATCCTACCCAGAAAACCAGCTGGTACAGCAAGTTCTATGCGATTAATCCCGGCAACAGTACGCCGTTGCGCAGTGCGCTGGCACGTGCTGGACGCTACTTTGCCGGTTTGAAGCCGGACAGCATCAGTGATGACCCGATGGAATATTCCTGCCAGCAGAACTTCCTGGTGCTGACCACTGATGGTTACTGGAACGGACCCACCCCCGTGCAGCTGAACGGCACGAGCAGTATAGGCAATCAGGACAATGTTGACTCCGGCCTGTCGGCACGCAGCCTGGGTGTCTATGACGGCGGCCTGTCCGGTGCCAGCGATACTCTTGCGGATACGGCGCAGTATTATTACAAGACCGACCTGCGCACCAGTGCGCTGGGCAACTGTACCGGCGCTCTTGGTACGGATGTCTGCCTGGATAATGTGCCGACTACCGATACGGATACATTGTCGACCCAGCACATGGTTACTTATTCGCTGGGGCTGGCGGACGGCCTGATGACCTATACGTCGGACTATGAGTCCTCGAAAACCGGCGACTTCGCGAGTATCAAATCCGGCGCGACCGGATGCCCGTTCTCGGGCAGCGGAACCTGCAACTGGCCATTGCCGGCATCAAACGGCCAGACTGCGCTGGATGACCTCTGGCATGCCGCGGTGAACGGCCGCGGTACTTACTATAATGCGCGCGACCCGGTTTCCCTGTCGCGCGGGCTGACCAACGCACTGGCAGGCATCAACGTCCAGCTGGCGGCGGCGGCGGCTTCCTCGACCAGTAGCCCGAACATCACCCAGACCGACCGCTCGATTTTCAGTTCGACCTATCGCACCACCAAATGGGACGGCGAAGTGGTAGCCCAGTACATTGACCCGACCACGGGTACGGTTACGGCGGTTACCACGCGCAATACGATCGGCACGGCTTCCTCGATCACCATGGCGGCCAATGGGGATGTAACCGTGACATTGAATAATCACGGGTTGAAGGTCAACGACTTTATCGTTGTCTACAATAGCGGAACCGGCACTTGCGATTCGGCTTACGCCACTACGGCGCCGGCAGTCATCACAAGCGCGACAGCCAATACTTTCACCTATGCCGGAAATGCCGCGGGCAGCACGGTGAACGCAGCCTGTGCCGTGGATGTGGTGCCTTACCTGTGGTCGGCGCAAGGGCAGCTGGATGCCAAGGTGGCAGCGGATGCGACGGCAGATATTTCTTCACGCGCCATTTATACCTACACCACGAATACCGCTACCTGGCCCACTGGCCTGAAGCCGTTCAAGTATGTGGATCTGACGGCGACAGAGCAGGGATATTTCAGTAACAAGTGCGCCTTTGCCACCCTGTCCCAGTGTACGGCGGCCATCCTGACATCTGCGCAGCTGGCCTCGGGTAACGATGGTACCAATGTGGTCAACTACCTGCGCGGGCAAAAGGCGCTGGAATCGACCACGCCCAACCCGGTATTCCGCCCCCGCGACCATATTCTCGGTGATACGGTGAATGCCAAGCCTGCCTATCTGCGGGCGCCGCAATTCAGCTTTACCGATGCGGTTACGCCGACCTATGCGAGCTTCAAGACGGCCAATGCCAGCCGCCAGGGGATGCTGTATGTGGCGGCCAACGATGGCATGCTGCATGCGTTCAATGCGGATACGGGTAACGAAGTATGGTCATTTGTGCCGAATATCGTGATGCCGGACCTTTACCGGCTGGCCGATACCAACTACTCCAACAATCACCGCTTTTATGTGGACGGTTCGCCGGAACTCATGGATATCTTCGTCGATTCGGCGACATCAACCGCTTCCGGCCTGAGCGTAGGGTGGCACACTATCCTGGTTGCCGGGCTGAATCTCGGTGGCCGCGGCTACTATGCACTGGATGTTACGGATCCGGCCAACCCGAGGGCGTTGTGGGAAATCTGTTCCGACAGCACGCTGTGCGCAAATTCTGATGCGGACATGGGGTACAGCTATGGCAACCCGGTCATCACCAAGCGCAGCCGCGACGGCAAGTGGGTAGTGCTGGTAACTTCGGGCTACAACAATGTGTCGCCGGGAACCGGCCTGGGCTACCTGTACGAACTGGATGCGGCAACAGGTACCGTGCTGAGCAAGACCAGCACCGGTTCCGGTTCGACAACGACGCCCAGCGGATTTGCCAAGATCAGCGCATGGTCGGATAACGGCAGTGCCGACAACACCTCCAGGTTTGTTTATGGTGGCGACCTGAATGGCGATGTCTGGCGTTTCGATCTGGGGGCTGTAGGTTCTGTGTTGGCGACCAGTGTGGACCGGATAGCAACCTTGCAGGATGCGGTGACAGGCGGTAACGCGCAGCCGGTTACTACCCGTCCTGAACTGGCGGATGTGCTGAATAATGTGAATTCGCTGACTGGAGTGGGTAACCCGGTGCTCTATGTTGGAACGGGCCGCTTCCTTGGCAATACCGACAAGGCTAATGTCAATGTCCAATCCTTTTACGCAATCAAGGATGACTTGAGCAAGACGGGGACGGCTGCGGATCTGGGCAACCTGCGTGCCCGTCTCGACATGGTGCATCAGACGCTTACCCAGACTACGTCAACGACAAGGACGACCAGCCAGACCACGGTGGACTGGGCAGCCAAGAAAGGCTGGTACCTGGACTTCAACGTCGTTGACCCGGTGACCGGGCTGGCGGCCTCTCCGGGCGAGCGGGTCAATATCGACCCGGTGCTGGCACTGGGGACGTTGATAGTGATTACCAATGTGCCGGAATCCAGCGCCTGTACCGTGGGCGGTTACAGCTGGCTGTACCAGTTCGACTTCAAGAACGGTACCAATGTCGCCACAGCCGTGGATCAGGTGGCAGGCAGCAGGATAGGGAATGCATTGACGGTTGGCGTGGTTGTTGTCCGGTTGCCGAGCGGGCAGTTGAAGGCAATTACCACCTCCGCGTCGGGAAGCAAGACGACGGAAGGTGTGCATACCAGCGGCACGACCTCGACGCGTCGCGTATCCTGGCGCGAACTGGTTCAATAACAGGTAGCGGAAAGTAAGCAAAACAGCGGGTATTACCCGCTGTTTTGCTTGGTATTAACCGGGCAAGGACAGGGATGAACTACATTGTTGCAGGCGGTGGTGCCGTCGGCTTGGCAACGGCACAGGTCTTGCTGCAAGCTGGCCACGCCGTCGTACTGCTGGAGCGGGGAACAATCGGCCAGGAGGCATCCTGGGCCGGTGGCGGCATCCTGTCGCCGTTATGTCCGTGGGATTATTCGGATGCGGTGACGCGTTTGGCCACTCGTGGTGCTGTGCTGTTTGAAGCATGGGTGCATGGGTTGCGCGAAGCGACTGGCATCGACCCGGAATATGAGCAGAGCGGGATGCTGGTGCTGCCGCCCTGTGATGCGCAACTGGCGCAGCAATGGTGTGCACGGAATGATGTGCCGCTGCGGCAGGTCAATGCGGCGGATTACGATTTGCAGCTGCCCGGCGATGCGCTGCTGTTGCCGCAAGTGGCACAGGTGCGCAACCCGCGCCTGTTGCAGGCCCTGCGCAAGCAGGTGGAAATGCTGGGCGGGCATATTGTGGAAAACTGCGCAGTGCAGGAATTTGAAGCTGAGGGCGGGCGGGTACGCAAGCTGCTGACTTCCTGCGGTGAATATAGCGCTGACGGCTATATCGTGACTGCAGGCGCATGGAGTAAACAGGTGCTTGGCCAGTATGCGCTGGATCTCGATATCAAACCTGTGCGTGGGCAAATGCTGTTATACAGATTCGATACGCCGCCCTTGCCGCATATCGTCCTGCAAAAGGATTTATACCTGATTCCGCGCCGCGACGGCCATTTGCTGGTCGGCAGCACCCTGGAAGATGTCGGTTTCGATAAAAGCACTACAACGGCGGCATGCGCAGAATTGATGCAACGCGCACAAAGACTGCTGCCGCAACTGCGCGACATGCCGGTCGTGCAGCAATGGGCAGGATTGCGTCCGGGCTCGCCGCATAATGTCCCCACTATTGGCCGCCATCCGCACCTTGAAAATCTTTATCTCAACAGCGGGCATTTCCGTTATGGCGTAACCATGGCGCCGGCCAGTGCGGAAATCCTGCTGAATGAATTGACCGGAGCCACTCAGCCATTCGATGTTGCGCCCTACGCCTCGGGCTGGGGCGTTTGAGCGCGGACCCAATACACGCTTCCTTGGTATAATCCATGGCCGTGTGCTGATGTAGCTCAGTTGGTAGAGCAACTGATTCGTAATCAGTAGGTCGGAGGTTCGATTCCTCTCATCAGCACCATAAATACAATTAGTTAACAAGAATTTCTCCCGGCTTTCCTTTGTGATGTAGGCTTTGAGTAGGCATTTCTTAATGATTTTAAGCTACGCCTACATGCAGCTATTCTGCGTATTTAGGAGTGAGCAATGACCTCGAAAGTCTCAAATCATAAAGAAATCCTGGCTGCTTATAAGGGAGTGCAGCTTGGAAACGCTAATGAAGCTGCAACACGCCTAAAAGTTATCGATAGAATCCTGCGTGAAGTACTCGGTTGGGACGACGAAGACATTAGTCCAGAAGAGAGAGTGTCGGAAGATGGTAGCACCACTTATGCTGATTACGTATTAAGAACAGCAAACACAGCTATAGTGGTAGAGGCAAAGAAAGCCTCTGCAAATTTTACAATTCCGACGGGAGTGCGGAAGCAAAAGCTTAGCTCAAGCTTTGTAAGCGGCGAGGTTGGCAGCGCAATAAAACAGGCACGAGATTACGCACGAAAACTTGGTATAGATTTTGCGGCAGTTACAAATGGAGCGATTTGGATAATATTTCCCGCCCAGCGCCATGACCAAGTTAAATTTTCAGATTCAAATGCTCTAATTTTCCCAAACCTAAATTCGTTATTAAACGAAGATTACCAAGAGTTTATAGATATCCTTTCCAGGGATGCCGTAGTAGACGGATCCTTAGAAATTACACTTCTTGGTCGCCATGAAAATCAGTTTGGCACTCGTAAATTAGGTGCTGCATTTTCACCAACAAGTAAGGCGCCAGGGAAAAATCCCATTTTTCCTCTCATTGAAGACGCGGTTATAACAGCCTTTTCAGATTCTATAAGTGAGCTTGACGGCGAACTATTAGAAAAATGTTATGTTTCTACACCCGACTCAATGAAGTTTGATAACAGAGTCAGTCTTCATATTTCTAAGCGCGAGAACTTGTTTAAGGCTGCCCCTGTTCGCCCAATGAAATCGGCGGAATCAAATTACTTAAGGGAGCGACTTGCTACTTCAGTCTCAAGAGTTAAACCACTTGCAATTTTGTTGTTAGGGACAGTAGGTGCAGGGAAGACAACATTTTTGCACTACACAAGGAAAGTAAAAGCCAAGTCACTTTTTGAAAAAAGTGACAAAGAGCCTTACGCACATTGGATTTATATTGATTTTCGTGACTGCCCTGATCCATCAAAAAGCGTTGAATTTATCTACGAAAAAATAAAAGAGTATTTTGTTCAAGATGAATATTTTTCTTCTTATAGCAGGAGCGTTGAGTCGGCGTATTTAAAAGAAATTGATGCCTTGAAAAAAGGCCCACTTTTTCTTATTTCGAAGAACAAGGATAAATTTGAACAGGTAGTTGTAGATTTAATAAGTAAAGACTATGAAAAGGTGACGCCGTACGTTGATAAGCTTCTTCGGCATGCGTCAGGTGAATGCGCGGTATTTCTTGTCATCGATAACGTAGACCAAATTGAAGATGAAGAGGCTCAGTCAAAATTATTCGGGGAGACTATTTCGTTAGGGCATAAGTTGGGCGTCAATTTAATTATGGCTATGCGCGGTGCTACGTACGCAAGACATAAAAACTCACCAACATTCGATGCTTTTGATTTTGATCCGTTACAGATTGATCCGCCTAGAGTGTCATCAGTGCTTTCTAGAAGATTTTTATTGGCAAAGCAATTGCTGGAAGGAAAAAAAGGCGGATTTACGGCAGAGCATGGCGCGCACATCAAATTAGACAATGTGGCCAGAATTATTGATCTTGTTCAATCATCTGTGTTGGGGACGGAGATAGGCCACAGAATTGAAGTTTTGGCAGCCGAAGATGTTCGTTTTGCTTTACGTATGACTAGAGAGTTTCTTGAGTTTGGATACTCGAACTTCGGTAGGGCGTGGAATCTTTATAACAAAGATGGACGCTATATTTTGCCGAAGCATGAGGCTTTTAGGGCCATCCTCTTAGGCAATCGCAATGTTTATTCAGAAGAGTTTTCCCCAATAGGGAATCCATTTGATGCGCATTTATCAATAAATAGTACACAGTTGTTACGTCTTTATGTGCTTTCAGCTATTGTAAATTATGCGTCTTCCCAAACTTTCAGACACATTGACGGTACTGAAATTGTCGAGTGCTTAAGGCGAATCGGATTTGGGGATTTAATTACATTAAAGGTGTTGAAAGATTTATGTAAGTTTAGATTCTTGCATACAGCTTCACAAAGCACACCAGACCTCCAGTCCAGCTTTGTTCCATCCAGGCTTGGTGGTTATATTGTGAGAGATTTAATATTCTACATGCCGTTTCTTGAGAACGTATTGTTTGATACATATATTCCTGATGGCGGAGTATGGGAAGAATTGCGGAAATTGAGCCATCAAATTGATGAGGCAAGAAATCGAATCGAAAGAGTGGATCTTAGAATTGAGCGAGTAAAGATTTTTGTGAATTATCTATCGATGCTTTACGCGCCTCTACAGGAAGAAAGTCAAAAACGAAACTTGCCTGCAGAGTGGTGTGGCAATCCGTTTATTGAGACAAAGTCCTCTTTGGAGCTTGAGCTTGGAAAGGTTGCGGTTTCTGTCAGGAAAAACTATGGAGAAAATGGAAAATCCAAAGATGAAGAGAATGATTGAAAAAATTGTAATTAAGTGCCCATTAATTTAGTCTAGGGCGGGCTTCGCCTTCATCAGCACCAGAACATAATGGCCTGTGGTTGGTTGACACCGCAGGCCATTTTTTATGGCTGCTGACTGGCCGTTGGCAGCGAATGCCGGGTAGTAAACACGAATTCCTGCTTGTTGAGCCGTACGGTCAGCGTCATGGGCAGGTTAAGCTGCGCGTAGTAATAGACCAGTTCGCCGACTGCGATGCCATTGGGGGGGATTTTGTAGTTGGATTTGAGCCAATAGGTATTGGCCCATTCGATTCGTTTGGCATTGGCATGTTTGCCGTGGTCCTGAATCCCGGTAATGCTGTTCTTGCCGGATTTTCCTGTCATGTGCGACGAAGCCCTGATAAAGCCGTTCTTGCTGTAGTGCTTGACCCGCTGTCCGTTTGCATCCACCAGCAATATATTGGTCCAGACACTCCTGCCCCGGTTTTGCATATTCCTGAAGACCAGGGATAACCGGAGCAGGTTACCTGATTTGGCCGGGACGGTCTGCATGCTGTAGCTCACCAGCAAGCCATCTTTCTCAATGCTCTGGGCAGGCGTTATCTCCTGTTTATCGTTAAAGACGGTGTCTATGGCCGGTTTTTTGCCGGCGCCCTCGTCGGCGTGCGCTGCATTGTCCGTGGCGCTGCCTGAAAGGCCTGGCGATGACGTCATCGCACAGGAGCATAGCAGTAGCATTGATGTGATGATCAGCGGCAGGCGAAGTAAGTTATGCATGATGAATTTATGTGAAAAAGACAGGGGCAATTCTATATTTTTTTCATGTTAGTCCTGCAATGTTTAACTTTGATGTCATATGCTGTTTATGTTGGCGAAGCGCGACAATCAAAAATAAATGAGCGCACTATGCCTTCGGAAACGATGCTGCCAGGTTTGCTGGATGAGGCTGCAGGGTTGCCGGAACAGGTACTTTCTTCCATAATCCATTCCAATAATAAGGTTTAGGTTGCTGCCGGGGATACCGTGCCGGTGGTGCACAAATGCTGGCTGGTCAGGGATGGGGAATGCCGAATATAAAAGATATCGCATCGTTGATTGCGCGCCGCATTTTTCCTGCATTTAGGCAGAAGGAAACATTCATCAAGGCACTGATGGAAAGCGAACGGAAGTTTCAGCTTTTGTTCGAGGAGGCCCAGGATTGCCATCTGTTGCTGTCGGCAGACGGCCGCATTGTCGATATCAATCGTATTGGGTATGAGCGGCTGGGTTATACCAAACAGGAAATGCTGGGCAGGTATATTGCTGATTTTAATTCCTCCGAGTATGCCGATCAGGTTCCACGGCGCATGGCGCAAGTCCAGCGTGAAGGCCATGCGTCCTTCGAATCGGCACATATACGCAAAGACGGTTCGGTTATCCCCATTGAGGTCAATGCGCAAATCATCGAATTGGGCGGACAGCCGCTGTATTACAGCGTCGTACGCGACATTACCGAGCGCAAACAACTTGAACGAGAATTAAACGCGCGTGAAGCTCGCTATCGCGCTGTCATCGAAACCTCGGCAGATGGTTTCTGGATCGTGGGCATGGAGGGGCAGCTGCTTGAGGTCAACGATGCCTATGTGCGGCTTTCCGGTTACAGCCGTGAAGAATTGCTGACCATGTGTGTTTCCGAACTTGAAGCCAGGGAGCAGCCGGAGGAAACCGCAAGCCATATCGAAAAGATCTTGCAGAACGGGCATGACCGCTTTGAAACCATGCACCGGCGCAAGGATGGGAGCGTTTGGCCGGTAGAAATCGGGGTGACTTACTGGCCGACGGTAGGCCGGCTGTTCGTTTTTGCGACTGATATTACCGAGCGCAAGCATCGGGAAGAGGAGCAGAAACTGGCGATGCTGGTGTTCCAGAATATCAGCGAGGCCATGTCCGTGATGGACTCCGGCAACCGCATCATGACTGTCAACCCGGCATTTATCCAGTTGACCGGTTATGCGGCTGAGGAGGTGATAGGCAAGAACCCGAATATCCTGAGTTCCGGCCACCATGATAGCGAGTTCTACCGGCAGATGTGGAAATCGCTGGCGGACACCGGCCAGTGGCAAGGTGAAATATGGGACCGCCGCAAGAATGGGGAGTTGATGGCGGAATGGCTGACCATCAGTACCATTTATGATGATGCGGGCCAGGTACACCGGCGGGTGGCGCTATTCTCGGACATCACCAAGAAAAAAGAGGCGGAGGAAATGATCTGGCGACAGGCCAATTTCGATCCGCTTACCCAGATGCCGAACCGCAGCATGTTTCGCGGACGGCTGGAGCAGGAAATCAGGAAATCGTACAGCGGCGGGACGTCGCTGGCCTTATGCTATATCGACCTGGACCGTTTCAAGGAGGTCAACGACATGCTGGGGCATCATGTCGGCGACGATCTGCTGGTGGATGCGGCCAGGCGTATTGCTTCCTGCGCGCGCGAATCGGATGTCGTGGCGCGCCTGGGCGGGGATGAGTTTGCCGTGCTGCTGACGGGTTCGCCGGACGCAGCGTATGTGGAGCGCGTGGCACGGGATGTTATCGCCAAGCTGGTCGACCCGTTTCACCTCAGTGGCGAAGTGGCCAACGTATCGGCCAGCATCGGCATCACGCTGTATCCCGATGATGCGGCCGATGCCGACAGCCTGCTCAAGAATGCGGATCAGGCGATGTATCTTGCCAAGAGCCAGGGGCGTAACCGTTTCAGTTATTTCACGCACCAGTTGCAGGAACAGGCCCAGAAACGCCTGCGGATGATCGGTGACTTGCGCAATGCGCTGGTGGAAGAGCAATTCCGCGTCTATTTCCAGCCCATCGTCGATTTGTCGACTGGCCGCATCCACAAGGCGGAAGCGTTATTGCGCTGGCACCATCCGGAACTGGGGGTGGTCAGTCCGCTGGAATTCATCCCGCTGGCCGAAGAAACCGGCATGATCAACGAGATCGGCGACTGGGTATTCATGGAGTCGGCGCGCTGGGTGCAGCGCTGGATCCAGCTGTATGCCAGCGACTTCCAAGTCAGCATCAACAAATCGCCGGTGCAGTTCATGTCGGAAGCAAACGTGTTTGACATCATCTGGTTTAATTACCTGCGCAATCTGGGGCTGACCGGGAATAATTTCGTCATTGAAATTACCGAAGGCCTGCTGCTGCAGGAGGACCAGCGCGTGCTCAACAAACTGCTTTCCTTCCGCGATGCGGGCGTCCAGGTGGCGATCGATGATTTCGGTACCGGCTATTCGGCACTTTCCTACCTCAAGAAATTCGACATCGATTACCTGAAGATCGACAAGTCATTCGTAAGCAACCTGGAGGCCGACGAGAACGACATGGCGCTGGCCGAGGCGATTATCGTGATGGCCCACAAGCTGGGCCTCAAGGTAATTGCCGAAGGCGTGGAAACCATCGGCCAGTTGCGTTTGCTGTCCGGTGTCGGCTGTGACTTCGCACAAGGCTATCTGTTTGCCAGGCCGATGCCGCCGGAGGAATTCGAGGCTTTGCTGGGCTCCGAAATCTGCCTGTAAGGCTGTCCTGGCACGGCTGGTGCCGTTCCTTCCGGGATGTTTGCCTGCCCCCAATGCGCGGTATAATGTGAGCGTTTACTTGAGGGTAGTCGGGCATGACATTCGGCAGCATCACACCATTGCAGGACGGATTCGGCAGGAAGGTCACTTACCTGCGCCTGTCGCTGACCGATCGCTGCGATTTCCGCTGTACCTATTGCATGTCGGAAAAGATGGAGTTCATGCCGCGCAGCGAAATCCTGTCGCTCGAGGAATGTCTGCTGGTTGCGCAAACTTTTGTCAGTCTGGGCGTGGACAAGATCCGCCTGACCGGTGGCGAGCCGCTGGTGCGGAAAGACATGCCATGGCTGGCGGCGCGCCTGCGCGAACTGCCGGGCCTGCGTGAACTGGTGCTGACCAGCAATGGTTCGCAGCTATCGCAATTTGCGGCGCCGCTGGCGCAAGCAGGCGTGGATCGCATCAATATCAGTCTGGATAGCCTGGATCCGGAAAACTTTCACCGCATCACCCGTACCGGCAACCTGCCACAGGTTCTGGCCGGTATCGATGCCGCCATTGCCGCACTGGGCGCGCGCCGCATCAAACTGAACACGGTGCTGATGCGTGGCATCAACCAGCACGAACTGTTCGGCCTGGTTCGCTTTGCACAGGCACGCGGCGTGGACATCAGCTTTATCGAACAGATGCCGCTGGGCGAGACCGGGCTCCATATCGCAGATTCATTCTGCAGCAATCAGGAACTGCTGGCGGAGCTCAGGCAGCAGTTTGAATTGATACCCAGCGTGGAAAGCAGCGGCGGTCCGGCATATTACTGGCGCATGGCCGGGTACGATACGCGCATCGGTTTTATCTCGCCCCATACGCAGAATTTCTGTGCCAGCTGCAACCGCATGCGCGTTACTGCGCGCGGCGAGCTGTATCCCTGCCTCGGCAACGAAGGCAGGGTGGATTTGCTGCCGGCGGCGCGCGCCGGTGATGCGGCGGGACTGCGCGAGTGCATCATGCAGGCGGTGGCCATCAAGCCACAGTCACACCAGTTCGACCCGTCGCAGACACAGCCTGCGGTCGTACGTTTTATGTCGCAAACCGGCGGTTGATGCGCCAGCCACCGGCAACCACTACGGTGATACTTGCGGGTGGCCTGGGCACGCGCATCGGCGGCGCCAAGGCGTTGCAGCTGCTGCAGGGGCAACCGTTAATTGACTGGGTGTTGCAGGCGGTTCGCGTGCAGTGCGGGACAGTCCTGATCAGTGCCAATGACAACCCTGCCAGTTTTTCACACTGCGGCTGCCCGGTGCTTCCCGACCAGACGACAGGTTATGCCGGGCCGCTGGCTGGCCTGCAGGCCGCCATGCTGCAAGCCAGCCATGAGTGGGTCGCCAGCGTGCCGTGTGATGCCCCGTTCTTGCCGGCGGACCTGCTTGCCCGGCTGCACGCCGCGATGGGCAGCCCGGCCGAAGCTGCCGTGGCGGTAACCGGGGGAAGGCGGCAGCCAGCCATTGCCTTGTACCGCCGCAGCGTACTGCCAAAATTGAACGACTATCTGGCCGGCGGCGGACGCAAGGTGAAGGCCTGGCAGGACAGTCTGCAATTAAGCGAAGTGCCGTTCGAACATGCTGCCGCTTTCATCAACTTGAACTCGGTGCACGAGCTGGCGCTTGCCAACCAGATATTGGAAAGTGGAGGGAGTTATGACGACATCCAGCGAGCCATCGCTTAAGGTCGGGCTGATCTCTATCAGCGACCGTGCCAGCAGCGGCACCTATCAGGATGCGGGTTTGCCGGCGCTGCAGGCATGGTTCACCGAAGCGTTGTGCAGCCCGTGGCACAGCATCATGCGCCTCATCCCGGATGAGCAGAAACAGATTGAGGCGACGCTGGTCGAGCTGGCAGACAGCGAAGGCTGTCACCTGATCCTCACCACCGGCGGTACCGGCCCGGCCCCGCGCGATGTCACACCGGAAGCGACCCTGGCCGTGGCGCACAAGGTGCTGCCGGGTTTTGGCGAACAGATGCGCGCGGTGAGCCTGCAGTACGTGCCTACCGCAATTCTGTCGCGCCAGGTCGGTGTGGTGCGCGGACAAAGCCTCATTCTGAACCTGCCGGGACAGCCCAAGGCAATCAAGGAAACGCTGGATGGCATCTTTGCCGCGGTACCCTATTGCATCGACCTGATCGGCGGGCCATATATCGAGACGCATCCCGAAATCATCAGTGTATTCCGCCCTAAATCGGCACAGAAACCGAAGTGAAAAGATGGGTGCTGTGCGTGACAGCCAGAAGGTGGCGGGATAGACTTCCCGGGAACTAAAATACGCCCCGAAGAGGCGTCGGGTTGAAGTTCGCAGCATATCGCAGGGAGACAACAAGCATGCTTGAGAGCCCGGCAGGAACGGAATCGCGTGAAGTCGACGAGCGATACCAGGTGTTGTTTGCCAAATCAAAAGTGCCGATGCTGCTGATCGACCCGCAGGATGGCAGTATCGTCGATGCCAACGAGGCGGCATGCCAATACTACGGTTACGGCACGGAGCGCATCAGGAGCATGCACATTACCGACATCAATACTTTTTCGCCGGAACAGGTGAAAGAGGAGATGCAGCGTGCAGCCCGGGAACAACGCAGCCATTTCTATTTCCGCCACCGCCTGGCCGGCGGCGAGATCCGCGATGTGGAGGTGCACTCCGGCCCGCTGACCATCAATGGGCAGCATTTGCTCTATTCGGTGATTCACGACATTACCGAACGCAGAGAGGCCGAGCGGGCGCTGCGGGAAAGCGAGTCGCGTTTCCGCAATATCATGGAGCATGCCCCGCTGGGCCTGGTCATCACCGACCTGGAAGGGCGCTTTATCCAGGTCAATCAGGCGTTGTGCGATATTGTGGGATTGCAGCGCGATGCGTTTGACGGGCTGACGATTAACGATATTACCTATCCGGACGATCGCGCCATCAGCAAGCAGTACCTGCAGTCCCTGCTTGATGAAAACAATGAAGTCATCAAGTACGAGAAACGCTATGTCCGCACGGACGGGCGACCGGTCTGGGTGCAGCTCAGTGTTACCCTCGAGCGCGACAGTGCCGGCACTCCGCTATATTTCATCAGCTTGGTTGAAGATATCAGCAGGCGCAAGGAGGCAGAGCAGCGGATCAGTTTCCTTGCGCACCATGACCGGCTGACGGAGCTGCCCAATCGTGAGCTGTTCTCGGACCGGCTGGCCAGATCGATTGCGCATGCCAAACGGCGGAACAAGTTGCTGGCGCTGTTCTTTCTCGATCTCGACGGCTTCAAGGCGGTCAACGACAACTTTGGTCATGCGGCCGGCGATACGGTATTGCAGGCAGTGGCCAAGCGCATGCTGGCCTGTGTCCGTGATGTGGACACGGTGGCCCGCGTAGGTGGGGACGAGTTTGCCATTGTGTTCGAGGAAATCGAAAAGCCGCTGGATGTGGCGGTGGTCGCGGAAAAAATCATCCAGCAGCTGTCTGCGCCCGTTGCGCTGCCGGATGGTCGGGAATGCCATGTCGGTGTCAGTATCGGTATCGCCATCTATCCTGACAATGGCCGCGAACTCGACCGGCTGATGAGTGCGGCCGACGATGCCATGTATGCCAGTAAACGGCATGGCAAGAGTACATATACCTATAGCAAGGATGGGTTGCACACCGGGAACCATCCATGGATCGAGGCATATGTGCTGGGCGAGCCGGAAACCGACCGCCAGCACCAGATACTGGTCAGGATACTGAATGAACTCAACGATGCGGTGAGGCGCAATGATCCGCCGGGCAATGTCGCGCAATTATTCGATGAGCTGATCGCCGCAGCCGAGTCGCATTTTGCGGTCGAAGAGCAGATGATGGACAAATATGCCTATCCGGAACGGACGCTGCATGCGGACGAACACCGGCGGCTGCTGCAGGAGGCGCATTACCTCAAGGAAAAACTGGCGCAAGGCGGCGAGTTGCTGGTTCTGCAGTCACTCAAGGACTGGCTGCTTGCGCATACCCTGCATGTGGACAAGTCCTTTGTCGACTATCTTGCCCGGCACGGTGTCTTGCCGCGGCATGCCGGCCATGCCGCGGAGTAAAGGCGGAAGCTTCGTTACGCATTGGCCGGCTTGCCCGGAATTCGGAGCGTACTCACTAGACCTTGAACTTGGCCACCACCTCCTGCAGCGAGGAGGCGAGATGCTCAAGGTCGTGTGCCGTTTTGGCGGTTTCCTCCATGGCCGCATTGTTTTCCTCGGTCATCTGGGCAATCTTCTCGACGTTCCTGGCGATCTCGTTGTTTGCCAGGCTCTGCTCCCTGAGCGCCGCACTGATGTCGTTGACGGTTTCCACCACCCGCTGGGAGCCAGAATTGATGCGGCTGATTGAATCGACGGTCTCGCTCGCCTGCTTCATGCCCTGATCTGCCTGTTCCACCCCGATCCGCATGCTGTCCATGGCACCGTGAATGCCGGCACGGACCTTCTCGATCACGCCGGAAATATCCAGCGTGGACTGCGAGGTTCGTTCCGCCAGTTTTCTGACTTCATCGGCGACGACGGCAAAACCGCGTCCCTGCTCGCCAGCCCGGGCGGCTTCGATCGCGGCGTTGAGCGCCAGCAGATTGGTCTGTTCCGCAACCTCCTTGATGACCTTGACGATATTCGAAATCTGTTCGGATTGCCGGGTCAGCTCTTCCATGACCTGGGACGAGTCGGTAACGGTCTTGGCGATCTCTCCCATCTTCGCAATCAGTTCGCCGATCACGGCACTGCCTTCCTTGGCCAGCGTGCCGGATTCGGTGGAAATCTGTTCTGCGCCGCTGGCATGATCCGAGATCTGGCCGACGCTAACCGTCATTTCCTCGACCGCTGCAGCCATCGAGGAGGCGGCTTCGCTCTGATGCTGGGAGCTGATGGCGACCTGGCCGGCTGCGGTCGACAGTGCACTCGCTGCGCTGGAGACATTTTGCGAGCTTGCGCGGGCCTGGCCGATCAGGCTGCTCAGGTTTCCGTTCATGGTCTTGAGCGCGCGCATGAGCTCGCCTATTTCATCGCGGGATTCGACCTCGATGCGTGAGGTCAGGTCTCCACCCGCCACACGTTCCGCGACCTTGACGGCGCGGTCGATCGGCCGGGTTATGCTGCGCGTCAGCAGCACAGCGATCCATATGCCCAGCGCGAGCGCGAGCGCGCACAAAATCATCATGCTGTTGAGGCCGCGTTTATAGCTTGCCTCCGCCGCTGCCGCCGCTGCCGCATTCAGCTGGTCTTCCTTGGCAACCAGCTGGTTGAGCTGGTCCAGCCAGTCGCGCTGCGGTTCTTCGGCTTCGGATATCAGCACCTTGTGTGCTTCCTGGGTTTTGTTGGCCAGCCCCAGATCAATCGCCTTCTGGATCAGCGGAACCGTTAGTGTTTCCGCCTGCTGGATTTTGTCGAACAGCGCTTTTTCTTCTTCGGCCGTGCCGGGCAGGGCGAGCATCGCCGCCAGCTTCTTCTTGGCGTCATCGTATTCCGTACGCTGCAGCTCGAACTTCTGCGATTCGGCCTGCATCGCCGCGTCATCGGTAAACAAGGCGATATTCCGGGTCATGATGGCGCGCTGGTAGACGGACACACGCATGGCCGTCGCCAGCTGCGTTTCGATATTGTTGACCTTGGTGATTTCGGCGAGCCGCGCCCGGATTTCCATCATGTGGATGACGCCAAAGGCGGCAACGGCAAGCATCAGCGTCAGCAGGATGGCGAAGCCGGCACCGAGCCGGGTGCCGATCTTGATCTTTGAGAGAAACAAATACATGAATTACCTCTTTCGTTTGTATGTATTAGCTCCCTCCCTTCGAGCAGCCCATCTGTCCCGCGATAACCAGGTGTTGATAAAACCACTTGAGTTTCGAGGGGTTATTGTAATTATTTGTTCTGGGCTTATCGGCGCAAAGTCCGATATCTTTAGGCTTGATCGCGGAATGCCGGAATATTCCGGTGTGCTACTGCAAATAGCGGCTATTCGCCCGACAGCGCATTTACCTCAGGCGGTCGTTAGTTGGCACGCCAATGTCCCGAGCGTCCACCCTGCTTTTCCAGCAACCGTATATCGGCTAGCACCATGCCGCGATCGGCGGCCTTGCACATGTCGTAGATGGTGAGCAGGGCCACGCTGACGGCGGTGAGGGCTTCCATTTCGACGCCGGTACGGCCCACGGTCTCGGTGGTGACGAGGCATTCCACTGCATTGTTCTCACGGTCCAGCGTGAATTCCACTGCAGTGTGTGTCAGATAAAGCGGATGGCAGAGCGGGATCAGCTCGGCGGTGCGCTTGCTGCCCTGGATCGCCGCGATGCGTGCCACGCCCAGCACATCGCCCTTTTGCGCGCTGCGGTCCGAGATGAGCTGCAGGGTGGCAGGCTGCATGCTGATGCGCCCGGCAGCGCGGGCGATGCGCCGGGTTTCATCCTTGCCGGCGACATCCACCATGTGCGCCTGGCCGTGCGGGTCGAAGTGGGTGAGGGGGTTGCTCATACGGTTTCTCCATTGTGCCAGCGCCGCATGCGCTGGATGTCGGTATCTTTGGTGTCCAGCCATTTGGTGCCATGCGCAGTCTGTTCACGCTTCCAGAATGGCGCGGCGGTTTTCAGGTAATCGATGATGAATTCGCAGGCGGCGAAGGCGTCCGCGCGATGGGTCGATGCAGTGGCAACCAGTACGATCTGATCATTGGGCAGCAGCTGGCCGATGCGATGGATGATGCGCACATCGAGCAAGTGCCAGCGCTGCTGTGCTTCGCCGATGATCTTTTGCAGTGCCTTCTCGCACATGCCGGGATAGTGTTCGAGATAGATACCCTCGATTTTTTCGTCGCTGCTGAAGTCGCGTACCAGCCCTACGAAGCTCACCAGCGCGCCGGTCTGGGCGCTGGATTTGCGCAATGCGGCGAGCTCGGCAGCGAGATCGAAATCGGCTGTCTGTATCGATATGCTCATCTCAGCCGCCGGAGATGGGAGAAAAGATGGCGACCTCATCCCCGGTGTTGAGCCGTGCGGACAGCCCGCTCAGTTCCTGATTGACGGCGCAGCGCACCCGGCTGTCGGCCAGTTCCTGCGCCCAGTTGCTGCCGCGCGTGCGCAGCCAGGCCAGCAAGTCAGCCAGCGTGCCGATGTTGTCAGGCACCTCGACCGTTTCGCCGGAGGTGGCGAGCATTTCCCGTGGGCGGCCAAAGTAAAGCAGGGTGATATTCATTGCCGGGTGAAGGAGAAATAGTTGAGGATATGGTCGGCGACTTGCTGCGGCGCGTCAATATCCAGTTTGGTCACCGGTAACGGTTCCTGATGGTCGGTCGCCACCGCAATGATCTGCGCATCGTCCGGGTACAGCAGCGGATGTCCGGTCACTGTGCGGTGCACCTCGATCTTCGGGATGTCGGAAAACTTGTAGCCTTCGATCAGCACCAGGTCGCACGGCGACAGCCGTGCGCAAAGCTCTTCCAGCGTAGGCTCCGCCTCCTCGCGCAGCTCGTGCATCAGTGCCCAGCGGTAGCCGGAGGCGATCAGCACTTCCTGTGCCCCAGCTTCGCGGTGACGGAAGCTGTCCTTGCCCGGACGGTCGATATCGAAGTTGTGGTGCGCGTGCTTGATTACCGAGACACGCAGGCCGTGCTGTTTGAGCAGAGGGAGAACTTTTTCCAGCAGCGTGGTCTTGCCGCTGCCGGAATAGCCGGCGAATCCAAGTAGCTTCATTACGCGCCGGGCAGGGGTTTGGCCACCGCCTGCTGCAATGCCTTGCGGATCGCTTCCGGGGTGCTCATGATGTTCATGAAACTGTGGCTGCCCATCATCGACAGGTCGGGAAAGTCGATGGCGATGCGGAAGCGGGCATACAGGGCATACACCTTGTTGCCGGAGACCAGCACTTCATAGGGCAGGTGGGCGGTCGATTTGATATCGCGGAAATCGATTTCGCCCATGATGTACTTGTCGTCCATATATTTCTGCGCATCGGAAGGCGCCTTCATGCCGACGCCGAACACGCTTTCCTCGGTGCCCGGTATGTCCACGCGGTAGACCTTGCTGATGCCGGTCTTGTTCGAAGCCAGTCCCTTCTCGACTGCATCCAGCGCTTCCTGATGAGTGCCATAGACGGCCAGCATGCTGGGGTCGGTGAAGTATTCCATGCCGAACATGTAGTGGTAGTGGCGTGCCGCGTTCGCGGTCATGCCTTTGGCGCCAAAGTCCTCCAGTTTGCCCAATGCCGCCTGCAACCTGGCGGCGACATCCTGCAGGTCGCCTTTCATGCGGTAGACGTTGGCCATGTATACCGGGTTGGTGTAGCTCACCTGGATATCGTCGTTGACCTTGGTCAGCGCTATCCGCTGGATTGCGCCGAAGCCGCCATGCTCGGACTGGGCGGCGTTGTTTTTCAGTTCGTCGCTGGTTACCACCAGGATGTCGGCGTCGGGGTAGGGTGAGTATTCGCCGGCAACGGTAAAGCCGTTGGCAAGCAGAGAGGCTTTGACCGCGGCAACCTTTTCCACCAGGGTGCCGGGGCCTTTGGAGGCAAGCACGAACGGCTTCAGCAATGCTTCGTCGGCCATTGCTGCAGTGGAACCGAGCAGCATCAATACTGCGAAAAACGCACTTCTGGCTATGCTCTTCATGATCTCCCCTTTATTTTATGGATGTGTTTTTTAAATACCCGCCTGCTTCTCCGGTTTGAACCAGGATAATTTCTCCCTCAGACTGACGACTCCCCCAACGATAATCAGTGTCGGCGCATGCAGCTCCTTGACCTCGGCGATGCCGGGCAGGGTAGCGAGCGTGCCGGTGACGACGCGCTGGTTCTGTGTGGTGCCTTGCTGCACGATTCCGATCGGGGTGCTGCCCGGCAGGCCATGCTCGACCAGTTTTTCGCACAGCGTCTCCAGCCCGTGCAATCCCATGTACACCACCACGGTCTGACGCGGGCGTGCCAGTGCATCCCAGTCGAGGTTCATGGTGCCGTCCTTGAGATGGCCGGTGACGAACATGCAGGACTGGGCGTGGTCGCGGTGGGTCAGCGGGATGCCGGCATAGGAAGCGACACCGGAAGCGGCGGTGATGCCGGGCACTACCTGGAAGGGAATGCCTTGTGCTGACAGGGTCTCGATTTCCTCGCCGCCACGTCCGAAAATGAACGGATCGCCGCCTTTCAGGCGCAGCACGCGTTTGCCTTCCTGGGCCAGGCGTACCAGCAAGGCGTTGATTTCTTCCTGGCGCAAAGTGTGGTCGGCGCGCTTCTTGCCGACGTAGATGCGCTCGGCATCGCGCCGCGTCATTTCGACGATCGGCTTGGCCACCAGGTTGTCATACACCACCACGTCGGCTTTCTGCATCAGGCGCAACGCACGGAAGGTGAGCAGGTCGGGGTCGCCGGGACCCGCACCGACCAGGTACACCTCGCCGCGCCGGATATTGTCCTCGTTTGCCAGCATTTGCTGCAGCATCTGCTCGGCACTGGCCTCGTCGCCGGTCAGCACTTTCTCGGCGACCACGCCTTCCAGCGCGTTTTCCCAGAAGATGCGGCGCTTGGCGGGATGGGTGACGCGCTGCTTGACCAGCATGCGGAAGCGCTCGGCGAAGGCGGCCAGGCGGCTGTAATTCTGCGGGATCATCGTTTCCAGTTTGCCGCGCAGCATACGCGTCAGCACCGGCGATGCACCGCCGCTGGAGAAAGCCACCATCATCGGCGAACGGTCGAGAATGGCAGGCATGATGACACTGCATAGCTCGGGATCATCCACCACATTGACCGGGATATTACGCGCCTGCGCCAGTTCCGAAACCTGCCGGTTGACGGCACGGTCACTGGTCGCAGCGATGACCAGCACCACCCCGTCCAGATGTTGCGCGGAGAAAGGCGCGATGATCGTTTCGACGTGCTTGCGCTGCGTCAATTCCGCTTCGATTTCGGGAGCGACCACGCGCACCTGCGCACCGGCCTCCAGCAGTATGCCGGCCTTGCGTGTGGCGACGGAACCACCGCCGACCACCAGGCACAGCTGGTTCTTGATGTTGTGGAATAGCGGCAGGAAGTCCATATCAGCCCTGTACCTTTTTCAGATAGGAAATGTCGCGTGTCTGCCAGAGCTGCGCGGCCATGGCTTCGGCTTCAGCAACGCTGCCGGCGCGCCCCCGGGTACGCAGTGCGATGGCGACGGTGCCGGTGACGGCGGCCTGGCCGTATTCATCGGTGATTTCGCCGCGCCATAGTTGTCCGAGCCGTGCTACATCCATGGTGTCGTCCTTCATGTGCCGGCTGCTGAACAGTGCCGGCCATTCTTCCTCCAGCACGGCGCCTGCGCGCAGCATCTTGACGTTGCAGGCGCCGTCCGGGTTGCGCTCGGCTTCGCCGCCCTCCCCCTTGAATACCGCCATGTTCTGTTCGCCGAGCAGTGTGCCGGCCTGATGGTGGGTGTCGTCGTAGCCCGGGTGGAAGATTCCCATGATCGAGGCGGAAGCGTTAAACGGGTTGAGCATGCGGATGATGGTGTGCACCGGTGAGCGCAGGCCGAGAATCGCCTTCAGGCCGAGCAGGCGTTCCAGCTCCGGGCTGAAGACATTGAGCGGCACATAGGCGAAATTCTTTTGCCTGATGTTGTCTGCAGCCTGTGCGACCGAAGTGCTGGGAGGAATGCCGAGCGAAGCCAGCGCATCGGGAATCCAGACACGGCCTGCGGTGCCGCTTCCGATACCGTGCATCAGCACCGGCATGCCATGACTGGCGAGCAGCAGTGCCGACAGCAGATACCAGGGCAGCTGGCGGCGCTTGCCGGCATAGGTCGGCCAGTCGAAATCGACTTTGGGCAGGTTGTCCGGCAGGGTGAGCGAGGCACGGGCGGCCTGTACGAAACCGGCGACTTCGGCCCCGGTCTCCTCCTTGACCCGCATCAGCATCAGGAAGGCACCGAGCTGTTCCGGCTCGACCTGTCGTGCCAGTATCATGGTCAGCGCCTGTTCTGCTTCCTGCTGCGTCAGGTCGCGCGATCCGTTCTTGCCCTTGCCGAGCATCTGTATAAAGGGTGCGAATGGGTGTTCCATGTTGTTCATTCCTCGTTGTATCCGGTCGCTGCCGCAAGGCAGCCATTATAGCGGCGGCTTAACGCGCCGCCTGCAGCGGCAGCGGGTTTTCGCCTGTTTTTACGCTGCGCACGAATGCGACAAAGCGCGATGCCCAGTAGCAGCTGCCGATGGTGCGCAGGTGGGTGTAGGAAGCGAGCAGGTTGTGCAGTATCAGCCCGTCGTGTTCGCCGTCGATGCCGTGGCCGCGCACCACGCGATAGGCGAATTTCGCACCGGCCGGCAAATTTTCCAGGCTGGAATAATGGAATTCGTGCGCGCGGATTTCCTTGGCAGGCATGCTGGGACGTGGCCATGGGTGCGCGGCATCTTCCGCGAGATGGACGTAGCCGCGGCCTATGGGTCTGGCATGCATCACGGTATCGCCCGGAATCGCACCGACCATGTCATAGCGCTGGCCTTCGTGCGTCAGCGAGCGCGACAGATACATCAGGCCGCCGCATTCGGCATAGACGGGCAGCCCGGATTCGATGGCCTGCCTGATATCTGCGCGCATCGTGGAATTCGCCTGCAGCTCGGCGGCACACATTTCCGGAAAACCGCCGCCGATATACAGCGCATCGACTTCGGGCAGGTGTGCATCATGCAACGTGTCAATCGGCACCAGTTTCGCGCCCGCGGCCTGCAGCGCATCGAGGTCGTCGGCGTAATAGAAACCGAAGGCGCGGTCGCGCGCAATGCCGATACGCAGGTTTTCACCCAATGGCAGCGGTGTGATGTCGGGAGCGGGTGCCGCAGGCAGTGCAGGCTTCTCCGCCAGTTGCAACAGGCGGTCGAGGTCAACGCGTTCGTTGATCACCTGGCCGATGTTGTGGATGTAGTCTGCCGAGGCGGTCGATTCGTTACTCGGCATCAGGCCGAGATGGCGTTCGACGATCTGCAGGCGCTCATCGTGGTGCACCGCACCGATCACCGCTACGTCGGTGTAGTGCTCGATCACTGCGCGCAGCTTGGATTCGTGGCGGCTGCCGCCGAGGTTGTTGAGGATCACGCCAGCGATATTGATATCGCGGTCGAATGCCTGGTAGCCGAGGATCAGCGGGGCGATGCCGCGCGTCATGCCACGTGCGTCGAGCACCAGCACCACCGGCAGGTCGAGCAGTTTTGCCAGTGCGGCATTGCTGTTGCTGCCGTCGAGCGCCAGGCCGTCGTACAGTCCCTTGTTGCCTTCGACGATGCTGATGCCGTCATCCGGCGCGTGGCGGCGGAAGGTCGCGGTTACGTCGTCGCGTTCCATCAGGTACAGGTCGAGGTTGCGGCAGGCGTGGCCGCTGGCTTGCGATAGCCACATTGGATCGATGTAATCCGGCCCCTTCTTGAACGGCTGCACCGTCAGGCCGCGCTGTTTTAATGCGGCGCACAGGCCGATGCTGATGGTGGTCTTGCCCGATGACTTGTGGGCGGCAGAGATCAGCAGGCGATGCATGGCAGTTTAGTCCTGCTGCACTGCTTTGGGGTCGTCGTGCGGCAGGAAGTTGAGGGCGCGCACGCCGACAGTGGTGATCAGGAAGGCGATGCCGAGGCCGCCGCCGCCAAGCAGGATTTCCGGCAGGCTGGGAGCATAGCTGGCGATCTGGCCGTCGCCGAAACTGCTGCTGATAACTTCATAGCCCGAGAAAATCTCCAGCGGGAAGGCCTGCCCGCCGATGATGAACACATAGAGCAGGGCGAAGGCGCCAAGTATCACCAGTGCCGAGGCGGCAAGCACGCAGCGGGTCTTGCCCAGCGCCGGATGGAAAATCAGCAGCAGCGGCAGCGCGCTGCCGAGCAGCACATAGCCGCCCCAGAACAGCCAGGGGTAGATGCCGCCATTGAGCAGGATGAAGTGTTCGAATGCAGTCTGCCGCGCGAAATAGAGGTTGGTCAGATGATAGGCGGCGACGAAATACAGCGCGCCGACGATAAAAATGCCGAGCAGGTTCTTCAGGCGCTTCTGGATTGCCGGATTCAGTTCCAGCTCGTTCCAGCTGAACATTACCGATTGCACGATCAGGAATACCGCCAGCCCCCAGGCGAACGACAGGACGATGAACATGGGGGGCAGCACGGCGGAGGCATAGGCCTGGCGTGCGACGAGGAAGGCGAAGATCAGGCCGGTACCGGTGGTGAGGATGATGCGCCAGGCGAATACCAGCAGCCCTGCCGGTTTCGACCACGGGTTCATGCGCTTTTCCATCATGGTCCACAGATAGAGCGCGACGGTGGCGAACAGGCCGGAGTAGAGCAGCACGTTCCAGGCGAATACCGAGGTCGGATTGTAATGCGTGGCGGCGACGATGACGTGGTCGGGGCGGCCCAGATCCAGCATCAGCACGGTGAGGCCACCGGCCAGCAGCGCGATCGACAGCAAGCCGGCAAGGGGTGCACGCGCCTTATATACGTGCTTGCCGAATACCGAACCGACTGAGGCGACGTTGAGTACGCCGGAAGCGGCGACGATCATGAAAATCGCGAACACGTGCGGCAGGCCCCACACGATGTGATTGTTCATGCCGGTAACGACGTGGCCATGCTCTTCGATGTAGTACGCGGCGTACATGCCGGCGCCGGCGATCAGGGCGCCCAGCGCTGTCAGTGCGTAGAAGTAGCGGCTTTCGATTTGGGCGAAGGTTTTATGTTGCATCGCGTTACAGTCCCACGAAGGAAATGCCGGGGTTGAGCCCGAGGTCGGCACGCAGCTGTGTCGAAGTGACGCTGCGGATGCGCAAGTAAATCTCGCTGTTCGGGTCGTTCAGGTCGCCGAACACCAGGGCGCGGTGGCCATTCTTGGTGCAGGCCTCGACGCAGGCCGGCTGTTCGCCGCGGTCGACACGGTTAACGCACAAGGTGCAGCTTTCCACCGTACCCTGCCCGCGCGGCATGTCGGAATCGTGGTCCAGTACCGGCTCGTGCACGAACGAACGCGCTTCGTACGGGCAGGCCATCATGCAATAGCGGCAGCCGATGCAGCGGTGCTTGTCGACCAGCACGATGCCGTCTGCGCGCTTGAACGAGGCGCCGGTCGGGCACACGTCGACGCATGGTGGCTCGGCGCAGTGCTGGCACATCATCGGCAGGTTGACGTGGCGGCCGGTGGCAACCTGCTTCAGCTCCACCTTGCGCATCCATTGCACATCGGTCGCTGTCTTGGGTTCGGGCCAGCCGTTCTCGGTGCGGCAGGCGGTCACACAATCGTCGCAGCCGCTTTCGCATTTGGTGGTGTCGATCAGCATGCCCCAGCGCACCGCACTGGAAGCGGGCTCACCGGCCGGACGTGCCTGGGCGAAATCGAATAGCAGCATGCCGGGGGCAATGGCAATACCGGCAGCCAGCGCCGAACCCTTGGTGAGGAATTGCCGGCGTTCCTGGTTTACGTCGCTCATTTCAGGTTCTCCACTGCCAGATTGCTGGCTTTTCTGAATTCGCGTGGCTTGCTCGAATGGCATTCGAAGCAATCAATCTTGACCGCAGCATAGGTATGGCAGCCCTGGCAGAAATTCTGGTTGCTGCCGAGCACGCTGTGGTTCACCTTGCTGGCGTGGCAATCGACACAATTGGTCAGGCTGTATTTGCTGCCGCGGATGCCTTTACGCACGGTTTCATCGCGCTGGTGGATGATAAGCCTCATGTGATTGCTGCGCATGAACTTCGGGTCTTCCACGCATTGTCCGCCCTTGCCGATATCGAGCCTGGGCCCCAGCGGGCCATCGACTGCAACGAGCTGGTCGGCCGCTGCAGCCCAGCCGGCAGTGGCGAACAGCAACAGCGACAGCAGTATTTTGGCCAGCACGTTCATGGTGATTGCCTTTACTCGCCGAGACCCATCTGGATATAGCCGGTCGGACACACATCCTTGCAGATGTGGCAGCCGATACATTTGTCGTAGTCGGTATCCACATAGCGGCCAACAGAGGCCTTGCTCTTGGGCACGCGGAACACGGCAGTCTGCGGGCAGTACACGACGCAGTTGTCGCACTCGAAACACATGCCGCAACTCATGCAGCGCTTGGCTTCGGCTACCGCTTCGGCTTCGCTCAGCGCCTGCAGCCGCTCCTCGAAATTGCCGAGAGCGGTCTGTTCGTCCAGGGTGATGACGTGACGCTTCTCGCGCTCGACATAATTGAAGTGGCCGAGGAACAGCTCGTCATGCGGAATCACATAGCGTCCGGAACGATTGTCAAAGTTGTGCACCACGTTGGCCTTGTCGGTGCCGCGAATCGGTTCCTGCACTTCGTTGATCGGCAGGCCTTTCTCGGCCATCTTGCGCAGGATGTCGAAGGTGTGTACGTCGACCTTGGGACGTTTTTCCAGTTCCTCGCCGGCGAGGAAGCCGTCTATGCCGTCTGCCGCAATGGCGCCGTGCCCGATGGCGGTGGTCAGCAGATGCGGACGGATCACGTCGCCGCCGGCAAAGGTGCCGGGTTTGCCTGACACCTGATAATTCTTGTCGGTGTTTACTGCGCCGCGTCCGTTATCGAACTCTTCCAGCCCGGTGAAATCCACAGCCTGGCCGATGGCGGAGACGATCAGATCGGCCGGGATATCCTGTTCGCTACCTTCCTTCTGGTTGATCTCCAATTTGCCGCCGGCGAACTTGGCTTCGCATTCCGCAACGCGCAGTGCGGTAGCGCGGCCATTGGCGTCCTTCACCACGCCGACCGGTACCAGCCCGCCGCGAATGGCGATGCCTTCCGCCAGTGCCTGTTCGATTTCATGCTTGTTGGCCTGCATCTTGTCGATCGGGAAGATCGAGGTCAGGGTGACTTCTGCGCCCTGCTTGGCGGAAATGTCGGCGACGTCCTGTGCCAGCTGCCCCGCAATGGCGTGTTCCATGTCGGTGGGCTTGGCGTGCTCGATATGGCCCAGGCGGCGTGCGACGGTAGCGACGTCAATCGAGGTGTCGCCACCGCCGATAACGACCACGCGTTTGCCGACGTGTTGCAGGCGACCGTCATTGAATGCCTTGAGGAAGGCCGTCGCGGTAACCACGTTGGGCGCTTCGCTGTCGGGAGTCGGTAATGCGCGGCCGGCCTGTGCACCCATGCCGAGGAACACTGCATCGTAGTCCTTGCGGATCTGCTCCAGCGTGATGTCCTTGCCAATGTGGCAATTCAGTTTTGTTTCCACGCCGAGGTCGAGGATGCGCTGGATTTCCGCATCCAGCACATCGCGCGGAGTGCGGAAGCCCGGAATGCCATAGCGCATCATGCCGCCTAGGTGTTCGTGTTCGTCGAAAATGGTGACGGCGTGGCCCTTCATGACCAGCTGGTAGGCGCAGGACAGGCCGGCGGGGCCACCACCGATGATGGCAACTCGTTTGCCGGAAGGCGTGACTGCCGGCTTGTTGAGCTTGAGGCTGTTCTGGATCGCGTACTCGCCGAGGAAATGCTCGACCGAGTTGATGCCGACATGGTCTTCCACCTCGTTGCGGTTACAGCCGGTTTCGCACGGCGCAGGGCAGACTCGTCCCATTACCGACGGGAACGGGTTGGCTTCGGTCAGCACGCGCCAGGCGTATTCCTGCCAGCTCATGGAGGGCTTGCCATCAGCGCCGACCGGCGGTTTTTCCATGCCGCGCGCGATTTGCAGGTAACGGCGGATGTCCTCGCCTGCAGGGCAGCTGCCCTGGCACGGCGGCGTCGACTGGATATAGGTGGGGCACTTGTAGGTATAGCTGGACTGGAAAATCCGGTCGTGGTTGTTTACCTTGGTGTCACCATCCCTGTAGCGGCGGAAGTTGAGTTTTGTTTCTTTCTGTTCGGTCGTTGCTGACATCGCATGCCTCCAATCAAAAAATCCAGTCTATTGCTTGTTTTCCAGGATGATGGCGTTGCTCACCAGCTGGTGTACGCCACCGATCATCCGCATGTTGAAACCGTAGTAGGGCAGGGTTTTGCTGAATTGCGTCTTGCAGATGGCGCAAATCGCAGCCAGATAGTTCACGCCATGGCTATCCACCACTGCCTGCAATGCCTCCATGCGCGGCAGTGCGCCCTTGACGCGCAGGTCGAGCAGGTCGTCGGTAAGCAGGCCGCCGCCGCCGCCGCAGCAGAATGTTTTTTCGCGGATGGTGTTCTCGTCCATGTCGACGAAATTGTTGGCCACCGCCCGGATGATGTTGCGCGGAATGTCGAACTGGCCACCCGGTTCGTCGCCCATGCGCGAGGCGCGCGCCACGTTGCAGGAATCGTGGAAGGTGATCACCAGATGGTCGTTCTTGGTCTTGTCGAACTTGAGCGCATCGCGCTGGATCAGGTCCCAGGTGTATTCGCAGATGTGGGTCGGCTGTTTGTGGCGCTGGTCGAGCTGTTTCTGCAGCATCAGCGCGTAGGGGTCGTCGGCGCCGGCGCCGATGCCGGCCAGCGTATTCCAGAAACTGTAGGCGACGCGCCAGGCATGGCCACATTCGCCGACGATGATGCGCTTTACGCCAAGGTCGAGCGCAGCCTGGCGGATACGCAGTGCGACTTTGCGCATCTGCTCGTAGTTACCGATGAACAGGCCGAAATTGGCTGCTTCCGAAGACATCGAAGAGAGCGTCCAGCTGACGCCTGCCGCATGGAATACCTTGGCATAGCCGATCAGGCTGTCGATATGCGGTTCGGCGAAGAAATCGGCCGATGGAGTGATCAGCAGCACTTCCGCGCCCTGGACGTCGATCGGGAAGCGCACGTCGATGCCGGTGTCCTCCTTGACGTCTTCTTCCAGGCCTTCCATGGTGTTTTCCAGCGCCGGCCCGGGCAAGCCGAGGTTATTGCCGATGGTATGCACCTTGCCGATGATCTCGTTCGAGTATTTCTGGCCGTAGCCGACCGCGTCGAGAATATCGCGCGCGGCCATGGTGATCTCGGCAGTGTCGATGCCGTACGGGCAGAACACGGAGCAGCGGCGACATTCCGAGCACTGATGGTAGTAGCTGTACCACTCGTCCAGCACTTCCTTGGTCAGGTCGCGCGCGCCGACCAGCTTGGGGAACAGCTTGCCGGGCAAGGTGAAATAGCGGCGGTAGACGCTGCGCAGCAGGTCCTGGCGCGCTACCGGCATGTTCTTCGGGTCCTGGGTGCCGATGAAGTAGTGGCACTTGTCGGTGCAGGCGCCGCAGTGTACGCAGGCGTCGAGGTAGACCTTGAGTGAGCGGTATTTCTTCAGCAGTTCGCCCATCTTGGCGATGGCGCGCTCATGCCAGTCGTCCGGCAGGGTGCCGGGAAAGCCGAGGGCATCCTGAATCTTCTCGCTGGCGACGAACGGCTTGACGCCTTCCATTGCGTCCGGCTTCAGCGCAGGGACGATGGGAATTACACGGTAAGCGGGAGCGGTGATTTCGGCGGCCATTGCGTTATTTCTCCATCTCTGCCGCCCATGGTGCGAGGTGGCGTTTTTCGCGCGGGTTGTCTACCTGGTTGCGACTGGGCGAGAAGAATACGCCCGGCGCATGCAGCAGTTTGCTGAACGGGAAAATCAGCATCAGCGTCGCCACCAGGCCGAGGTGCAGGTAGAGCAGGCCACTCGCTGGCAGCGGCTCCACATCGAAACGCATCAGCCCGAGGAAGAAGGTTTTGAGCGCGACAACATCCGTATGTACCAGCCATTTCATCGACAGCCCGGACAGGCCGATGGCCAGCAGCAGGGCCAGCATCAGGTGGTCCGAAGGCGTAGAGATGTAGCGGATACGCTCTACCAGGAAGCGGCGTGCCCATAGTCCGGCCAGGCCGATCACCATGGGGAACGCAGCATAGGTGCCGAATGGCTGCAGCAGTACGACCCACGACCACACCGGTTCGGTGAAGTAGCGCAGGTGGCGCAGCAATACCAGCGCCAGGCCGAAATGAAACAGGATGCTGAACAGCCAGATCCACAGGTTGGACTTGAACAGGCTTTCGAACAGGAAAACTTCGCGTGCCATGCGAAACACCACGCCGCCGGTAGTAGTCGGCGCCGGGGTGGTAGGGATCTTGAGCGGCGCAGGGGTGCGCGCATAGTCGGCGATGCGATAGGCAAGGCCGCCCGCAAGCGTGATGGCTGCGAGGTAGAACAGTGCTGCAAACAGGATGCTGGCAATGCTCATGTCGATGGGCGATATATCCGAATAAGATTAGGGAGCCCAGCGGCGGGACGGCATGGGCCGTCCCGCTGCCAGTCAGTTGTCGTGCTTAGACGCAGCCGGTGGGCTTGGGCAGGCCGGCGATCTTACATGCCTGTTTGGCCGGGCCGTAAGGGAACAGGTCGTACAGGTACTGGCTGTTGCCTTTTTCCGCGCCGAATTTCTTGCCGATAGCCTTGGTCAGCACACGCACTGCCGGGGCAATCTGGTACTCGTCATAGTATTCGCGCAGGAAGTTGACCACTTCCCAGTGGTTTTCGGTCATGTTTACGTTTTCGGTCTGCGCGATATACTCGGCGACATCCTTGTTCCACTCGCCGAGGTTGACCAGATAACCCTCTTCGTCGGTTTCGTAGGATTTGCCGTTGACTTCGATGTTAGGCATGGAGTTCTCCTTAGTTGTAATAGTGGTGGTTCAAAGCCAGGATTGGCAATTTTTGCTTTGCGCGACGAGCTCGACGAAACCGCCGTAGTCGACGCTGGAAACACCGTCAAGCAGGCGGTCAGCCATGCCGCGGGCTTCCAGGTCCGGCTGCAGTACGTGTACCGTGAAGCGCTTCATCGCTTCGCGCATTTTATCTTCCATTGCGCTGCCGGAGGTAGCGGCATATACCGCGTCTTCGATCAGCAGGATATCGCCGCCCGTTGCAACCCGCAGGCAGGAGTCAAACGCGCCGTTGGTAAGGGGGGATTTGTTGACGATGTGCAGCATCTACAGGCTCCTTGTCAAAAACTCAGGACGACGTCCTGCTGGTCCATCAGTTCACCCATTTCGGCGCGGGGCAGCACGATGACGTCTACCAGCAGATCGTCTTCGCTCAGGCCGCGGGCTTCAAGCGATTCCTTTTCGACATACAGCTTCTCGATGTCATAGCCATCCAGCGCACGATAGGTGGGCGAAAAGTTCTTGGTTTCGATGCCCTTGGTCTGCTGTCCCTTGCGCAACTGGTATATACCGTCGTCGAGGAAGGCCAGCGATACGTCCTGGTCGAAGGCTGCGGTGATCAGCACCACCTCCAAGGATTCCAGCGCATAGATCGTACCGTAGGGCGCCTTGCGGTTGACGAACATGAATTTTTTGATATCGCTCATCTCGTTTCCTTAATCGCCGAAGGTGACCAGACGGTCGGCCTGGATGCCGGCCTCGACCAGTTGCCCGAGACCGGAGATGCGGAAGCCCGGTGCCAGGTTTTCGTCCTTGATACCGCGGCGCAGCGCAGCTGCCACACAGACGACCAGGTCGACCTTGTGCTCTTCCGCCAGCTTGCTCCAGCGCGCCACGATATTGCGGTCGTCCTGTGGCGGCTCGGTCAGGCGCGAGGCGTTGTTGACGCCGTCGTGGTAGAAGAACACACGGAAGATTTCATGCCCTTTTTCCAAGGCCGCCTTGCAGAACAGGTAAGCGGAATCGCTCGCCTGGTGCTGGTAAGGTCCTTCGTTGATGACTATGCCGAACTTCATGTCTCCCCCGATCAGAAACGGATGTGGGTAGAAGAATTGAGGTTGGCACGCGAACCGCGCCAGTCGTCGACCAGGTATTTGGTGAACGGCAGCCCGGTCTTTTCGAAGAAACGCGGCCAGCCGATACGGTCGATCCAGTCAGCCATGCGTTCCCATGGGCGCGCATCTTCCTTGTAGACGTGCAGGATGTTCTTGACCACTTCGGCGACTTCGGTCCAGCGCGGCGGATTGTTGGGCAGGCCAGAGGCGACCATTTTCATGAAGGTGGGCTTGCCACGCGCATTGGAGTTCTTGCCGCCCACCCAGATGGCGAGTTTGGAATATTCCGGGTCGTTGATCTGCATCGGCGGGCAGGGCGGGTAGCAGGCGCCGCAGCACATGCACTTGCTTTCGTCGATTTCCAGCGATGGCTTGCCGTTGACCATGGCGGGGCGGATCGCGGCTACCGGGCAGCGCGCCACCACGGCAGGGCGTTCGCACACATTGGCCACCAGGTCATGGTTGATCTTGGGCGGCTTGGTATGTTGCACGATGATCGCGAGGTCGGCCTGGCCGCCGCAGTTGATTTCGCAGCAGGAGGTCGACAGATGCACGCGGTTGGGCATTTCTTCATGCTTGAATTCGTGGATCAGCTCGTCCATCAGCGACTTGACCACGCCGGAGGCGTCGGTGCCGGGGATGTCGCAGTGCAGCCAGCCCTGGGTGTGGGCGATCATCGCTACCGAGTTGCCGGTACCGCCGACCGGGAAGCCGTTCTTTTCCAGTTCGGCGATCAGCGGATCAACCTTGGTCGCATCCGCCACCATGAACTCGATGTTGGAGCGGATGGTGAAGCGAACATGCCCCTCGGCGAACTTGTCGGCGATGTCGCACAGCGTGCGGATGGTATACACGTCCATCTGGCGCTGGGTGCCGGCACGCACCGACCATACTTCGTCGCCGCTGTGCGAGACGTGGTGCAGCACGCCGGGACGGGGACGGTCGTGGTATTTCCAGTTGCCGTAGTTCTTGGCCAGCGTGGGGTGCAGGTACTGCTTGTTGTCGGGAACGCCACTCTCGACCGGGCGGCGCATCTGTGCAGGTGCATTCATGTTCTATCTCCTCAGGCGGACTGTTTTTTGGCGTTGATCTTGGCGACTTCCTCGTCCCAGCCGTCGGTGCGGACATAGGGGTTCATGCGCGGCGAATTGATCATGGCCGGGTCGGCGTCAATTTCCATTGCGTCGAGGAAGTTGGCCAGTCCGATACGCTCGATCATTTCCCCGGTACGCTCGTGTTCCAGCGCATTTTCGGCAAAGAAATCAATGGTGCGCTGGGCAAAGTCGACCAGTTTTTCCATGTCTTCCTCAGTATCCAGCTTGATGAACGGCAGGATTACGGTACCCAGCAGGCCACCGATCTTCAGGTGGCTCTTGCCGCCGACCAGCACAGTTGCGCCTTTATCCTTGCCGGGTGCCAGTGCGCCGGTCATCACATTGATGCAGTGCATGCAGCGTACGCAGTCCTGGTTGTCGATTTCAATGCCGTGGGTGTCGCTCACCGCCACGCTGGAGATGTGCTCGCCCTTGCGGATTTTGGCGAGTTCCTTGACCTGGAAGGTCTTGGTCGGGCAGCGCGCGACCACGTCATTCACCAGTTCATCCATGCCGTGTTTGGTGAGCCATGTCTTGGCCAGCCCTTCGTCGGTACGGATGTTGTCGCGCCAGGTGCCGATGACCGCCATATCCGAGCGCTGGATGGAGTTCATGCAGTCATTGGGGCAGCCGGAGAACTTGAACTTGAATTTGTAAGGCAGGGAAGGGCGGTGGATATCGTCGAGGAAAGTGTTGAGCACGGCACGGTGCGTCTTGGCCTCGTCGTAGCAGCTCTGCTCGCAGCGTGCGGCGCCGACACAGGACATCGAGGTGCGCACTGCGGGGCCTGCGCCGCCGAGATCGAAACCGAGTTCATTGATTTCGTCGAAGGCATGCTGCACGTTCTCGGTGGTCGCCCCCTGGAACATGATGTCGCCGGATTGGCCGTGAAAGGCGATCAGGCCGGAACCATGGCGTTCCCAGATGTCGCACATCTTGCGCAGGACATCGGTGTTGTAGTGCATGCCGGGCGGAGGCATTACGCGCAGGGTATGGAATTCGGCGGCATCCTTGTAGACGGCCTCGCCCTTCTCGTCTTTCAATTCGGTAAAGCGTGGAATCACGCCGCCGCCGTAGCCAAACACGCCGACCGTACCGCCTTTCCAGTAGCCCTTCTTGGTCTGGTAGGAAGCTTCAAGCTGGCCAAGCAGGTCGACCGCCTGATCTTTGTCTTGCGCGAGGCGTTTCAGGCCGGTAACAAAGCTGGGCCATGGGCCAGACTCGAGCTGGTCGAGATTCGGTGTATCATGCAGTTTCTTAGCCATGAATCTTCCTTTCGTTTCGTGTCGCCCAGGTTGCGTGCTGGTGCGAAGTTCCAGGTTACCCGGTTCCCCGGGAATGTGGTTTACTCAATTGGCCGCAGCTGCGCAGGCAATTCAGCAAATCCTAATTTAGCTCGCATGGTGACGCATCTTGTCGAGATGTTAAATAGCCCGAATGGGGGGGATGTTTCCCCCTGTGGTGTTATGCCATCTTCCCCTGTATAGGCTATAGACGCAGGCGCCTCATATTGCGCTCAATATCGTACGCAAATGTTACGCCAGCCGGCAAGGTTGATGGTTGGTTATCTATATGAAATGGTGGAGAAATGGCGCAAATTATCGAGGTGGGAAAATTTCTGGTGCCGCTGGGCGGACAGGCCGTGGAATTGCAGCAGATTGAGCATGCCGAAGGGGGGATGAATATGCTGCGCATCCGTATTCGCGAAGGCAAGCGTTTCACCATATTCGATGTGGATCCGCTGACGGCGCGGGAATGGGGCGTTGCAATGCAGCGCTGGGCGGATACGCAGGAGCAAAAAACGGATGAATGACGATGCAGCGGAGATGATAGACGTAGTCTATGACCTGAAGGGCGGCTCGCTTCCCGGTGAATATGTTGCCGTGTTATGGCAGGAACTGGTACGTGCCCTGCCCTGGCTGGATGCCGAAGAACTGGCAGGTATGCTGCCGTTGCGCGGTTCGCAGAGCGATACAGCCATGCTGCTGCCGCAGCGGGCCAAACTGGTGCTGCGCTTGCCGCAAAGGCTGCAGCAGCAGGCACAGCAGCTTTCCGGGCAGACGCTGGATGTTGGCGGGCATGCCTTGCAGGTGGGCGCAGCACGGCAGCGGCTGTTACAGGCATACCCGACACTGCATGCACACCTGGTTGCCAGCGCCGAGGGCGAGGAAGAATTTCTGGCAGCAGTGTCCGCACGCTTGAGCGAACTGGACATCCCCTGCAAATGGATCTGCGGCAAGCGTGTTGAGTTGCGGGGCGGCGAGGGCACCATCCCGGGCTACAGTCTGGTGGTGCATGATTTGAAACCCGAGGGATCACTGCGTTTGCAACAAATGGGGCTGGGGGGCGAGCGCCGCTATGGCTGCGGACTTTTCGTTCCCTACAAGGAGATTGCCGGCCTCGATTGAGGCGGCACAGGAGCGTTTGACTGGAATTTCTGGGCAATTGTACTGAAGGAGGGCTTGAGGATGTCTTACACTGTTGATGGCGTTGAACTGGAAACCGATGCTGAGGGCTATTTGCTGGAACCGGACTACAATGAGGAAACGGTCAGGGTCATTGCGGCGGCGGAAGGGATAGAATTGACCCCGGCGCACTGGCAGGTCGTTGGTTACCTGCGTGACGAGTATCGCGAGCACGGGCATACGCCGAATTTCCGCAACATGTTGAAGGGGATGCAGGAATTCATGCCGGATGCGGACAGCAAGTCGCTGTATGACCTGTTCCCGCTGGGGCCGGCCAAGCAGGGCGCCAAAGTCGCCGGTTTGCCGCAACCTTTGGGCAAGGGCGGTTACTAAATTTACAGGCTATTGAGGAAATAATGATGGATACAGCCAATGTTGTGCTGGATTTGAAAGGACTGACCTGCCCGGGACCGCTGCTTGGCGCCAAGCGCATGGTCGACGATCTTGAGGCCGGACAGATCCTGCTGCTGGTGTCGGACTGCCCGGGTACGCAGGATGACTTGTTTGCCTGGGCCAAGCAGACGGGCAACCAGGTGCTGAAGACGGAAAAGCGTCCGGATGGCGGTACCGGCTATTACATCCAGAAGGGCAAGGGGCATGTACGCAAGGCCAATGTGTTGCTGGATATCCGCGGCGTGCTCTGTCCTGGTCCCATCGTCGAGGCCAAGAAGCTGCTGAATGGCATGAGCCCCGGCGAGGTGCTGAAGCTGGTCAGCAATTGTCCGGGCATACGCTCAGATATTACGGGATGGGCCGATGCGACCGAAATGAAGATACTCGAAACGGTCGAAGTGGGCGCTGGCGAATATGAGTTCTACATCCAGAAGGGCTGATGCTAAATCGTTGTATTGAGGAGCAGGCCTGATGCGCGTCAAAAGCCAGTGGTTCAAGAGCGGCAAGGCCAGGACGCCGGAAGAGAATGCCAGTGCAGTGGCCTTTATCGTCTGGCGCATCGGCGAGAATGCGCTGAGGAGCATGCGCAATGCCGATTTCGAAATTGCCGTGGGTGCGCAGTACTTTTCCTTCCTGTCAGAATTCCTGATTTTCCTGGTACAGGTTGCCGACCGCATCGCATACCGGCGGATGAGCGGGGAAGCGCGTGTGGCCTTTACCAGCATGCTGGCCAATCGTGTCGGCGAAAACCTGTCCGACAACTGGAGCCGGTTGCTGGGAGGTATGGCCGGCGAGCACAAGGCTGCGTTCATCGAACGCCTGAACCAGCGTGCCGGCGAGTACGCAGAGTTCGAGTATGGCGAAAACGAGGAGAATTTTTCCTTTATGCGCCATCTGGGCTATGTGATGGAGGAGGTGATGGATGAGCGTGACCGGTATTGGGTGACGGATCAGCTCATGGCAATCGAGGCTCCCGAAGCGGTGGAAACGCTGGAAAAGGCCATGCGCGGCTTGTTTGACAATGCGCCGTCATCACGGCGGCGCAGCAGTGGTGTCGGTGCGGATTGATCGAGGCCGCTCTTGAATTCGTCTCCATTCGATTTGCACAATGCCGAAGCCTATGCGGCCTGGCGCGAGCGCAAGCTCGAGCAGGCACCGCAAGCGGCGGAAGAACTCATAGTCGAGGTGCGTGACCCACGCGCATTGAGTCAGGCCGAACGCGACGAACTGCTGGCGCATGTTCGCCGCTGCAATATGGTGGTTTATGCCGGCCAGTTGCATGATGAGGATTCCGGTATTTTGCGCATGCTCGGCCCCCAGTTCGGGCTGCACAGGCTGGATGCCAACTGGCTGGCCGATGAAGATGGCATTTCTGAAATCAAGGTCAGCAGCGGTGAGCCTCGCGAGTCCTATATTCCCTACACCAACCGGCCGATCAAGTGGCATACCGACGGTTACTATAATCCGCCGCAGCGGACTATCCGCGGCATGGTGCTGCACTGTGTGCGTAGTGCGGCCGAGGGCGGCGGGAACCGGCTGCTGGATCACGAACTGGCCTACTTGTTGCTGCGCGACGAAAATCCGGAATATGTCCATGCGCTGATGCAACCGGATGCGATGACTATCCCGGAGCGGGTGGATGAAAGCGACGGGGTTCGCCTAGAGCAGGCCGGGCCGGTGTTCTCGTGGGATGAGGAGACCGGGAGCCTGCACATGCGCTATACCGCGCGCACCCGCAGCATACTCTGGAAGCAGGATGCTGCCACGCTGGCGGCTGTGGCCGCGCTGGAGAAATTGCTGGCCATTGATTCTCCCTATATTCTGCATGCGCGGCTTGAACCAGGCATGGGGCTGCTGTGCAACAACGTGCTGCACGACCGTGCAGCATTCAGCGATGATGTGGACACTTCGCGCCTGCTTTATCGCGCGCGCTATCTTGATCGCATTGCCGGCAGTTGAGTTTTTGCCCTGTCTGATTTTCCCGCGTCCTGGCCAATAAAAAGCCCGCCCTGATCAGGGGCGGGCCGGATTATATTGATAATGCGGAGGGCTGTTTCTTACCAGCCGTAAGCAATACCGATCGAATCCTGGTACATGGACAGGTTGGCCTCCCCGCCGCCGTATGCGACAGGAATCGAGTTTGTGCCGTTAATGGTTTTCTTGAACGCGTGCATATAGGCGACCGTCAGCTCCGCTTTGTTGGCAAGCGTGTAGGTTGCGCCCAGCGTCAAATGATCCTGCACCGTGGCCGGAGCGAAAATGTTGAAGAAGGTCTCGCTGCTTGGAATGACTGCCGTACCGTGGTTATAGCCGGCGCGCAACACCAGGTCAGGCTGGTATTTGTAGCTCACGCCCAGCTTGAGGATGGTCTGGTCTTTCCAGCCGAATCCGGCGCCACCTGCGGTACCCAGCAGGCTGGTCGTCAGATTTGGCAGCAGAGGGTTGCCGACAGATGCAACGCCGCTGTATTGGATGCGCTCCAGATCTGCCGCTACGGTGACGTCCGGTGTCGCTTTCACGGCAACGCCAAAGCCAAAATTCGCCGGAATGTCGAAACCGCCCTGCTCAGCAAAGAAGCCCTGATACTTGCTGAACTTGCTCATCTTGGTTTTGGTCTGGTAGGTCGCGCCAACAGTAACGGTAGGTGTTACCTCTCCGGTCCAGCCGAATCGCAGTCCCCAGCCTGTCGAGTGGTCATGCCCCAAATCGGTGACATTGGCTGGTGCGCTGGAGGGTGGGGTGGCGGCGAAATTCTGGGCGCCACTGGCAGCGAAGATCTGGTAGGCGAGGTTCAGTGAAACACCGACGGCGTTGGTCGGGTTGAGTTTCATTGCCCAGGTCGGGGCAATGAACAACTGGCTCATATCGATACCCGCGTTAGTCGTGCCGAACAGCTTAACATTGGAAGTGTAAGTGGTGTTCATCCCCCCGTTGCCGTAGACGGCAATGCCCAGTGAGGTATCCGAACTAATCATTTTGTTATAGCCAAATTCGGGAATAAGGAAGCTGGAAGTTCCGTTCCCGTTCAGGCTCTGGTCAAGCGCACCGGTACCGCCTGCGGTACCGACGGTTTGCGCGCTGCGTGTCGGCTTGAAGTAATCGATCCCAAAGTCGATACGGTCGCCGACCATGACCATGCCGGCAGGGTTGGTCGCAGCAGCAAGTGCATCCTGTGGCAAGGCAATCCCTGCGCCGCCCATCCCCTTTGCTTTCATGCCGTAGCCATGCGAAAAATAACCATCAGTGGCATGTGCCAGCGGCGATATAAGTCCGCCAGCGATCAGTACCGATACTAATACTTTTTGCTTGATCATGTTTCCCCCCATCGTTGTGAAAGTAGCGCCGGTATGATCCGGCACCATTTTTTGCTGCATTAATCTGCTGCTATTTTAATTTCTCGATGCCCATGGCCTTGAGGATGGACTTTTCATAGAACGGCTCCGACGTGCCTTTTTTCATCTTGCGGATAAAGTATTTCTCAAAGGCGATTTTGGCGGTGTGCACCCATTTGCCTTCGTAGAATTTGTTGACATTGCGCGGAGGAATCTGCGGCAATGCAACGAAGGCTATGCCGCCGTCACCGAAATCAGCCAGGCAAATTGCATTCCAGGTTGCGGTACTGGTCGGTTCCTGGCCATGCAGTTCGGCCTCGATGTTTTCTGCAGTCGCGGTGACCATGGATTCAATCATGTAGCCGGTCTTGGGTGTGCCGGTCGGGATCGGAGTGGCTTCCACCGGCGGAATGGCGACGCAGACACCAACCGAGTAGATGTTCTTGTATTTCGGGTTGCGCTGGTTCTGGTCGACCAGGATGAAGCCGCGCGGATTGGTCAGCCCCTCAATGCCGAATACTGCATCGATACCCTTGAATGCAGGCAACATCATCGAATAGTTAAACGGGAGGACGTGTTCCTTTTTGACGTTGCCCTGATCGTCATGCTCGGTGACGTACATCTTGCCGGCTTCGATCTTGGTGGTTTTGGCATTGCATATCCATTTGATATGCTTGTCGCGCATCGCAGATTCCATGATGCCCTTGGAGTCGCCCACGCCCCCCAGGCCGAGGTGGCCGATATAGGGTTCGGAAGTCACGAATGTCATCGGCACCTTGTTGCGGATCTTGCGGCGGCGCAGGTCGGTTTCCATGATGAATGCATATTCGTAGGCCGGGCCGAAGCAGGATGCCCCCTGTACTGCGCCGACCACGATGGGGCCCGGATTTTTGACAAAATCTTCCCATTCGTTGTTGGATTTCATCGCGTGATCGATATGGCACACCGAATGGGTGAAACCGCCATGTGGCCCCAAACCTTCGATTTCGTCAAAGGCCAGCTTCGGGCCGGTGGCAATGACCAGATAGTCGTAATCGACAATTTCACCGTTTTCCAATTCGATCTGGTTTTTGTCAGGGTGTACGCGCTTGGCGCCGACCGCGATGAAGCTGATACCCTTGCGCTCGAGGTAGGGGCGGATAGGGAAGGTGATGTCTTCACGGGTACGCCATTTGACGCCTACCCAAGGGTTGGAAGGAACAAACTGGAAGCTGTCCGAGTTGGAAATGACGGTTACCTTATCCTCCTTGCGGATTTTTTCCTGCATCTCATAAGCCATTGGCATGCCGCCAATCCCGGCTCCAAGAATCACAATATGTGCCATGGTTACCCTCCCTGCGTAATTATTGATCGCAACTCATTGATGGGTTTGGTGGCCATCAATGGCCCCGGCTTTGCTTAAACAAGCAGATTGCCGGGGTAAGTGTACGCCTTTGCCGCCAGTCGTTAAACGAACAGACAGATGTCGGTGTCACCAGCGAATTCCATGAATGTGGCTGCGCCGCCATATTCGATGTTATCAATGAAATCGCTCTTTTCGAACTCAAACAGGTCAACGGTCATTTGACAGGCGACGAACTTGACGTCGGCTTCCAGGCACAGGTCGCGCAATTCTTCCAGCGAAGCGACCCCTTTCTTCTTCAGCTTGTCTTTCATCATCATGGTCGCCATGGTTTCCATGCCGGGCAGCATTTGTACCATTACCGGCATCGGGACGGGCATCGGCATGGCCGGATTGGCCAGCGGGCTGATCTTCACGTCGGAAAGATCCTTGCGCAGCAATTGCAATCCGTAAAAAGTGAAGAATATCTGTACTTCGTAGCCCAGCGCAGCGGCGGTCGAGGCGAGGATGAACGGCGGATAAGCCATGTCCAGTGTGCCTTTGGTAGCAATGATTGCCATTTTTTTCATGTGATTCCCCCCGGATATATTAGATTTATTTTTTCTGCATGAAGAAAATGTATTCGCCGTTCTCCTCGGACTGGGAAACCAGGGTGTTCCCAGTCTGGTTGGCGAAGGCCTGCATGTCCTTTACCGAACCGCAGTCGGTGGAGACTACCTTCAACACTTGTCCGCTGGTCATGTCAGCCAGCGATTTTTTGGTTTTCAGAATGGGCAGCGGGCAGTTCAATCCACGTGCATCCAGTTCTTTATCTACATTCATGTCAATCTCTCCAGTCTGGTTATAGTTTGCTTTTTATATATAGCCTCGGTGCAGAATCCACCTTTGGCGCAATACCGCTATTAAGTTAAATTAAGCCGTTGGCGTCTATAGCCTCCATGGGGGATAGGGATATACCCCACAAGGGTTATATTAAATCAGCCGCCGGAAAATTAATTGCATGTGCCACTAACACCGGAATATCGGCAAGTCCTGCTACCTTTTGCGTGGTGCCGCCGAACGGGGTGTGAATCACGTTACTTTCCCCATGCCTGCCGACAACGATCAAGTCGGCAAGCAGCGCTGTCGCTGTTGCCAGAATCTGTTCGAAAGGCTTGCCGGTCAGGATGCGGCTCTCGGCATGCACGCCAGCCGCAGAAGCGACGGCGAGGACATGTGCCAGCGTGGCTTCGGTCTGTGCGCGGAGGTCGGGCGTATCATGCGTGAGTACGCTCACCACGGTGAGGGGCAGTGCGCACTGCGCGGCAACTTTGGCGGCGAGATGGACGACCTGTTGGGCGCTCGGCGAGGTGTCGACCGCTGCAAGCACGCTGTGCGACCACATCTGTGCGGCGCGTGGTACGAACAGTACGCTGCACGGGGCATGTTCCACTACCTTGCTGACCATTTCGCCGACCAGCAAGTTGGACAGGAAACTGCGTTTGCCACGGCGGCGGGTGATGATCAGGTCGGACTGGCGCTTGACGGCTTCCTGCACGATTTCACGGTAGGGCTCGGCGCCGCGCCGTGCGACAACCTCGAGTTGTACCCCCTTTGTGGCGGCAGCATCGTACAGCATGTTGATCTTGGCGACGGCTTCCTGTTCGGCGCGCTCGGCAAGTTGTGGTGCAATCACTTCGTATTCGGGGTTGCTCAGCACCGGTACGACGGCATGTAACGGCACCTCGCAATGCTGGGCCATGTCGAAGGCGAGGCGCTCGGCACCGACGTCGAACTCGGTGTGCTCGGTGGCCAGCAGGATGTGCTCGAAAGGGTGGCTCATGGGTTCATCTCAATGGGTACTGAAGATACCAGAGGCCGAGACCAGCAGTACAGCGATTTCCAGCAGGCAGATCACGATATAAGTGGTGTTCCTGCTTTTGGCATAGATGGGAATGATGGCTGCAATGCAGGCGATGGAGCTGCCAGCCAGGATGGCGATGCCGAGCAGGCTGGCGAAGTCGCCCTTGCCCATTGCGAACAGCCAGCTCCAGCCAATTGGCGTGCCGGTTGCCTTGAGATATTCAGCCGTGGACAGGCTCCACAGGTGCGGCAATTGCTCCAGCGGCACATAGGACGGCAGCCAGCCCAGCATGTAGGCGACGAAGGTGATGATCAGCGCAATAAAGCCTGCCAGCGTGCTCCAGTGCAGTACGCTGGCGTAAGGCTGCTGCTCGGGCGGGTTCTGGCGTTCGCTTTCCATGTTTTCCCCTAAATCCATATGCCCAGGCCTTTGAGCAGGGTGCGTATACCGGCAAACAGCAGGATGCCGATAACCATGTTGCGAATGATCGAGGCTTTGAGCACAGTCAGCAGGTGGGCGCCGATACGTGCACCTATCATCATGCCGATTACTGAGGGCACGGCGATGATCGGCAGGATTGCGCCGTTGTCGAGGTAATACCAGGTTGCCGACGAACTGGCCATCGCCAGGATCATGCTGGAGGTGCCGGCGGCAACCTTGAGCGGCACGCCCATCAGCAGATTCAGACCGGGCACATTGGCCCAGCCGGCGCCGACGCCAAACAGGCCGCCGAGAAATCCGATGATCAGGAACAGCACCAGACCGGCCGGGGTGCGATGCACTTGCCAGGGGATGTTCTTGCCGGAAATGGCATCGTGGAACATGCCGTGGATACCCAGTGCCTGCGACAGCGGGTCGGGCCTGGCGACATGCGGGAACTCGGATTTTTTTGCCGAAATCATCAGGGCGGCGATGCCGAGTATGGTCACGCCAAGCGCGATCTGCACGACGTTGGCCGGCAGTGCCAACCCCATCTTGGCGCCGCCGATAGAGCTGATTGAGGCGGCCAGGGCAAGCGGCATGGCAAGGCGCAGGTTGGCCATGCCATTCTTCAGCAGAGAAGGGCCGGCGGCCAATGCGCTGGCCATCGCCACCAGCAGCCCGGCACCGCGCACGAAATCAAGATGGAACGGGAAGAAGCTGCCGACGATGGGTACGAACAGCACACCGCCGCCGACGCCTGCCGGCACGGCGATCATGCCGAGGAAAAAGCATACGACGAACAGGGCCAGCGGCCATACCCACCAGGCTGTTGCACCTGTCTTGGCCGCGGCCTCGGCGGCTTCCGCGGGGATGGCCAGCAGCAGCAGGGCTGCGGGCAGCAGCCAGAACAGGAAACGCAGGTTCCGGCGGCTGCCTGCAAGATCTTGTGGTTCCATCGTCTCAGCCTATGGTCTGGTAATACAGATTCTGCGGATGGTTGGCCTCGGCGAAAAAGAACCATCGTTCGGCCAGCAGGCCGATATATTGCAACAAAAAGGCGATGAGCAGGAGTGTCGGGGTGCTGATGCCAATGAACAGCAGCAGCAAGGGAGCGAAAAAGGCCAGTACCAGGAAGGCCGGCTTGATGCTGCGGATGAATGCCTCGCTCTTGCCGTGGAAAAATTCACGGGTGTTGAAGGAGCCACCCATGGCGCCTTGCGAGCGCTGCACGATGCGCGGATGGCGTACGCCTATTGCGCTCTGCATGGTGGTTGCAGGTTTGAGCCTGGCATTGCGCAGCAGCGCTGCGCTGCGCCCGACCAGTGCGGCAAACGTCAGTGCCATGGCAGCCCTGGCATAAATTGCAGTCAGTTCGGGGGCAGTGAATACTGCGTAGGCGCTGGCCAGGGTTGCGCCCGAGGCGCAGCCGATCAGCATGAAATTGACGATGGTCAGCGGGCTGGCCCATTCCTTCAATACCTTGATTGCCGCGTAGACCATGCCGGTGCATACGAACAGCGTTATCGCCAGCACTGTGGTTACCCCGCCGATTGCTGCCGTTGCCGCGGAGCCGTTCCAGTGCGCGCAGGCATAGCCGAACACGCCGGCCATGAATGCGGGCAGGGCGATGACCTCGCGCGACAGCCAGGAGGTACGCCACATCGCCGCGGCACGCCAGGCGCGCTCCGGGTGCCCGAGGTGGAAGAATGAGGCAAGCAGGCCGAGTCCGCTCAGCAGCAGGATCACGGCCGAACCGATGATGTAGAAACTGGCGGCAACCTCGGCGTGCGCCAGTTCGGTGGCGTACAGGACGAGGAACAGCCCCTGGGCTGCGCCGATCAGGGTGGTGAGGAAAATGACGGAGAAGGCTGGACGCATATTTTTATGATCAGGTAGTAAAGTCTTCGTGGGCCGGCGGCATTGGTATTGGCTCGATGCTGTCGACCTTCAACGGGTTATCGGAACGGTATAGCTGCTCGCTGCGGATCGGCATGCTGGTCTTGTGTCGTGGCAGGTAGTGGTTGGCGGGTCTGGTGCCGCATTCCGGCATCAGGGGATAGCCGCCACGTTCGCTGATTGCCTTCGAAGCTGTCGATTCGGGGTCGTGCACGTCACCGAAAATGCGCGCGCCGGTCGGGCAGGCGATCACGCACGATGGTTTGCGTTCAGCCTCGGGCAGCTTCTCGTTGTAGATACGGTCGACGCACAGCGTGCACTTGGTCATTACCTTGCGTTCTTCGTCGAACTCGCGCACGCCGTAGGGGCAGGCCCAGGAGCAATATTTGCAGCCGATGCACTTGTCGTAATCGACCAGTACGATGCCGTCCTCCTTGCGCTTGTAGCTGGCACCTGTCGGGCAGACCGGCACACAGGGCGGATCTTCGCAGTGCAGGCAGGATTTCGGGAAATGCATGGTCTCGGTCTGCGGATAGCTGCCGACTTCGAAAGTCTGCACGCGGTTGAAGAAGGTACCGGTCGGATCCTTGTCGTAGGGGTTTTCATCCACCAACGGGCCGGCCGCGCCCGAGGTATTCCATTGTTTGCAGTTGGTGACGCAGGAGTGGCAGCCTACGCACACGTTGAGGTCAATAACGAGCGCTAATTGTGTCACTTGTTTTCTCCCTTGCCGGCAAAGAAGGCTCTCCAGCCCCTGGCTTCTGGCATCGAGGGTATGGGATGCATGGGCTCGAATTGCGGCGAAGATTGTTGTGCTTCATCAGGGGCGGCAGGATAGATGCGCACGCGCACATCGTACCAGGCCGCCTGACCAGTAATCGGGTCGGAATTGGAATGGCGCCGGCCGGCGATGGCCGACGGCAGTTCCTCGGTGATCAGGTGATTGAGCAAGAAACCCTGTTGTGACTCGTTGGCTTCCGCCGTCAGGTTCCAGGCACCGGCAGACTTGCCGATGGCGTTCCAGGTCCACACCGTGCCAGGTTCGACGGCTTCGGAATGGCGGCACATGCAGCGTACCTTGCCCCATGGCGACTCGATCCACATCCAGCCGCCATCAGCGATGCCCGCCTGCTGTGCGGTGAGCGTGTTGACGTACAGATAGTTGTAGGTGTGGATCTGGCGCAGCCAGGCATTCTGTGAATCCCACGAGTGGTACATCGCCATCGGGCGCTGGGTCAGCGCATTCAGCGGGAATTGTTTCAAGTCGCTGTGTTCTTCTTCCAGCGGCGGGTACCACAGCGGCAGCGGGTCGAAATAAGTGTTCACGCGGCTGCGCAGATAGTCCGGTGGCTGTTTGCCCGGCCGCTTGCCCTGCGCAGCAAGGCGGAAGCTCTGCAGGAACTCGGAGTAGATATGGATGGTAATGGGGTCGTTGTCGCGGCGCAGGCCGGCCTGTTGTGCCCACTCCATATAGCCCTTGTTCCAGTTGCGCATGTACTGGTGGGAAGGGTGCAGGTGGTGTTGATGTACGCAGTTGTTCTTGGCATACATTTCCCACTGGTTCGGGTTGGGCTCGCCACGCATTGATTTCTTGCCGTCCTTGCCGCGCCATCCGGTGAGGAACCCGATACCCGAACCGGGAGCTGTCTCGTAATTGACGATGAAGTCGGGATAGCTGCTGAACTTGCGGGTACCGTCGGCATTGGTAAAGGCCGGGAATTTCAGGCGGCCGGCCAGTTCAATCAATACTTCCTGAAAGGGTTTGCACTCGCCCTTGGGCGGTACGACCGGGATGCGTACCGAATCCACGGGGCCGTCGTATTCCGAGATCGGGCGATCGAGCATGGACATGCAGTCATGACGCTCGAGATAGGTGGTGTCCGGCAGGATCAGATCGGCAAAGGCGGTGGTCTCGGACTGGAATGCATCGCATACCACGATGAACGGGATTTTGTATTCGCCATTGTCGCCCTTGTCGGTGAGCATCTTGCGCACTTCGGCGGTATTCATGCTGGAGTTCCAAGCCATGTTGGCCATGAACAGCAGCAGCGTATCAATGGGATAGGGGTCGCCGCGCCATGCGTTGGTGATGGCGTTATGCATCAGGCCGTGCGCTGACAGCGGGTGTTCCCACGAGAAGCCCTTGTCCAGGCGCACCGGTTCGCCGTGCTCGTCGACGAACAGGTCATCCGGGCTTTCCGGCCAGCCCAGTGGCGCGCCGCCCAGCGGCGTGTCCGGCTTGACTGCCTCGGGGCCTTTCGGTGGGCGGGCATTGGGGGGTACTGCGCGCGGGTAGGGTGCCTTGTGACGGAAGCCGCCCGGACGGTCGATAGTGCCGAGCAGCGACATCAGGATGGCCAGCGCGCGGATGCTGTGGAAACCGTTGGAGTGCGCAGCCAGGCCGCGCATCGAATGGAAGGCCACCGGGCTGCCGGTGACGCTCTCGTGTTCCTTGCCCCAGCAGTCGGTCCAGTGGATGGGCAGCTCGATTTTCTGGTCACGCGCGGTAACGCCCATTTCATGCGCCAGACGGCGGATGGTGGCGGCGGGAATGCCGGTGATGCCTTCCGCCCATTCCGGGGTGCATTCATAGACGCGTTCCTTGAGCAACTGGAACGCAGGTTTCACCGGGGTGCCGTCAGGCATGGTGAAGCTGCCGAACAGGGCGGGGTCGGCACCTTCGCTATGGGTGGCCACGGGCTGGTTGCTCAGGCGGTCCCACCAGTAGAAATTGTGCGGGCGCAGCGGGTTGATCACGTCGCCATCCGGATTGCGCATCATCATGCCGTAGTCGGCGCTGGTCAGGTCCTGGTTCACCAGTTGCCCGGAATTGGTGTAGCGGGTAAGGAATTCGCGGTCATACAGGCCGAGCGCAATGATCTCGTGGATCACCGCGAGCAGGAAGGCGCCGTCGGTGCCCGGCTTGATGGGTACCCATTCGTCGGCGATGGCGGCATAGCCGGTGCGGATCGGGTTGATCGCGACGAAACGGCCACCGTTGCGCTTGAATTCCGAGATTGCGCTCTTGAGTGGATTGGAGTGGTGGTCTTCGGCGGTGCCGATCATGAAGAATACCTTGGCGCGCTCCAGGTCGGGGCCGCCGAACTCCCAGAATGACCCGCCGATGGTGTAGATCATGCCGGCCGCCATGTTGACCGAGCAGAATCCGCCATGTGCGGCATAGTTCGGGGTGCCGAACTGGCGCGCGAACAGGCCGGTCAATGCCTGCATCTGGTCGCGTCCGGTGAAGAGCGCGAATTTCTTCGGGTCGGTAGCGCGCAGGTGGCTCAGGCGCTTTTCCAGTATCGCGAACGTCTCGTCCCAGCTGATTTCCTCGAACTCGTTGGCGCCGCGCTCGGTACCGGGCTTGCGCCTGAGCGGCTTGGTCAGGCGAGCCGGGGAGTATTGCTTCATGATGCCGGAGCCGCCCTTGGCGCAGAGTATGCCTTTGTTCAGCGGGTGTTCGGGATTACCCTCGATGTAACGTACCTCGCCGTTGCGCAGATGAACGCGGATACCGCAGCGGCAGGCACACATGTAGCACGTGGTAGTGTGCACTTCTGTTACTGCATCCGGCAAGGGTTGTGCAATTGGGTCGTGAACTGGTGATGACATGGTTTGCAGGTCGCGTTTACCCGGCCAGGCCGGTCAGGTTGAGAATATTGCTAGTATGCGCAATGGAGCTACCTGATAACCATTACCGTGATGAGGGGGGGGCGATATAACCCATATGGGGTATATGAGCATTTTCTAAATGTGTAGCGAGTATTTATTGATCAGGTTTGCGCCCAAGGCAGACCGTCATGGCGCCAGCCATTGTGTGAGTTGCGGTGATGATTGTCATCGAGGTCGCCCTCAAAACCGTGCATTACATTGTATACCTCGGTTAGCCCGGCTTTCTCCAGCGCCAGCCCGGCATCGGCCGAGCGGCGGCCTGAGCGACAGATCAACACCACGGGGCGATTCACGCTGGCAGCTTTTTTTACGTGGGAAACGAAATTGGGGTTGATATCCCAATCCGGTCCGTCGACCCAGGGAATCAGGATTGAATGTGCAGGATGGCCGACGAACATATGTTCCATTTCGCTGCGCACATCGACAAACACCGCTTCCGGCGTGGATTGCAGGAAGTCGTAGGCTTCTTTCGGGGTTAGGTGTTGCATGCGGCGCTCCTTAAGATCATCTGCTTTAACGTCCGATTATTTTTGCACATCTGCGCATGCCGTGGCGATCCCGGAGGCGGAAAACTTGCAATTCTTGCACCATGCCAGCAGAAGGGATATAGCCATAACGGGGGGAGATAGTTATAGCCCATCTGGGTCATTTTATGGTACTTTATCCACAGCCCCGGGCCATCCGGATATTAAGCGCCATTATAAAAATGGCCACTTAAAACAGGTAGTTCAAACTCATGGTGAGACTTTGAATAACCCACGGTTCCAAAAAAAAAGCAGTCGCGCGCAGCCACTCCCGGAGCAGGGCGGGGATGTGTTTGTGCCCGAAGCCGAGGGTGACGCCATTGAATCGGCTGCTTCGTTTGGCGGCGAACTGAAGGCGTTGCTGGATGGATTCCTCGCCACTATCCTCAAAACTGTTGGTGCTGATGCAGGCGTTATCCGGCTGTTGTCGTCCAATGGCCGTGAATTGCATATTGCGGGTGCGGTCGGTTTACCCCCGGAAGTTTATGAGCATGAAAGCCAGGTCGAACTCGGCTGTGGTGTGTGCGGCAAGGCGGCGCGCGAGGGCACGATCAGTTCGGCCGAGGCGGGTACCTGTGCATGGCGTTCCAATCCACAATTCTTTGGGGACGATTGCAAGAGAGTTATCGCGGTACCGCTGGAGTTTCGCGGCAAGCTGATCGGCATATTCAACCTGTTCTTCAGGAGTGAGCAGGAAATTACCGGTGAGGCGACGGCACTTATCCGTTCGTTTGCGGAAATGATCGGTATCTCGCTGGATAATTTCCGCCTGGTGCGCGAAAACCGGCGCATGAACCTGATGGCCGAACGCCAGGCGATCGCCAATGAAATCCATGATTCGCTGGCGCAGACCCTGGTGTATGGCCGGATGCGCATGAGCGTGCTGCAGGAAGCCATCCGCAAACAGGACGAACTGCTGATCCGGAAATGTATGCGCGACGTCAACGAGGCGCTGGATAGCGGGCAGAAGTCAGTGCGCGAGCTGATTACCCATTTCCGTTGCCAGATGGATCCGCTGGGCTTGCAGCATGCATTGCAGGTGCTGGTCGAGGAGTTCGGCGAGCGCTCCGGGATTGCGCTGGAATATTCCAACCGTGTGGCCGATCCTGGCCTGCCGCTGGAGCATGAACTGCAGGTATTCCATATCGTGCGCGAAGTGCTGGCGAATATTGCAACCCATTCCGGTGCCAGCCATGCGCGGATACAGGTAACGCGCAAAGGCAAGCGCTATATTTTTATTATCGAAGACAATGGTGCCGGCATGTCCCAGGAGACGCCATTAGATGGCCATTATGGCCTGACTATCATGCGCGAGCGCGCGCAGCGTATCGGTGCCGAGATCGAAGTGGAGAGCGCAGCAGGATGCGGCACACGAGTGCAGCTGACCTTCTCTGCGCCTTGAGGAGTTGATGTTGATGATAGATGCAGATGAACAGCCTATACGAGTAGTCCTGGTCGATGACCACAGCCTGTGTCGGCGAGGGCTGACCGAGTTGCTCACCCAGCGCTATGGCATTACCGTACTGGGCGCCACCGACAACGCTGCCGAAGTCGAGGCCATGCTGCGCGATGAAAAGCCGGACCTGCTGGTGATGGATCTGCGCATGGAACCGCTCGGCGGGCTGCAGATCATGGAGCGGATGCGTAAAGGCGGTTATGACACGCCGGTGATCATACTTACCATGAGTGATGCCGAGGCCGATCTTGCCGCTGCATTGCGGGCCGGGGTGCGTGGCTATCTGCTCAAGGATATGGCGCCGGACGATGTGGTCGATGCCATCCGGCGCGTGGTGGGCGGCGAAATGGTGGTCGCTCCCGCAATGACCATGAAAATGATCGGTATCCTGCAGCATGGCGAGAAAGAGCAGGGCTACCAGAACTCGCTGAAGCAGTTGACCGAGCGCGAACGCGAAATCCTGCAACTGCTGGCGCGTGGCGAATCCAACAAGGCGATAGCCATGACGTTAGGTATCAGCAACGACACCGTCAAGCAACATGTCCGCCACATTCTCAACAAGCTCAACCTCACCTCGCGGGTTGAAGCCGCCGTGCTGTTCGCGGTAGAGCAAAAGAGCCTGCAGGAGCGCAACGCCTAGGCCTGGGCGGATTCGCCTGTTGCCTTTCTCCGGGGCAGCCACCTCAAGTCTGTTGCATCAAGGATAGCGCCGTGCGCTGGCCACGTTCGGTACTTGCTGAATCAGGCCAAGCAAGCGTGCCAGCTGATCGGTATTGGTTATCGCAACCGTGAAGCGCATCCTGGCTTCGATATTTCTGCTCTGGCTGTCTACCTTGGTGACGTTAACCTTTTCCCGCAGGAACAGGTCGCCGATGTCACGCAATAATCCCGGTCGATCCTGGGCGGTCACTTCGATTTCGACGGTGAAGCTGGTGTTGCTGTTGCTGCCCCACTGCACATTGAGAATACGATCCCCGCGGCTTTCCTGCAGTCGCAGTATGGACGGGCAATCCCTGCGGTGGATGGTGATGCCCTTGTCGCGTGTAACGTAGCCGACGATTGCATCGGGCGGGACCGGTTTGCAGCATCTGGCCATCTTGGTCATCAGGTTGCCGACGCCTTCGACCAGGATGCCGCTGGGCGCAGCCGTCGGGGTGGCAGGCCTGAGCGTGATGGCTTGTGTCGCTGTTTCTGCCTTGGCGGGCAGGATTTCCTGGGTGGCGCTGCCGATTTGCCGGGGTGTGACATCGCCGCGTCCGATGGCGGCGAGCAAGTCTTCCAGCTTGTGGAAATGCAGCTTCTGGGCGATTTTTTCCTGGTTGATGGAGGGGATGCCGAGGCGGTGCAATTCGCGGTCGAGCTGGCTGCGCCCCTGGGCGATATTTTCCTCCATGCCTTGTTGCTTGAACCAGTGCCGCACCTTGGCGCGCGCGCTCGGGCTCTGCAGGTAGCCGAGGGCCGGGGTGAGCCAGTCGCGGCTGGGCGCCCCCTGTTTGGTGGTGAGGATTTCCACGCGCTGGCCGTTCTGCAGCTTGTAGTTGAGCGGTACGATGCTGCCGTCCACCTTGGCACCGCGGGTGCGGTGGCCCAGACCGGTATGCAGTGCATAGGCAAAGTCCACCGGGGTTGCTCCCTGTGGCAGGTTGATGACCTTGCCCTGCGGTGTAAGCACATAAACCTGGTCGTGGAATATCTTGCTCTTGAATTGCCCGGCCAGGTCGCTGCGGTCGGCTACTTCCTCCTGCCATTCCAGTATCTGCCGTAACCAGGAAATTTTTTCGTCGAAGCGGGCATCGGATTTCCCACCTTCCTTGTAGCGCCAGTGCGCGGCGACGCCCAGTTCGGAGTGCTGGTGCATTTCATGGGTGCGGATCTGCACTTCCACCGCAAGCCCGCGCGGGCCGGTTACCGCGGTGTGCAGCGAGCGGTAGTTGTTGCTTTTGGGATGTGCGATATAGTCGTCGAATTCGCTGCTGATCGGTTGCCACAGTTCATGTACCAGGCTGAGTGCAGCGTAGCAATCCTTGATGTCCTCGACCAGGATGCGCACTGCACGCACGTCGTAGAGTTCGCTGAAATCCAGTTGCTTGCGCTTCATCTTGTTGATGATGCTGTAGATGTGTTTGGGGCGGCCGGTAACATCGGCCTTGATGCCGGCGGCATTCAGTGCGCGTTTTAATTGCGCAATGATATCGGCAATGTATTGTTCGCGATCCACGCGACGCTCATCGAGCAGTCGTGCCACCTTCTTGTACAACTCCGGTTCCAGGTAGCGCAACGACAGGTCTTCCAGTTCCCACTTCATTTGCCATACGCCGAGACGGTTGGCCAGCGGGGCGAAAATGCTTTGTGTTTCGTGCGCGGTGCGCTGTTGCTGTTCCGGGCTGGCGCCGGACAGGTTGCGCAGGGTCTGGGTGCGTTCGGCCAGCTTGATCAGTACCACGCGGAAATCCCCGACCATGGCCAGCAGCATTTTGCGCAGGCTTTCCAGCTGCTGTCCGCGGTCATGCTTCTTCTTGTCGCGCAGCTGATCCGGCATTTCGCTGAATTGCTGGATTTGTTCCATGCGCGAGATGCCTTCAACCAGTTCCTTGACGGTAGGGCCGAAGCAGGTTGCCACGGTCTCCTCCCAGTCGCCCAGGTATTCGGGAACCGCATGCAGCACGGTGGCGCTGATGGTCTCCGCGTCCATGCCCATGCCGGCGAGGATGGCGGCAGCCCCCAGCGCATGTTGCAGCAGCGGCGTACCGGTCAGCTCGAACTGATCGTGATAGAGTGGGGCGGCCAGTTCGCAGGCGCTGTGGATCAGCTCGATTTCCGTCGCGGTGAAATTCTTTGCCAGCGCCTCCAGCCACAGCTGGATGCTTGTGCTGTCGGTACTGGATAAGGCGGGCGGGTGCTGTTGAGTGAAAACCATGAGACATTATTGCATCAATGCCGACATCACATAAACAGTGACAGCGACAGATGCGCGTCGCGCGCGAAAAGTCTGTGGAAAAATCCGTACCATGCGGTAGTATTTAACCATTAATTGTAAGCACGGCATGGCATGTCGATAGAACGGGAGCCCGAATGTCCGCATCATCCGCTGGTAAACCATCTGCTGCATTTCGTCGCGTCATCATCATTCTGCCAATTGCCGTCGCCCTGATTTTTGGGGGCTGGTATCTGACGCGAGCGAAACCTGTCACCGTTACGCTGGCTAAAGTGGCGCGCGGTACGGTAGAGGCGGCGGTGAGCAATACCCGTGCCGGTACGGTAAAGGCCTGCCGCCGCGCCAAGATGGCGCCGCCGGCAGGCGGGCAGATTGCAGCGCTGCTGGTCAAGAAGGGCGAGCGGGTAGTCGCTGGGCAGGTGCTGCTGAGGCTGTGGAGCAAGGACTTGCAGGCGGAAGAGAAGTTGGCGCGGGAGCAGTTGGGCACTGCGCAGACGCAGGCGCGGCAGGCCTGCCTGCAGGCCGACCTGGCCGCGAAGGAAGCGGAGCGCGCACGCCAGTTGCAGGCGCAGCATTTTATTTCACCCGAAGGGCTGGACCAGAAGGTGTCGGCCGCCAGGGTCAGCCGGGCCGGTTGCGAGGCTGCGCACAGCATGGTTGAGCAGAGTCGTTCGCGCATTGCCGTGGCGCAAGCGGGACTGGAGCGCATGACGTTGCGTGCGCCGTTCGCCGGTATCGTGGCCGACATCAGTGGCGAGCAGGGCGAATTCGCCACACCGTCGCCACCGGGCATTCCCACCCCGCCTGCGCTCGACCTGATCGACGACAGCTGCCTGTACGTCAGTGCACCGATCGATGAGGTCGATGCGGCCCATGTCAGGGAAGGGTTGCCCGGACGCATCACCATGGATGCGATCAAGGGCCAGCAATTCCCGGCCAAGGTGCGCCGCGTTGCGCCTTACGTGCTGGATCTCGAGAAACAGGCGCGCACCGTCGAGGTGGAAATGGAATTTTTGCAGTTGCCGAAGGCCGAGCATCTGCTGGTGGGGTACAGCGCCGATGTCGAGATTATCTATGACTCGCATGCGAACGTGCTGCGTATCCCGACCTCGGCACTGATGGAGGGCAAGCATGTGCTGGTCTACCGCAACGGTGTGCTGGAGGACCGGGTGGTCGGTACCGGGCTGTCGAACTGGGAATATACCGAAATCACTTCCGGGTTGGGCGAGGGCGACCAGGTGGTGCTGTCGCTGGATCGTGCCGGCGTCAAGGCTGGCGCGCGCGCGTTGCCGGATGCGTCGGCGTCAGGCAAATGATCGAATTTTCCGACGTCAGCCGCATCTTCACGGTGGGCGATCAGCAGGTCGCTGCCTTGCGCAATATCAATCTCGAGCTGGTAGCCGGCGAGTATGTTTCCATCATGGGGCCGTCCGGCTCCGGGAAATCCACGCTGCTCAACCTGATGGGCCTGCTGGACCGCCCGACTTCCGGCATCTACCGCCTGGACGGGCAGGATGTCACCACGCTGGACGATACGCAGCAGGCGCTGGTACGGCGCGACAAGATCGGTTTCGTGTTCCAGTTCTTCCATCTGGTGCCGCGCCTGTCTGCCGCGATGAATATCGAGTTGCCGATGATCCTGGCGGGGGTGCCGGTGGAGGAGCGGCGCGAGCGCGTGGTGCAGCTGCTGCAGAGCTATGGACTGACGGATCGTGCCGACCATCGTCCCGAGCAGCTGTCCGGCGGGCAACGCCAGCGCGTGGCGATTGCGCGCGCCACCATTATGCGTCCGCTGGTGCTGCTGGCCGATGAGCCGACCGGCAACCTCGATCAGGCCACCGGCAAGGAAGTGATGAGCTTGCTGGAACATCTGATGGAGCAGGGTGTGACACTGATCATGGTGACACATGATCCGGGCCTGGGGGCGCGCGCCTCGCGCCAGCTGCATATGGTGGACGGGCAGATCGTTTCGGATTCGCGCGCCCGGGGTTGACCATGAAGCTAGGCGATACATTGCTGTTCGCCTCCGGCAGCCTGCGCGGGGCGCGTTCGCGTACGCTGCTGATGATGCTGGCCATGTCGATCGGCGTGGCCGCGGTGGTAGTCCTGACCTCGCTGGGCGAGGGGGCGCGCCGCTACGTGGTGGGCCAGTTTTCCTCGCTCGGCAGCAACCTGGTGATCGTGCTGCCGGGACGCTCCGAAACTGCAGGTATCAATCCCGGCATGCTGCTCGGCAAGACTGCGCGTGACCTGGTGCTGGACGATGCGCAGGCCTTGCTGCGCAGTCCGGCGATTCGCCGCATCGCACCGCTGACTGTCGGTGCGGCACAGGCGTCACACGGCGGTCTCAATCGCGAAGTGGTGGTGATGGGTACTACCGCCAACATGCTGCTGATCCGTCACATGGATATGGGGCAGGGGCAATTTCTGCCGCAGCTCGACCCGCGCTCGGCGTCGCCGGTGTGCGTGCTGGGGGCCACCATCAAGCGTGAGCTGTTCGGCTCGCAACAGGCGGTGGGTGCGTGGTTGCGCCTGGGTGACCGGCGCTTCCGCGTGATCGGCGTGCTGGCCGAGCAGGGCGAATCGATGGGCATGAATACCGATGACCTGGTGATTATCCCGGTGGCTTCGGCGCATATGCTGTTCAATTCGCAGGCACTGTTCCGCATCCTGATCGAGGCCAAGAGCCGCGACATGATAGAGCCGGCCAGGCGTGATGCCGAGCAGATAATCAAGCAACAGCACAGTGGTGAACTCGACGTGACGGTGATTACCCAGGATGCGGTACTGGCTACCTTTGATCGTGTCCTGCGTGCGCTGACGCTGGCGGTGGGGGGCATTGCCGCGATCAGCCTGTCGGTGGCGGGCGTGCTGATCATGAATGTGATGCTGATCGCTGTGGCGCAGCGCACCCGTGAGATCGGTCTGCTGAAAGCATTGGGCGCGCCGCCGGCAGAGATTCGCCGCATGTTTTTCGCCGAAGCCGTGCTGCTGTCAGCGGTGGGCAGCATCGCCGGCCTGGTGCTGGGTGAAATCGGCAGCATGGTGATCGGCCAGATCTATCCGAAGCTGCCGGTGGGTGCGCCGTGGTGGGCGGTGCTGGCTGCGTTCGGCACGGCGCTGATTACCGGTATCCTGTTCAGCGTGTGGCCGGCACGGCGTGCAGCACGCCTCGATCCGGTTGCTGCGCTGGCGCGAAGGTAGGGCAATGTTTTTCCGCGACCTGTTCAGGCTGACGATCTCCACCTTCGAGAGCTACCGTATGCGCAGCTTCCTCACCGGGCTGGGTATCGCCATCGGTGTGGCGGCAGTGATTCTGCTTACCTCCATCGGCGAAGGGTTGCACCAGTTTGTGCTGTCCGAGTTCAGCCAGTTCGGCACCAACATCATCGGCATCAATCCGGGCAAGACGCAGACCCATGGTGCCAGCGTCGGCGCCATCAGCTCGGTCAGGGAAATCACTATCGAGGATGCGGAAGCATTGCGGCGGCTGCCGTTTGTCGAGTACGTCGTCCCCGTCATTCAGGGCAATGCCGAGGTGCGTTTCGATGGCCGCAGCCGCCGTACCACGGTGTACGGCGTGGGGCCCGATGTGCCGCAGGGTTGGCACCTCAAGGTACAGGTTGGCGAATTCCTGCCGCAGGACGATCCGACTTCGGCGCGTGCCTTCGTGGTGCTGGGCACCAAGGTGCGCGATGAACTGTATGGCAGCAGCAACCCGCTGGGCAGCTACCTGCGGGTGGGGGGCGAGCGCTACCGGGTAATTGGCATCATGGAGCAGAAAGGCCAGATGCTGGGCTTCGATCTCGACGATTCGGTATTCATTCCGGCAGGGCGGGCGATGCAATTGTTTAATCGCGAAGGGCTGATGGAAATCGACCTGACCTACCAGGTATCCGCCGACCTGGAAAAAGTGGAAGCAGGGATCCGCCGTGTGCTGGTGGAGCGGCACGGCAGCGAGGACTTCACCATCATTTCGCAGGAAAAGGCGATGGAGGTACTGGGTTCGGTGCTGGACGTGATCACCTTCGCGGTCGGGGCGCTGGGCGGTATTTCGCTGCTGGTCGGCGGCGTTGGCATCCTCACCATCATGACCATGGCGGTGAGCGAGCGCACCGGTGAAATCGGCCTGTTGCGTGCGCTGGGTGCGCGGCAACAGCAGGTGCTGCTGCTGTTCCTGGGGGAGGCCATGCTGCTGGCCGCTGCGGGCGGTCTGGGCGGCCTGGCGCTGGGTATCGGCATCGCACAGGGGCTGCATTTCATTTTTCCCGCGCTGCCGGTATATACACCGGTATTTTTTGCAGTACTGGCGGAATTCAGCGCAGTGGCGGTCGGCCTCGTCGCCGGTGTCATGCCCGCGCACCGTGCGGCACGGCTTGATCCGGTGGAGGCGTTGCGAACGGAATGAGTACGCCTGTTCATTGCGATATTTTCTGCACCGTGGTCGACAATTACGGTGATATCGGCGTGTGCTGGCGGCTGGCGCGGCAACTCGCCAATGAGCATGATGTGGCAGTACGGTTGTGGGTGGACGATCTCGCCAGCCTGCAGCGACTGTGTCCGGCAGTCGACCCTTTGCTTGCTGTGCAGCAGCAGAGTGGTATCGAGGTGCGGCACTGGACGTTATCCTTTCCCGAAGTCGAACCTGCGCAACTGGTGATCGAGGCGTTTGCCTGCGAATTGCCGGAGCGCTACGTGGCGGCGATGGCGAATCAGCAACGCAAGGCAGTGTGGCTGAACCTCGAATACCTCAGTGCCGAAGACTGGGTGGCCGGCTGCCACAAACTGCCTTCACCGCATCCGCGGCTGCCACTCATGAAGTATTTTTTCTTTCCCGGGTTTACGCCACAGACCGGCGGGCTCTTGCTGGAACGCGACCTGTTGGCGCGACGCGACGCTTTCCAGAACGATCCGCAGGCTATCGCCGCTTACTGGCAGACACTGGCCCTGGCTGCACCGCGTCCGGACGAATTGCGCGTGTCGCTGTTCTGTTACGAGAACCCGGTGTTGCCGGAATTGCTGCATGCCTGGGCACAGGGGGAGCAGCCGGTGACCTGTTTGGTGCCGGAAGGGCGGGTATTGTCACAGCTCGCGGGATTTTTCGGGCAGATACAGGGCGGGGCGGGCGTTGCCTGGCAGCGCGGTAACTTGCGGCTGCATGTGCTGCCGTTCGTGGAGCAGGAAAGCTACGACAGGCTGCTGTGGGCATGCGATATCAATTTCGTGCGCGGCGAAGATTCCTTTATCCGTGCGCAGTGGGCGGCCAAGCCGTGTGTCTGGCACATCTACCCGCAGCATGACGGGGTGCATATGCAGAAGCTGCGTGCCTTCATGAACCTGTATTGTACGGGAATGCAGCCGGAAGCCGCTCAAGCGCTGCGGATATTCTGGGAGTGGTGGAATGGCGAAGCAGGGCTGGCGTCCGGATGGAACGGTTTCCGGGCTTACGGGTCCATGTTCAGGCAATATTCGCAGGCGTGGGCGCAACAGCTGGCCGGAAACAGTCTGGCATTGAATCTGCTGGATTTTTCCCGGGAAATTGGTAGAATGCGCGACTTTGAAAATCAGGCAGGTAGAGAGACATGAAAACAGCACAGGAACTGCGCGCCGGCAACGTGGTGATGGTCAACGACCAGCCGCTGGTAGTGCAGAAAGCGGAATACAGCCGTTCCGGACGTAGCGGTTCGGTGGTGAAGATGAAGTTCAAGAACCTGCTCACCGATGCGCCAAGTGAGACAGTGTACAAGGCCGACGACAAGTTCGACCAGATCATCCTGGATCGCAAGGAATGTACCTATTCCTACTTTGCCGACCCGATGTACGTATTCATGGACGAGGAATACAACCAGTACGAGATCGAAGCCGAGAACATGGGCGATGCGATCAACTACATTGAAGACGGCATGTCATGCGAAGTGGTGTTCTACAACGAAAAGGCGATTTCGGTCGAACTGCCGAATACGGTCATACGCGAAATCGTTTATACCGAACCTGCAGTGCGTGGTGATACCTCCGGTAAAGTGATGAAGCCGGCGAAGCTCAACACCGGCTTTGAACTGCCGGTGGCGGCATTCTGCGAGATCGGCGACAAGATCGAAATCGATACCCGCACCAACGAGTTCAAGAAGCGCGCATAACCGGCGGATTGAAATTGCATGAACAATAAAGGCAGCCTCGGCTGCCTTTATTGTTTGCTCGCTGTCAGCCCAGTGCTTCGACGCTGTATTCCACGACCATGCGATGCGTTTCGCCGGGCGCGACGCTCACTACATTGCCCAGCGCATTGGCGCTCTCCACACACACCATGCCGCGATGGCCTTCGGGGCCGAAGTCGCCCATCTGGTCGGCCTTTGCCGTCCACGGGTTCCACACCACAGTGGATTGACTACCCTGTTTGGCGATGCGGATGGTGCGCTGGAGGCCGCGATCCTCGATCAAGCAGTCGGCGGCGGTATTCATATACACGCGATCCACTTCGCTGGTGATGACGATGCCGCCCTGCTGTGTCCTGAGCTCGGAAGCGCCGCCTGCCTTGTCCATGTAGTCGCAGCCTTCCAGCCCGTGGATGGTCATCCGGGCCACGTCGCTGATGTGGAAATAGGTGTGCAGTGCTTCGCCCAGGGTAAAGGATTGGGCGCCACTGTTGTGGGTGATGAGCGCCATGTGCAAGGTCGGGCCGGCAGTGATTTCCAGCTGTACGCTGGAGGGGTGTGGCCATTGCGCACGAGTGGCGTCATTTTCGATCAGGCCAAGGCGGATGAAGGTTGAGCCATCGGGCATTGCCCGGGTTTCCAGCACCTCCCACATTACGGTGCGGGCGTAGCCATGGCCGGGCAATTTGCTGTCGCTGGCGTGCGGGCCGAACCAGGGCCAGCAGACCGGTACGCCACCACGGATGGATTTTCCGGGCGAAAATTTGGCGAATTTGGACAGCCAGATGACGGGTTCTTGGCCTTTCGGTTGCCAGGTCATCAGGTGGGCGCCCTGCAATGCGATACTGGCGCTGGCGTGGGCGTTGGCAATCTCGGCAACGGTCAGCCGACCCGGGCCTTCCTTGAACTGGATATGGCTGGCAATGGCATGGCGCTGATTGAGGTCGGCAATGGTCATGAGTGGCTCCGGAAAATCGAGGCGCGCATTTTCCCGCTAAACAGCATTCTGCGCCAGCCAATTATGCGGAGGGCGGCCGATGTTGCCAGCCGTTGGGGGGGGCGGGAATTCCCTGATGGTCGGAGGGGTGTCTTTTTCGCCACATGGAGCTCAACAGCCGGGATTAAAAATAGCCGCCTTGCTATACTTTGCCTTCATGATCGCGCTGCCATCAGCGAACTTTTCGGTTTTATTCAATTTATGGATACTCAACAACAGAATGCGCAGGCTGCTCAGGTTCTGAAGCAGTTCCGGGTTATTTTCCGGTCGGTTAAAAAGCACTTCCAGTACGTAGAAAAAAGATGTCAGATCAGCGGCTCGCAGTTATGGGCGCTGGCACTGATTGCCGAGATTCCGGGGATACGGGTTACCGAGCTGGCCGAAGGGTTGTCCATACATCAGTCGACGGCGAGTAATCTGGTCGATCTGCTGGTGCAGAAAAAACTGATCCGCAGGAAGCGTGCCGCCAACGACAATCGCATCGTCAAGCTGTACGTAACCGAGACGGGGGAAGCGATTATCGAGAAAGCGCCTAAACCGTTACGCGGGATATTGCCTGATGCGCTGGCGCAATTGCCGCCGGAAACGCTGGCGCAGCTAAACCAGTGCCTGACGGATTTGCTGCAATCAATGAATTCACGGGATGAGGAAGCAAGCGGGATACCGCTGGCGGACATCTGAATAAAAGAGAGCCCCTGTTCGGGGCTCTGAGTTGTTGCCCTGCTCTAGGCACTACATGATGTCTGAACTAGCAGACGCGTGCAATTATACAGGCAAATATCATTTGTACAAATATTTCGCTGATTGTATTGCCATGACAGTTCGCTTCGATGGGACTAAGATAGCAGGCAATGCCGGATGCGTGTTACCAGGGTCGGGTACGGCATTAATCATGGATAAGTTGAGGAGAGAATAAATGAAGATGGAAGAATCCATCGCTCTCTTGCCGGAGCAGGAAGTCACCCCCGAAGTATTACAGGAAAAGTATTGCAAGAACGGCGAAGTGAGCGCGCGGGATGTGCGCCGTCGCGTGGCGCGAGCGCTGGCTGCGGTGGAAGCGGATCCCGTAGCCTGGGAGTCGCAGTTCATGTGGGCGCTGGAGAGTGGCTTTATTCCGGGCGGGCGTATCAACTCCGCGGCGGGAACCAATTTGCAGGCGACGCTGATCAACTGTTTCGTGCAACCGGTGGGCGATGCGATCAGTGGTCTGGTCGATGGCAAGCCGGGCATTTACGATGCGCTGCAGCAGGCTGCGGAAACCATGCGCCGCGGCGGCGGCGTAGGTTATGACTTTTCGGATATTCGTCCCAAGGATGCGCTGGTCAAGGGTACCAACAGCCGTGCTTCCGGTCCGGTGTCCTACATGCGCGTATTTGATCGTTCGTGCGAGACGGTGGAGTCGGCGGGTGCCCGGCGCGGTGCACAGATGGGCGTATTGCGTTGCGACCATCCTGATGTTGAGGCGTTTATCCATGCCAAGGATGAAGGCGATCTGCGCAATTTCAATATCTCGGTGGGGGTGACGGACGCGTTCATGCAGGCGGTGGCGGACGATGCGCAATGGGAGCTGGTGCACAAGGCCAGGCCCTCTCCCGCGGCGCTGGAAGGGGGCGCATACCAGCGTGCAGATGAGCTGTGGGTTTATCGTGTGGTCAAGGCAACGGACCTGTGGCGGCAAATCATGCATGCGACCTACGACCATGCAGAGCCCGGCGTGCTGTTTCTCGACCGCATAAACCACGACAACAACCTGTCCTATATCGAAAAGATCGAGGCGACCAATCCTTGCGGTGAGCAGCCGCTGCCCAGCTACGGCTGCTGCGATCTGGGCAGTGTCAACCTGGCGGCTTTCGTGCTCAACCCGTTCACGCCACAGGCGGAGTTCGATTCTCCCAGCTTTGTGCGCGTCGTGGCATTGGCGGCGCGGATGCTCGACAACGTGCTGGATGCCACGGTATGGCCACTTGAAGAGCAGCTGGCCGAGGCTAAAGCCAAGCGTCGTGTCGGCCTCGGCTTTACCGGTTTGGGTGACGCCTTGGTGATGCTGCGCCTGAAATACAACAGCGTGGAAGGGCGCAATATGGCGGCACGCATTGCCGAGATGATGCGCGATGCAGCTTATGAAGCATCGGTCGACCTGGCGACGGAGAAAAGTGCCTTTCCGCTGTTCGATGCCGAAAAATACCTGGCTGCGCCCGGTTTCGCTTCGCGCCTGCCGGAAAAGCTCAAGCAGCGCATCCGCCAGCACGGCATACGCAACAGCCATCTGCTATCGATCGCACCCACCGGCACCATCAGTCTTGCGTTTGCCGACAATGCCAGCAACGGCATCGAGCCGCCATTCTCCTGGTTTTATTTCCGCAACAAGCGCATGCACGATGGCAGCAAGAAATCGATCCAGGTGGAGGACCATGCCTGGCGTCTGTACCGCCATCTTGGTTTTGATGTGGAAAACCTGCCCGACTATTTCGTTACCGCGCTGGAAATGTCCGCACTCGATCACATGGAAATGTCTGCTGCGATCCAGCCGTTTGTGGATACCGCGATCAGCAAGACCGTTAATGTGCCGGCTGACTATCCGTTCGGGGAATTCGAGAACCTCTACATGGCGGCATGGAAGCGCGGCTTGAAAGGTATCACCACTTACCGGCCGAACAGTGTGTTGGGTGCAGTGCTGGAGGTGAAACCGGTCCAGCCGGTTGACGAAACACAGCACGATATCGACCAGTCCGACGTCGATCGTCGCGTAGTGCTGGATATGATGCCGACCCCAGCCCTGGCCAGCCTGCGCTGGCCAGGGCGCCCGGTGCAGGCTGCAGGTAGCGAGGCATGGGTGTACATGGTCGAACACCCGCAGGGCAGTTTTGCCATTTTTGTTAGCCATATAACCAATGGCCAGGCACACCCGTTCGAGGTGTGGGTCAACGGTGCGGAGCAGCCGCGCGGGCTTGGTGCCGTCGCCAAGACATTGTCCATGGATATGCGTGCGGAAGATCGTGGCTGGCTTAACATGAAGCTGGCAGTGCTGGAAAAAGCAGCCGGCGACGATGCTTTTGACATGCCATTGCCGCCGAATGGCGACAAGATGCGCGTACCCAGTCTGGTGTCCGGACTTGCCAGGATCGTGCGTTACCGTTGCGAACAGCTGGGCGCATTGGAGATGCAGGACGGCGAGGGAACGCCGGTGCTGGATGCGATGTTCTCGAAAAAAGAGCCGAAGGTCAGTCCGGACGGCACCATGAGCTGGACGGTGGATGTGCTCAATCATGCTGGCGGTGACGATTTCGTGCTTGGGCTTAAGGAGTTGGTGTTGCCTGATGGCCAGCGCCGTCCCTACTCGGTATGGCTGTCCGGCGAATATCCGCGCGCGCTCGATGGCCTGTGCAAACTCCTCAGTCTGGACATGCGCGTGATCGACCCGGCGTGGATCGGCATGAAGCTGCGCAAGCTGCTCAATTACCCCGAGCCGCTGGGGGACTTCCTGGCCCGGATACCGGGCAGCGAGAAATCCCAGGTATGGCCGTCCACCGTGGCTTACGTAGCGCGGCTGATGATTCACCGTTATGCCATGCTGGGCATTCTTACTGAAGAAGGATATCCAGTCTCGGAGGCCGGCATTCTTTCGACACCGCAGACGCGCAAGAAGAAACAGGGTGAGTTGCACATGATCGCGGGCAAGAAATGTGCTGAATGCGGCAACCGCACGGTCATCAAGAAAGATGGTTGCGATTTTTGTACTGCGTGCGGTGCAATAGGGGCTTGTGGTTAGCAACTTGTGTTTTACTTTTGAGTACTCACGCTGGATACGGTAATCCGTTTTCACAAATATGTCATATGGGTGAGGTATGGTTTGCGCGTAGCAAATAGCTGTTTGGCAGGGAACTTATTTTGTTCTAGCACATGGCTTGTCATGCATGGTGGATTGGAGTAGTTTTTACAAAGCCATCCGAGCGGCTTCGGATGACTTCTGTCTTCACCGTATTTTCCCCGAACCATCCGCATCGGGAGATTTGCGGGCTTATCTGTAATCTGGAATTGCGGATATCTAGAACGCTGACCAGCTTCCTAGTTTTATGAGATTTTATAAAACGGAAAGGAGTAATCATGTCACGCATGTCTTCAGAGTCGAGCAAACGCAACACTCCCAAAAACGCAATGTCGTCCGAGGCTCCAGGCGGCAAGAAAAGCCAGCCCGTACATTCCACCAAGACCCTGGGCGATGGTATGGACAGATATCAGATGATTGCTACCGCAGCCTATTTCCGTGCCGAGCAACGTGGTTTCAAGAATGGTAATCCCGTAGATGACTGGATTGCGGCAGAGGCGGAGATAGACCAGCTGTATCACTGAGGTTGCTGTAAGTTTTGCTGGTGCGCTTTCGTTGGGCTACCAGCAGCTGCAGGGGGGATCATGTCTGAGAGAATTCTTGCGATGATATTGGCGGGCGGGGAAGGTTCGCGCCTGCATCCGCTTACCTTTAACCACGCCAAGCCTTCCATCGTTTTTGGCGGTTACCGCCTGGTGGACTTTGTGCTCAGCAATCTGGTGAATTCAGGTATCGAGTCGATTTATCTGCTGGCACAGTACAAGCCTGAATCACTGATAGAGCATATTCACGCAAACTGGACGCTTGCCCCGGGCAATGAAGAGTGCTTTGTTTCGGTAGTTGTGCCGAGGTATGAAGAAGGGCAATATTTTTGTGGCACGGCGGATGCTGTCTATCAAAACCTGGAACTCATTGAGCAGCATGATCCTGATCTGGTGGCAGTATTTGCAGCGGACCAGGTTTACCGGATGGACGTGCGCCAGATGGCTGCCTATCACCGTGAATGCAATGCCGAGGTTACTGTGGCCACGACGCGGGTAGCATTGGAGCAGGCGAAAGCGTTCGGGGTCATCGTGACGGAGGGACAGGGCCGTATCGGGAATTTTCAGGAAAAGCCGGAGTGCCCAGTCCCTATCGCTTTTAATTCTGCACGAGCATGCGTTTCCACGGGAAATTACCTGTTTACTCCTGAGGTGCTGGTGGACAGCCTGGATCAGGCCTTGCGGCATGGCGAAACCGATTTTGGGAAACACCTGTTGCCGCGGCTGGTGGATAGTCACCGGGTCTACGCATATGACTTGGCTGAAAACAAAGTGCCAGGCGTGAGGCCGTATGAGGAGGAGGCTTACTGGCGGGATATTGGAACGCTGGAGGCTTACGTCGATGCATTGCAGGATGTTGATGGCAATATGCCGCGTTTCAATTTACACAACAGCAGCTGGCCGATTATGCCGGCGCTTTCGGCACAGCGTCCCTTGTTTGATGCACACTATGCGCAACTGGTCGTCGCACACAAACGCCGAGCAGCAGGAGATTTTTCGTACACTATTGTCGGCTGACCAGAGGAGTCTGCCTTGGCCTTGCTAAAGATTGGGCACTGAACAGGTCATTGCCGAGTGTCTATTTTGTCACAGGCATAAAGATAAAGGGCTAGCGCATAAACGCTAGCCCTTGTCTTATCTGGCTCCCCGACCTGGACTCGAACCAGGGACCTGCGGATTAACAGTCCGTCGCTCTACCGACTGAGCTATCAGGGAATTGATGAGGCGGCTATACTAACGATTCCGTACATTCAGGTCAATACCATACCGTTGTGATAATGAAGTGGTTCAAGCGTTTTCTGGTTGCTGTGATGCTGTTTGTGTTATTGGCAACCACAACGGCTTATCTGACGCCGCTTGATGTTTACGTGCCTGAAATTGAGCAGACGTTGAGTGAAAATTTTGGCGAGCCGGTAAGAATCAGCCACTTGAAACTGGATATGTTGCCGCTGCCGCATCTGGCTCTGGAAGGGGTGCAACTCGGGGCCAGGCCAGAGGCAACAGCACAATCGGTTGGAATTTTTTTCGACTTGCATTCGTTATTGAAATCGCAACGCGTCATTCATAGCCTGGTGCTGGATCAAGGCAGTATTACGCAGGAGCAACTGACAAAGATTCTGGCCTGGTTGCGTAATAGTAGTGTGGCCGACAGCCTGCTGCGGCTGGAGGAGTTGCGATTCACTGGCATGCAGGTTGTCATGCCGACTATGACGCTGGGGCCGCTGGAAGGCAAGTTGGAGCTGGCTGCAGACAGCAGCCTGAAGCAGGCAGCGATTTCCATGGCTGACCAGAAATTTGCCGCGTTGATTTATCCGCAACCGGGTGGGGTTTTCCAGGTCGAGGCCGGCTTCCGGCGATGGTCGCCGCCGGGCTATCCGGGGTTGCCGATAGATAGCATGAATATCAGCGGCATTCTCGCCGAGGGACAGTTTACTGCCAACAGATTTTCCGCAGACCTGCTGGGCACGCGCATTGACGGCACGGCCCACTTGGCATGGCAGCCGGAATGGAAGCTGGATATAAGCATGGATGCGGTTGACGGTGATCTGGGACGCTGGCCGTCGCTGGGTGATGGGATTGAGATGGCGGGCAGGTTGCAGGCAAAGGGGCGCCTGGAGGGACACGGTGCCGATGTGCGTGCGTTGCCGGCCAGCCTGTTTTTTGATGCGGATGTGGACGTCAAGAATGCTGCGGTACGTTTGCCGCTGAATGTGCGACGCATGCTGTTGCTGGATTCGGCTACGGCACATGTTGTCGGCACGATGCGGAAGTTCAGGCTGGACAAGCTGGTGAGCAAGTTATACGGAGGGACATTGCATGGCGCGGCTGTGGTGCAGCCCGGCGAGAAATTTCTGGATGCGGATGTCTCATTTAACAATATTGCTGTGCAGCCGCTGGTTGAAGCACTGAATAACGAAGTGATGTTGACCGGTTCGCTGAGCGGGCAAGCAAAGTTTTCTGCCAGGATGAACGAATTTCAGCGCTTTCCCGATAACGTGGATATCAATAGCAATTTCCGGCTGAAGAAAGGCGTGCTTGGCAAGATCGACCTGGTGCAGGCAGCAAGCAATCCGCTGAAAAGTGGCAACAAGGGCGGGCAGACCAAGTTTGACGAGCTTTCCGGCTTGCTCTCGGTGAATGGCAGTGGGTATCATTTAAAAAATCTGAAAGTGTCATCCGGTGCCCTTAATGCGGCAGGCAAGCTGGATGTTTCTCCACAGCTGCAGTTGAGCGGGCTGCTTGATACCGACCTGAAGGGAACCGCAACACTGGTAAGCATGCCACTGGCCGTTTCCGGTACTGTGCGCGATCCGGTGCTGCACCCTACCGGTTCCGCGCTGGCAGGGGCGGCAGTGGGCACCGCATTGCTGGGGCCGGGGCTGGGAACGGCACTCGGGATCAAGGTCGGGAATCTGTTGAACAAGCTGTTTGGTGCAAAAAACGATAAGATTCCACCCTCGGGCCAGAAAAATCCGGCAGAGCCGCCTAAACCGGCGGAACAGCCGAGCGGGAAATAATTTTCGATTGCGGTGTCCTGTGTGGCAGCGCAACAGATAGCAAGGGGATATGGACAGTAAAGTCATTTTTGTCAGAACCAGCGAGGGTGAGGCGGAGATTTCCCGCCGCACCAATAATCTGTCGGGCGATATCAAGCGGGCCCTGCTGCTGGTTGACGGAAAATCTACGGTTGATGAAGTGCTGAAGCATGCAGCGCCGAGCTTGCGGCCGTCCATGGGGGCGATGCTGAAACAGTTGCTGGGTGGGGGGTATATCCAGGACAAGGCGAGCGTGAAAGCCAGTGCGGGCCCCAAGATGGCAACGCCGAAGATGGCTGTGCCGGCAAAGAAAGTCGAAAACGAGGGCATGGAACTCGATTTCACGACCATAATGCGCGCGCCCACGCCGGAAGTTCTGGCAGCGGAAGCAGAGAAGGCAAAAGCACGGGCAGAGGCGGAAACGCAGGCCAAGCAGAAAGCTGCATCAGAAGCCAAGGCACGAGCGGAGATCGAAGCGGCGAAAGCCCGGGCGGAAGCGGAGGCCAAGGCACTGGCCGAAGCGCAGGCCAAAGCCAAACGCGAAGCGGAAGCGGCACGGCTGAAGGCGGAGCAGGAAGCCGCGAAGGCGCGGGAAGAAGCCGAAGCCTTGCGGCTGAAGGCCGAACAGGAAGCGGCCAAGGCACGCGCGGAGATCGAAGCGGCGAAAGCCAAGGCGGAAGCGGAAGCCAAGGCACTGGCCGAAGCGCAGGCCAAAGCCAAACGCGAAGCGGAAGCGGCACGGCTGAAGGCGGAGCAGGAAGCAGCCAAGGCACGTGCGGAGGCGGAAGCCGCTAAAGCCAGGGAGGCGCTCGAAGCCGAGGCTGAACGAGTCAAACAGGCGGAGCAGGCGGCACGGATTGAGGCCGAAGCTGCGGCCGAGCAAGCCAGAATCAAGCAGGAAGAAGAGTCGAAACGCAGTCAGCAGGCAGCCAAGGCGCGAGCCGAGTTTGACATGACTAAGCTCAAGACTGGCCAGGGCGCGGCACGCAGCACGATTGCTACCGTGCTGTTCTTCGATGTGGTCGGTTATACAAAATTGCCTGTTGCCAGGCAGATCGACTTGAAAGGGCAGTTCAACGAACTGGTGTCTGAGTTCATCAAGGAACTCGCGGAGAGCCAGCGCATCATTCTGGATACCGGCGATGGGGCGGCAATCGGCTTCCTGCAGCACCCCGAGGATGCACTCGATGTCGCCATGAAATTCCGTGCAGCAGTGACCGCCAACCAGCACCGCGACTATCCTGAACTGAATGTCAGAATCGGTATTCATCTCGGGCCGGTGAACGTGGTCAAGGATATGAACGGCCAGTTCAACATGGTCGGTGATGGCATCAACGATGCGCAGCGCATCATGAGTTTTGCGGGAACCGACCAGATCTATGTTTCGCGCTCCTATTTTGATGTGGTCTCGCGGCTGACTGCCGAATATGCCGGCCTGTTCAGATATCGCGGTGTGCAAAAAGACAAGCATGGACGCGAACATCAGGTATATCAGGTGATGGACGAGCGTGCAGCAGCAGAGCAGACGGCAGCCAAGGCCGCAGAGCAGCCTGACCTCAACCTGGAGCCGATCGCGCTGAACGGATTGGCGGATTTGGCCATATCGGTTGCCGCCGAGACTATGCAGCCGGTGCCGAAGGCTGAAGCTGTGCCGGACAAATCACCGGAACAAATAGCGGCCGAAGAGCGGGCGGCGGCACAACGCAAGGCGCAGGAGGAAGAGATTGCGCGCAAGCAGGCCGAAGCTCAGGCCAGGGCGGAAGCTGAGCGCCGGGCCAGGGAAGAGGAGGCGGCACGCAAGCTTGCGGATGACCAGGCCAAGGCATGGGCCGATGCGGAAAAACGTGCCAAGGTGCAGGCCGAAGCGCAGGCCAGAAACGAGCAGGCCGAACCGGCTGTAGAGCAGGTTGCTGCGGTGGCTCCGAAAAAGAGCCGGGTGCGTCGCAAACCTTTGCCGGTGGGGAAAATTGCGGCCGGACTGTTGGTGCTGGTGCTGGTGCTGGTTGTGGTATTGCCATACATCTGGCCGATGCAGGGCTATGTCCTGCAGGTCGAGAAGCGGCTTTCAGCGCAACTCAGGCAGCCGGTACATATCGGCAAGATGAGTGCGACGCTGTTACCTTCGCCGCAACTTGAGTTGCACGAAGTGACTGTCGGTAATGGGCGGGAGCTGAAGGCCGGCACTGTGGTGCTGCATTTTGATTTCACGGCCCTGCTTTCCGACACCCGGGCAATCAATAATGCCGAGTTGAACAACCTGCAACTCGACGATGCCTCGTTCGACAAGACACTGTCCTGGCTGGAGGCGGCAGCGGGCGATGCACATTATCCGCTGGCGCGGATGACCTTGCGGGGTGCCCGCGTCAACAGTGAGCTGGTCAAGCTGCCGGCGATAAACGGCAACGTGGAGTTTGATGCGCAGGGGCATTTTTCCAAGGCGGTACTCGGCAGCGAGGATGGCAAACTCAATCTGCAGCTGCACGCGCAGCCGGGGCAGCAACTGGGCCTTGAATTGAGCCTGAAGGAAAGCGAGTTGCCCATATTGCCCTATGTGCATTTCAACGAATTGAACGCGCAAGGGCAGTTGCGCGATGGCGAGATGAACTTCAGCGATTTTGATGCACGGCTGTATGGCGGGACGCTGGTGGGCAATGCGCGCCTGAACTGGCAGAAGGGCTGGCTGATGCAGGGGCATATGACGGTGAAGTCCCTGGAAATGCACGATGCTTTCCCTGCCGCCAGAATCGAAGGCGAGCTGGATGGCAATGCCGGTTATTCGATTCAGGCGGACAAGCTGGCACTGCTGGGTGGGAACCCCAGCCTGGACGGCAGCTTCTCCCTGAAGAAGGGAGCCCTCAGCGATATGGATATGGTGGAGACGGTGCGTCTGGCTGGGCGTGACGGCGATCCGGGCGGGCGTACTCACTTTGATGAGTTGAGTGGTCGCCTGCAACTGGAAAACGGGATTCAGCGCTATCGCCAGTTGCGGCTAGCCGCCGGCGTGCTGAGCGCTTCCGGCTATCTTGATATCGATACCAGTCGGGAGCTTAATGGCCATTTCCTTGCCGATCTGAAAGTGCGTGCAGGAAGTGTGCCGTTGTTGCTGACCGGTAAAGTGGGCGAGCCGGTGTTACGGGCGGCGCGCTAGGACTTGCCCGGATCGAGCAAGTGCATGATGGACGTGAGCAGGCTGCCGTGCTGCTCGACATGGTGCCCGGGGCGTGATGCGGATTGCGGAGCGGGATGTATTGCCTTGTACGGGCGGCTCTCGTCCGTATTGATGCCAAGCATGTTGTGTACTATCTCCAGCTGTTGCGCAAAGCGCTCCAGGAAGTTCTGGCAGTCCTGCGGGGTCATTCCCAGTCGCTGCGTAGCGGCAATGTTTTCCCAGGCGGCAATTTTCGCAATAACGCGGTCTTGCAGGTTGGCTACGGTGACCACGTCTACATAGTCTGCCAGCGGCGGAGTGCTGGATGCGCGATGCAGGTCCTCATGCCCGGCGATGACGTCAATCATGTCCTGTGGAAAATTCCATGACTGCAGCAGCCTGGAGCCGACCTCAACATGGAACTCGCACAGGAGCGAGTCCAGGGTTTGCTCGTCCACCGTCGGGAACGTTCTGTCGATGGACATGCACAGGGGGATGACGCCGATTTCGTGAATCAGTCCCGCCAGCATTGCCTGGTCCGGATTGAGGTGCTTCTGGTGCAGGGCCAGCACGAAACTGACCGCGGCTACTTCACGGCTGTGTTCCCAGTACTTCACCATGTGCCGCTTCACCACCGGGCTGCTGGCCTGCAGCAGTTCCGACATGGTGACGGTCAGCACGACGTTGCGTAATTGCTTGTACCCCAGGCGCGTTATGGCTTCGCGGACATTCTCGACAGGCGGTTTGCCGACGAAGGGCGCACTGTTGGCGGTGCGCATGATTTGCGAGGTAATTGCCGGGTCGCTGGAAACCAGCGTAACGATCTGGTCGGCTGAAACGTTGGGGTCGTCAATCAGCTTGCGGATATTGATGGCCACGTCGGGCAGCGTCGGCAACGTAAGCTCGTTGCGCTCGATCAGGGTGTATATCTTATCGATTAGCGGCTGCTGCTCGATGTGGTCCATTTTGGTTCTAGCTTAATGCTTTTGTCATGCGGCGGATCGCTTCCTGCAGGTTGTCCATGGACGTGGCGAAGGACAGGCGGAGGTAACCTGCGCTGCCGAAAGCCGAACCCGGAACCACGGCCACGCCGGCTTCCACCAGCAGATATTCCGCTAATGCGATGTCGGTGCTTTCCTTGAGGATGCCCTTCTGATGCAGCGCGGCGATGGCGTTCCTTGCGTCGGGAAAGGCGTAGAAGGCGCCACCCGCCATGATGCAGTTGAGGCCGGGAATTTTGTTCAGTTCGTTTACCACGAATATGTGGCGCTCGCGAAATGCCTTGAGCATGGGGGTGATGCAGCCCTGATCGCCGTTCAGTGCAGTTTCGGCAGCCACCTGCGAGATCGAGGTCGGGTTGGACGTACTTTGCGATTGCACGTTTTCCATTGCAGTGATGATGTGCTCCGGACCGGCGGCGTAACCGATGCGCCAGCCGGTCATCGAATAGGCCTTGGAAACGCCGTTCAGCACCATGGTACGGGAATACAGGTCGGGACAGGCATTCAGGATATTGACGAAGGTTTCATCGGTCAGCGCAATATGTTCGTACATGTCGTCGGTGGCGATGAGGATATCAGGGTGTGCGCGCAACACTTCGCCCAGTGCCTTCAGCTCGTCCAGGGTATATACCGCACCGGACGGGTTGCTCGGGCTGTTGATGACTACCATCCGCGTCCTGGCGGTAATCGCGGCGGCCAGTTGTGCCGGCGTCAGCTTGAAACCCTGTTCGATACCTGCCTGCACAATCACCGGCTTGCCTTCCGCAATCAGCACGATGTCGGGATAGGACACCCAGTACGGTGCCGGAATGATTACCTCGTCGCCGGGGTTGATCACTGCCAGTGCAAGGTTGAAGAAGCTCTGCTTGCCGCCGCAGGAGACCAGGATCTGCTTTGCGCCGTAATCCAGCCCGTTGTCACGCTTGAATTTTGCGATGATCGCCTGCTTCAGGGATGGTGTGCCGCCGACGGCGGTATATTTGGTGAAACCGTTGTTGATCGCGGCAATTGCAGCGTCCTTGATGTGCTGTGGCGTATCGAAATCGGGTTCGCCCGCCCCCAGCCCGATGATGTTCTTGCCCTCGGCTTTCAGCTTGGCCGCACGGGCAGTGACGGCAAGGGTGGGAGAAGGCTTGATGGCCTGCACGCGTTTAGACAAATCCAAGATAACTCCTAGAGCAAGAATGCGGTTGTACCGCGTGTTAGAATTTACAGCTGAATTGATAAAATTATACTCGTGATTAAAACCTTTCCCAATAGCCCTTATCGTTTGCATCAGCCGTTCGAACCGGCCGGTGACCAGCCCACGGCTATTGCACAGCTGGTGGAGGGGATCGAGGACGGACTGTTGTTCCAGACGCTGCTCGGGGTGACCGGCTCCGGCAAGACCTTTACCATGGCCAATGTCATCGCCCGTACCGGCCGCCCGGCCATCGTGATGGCGCCGAACAAGACGCTGGCGGCACAACTTTATTCCGAGTTGCGCGATTTCTTCCCCGAGAATGCGGTGGAATATTTTGTCTCCTATTACGACTATTACCAGCCCGAAGCCTACGTGCCGTCGCGCGATGTATATATCGAGAAGGATTCGAGCATCAACGAGCAGATCGAGCAGATGCGGCTGTCGGCGACCAAGTCGCTGCTGGAGCGGCAGGATGCCATCATTGTCGCCACCGTTTCGGCGATATACGGTATCGGCGACCCGGTGGATTATCACGGGATGATCCTGCATTTGCGCGAGAACGAGAAAATTGCCCAGCGCGACGTGATCAAGCGGCTCACCGCGATGCAGTACGAGCGCAATGATGTGGAATTTTCGCGCGGGCATTTCCGTGTGCGTGGCGATGTAATCGACATTTTTCCTGCGGAAAACAGCGAACAGGCACTGCGCCTGACACTGTTCGACGATGAAGTGGAGTCGCTGTCGCTGTTTGATCCGCTGACCGGGCGTATTCTCAGCCGTGTGCCCCGATTTACCGTATATCCTTCCAGTCATTACGTGACGCCGCGCGAAACCACGTTGCGCGCGATCGAGACCATCAAGCTCGAACTGGCGGAGCGTATCGCGTTCTTCCAGAAGGAGAACAAGCTGGTTGAAGCGCAGCGCATCGAGCAGCGTACCCGACATGATCTGGAAATGCTCAATGAGATCGGGTTTTGCAAGGGCATCGAAAATTATTCGCGTCATCTTTCCGGGCGCCCGGACGGCGCAGCGCCCCCCACGCTGATGGACTACCTGCCACCCAATGCGCTGATGTTCCTCGACGAAAGTCACGTTACCATTCCGCAGATCGGCGGCATGTACAAGGGCGACCGCGCGCGCAAGGAGAACTTGGTCAATTACGGTTTCCGCCTGCCCTCTGCGCTGGATAACCGTCCATTGCGTTTCGACGAATTCGAGAAAGTCATGCGCCAGAGCATATTCATTTCCGCAACGCCTGCGGTGTATGAAGCCGAGCATGCCGGGCAGGTGGTGGAACAAGTGGTGCGTCCGACCGGGCTGATTGACCCGCTGATCGAGGTACGTCCCGCCACGCACCAGGTGGATGACCTGATGTCGGAGGCCAATGCGCGCATCAGGCAGGGCGAGCGTGTGCTGGTCACTACGTTGACCAAGCGCATGGCCGAGCAGCTCACCGAATATTTTTCCGAGCATGGCATCAAGGTGCGCTACCTGCATTCCGACATCGAAACCGTGGAGCGGGTGGAGATCATCCGTGACCTGCGTCTGGGCATGTTCGATGTGCTGGTCGGCATCAACCTGTTGCGTGAAGGGCTGGATATTCCCGAGGTCTCACTGGTGGCGATACTCGATGCCGACAAGGAGGGCTTTCTGCGTTCCGAGCGCTCGCTGATCCAGACCATAGGCCGTGCCGCGCGCCATATCAATGGCAAGGCGCTGCTGTACGCCGACCGCATCACCGACTCGATGCGCAAGGCGATAGGCGAGACTGAGCGTCGTCGCCACAAGCAGCAGGCCTATAACGCGGAGCACGGCATCACGCCGCAGGGTGTGGTCAAGCGCATCAAGGACATCATCGAGGGAACTTACGAGGCCGAGGGTGCGCGTCAGCAGCTGAAGGCAGCGCAGGAGCAGGAAAAATACCTGGCGATGAGCGAGAAGGATGTGGCAAAGGAAATCAAGCGGCTGGAGAAGGAAATGCTGCAGGCTGCGAAGAATCTCGAGTTCGAAAGGGCGGCGCAACTGCGTGACCAGTTGAAGAAGCTGCATGACAGCGTGTTCATTTCTCCTTTGTGAGGTTAACCAGGCCCGGTAGCGGCGCTGCAGGAGCCCTGATATGGGGCGCCTCGTTTCAATTCACTGATCCGGCAATGTCCAGTCTCGTCAGGTCGGAATAATATTCCCATAATAATTATGGGTATTCGGGCGTATAGCGCAGTCAGGCAGGCTGGATATTGATGCACGCAGATGGTGCAATTTGCGCCCTGCTTAGGGGTGATATATCCGGTCTGAGTGGCATGCGGAAAAAATGTTCGTTTTGTAACAAATCATTATCCATGATGGCACGCACATTGCTCTATTGGTCGGTCGCTATTGAAATCAGGGAGTCGAGATGCAGCCCCAAAGCAGCCAGACGCAATTGTCATCTGAAAAAGAGAGATGGCCGTATTGTTCTGCCGGTTCAGCCAGAAATGCTGCCACTAAAGTCGTGGGCAGCGGGCAGGATGATATTGCGCAAATGGTCGGCCGCAGTCACGGCGTTGTGCAGCCCGCAGTTTCGGGCGCTTTGAGCGCACAAAAGAGGGCAGCAGCGGCGCGGCAATTTCAGGCAATCCATATTTGGATCGGGCAATCGGCATCATGGAAACATTGAGTCTGTCTCCTATTCAGCGCATGCAGCAATGCACCAGCTGGGAAGAGGGAGCGCTGGTCGGGGCATTCGAGGACGTTACGATAAGCAGTGTTTTTCAGCCGATTTACAGCCTGGCGTCTTGCAAGATGGTTGGTGTGGAAGGACTGATGCGCTGTGCTGGCAAGCAGGGTGGCCCGGTTTCACCCATGGAGCTTCTCGGGCGGCCTGGACGGAGCGAAGCGGAAAACGTCTTTCTGGACCGGCTGTGCCGATACTTGCATCTGCATAATCAGGTCGCCCATGTACCCGATGCCCACAGGCTGTTCCTGAATGTGAGTGCACGTACGGTAATTGCCGGTAAGGGTTATGGGAGTTACTTTGCCGAATTATTGAAACTGTTCGATTTCCCGGCACACCGGGTGGTGATTGAAATCCTGGAAGACAGTATTTTCGATGAGAATCTGCTTTCCCGGGCAGTGGATTACTACCGCAAGCTTGGATGCATCATCGCAATTGACGATTTCGGTACCGGGAATTCCAACTTGAATCGGGTATGGAAAATCAGGCCAGAGATTGTCAAATTCGACCGGTCGCTGGTCAAGCATGCCGCCAATATACAGACCAGGCATGCGCTGGCCGGTCTGGTGGAACTGCTGCAGGAGTCGGGCTGCATGGTATTGATGGAAGGGGTTGAAACCGAAGCGGAGGCAGTGATTGCAGTGCAGTCAGGGGTGGATATGGTGCAGGGCTATTATTTTGCCCGGCCGACGCTTGCCGCATTGCCGGCAGTTCCGATTCCGGAAACCATACGACATGTCCAGGAGCTTGCGCGCACGACCCCCTGATGAAGAAACCGTGTTCGACGCGACATATGCACTGCATAGGCGAAATGGGATATAACATAACTTTTCGCAAATCTGGTTCGGGGCAGAGCACTTCATGATGCAAGAGTCTAATAAAACCAAAGTATTGTTTGTTTGCATGGGCAATATCTGTCGCTCGCCTACCGCTGAAGCGGTGTTCCGTGCGCAAGTGGAAGCAGCCGGGCTGGCAGCGCATATCCTGATCGATTCCGCGGGTACGCACGATTACCATATCGGCAGTACACCGGATCGGCGCGCGCAGGAAGCGGCGCGTCGGCGAGGCTATGACATGAGTGCCTTGCGTGGGCGGCAGGTGGGAGCCAGCGATTTCAGCCGGTTTGATTATGTGCTGGCGATGGATGAGGCGAACCTCGGCATTCTGGAACGGCTGCGCCCGCGCGAGACACAGGGCCACCTCGGCCTGGTTCTCGAATTTTCCGCGCATTATGCCGAGCGCGAGGTTCCCGATCCCTACTATGGCGGCACGGATGGTTTCGAACATGTGCTGGATTTGGTAGAGGATGCTGCGGCCGGCCTGCTATTGCATATCCGGCAGCACAATCTTCAGGCGAACGGATAAATAAAAAAACCGCATGGCTCGCACCATGCGGTTTTTGCTGTTGCCTGCTGCTACTGCCTAGTTGGGCGAGTGCGTTTCAACTTGCTGTAGTTCTTCGGTTTCCATGCTGTATACCTCGCGCGGGCGCTGGCGACGGCGCGGCGCATGCCCGCCGGCGTTGGGCGGAGGCATGCTGGCTGCCGTCGTGGCGATCTTTACCGGGTCGGTTTCTATCTGCACCAGTGTGCTGCTGTCAGCGGCAGGTGCCGTTGATGCCGGCAACTCGATGGGAGCGGGTGCCGCCATGATCGGGGCGGGAGCCTCGGTCGGGGCCGCAGTCGCTATTGCTGGCTCAGCTTCAACCGGTGCCGCAGGCTGGGCGAACAGGTCCGTCTGTACTTCGGTAACGGGTTGCGGCTGATGGACTATCTCCGCGAGCGCTACTGCCTGAGGTGCCACAATTTCCTTAACCACTGCACTCACTACCGGTTCGGCCGCACTGGCGGTGGTAGCGGGTGCAACAGCCGTTGGCGCTGCTATGACCGGTGTTCGTGACAGCTGTGGCGCAGTAGCGGCCATGACCTCGGTTGAGGGCTGCTCGACAACGGTTTGCTCAGCAGTCTGTTGCTCGCGCCGCTCGCGTTCACGACGGCCGCCGCGACGACCGCGTTTGCGGCCTTCACGCTGGACATTTTCCGCTGGCTGCTCACTGCCGGTTGCTGCAGCAACTGCTGGCGTTTCCAGTGCCGGTTGTTCGGTGGCTGCCGGACGCGGCTGGCGTGGTGGGCGCGGCGGCCGTTCGGTACGCGCTTCCTGAGGCTTGGCCAAATCCGGGCGTGCCGGTTTTTCCTGGCGGTTGTCGTCGCGGTCGCGGCGTGGCTTATTGCGCTGGCGGTTGCCGCCCTGGCGGTTGTCGTCGCGGTCGCGGCGCGGCTGGCCAGCGTTGCGGGGCTTGTTGTTGCTGGTGGCGGTAACTGCCGCTGCCGGCTGCTCTTCGCCGCCCAGCGCCTTGACCCAGCCGAACAGCTTGCCGATCAGCGAAGTGGTCTGCTTCTTGTCTTCGCGTACCTTGGACATGGGGGCCGGTTGTGCCGGCGTGATGCCCTGTACTGCAGCCTGGGGGCGTTGTGCCTTGATTTCCTGGGCAGTTTCTGCGGCGGTATCCCTGGCTTCCGGTTTTTCCACCAGTTTGTAGCTGGCTTGCAGCACTTCGCTGGTCAGGTCATCCTGGCGCAGACGGGTCACGCTGTAGTGCGGCGTTTCCAGATGCGGGTTGGGAATCAGCGTAATGCCGGCCTTCAGGCGCGATTCGATGCGGTGGATATCAGCACGTTTTTCGTTGAGCAGGAAAGTGGCGACATCCACCGGCACCTGCACGTGGATTGCTGCGCTGTTCTCCTTCATCGCCTCTTCCTGGATGATGCGCAGGATATGCAATGCAGACGACTCGGTGCCGCGGATATGGCCGAGGCCGTTGCAGCGCGGGCACGGGGTAAAGCTGCCTTCTTCCAGGCTCGGTGCCAGGCGCTGGCGCGACAGTTCGAGCAGGCCGAAGCGCGAGATTTTCGCAGTCTGCACACGGGCGCGGTCATAGCGCAGTGCATCACGTACGCGGTTCTCGACCTCGCGCTGGTTCTTGCTGCTTTCCATGTCGATGAAGTCGATCACGATCAGGCCGCCCAGGTCGCGCAGGCGCAGCTGGCGGGCGATTTCGTCGGCCGCCTCGAGGTTGGTGTTGAGCGCGGTGGACTCGATATCGGTACCGCGCGTGGCACGCGCAGAGTTGATGTCGATCGCGGTCAACGCTTCGGTGTGGTCGATGACAATGGCGCCGCCGGAAGGCAGGCGCACTTCGCGCGCATGGGCCGATTCGATCTGGTGTTCGATCTGGAAGCGCGAGAACAGCGGCACGTCGTCATGGTAGCGCTTGATGCGGTTCACGTTGGCCGGCATCACCGTGCCCATGAAGGCTTGCGCCTGCTGGAAGATGTCGTCGGTATCGACCAGGATCTCGCCGATGTCGGGATGGAAGTAGTCGCGGATGGCGCGTACCACCAGGCTGCTCTCCAGGTAAATCAGCGACGGCGCTTTTTCGGTATTGGCGGCACCTTCGATGGCATCCCACAACTGCTTGAGGTAGTTGAGGTCCCATTGCAGCTCTTCCAGCGAACGGCCGATACCTGCAGTGCGGGCGATGATACTCATGCCCTGGGGTACTTCCAGCTGGGCCAGTACGTCACGCAGTTCGTTGCGGTCTTCGCCTTCAATGCGGCGCGATACGCCGCCACCGCTCGGGTTGTTCGGCATCAGCACGATGTAACGACCGGCCAGGCTGATGTAGGTGGTCAGCGCTGCGCCCTTGTTGCCGCGCTCGTCCTTTTCGACCTGCACCAGCAGTTCCTGGCCTTCGCGCAGGGCTTCCTTGATACTCGGGCGGTTGCTGCTGCCGGGCTGGTAATATTGCGGGGCAACTTCCTTGAACGGCAGGAAACCGTGGCGGTTGCCGCCATATTCGACGAAAGCGGCTTCCAGGCTGGGTTCGATGCGGGTGATAACGGCCTTGTAGATGTTGCTCTTGCGCTGTTCCTTGCCGGCGGTTTCAATGTCGAGGTCGATGAGTTTCTGACCGTCAACAATGGCGACACGGAGTTCTTCCGGTTGTGTCGCATTGAATAACATGCGTTTCATTATTTTTTCTCCCGCGCTCTGACACGGGCAGGGCAAAGCTACGCGCGGCTAGCCGCGCGCGAGAAGAGGGGTCGCTCCAACAATGTACAAGTTGTGATGCAGACGTTCGTTCAAGTTTCGTTCTCGTTGTTAGCTTGTCTAAAATCCACGTGCCGCCAATTAGTTGGGGCAGCACGGTAAAATTCACAGGTACCCAAAATCCCGGGTGCCTAGAGCGCGCAAATCAATTACCATCACTGCTTGATTTCCGGTGAGTGACATTAACCGGGCGGGCGGCTGCTTCGTAGGCGGCTTGACTGCCTGCCTTGAGCTGGACGGGGAATGAACATCCCGTTATTTCCACGAAGGCGCACACACGAGCGCGAAGTATAACAGCAAAATGAAAGATTTAAGCAAAGAATCTGTGACCTGGGCGGAAGTCGGTGAGGATAGCAGCGGGCAGCGTATCGACAACTTCCTGTGCAAGTACCTCAAGGGGGTTCCCAAGAGCCATCTCTACCGTATCCTGCGTAGCGGGGAAGTTCGTGTAAACAAGAAGCGCATCGACCAGACTTACCGCCTGCAGCTCGGTGATCAGGTGCGGATTCCGCCGGTGCGGGTGGCTGAGCAGCCCGAGCGCGACTATGTGCCGGCGGCGGAATTCCCCGTCCTGTATGAAGATGATGCGCTGCTGGTGATAGATAAACCTGCCGGGGTGGCAGTGCACGGCGGTAGCGGGGTGAGTTTCGGTGTCATCGAGCAACTGCGCCAGGCGCGTCCCCAGGCCAAATTCCTCGAGCTGGTGCACCGCCTGGATCGTGAAACTTCCGGCGTGCTGCTGCTGGCAAAGAAGCGTTCCGCCCTGGTTGCCATGCACGAGATCATGCGCGAGGGAAACAGCGACAAACGCTACCTGACGCTGGTGCTGGGGCAGTGGAAGAACGCCCGCCAGCACGTAAAATTGCCGCTGTACAAGTTCGACACGCCGCAAGGCGAGAAGCGGGTGATGGTGCGCGAGGACGGGCAGGCATCGCATACGGTTTTTACCCTGCAGAAAAGCTGGTCGGCGTTTTCTCTGCTCGAAGCACAACTCAAGACGGGGCGCACCCACCAGATCCGCGTTCACCTGTCGCATCTCGGCTTTCCCATTGCAGGGGATGATAAGTATGGCAACTTCCCGCGCAACAAGGAACTTGCCAGGCAGGGCCTCAAGCGCATGTTCCTGCATGCGCATTCGATTGCGTTCAGGCATCCGCTGACCGGGGAGCCACTGAATTTTATGGCGCCATTACCGAAGGAGTTGCAGAAGTTTGTGGATAAGCTGGATGCGGAGGCCGGATAGAAGCGAAACTGCGGGATAGTTTCCCGCGCAGCCGGTTTACCGCTTAACCCGCGCCAGAAACACCGTTACCTCTTCCCGGTCGTGGTAGAGCTGTTTGGCCTCCAGGCGGTATTTCATCCGCTTGGCATCCAGCGTGTCACGCACGATATCAAGCGCATCGGCCAGGGCGGCGACCCGTTTCTTCATCGGCAGTTTGAGGTTGAAAATGGCGCGGGTAGTGAAACCGGCCGCGACCCATTCCGCGACCAGCGCGGCGACGCGCTGCGGCTGCTCCACCATGTCGCATACCAGCCAGTCTACCGGCTGCTTCGGGCGGTAGCGGAAACCGTCCAGACGCAGATGCTTGATCGACGGGTGTTCGGCGGCCACGCCTTTGAGCGGACCGTTGTCCACGGCCGCGACTTTCAGGCCGCGCTGTACCAGGTGCCAGGACCAGCCTCCGGGGGCGGCACCGAGATCGACGGCATGCATGCCGGGGCGGAACCATTTTTCCTGCTCTTCATGGCTGAGAAAAACCTCGAAGGCTTCGGCCAGTTTAAGGTAGGAGCGGCTCGGCGCATCGTGCGGCATTTTCAGACGCAGGATGCCCATGTGCGCGGCGGCGCTGTTGTGCGGATCGCTGCTGCCGATCAGGGCGCGGTTTTTATCGGGAAAGAAGATGTGCAGGCGCGGCAGGTTTTCCCCTGTCGCCAGCCGCCCGCTGGTGCGCAATTTCTCTTCCAGCAGCGGCTGGAAGCGCCGGGTAAAGCCGGACAGCGTCTTGCCTGCATTGGTATCCGGCACTTCCAGCCACAATGCGCTGAACTTTTGCGGGGTGTCCGGTATCGCAGCAAGCAGGGGTGTCAGGCGATCACGCTCCGGCAAATTATCCACTGTGTTGTGCAGACGTATCAGCTGGCGGGCGAAGGTGAGTTGCGAAAATTTCAGGCGCGGCTTGCCATGCAGCAGCAGGAAGCCGCTGTCGGCATTGATTTCGTGCGGCATGGCCTGGGTTTCTTCCAGGCAATCGCGTTCGAAGCCGGGGCGGCAGTAGATCAGCCAGTCGGGGAGTGTGGTGTGCATGGCGCGGGATGTTAGGTGTTGGAGGCCGGATTGGCAATGATGATAAACTTCACGTCTTGGTTTTAAGGATGAGCAATGGCTAAACGTTATGAATTAATCGTGTTCGACTGGGACGGTACGGTGATGGACTCCACTGCGGTAATCGCGGGTTCAATCCAGGCCGCGTGCCGCGATCTGGAATTGCCGGTACCAAGCGATGAGGCGGCGCGCCACGTGATCGGCATGGGGCTGAAAGACGCATTGCGCCATGCAGTGCCGGAGGCGCCGGAAGACATGTATGAACCGCTGGCGGATCGTTATCGCCGTCATTTCCTGGCGCAGGATGCGAGCATTCCGCTGTTTGCCGGTGCGCGGGAGACCATCGCCGGGCTGCACGAGGCCGGTCATGCGCTGGCCGTGGCGACAGGCAAGAGCCGCAACGGGCTGGATCGCGCGCTGCTGAACAGCGATATGGATCGTTATTTCCAGGCCTCGCGCACCGCGGACGAAACCTTCTCCAAGCCACATCCTGCAATGCTGCTGGAACTGATGGACGAATTCGGCATGCGGCCGGAACAGGTACTGATGATCGGCGATACCACGCATGACCTGAAAATGGCGGAAAATGCCGGGGTAGACGCTTTGGGGCTGACCCATGGTGCACATCCGGAAGAGCATCTGAGCATGTTGAGAACAGTGGCGCTGCTGAACAATTTTGCCGAGTTGCGCGACTGGCTGGAGGAAAATGCCTGATCAGGCTGTCATGGCGGATAACATGAGTTTCGGCGAGGGGGGGCACGAGTGGCTGCCGGCATTGGCGCTCCTGGCGCAGCAGGCCGGCGCGGCCATCATGCAGCATTATCGTGATGCGGATGGTGCCAGGCTGCAGGACAAGGCTGACGGCTCGCCGTTGACGGCCGCGGATATGGCGGCGCATGAGGTAATCTGCTCCGGCCTGCAGCGCATGGCGCCGGATATCGCCATCATTTCGGAAGAGAACAAGCACAACCCGCCAGTATCGCCGGGTGCGCCGTTCTGGCTGGTCGACCCGCTCGACGGCACCAGGGAGTTTATCAACCGCAACGGCGAATTTACCGTCAACATCGCACTGGTGCATGACGGTTTTCCGGTGCTGGCGGCGGTATATGCCCCGGCACTGGATATCACATATCTCGGCCAGCGCGACCTCGGCGCGTGGCGTATCAGGGACGGCGCTGCGCCGCAGCCGATTGCGGTGTCGGCTGTCTCCGCAGGCGAATTACGCGTAGTGGCCAGCCGTTCACACAGTGATGAGAAAACCGCTGCCTTGCTGCAGCGGCTGCCGCCAAACCAGGTGGTATCGGCGGGCAGCTCGCTCAAGTTCTGCCTGGTGGCGGAAGGCAAGGCGGACTTCTACCCGCGGCTCGGCACCACCATGGAGTGGGATACTGCTGCAGCACAGTGCGTGCTGGAAGCGGCGGGCGGCCGGGTGATGCAGGTTGACGGCATGCCTTTACGCTACAATAAGACCGAGTGGCGCAACCCGCATTTTTTTGCTGCCGGCACCTGGCTGCCAGTTTATGATGCGCTGATTTCTGCATGAGTTACCGCTCGAACGAATCTTAAGGACTGACATGGCTGACAATCAAAACTGGGAACGTGAGGTGCTGGAAAAACTGGCCATGTCGGCAGTGCAGGAACAGCGCCGCACGCGGCACTGGGGTATCTTCTTCAAGACACTGACCTTCGCCTATCTTTTCCTGCTGCTGTTCCTGTTCATGGGCTGGATGGGCGACAAGGGCGAAACCACGCTGAGTACCGGCAAGCATACTGCGCTGGTGGAACTGAACGGGGTGATCGCTGCAGACAGGGCGGCCAATGCAGACAGTATTATCAGCAGCCTGCAGGACGCGTTCAAGGACAAGGATACGCAGGGCGTGATCCTGCAGATCAACAGCCCTGGCGGCAGCCCGGTACAGGCCGGTTATATCAACGACGAGATCAAACGGCTGCGTGCCCAGTATCCGAACATTCCGCTATACGTGGTGGTGGAGGATATCTGCGCTTCCGGCGGCTATTACGTTGCAGCCGCCGCAGACAAGATTTTCGTCAACAAGGCCAGCCTGGTGGGTTCCATCGGCGTATTGATGGATGGCTTCGGTTTTACCGGCGTCATGGACAAGCTGGGCGTGGAGCGCCGCCTGCTGACGGCAGGCGCGAACAAGGGTTTCCTCGACCCGTTCTCGCCGATGAACCCGGCGCAGAAGGAATATGCCAAGCAGATGCTGGAGGACATCCACCAGCAGTTCATCGGCGTGGTGAAGCAGGGGCGTGGCAAGCGCCTCAAAGAAACGCCGGACACGTTCAGTGGTCTGGTGTGGACTGGTGAGAAGAGCATAGAGCTTGGCCTGGCGGATGGCTATGGCAGCACGGAGAGTGTAGCGCGTGATGTAATCAAGGCGGAGAAGATAGTCGATTACACCACTCACGAAGGCTTTGCGGACCGCCTGGCGAAGAAATTCGGGGCAGGCGTGATGAGCTCGCTGGGCTTTTCTGCCGAAACAGGTGTGACACTGCGCTAGTGTAGTAATCAATAGCGCAGTTTTTGCCTCATATCGGAGCGTGTGATGTTGTGGCGCTGGCTTGCCCGCTTAGCAGGCGTTGCTCAAGAATTCGTGATTTCCATATATGTATCCAGCCGGGCAGAGCCTCGGCTGGCATGGGGTCAGCGATAAACCTGCCTTGGGCATAGTCACATCCGGTTTGGCGCAACAGGTTCCAGTCGCCGAGATCCTCAACGCCTACCGCCGAAACCTCCAGGTTCAACTGCCTTGCGATCGCCAGATTGGCGTCATACTTCGTCTTTGTTTTGGCATCGGTTGAGATATGGTGCACAAAACTCCTGTCAATTTTGAGTTCATCAAAGGGGATGCCGCGTAATTGCGCCAGTGAAAAATATCCGGTGCCGAATTCATCGATAGCAAGCCGGAAACGTTTCAGGTGCAGCCGCGTCAGCGTTTCGAGCGGTGCCCGTAAATCATTCATTGGTAGCCAGCCTTCGGCCACTTCCAGCATAACGTGCTGCGGTGCGACACCGGCTGCAGCGGTGAGCGTAGCTACGGTATCAGCGAAATCCAGCGCTTCAATATTGTATTCGGATAAATTGATCGCCAGCTGCAATGACAACCCCTTGTCCAGCCAGGCTTTGGACTGGGCCAACGCATTGCCCAGAACGACACGTGTCAGGTCATGGATTAAACCGAAGGATTCGGCCAGACCAAGAAATTTGTAGGGGGACACCATTTCGTCCTGTGACTTGCGCCAGCGCACCAGTACTTCCGCGCCTACTATTTCGCCGCTGGAGAGCGATACTTTGGGCTGGTAGTAATTGATCAGCTCGCCGTTGGCGATCGCCGCGCGCAATTCTTCCGCATTATTGGTGGCATTTCCTGTGTGCTCGTTGCCGGGATTGGCTTGCGGGAATTTTTCCAGCAGTGCCGCCAGGATTTCCACGGTAACCGGCTTGTGAAAGCGCCCCAGCACCGGGATATTATGCGCACGCACCAGTTTTTCGCTGGCTTGCAGTAACGGTTCGTCCTCGCCGCTCATCAGGATGAGGTAGCCTGCATAATTGTGCTCGACCAGGTGGCGTACAAACTCCACGCCGTCCATATCCGGCATGTTCAGATCCAGAAAAATCAGATCCGGATGCCCGTTGCCGCTATCAACCACCTGCAGGGCTGCACGACCGTCGGTGCAGGTGGTGACGGCCGTGCAGCCCTGGCTTTCAAGCATATGCGCGATCAACTTGAGCATGAATGAATCATCATCAAGTACCAGAATCTTAGTCGTGAACTTGCTGTGCATGAGTCACCTCCGATATGTTTACCAGATGCATCACGTTGACGAGAGCTATTGTACCCCTAATGCAAATACAGAACTAATCATCAGGAATTGTTTTCTGATTTTTCAATGTGTTGTGCGACGGCACTTAATTCCTGCTCAAATTCCGGCAGCAGCTGTGCCAGTGCATTGGCATCCGCTGCCTTGCCCGCCCGTTCCATTTCGGCACACAATTCCCCCAGTGGCAGTGCACCGATCGAACGCGCTGAAGATTTAAGTTTATGCGCAATAGCGCCCACTTCGGTGACCTTGCCTGCTGCATAGGCGCTATGCAGCGCTGCCGACATGCTGGTCGCGCTGCTGTGGAAATCCGCCAGAAACTGGCGAATCACTGCCGAATCGTCGCCTACCAGTTGCTTGAGTACATCCAGGTTAAGCGATATGGCGGATGGCTGGCGTTGTGCCGGTGAGGCAACGGCCGTATGGCTTTGCATAACAGTACAGGGCAACCATTTTTCCAGGATTGCCTTCAGGCTGGTCAATTGAACCGGTTTGCTCAGATAGTCATCCATGCCTACTGCGCGGCAGTGATCCTCCTCGCCTTTAATGGCATTGGCGGTAAAGGCGATAATGGGAATATGGCTGTCTCCGTGCTCGCTGGTGCGTATCGCGGCAGTCAGTTCGTAGCCGTCCATCCTGGGCATGTGCAGGTCAGCGAACAAAATGCTGTAATCGCCGGTTTGCCAGAGTTTTAGTGCTTCCGCCCCATTGCCGACGACGTCGGCGGTGAGGCCGAGCAGCATGAGCTGCTGCAAAATGACTTTCTGGTTGATTTCATTGTCTTCCGCTACCAGAATCAGGCAGCCCTGTTGCCGTGCCTCGTCACGTGATAACAACAGAGGTTTTCCCTTGCGGCTCCGGTGCCGGCTTTCCAGGTCGGACTCGTGTGCCCTGCCGGTAGCGATTGCCACTGCATCAAGGAAAGTCTGGCGTTGCATTGCCTGAGCATCCAGTGCGACGAAATCCGGGGTTATCAAGCGTTCGTCGCGATGTCGGTTGTGCCTGATCACCACGAAGCGCATATCCAGCCCCTGGCGGGCGCGGGCGACTGCGCGCAATTCATCTACCGGGGCGTTGTTTGCCGAATCGATAGCGATAAGGTACTGGCCGGGCGAGCGGCTCCTTATCCATGCGCGGCCTGCCACGACATCCGGAACACGCTCCACCAGTGCGCTGCTGTGTTCCAGATAGGCAGCAAGATCATCGACCAGCCCTTCCGGTTGACCCAGTACCAGGCAAGACAACCCGGTAAGTCGTGAGGGCATTTTTTGTTCCTCAGCTTGTTCGAGAGGGAGTTTGCAAGGCAAGTGTACGCAGAACAATGAGCCCTTGCCGGGCGTACTTTTAACGGTGATTTCACCGCCCATCATGTTCACCAGTTTCCTGGAAATGGCCAGGCCCAGGCCGGTGCCACCGAAATTCCTGGTGGAACTGGAGTCTCCTTGTGTAAATGGAGCGAACAGCCGGTTTAGTATGGTTTCCTCAATGCCAATGCCGTTGTCGCGGACACAAAATTCCAGTTTGACGTGCTGACTGTCGCTTGCCAGCAAGCGGACACGCACCGATACGCGGCCATGCCCTAGCATGCCGCTGGAAAATTTGATGGCATTGTTGGTTAAATTGAGCAATATCTGGCGCAAGCGGCCTGCATCCCCCAGCACAAACAAAGGGATGGCCGGATCGGTGAACAGCGTCAATTCCACGCTATTTTTGACCGCCAATGGATCCAGGGTTCTGCATATCCCCTCGACCACATCGGCAACTGACATTCGCTCGTTTTCAAGCTGCAATTTGCCGGCCTCGATCTTGGAAAAGTCGAGAATGTCGTTTATCACACTAAGCAGTGAAAACGCCGAATCATGGATAACGCCAACCATTTCCATCTGGGTCGGGTTAAGACTGCTCTGCTGCAAAACCTCGATCATGCCGATCACGCCATTCATCGGGGTACGTATTTCGTGGCTCATGGTGGCGAGAAATTCTGATTTGGCCCGGTTGGCGCGTTCTGCTTCAAGCCTGCTCTGCTCCAGGTCGGCAGTGCGCATGGCCACTTTGTGTTCAAGCTGCTCGTTAAGTTGACGAATTGATTCTTCAAACTGTTTGCGTTCGGTAATATCGGTAATGAAACCGTGCCACAGCAACGAACCATCTGCTTCGCGCTCAGGCTGGGAATTGCCGAACAGCCAGCGCACTGTGCCATCGTCAAACTTTACCCTGGCTTCATGCCGCCACGGCGACAGGTGGCGTGCCGATATCGCAATGGAATTCAGGGTGGCGGCCAGATCGTCAGGGTGAACGGCAGCAAATACCTTGGAGGCATCTTCGCGCACCTCATCCGGGCTGACCCTGAATATTTCGCGTATTGCTTCACTGGCAAACGGAAAGCTGAAACTGCCATCGGGGCGCATCCGGAATTGATAGACCATCCCGGGAACCCGGCTCGCAATCTTCTGCAAGCGGTCCAATGCCTCGTGCCATTTGATTTCCACTTCTTTGCGTGCCGTAATGTCCTGCATGGTGCCCGATACCCGAATGACATTCCCTGCGCCGTCCAATGTGGCTTCACCGCGACTTTGCACATAACGGATGCTGCCATCCGGCCTGATCACGCGGTGTTCAAAATCGTATGCGCGGCCCTCCTGCAGTGCCCCCTGAAGGACGGCTTCTACTTGCGCCACATCGTCAGGGTGTATTCCTTTTCGAAGCAGCCCATGGCTTGGGGGAACGCTTTGCGGTTCCAGGCCCCATATCCGGAAATACTCATCAGACCATTGCAATTGCCCAGATGCCGGATTCCAGACAGAGCTGCCAAAATGGGCAATTTTCTGTGCCTGGTTTAATAGCTCTTCGCTATGGCTCAATATCTGTTCGCGACTATCTGCCTCGATCCGCAGCCGGATGATCTGGTTAAAGCTTGATCTGACGCGCGTGGCATTCGCGATCATGGAGAATAAATACAGTGCGCCCATGATGCTCATGGCCCGTGCGATCGCTCCGCCATCCATCCAGAAGCCAACGATCAGTGGCGACAGGGACGGTACGAGGAAGCCATCTATGGAAATGCGATCGACAGCCAGTAACGGGATGGCACCTGCGCTTAGTCCAGCCAGCACGAAAGCCATAAAGGCCTGGTGGGGGATGTCTGCGGCCGGGAACATCAGGATGGTGCCCAGTCCCCAGGCGATGCCGGTGGCAATGGCTGCGACACGGAAATGATGCATCCAGCGTGGAGCACAACTATCGACGGGTTTTATCTTGCGCCGCCAAGCCAGTGCCAGGGCTGTTCGCGCCAACAGCGTCACGCCGATCACGCCGCCCCAGGTAAATAATTTTATCGGGTCCGCCGCCGACATCTGCACGCTGATGAGAAGCAGCGCAAGAAACAGATTAATGGCAATCGCGGCGGGCAAGCCCGCATATACAAGCTTGGTCTGCTCTATCAGCAGCACATCTTCCTGCGGGGCACTTTCAATGGGGTGCGGTTGTCGCATCGAAATCACCTTGTGGTTTTAGGTGTATCCGTTACTTTTGCGTTGTTAACATACACCAAAACTGGCGTGCTAAAAAGGTCGCCTCCATATTGCTGACGGCGCTCCGTTTATGGCGGCATGGGAAATGCCGGGATTATTTTCCCAGCAGCGGCCTTAATTTACGCAGTACGTTGTGCAGCAGCTGTGGCTGCGCTTCGGCGTTTGGGTGCAGGTTGTCGGCCTGGAACTGTTCCGGTGCCACGCCGTCGAGCAGGAAAGGTACCAGTGCGGCGTGATACCGCTGCGCGAGCTGCGGATAGAGTGCCTTGAACTTTGCGGTGTAATCGATGCCGTAATTGGGGGGCAGTTGCATGCCCAGCAGCAGCACTTTGCTGTTGGCCTTGCTTATCTGGCGCAGAATGGCGGTCAGGTTGCTGCGGATATCGCTGATGTTTGCGCCGCGCAGGCCGTCATTGGCGCCGAGTTCGAGGATGACAATGGCGGGGCGGTGTTGTTGCAGTGCACGCTGGATGCGCTGGCGTCCGCCGCTGGCGGTTTCGCCGCTGATGCTTGCGTTGACTACCCGGTATTGCGGGTGAGTCTGTTGCAGTTCCTGCTGCAACAGACTCACCCATGATGCGTCGCGTGCAATTCCATATCCGGCTGATAGACTGTCGCCGAATACCAGAATATTCTGTGCCGCCTGCGCGGAACAGGGCAGCCACAGTGCGACGAACAGCAAAATAATTTTCAGAGGTGAATGCTTCATGACTTCGATTGTGCAGGCAGAGCGTCTAGGCAAGCAAGTACAAAGCGGCAGCGAGCCGCTGGTGATCTTGCATGACGTCAGTTTTGAAGTGGCACCAGGCGAAAGTGTCGCCATTCTGGGCGCTTCGGGTTCAGGCAAGTCCACGCTGCTCGGACTGCTGGCAGGGCTGGACGTGCCGACGAGCGGCACGGTGCGCCTTGACGGCAGCGATCTGTTCGCTTTTGACGAGGATGGCCGGGCGCGCGTGCGCGGCAAGCTGGCTGGTTTCGTGTTCCAGTCTTTCCAGTTGCTGCCCGCGCTGTCTGCCCTGGAGAATGTGATGCTGCCGCTGGAACTGCAGGGTGTGGCCGATGCGCGTGAACGCGCAACCCGCGCGCTGCAGCAGGTAGGCATGGCGCATCGCCTGGCGCACCTGCCCAAGCACCTTTCCGGCGGCGAGCAGCAGCGCGTTGCCATTGCGCGCGCTTTCGTCATGCAGCCGAAGATCCTGTTTGCGGATGAACCCACCGGCAATCTGGATGCCGCCACCGGCGCGCAAGTCATCGACCTGCTGCTGGAGCTCAACCGTGCCCAGGGCACCACGCTGCTCCTGGTCACGCACGATGAGGCGCTGGCGCGGCGTTGTGCCAAACAATTGCATCTTGCAGCAGGACAGGTTTCAGCATGAATGGCTGGCGACTGTCGCTGGCGATGCTGCGGCGCGACTGGCGTGAGGGGGAGTGGCGCGTCCTGTTCGTTTCGCTGTTGCTGGCGGTGAGCAGTATCGCCACGGTTGGCCTGTTCGCCGACCGGGTGCGACTGGCGCTGCAGCAGGAGTCGCATGCGCTGCTTGGCGCCGACTTGCGTATCTCCTCGACGCGTGCATTGCCGCAAGCATACCGCATGGAGGCACAGCGGCGCGGGTTGCAGGTGCTGGCGACGGCAAATTTCCCCAGCATGGTGAGCGGTGCACAGCAAAGCATGCTGAGCGATATCCTGGCGGCGGAACCGGGTTATCCGCTGCGCGGCAAGATCACCATCGACGATGGTGCCGTGCATGTGGCGCAGCACATTCCCGTGCGCGGCACGCTGTGGGCGGATGAGCGGCTGATGCTGCGCCTCGGGCTGCATCGTGGCGACGAGGTGGTGCTGGGCAAGTTGCATCTGCGCCTGGTTGCGCAGGTGGTGCGCGATGTCGACCAGTCGGTCGGTTTTGCCAGCTTTGCGCCGCGCGTGATGATCAATGCAGCCGATTTGCCCGCCAGCGGCCTGGTGCAGAACGGCAGCCGTATCAATTACCGGTTGCTGGTTGCGGGTGAGCAGAAGCAGGTCAATGCCTTGCGAAACTGGCTGAAGCCGAAACTGGGGCTGGGCGAGAAACTGGAGGACGTGCGCGATGCACGCCCCGAAATCCGCACTGCACTGGAGCGCGCCGAACATTTTCTCGGCCTGGCTGCGCTGACCGCAGTAACGCTGGCGGGCGTGGCCTTGGCACTGGCGTCACGACGTTTCATCCTGCGCCATCTCGACGCCTGTGCGGTGATGCGCTGCATGGGAGCCAGCCAGCAGCAGGTGCTGGCGCTGTTCCTGTACCAGTTCCTGCTGATGGGTCTGGGCGCCGTGCTGCTGGGCGGCGTGCTGGGCTATGCCGCGCAGGCGCTGCTGGTGGAGTCGATACCGGCAATGCGCGTGGCGGAATTGCCGCTGCCCTCCTGGTTGCCGCTGCTGCAGGCTGCGGCCAGCGGTATGGCTTTGCTGCTGGGCTTCGCTTTCCTGCCGTTGTGGCAGCTGAAACGCGTCTCGCCGCTACGCGTGATCCGCCGCGAACTCGGCCTGCCGCAGATGAGCACCGGGTTGCTGTATGCGGTGGGTGTGGCGGTGCTGTGCGGCCTGTTCCTGTGGCAGGCCGGCTCGCTCAAACTGGGGCTGACGGTGCTGGGGGGATTGGCGGGCGGCTTGCTGGTGTTTGGCCTGCTGGCCTGGCTGCTGCTGCATGCACTGAGCCGTTTGCCGTTGCGTAACCGCCATGCCTTTGCCAACCTCGCGCGGCACGGGCGCAGCAATGCCATGCAGATCGTGGCGCTGAGCCTGGGCGGCATGGCGTTGCTGCTGTTGACGGTAGTGCGTGCCGACCTGTTGCAGAACTGGCGGGAGCAGATGCCGCCGGACGTGCCGAACCGTTTCATCGTCAATATCCAGCCCGACCAGCGCGCTGCGCTGGAGAAGTTTTTCGCACAGCATGGCTTGGCGCAGCCGGAATTGTTTCCGATGGTGCGCGGACGATTGATCGCAATCAACGGCCGCACGGTGAACGGCGACAGTTATGCCGAACCGCGCGCGCGGCAACTGGCGGAGCGGGAGTTCAACCTGTCGTGGGCGGACAAGGTGCCAACCGGCAACAAAGTGGTTTCAGGTGCGTGGTGGACACATGGCGCCGGGCCGCAATTGTCGGTAGAGCAGGGTATCGCCGATACCTTGGACATTCATCTTGGGGACACGCTGACTTACGATGTGGCAGGCAGCCAGTTCAGCGCCCGGGTGAGTAACCTGCGCAAGCTGGAATGGGATTCGATGCGGGTGAACTTTTTCGTGATCGCCACCCCCGATCTGCTGGAAGATTTCCCGGCCAGCTACATTACGAGTTTTCACCTGCCGGCTGACAAGCGGGCAAACGGCGATGCTGTGGTCAAGAAATTTCCCAACCTGCTGCTGATCGATACCGATGCGGTGATCGGGCAGGTGCGCCACATCATGGACGAAATCGCGCAGACGCTGAGTGCGGTATTCCTGTTTACGCTGCTCGCGGGTCTGGCAGTGCTGTACGCGGTGCTGCTTTCTACCCAGGATGAACGCAAACAGCATGCGGCGATCCTGCGTACGCTGGGTGCTGGCAGTGGCTATTTGCGGCGTTTGCACCTGACCGAATTTGCGGTGCTGGGTGCGCTGAGCGGCCTGTTTTCGGCGGCGGGTGCCGGGCTGCTGGGCTGGGTGCTGGCGCAGCGCGTGCTGAATATCCCCTATGCGCCGGGCACCCTGCTGTGGCTGGCCGGACTGGGCGGTGGCCTGTCGCTGGTGATGCTGAGCGGCTGGCTGGTAACGCGGCGTGTGGCACAATTGCCACCGTTGCGGGTGTTGCAATCCGTCTGATCGAGAGAACTTATGCTGGAAACCGTATTGATCGTCGCTGTGCTGGTATTGGCCGTCGTGCTGCTGGTGCTGCAGTTGCGCATGCCGTCGCGCAGTGCGCAGGTGCTGGAGCAGCAGCATCGCGCAATGCTGACCGACCTGCACGATGGCTTGAGCAAACTGGGTGACCGCATGATGGCGGCACAGGCGGCCGAGTCGGAACGCCTGCGCACTGCGGTAAGCGACGACCTGCGCGCGACGCGCGATGCGCTGCATGCCATGCGTACCGAAATGCTGACCCAGACGCTGGAGAAACTCGTGGAGCAGGGGCGTGCCGACCAGGAGCTGATCCAGAATTCGTTCCGTAATGCGACCCAGCATCTGGCGAACAGCATTGAGGCGCTGGAGAAAAAGGTGGATGGGCGACTGGAGCAGATTTCCGGTCGCGTCAGCGAGCGTCTTGATGAAGGTTTCAAGAAGACCAACGAGACGTTCGTCAGCGTAATGGCTCGGCTGGCGACCATAGACGAGGCGCAGAAGAAGATCGACGGCCTGACCACCAACATGGTGAGCCTGCAGGAACTGCTGGGCGACAAACGCTCGCGCGGCGCGTTCGGCGAGGTGCAGCTCGAAGGTCTGGTGCGCAACATCCTGCCGCCCACTGCGTATGCGTTTCAGCACACCCTGCCCAATGGCAGTCGCGCCGATTGCGTGCTGATGCTGCCCGAGCCGACCGGCATGGTGGCGGTGGATTCGAAGTTTCCGCTCGAGAACTACCACAGGATGTTCGATGCGCCGGGCGATGCCGAGCGGGTGCAGGCGGTGCGCCAGTTCAAGGCCGACATCAGGAAGCACGTGGACGACATCAGCGGCAAGTACATCATTCCGGAAGTGACGTCGGACGGTGCGGTGATGTTCGTCCCGGCCGAGGCGGTGTTCGCCGAAATCCATGCGCACCATCCGGACGTGGTGGATTACGCGATGCAGCGGCGGGTGTGGGTGGTGTCGCCGACCACGCTGATGGCGGTGCTGAATACCGCCCGCGCGGTGATGAAGGATGTCGAGACGCGCAAGCAGGTGCATATCATCAAAGATGAACTGGGCAAGCTGGGCAAGGATTTCGGTCGTTTCGACGAACGCATGAAGAAGCTGGCGGACAATATCCGCAAGGCGCACGAGGAGGCCGGGCAGGTGGAAATTTCCAGCCGCAAGATTACCCAGCGTTTCGCCAGCATCGAGCGTGTGGAGCTCGACCACCCGCCGCTGCTCGGGGATGAGGGGCTGGAATGACCTTGGCTGGACAGGGATTTGCATAAATGACACAGTCAGGTTGGGGATATTTGGCAGGTGCGGTAAAATTCGCCAAAGTTTTAATTTTTGGCCTGCTTTCGGCAGGTGCACCATTAATGATTGTTTAGGAACTGACCATGAAACAGACTACGATAGCCCTGGCCGTAACGGCTGCATTGCTGGTGGTAAACAGCGCAGCAGCAGGTGACTTTGATGGCGGCTACATTGGCGGCAAGATCGGCTCCAGCCGTTCCGACACCAGCGGCCTGCAGGCCAGCTCGCGCAGCAGCGCCACCACCTACGGGCTGGAAGGCGGCTATGGCTGGGATATGGGGCAAACCACACTGGGCGTGAACGGTTTCTACGATTCCAACAGACAAAGCAACCATGCCCCGCTCGGCCAGCTGGGTAGCCGTGTTTACGGCCTTGGCCTCAAGCTGGGCCTGCCGATCAACAGCCTGATGCCCTATGCCAAGCTGGGCTATGGTCATGCGACCGGGATCGGCGCGATTTCCAATTTTGGCGCCAGCAGCGTGAATGGCGGCCTGGGTCTGGAGTACAAGTTTGCGCCGAACTGGAGTGTGGCTGGCGAGTGGACCGCCATTTCCCCCAGCAACAACGGCACCAAGCTGAATAACGACAATTTCAGCATCGGTGTGAATTACTACTTCGCTGCGCCCAAGGCGGCACCGGCTTCTGCGCCGGCAGCCCAGCCGGTGATGAGCGAAGCGCCGGAGGCTGCACCTGCACCGCAGCCCAAGGAAGCATGGAAAGTCATCATGGAAGAAAAGCCGGTGCGCATTGAGGGTGCCAGCTTCGATACCAATTCTGCCAAGCTGAAGCCGACTGCCGCAACCAAGCTGCAACAGGTGGTGGACTTTGCCGGGCAGTATCCGGATGCCAACCTGGAGGTCAACGGCTATACCGATGACCGCGGCAGCAAGACCTATAACCTGAAATTGTCGCAGCGCCGTGCCGATTCGGTGAAGGCTTACCTGGTGAAGAAGGGGGTTGCCGCTGACCGTATCAGCACCAAGGGTTATGGTGTCGACAATCCGGTTTCCGACAACAAGACCAAGGCTGGCCGCGCAATGAACCGCCGGGTGGAAGTGCATTACACCGTGCGCGAGGAAAAGAAGGTTCGCGTCACGGAATAAGCTGGCTCCACTGGCTGAAAAAAGGCGGGCATGCCCGCCTTTTTTGTTGCCCTTTGAAAACGTTGGTATGATGATTCTCTGATAATTCCGATACCATGACCAGCATGAAACTCGCGATTGCACAAATCAATTGCACGATAGGTGACCTTGCCGGAAATATGGCCAAAATAACAGGTTACGCCGAGCAGGCCAGGCAGGCTGGGGCATCCCTGTTGCTTACGCCGGAATTGAGCCTGTGTGGCTACCCGCCCGAAGACCTGTTGCTGCGCAATGGTTTTTACCGTGCCTGCGAACAAGCGCTGCATGAACTGGCGCAGCAGGTGCATGGCATTACCGTCGTGGTCGGGCATCCGCACGAGGTTGGTGACTACCGTTACAACGCGGCCTCGGTAATCCGAGACAGGAAAATAATCGCTACTTATCACAAGCGTGCCCTGCCGAACCATAGCGTGTTCGACGAGGAGCGCTATTTCGAGCACGGCGTCACTCCCTGTGTGTTCGAAATGGAAGGCGTCAAGTTCGCCCTCAATATCTGCGCTGATGTATGGGAGGAGCATGCCGCGAAGCATGCGCGCCAGGCAGGTGCAGAGGTGCTGCTGGTGCTGAACGCATCGCCTTACCACGTCGATAAATATATTTCCCGTTACGAGGCGATTCGCGGCCGTATCGGGGAAACCGGCCTCGGAGTGGTATATGCCAACATGCTCGGCGGGCAGGATGAGCTGATATTCGACGGTGCCTCATTTGCAATGGATGCGCACGGCAAGCTTACCCATCAATTACCCTCGTTCGAGGAAACCATGGCGGTGGTCGAGATTATCGACGGCAAATTGCAACCGGGTGAAATCGTGCCGCAACTGACGCGCGAGGCCAGCATTTATGGGGCGCTATGCCTGGGCGTGAAGGACTATATTGAGAAAAACCGCTTTCCCGGAGTGTTGCTGGGCTTGTCCGGCGGTATCGATTCCGCGCTGACGCTGGCGGTAGCCGTCGACGCGTTGGGGGCGGAGCGGGTGCGGGCAGTGATGATGCCATCGCCCTACACCGCACAGATCAGCCTGGATGACGCACAGGAAATGGCGAACATCCTCGGTGTCCGCTACGATGTACTCGATATCCAGCCTGCATTCGAGGCCTATCTGTCCACCCTGAAAGAGCAATTCGATGGCCTGCCGGCGGGCACGGCGGAGGAGAATATCCAGGCGCGCATTCGTGGCAACCTGCTGATGGCGCTATCCAACAAGACTGGCGCGCTGGTGCTGACCACCGGCAACAAGTCGGAAATGACGGTGGGTTACTGCACGCTGTACGGCGATATGGCGGGCGGTTTCGCGGTGCTCAAGGACATCAGCAAGACTTGTGTGTACAGTCTGGCGAATTACCGCAATACGCTGGGCAGGGTGATTCCGGAGCGCATCATTACCCGGGCGCCGAGTGCGGAGTTGCGGCCGGATCAAACCGACCAGGACAGCCTGCCGTCCTATGATGTGCTCGACGGCATCATGACCTGCTATGTGGAAAAGAATATGTCCATAGGCGAAATCGTGGCGGATGGTTATGCCGAAGATGATGTGCGGCGGGTAGTCAGGCTGATTTGCATGAACGAATACAAGCGCCGCCAGGCGCCGGTCGGCGTGCGTATTACCGATCGGGGTTTCGGCAAGGACTGGCGATATCCGATTACCGCACGCTATCAGGACGAATTTTAGTTACGCTATACTTGCATGCAACGAAGTAATCCATTCAGGGAGCCAACATGAAAAAAATCGAAGCCATCATCAAACCATTCAAACTTGAAGAAGTGCGCGAAGGTTTGTCTGCGCTTGGCGTCAGCGGACTGACCGTGACCGAGGTGAAGGGTTTCGGGCGGCAGAAGGGGCATACCGAGCTCTACCGCGGCGCGGAATACGTGGTGGATTTCCTGCCCAAGGCAAAGATAGAAGTCGTGGTGCCGACATCGCTGGTCGAAGCCGCGGTGGATGCCATCGTCAAGGCTGCGCATACCGGAAAAATCGGCGACGGCAAGATTTTCGTCACGACGGTAGAGCAGGTGGTGCGTATCCGTACCGGTGAAACCGGCGAAGCCGCAATTTAACTGTACATCCCCTGTTGCGGGAAGTGCTGGTATTCCGTGGCTTCCCCCTCCCTGACCATTTCCGGCAGATGGGCATCAACGAGAATTGGTGCGTGGTATGCCGTGCTCCCGGGTATTTCCCTGATCCGGGAGCTGAAATGCAGTCCCGCAGAGTGGCGAACCGCTGAATCGGGCGGTTTTTCAGTCACTATTCCCCCTAAAGAAAACACAATGGCTGCCGCTATCATCCAATATAGAGGAAAAGCTTGATCGTCTTTTCTATGGGTGCCACTTGCTGTTGCCAGCGTGGCAGGCCGCAATGGATAGCCCATGAAAACAATACTGAACTGGATATTTGATCCGCAAGCTTTCGGGGAGACAGGTTGATCATGACAAAATTTATCAAATCGAGTATAGCCATCAAGGTTCAGCTGGCGGTCCAGTCGCTGTTGTTGCTGGTCAGCATCGTAGCCGCCAATTCATTCTATAACATCGAGCGGGATGCCCACCTGCGCGGGGAAGAAGACAAGATCAAGGTGCTGGCTGATGGCGTGATCAATGGCGCAAACATGCTGATGCTGAACGGCATCATCAGCGATGTCGAGCAGCGGAAACTGTTCATCAAGAAAATGGGTTCCAGCGAAAACGTCATATCGCTGAGGATCATCCGCAACAAACTGGTGCAGAAACAATACGGGATGGGGCTGCCGGAAGAGCAGCCGGTGGGCGAGGACGAGCTGCGTGCGCTGGACGACGGCAAGGTGTTCTTCGAGCGCAAGGGCGACGTGCTGCACGGCATCGTCCCGTATACCGAAAGCAAGAATTTCCGCGGCACCAACTGCCTGATGTGCCACGACGTGCCTGAGGGATACCATAATGGCGCATCGGTAATCGATCTTGATATATCGGAGAACAATGCAAAGCTGGCCAGGTTGCGCTGGATATCGATCGTAGTGATTATCGGTATTCAGGTCATACTCTGGCTGTTGTTCAAATTCATTTTGAGCAAGTTCGTGTCGGAGCCGGCAGGCCTGATGCGGGCGGCGATCCAGGAAGTCAGCAAAAACGGTGATTTCACGCGTCGCGTTGCGGTAAAAAGCGAAGACGAGATCGGGCAAACCGCACGCTCGTTTAATGAACTGATGGAAAGTTTGCAGGGGGCGTTCCGTCAGGTGCATGACGGCATAGAAAAAGTCGCGGAATCGTCACACTCGCTGTCGACATCGGCCAATCAGGTGGCCGGCAGTTCCACCAACCAGAGCGAGGCCGCCTCGTCGATGGCGGCCACGGTAGAGGAAGTCACAGTCAGCATCAGCCATGTTTCGGAAGGTGCGCGTGAAGCGCTGCGGATATCCCGGAGCTCCGGTGAACTGGCCGAGCGGGGCGGTGCGATCATTCATCGTGCGGCCGAGGAAATGGAGAAGATTGCCGATACGGTACGCCAGACTTCTGGCTCCATCGAGAATCTCGGGGAGCAATCGACACGTATCTCTTCCATTGTGAAGGTGATTGAGTCGATTGCCGAGCAGACCAATCTGCTGGCCTTGAATGCTGCCATTGAGGCAGCCCGGGCGGGAGAGCAGGGCCGCGGTTTCGCCGTGGTGGCGGACGAGGTGCGCAAGCTGGCGGAACGCACCACCCAGGCTACGCATGAAGTGTCCGGCATGATTGACACCATACAGCATGCCTCCCGCGATGCGGTTTCCGGCATGGCAGAGATGGTCGGGCAGGTGGACGGTGGCGTCGACCTGGCGCATCAGGCAGGCGAGGCGATCAATCAGATTACGACCGAGTCCAGCCAGGTGCTGGCGACAGTCGGTGATATTTCTGCTGCGCTGGTGGAACAAAGCAAGGCCAGTAACGATATCGCGGCACAAATTGAAAAAGTGGCGCAAATGTCGGAGGAAAACAGTGCGGCTGCCGAGCAGTCCGCCAGCGCGGCCGAACATCTGGCGAAGCTGGCAGACGATATGCGTACCACGGTTAACCGTTTCAAGATTTAAGATTGGCCTGACGAACGCCCCCGCCCAGTCCGGGCGGGGGCGTTTTTCATCAGCATGATCCGAGATCCTGCGCGGCGGCGGTTAATCCGCTTCTCCATCTGGCATTATTTGTATAATCTGCCGCTCTATCATGCTTCCCGGCGGCGGCCCCTTGCAACGACCCGACAGACTGCATTCTTCCGGACTGAACGCGCACTTTACCGGCCCTGCCGGTTCGTTTGCGGAATATATCGCCAGCACGCGCGCCATGCTGGCGCAGGTGCATACCGGTGCCGATAGCCGGCAGCGCATCGATGGCAATGCGCCCTTCGAACTCTATCCTCAGTTGCGCGACGGCCTGCACAAGCCTTACCGGCGCGGTATCCTGCTCACGCATGGGCTGAGCGATTCCCCCTACCATATGCGCCATCTGGCCGCTTTCTTCCAGCGGCAGAATTTCCGTGTAATGGCGGTGTTGCTGCCGGGGCATGGTACTGTGCCCGGCGACCTGCTCGATGCATCCTGGCAGGAGTGGGGGAAGGCGGTTGCGTACGGTACCGGATTGCTTGCCGGCGAGGTTGACGAGCTTTACCTGGGTGGCTTTTCGGCAGGAGGCGCCCTGAGCGTGCGGCAGAGCCTGCTGGATGAACGGGTACGTGGCCTGTTCCTGTTTGCGCCGGCGCTCAAAATATCCTGGCGTGCGCGACTGGCCAATCTGCATAAATTCTATAGCTGGCTGGTCCCCGGCGCGAAATGGCTGGATGTGCTGCCTGACCGTGACCTGTACAAATACGAGTCGTTTGCGCGGAACGCAGCGGCACAGACCTATGCGCTGATTGCCGACCTGCAGGCGAAAATGCATGGCCATCCGGTCACCGTCCCGTCGTTTGCGGCAGCCAGCATGGAGGATACGACAGTCGATACCATGGCTACGCTCCGCTTTATCGACACCATGCCGCATCCGCTCAACAGGCTCGTGCTCTATACCACCGACCCTGCCGCGGCTGCGGAGTGGCCCAAGGTGGAAGCGGTGAACAGTGTGGTGCTGGAGCAGCGTATCCTGAGCTCGGCGCATACGGCCATCGTTTTGCCGCCGGATGACGGGCACTACGGCATTGCGGGCGGCTATGCGAACTGCCTGCATTATTATCATGCCGACGCGGAGAGCTACGAGGTTTGCCGGACTCGGCCGGACAGCGTCTGGCTGGGCGAGTTGACCAGGCAGAATCTCAATGTGGGCATCCTGCGCCGCCTGATGTATAACCCGAACTTTGCCGCACTGCAGGATTCCATGCGGCGCTTCATCGAGACATTGCCGGAGCAAACTGATTGACTGGACAGACACATACAACGCTGGTCTATGCGCACCGCGGCGCGAACCGGGAGGCGGCCGAAAATACCCGCACTGCATTCGACAATGCGCTGCGCTATGCCATCGACGGCTTTGAAACGGATGTGCAGCTGAGCCGCGATGAAGTGCCGGTGCTCTGGCACGATCGTTACCTGAACAAGCTCGGGCTGCCGGACCGGCACATTGACGATTTCGACTATGAACAGTTGCGGCAAATGGATTTTGCGCAACATTTTCCCGGCGCACAGCCGGAAGGGATAATGAGCCTGCAGGATTTTCTTGCCGCTTATCGCACCCGTTGCCGCCTGCTGATCGAGATCAAGAACCGCGTCTGGGAAACGCCGGCACGGCGGCAGCTCAAGGTGCGGAGAACGCTGGAGCTGATCGGCGCTGCGCAGGATGGCCGCGTCCTCGTCTCCTCGTTTCATCTTGCGAGCCTGGCCTATGCGCACGGCATCGCACCGGGATGCCCGCTGGTCTACAACCTCGAACCGGAGCAGGGCGTGGCCGATGTGAAGCAGGTGCTTGCCAGCCATCCTTTCCTGCACGGGGTATGCCTGCATATTTCGACGCTGGATGAGGCCATGGCCACGCTGCTGCGGGCCTGGAATAAATCCATCGCGGTTTACACCTGCAACAGCGAACAGGAAATCCGCCGCGCGCTCGATCTTGGTGTGGATATCCTGATCAGCGACCTGCCGCAGAAGGCCTTGCAGATATCAGGCGAGGGCAGTGCGGCTGCGGCAGGGCCGCCTGGCTAGAGCCCGGTTTTCAGCAGCAGCAATACCGCACCGCTGCCGCCCAGGTTTTGCGGGGCTTCGCAGAATGCGAGCACTTCCGGGCATTGGGTCAGCCAGTGCCGGGTGCGCACTTTCAGTATTCCCTCGCCGCCCTGGGTATGCCAGCCCTTGCCATGCACTACGCACACGCAGCGCAGGCCACGCTGCCTGGCCTGTTGCAGGAATTGCAGCAGCAGCGCGCGCGCATCATCGCTGTTCAGGCCATGCAGGTCCAGGCTGTCCTGCAGCGGCCATTGCCCGCGCCGCAGTTTACGCAAGGTCATGCGCGACAGGCCGTTGCGCAGGAATTCGGTGAGCGGCTCATCCCCTGCGCCATGGTCGGAAAGGGTGTCGGCGATCCCGGTTACGGAGGCGTGCCGGTTGGGTTGCGGTACACGGCGTGGTGGCGGGTTGCGGGTGATGCGGCCTGAGGGCGGCAGCGGCGTGACGCCCTCCATTGCCTGCTTGAGCAGTACCGCATCGGGTGTTGCGGGCTGTTCTTTCTTATCTTTCAAGACAGACAGCCTTGCTGGCCGGGCTTAGCCCAGGGCGCTGAGGTACTTGTCGGCGTCCAGGGCTGCCATGCAGCCGGTGGCCGCGCTGGTGACGGCCTGGCGGTAGATGTGATCCTGCACGTCGCCTGCGGCAAACACGCCGGGAATGCTGGTCATCGTGGCATTGCCGTTCTGGCCGCCCTTGGTGGCCAGGTAGCCATCGTGCATTTCCAGCTGGCCCGCGAAAATGTCGGTGTTGGGTTTGTGGCCGATGGCGATAAATACGCCGGACAGCGCGATGTCCTGCGTAGCGCCGTTCTCGACCTGCTTGATGCGCATGCCGGTCACGCCGCTATCGTCGCCCAGCACCTCGTCCAGCACCTGCTTCAGCTGCAGCGTGATCTTGCCTTCCTTCACTTTTTCCATCAGCTGGTCGACCATGATGCGCTCGGCGCGGAAGGAATCGCGCCGGTGCACGAGGGTGACATGCCTGGCAATGTTGGCGAGGTACAGCGCTTCTTCCACGGCGGTGTTGCCGCCGCCGACCACCGCCACGTCCTGCCCGCGGTAAAAGAAACCGTCACAGGTGGCGCAGCCGGAAACGCCGCGGCCCATGAACGCCTGCTCCGAATCCAGGCCCAGATACTGCGCCGAAGCACCGGTTGCGATGATCAGCGCATCGCAGGTGTAGTGGCCTTCGTCGCCGATCAGCTCGAATGGCTTCTGCTGCAGCCTGGCCGTGTGGATATGGTCGAAAATCATCTGGGTGTTGAACCGTTCGGCATGTTGCTGGAAGCGCTGCATCAGTTCCGGTCCCTGTACGCCGTTGGCGTCGGCGGGCCAGTTGTCGACTTCGGTGGTAGTCATCAGTTGGCCACCCTGCGCCAGGCCGGTGATCAGCACCGGGTTGAGGTTGGCGCGTGCGGCATACACGGCGGCAGTGTAGCCGGCGGGGCCGGAGCCGAGAATGATGAGGCGGTGGTGTTGTGCGGCTTTTTCCATGATGCTTGATTCCGTTAATCTGAAGTGAAGTCGAAATTTAACAGTGGCGCCGCTTCATGTCGAGTAAAATGCAACGATGATCATTGCACGCTTTTTTGTTGGCCTGTTATCGCTGTTGTTATTGTCCGGTGCGGCTGCGGCGGAGTTGCCGGGCATCCCGGAATTCGTCGACGAGATGGTCGCCAAGCATCATTTCAAGCGCGCGGAACTGGAGCGCCTGTTCCAGCGCGCGCAATACAAACAGTCGATTATCGATGCCATTACCACCCCCGCAACCACCAAGCCGTGGCCGGAATACCGGGCTATTTTCGTGAATGACCGGCGCATTCAGGCGGGCCTCAAGTTCTGGAAGCATCATGCGCGTACCCTGCGCCGCGCCGAGAAGAAATATGGCGTGCCGCAGGAAATCATCGTCGCACTGATCGGCGTGGAAACGCTGTATGGGGAGCAGACCGGGAGTTACCGCACGGTCGATGCCCTGGCCACGCTCGCTTTCAGGTATCCGCCGCGCGCACCATTCTTCAGAGGTGAACTGGAACAGTATTTATTGCTGGCGCGCGACCAGGACTTCAACCTGCTTGCGGTGCAGGGTTCCTATGCCGGGGCGCTGGGAATACCGCAATTCATGCCCAGCAGTTACCGGAAATATGCGGTGGACTTCGATCTTGACGGCAAGATAGACCTGCTGCATGACCCGATCGATGCCATAGGCAGCGTGGCGAATTATCTCAAGCAGTTCGGCTGGAACAAGGGTGAGCCGGTAGCGGTGCGCGGCAAGCTTGGCGAGGGCGTCAGTGTCGATGGCCAGGATAAGGCACGCAGCATCAGCGAATGGGCGGCGGCCGGGGTAACGTCCGAACAGAAGCTGGCGCCGGAACAGCCGGCGTATTTGCTCGACTTTACCGTGGCCGACGGCAAGGAGTTCTGGCTGGTGTTCAACAACTTCCGGGTGATTACCCGCTACAACAACAGCAACTTCTACGCCATGTCGGTATTCCAGCTGGCCGAGGCATTGCGCGCGGCGCGGCATCCCGTTATTGCAGGCTGATACGCCGTGCGCCGTTGTAGCGCTCCTGCCAGTAATCCGTATCCATTCTGACGACTTCCACACTTTTTCCGCTGCTGGGTGCATGGACGAAACGGTTATCGCCGAGGTAGATGCCGACGTGCGAGTAGGCCCGGCGCAACGTATGGTAGAACACCAGGTCGCCCGGGCGCAGTTGGCTGGCGCTTACCGGCCGGCCCAGCCGGCTCATCTGTTGCGTGGTGCGCGGCAACGCCAGTCCCAGCGAATGGCGGAACACGTAGCGTACGAAGCCGCTGCAGTCGAACCCGGTCTGTGGCGATTCGCCGCCGTAACGGTAAGGCGTGCCGGCCAGGCTCATGGCATAGAACGCCAGGTCGTTCTGGGCGTTCTTTTCGGCGCTGGACAGGCGGGGTTGCTGTGAGTTGCCATGCGGTGCGGTGGCGCAGGCAGTGCACAGCAGCAGCGCCAGCATGGGCATGAGTTTTTTCATGGCGACGAATTTACGGTAAAGTAGCGCGGCTTGTAAAGGCGGGAGGTAGGATATGCAAAGGCTGGTCATCGGATTGTTGTTTGCGTTGTTGTCCTGTTCGGCATGGGCGGAGCTGGAAGTCATCACGCTGCAGCACCGCAACGTGGAAGACGTCCTTCCGGTCGTGCGTCCGTTGCTGGACAAGGACGGCGTGGCCAGCGGCATGAATAACCAGCTTATTCTGCGCACTTCGCCGCGCAACCTTGCCGAAATCAGGAAGCTGCTGGACAGCATCGATATTGCACCGCGCCGCCTGAAAATTACCGTGCTGCAGGACGTGGATAGTGAGACCGTGAAACGTCTGACCGAGGTATCGGGCAGCGTCGGCGTGGGGAATGGCGGCCGCGTCAGCGTGCCGGGCAGCCGGAATAATGCCGGACTCACGGTGGAAGCGGGGCAGGGGGCGGACCGGGTGCGCGGCCGGATATACAGCACGCGCTCGCTGGCCGACGACAAGAAGCAGCAGCAGGTGATGGTGCTGGAAGGCAATCGCGCGCTGATCCGTACCGGGCAATCGGTGCCGGTGCAGCAGCGCCAGGTGGTGACGTCACCCTGGCAGACGCAGGTGATCGACAGCACCGAATACCGCGATGTGACCAGCGGCTTTTATGTGCTGCCGCGCGTCAGCGGCGACCGCGTTACGCTGGAAGTGACCGCGCAGAACGATGCACAGGACACGGCAGCCGGCGAGCAGACGACACGGTTGCAGAACGTATCCACTACGGTTTCCGGGCGGCTGGGCGAATGGCTGGTGCTGGGTGACATCAGCCAGCAAGGCAGTGACGACAGTTCGACCATTTCCGCACACACGACTTCGCGCCAGCAGGAGCGGCGCAATGTGTTGCTCAAGGTAGAGGAAGTGCAGTAGCGCACTAACTGAACAGGATGTGATGATGCGTATGACTCGGGTAATTGCTCTTGCACTGGTTGCAAGCCTGTCACTGTCCGCATGCGGCGACAGCAATCCACAGGCAGAAAAAATGGCGGCGGTGCTGAAGGCCGCACAGAAGGCGTACTACAAGGGAGACTACGTTACTGCTGCGCACGCATTCCAGGCGCTGGCGCAGCTGGGCGATGTGCGTGCGGAATTCTTCCTCGGCGAGCTGTACCTGAGCGGCAACGGCGTGCCGCAGGATTATGCGCAGGCGCTGAAGTGGTCGCACGAAGCGGCAGAGCAGGGCAGCACGGACGCACAATTCACGCTGGGCAGAATGTATGAGCTGGGCCTTGGCGTGCCGCAGGATTACGTACAGGCGCATATCTGGTACAACCTGAGCTCGTCGTCCGGGGACGAGCAGGCGACCAGGAAACGCGATCTGATGGCGACCAAGATGAGCACCAGCCAGACTGACGAGGCGCTGCGGCGTGAAAAGGAATGGCTGGAAGCGCATCGCCGCTAACGGCTGAACGAACGGTTTGTATCGGGAGAGATAAATGAAATTGATCGGCACCAACGTGAGTCCCTATGTGCGCAAGGTGCGCCTGATGTTGCTGGAGAAGAACATTGCCCATGATTACGCGATCGATGCGCCGCGCGAGCCGGGCAGCAAAGTCGCGCAGGTCAACCCGCTGGGGCGCATACCGGCGCTGATCCTTGATGACCAGACCTGCGTGTTCGACTCGCCGGTGATTGCCGAGTATGTGGATACGCTGAACGACACGCCTGTCCTGATCCCGCGCAACGATGTGCTGGCGCGGATGCGGGTAAGGCGCTGGGAAGCGCTCGCGGATGGCATCATGGATTCGGCAGTGGTGGTGCGCACCGAACACATACGGCCGCCGGAAAAGCAGGAGCAGGCGAATATCTCCCGCTATAACGATGCCATCAGCCGCGCGCTGGATTATGCCGCCCAGTTGCTGGGCGAGCGCGAATGGTGCGAGGGTGCAGCACTTACCCTGGCCGACCTGGCGCTGGCCAGTGCGCTGGTCTACCTCGACCTGCGGCAGCCGGAACGCAATTGGCGCGCGGCACACGCCAACCTGGCCGCCTGGTTCGAGCGGATCAGCGCACGGCCAAGCATGCGCGCCACGCTGGCGGACTAGCCCGGTTACGTGCAAAGCCGGTACCGTGTTATCCGCGATGCTCAGGTTTCCAGTTAGCCACCTTGCCAATGCGTCGTATCCATTATGCCCGCTGTCCATCTGATTGAAGGCCCCGTTGGTGCCGGTAAATCCACTTTCGCCATTGCACTTGCATCGCGTACTGAGGGTGTCCACATTGCGCTTGACGAGTGGTTTGCGAACCTGTTCAGGCCTGACCGCCCTGCCGGGGATTTCTTGCCCTGGTATATCGAACGCAAGGAGAGACTAATCACCCTCATCTGGCGACATAGCCAGCATCTCCTTTTATCGGGAAAGGATGTGATTCTTGAGCTCGGCATGATTCAGCATGGGCCACGCGTTGAGTTCTGCCGGAAAATACAGGGGTGCGGATATGCCCCGGTCATGCACGTACTGGACGCACCGATCGATGTTCGGCGCGAACGGGTGCGGCATCGGAATGCTGAGAAAGGGGCCACGTTCTCGATGGTGGTGCCTGATCACATTTTCGATTTGGCGAGTAGCCTGTGGGAGGCACCAGATGAAATCGAGTGTGGCGAGTTTGAAGTCAATTTCGTCAAATACATCCACGGCATACCCCCCAGCCTGAAGTAAGGTGTGCCAGACTTCATCCACTCCTTGGCGGAAGGCGGGCCCTCAATAGAATTAGACCGCTATGACCGAACCCACCTGTCTCTTCGCCGGCTATAGCCATCAGGGAACAGATTTCATTCCATACCTGACTAAAGGCTAATTAAGATGTTGCCACCCTGCATCCTGACGGCAACTTTCCCTGCACATCCGATGTCTGGCGCGATGGCGTTTCCATCATCAAGGTTTATATTCCATCCGTGTAACGGGCAGGTAACCTGCTTCCCGGACACAATGCCCTGCGATAGCGGCCCTCCCTTGTGTGGGCACCTGTCGCGTAATGCAAAAATTTCCCCATCAGCAGTGCGAAACAGGGCGATGTCGCCTTGATCGGTATGAACCTTGCGGCTCCCAAGCGGAGGAATTTCATCCAAAGTTGCTACTTGATGCCAGTTTTCCATGTTGGTTTCCTTTTTCAAATGGCCAGTGCAGTGAATTCCTGTGGATTTAGGCTCTCTTTTGCCCAAGGGTTCTTGGCCCCTTGCAATGCATACATCAAGCGGTCATACAATGCCTTCCGGTTGGCTGCATCCTCCACCACGCGCTGTTTGATGTAATCCATTCCGACGCGCTCAATGTAATGCACAGTACGATCCAGATAGCGCGCTTCCTCGCGATATAACTGGGTAAATGCAGCGGCATACTCCATTACTTCGTCGTGTGTCTTGACCTTGACCATGAATTGAGCAACTTCGGTCTTGATTCCACCATTGCCGCCCACATAGATTTCCCAGCCGGAATCGACGCCGATAATCCCGACATCCTTGATGGATGCTTCAGCGCAGTTACGGGGGCAGCCAGACACGGCAATTTTCAACTTATGGGGTGTCCACATACGGTCAAAGGCAAGCTCGATGTCAATGCCCATCTGGGTCGAATCTTGTACCCCGAAGCGACACCATTCGCTTCCGACGCAGGTTTTTACCGTGCGAATGGATTTTCCATATGCGTAACCGGAAGGCATGTCCAGGTCTGCCCAGACCTTGGGCAGATCTTCCTTCTTGACGCCGAGCAAGTCGATGCGCTGCCCCCCGGTTACCTTGACAGTCGGAATCTCATATTTGTCAGCTACATCAGCGATACGGCGCAATTGCTGCGGGCTGGTGATGCCGCCGTATATGCGCGGCACCACCGAGAATGTGCCATCCTTCTGGATGTTGGCATGAGCGCGCTCGTTAATGAAGCGCGACTGCGGATCATCCTTGGCTTGGTGAGGCCAGGCGCAGATCAAATAGTAGTTTAATGCCGGACGACATGAAGCACAGCCGTTAGGTGTGTTCCAGTTAAGGAACTGCATGGTCTGTGGGATGGACAGCAGTTTCTCGTCGCGTATTGCTTTGCGCACTTCCTCGTGCGTCAGTTCGGTACAGCCACACATCGGCTTGGCCTTGTTGTCCTGTGGTGCGTATGCGCCGCCCAGGGTGGAGGCAAGTATCTGTTCGCACAATCCGGTACACGAGCCGCAGGAAGCCGAAGCCTTGGTATGCTTGCGCACTTCTTCCAGCGAGAACAGTCCCTGTTCCTTGATTGCCTTGACGATGGTTCCCTTGCTTACGCCGTTGCAACCGCAAACTTCCATTTCGTTCGGCATGGATGCGGCGCTACTCTGCCCTTGGTGTCCGGTGTTGCCTAGGCCGGACTGGCCGAACAGAAGGTGGTCCCGGATCTCGGCAATGTTCTTGCCCTCCCGTATCATCTGAAAATACCAGGCTCCATCCCTGGTGTCGCCGTACATCACTGCGCCGATCAGTTTGTCATCCTGCAGCACCAGTTTTTTGTAGACGCCGCCTGCGGCATCCTGCAGTACGATGTCGTCTGTATTTTCGTCACCGGTAAAATTGCCAGCGGAAAACAGGTCGATACCGGTTACCTTGAGTTTGGTCGACGTTACCGACCCTTGGTAACGCCCTATACCCATGCGTGCCAAATGATTGGCGCATACCTTGCCTTGCTCGAATAACGGGGCAACCAGTCCATATGCTATGCCGCGGTGGGAGACGCACTCACCAACCGCGTAGATTTTTGGATCATAGGTCTGCATCGTGTCGTTCACCACAATTCCGCGATTGCAATGGATGCCGGCAGATTCAGCCAGTGTGGTGCTCGGGCGGATGCCTACCGCCATCACCACCAGGTCGGCCGGTATTTCGCTGCCATCCTTGAAGCGGATGGCGCTGACGCGTCCCTGTGCATTTCCGACCAGTTCCTGCGACTGTCTTTCCAGCAGGAATTTCAGTCCCTTGGCTTCTAGCGACGCCTGCAGCATGCGCGCAGCCTCCCGGTCTAGCTGGCGTTCCATCAGCCAGGGCATCAGATGCACCACAGTTACGTCCATGCCTCGCAATGCCAGGCCATTTGCTGCTTCCAGCCCAAGCAGGCCCCCCCCGATCACTACCGCGTGTTTGTATTTCTGCGATGCCTCTATCATTGCGTTGGTGTCGTGGATGTCGCGATAGCCGATTACGCCCTCCAGATCCTTGCCGGGTATCGGCAATATGAATGGTGTGGAACCGGTGGCCAGCAGCAGTCGGTCGTATTCCGCAGCTGTTCCGTCGTCGGCGTATACCACCTGGTTGAGGCGGTCGATACGGCTCACTTCCTTGTCGAGGTGCAGTGTGATGCAATGCTGCGCATACCAGTCAAGATCGTTGAGAATAATGTCCTGTATCTGCTGTTCCCCAGCCAGTACCGGTGACAGCATGATGCGGTTATAGTTTGGATAGGGCTCGGCACCGAACACGGTGATGTCGTACATATCCGGCTCAAGTTTGAGCAATTCCTCCAGAGTGCGTACGCCGGCCATACCGTTTCCGACCATTACCAGTTTCATTTTTTTCATGCCATTTCTCCTTGCATTTTTTCATTCTCCGCGGCGAGTCGTTTCAACTCCGGCACGCATGATCCGCACTGCGTGCCACATTTCAATTTTTTCTGGATGTCGGGCAAGCCAAGTCCACTCTTCAGTTCGTTCAGGATTTCCGTCTCGGACACATCCAGGCAATTGCAAATGATGCGCCCACGCTGCATCTGGCCTTGCGGCGGTTCACTCAGTGGTGCGAACAGCAAGGGTCGCAACGATTCGGCATCGATATCCTGGTCGATCACTTCCTTCAGCCAGTCGCGTGCAGCGGTTTCCCCTGCCAGGCGCACACTGGCCAACTTGCCGTTTTCTATCCGTGCCCGTTTGGAAATTCCTTGCCGTGCATCCCGGTAGTTCATGATGCTGGATTCGTCATCCAGTCCGATAATTGCATCTAGCTCCATCATGATTTCGTCTGGCACAGGGGTGGCATGGGCGGCATGCAATACCACGAGTTCTTCGTCCCGGCCATGCAGCCCCAGGGAGGCGTAATCGAAATTGTTCAGCAGGGCCTGCATGCTATCCATCCGGCGCAACGCATCGCCTTTGCACATGGCTACCATCTGCCAGGGAAGGTCGAGCCGGCATATCTGCACTGCGGCATGCTTGAGCTCGGGCTGCTTGGATTTGGCATCGAATGAACTGATGGTCAGGGCGTTTGCTCCCCGTCCGCTCATAAAGCGGCTTCCCCAGTGCATCGGCATATACACCTGTCCTGCCCGCATTTCGGGCGATGCTGCTGCGCGTACGGCCAGCTTCCCGCGGCGGCTGGTGATTTTCACTATGTCGCCATCAGCGATTCCACGCCGCGACATGTCGGATTCGTTCATGGCCAGTACAGCTTCCTGAGCATGGCTGAACAGGCGCCCGACACTGCCGGTGCGGCTCATCCCATGCCACTGGTCACGGAGTCTGCCGGTATTGAGATGCAATGGATATCGTGCATCGGTCTCTTCGGCAACCGGACGATAGGCTGTATCGACGAAGCGCGCCTTGCCGTCCGGGGTGGGAAATACATTGTCTGCATACAGTCGCTTGCGTCCGTGTGCTTCACCTTGCGGTATTGGCCATTGCTGTGGTCCGGCGTGTTCCAGCAGCGCGTAGCTTAGTCCACTGATGTCGAGGTCTCGTCCTGCTGTGGTGGCTCGATGTTCGTTGAAGATCGCCTCAGTGCCGGTGTAATCAAGGATATTTCGTTTACCCAGACGCAGCGCCAGTCGCCGGGCGAAGTCCGCCGCAATCTGCCAGTCGTGCCGGGCCTCGCCGGGAGCAAGAACGGCTGTCCGTACGCGCGAGATACAGCGTTCCGAGTTGGTGACGGTGCCTTCTTTTTCGCCCCATGTCGTTGCTGGCAACAGGACATCGGCGTAGGGCACAGTGTCGGTATTGCGGAAGGCATCCTGAACCACGATAAATTCGGCGGTTGTCAGCGCCAGGTCGATGGCGTTGAGGTCTGGCATCGATTGTGCCGGGTTGGTACAGGCGATCCACAGCGCCTTGATCTCCCCATTCCGTACGGCATCGAACATTTCTACGGCGGTTCTGCCGGGATGCGCGGGCACTTCGTCAACACCCCACAAGGTAGCGATTTCCGCACGATGTGCTGCGTTGTCAAGTTCGCGGTGGCCGGAAAGCAGGTTCGCCATGCCACCCACTTCTCGCCCACCCATGGCGTTGGGTTGCCCGGTAAGTGAAAGGGGTGCTGCGCCGGGTCTGCCGATCTGGCCTGTGGCGAGATGTAGATTAATCAGGGCGGCATTCTTCTGCGTGCCTTGTACCGATTGGTTTAATCCCTGACAGTAGAGCGACAGCGTTGGCCCTTGCGCGAACCATTGCGCGGCTTGCACGATATCCTCCGCCGAAATTCCGCAAATTTCTGCAGCATGGCGAGGCGTGTATTCGCGGACCGTAGCTTTGAGCCTGGAAAAACCTTCAGTGTGTGCGGCTATGTAGGCGGCATCATGCCAGCCTTCCCACAGCATTACATGAAGCATTGCATTGAACAGCACGACATCGGTGCCAGGCAGGATACCCAGATGCAGATCCGCCGCGCTTGCGGTATCAGTAAGACGCGGATCAACTACAACCAGTTTTAATTCCGGATCTTTCCTGCGCGCTTCCTCGATGCGGCGGAATAGAACGGGGTGCGCATAGGCAGTGTTCGATCCGGCGATAAAAATGCAGCTCGCATGATCGATATCCTCGTAGCATCCGGGTGGTGCATCCATCCCCAGTGTGGCTTTATAGCCAGAAACTGCCGAAGACATGCATAGCCTCGAATTGGTATCGATGTTGTTGGTGCCAATCAGTCCCTTGGCGAGTTTATTGAATACGTAGTAGTCCTCGGTCAGCATCTGGCCAGAAACATAAAAACCTACCGCATTCGGCCCATGCTGCTGAATGATGGCGGAAAATTTATCCACTACCATGTCAAGGGCAGCATCCCAGCTTGTTTGCTGACGCGGCGCCTGGCGTGTCCTGCGGAGCTCCGGGTGCATTGTGCGCAGCTCGTTACGCGCGGTGAGATGAAGCGTTGTGCCTTTGCTGCACAGCCGTCCCTGGTTTGCCGGATGTTCCGGGTCTCCGCGCACGCCGGTTATGCGCGCGCCATTACTCTCGATGATCACGCCGCAGCCGACGCCGCAATAACAACATGTTGATCGGGTTTCCCTGTTCATGGTTCGAAGATGCTTTTCCTGGAAAAAATGCCTATTTCGGCGCCGGGTTCTACGCAACTGGATAACATGCCAGCTTTGCCGTCGATTTCGCAAAACATGTGGCTGTCATCCAGCTCGTATGCCCATCTGGCACCACGCAGGCGCAACCGGTCCAGTATGGACTTCAGCGTGCATGGGGCATCTGGAAGTACCATGCGTTCGGATGTCACCATCAGAAACTCGCTGCTTCTGCCGTAATACATGATTGAAACCTCTCTCCGGTGAGCGGACCATGTGTGGCCGCGAAATATGCATGCCTTCAGACAGTCAAAAAAAGCCTGCAGTCCGGTTTGGCATTGATGCAGCTGGTTCGGCAGGATGCTGGGCTCGCTGCTGTCACGGTAAAGAATCGATCCGGGTTTCTGCATGATCATCTCCCTTATATGTAGCGCGTCAGAATTTTGCTTCAGCCCACAGCCATATCTTGTCGGTGTCGGGATAACTGGCTGCGAGCCGGGTGCGGAAACGGGCAAGCTTGAGGCCGACGCTATAGTTCTTGCCGAAATTCCTGGCTGCCAGGGCATCCCATTCCGTGCCGTAGTGGTTGGCTGTCGCATCTGGCCGGTCTGCGCGGAAGTCGTGACAGATTGCCGCCAGCTTGACGCCGGACAATGCGGTGTTGGCAGACATGTAGGCATCCTTCAGCCCGCGCGGAGGGGTCGCGAGGAACATGTCGGCCCAGCCATTAAAGGCGTGCAGTGTGGCCAGCGGGGTGGAGAAGGAGCGGCTGGTTGCGGCGTTGCCGTTGCTGCCGAGTATTTCGTAACCGAGCTTGAGCGTTGCTGCACCAAAGTCCATGCCGCCTTCCAGTAGTGCATAGTTGACCGTGTAGGACGTTGCATTGTTAAGTTTGGCATTCGACTGGCTGGCGTATTCCGCGGTGTACAGGGCTTTATAGCCACCTACCGGGGCATTGCCGTTGAGACGCAGGCCATAAGTATTGGTGGAATTTGCGGTGAATCCGCTGCTCCTGTCGTAATCCAGCAAGTAGCTGTAAGCGGTAAGGGCCGCATAACGCCAGCCTTTGTAATTCATGTTCAGGATGGTCGAGCTCATCTTGTGGTTGCCGGCAGTTGCTCCGGTTGCAGGTGCGCCAGTTGTCGCAACGATGGCATTGTTGGTAAAGACACGATTTACGTTGGTGATATAGCCGACCGTGAACGTGGTGTCGGGGAGCGACTGGTTGACCAGGGTAAACGCGTTGTAGGTCTGCTCGTTCTGGCGCCAGCCTACGTTGCCGACGAAGCGCGCGTTGTCGAGTATCAGGCGCTGGCGTCCCCATTTTGCAATGGTTTCCGGAATGCCGTTATAGCTCAGGTAAGACTGGTTGATTTCCGTGGCCACCGGGTCCGCCACGACGGCATAGCTGGTGCAACCGAATGCCGTCGTGCATGCCAGGCTGTTGTAGTTGTTTCCGCCGAATACAGTTCTGGTTGCCGCCGCCTCCACCATGGCGCCGAATCCCATGTAGCGTGCGGTTTCGTAGCCCAGACGCAGCCGTACAGTTTGTGCATCTGCATTGTTTGGCACGGCCTTGCCGGGATTGCGCACGTTCTCATATCGATACCGCAGGTCGGCCGACACCTTGCCGCCGGTTAGTGCATCCGTAAAGGAGTCGGCGGCGCTGGCCGAAGCGGAAATTGTGGCGATGGCCAATGCCAGCAGTGATTTGGGCTGGGACAGGATATTGCGTGTTTTCATGGTGTTTTCCCTGAGAGATCAATGTGGTCAAGCAGCTTCTTTTTTTGTTTGTTTCCTGTACAGGAACTCCAGTACCGCACCGCGCAGGCGGTGATAATGTGGATCATTGGCCAGAGCCAGGCGCTCGCGCGGACGTGGCAGATCGACATCCAGTACTTCGCCAATAGTTGCAGCCGGGCCGTTGGTCATCATCACGATGCGATCGGAAAGCAGTACGGCTTCGTCCACATCGTGAGTAATCATCAGTACGGTGTTGCCGAGCGTGGCCTGGATTTCCATCACCGAATCCTGCAGATGTGCCCGGGTCAGTGCATCCAGCGCGCCGAATGGCTCATCCATAAGCAACACCTTGGGTTCCATCGATAGCGCACGGGCAATGCCAACACGCTGTTTCATGCCGCCCGAAATTTCACCGGGGCGTTTATCCAGCGAATGCAACATGTTCACCAGCTCCAGATTGTGGCGGGTCCATTCGTCGCGTTCGCTGCGGCTCTTGCCGCTGCCGAATACCTTATCCACGGCGAGGCGTACGTTTTCGTATACTGTCAGCCACGGCAGCAATGAATGATTCTGGAATACAACCGCCCGGTCCGGGCCTGGTGCATTGACCTCGCGATTTTCCAGCAGTACGTAACCTTCGCTGGTTTTCAGCAGGCCGGAAACGATGTTCAGTACGGTCGATTTCCCGCATCCGGAGTGTCCAATAATGGAGATAAATTCCCCTTTACTGATGCTTAGATTGACTTGCTTCAACGCACAGAAATTACCTTTCTGCGTTTTGAACGTCATGCCCAGATTTTCCAGCTTCAGGTAGTGGTCCATGTGAGCCTCCTCATTTACGGGAATAGTCGAAGCGACTCTGCAACAGACTCATGCCGCTCTCCAGAACGATGCCGACAATGCCGATCAGTACGATTGCGACGATGATGTGTGGAATATTCAGGTTGTTCCATTCATCCCATAGCCAGAAACCGATGCCGACTCCACCGGTAAGCATTTCTGCGGCAACGATCACCATCCATGCAATATTTAACGACAGGCGCATGCCGGTGATCACATGCGGCAGCGTCGCTGGCAGCAGAATCTTTCGCGTGATTTCGAGGCGGCCCAGACGCAGCACGGCAGCCACGTTCATGTAGTCCTGTGGAATCGCCTTCACGCCAGCGGCGGTATTGATAATCATTGGCCAGATGCTGGTGATGAAGATCACGAAAATGGCCGACGGGTTGGCGGCCTTGAATAACAGCAGGCCGATCGGCAGCCAGGCCAACGGGCTGACCGGGCGCAATATCTGGATTAGAGGCTGCCAGGCACGCTGGATGTTCGCACTCATGCCCATCATGAACCCGACTGGAATGCCGACCACGGCAGCCAGGGAGAAGCCGGCCATAACTCGTCCCAGCGAATATAGAATCTGCCAGCCGATGCCCAGATCGTTAGGGCCATGCTTGTAGAACGGGTCAGACAGCACGCTGATTGCCGCCTGCCAAGTGTCAGACAGGCTGGGTATCTGTGGTGATATCTTCATGTGGATCAATGTCCATATGAATCCGACAATGATGAAAGTAGCGCCTGGCAGCAAGATGGCCCGCATTGATTTTTCAGCGAATCCACGCAGCTTCCCGGAGGATTTCTTCCTTGCTGGCGGTTCCATTGTTTGCGAGACTTTGTTGGCCGGTTCAGGTACGGTGGATGCATCGGTATCAGCCGCTGGCTCATATTCATCCACCGCGATCACGCTTGTATTCATTTTTATTCGCTCCTCTTGTCTGGTACCCAGACTGGAAACCGCAGTCCGGGATCGTTTGCTGCCGTTACGGGTTGAGCTTGGACAGCGCCTTCAGCGGCACCTTCATTTCCTGCACCTTGAAACTCTTCAGGTAATCCATCAGTTTGTTCGGGTCGAATTTGACGCCATCGAAGAACAGATCCGGCCCCATGGCGATAGGGGAGGTGGCTTGCTCCAGAGTCCATCCCGATTTGTGAGAGCCCTCGGTTTTTCCGTCGACGGTTGGGCAGGGAACACCCAACTCTTTGGCGGCAGCACGATACAGATCGGTGCGATAGACCTCGGCTGCCGTTTTGCGGATATCCAGCGGATGCTCGATCTGTCCCCAGCGCAGCATCTGAGTGATATACCAGGCGGCTTGCGAGTGCCATGGGAAATTCGCCGCATAACGATGGAATACGTTGAAATCCGGCATCGGAGTCGGCGGCAATTCCTTGGCATACTTGAAGGTGCCGGTCATCGACATCTTCACCACATCTTCCGGCGCATTGACATAGGATTTTTGTGAAATGATTCTGACCACTTCCATGCGATTCTCCGGCTTGTCAGTCCAGGCCGCGGCTTCGATCAAGGCCATGATTGCGGCCTTGTGGGTGTTGGGATATTTGTCCGCCCAGGCTTGGTTGACGCCGAACACCTTTTCCAGCTTGTTGTTCCAGATTTCGTAATTGGTGATGATGGTGCGGCCGATACCCATTTCTACTGCACGTTCGTTCCATGGTTCGCCAACGCAATAGCCGACAATATTCTTGGCCATAAGGTTGGCCACCATTTGCGGTGGCGGGATCACGATCAGGCGCACGTCCTGATCTGGATCGATGCCTGCAGATGCCATCCAGTAGCGAATCTCATAGTTATGTGTGGATACCGGAAATACCATGGCAAAAGTCATCGCTGGCTTGCCTGCTTGCTTGTCGGCATCAATGACCTTTTTCAGCGCGCGGGCGCTGGTCGGGCGTTCCTTCATTGCCTCGGGATCAGCCTGCACCATGCGCTCGTACAACTCTTCGGAAACGGTAATGCCGTTGCCATTGAGATCCATGGCAAACCCCGTAACGGTTGGCTTGGGTGTTGCGCCCACTCCCAGCGTGGCGGCAATCGGCATGCCGGCCAGCATGTGTGCGCCATCAAGCGCACCGACAGCAACTTTGTCGCGGATGTTTGCCCAGGAGGCCTCCTTGGAGATGGTGACGTTGAGGCCATACTTTTTGAAATAGCCTTTTTCCGCCGCCACCACAATGGGAGCGCAATCGGTCAGCGGGATGATTCCTAGTTTCAGGTCCGTCTTCTCCAGCCCCTCACTGCCTCCCGCCCAGGCAGCGCTGCGTACGCCCGGGGGCACTAGCCCTATCATCGCCGCACCACCGAACAGCATTGCGCTGTGTTTGAAAAAATCTCGCCGTTCTGGTTTTTCTGGTGTTATCAGATTGGTGTTCTGAGGCTGCTCGTGCTCATTCATGTTTTTTTCTCCCGGTTTATTGAGGCAATAAAAAAGGCGTCCATCCCGGGGTTTCCCCAACAGGAATGGACGCCTTTGTCCTTTGAAGGCTGTGCCTTCGGTGCTAGCCAGCGCTGGCTAGCAAAAACATTTTAGTTAGACCCGCCATTGGGTCTGTCGATGTATACCAACTGAGGTATGCTATCTGCCAGAATTTAAAAGCAAGTTGTATGCCATATTGCGGGTTTGTTGTAGGATATTGATATTATTAGTTAAATTAATTATGCTCTGCATTGTCGAGTCCGTGCCGCGCACTGGCATGGTGCAGAACCTCACGCATATGCATCAACCTAGTAACTCGGCAACCGAAATTATTTGCCGAGCGACCTCTCCGATTTTTAATCCCTTTTCCATAGCCATCTTCCTGAGCGCCTGGTAAGCCTCCTCCTCAGACCATTTGCGTTGCCGTATCAGAATCCCCTTGGCGCGATCAATATCCTTGCGATCAGCCAAGGCTGATTCTGCGCGTTGCAATTCCACATACATCGTCTGGAATTTGTTGAACTGGGCAATGGCAACATCAACGATATGCCTTAATCTCTCATGCTTCAGCCCGTCAACTACATAGGCGCAAACACCGGCCTGGATTGCCTGCCTGACCTTTTCGCTATTATCGTCATCACTGAACATAACGACGGGACGTGGCTGGTCGCGGCTAACCGCACATAAGTGTTCAAGCGTGTCGCGATCTGGCGATTCTGTATCCAGGATGATGATGTCGGGGCTCAGTTCGTGCACTACCCTGAGCAGGTCTGCGCTCGACGAAATATGGGCAATGATTTGATAGCCGGCAAGTTGTAGCGCATGAGTGAGCAATGTCGCTCTCTCGCAGGTTTCATCTACAAGCAATACGCGTAATGCCTGTTCGCCTAAATCTGGTGTCTGTTTCATGACGCCTACGAAAAGCAATATTCGCGCCAAATATTCAGGAGGCTGATCTCTATATGGAAATTGAAAAGGCCAAAATTAATATGCACCACTAATGGACATTCCATACGGCAGCCATACCAGAACTTGCATTACCTGTTACTAATGAAGTGCGCGCTTGTACATTCAGTTCTGAATGGCCGAGATGCAGTCATATGTGAGCGGGTGACTTAAGTATGCTGTTTGCGCCAGGCCAGTATGCCCAGCGCAAACAAGGAAAACATGATGCCGGCGTAGAAGGTGAATGCTGCGCCCATGGTATCCCACAGCAGTCCAGCGAACGCGCTGGCGATGAGCATGGCGATGCCGCTGCACAGGTTGAAGAAACCGTAGGCCGTGCCGCGCAGTGCCTCGGGTGCGGTCGCTGCGACCATCACCGCCAGCAATCCCTGGGTCAGGCCCATGTGCAATCCCCATAGCATGATGCCGATGAAAACGGTCGTCAGGTGACTGCTCAGCGCAAGGAATACATCCGCCGCGATCAGCGTCAGCAGGCCGGCCTTGAGCAGTGTGGTGTGCGACATGGTGTCGGCCAGTTTGCCGAATGGATAGGCGCTCAGCGCATACACCACATTCATTGCGACGAACACCAGCGGTATCCAGGCCATCGATAGCCCACCCTGCTGTGCGCGCAGTACGAGAAATGCTTCGCTGAAGCGCGCCAGGGTGAACAGCGTGCCGAAACCGACCACCCACCAGTAGGCGCTGGACAGCTGTTTCAGGTTGTCCACGCGTATCGGGTTGCTGCGCTTGCCGTCGATGTGGTGCACGGGTTCGCGTACACCGAAGATGAGCAGGGCGACGGCAAGAAATGCCGGGACGACCGCGACCCAGAATACTGCACGGAAGTTGTCGGCCCACAGCAGCATGAACGCGATGGCCAGCAGCGGGCCGAGGAATGCGCCGACCGTGTCCAGCGCCTGGCGCAATCCGAACGAGGCGCCGCGCAGGTGTGCGGGCGTGATGTCGGCGACCAGCGCATCGCGCGGTGCACCGCGGATGCCTTTGCCGGTGCGGTCGATCAGGCGCGCGGTCAACACCATGCCGGAAGTGGTGGCGAGGGCGAACAGCGGTTTGGACAGTGCGCCCAGCCCGTAACCGATCACGGCCAGAATTTTGCGTTTGCCGAGATAGTCGCTCAAGACGCCGGAAAATATCTTGACGATCAGTGCCAGCGATTCGGCGGCACCTTCGATCAGGCCGACCGTGGTGGCGCTGGCGCCGAGCGCGCTGACCAGGAATACCGGCAGCAGGCTGTGTATCAGTTCGGAAGAGACGTCCATCAGCAGGCTGACCAAGCCCAGCGCCCAGATGCCGGTGGGAATCTGGCGCAGCACGCCGGACGGTTTGCTAGTCACGCGGTGCCCAGCGCTTGAGCAGCAGCGCATTGCTTACCACCGATACCGAGCTCATCGCCATGGCCGCCCCGGCGATCACCGGGTTGAGCATGCCTGCCGCGGCCAGTGGAATGCCGAGCACGTTATAGCCGAATGCGAAGAACAGGTTCTGGCGGATTTTCTTCAGCGCGGCGCGCGACAGCTCGATGGCATCGACCACGCTCAGCAGGTCGTTGCGCATCAGGGTAATGTCCGCCGCTTCGATGGCAATGTCGCTGCCGCTTTTCATGGCAAAGCTCACGTCCGCCGCCGCGAGCGCGGGCGCGTCATTGATGCCGTCGCCGACCATGCCGACGAGTTCTCCCGGCGACTTGAACGACTGCACATGGCTGGCCTTGTCCTGCGGCAGCACTTCGGCGCGGAATTCCTCGATGCCGGCCTGGCGGGCAATGGCCTGTGCGGTGGCGATATTGTCGCCGCTCAGCATGACGACGCGGATGCCCAGCGCCTTGAGGCGCAGTACCGCATCGATACTGCTGCGGCGCAAAGTGTCGGCGAGGCCGATGCTGCCGAGCCGGGTGCCGGCGCGCGCGACCGCAATGACTGATTTGCCCTGTTGCTGCAGAGCCTGGACCTGCGCTTCGTCGGGTGCGATACCGTGCGTGAGCAGAAAAGCCGGCGAGCCGAGCAGGCAATGCTGGCCGTCGATGTTCGCGCTCAGGCCGTTGCCGGACAGTTCGCTGAATGCGGTGGTGGCGATGGAGGCGACTTGCTGTGCCTGGGCATGCTCCAGCAGCGCACGCGACAGCGGATGGCTCGAGCCTTGCGCCAGGCTGGCGGCGATCATCAGCAACTGGTCGGCATTGCTGGCGGCAGCTGGCAGCAGGTCGGTGACGGCGGGTTTGCCTTCGGTCAGCGTACCGGTCTTGTCCAGCACCAGCACCTTGATCTGGTGTGCGCGTTCGAGCGCGGCGGCATCCTTGACCAGGATGCCGAAATGCGCCGCGCGGCCGGTGGCGACCACCACCGCAGTCGGGGTGGCGAGGCCCAGCGCACAGGGACAGGCGATGACCAGCACCGACACCGCATTGATCAGCGCAGTGGCAAAGTCGCTGCCGAGCAGCCACCAGGCGATGAACGTGAGCGCGGCAATCGCCAGCACCACCGGCACGAAAATGCCGGAGATCTTGTCCGCGAGTTTCTGGATGGGCGCTTTGGAGCCTTGTGCCAGCTCTACCAGGTGGATGATCGCGGCAAGCTGGGTATGCGAGCCTACCGCCACCGCGCGGCAGCGCAGCAGGCCATGCTGGTTGAGCGTGGCAGCATAAATCTTGTCGGCGGCGGCCTTGGTTTGCGGCAGGCTTTCGCCGGTGAGCATGGCTTCGTCCACGCTGGAGCTTCCTTCCAGCACCACGCCGTCCACCGGCACGCTTTCACCCGGGCGCACCACGAATATGTCTTCCGGCTGCATCTGCTCTACCGCCAGGTCGATCAGCTGGCCGTCCCGTTCCACGTGTGCCTGCTTGGGTTGCAGGTGCATCAGGGCTTCCAGTGCGGCGGAAGCTTTACCTTTGGCGCGCGCCTCCAGCAGCTTGCCCAGCAGCACCAGGGTAATCAGCGTGGCACTGGCCTCGAAATACACCGGCTGGTCGAGATGCAGCGCGACGACTGCGCAACTCATGAAATAGGCGGCGCTGGTGCCGAGTGCCACCAGGACATCCATATTGGCGCCGCCGCTGCGCAGGCTGCTCCATGCGCCGTGGTAGAAACGCCAGCCCGCCCAGAACTGCACCGGCGTGGCGAGCAGCCATTGCAGCCACAGCGGCAGGATGGCATGACGGCCTACGAACATCAGCAGCATTTCCAGCAGCAGCGGGGCAGTCAGCAACAGGGCAACCAGGAACTGGTTGCGTTCGCGCAGGTAAGTCAGTTCGCGCTCGCGTTTTTCCGCGGCGAAATCACGCACCGGGTGGGCGTCGTAACCGGTGTGGCGCACCGTGGCAATCAGGCTGTCCAGGCTGGCGCTGCGCGGATCGAAAGTGATGCTGGCTTTTTCGGTGGCGATGTTGACTACCGCTTTCACCTCGGGCATCTGGTTGAGGGCCTTTTCCAGCCGGGCGGAGCAGGACGCGCAGTGCATGCCGGTGACCTGCAATTCGGCATGTTGTCTTGATTCGGGCATGGAGGATCAGATTCGCTGCACTATAGGATGGAATGACAATACGCCCGATAAACAACCTTGTCTATCGGGCGTATCAGGGAAGAACGGACTGGCTTATTCTGATTTCTGCATGGGGCAGGTGCTCAGGCCGAAGATGGCATAAGCCGGGCAGAATTTGAAAATCCCGGTCAGCAGCGGCACTACGCCGATCCATCCCCATACGCTCACGCCAGAGACTGCGATGCCAATCAAGGCTATTCCCACGATGATGCGCAAAGTCCTGTCGATACCGCCTACATTCAGTTTCATGATGCCCTCCGTTTATTATGGTTGGTGTTCAGTTGTGCACAGCATAGCCAACAGCAGCATAGCCGTCTGTGAGGAAAGTCACAATAGTGCCCTAAGGTGACCCGTGCAGATCGAATTCTGGTGCCCGGAGCCGGAATCGAACCGGCACGAGGGGTTAAGCCTCGACGGATTTTAAGTCCGTTGTGTCTACCAATTTCACCATCCGGGCAGAATTAAAGGTGGGGAGTGTGTGTCTTGCAGAGCAGTTAGTTACAACGTGGCGAATTATACAGAGATGCGGCAGGTCATGGCGAGAACGATGGTTTTTAGCATTGCATTTCCCCGAACCGGCGGCTCGTCAGGCGTAATTTATGGCAGCCTGTTCTTGACACAAGTGGCAATATCCATATAATGCGGACTTCGTTTTTTGCGGGAATAGCTCAGTTGGTAGAGCGATACCTTGCCAAGGTATAGGTCGCGAGTTCGAGTCTCGTTTCCCGCTCCAAAATTTCAGGGAAAGCGCGTATGCTTTCCCTTAGTTTTTCGTGGCGAGCATTTCGCCTTACGGCGCGATAGCAAAGCGGTTATGCAGCGGATTGCAAATCCGTTTAGCCCAGTTCGACTCTGGGTCGCGCCTCCAGTCAATATTGAAAAAACCGCCAGCCTGGGCGGTTTTTTCTTTGCTGCTGCATGTTCCCTGTTCCGTAAAGCAAAAGGGCAGACGATATGCCTGCCCTTCTGTCATACGGATGCCCGGTTAACTCAATCTTTATACGCTTCGATTTCGAATACCAGTTTGATGTCGTCGCCGACGCCCGGCAGGAAGGCTTTCATGCCGAAATCAGAACGCTTGATTTGCGCGCTGGCGGCGGCTCCGCATTCTTCCTTCTTGTTCATCGGGTTGGTGCCGCACTTGAAGGCGTCAATGGTCAGCGTCACGGGCTTGGTCACCCCCAGCAGGGAGAGCTTGCCATTCACGCTGGCGGGCGTATCGCCCTTGAAGGTCATGCTGCTGGACTGGTACGTGATGGTGGGAAACTCCGCCGCGTTGAAAAAGTCAGGCGACATCAGGTGTTCGTCGCGCTTGGCGAAGCCGGTGCTGATCGAGTCGGCCTGGATGGCGATGTCGACCGAGCCGGTTTTGGCTGCACGATCCAGGGTTACCTTGCCGCTGGTCTTGTCAAAGCGGCCCTGCACAGTGGAAAACCCCAGATGGTTGACGCTGAAATGCGGGAAGGTGTGGGCCGGGTCTACGGTATAGGATTCGGCGGCCAGTGCTGGCAAGGGCAGGGTTACAGCCAGTAGCAGGACGGCAAGGGAACGACGTTGCATCATGATGGTGATCTCCTTGTGGTTAAAGCGGTGGTGCACCCGCCACACGCCAGGTCAGGTAGATTGCCAGTGCGGCACAGGCCAGCGTGAGGGCGGACAGCAGCATTGATTGTAACCATAGTGGCTGTTTCGCGGGAACCGGAATTTTTGCGGCCAACGGGATGGCGGCCAGCGCGAACAGGGCATACCATGGCAGTTCGGCAGTCAGCACGCCGAGGCAGGCAGTCAGTGCGGCGATAAGCGCCAGCGGCAGGGTGAAGCTGCGCCCGCATGGCAAGGTGCGCCCGGTCAGCATCTGGATCGACAGGAACGCACCGGCCGTTGCACCCAGTGCCATGCCAAACAGTCCCAATAACGCAGATGCGCCAAACAGCGCAGCCAGTCCGGTGCCCAGGCCCAGCGCCAGTCCTGCGCTGCCTGCACGTAGCGGGGCATCCTGCAGTTTATCCATCCAGAATATCTGCCAGCCGGCGTATAGCGCGCAGCCGGCACCCCAGAGCAGCATGGCCGGGGTCGCCTGATGTTGCAGTATGCGCGATACCATCCAGACTGCGGCGAAGCCGCCTGCCAGGGGCAGGACCAGCCGCAGCCAGCGCGGAGCGAACCAGGTCAACAGCACGCCCAGCAATGCGGCGAGCAGGCCCAGTAATACGATCTTGCGCGAGGCGGTAAGCGGGTCGAAGGCAAAGCCGCTGACCAGGTAGATTGTCACGGCGAACCCGGCGATGATGGCCAGCCCGCTCAGGCGCAGGCGCTGGAACAGCTCTGCGGCAATCAGGGCGGTCAGGAAGGGTGCCAGTCCGCCTTGAAAGGCGGGATGATTCAGCAATGCCTGCAACTTATTTTCCTCGGCTCGTTCTAAGGTGCGTCGTGAGTTTACCACTGCTGTGCAGCGACTTGAATTTTTGCCGGCCTGCCCAACATTGGCAATGCTGGGTGCTGCAATGGAAGAGTGCGCAGCGCATTATTTATGCTTTATGGAGAGAGCTGCATGAAACGGATTTTCCTGTTTATCCTGACCAACCTGGCGGTACTGTTCGTCATCAACATCACCTTGCGGTTGCTCGGTGTGGATCGCGTGCTGAACGAGAGCGGCGGCATCAATTTCGAGGCCTTGCTGGTGCTTTCGGCAGTCATCGGCTTTGCCGGTTCCATTATGTCGCTGTTGATGTCCAAATGGTCGGCCAAGCGTATGGTCGGCGCGCAGGTCGTCGAAAACCCGATCGACCCGACCGAGCGCTGGCTGGTCGAGACCGTGCGCAGGCAGGCGGGCGCGGCCGGCATCGGTATGCCGGAAGTGGCGATCTATGATGCGCCGGACGTGAATGCGTTTGCCACTGGCTGGAACCGCAATGCTGCGCTGGTTGCGGTGAGTACTGGTCTGTTGCGCAACATGAGCAAGGATGAAGCGGAAGCCGTGCTCGGCCACGAAATCAGCCACGTCGCCAACGGCGACATGGTGACGCTGGCGCTGATTCAGGGCGTGGTCAACACCTTTGTGATTTTCTTCGCCAAGCTGTTCGGCATCCTGGTGGATCGCGTGCTGCTCAAGAACGACCCGCGCCAGGGCCCCGGCATCGGCGCATTTGTCGCCGAGATCGTGGCGCAACTGGTGCTGGGCGTGCTGGCCAGCATGATCGTGATGTGGTTTTCGCGCCAGCGCGAATTCCGTGCCGACGCGGGCGGTGCCAGCCTGGCCGGACGCCAGAAGATGATTGCAGCGCTGGAACGGCTGAAGATGAATCACGAGCAGGCCATGCTGCCGGAAAAAATGGCAGCTTTCGGCATTTCCGGCGGGCAGGGCTGGTCGCGCCTGTTCATGACGCATCCGCCGCTGGATGAGCGTATTGCCGCATTGCGGGCCGTGCGCTAGGCGTTGTTTTCATGCATCCAGCAAAAAGGCTTGCATCACTGCAAGCCTTTTTTGTTGTGTAGCGGTATGACTCGTTATTCAGTTCGGCGCCAGCCAGATCCGGTGCACGGCGGATGGCTGCGGTTCGGTGGCCGCTGCAGCAGCAGGCTGGGTGAATAACACCGGCTGCACTGCCGGGGCGGTGTCGATGCTGGAGGAATGGTCGGGTGCAGCCTTGCTGTCCGGCGCCGGGGTGCTGGCCGGCGGGCTGCTGTCATCCTCTTCGTCGTAGTCCTCGTCGTCGTATTTTATGCGCGGCGGGTTGCCGTCATAGACCATGCTTTGGCGGCGCAGCAGGTACGCGTCACGGATAAAGGAATAGCGGTCGAGCACGGCCTGATCGAGGACTTTCTCCTGGGTCAGCAATTCCGAACGGCGATTGACGGCTTTCAGCGCATACACCTGGTTGCGGGTACGCATATGGCTGATGCGGCTGATGCGGCTCGGTTTGCTGTCTACCAGGTCGCCGATGCTGTCACGCAGGGTGCTGGGGCCCAGGAACGGCACGACCAGGTAGGGGCCGTTCTCGACTCCCCATACGCCCAGGGTCTGGCCGAAGTCCTCACGATGTTTGGGATAACCGACGGTCGTTGCCACGTCCACCAGTCCGAAAACGCCAACCGTGCTGTTGATCAGCAGGCGGCCGCTGTCCGAAAAGGCGCTCACCAGCTTGAACTGCAGCAACTCGTTGAGCGTGACGATGACATCGTCCAGGTTGGAAAAGAAGTTGTGCACCATGACCCGGCCTGCCGTCGGCATGATGGCGTTGTAGCCTTTTGCCGCAGGGGTGACGACCGCCTTGTCCACGACCTCGTTGAACTGGTAGATGCCGCGGTTCAGCGGCTCCAGCGGGTCCTGCGGATTGTGGTACGACTGGGTCGAAGCACAGCCGCTCAGGGCCAGCAGGGAGAGCGGCAGGAAAAGTCGGGCAATGATCATGTAGGCAATTCTATTCAAAACTTGTTGGCGAGATTATAGGGGGAATGCGGGCAATGGCAAAGTGCCGGGCTTGCTGTCCGGCGGCGGTTGTTGTAGCAGGGGAAATATAGTTAGTATGGCGCAATGAAGCCTTACGCCAAATTGCTGTTGCGCATCACCGCGTTGTTCCTGCTGCTGGCCGTGATCGAAACCGGCTGGCTGCATGCGCTGCAGCCGCTGGAAAACCGTCTGTCCGACTTGTTTGTGCGGCTGCAGTCGCAAAACCTGCGGCCGGACCCCGATATCGTCATCGTCGATATCGACGACGCCAGTCTGGCTCGGATGCAGGACGTGGCGGGGAACTGGCCGTGGCCGCGAGCGGTGCATGGCGAGCTGGTGCGCGGCATTGCGCGCCAGCACCCGGCGGCCATCGTGTTCGACATCCTGTTCAGCGAGCGCGACCAGTACCGTCCCGAGAGTGACCGGCTGTTCAACGAGGCGCTGGACGTGGATAGCAGGGTTTACTTTCCGATGATCCGGCGCGACCCGGCGCTGGATGCCTCCGGCGCACCGCTGGCCCAGGTTGCGCCACTGCTGGGCTTGCAGCGTACCAGCCGGGCGGAGCCGGATGCGCGTATCGCGCTGTTGCCGCCGCTGGCCATAGATCCGCGCTACTGGCGTACCGGTACCATAAATTTCGATGAGGATCGCGACGGGGTCGGGCGGCGCTATCAGCTGTACACCCCGGCGCATGGCTGGTTGCTGCCTTCGCTGCCGGCGCGCGTGGCGAGCGACCTGGGTTATCCGGTGCCGCAGCAGCGCGACATGATCCTGGCGTGGCGCGGCAAGGCGCGCTCGTTCCGGCATGTTTCCTATGCCGATCTGTACCAGGATTTCAGCCGCGAACATCCGCAGCGGCCGCAGGACGAATTCACCGGCAAGATCGTCATCATCGGTACCGCTGCCAGCGGCTTGCACGATGTGCGGGTTACGCCGATGTCCAGCCTGTATCCAGGCATGGAAATACTGGCTACCGCGCTGGACGATTTGAAGAATCGGCGCATGATGCATGAGGCGCCGGTGTGGTTCGCGGCGCTGCTTGCGCTGGCATTGCTGGTCGCACTGGCGGCCGCTTTTCTGCGCGGCATCCATGTGTTCAGGATCGGGCTGTTGCTGGTCGCGGCCACCTTGCTGGCGCTGTCGGGCAGTTATTTTGCGGCGGGCAGGCTGTATCTGTTGCCGGTGCTGACGCCATTGCTGCTGGGCTGGGGCTGCTACTTTGCCTGTGCGCTGGCCGAGTACCTGCGCGAACGCCGCTCACGCGAACAGGCGGTGCAGCTGTTCAGCCGTTTCGTCAATCCGCATGTGGTCAAGGAGCTGATTGCCCATGGCGGCCTCAACCGCAGCGGCGAGAGTCGCCAGGTCACCGTGCTGTTTTCGGATATCCGCGGCTTTACCACATTGTCCGAGCGGCATACGCCGCAGCAGGTGGTGGCATTGCTCAACCGTTATTTCAGCCTGCAGGTCGAGGTGATATTCCGCCACGGCGGTTCGCTAGATAAATTCATCGGCGATGCCATCATGGCATTCTGGGGCGCGCCGCTGGATGACCCGCAACATGCGCGCCATGCCGTGGCGGCGGCACTGGAGATGGCCGAGGTATTGCAGCGCTTCCGCGAGGAACTGGGCGAGCCGGGTGCCGATTTCGACGTGGGTATCGGCATCCATTCCGGGCCGGCCGTGGTGGGCCTGATCGGTTCCGAGCAGCGGCGCGAATATACCGCCATCGGCGACACCGTCAATCTTGCCAGCCGCATCGAGGGATTGACCAAGGGGGTGTCGCGCATTCTGGTGTCGAAGGATACTGCGGAATTGTGCGGCGACGCGTTTGACTTCAAGCCGTTTGGTTCGTATAAGGTCAAGGGGCGGGAGCAGGAAGTGGAGTTGTTCGCGCCGTCGCCGCGCAACGGGGTCAAATCAAATTGATCGGGGGGAGAATCGCCATGAAATGGCTGCTGCTGTTTTTTCTGGGATGTTTCACGCTGGCGGCGCAGGCCGGCGAAACGGCATATACCGTGCGCGCCACCGAGCTGAAGGCCAAACCGTTCAGCGATGCCGCAACGCTGGCCAGCCTGGCTGAGCGTAGCAAGGTCGAAGTACTTGCGCGCCAGGCGAGCTGGATGCAGGTCCAGGCCAACGGCAAGACCGGCTGGGTAAAAATGCTGAGCCTGCGTTTCGGCGATGCCGCGGCGCAGAAGAAGTCGGGCGACAGCGGCCTCGCCGCCCTGTTCAATGTCGCCAAGGGCGGCGGCAGCGGCAGCACCGTCGCCACCGGTGTGCGCGGCCTGTCCGAGGAGAACCTGAAGAATCCCCATCCCGATCCGCAGGCGCTGCAGCAGCTGAAAGGTTATAAGGTCAACAGGCAGGCCGCACAACAGTTTGCGCGCGCCGGCAAACTCAAGGCGGAGCAGGTGGCATACCTGCCGGCCAGGTGAGGGAGGGCGAGATGAACAACAGGATTGCATCGATCGCCATGCTGTGTTGCCTGGCATTACCCGCCTATGGCTTTGACCTCAACCTCGACGACCTCGGGCAGGCACTGAAGTCGGTGCAGAAAATGCAAAAGGAAAGTGCCGACATCGACGAGCCCAGGGAAATCCAGCTTGGCAGTGGCATTGCCAGCAACCTGCTGGGGGCGGCGCCGCTGCTGCAGAACCGGCGCGTGCAGAAATACGTGAACGATGTCGGCCGCTGGCTCACGCTGCAGACCGAACGCCCTGATCTGCCATGGCAATTCGGCGTGCTCGACGATGACGACATCAACGCCTTCGCTGCACCCGGCGGCTATGTGTTCATCACCAAGGGACTGCTGGCGCAGATGCATAGCGAGGCCGAGCTGGCCGGAGTGCTGGCGCACGAGATTTCCCACGTATTGCGCAAGCATCATCTGCAGGCGATCAAGAAGGGGGCTCGTACCGAACTGATGGCCGAGTTTGCGGACCAGGCGCTGCAGAAAAGCGGGGCCGATCCCGCGCTCAACAAGCTGGTCGGCGCAGGCACCGAGATCTATGCGCGCGGCCTGGACAAGGACGACGAGTTCGAGGCCGACCGCATGGGCGTGGTGATCGCCACGCGTGCCGGTTACGATCCTTACGGCCTGCCCGCGGTGCTGCAGGACTTGCAGGGGCTGAACCCGCAGGATTCAAGTCTGGCATTGATGTTCAAGACGCATCCGGCGCTGGCTGACCGGCTGGATTTGCTGGACCGCTTGATGTCGGGGCAATTCGATCGTTTCGAGAACCAGCCTGATCTGGCACCGCGCTTCACGGCGATGATGCGCGGCGTCGATTTTCGCCGGCCATGATGCGGGGATCGCGGCTAACTCAGGTGACCCTGATGCCGAAAACCGGTGACCGTATCGGGCTGCCCGTCCGAGGCGCATCAGGCGACATTTGGCCTGCCCGCCACAGATGAATCGCACCGGCATGGAGATGGTTCGCTGGCATGCGGTTGGCGACGAGATGGCGTTGCAGGAAATGGCGGCCGGGATGATCCTTGGCAGTGCAGCGCAGGCGATACACGAACGCGGCCAGTTCCATCTGGTGCTTGCCGGCGGCAATACGCCGCGTGGAATTTATCGCGGATTATGTGCTGCCCGTACCGACTGGTCCGCGTGGCATATTTATTTCAGCGACGAGCGTTGCCTGTCGCCGCTTGATGCGGGGCGCAACTCGCGCATGGCGGCCGACGCATGGTTTGATTATGTGCCGGTTCCGCCGTTGCAGTTGCATGCGATACCGGGGGAGCTCGGGGCGACCGTTGCTGCGCGCATGTATGCCGAAACGCTCAGGACAGTCGGCGATTTCGATCTGGTTCTGCTCGGGCTGGGCGAGGACGGCCACACGGCGAGCCTGTTTCCCGGCCACGAGTGGGGCGCGGCACCCGGTTCGCCGGATACACTGGCGGTGTTCGATGCGCCCAAACCGCCGTTGCAGCGCGTGTCGCTGAGTGCGGCGCGGCTGAGCCGTGCGCGGCAGGTGATCTTTCTGGTCAGTGGCGAGCCCAAGCATCGGGCGGTGGCCGCATGGCGTGCCGGCAAGAATATCCCGGCGCGTGCAGTCACGCCGGCGGCGGGTGTCGATGCGGTGGTGGAGTCCGCACTGCTCGTGCCGTTGGCTGAGCCCAGTTAAGGAAGGAGGTCGCAGATGCATCTAGGCATGATCGGATTGGGGCGTATGGGAGCCAGCTTGGTGCGGCGCTTGGCCAAGGATGGCCACCATTGTGTTGTTTACGATGTGAACCCGGCCTCGGTAAAGCAGCTTGCGGGCAGCGGCATCGAGGCGGCTGCCTCGATCGGGGATCTGGTGGCGAAGCTGCCCAGGCCGGCCGCAGTCTGGGTGATGGTGCCGGCGGCCGTGGCAGGCAAGGCAGTCGAGGAACTGGCCGCCTGTATGGCTGCCGGCGATATCATCATCGACGGCGGCAATAGTTATTACCGCGACGATATCCTGAGGGCGCAGATGCTCAAGGCCAGGGGTATCCATTACATTGACTGCGGCACCAGCGGCGGCGTGTTCGGGCTGGAGCGCGGTTTCTGCCTGATGATCGGCGGCGAGCCGGACATCGTCAAACATCTGGATCCGGTTTTCAGGAGTATTGCGCCCGGCGTCGAGGCCGCGCCGCGCACGCCAGGCAGGCAGGGCGATCCTGCGCCGGCAGAGCATGGATATCTGCATTGCGGCCCGGCTGGTGCGGGCCATTTCGTCAAAATGGTGCACAACGGCATCGAATATGGCCTGATGGCGGCTTATGCCGAAGGGATGAACATCCTGCGCAATGCCAACGCCGGCGGGCAGATGCACGATAGTGATGCCGAGACCACGCCGATGCGCGATCCGGAGTATTACCAGTATGAACTTGATTTGCCGCAGATCGCCGAAGTCTGGCGGCGCGGCAGCGTGGTGTCCTCATGGCTGCTCGACCTGACTGCGGCGGCGCTGGCTGAAGATGGCGACCTCAGCGGATTCTCGGGGCGGGTATCGGATTCGGGCGAAGGGCGCTGGACGGCTCTGGCCGCGATTGATGAAGGCGTACCGACACCGGTTATCAGCGCGGCGCTGTTCGAACGTTTTGCATCGCGCGGCAATGCGGATTATGCCGACCGGCTGCTGTCTGCGATGCGCAAGCAGTTTGGCGGGCACAATGAAAAAAATGAAGAGCGCTGAACGGAACAGCATGCGTCACCGCGCGCGGCCGGCTGATGCGCTGGTGATCTTCGGTGTAACCGGCGATCTCGCCCACAAGATGATTTTTCCGGCGCTTTACGCGATGGTCAAGCGTGGCATTCTTGATGTACCGATAGTGGGCGTCGCGTCCTCCAAATGGAGTGCGGCACAACTGCGCAAACGGGTGAAAGATAGCATCAGGCAGGCAGGCAAGCTCGATGACCGGGAGGCTCTCGAGCATTTGCTCGGGCTGTTCCAGTATGTGGCGGGTGACTACAACGACCCGGGCACGTTCCATACGCTGAAGGAAATTCTGGGCAATGCACGCCGGCCGGCATACTACCTTGCCATCCCGCCTGCGCTGTTCGCGACGGTTATCAGCAGCCTTGGTGCTGACGGCCTGGCCGACCAGGCGCGCGTCATCGTCGAGAAACCGTTCGGGCGTGACCTGGCCTCGGCGCGCGAGCTCAATCGAATTGCGCTGTCGGTGTTTGCGGAAGACTCGATCTTCCGCATCGACCATTATCTCGGGAAGGAGGCGATCATGAATATCCTCTATTTCCGGTTTGCCAATTCCTTTCTGGAACCGATCTGGAACCGCAACTCTGTGGCGAGCGTGCAGATTACCCTGTCCGAGGATTTCGGCGTGAACGGTCGTGGCGCGTTTTACGAAAGCGCCGGTTGTCTGCGTGACGTCATCCAGAATCACCTGTTCCAGATTGTCGCGCTGCTGGCGATGGAACCGCCCGCCTATCAGGGCTATGGTGCGGTTCACAGCGAGAAGGCCAAAGTGTTCCAGGCCATGCGGCCGCTGGGGCCGGACGATGTGGTGCGTGGGCAATATGCCGGTTACCGGAAAGAGCCGGGCGTGGCCAGGAATTCGGATGTCGAGACTTTCTGCGCACTGCGGCTGTTCATCGATTCGTGGCGCTGGGAGGGAGTACCCTGGTACCTGCGCTCCGGAAAGTGCCTGGCGAGCACGGTGGCCGAGGTTCTGGTCGAATTGAAACCGCCGCCGCAGAAGTTGTTCGATGACTCGGTCCCGGTGGCCGGGCGGGCCAACTACCTGCGTTTCCGGCTTTCACCCAATTCCGCGGTCGCGCTTGCGGCGCGCGTCAAACGCGACGGCAAGGAATTCGTGGGCGAGCAGCGCGAACTCTTTCTGCTGGACGAGCATCCGGGAGCGGAGACACCCTATGAGCGACTGTTGAGCGATGCCATGGCTGGTGATGGCGCGTTATTTACGCGTGAGGATGCTGTCGAGGCCGCCTGGGCAGTCGTCGGCCCGGTACTGGATACACATCACCGGGCTTACCCCTACCAGCCCGGCAGCTGGGGGCCGAAGCAGGCAGATGCGCTGATTGCGGGCAATGGCACATGGCACAACCCGATACTCGAGCACACCGAAAAATGACAATCGCTGCATGCCGGAAACAGCAAGCTAGCGCCCGGGCACTTCCTTGTTGTCACCGGGTGTTGTTGCAGCCACACATGATTACTGCCGGGAGATTCGCATCGCGCCGTTTTCCTGTTCTATTCTGAAATTGCGCAATACATTCATGCCAAGCAATGGGTTCCCTACCAGGTTGGGTACAACCGATATGGCTACATCGGTTAGATGAAACGCCCCTACGGTAATGCTCGATGCCGTCGTCATGCATACATCAATCATGCCGTTGGCCGTCGCAGATTTGCCATGCAAGGCGCAGCCGCTGATTCCGAAAGCTGCTGCTGTCCCGGAAGATATGGATAAGTAGGAAGCGCCGGTGTCTACGGTAAATGTAACCGCATGTCCATTAATGCTGCCGGGTACCAAATAGTTGCCATTGTGCTCAGGGCGCAAGTCGATGGGGCTGGCGGTGGATGTGCCGACAGACTCCTTTTTGCTGTTGTCGAAGCGTGACAGGTCAACCGGGAAATGCCGGGCGGCTTTCTCTCCCTTGAAACAGGGTTCGGCGCGGTACGTTATGGAGCCATCCGGTTTCATGCAGTCGTAGTAAGTTGCCGCAGACGCTGACGGCAGCGCATCACAAAAGGCAATGAGTGGTATGGCGATGTAATGAATTAACCTGGACATTTTTCCCTGAGCCTCCTTTGCCGCACAAGCTACCATGCTTTGGTCAGGCCTACATATAGGCCAATATATCTATGACATATCTAGATAATTGTGAGGGCCGGCTCATGGCTGGCCATGCCGGCACGCTGCTCCCGAATGAGGGCAACGGCGACTGCGTACAATGTCGCCGGTTTCCGGTAGAGTTCGTTAAACTGCCATCGCGGCAGGAATACTGAGAAGGCAGGAACTGGCACCATGACCATACGCGTCGCGCTCAACCACAAGACACAGTACCTCTACGACAAGCCGGTGCAGCTCGGCCCGCATGTGTTCCGATTGCGCCCGGCTGTGCATTCGCGCACCCCGATCGAGTCCTATTCGCTGCGCATCAAGCCGGAAAACCATTTCATCAACTGGCAGCAGGATCCGTTCGGCAACTACCTGGCGCGCGTAGTGTTTCCGGAGAAGACCCGCGAACTCTCGATCGAAGTGGACCTGGTCGCCGACATGACGGTAATCAATCCATTCGATTTTTTTGTCGAGGAATACGCTGCGAACTATCCGTTCACCTACGATGCGCAACTGAATAAGGAGCTCGGCCCTTACCTGGAGGTCAGCGAGCAGGGGCCTCTGCTCAGGGAATGGCTGGCTGGCATAGACCGCTCGCCGTGCGGGATCGTCGATTTCCTGGTGGGATTGAATCGGCGCCTGTACCAGGGGGTGAATTACACCATTCGCCTGGAGGCCGGGGTGCAAACCTGCGAGGAGACCCTGTCCCGGGCACTCGGCTCCTGCCGCGACTCGGGGTGGTTGCTGGTGCAGGTACTGCGCCATCTGGGGCTGGCTGCGCGCTTCGTCTCGGGTTATCTGGTGCAACTGACTGCCGACGTCAAATCACTGGATGGCCCTTCGGGGCCGGAGCAGGACTTCACCGACCTGCATGCCTGGGCCGAGGTCTATGTGCCGGGCGCGGGCTGGATCGGGCTCGACCCGACCTCCGGGCTGTTTGCCGGCGAAGGGCATATCCCGCTGGCATGCAGTGCCGACCCGGTGAGCGCGGCACCGGTGAGCGGCGGCTTCGAGGGCGAGAGCGCGGTGGAATTCTGTTTCAACAACGGCGTGCAGCGCATCCACGAAGATCCGCGCGTGACCAAGCCCTACAGCGACGCGCAGTGGTCCGCTATCGAGGCGCTTGGACATCAGATCGATGCAGAGCTGGAACAGGGCGATGTGCGCCTGACCATGGGCGGCGAACCGACATTCGTGTCGATCGACGACATGGAATCTGCGCAATGGAACACGGCGGCGGACGGCCCGGAAAAGCGCAGGCTTGCCGATGAATTGATGCGGCGCCTGCGCGATGCTTTCGGTCCCGGCGGCATGCTGTATTACGGCCAGGGCAAATGGTATCCGGGTGAGCCGTTGCCGCGCTGGCAACTGGCATGCTTCTGGCGCAAGGATGGTGTGCCGGTGTGGCACAACGCGAAGCTGCTCGCAGATGTGGGCAAGGATTATGGTTACACCCGGGAGCATGCCGAAAAATTCATGCAGCAACTGGCGCAACGGCTGGGCGTCACTGCAGACACCATCAGGCCGGGTTACGAAGACCCGTTGCATTACTTGCTGCAGGAAGGCCTGGTGCCGGCCAACCTCGATCCGCTCAAGAGCGACCTCAAGGATGCGCTGGAACGCAAGCGCCTGGCCAGGCTGCTGGGCGGCGATCCGGGGGCGCCGGTGGGATATACCCTGCCGCTGCATTGGGACCGCAGGCGCAGCACATGGGCGAGCAGTCAGTGGGAATTCCGGCGTGGCGAGATGTTTCTGGTACCGGGGGATTCCGCCATGGGCCTGCGCCTGCCGCTTGGTTCATTGCCCTGGGTGCCGCTGGAAAAGCGCGACGAAGAGCACACACGCAGCCTGTTCGAGGAGGTCGGCGCGCTGGGCGACGTGGCCGGCGAAGTGGCGCGCCGTTACGGCAAGCTGGAGGAAAAGGAAAACGAGCATCCGGAGATCCACGACCAGGCGGCTGCCGATGCGGAAGAGGCCGGGCAACCCGAATATATTCCCCATACTGCGCTGTGCGTGGAAACGCGCGACGGGCGCATGCATGTGTTCCTGCCGCCCACTACCGAACTTGAGCACTACCTCGACCTGGTAGCCTCGGTCGAGGCGACGGCTGCAGCCCTCGACATGCCGGTGGTGCTGGAAGGCTACCAGCCGCCGCGCGATACGCGCCTGGTGCGCCTGCCGGTGACACCCGATCCCGGCGTGATCGAGGTCAACATCCATCCGGCGGCAAGCTGGGACGAACTGGTACGCAACACCACTACGCTCTACGAGCAGGCACACCTGACGCGTCTCGGCACCGAGAAGTTCATGCTCGACGGACGCCATACCGGCACCGGCGGCGGCAACCACGTCACCATCGGCGGTGCCACGCCGGCCGACAGCCCGGTGCTGCGCCGGCCGGATTTGCTGCGCAGCCTGGTCACCTATTGGCAGCATCATCCGGCGCTGTCCTACCTGTTTTCCGGTTTGTTCATCGGGCCCACCAGCCAGGCGCCGCGCGTGGATGAAGCGCGCAGCGAAAACCTGTATGAGCTGGAAATCGCTTTCCAGCAAATGCCGGAAGGGGAGGCGCCATCGCCGTGGCTGGTTGACCGTCTGTTGCGCCACCTGCTTATCGATGTGACCGGCAATACCCACCGTACCGAGTTCTGTATCGATAAGCTGTACTCGCCCGACAGCGATACCGGCCGGCTCGGCCTGGTCGAGTTGCGCGCTTTTGAAATGCCGCCGCATGCCCGCATGAGCTTGGTGCAAATGCTGCTGTTGCGCGGGCTCATTGCATGGTTCTGGAAAACGCCGTACCGGCATGACCTGGTGCGCTGGGGAACGGCGTTGCATGACAGCTTCATGCTGCCGCATTACGTGCGTGCCGACATGCGGGATGTGGTGGGTGATTTGCAGCGCGCCGGCTATCCGCTGCAACTCGAATGGTTCGAGCCATTCATGGAATTCCGCTTTCCGCATTACGGCATGGTCACGGTGCAGGATATCCAGCTCGAGCTGCGCAAGGGCATCGAGCCCTGGCATGTGCTGGGCGAGGAGGTCAGCAGTACCGGCACGGCGCGCTATGTCGATTCGTCGGTGGAGCGTTTGCAGGTCAAGGTGAACGGCATGGCAGGATCACGCTATGTGGTGACCTGCAACGGCCGGCGTGTCCCGTTGCGCAGCACCGGCACGCAGGGGGAAATGGTGGCGGGTGTGCGTTATCGCGCATGGGCCCCGCCTTCCGCACTGCACCCGAGCATCGGCGTGCAGGCACCGCTGGTGTTCGATATCGTCGATAGCTGGAATGGCCGCTCGGTGGGCGGCTGCACCTACCATGTGGTTCATCCCGGCGGGCGCAGCTATGATGTGTTCCCGGTCAATGCCTACGAGGCGGAGGCGCGTCGCGTCAGCCGTTTCTGGAATCACGGCCATACCCCGGCCGGCAAGGAGGGTGAACTGCTGCCGGAAGCGATCAACCCTGACTATCCGCACACCCTGGATCTGCGCTGGCGGGCACGTGATGCCTAGCCCCGCGTAGCGCGTGTTTGCGCCTGCGGTGATGGATTGCTCCGCTCAGTAGCCGAGATTCTGCACATCCACGGAGACGATGAGCTCATGCTCGCCGCCGCCGAAGATCACGCCCTTGAGCGGTGTCACATCGCCGTAGTCACGCCCCCAGGCGACGACGATGTGCTGGTCCACCGGGATCTGGTTATTGGTCGGGTCGAAATCCACCCAGCCAAGTTCCGGGATGTAGACCGAGAACCAGGCATGGGACGCATCGGCACCGACCAGTTTTGCCGCGCCCGGCGGCGGCAGCGTTTCCAGGTAGCCGCTCACGTAACGTGCCGCAAGTCCTTGTGCGCGCAGGCAACCGATGGCGAGATGGGCAAAGTCCTGGCATACGCCGCGCCGGTGCGCGAGTACGGTGGCAAGCGGCGTGGCGAGATCGGTGAAACCGGGATCATAGGTGAAGTCGCGATGGATGCGTCCCATCAGGTCATGCACCGCTTCCAGCAAGGGGCGTCCCGGCGGGAATGAGGTTTGCGCATAGTTGGCCAGCTCGGTATTGGCTGCCACAAAGGGGGAACTCAGGGCGTACTGCCGGGCATCCAGCGTTTGTGGGTCATGTGCCTGGTGCAGCGATAGCTGTACGGCTTCCCAGTCCGTGCCGCACGACAAATTCAGCTGCCTGCCCTGCGGCATGATTTCCACTTCGCTGCTGGCGGTGACCACGAAGCGCTGGTGCGGTTCGCGAAGGGAGAAGTAGGCAACGCGATTGCCGAAAAAATCCTCGCGCTCGCGGTAGTCCGTAGGCAACGGTTCGATCTGCAACTGTGTACGCTGGCAATGCTGCGTGCCCGTGTTGCGTGGCAGCAGGCGTGCCTCATTGTAGGACAGCCCGACAAACTCGCTGTAGACATATTCTGTTTTGTGGATCACCCGGTAACGCATGGCTACACTTTCCTGTGGGATGCGAGCGGTTGCGGCGCGCTTTCGTGGCGGAAGTAGGCCGCGGTGATGGCGTCGGACATCAACCCCAGTTGCTGGCTGAGGTGGGACAGCAATTGGTCCAGGTTCTGCCGTACGCCAGCCCCGGTAATGGCGGACAGATCATCCAGGCTGCTCAGGCGCAGTGTGGTTGCTGCATCCAGCGCCAGGCGTTGCTCCAGGCTCAGCCGCCGGTCGCCGGTGTTTTCGCGCGGCAGCCTGTTCGCATATTCCTGCAGGCGTGCAGTCTGGTAGGACAGTGAGCGCGGGTTGTTCTCATCCAGCAGCAGCAACTCGAGAAAGGCCGTCACTTCCATGTTGTTGCGGTAATGCTGGCGATAGCTGATCAGGTTGTCGCTGGTATCCAGCAGGGCCTCGATCAGCAGGGTTTCCATGGCCTCCGGCTGTTGCCTCGTCAGGGTGGCTTGCAACAGGGATAGTTGCAGGCTGCTGCGTTCCAGGCGTCGCCCCATGTCCAGGAACAGCCAGCCATTGCCCCGCATCATGCTTTCCATGATCAGGCCGCTGAAGGCAGACAGCGTGGTGATCAGCTGATCCATGATGTCGAGTACCTGCCCCAGCGGGGGGGATGTCAGGTGACGCGTGCTGAAAAGGTAGCCTTCCAGTTCGTCCATGACGCGCCAGGTATCCGACGACCACAGGTCGCGCACCGCGTACCCGGCCTGCACCAGGCAGCGCAGTGTATTGGTCAGGCTGCCGACCCGTGTTGCGTCGAATGCCACCGACAGCAATTCTGGTTCGGGTTCGCGCAGCAGCGCAGTGTCTTCGCCGAGGAATCCCGGCTGGGTGCCGGTCAGTTGCGTGACGGCGCGCAGCAGGCAATACAGGCTGGCGTATTCGCTGCTGCTGCGATCCGGGTCGCCATAGAGTTTCCTGATGGTGGAGCGCAACAGCCGTATTGTGCCTTCGGCACGCTCTGCGTAACGGCCGACCCAGAACAGGTTGCCCGCGGCCCGGCTCGGCAGCGCGCCGCTGAGGCTGGCGGCGACCTGCTCCGGGCTTGGCTTCATCACCAGGTTGACCGGTTTCTCAGGTTCCGAAGCCAGTACCCAGGTGTCCTTGCTGATGCTGCCGGTCTGGTTGGAAACCAGGATGTCGCCTTTTTGCGGGGCGCTGCGGGTCAATCCGCCAGGCATGACGACATAGCCGTCTGCGCGTGCCACCAGGAAGCTGCGCAAGACCGCGTGGCGCGGCTCCAGCCCGCCGGGCGCGAGGGAGGGGACGGTGGAAAATTCTTCCTGTTCCTGTCCGACATAAAATGCCGGATGCGCGCGTATGCGGTCGCGCCAGTCGGCCAATTCCTGCTGGCTGAGCAGGTGGCCAAATATCGGGCGTGTATTGGCGCTGCGATGGATGGGCTTGATGACCAGCCGCTCCAGGTTGGTCAGCACGTAGTCCAGTTCTTTCGGCTGGCCGCACCACCAGGTTGCGGCCGACGGCAGGCGCAGCGGTCGCCCGAGAAAATGTTCGGCAATGCCGGGCAGGAATGCCATCAGGCCGGGGTTCTCCAGTACGCTGCTGCCGAGCGGGTTGGCGATGGCCACGTTGCCGCGGCGCACCACTTCCAGCAGTCCGGGCACGCCGAGTTGCGAATCTTCGCGCAGCTCCAGCGGATCGCAGAAATCATCGTCGACCCGGCGCAGAACGACATCGACGCGTTCCAGTCCGCCGAGTGATTTCAGCCACAGGTAGCCGTCACGCACCGTCAGGTCGTCGCCCTGTACCAGCGAGTAGCCGAGATAGGAGGCCAGATAGGCGTGTTCGAAAAAAGTTTCGTTGAGGGGCCCGGGGGTGAGCACGACCACGCGCGGTTTTTCCGCTCCCGGCGGGGCAATTGCGTTGAGGCTGGCGCGCAGGGACTGGAAGAACAGTGCCAGGCGATGTACATGAGAGTCACGAAACAGGCTGGGCAACACGCGCGTCATGGCAACGCGGTTTTCCAGCGCATAGCCCGCACCGGACGGAGCCTGGGTGCGGTCGCCAATGACCCACATGCGCTCGTCAGGTCCGCGCGCCAGATCCGCTGCATAGATTACCAGCTGGTGCTTGCCGCGCAGTGCGATCTGGTCGCAGGCGCGCAGGAAGCCGCCGTGATTGTAGATGAGTTCGATCGGCAGCAGCCCTTTGCGGATCAGTTCGCGCGGGCCGTAAATGTCGGCGAGTATCAGGTTCAGCAATTCCGCGCGTTCCTGCAGCCCGGATTCGATGAGTCCCCATTCTTCGCTGGAAACCAGCAGTGGCACCGGGTCGAGCTGCCATGGCCGGGTCTGGCCTGCCGGGTCGCCGTAGACGTTGTAGCTGACGCCGTTCTCACGCAGCAACTTGGCGGCCTCGGCACCACGCCGCTCGAGCTCTTCCATGCCGAGCGTGCGCAATGCACGGATCATGTACTCCCAGTGGGGGCGTACCTTGCCGTCATCGTGGAGCATTTCGTCATGTGCACCCGTGCCGAGCGGATACCATTGCGCTGATGCTTCGCCGCGCATTTCCGGAAGACCGTTCATCTTGCACACCTGAAATTATGAGTCCGGACCAGCCAGACGAGAGCGCACATTTTACCCCCCAATGTCGCGGGCTGACCATCCCGTGTCGCACGGTGTGAGCGGAGTGAGGCAACGCGCCTCGAGTTTGTGCATGGCTGCGCCGCCATGCACGGATTGCGTGCGCTCATTGCATGTCTGGTCTGCGGTGTTGCATCACAGACGCCACATGGCGCGGTATGCGATCGCGATTCGGTAATGTGGCACGGTGCTTGCGTCTGTTCCAGAATATTGTGGAAGATGTTCGGAAGGGAGCAGCTTGTGACCAGATCGATGGAGCTTGCCAGGCATGGCGACAAGGAGAACTCCCCGTTTTTTGAGGAATACCTGCAACGGTTGCTGGAGGAGCGCGACCGTGTTGGTTTGACCGACATGATCCACGAAATCGACGCGCTGATGCTGACCGTCGACCCCGGGCATTCGATCGACTATATCGAAGAGCTGGCGCTGATGACGCCCTATCATTACCTGGTCACGCTTGAAAGCGAAACACACTGGACGCATATCCTGCGCATCGACATGAATTCGCCCGACCTGCTGGTGCGTGAAGTCAAAGACCCAAATATCCGCGGCATTTTCCGCAGCCTGAATGAGGTCTACCCGATCGGCTCGCGCAAGCCCAACAGCCGTTACATGGGCGAGATCCTGCGGGTGACTAATTTGCATAGTGTGGTGGAACTGCAGAAAGAACGGGAGTTCCGGTTTTTTTCGCAGGATGAAGTTCGCAAGCTCGAACTGCCGGGGAATTTCGCCGTCAGCAAGCCGTCGCCCTACACCCATAACATCGTTGCCTACATGGAGCGTCCGGCTGATCAGCTGCGCACTTATGCATTGGGCATGAGCAGCATCCATGCCGATGTACAGGATCGCTACCTGGCGGCAAAAGAGTTGCAGAAGAAGCTGGGCATCGATGACCTGGTCGGCCCGATCGACCACCTGGCTACCCGCGTTTACAGCCAGAACCGCGAAGTGGCCATCCTCGAGTGGTTGTCATGGTCAAGTTATTACTACTGGGGTTCGTATGACATCAAGGAGCAGAACTCTTCCACCAATGTCACCAAGAGCGTGCATTACCCGGAGGAGATACGCAGCCCGGCCAAGGTGTTCACCGCCAACAATACGCCTTACTTCGTCAATCACCTGGGACGGCTGCCTTCGCCTACCGAGACGTTCGTCAGGAATTACGGGCCGCGTTTGCATCATATCGCCCTTGCGGTGAGGGACGGGGAGCGGGATGGCCAGGCGAACATCGATTATGTCGTCAACCGGATACAGGCGCAGGGACGCCAGTTTCTGCTGGATGTGATCGGGTCGAGGGAGGAGGGGCTGAAACAGATATTTTCCAGCGCCTCAGAGCACTCCTCGCTGATCATCGAGTATGTGCAGCGCTTCGATGACTTTGACGGCTTCTTTACCCGGCAGAATGTGGCGATGCTGACCCACGCCGCAGGTGTCGAAGAGGAGCTGCGGGAACTGCAGGCGCAAGTATCCCAGCCGTATTGAGTATGGGCAGGCTCAGCCGGCTGCCTGCGTCGTGCCGGTTTCCGGTACCAGCTGGATGGTTTTCGGGCTCGCTTCCCATTCGAATGGGGGCAAATCGTTGAGTGCGTTCCTGAGCCCTTCGTTCCAGGCATCGCTCAACCGCCGGTAAAACGGGTCGTGTTCGGTCAGCGACAAACGCCGCGCCCCGAGCGGGTTGTCGTTCGGATATAACAGCAAATCAATGGGCGGTCCTACCGTCAGGTTGCTGCGTATGGTAGAGTTGATCGAGACCAGCGCACAGTGTCCGGCCAGATCGAGCGGGGTGTCGGGCAGGATGACGCGATCCAGAATCGGTTTGCCGTATTTGGTTTCACCCACTTGCAGGAACGGATGTTCCGCCGACTCATGGATGTAGTTGCCCTGGGTGTAAATCAGGAAGATGGCAGAATCATGGCTGGCGATCTGTCCGCCAAAAATGAAGGTGGCTTCGTAGTTGGAATCCACCGTGTCCCGCTCGGCCTGGATGCGCTGGATGTCGGTGGAGACCTTGCCGACATAATTCGCGGCGGCATCCATGTCGGCAACCGTGCGCAAGCTGGGGATATCGTTATTTTCAGCATCGGACCGAATCCGTTTGACGACCGCCTGGGTGGTGGCAAGGTTGCCGGAAGACAGCAGCACGAAAAATCTGCCCGGCCAGTCGAAGGTGTGCATTTTCGAATATGTGCTGACATGGTCGACACCCGCATTGGTGCGGGAGTCAGACGCGAATACCAGACCTTGGTCCACTTTGATTGCGAGGCAGTAAGTCATCTTCAGTCCCGGGAAAATTTGCCTTGATTCTAGCTACAATCGGGACAGGAGGGAAGCTGTGGCGGCAGGATATGGCTCGAATCTTGCTGAAGCCTCAACATACCCGAAACACTGACAGTCAGGAGATTGAATGAGGCACATCACTTGTGAAGGCTACCAGGCGGGCAATGCCTTCGACGAACTGATTGCTCCCGATGGACATCCTCGCCCGCTGGCGCGCGGGCTATGCGACTACATCGCCGAACTCGGCAGCGAAGAGCTTTCAGGCAGGGTGGCGGCGGTGGATGCGGCGATCATGACTGCCGGCATTACCTTCATGGTGTATACCGAGTCCGGCAATATCGACCGGGCCTGGCCGTTCGACGTGATTCCCCGCATTATCGACGGGCACGAATGGGAGCGTGTGGAAAAAGGGCTGAAACAGCGCCTGGCCGCACTGAACATGTTCATCAGCGACATCTACAACGAGCAGAAAATAGTCAAGGACGGGGTGTTCCCCCTGGAAGTATTGCAGGATTCAAAGAACTTTCGTGCCGCCTGCGTTGGCACCATGCCCCGTTTTGGTGTGTGGGCACATGTCTGCGGTACTGATTTGGTGCGTCATTCGGATGGCGAGTTCTATGTGCTGGAGGACAACCTGCGCGTCCCGTCCGGCGTGTCCTATATGCTGGAGAACCGGAGGCTGATGAAGCGGCTGTTTCCGGAAGTGTTCGGGCGTTACCGCATCCGCTCCATGGACGACTACACGGCCAGGCTGTATGACACCCTGGCGGCGCTTTCGCCACGGCCGGGCGAGCGCCCCGTGATTGTGGTGCTGACCCCGGGTATTTTCAATTCCGCCTATTTCGAACACAGTTACCTGGCCCAGCAGATGGGGGCGGAACTGGTCGAAGGCGCGGATCTGGTGGTGCTCGACGACGATTGCGTGTACATGAAGAACATCGACGGCCTGCAGCGGGTGGACGTGATTTACCGGCGCATCGACGATGATTTCCTCGATCCCGAAGTGTTTCGTCCCGATTCCTGCCTTGGCGTCAGGGGGCTGATGCGCGCCTGGAAGAGCGGCAATGTCGGACTCGCCAATGCGCCGGGCGCGGGCGTGGCCGACGACAAGGTGGTGTACGCCTATGTGCCGCAGATGATCAAGTATTACCTCGGCGAGGAGGCGATACTGCCGAACGTGCCAAGCTACCTGTGCATGTACGAGAAGGATCGCGAATATGTGCTGGCCAATCTCGACAAGCTGGTAGTCAAACCGGCCAACGAATCGGGAGGCTACGGCATGCTGATCGGCCCGCAATCCAGCGCAGAGGAACGCGCCAAGTTTGCGGCCCTGATCCGCGAAAATCCGCGCAACTATATGGCGCAGCCCACATTGTCCTTGTCTACCGCGCCGACCCTGTGCGAAGAGGGGCTGGCTCCGCGCCATCTTGATTTGCGGCCGTTCGTGCTGCAATCGAGCCAGCTTTACGTGACAGCGGGCGGTCTTACCAGGGTGGCGATGCGCAAGGGCTCGCTGGTGGTGAACTCGTCGCAGGGCGGTGGCAGCAAGGATACCTGGATCGTCGAAGGAGGCCAGTAATGCTGTCCAGAGTCGGAGAAAACCTGTACTGGATGACGCGCAATATGGAGCGCGCCGACAACACGGCACGCCTGATCAATGCCGTGACGTTAATGACGCTGGACATGCCGAGCGGTGCGACGTTTGGCTGGGATGCGCTGCTCAAGGTGGCCGGGCTGGACCAGCTGTTCTTTATGCATTACTCGGAAGCCAACGAGGATGCGGTCATGCGCTTCCTGATCCAGGATGCGCGGAACCCGAGTTCCATCATGAACTGCATCACGCATGGCCGGGAAAATACGCGCAGCTTTCGCGAAGTGCTGCCGGTGGAATCATGGGAATGGATGAACGAGCTGTATCTGTATGCCCGTAAGGAGCTGCCCGATCAGCTTAACCGGCGTCACCGTTACGAAGTGCTGCAGGGAATTATCCGGCGCCGCCAGAGTATCGTCGGGCTGCTCGCAGGCACCATGTCGCGTGACGACGCTTTCCAGTTTCTGGTGCTGGGCCGGAATGTCGAGCGGGCCTACATGACCAGCCGCATCCTGGATGTCAGCCATGCCATCATTCTGCCCAGCGATACGCCGGTCGGCAAGCAGTACGGGGACCTGCTGTGGATGAATATCCTCAAGGCGTTGTCGGCGCACCAGATGTACCGTCGCCATGTCGGCGTGCATGCAGGCAGCGTCCAGGTGATCGGTTTCCTGCTGAAAGACCCGCTGTTCCCGCGCACGCTCCACCACTGCCTGGCCGAGATCGGCGAACGCCTGCAGTTCCTGCCGCATTCGGAACAGGTGCTGCAGGTGCTGCGCGAGACCCAGGCGATGTTGCGTGATGCCGATGTGGCGGCACTGGCCCATGCCGGCTTGCATGAATTCATCGACCAGTTGCAGATTGGCCTGAATGCGCTCCATGCCGCATTGTGTGAACGCTATTTCCCGGTGTCTGATGGACCGTTGCAAGCTGCACCAGACGATGCCGAGGTAGAGGAATAAACGCTCCCGAGGCGGGTCAGTTTGCCGGCTGGGCCGGTTTCACCGGAGGTTCGAGGCTGGTGATGCGAAACTGGAAGCACCCCGCCTTGCGGTCGGAAAAATAATCCTGCAGGGTGTAGCGCACCGGGCGAAACGCGAGTTCATCCCACGGGATGTCAGACTCATCGAACAGCCGGACTTCGAGGCTTTCCGTGCCAGGGCTGAAATCGAGGTCGAGCAACCTGGCACGGAACAGCAGCTGCACCTGGTTGATATGTGCGAGATTGAACAGCGCATAGAGTTCGCCCATCTCGACGCGGGCATTGGCCTCTTCCAGCGTTTCGCGTGCCGCACCTTCAAGCGTGGTTTCGCCATTTTCCATGAAGCCGGCCGGCAGCGTCCACAGCCCATGACGTGGTTCGATGGCGCGGCGGCACAGCAGGATGCGGCCATCTTCCCATTCCGGGATGGTGCCGACCACGAGTTTCGGATTGTGATAGTGGATGGCGGCGCAGGCGGTGCAGATGTGGCGTTCCCGGTTGTCGTCCGGTGGGCGGCGCAGTTCGACGGCGGCGCCGCATTCCGGGCAGAATTTCATGCCAGTTCTCCGCAGTGCACGGTCATTGGATTACTGCCAGAACTTCCACCACGGTTGTTCGTCATGGGTGTTATGACCGGCGGCCAGTTTTGTGTTCATGTCCAGCACGCGTTGTGTGTCGTCGCGCAACTTGGGCATGCCCATGGCGTCATAGGCCTGGACCATGATTTTTAACGCTTCGTGCGTTTGCGGGGTGTTGGGGTAGTCGGTGAGCACGGCTTTGGCGCGGTTTACTGCAGCGATATAAGCGCCACGCCGCATATAGTAACTGGCAACGTGAATTTCATGCCGTGCGAGCGCATCGATCAGGTACTGCATGCGCAATCTGGCATCGGATGTGTATTTGCTGTTGGGGAAGCGGGTGATCAATTCCTTGAACGCCTCGAAGGAGTCCTGCGCCCCCTGCGGGTCGCGGTCGGAGAGATCCTGCTGGATCAGGTCGCCGAAATAGCCCAGGTCCTCGTTGAAGCTGATCAGGCCTTTCAGGTAATAGGCGTAATCCACATGCGGGCTGTTGGGGTACTGCTTGATGAAGCGGTCTGCAGCGGAAATTGCCGATTCCTGTTCGCCCTGCTTGTAATAGGCGTAGGCGATTTCCAGTTGCGCCTGCTGCGCGTAACGGCCGTATGGGTAGCGCGACTGCAATCCTTCCAGCAACTTGACGCTGTCGTCGTAGTTGTGGTCGTTCATCTGCTCCATCGCATCGGCATAGATTTCCTCTGCTGGCCGGGGCTTGCCGGAACCCTCACCGGGCAGCGGGGTGAAAAGACTGCACGCAGTTAACGAGAACAGCAGGATTAAAGCTAAACTATGGCGCATGACCGAACCCAAGAAAAATTTATCCGGCGATTATACCAAAGGCAGCGGCTCCACTACGCAACGAGTTGTGTGTGACGCAGATCACGATACGCAGCCGTTCGATGAGGAGCTGGATGACGAGGCGGGTGTCGATGAACTGGTGCCGCTCGAATTCAGCGTATCCGCAGAGTACGGCGGCATGCGCCTCGACCAGGCGCTGGCCAGGCTGCTGCCGGAATATTCACGCAGCCGGCTGCAGGACTGGATAGCGCAAGGGCTGGTAACGCTGAACGGGGCTGCCGCCAGCACCCGGCAGAAGGTGTGGGGCGGAGAAACAGTCGCGGTGCTGCCGCAGGCCCATCCTGCCGAGCAACCCTATCAGGCTGAGGATATTGCCCTCGATATCGTGTATGAGGATGACAGCATACTGGTCATCAACAAGCCGGTGGGGCTGGTGGTGCATCCGGGCAGCGGCAACTGGCAGGGGACACTGCTCAATGCGCTGTTGCATCATGCGCCGCAGCTTGCCGAAGTGCCGCGCGCCGGCATTGTGCACCGACTGGACAAGGACACCAGTGGCCTGCTGGTGGTGGCCAGGACGCTGACTGCGCAGACCGCACTGGTGCGCCAGTTGCAGGCGCGCAGCGTGCGTCGTGAATACCTGGCGCTGGCCCATGGTGAGGTGGCACGCAACGGCATGGTCGATGCGCCCATCGGCCGCCATCCCGGGCAACGCACCAAGATGGCGGTAGTGAAGAACGGCAAGCCGGCCGTGACGCATTACCGGATCGAGGAGCGCTTTCCCGGCTGTACCTTGTTGCGCTGCAAGCTGGAAACCGGGCGTACCCACCAGATTCGCGTACACATGGCATTGATCGGCCACCCGCTGGTGGGCGACAGCACCTACCTTAAGGGACCGCAGAAGTGTCCGCCGCAATTGCGCGCGATCCTCGCCGCCTTCCCGCGCCAGGCGCTGCATGCGGAGCGCCTCGGGCTGGAGCACCCGGTTACCGGCGCATGGGTGGAATGGCAGGCCCCGTTGCCGCAGGACATGCAGCAGTTGCTGGAACAGGTCAGGAGCGCAGCGCATGAACCTGCTTGAACACTGTATCGTTCCCGACTGGAATGCGCCGCCGAACGTGAGGGTGCTGCAGACTACGCGTCAGGGCGGGGGCAGTGCGGCTCCCTATGACAGCCTGAATCTGGGTGACCATGTCGGCGACGTGCCGCTGGCGGTGGCGCGCAACCGCATGCTGCTGGGACCGCTGCTGCCGAGCGAGCCGGTGTGGCTGAAGCAGGTGCACGGCACGGTGGTGATCGATACCGGAGTGGCGGGTTGCGGTGCGCCGCAGGCCGATGCCTGCATCTCGCGCCATCGCGGTGCGGTATGTGTGGTGATGACGGCGGATTGTCTGCCGGTATTGCTATGCGATGAACGGGGCAGCGTGGTGGGCGCCGCACATGCCGGCTGGCGCGGCCTGTGCGAAGGAGTGATCGAGCGCACAGTGCAGGCGATGGCAGTGCCGCCGCAAACGTTGATGGCCTGGCTGGGGCCGGCTATCGGGCCGCAAGCTTTCGAGGTGGGCGACGAGGTGCGTGCGGCGTTTATTGCCGGACAGACGCAGGCGGGAGCCGCTTTTACGCCGGGTGCGCCGGGCAAGTGGCTGGCCGATATTTACCTGCTGGCGCGGCAGCGTCTCAGTGCGCTCGGCATCACCCGGATCTCTGGCGGCGACCTGTGTACTTACAGTGATCGCGCGAGATTTTTTTCGTATCGCCGGGATGGCGCCACCGGGCGCATGGGCAGTTTCGTCTGGCTGGAATAGCGCACCTTAATGAGTGCTAGAATGCCAGCAACCACTCCAGGAAAATCGTTATGTATCACACTATCGAACACTTCATCGGCAACACGCCGCTGGTCAAACTGAAAAAGATTCCGGGCCACACCAGCAACACGCTGCTCGCCAAGCTGGAAGGAAATAATCCCGCGGGCTCGGTGAAAGACCGCCCGGCGCTGTCGATGATCGTGCATGCCGAGCAGCGCGGCGACATCACACCCGGCGACTCGCTGATCGAGGCCACCAGCGGCAATACCGGCATCGCGCTGGCGATGGCGGCTGCAGTGCGCGGCTACAAGATGATCTTGGTAATGCCGGAAAACCAGAGCGTGGAACGCATCAGAACCATGCGTGCATTCGGTGCCGAACTGGTGCTGACGCCGAAGGAAGGCGGCATGGAGCAGGCGCGCGACGTAGCCGAGAAGCTGCGTACGGACGGCCACGGCATGATCCTCGACCAGTTCGCCAATCCCGATAATCCGCTCGCGCACTATGAGGGAACCGCGCCGGAAATCTGGCGCGACACCCGGGGCGGCATCACCCACTTTGTCAGCAGCATGGGCACCACCGGTACCATCATGGGCTGTTCGCGTTTTTTCAAGGAGACCAATCCCGCGATTCAGGTCATCGGTGTGCAGCCGGCGGAAGGCGCGCAGATCCCCGGTATCCGCAAGTGGCCCGAAGCCTATCTGCCGAAAATATATGATCCGCAGAATATCGACCGGGTGGAAGGCGTTACCCAGGGAGACGCCGAGGAGATGACCCGCCGCCTGGCGAGCGAAGAAGGTATTTTCTGCGGCGTTTCATCCGGTGGCGCACTGGCCGCCGCTCTGCGTGTGTCGGAGTCGGTGAAGAATGCCACCATCGTGTTCATCGTATGCGATCGCGGTGACCGTTATCTTTCCACCGGGGTGTTCCCGGCATAATGCCGGGCATCAGAGCGTGAATGCGGCAGGATTGCCGCTCATCGCCTGCTCGACCTGATCCTGCGTCAGCGGCCCTTCGTGACGGCCAAGCAGTTTGCCGGAAGGGGAATAGAGCAGGCTGGTCGGCAGGCCGACCAGGCCGCCGAAGTCGCTGGCGATGTCTTCGTTGCCGAAAACGACGGGATAGGAAATGGCCTTGTCTCGTACCACATCGGCTACATTCTGCCTGTTGCGGTACATCACCGCCACGCCGATCACCTGCAAATCATCGCGGCGTTTCTGAAGTTTGACGAATTCCGGTATTTCTTCCAGGCAGGGCGGGCACCATGGCGCCCAGAAATTGACCAGCACCCATTTGCCGTGCAGGCCGGCCAGGGAGTAGCGGATGCCGTTGCTGGCCAGCAGTGACCAGTCATCGGCGCGCGCCGCAGGGCTGAATGCCGATGTGAGCAGCAGTGCGGCAATCAGCGTCGTTGCGCGCAAGGCATGGATGTGTCGTGCCATGATCATGGCCGGTCAGGCAACAGCGTGGGGAAAAGGTTTCATTGGAAAGATTGTCGCATACCCAGCGTCAGTGTGTATTGCGGAACGAGCTGCAACGAATTGACATTCTGGTAGACGGGTATCTGTACGAAGCCGTAGGCCGACACGCCGCTGCCTATCCGTACCGATGCACCCGGCGACAGGTAGGCCAGGGTGCCGCCGCTGACCGGCACACCGGTAACCGGATCGAGCGGCACGGTGCCGCTGCCATTGTCGCTGTCGGCCTGGCGCTTGATGATATTGAACTGCAGCATGGGCGAGAACTTCGCGCCGAATACCGCATAACGGATGCCGGTGTCCAGGGCGTAGGCGTCGCCTGGGCGATAGGCCAGGCCGCCGAGTGCAGCCCGGGTGGCGATCGCATGCTGCACGGTACCCTGCACGAACCATCCGTACTTGCTGAAGGTACCCGAGGTAAAGCCGCCGAAGATGAGGTCGGTCGATCCGGTGCCGATCTGCAGGCCTGCGTCCAGCGGGGTTCCCGCCGGCGTGGTGGCATTGACGTTGAAATAGGTCGAGGTGTTGCCGGTGGGCAGCTTGAGGCCGCCGATCAGACCCGAGGTCCGGTCTGCCGAAAATCCGGTATAGCGCCCGACCAGCCGGATGTCGCCGATGCTGCTGCTGGAAGAGTCTGAATAGCTGGAACCCAGCGGCGCAGTGGTGCCGTAAGTGCCGTGTGTGCGGCTGATGTAGGGGACATGGACGCTGATGCCCCACATGTCAGCGGTGTAGTTTAGCGAAGCGGTAATGGTCTGCGTCCGGGTGTAGGCCTCGATTTCCTGTCCTGCAGCCAGCTGGCTGTTGATCAATGTGGCAGATGCGTTGTGCGTGCCATAGCGTTGCTGGTTCTGGTTGAGATAGCTGTAGGCAAGGTCGAATGAAAAGCCGGGCGTGGTAGTGATGCCCTGGGTTTGCCAGTTGGTGGACAGCGTGCAGCCGCAGGCGGCACAGGCGAATGCCTTGCTGCCGCTGGCCAGCATGGCGAATGCCAGGATCAGGCTGAGGATATTTCGCCGGCGTGGCTGGAATCGTCCGGTGTTCTGTCTGTTATGAATGAATTGCATTGATGCGCTCCCTGTCTGTCTGAGTAATTGTTATGACAGGGGGATTCTAGAAGAGAGTGTGCCGCTGTTTGTGCGGCATATTGCCGCAGGGGGTATCAGTCGGCCTGGGCGACCTGGCGTCTGGAGATGGCGGGATTCTGGGCGAAATAGCGCTTGATGCCGTCGAGGATGGCGTGTGCGACTTTGTTCTGGTAATCCTCGCTGCGTAAATGCCTTTCTTCATCCGGGTTGCTGATGAACGCGGTCTCTACCAGGATAGACGGGATGTCCGGTGCCTTCAGCACGGCAAAGCCGGCCTGTTCGACAAAGCCGCGATGCAGGTTGTTGATGTCGCCGAGCTGGCCGAGCACGTATTTGCCGAGCTTGAGGCTGTCGCTGATGGTGGCGGTCTGCGACAGATCGAGCAGGGTGCGCGCGAGATACGGATCCTTGACGTCGATATTCACGCCGCCGATCAGGTCGGCTTCGTTTTCATTCTTGGCCAGCCAGCGTGCCGCCGCACTGGTGGCGCCGTGTTCGGACAGCGCAAATACCGACGAGCCGCTGGCATTCGGCTTGACGTAGGCATCGGCGTGGATGGAGACGAACAGGTCGGCATGCGCCTTGCGTGCCTTGACCACGCGCATGCCGAGCGGGATGAAGTAGTCGCCGTCACGCGTCATCACGGCACGCATGCCTTCGGTGTCATCCACCAGTTTCCTGAGCTTGCGTGCGATCGCCAGGGTAACGTTCTTTTCCAGTGTGCCGTGCCGCCCATGGGCGCCGGGGTCTTCGCCGCCATGTCCGGCGTCGATGACGATGATCAGGGTGCGTGTGCTGAATTCTGAAACGGCTTTGGGTGTCGGCTGCGTTTCGGCAGTGGTTGCCGCAGGCGCCGGCGTGGTGGCAGTTGTGACCTTGGCGGCATCTTCCGTTTTGGCGGGCTCTGTTGTCTGGGGCGGGCTGCTTGCAGCGGCCGGCTGGCTGTCCAGTAGCGCCATCAGCGGGTCGACCGGAACCGCAGGGTAGATATCCAGCACCAGACGATAGCCATATGCCGCCACGGGCTTGAGGTTGAACAGCTGTGGTTTGACCTCGGCCTTGAGGTCGAGCACCAGGCGTACGACATTGGGCTTGAACTGGCCGACACGCACGCTCTTGATGTAGGGGTCGTCGTTGCCGACTTTCTTGACCAGTTCGCTGAGCGGTCCGTGCAGGTCGACGTTGTCGAGATCGACCACCAGGCGGGCCGGATTGTCCATGGTGAACATCTTGTAGCTGAGCGGCCTGGAAGACTCCAGGGTCAGCCGGGTATAGTCCTGCGCGGGCCAGACGCGCGCGGAACTGATGGCGATAGCGGCCTGTGCCTGTGGCAGCCAGAGCAGCAGGAGCAGCGTGATCAGTTTTGCAATTTGCCCAGGCATTGCCTTCCTGTCATGGTGTTTGCGCTGAGCGTAATGTTACGCCCGGCAGGTAATATCTCAAACCTGATGGCGATATCTGCCGGTGGCAGCAACTCCAGTGCTTTCTCTGGCCATTCTATCAGGCACACATTGCTGTCATCGAACTCGTCGCGGAAACCGGCGGCTTCCCATTCGCTGGCATCGCGAAAACGGTACAGGTCGAAGTGGCGCAAGTGTAACCCAGCCGCTTGGTACTGCTCAACCAGCGTGTAGCTTGGGCTCTTCACGCGTCCGCGGTAGCCGAGGGCATGCAGCAAGGTGCGCACCAGTGTGGTTTTGCCCGCGCCGAGATCGCCTTGCAGGTAGATGACCAGTCCGGGCTGCATGGCCTGCGCGAGCTTCACGGCAAATGCCGCAGTGGCCGCCTCATCGGCCAGCTGCTGGGTTATTGCGGGCTCACGCCCTGCGGCGGAATGCCTGCTTACCTCACTTCGGCTATCATCTGCTTCATGCAAAACACGGCCCCTCAAGTTATCGATTACACCGCGCTGGCCGCCCGCATCAGGGAATGGGGAAGAACGCTCGGCTTCCAGGCGGTAGGCATCAGCGGTACCGATCTCGGCAATGCCGAGGCGCAGCTGCTGGAATGGCTGGCGCACGGTTATCACGGCGCGATGGATTATATGGCAAAACACGGCGTCAAGCGTGCGCGCCCGGGCGATTTGCTGCCCGGCACGATGCGCGTTATTTCGCTGCGCATGGATTATTTTCCGCCCGCTGCAGCCGATGCCTGGCAGGTGCTGGAAGACGGCGAACGAGCCTATATTTCGCGTTATGCGCTGGGGCGCGATTACCACAAGGTGCTGCGCAATCGCCTGGAAAAACTTGCGCAACAGATCCGCGCCGCAGTTCCCGGCGCCGAGTGTCGCGTGTTTACCGACAGCGCACCGGTGCTGGAAGTCGAGCTCGCCAGCCGGGCCCATCTCGGCTGGCGCGGCAAGCATACCTTGCTGCTGTCGCGCGAACATGGCTCGTGGTTTTTCCTCGGCGAAATTTATGTCAATCTGCCATTGCCGGTCGATGTGCCGGAGGATGAGCATTGCGGCAGTTGTACGCGCTGTATTGAGGCGTGTCCCACGCAGGCCATCGTCGCACCCTACCGGCTGGATGCGCGGCGCTGCATTTCCTATCTCACCATTGAACTCAAGGGCAGCATCCCGGCCGAACTGCGCCCGCTGATCGGTAACCGTATCTATGGCTGCGACGACTGCCAGCTGGTATGCCCGTGGAACCGCTTCGCACAGGTATCGCTGGAGCGCGATTTTGCAGTGCGCCACGGGCTGGATGATATTGCGTTGACGGAACTGTTTGCATGGGACGAGTCAACGTTTACGGCAAAGTTTTCCGGCAGCGCCATTCACCGTATCGGCCATGAGCAATGGCTGCGCAATATAGCGGTGGCGCTGGGTAACGCGTCGGCCAGCAGCGAAGCTGTCGCGGCCTTGCAAAGTCGCGCGCAACACCCGTCTGTGCTGGTGCGCGAGCATGTGGCATGGGCATTGCGACAGCAGGCGCAGGCAGAAAAATCTTGACAATTGGCTGTGCTCACTTAAAATTCGCGCCTCGTTTCGGGTCGTTAGCTCAGCTGGTAGAGCAGTGGACTCTTAATCCATTGGTCGAGTGTTCGAATCACTCACGACCCACCAAAAAACAAAAGGTTAGTGCGTGTCACTAGCCTTTTTTCTTTCCGGCTGTGCCAAATTTTCCATTTCAAGGACATTCGACACCAGTTCGGCATGATGAATCAGCCAGGGATAGGCGTGGTGGGCAAAGATCACCGGCTTGTCCTTCGTGAACAGTTCGTCGAAGTCCATGTCGCTCAGGCCGTGCGGATGCTCCGCGGGAGGCTGCAGCTTCATCAGGCCGACGACATTGACCACGCGGATTTTTAATTCGTGCAGGTGCTCGTGCAGGATGGATATGGCAGCCAGCGTCTCCAGCGTCGGCACATCTCCGCAGCAGGCCATGACCACGTCGGGTGCAACCGCCTGGTCGTTGCTGGTCCACTGCCAGATGCCGATGCCTTCGGTGCAGTGCTTGACTGCCGCGGCATGGTCGGTCGCCTCGATTTTGTTCGGGGCAGTGCCGGGTGGGGAAGTGATGTCGAGCAACGTTCCCGGCAAACCGATGCGTTCGATCTTTCCTTCGAGCAGTCGTTGCACTGGATTCGCCGCGTCGAACAGCGCAAACTTGATGCTGGATGCCCCGCCGTTGATTGCAAGTACTTTAGCCATTAGTTGAGTGAGCCTCGACTTCCCTGGTATCCGGAACGAAAAGATAACCGTTCCATTAGCTGGAAGCATATTAGGATAATTTTTCAAGTTGACCAAAATCTTGTCTTGAGATAAAAAGCATCCTAGCCAAGAGCGGTAAGGCGCGCTGGTTTTTCGGCAAGGGGGTGGAGGGACCTGACTTGTCCGACGCTTGTCTAAAAATACTACAAACATTTTCAGAATAGCCTAAGTAAAGGGGAATTATGCGATTCCGTTCAGGGCGCCGTGCCATGGCGCTTAAGCAGTCGTTTGTCTTATTTTCGGTGCTCGCCGTATTTTTCATTGACAATGCCGTCGCCCAGACCGCACCAGATGCGGGGCGCCTGCTGCGCGAGCAGCCGAAGCCGCCGGTTGTGGTGCCCACAAAGCCGGCTACGATTCTCCCGAGCACACCTGAAGAAGCGCCCGCCACTCAAGGTCAGAAAATTCTGGTCAAGGGGGTTCGCATCAAGGGGGCGGTGCTGATACCGGAGTCAGAATTGGCGGCACAATTGCAAGGAGCTATTGGTAAGGAATTGAACTTCCGGCAACTGCAAGGCCTCACGACCGTGCTGATGGACTACTACGCTCAAAAAGGCTACCTCGCCCGGGTGATTCTGCCGCCGCAAGACATCAAGGACGGCATCGTTACCTTGCAGGTCATCGAAGGCAAGCGCGGCAATCTGCAAATCAATTCCAACGGGACGCGTATCGATGCCGCCCGTGTCGAACGGTTCATTGATCATCGCATTGGCAGCGGCGACGCAATGAGCACCTCTAATCTCGGCGAAACGCTCAACATACTCAACGACCAGCCAGGCATCGCCGCTAACGCGTCACTTGTTCCTGGCAAGGGTGAGGGCGTAACAGATCTGGTCGTCAATGCCACCGACAAGCCGCTCGTGAACTACAATGTGGGCGTTAATAACGGCGGGTCAATTGGCACGGGAGTAGTGCAGGCCGGCGGCGGTATCACTTTCAACAATCCGACCGGCCACTTCGACGCCGCTTCGATCATGGCGAATGTCTCGAATGGCACGACCTATGGCCGCCTGGATTACAGCCTTGCCGTTGGGGATGCGGGACTGCGGTTGGGAGCCAATGCCTCTCATTTATACTACCACCTTACCCAGTCCACTTTCGCTGCGCTCAATGCCACGGGCTCAGCCGACACCTTCGGTTTTTCCGCCAGCTATCCCTTGGCACGGCGCGCCACATTCAATTTCGGCTTGACCGGCAGTTATGACGACAAGCGCCTGGTTGACAACACTATCGCCGGTGAAACCGACAGCCGGCACGTCACGGTAAGCACCCTTGGGTTTTCCGGCTATACCATGCTGTCGGGCAGGGCTGTAGCCAGTTTCGGGGGAAGTTACAGCTTCGGCAAAAGCGACCAGCGCAATACTGCAGCCCTCGCCACTGATTCCACCACCCGCCAAGTGCAGGGCAGTTTCAGCAAAATCGATTATAACGCGGGTTACCTGCAGCCGATCACGCGGAACTGGAGTCTCAATGCTACCCTGCGCGGCCAATTTGCGGGCAAAAATCTAGACTCGGTTGAACGATTCAGCCTTGGCGGCCCCGATGCCGTGCGCGCCTATCCGGTCGGCGAAGCAATTGGCGACGAGGGCTGGCTGCTTAGCCTTGCGGCCACCGACAAAATCAGCGATTCCCTCGCCACCAATGTGTTTCTTGACACCGGCGGCATCCGCCTCAACCACAGCATATGGGCCAACTGGAATGCCGGTAACCCGAACTTGGCCAATACTTACCAGCTAAGCGGTCTTGGCGTCGGACTCGACTGGCGCCTCTTTCCCACGGCCCTGCTCACCGCAAGCATTGCCGCCCCACTGGGTAACAATCCAGGCCGCGATGTCAATGGCAATAATTCGGATGGCTACGGCAACCACACCCGCGGTTGGGTGAGTCTCAACGCACAATTCTAGCTGGAGATAAAACATGAACAAGATACACCGCATACGCTGGAGTGCTGTGCGCAAAACTTGGGTTGCCACCTCTGAAATCAGCGGTAGCCGTGGTAAATCGGCGTCTCTTCGCAAAGGAATCGTCGGCACTGTATCCTCTGCGCTCATGGCGGCGTTGCCGTTATGCGCCCATGCCGTACCGCCCGCGCCTGATGCACTGCCTACAGGCGGTCAGGTCGTGTCCGGTCAGGCAAGCATTTTGCAGTCAGGCGCACAAATGTCCGTCAATCAGACATCGAACAAAGCTGTTCTCAACTGGAACACGTTCAACATCGGCGCCAATGCTGCGGTCACTTTCCAGCAGCCATCGAGCAGCGCCGTCGCGCTTAACCGCGTAATCGGGGCTGATCCGTCGGCCATCTACGGAAAATTAAGCGCCAACGGCCAGGTCTTTCTTGTCAACCCGAATGGCGTGCTGTTCGGGCAGGGTGCGCGAGTCGATGTGGGCGGGCTGGTCGCCTCCACGCTCAACATCAGTGACGCGAATTTCCTCGCCGGCAACAACCGTTTCACCCGTGACGGCAGCACCGGAAGCGTCATCAATCAGGGCGAACTGATGGGCAAATACGTCGCGCTGCTCGCGCCCGAGGTGCGCAACGAAGGCATCATCGCGGCTCAGGAAGGTACCGTGGCACTGGCCGCGGGTGATGCGGTGACCCTGGGGATTACCGGCAACAGCCTGATTAACGTCCAAGTTGACGCGGCCAGCATCAACACCCTGGTCGAGAACAAGCAGTTGGTTCAGGCCGGTGCCGGCACAGTGATCATGTCGGCGCAATCGGCAACTCAGTTGCTCGGGCAGGTCGTCAACAGCGGTACGGTGGAAGCCAATGGCATCACCAGCGATGGTGGCGTCATCCGTCTGAGAGGCAGTTCCACCATCGCCAACAGCGGCACTTTAAGTGCCGATGCTGGCGCGAACGGCAAAGGCGGCTCCATCACTGCCATCGCCGACCTGAGTAATCCGAGCAGCCTGACCACGGTGGACGGCATCCTGAGTGCGAAGGGCGGCAGCCAGTCGGGCGACGGTGGCTTCATCGAGACCAGCGGCCACCACCTGACCATTGCCGACACGGCGAGCATCACGACGACTGCGGCGAACGGCAAAGCCGGAACCTGGCTGCTCGATCCGAATGACTTCACCATTAGCCCCACCGGAGATATCACCGGCGCCGCCCTGTCGACGGCGCTTATGAGCGGCAACGTCACCATTCAGACCGCTGCTGGCGGTGTGACTTGCACCGGCGCGGCATGCGGGTCCGGTACGGCAGGCAATGGCGACATCATCGTCAACGATATAGTCGATTGGACGACGTTCCCGAACACTCTCACGCTGGAGGCTTTTCGCGACATCCACATAATGCAACCTATGTCATGGGACTTTCTGGCGCCTGCGCTGCTAAATATCAACTACGGCATGGGCGGTACGGGCAAGGCCTATATTGATTCGGGAGTGAGCTGGACGGGGGCAGGAACCACCGTCGACCTTGCCCATTCTGTAGCGGTAAACGCTGTCGATGTAGATACGACCAACCCTTATTGGATCGGTACGGTTGGGATATCAATCTACGTCCAGTCAGTTGCGGGCAGTAGTGTTTATGGTAATCCCGCCACCCTGACGGCCGGGTACTTTTCTGATGTTGCAGGCGCTAATCAGATCAATATAAATGGCACATCCCAATCCGGTACGGCCACTTGGACCCCATCCCAAGCCAACTTGGCCGTTGGTTCGTATAATTTCACTTACAACGGCTCCCTCACGTCAACCCTTTACTCGAGTTTGACTGCAGGTACCCCGAACAGCGCGGGTCTGGCTGCTGGAACAAACCCTGGAAACTGGACCGTCACTCCACGGCCAATAACCCTTACGGCCGGACTCCAGACCAAGCAGCAAGGCACATCTCTGACCCTGAATCCCGCTACGTTCTCGATCACCGCGGGAAGCTACGCAAACACAGAGTCCGCCACCAGCGTCACCATGACCAGCGCAACCGGCAAGGCCGCAGATACGGCAGTCGGGCCCAATACATACATCGGCGAAATCGTTCCCTCTGCGGCCTCGGGCATCAATGGATTCCTGGCGACGAATTACACCATCACCTACCAAAACGGTAACCTACAAGTAACCGCGGTGCCGACCACGAAGCCGCCGGCTGACACTTCTGCAACGACCGTTGTGCAAACTGTACAAAATCACAATTACAGCACAGATCACTACATCGACTACAGACCCCAATACGGCTATAGTTATCATTTCCAAACATGTAATGAAACCCACTCATGCTACCAACCCTACACCATCTTTCATTACAAGCGGAACGAGACGTCCATCGCTCTCTTCCGCGCATCTAGTCCACAATACGCTGACAAGCTCGACACGCTTGCCCTCACAGTCGATGAGCGCTCGGACAACGGCGATGATCCAGAAGCAGGCGCCCTGTTTTTCAATTGGTCTTATGATGAAGTCGGGACGACCTACCATGACTCCGATGGCGGCACTACAGAGAATTAGCCTTTTCGCGCCAGGCCCACCTCCAGCCGTCGCCCGGCAGCCTCATCCCCCCCAGTCCCACCCGGGGGGGTACTGGTCGCCTGAAGTACTCGGTGGGCTCAACGTGCGGACGGTGAGCACAATCGTGGCGGGTTATGCTGGCGCGCTGAATACCGCCCTGCGTGCACATTGCCTCGTTTCCCGCAGGCCGCATCAAAAAGTATTGCTGTCATTGGACATCGCATGAGGCTTGGCTTTTATTTTGCTGCGGCCATCGTGATGGCGACATTGACAGGGTGTTCCTCCATAGTGCCGGACTATGTGGCGCGTGAATTTGCAGCGCCACGTCCCTTTGAGCCCAATCACTACATCGCAGTCGAAAAGGAGATACCGCTCGTACTGGCCAGTCATGATGGCAAGTCGGCAGATGAGGTGTTCTCTCATGAGGCATTATCCTCGGGACAGTTTGTTCTGACATCTGATTTATCCCCCACCAATCTGGTGGCAACCCTTGGTGTCCGGCAATACCTGCCCTATTCTCACGTCGGATTTCTGGTTATTGAAGACGGCGTCCCCTTTGTCTATTCGATGCATAGTGGCGATGTTGACGTAAGAAAACTTGGAACCGATGGAGCGCTGGTAGGGGGTATCGATCGAGAATCCTTGAAGAAGGTGATCAGGTCGAATCCGGTCGTCTCAATCTTTAACCCATCTCCCGATGCCGACCGCGTAAAGCTGATTGCTTACATCAAAAATGCATACGCACAGCATATCCCATTCGACCCGTTCTTTGATGCTGAAGACCATAGCCGACTCTATTGCGGAGAGTTTATAGCTGTAGCGCTGGAACATGCAGGCGCCCATCCGCCGCGGCCAGTGCTGTTACGTAACAACGCGGCCATTGCTTATATAAGCCGTTCGCTCAAGATTCACGATGCATACTTCCTTTCGCCTGGTCTCTTCGCTGATCCGGCACGGCATGTGGCCACGTTCAGCGCAGTACTGAACCAAAACCAGATAGCCGCCTACTTGGCGGTCCCGCGCGAACTATTTCAACGATTTACCGACGATCAACGCTTTGGCGCCCTGATCGAAATCCAAAACAACGGCGGCACCAAGCTCCGCCCCTCAATCAGGGAATTCATCTCGCAGGTCTTGTCTATGGCACGATTCGCCAAAACTTCTGACCCGGAGCAGATGGCGGAAATGGTGCACCGATTCGCAGGCAAGTTCTTTTCGGATGATTGAATATTCCCACGGACAAGCAAACGCGATTCGCTGCTGCTTCAGTAAGCTTTTGACAACCAAATTGTCTGGAATGTGCGCGCAAGCTGTCGCTTGGTCGTGCTACACAGGTTGTCGGCTAAGGCCGCTCGACCATTGGCGGTCATCCTGTTACGTTGTCGATGTGGCCATTTAGCATCGATGAGTAGATGGTGTTGTGCCGTCCAGCGTATCCAGGCGGTTTTTGCGTTCACGAATTCGTGCATGCCGAGCTTTGCCAGTTTGCGGCCGTATCCGGAAGCTTCACCCCGCTTAAGGGCAGGCGTCGGACTTGGCCATCCGGGCCGCTTAATCCGTTGGTCGAGTATTCTAATCACTCGTGACCCACCAATGAATACCGCGGTCTGGGGAGAAATCTCCAGGCCGCTTTTTTCGTGCACTCACTTATCGTAATCCATCACTCCATTCTCCTTGTATGTAGAGGTACCCTGATGGATATCTTCCGGCTTATAAGCTATAGGATGGTATTTAATATCATTTGAAAGGGAATCGATTATCGATTTATCAGCTTTGTTGACTGATAACGATTGGAAGTCTGGATTGTTTCTTAAGAATGTCCGCCATCCTCCCAAAGTTACCGATGCTGGCATAGCATGGGCCTCTGTTTTCCGAGTTGATGCTATTGCAAAATTCTGGAATTGGATTGCTTTTGATGCGATTGCTAAAGTCGTATGGTCAATATTGAATGCATATTCAAGGCCTCGTTGATATTGTTTAAGCGCATTCACTGGACAATTGGCCATATGTTTTTCAGTGCAGAAAGCTTCAATATCGCTGATTTTTTCAGATGCCAAAGCGTGCAAGCCGCTTGCTCTGTCATAGTTGGAAAATATCGGGTCAGCAGAGAGAAAATTCTGCAGGCCTGCGAGAGAACTGAGCACATTAGTTGAAATGGCTTGTAATTGCTTTCTGTCATTGACTTGGTCGAGTGGGATAGTCCGTAATTGAGTATTGACGACGGTTGCCCATGGGGCACTACTGCTTAGGGACAAGAGGTCAAAGTTTATTGGGGGCTTATAACCCAATTTAAAAACTATATATGTCCAGTCTGAGATGGCTTGGCCATTACTGCTGAATTTCAAGGTATGCGCTTGGGGATCATAGGTTAATTCGGAGGCATTCAAGTTGTTCAACTTGATGTCCCCGTCCTGCCCGCTGGCTATCAGGACGATATATTCCTCTTTTTGAGGGGGGGCGAGAATCAAGTGTGCAGATATTGGCGTGCTATTACTGTCGGAACCGAAGAAGACATCGGTTAATGTGGATATGGTTTGGGCATAGCCTATCCATGGAGACGAGAAGATTTGTGCAGGAAGTTTGGCTCGATTGCTTTCCAGTGCGGTAAGGGTTTTTCCTACAATCGGATCATTGCTGATTGAAATGCTGACGGTTAAATCGGTACTGCTGATATCTCCTGGAATGTCAGGGAAGATATATCCAGCAAACCCGAGAGGGCGTTGCATGGATGATTTTGGGTCAACTATCGTATTGGTAACTTCAATGAGCCGCGGGCTTCCGGATTGGAAATTTACGTTGTTTCTTACTACAAAAGTTGCACTCCGGGCTTTATAGAAAATACTCGAAAAGCCACCTTTGGAGGATATAAAACCACTTTCTACAGACAATGAAAAATGGTCTGTTTGCGGATTGATTGCCTGGCCGCCAGAGACATCAAGAGTCAGAATTTTTGCGGTAAGTGCGCAGGCATCTGCAATAGAAAATATTAGGCAAATGGAAAGCGCACAAACAGGGATTATCTTTAAGTAAATTTGTCTCATTTGACTCACCTCTTAAAGCGCTGGGTATGAAGAAATAACCGGCATGTGAGCCAGGTGCAAGTGCGTGCTTGGCTCGCTTGTGTTGATATTAGCCCTTATGGAACGGGGTGGATATAGGCCAAATTATCTAGAGATTTATATATGTCTACCTTGCGACGAGACGGCAGGCGGAAAATGGTTTCCGGCTAATTAAAAAAGATATAAAGGATTGTCGTAAAATGGTTTTTTTGTAGTCAAGCGAAAAGCAGGGTGTGTAATTGGAAGGTCTGTGCAGCCTGTTCAGGTGTGGCGGTAACTGGCTAGCTCCATGTGCTTGCTTAAGCTAAGTTTTGTTGACAACGCCATGTTTGCCTGACAGAATTCATCAACAATATTCCGGAATATTGCGAACCAATCTGCAAGGGCAAACCTGTCGAAAGGCAGGGACGCAAAGTCACCGGTCTAAGGGAGTTGCTCCTAAGATAGCGGGACCGCCAGAAAGCATGGATCGGACATGGCTCCTTTCCTTGCGCCATCAGTGCGCCTCCGCAGGTTTGGATTTTTAAATTTGAACCGTCATGTCAGGAGGCATCATGAACTATCTTATCTATACCGTTGTTTTCGTCATTGCGCTGGTGGTGCTGTCTACTCTTTTCGAGTACTGGCAAAGCCGCAAGCAGGGACTGACGCACGATGCGTCGTTGCATGAATCCGCTGTGGCCGGAACTTTCCTGTCCAGTTCGGCGGTGTTCGGCTATATCGTTGCGCTCGTTGTCTGATTGGGCGCCGGGCAACCGGGACGGGCTGATTCTCCGTTGCGTATCACAAGCCGCTCAATACCTTGAGGTGTGCCAGCACGCTGCGTCCCAGCGCGTGCAGCTCATAGCCGCCTTCCAGCACTGACACGATGCGTTTCCGGGCGTGCCGCCCGGCGATATCTTTTACCTGTTGCGTCACCCAGGAATAGTCCGCTTCCAGTAAGTTGAACTGCGCCATATCATCCTCGCGGTGACCGTCGAAACCGGCGGAGACGAACAGCATTTCAGGCTGGAAATCATCGAGTGCGGGCAACCAGCGTTCGGTGATTTTCTCCCGGAATATCGTGCCGTCGGTACCTGCAGGCAGCGGCACGTTGATGATGTGCGCGTTGCTGCTGTCCGCGCCGCTATAGGGATAGTAGGGGTGCTGGAAGGTGGAGCAGAGCATTACACGCGGGTCGTCGCGGAACATCGCCTCGGTGCCGTTGCCGTGGTGCACGTCGAAGTCGACGATGGCAACGCGCCGCAACCCGAATTTCTCCATCGCATGCGCTGCAGCGACGGCGACATTGTTGAAAATGCAGAAGCCCATGGCCTTGCCCGGCTCGGCATGATGCCCGGGCGGGCGGATCGCGCAGAAGGCATTTTCCACCTTGTGTTCGAGTACCAGTTCTGTCGCCAGCACGGCTGCGCCGGCTGCGCGCAGTGCCGCATTCAGCGAGTGCGGCCCCATTGCGGTATCGGGGTCGAGGTAAATCAATCCTTGCGCGGGGGCTGCCGCCTGGATACTTTCGATGTAATGCGGTGTGTGGACGCGGGCGAGTTGTTCAAAGGTGGCGAGCGGTGCGTCATGCTGTTGCAGATAGGGCAGCAGGCCGGAGGCGATCAGTTGATCTTCAATTGCGCCGAGTCGTGCCGGGCATTCCGGGTGGTGGGCCCCCATGTCGTGCCTGAGGCAATCGGGGTGGTTGATGTAGGCGGTCTGCAATTGTCGGTTTCCGGTTGCGGTGGCGAGTTACAGCTTGTAACCATGTGATGCTATATTCGCCCTAACCAATCCAGAGGGCAAGCCCATGGGACAGCATTACCTCAGCACGCTATTCTCCCCCAGGTCTGTCGCCGTCATCGGCGCCAGTGACCGTGCCGAAGCGGTGGGCGGTATTGTGTTCAAGAACATGCTGGAAAGCGGTTTCCGGGGCGCGCTCTTCCCGATCAATCCGGCGCATGCCGAGATACAGGGCAGGCGTGCCTATGCTTCCATCGAGGAAATCGGCGAGCCGGTCGAGCTGGCGGTGATCTGCACCAGGGCGGAAACCGTGCCCGACATCATCGAAGCCTGCGGCAAGCACGGGGTGCGTGCGGCGGTGGTATTGTCCGCAGGGTTCAGCGAGATCGGCAGTCATGGGGCTGCGCTGGAACGTGCCATGCTGGCCAATGCAAAAACTTACGGCGTGCGCATCATCGGTCCTAACTGCCTGGGAATCATGCGTACCGGAATCGGCCTGAATGCGACCTTTTTCAAAGGCAGCGTCAAGCCCGGCAATCTTGCGCTGGTGTCGCAATCGGGGGCGCTGTGTGCCGCCATCCTCGACTATGCGCCGCCCAACGACATCGGTTTTTCCAGCGTGGTTTCCATGGGCACCTCGGCCGATGTCGACTTCGGCGAAGTGCTCGACTACCTCGCCACCGATGCGCAAACGCAAAGTATCCTGATTTATGTCGAAGGCATCCACAAGGCGCGCGGCTTCATGAGCGCGTTGCGCGCGGCCGCCCGCAGCAAGCCGATATTCGTGGTGAAGGTGGGCCGGCATGCCGCGGGATCGAAAGCGGTCATGTCGCATACCGGTGCGCTGGTCGGTTCCGATGATGTATTCGATGCGGCATTGCGCCGCGCCGGCGTGGTGCGCGTGATGTCCATTGGCGGGCTGTTTTCTGCAGCCAAGTCGCTGGCCTCCAACCATCACTTCAGCGGCAACCGCCTGGCGATCGTTACCAACGGCGGCGGTCCCGGTGTGATGGCGATAGATCGTGCGGTCGATCTCGGCGTGGTCGTCGCCAGCCTGTCCGGGCAGACGCTGGAACGACTGAACCAGGTGTTGCCGGCCACCTGGTCGCACAACAATCCGGTGGACATCATTGGCGATGCCACGGCAGAGCGCTACCGCGATGCGGTAACCATCTGCATGGAAGACGAAGGTATAGATGGCGTGCTGGTCATTCTCACGCCACAGGCGATGACGCAGCCACTGGAGGTGGCGCAGGCCCTGATAGAGATCGCCGGGAAGTTCAACAAGCCGTTGCTGGTGTGCTGGATGGGGGCGGTGCAGATCGACGCGGCGCGCACGGCTTTCGGCCAGGCAAAAATTCCGTCGTTCCGTACGCCGGAAGCGGCGGTGGAGGCTTTCTCCTACATTACCGCCTTCTACCGCAACCAGCGATTGCTGGCACAAACTCCGGGCCCGCTTTCGCACCACGAGGCACCGCCGGATATTGAGGGTGCGCGCATGCTGATCGAGACCGTGCTGGCCGAACGCCGCAAGGTGCTGTCCGAGATGGAATCGAAAGCGCTGCTGGCCGCGTTCCACATTCCCGTCGCCAGCACAGTCGTGGCACGTTCTCCGACTGAAGCGCTGATGCTGGCGCAGCAGCTCGGCCTACCGGTGGCGATGAAAATAAATTCGCCCGACATCACGCACAAGTCCGATGCCGGTGGCGTCAAGCTCAACCTGACGAATGCGGCCGCGGTGCGCGCCGCTTACAACGAGATCATCAGCGAAGTGAAAAAGAACCGTCCCGATGCGCATATCGATGGCGTTGCCATTCAGCCGATGGTGGTGAAGCCGAATGGCCGCGAACTGATGCTGGGCGTGACATCCGACCCGGTATTCGGCCCGGTGATTACCTTCGGTGCAGGCGGGGTTACGGTCGAGGTGATGGGCGACCGTGCCGTCGCGCTGCCGCCGTTGAACAAGTTCCTGGTGCGCGAACTCATCAACGGCACGCGTGTTTCCAGGCTGCTCGGCGCATTCCGCCATATGCCGCCGATCGATATGGAGGCACTGGAAAGCCTGCTGTTGCGTGTTTCCGAAATGGTATGTGAACTGCCCTGGCTGAAGGAAATGGACATCAATCCGCTGATCGTGGACGAGCATGGCCTGCTGGCGGCAGATGCACGTGTCATGGTGGACTATGCGCCGGTCTCGGGTGACCGCTATGCCCATATGGCGGTTTATCCGTATCCGACTCACCTTGTGACCAGCTGGCAGCTGCCGGACGGCACCGACATCACCATACGTCCGATCCGTCCTGAAGATGCGGAGCTGGAACAGGAGTTCGTGCGCAACCTGTCGGAAGAAACCAAGTATTTCCGCTTCATGAATTCCGTGCATGAGTTGTCACAGGCGATGCTGGTGCGCTTTACCCAGATCGATTACGACCGCGAAATGGCGCTGGTTGCACTGACTGAAATAGATGGCAGGGAAGTCGAAGTCGGGGTGTGCCGCTATGCGATCAATCCGGATGGCGAATCGTGCGAGTTTGCGCTGGTGGTGAGCGACCAGTGGCAGCACAAGGCGGTTGGCCACAAGCTGATGGGTAGCCTGATGGATGCCGCACGCAGCAAGGACCTGAAAGTCATGGAAGGCGAAGTGCTGGCGAACAACCACAATATGCTGAAACTGGTCGCGACGCTCGGCTTTTCTGTCGCGACCAGCGAGGAAGATGCGTCGATTAAGAAAGTCAGCCGGCGCTTATAGGCTGCCCCGCGCAATAACCGCTGTTACTTGGGGGCTGGCCTGAACAGGTCAGCCATCACCTTCACCGTGCTGTCGCAGGCATGATTCAGACAGGGCAGCCCGAAACCTTCCTCGAGCGTCTTCAGGAGTGAAAAATGGTCATACGGTTCGTTGCTCTGTATGCCATGCACGCCATAGTTGGTCTCGACTATCATGACGACCTGGTTCGGGGCGGTGCTGTAGTCGTTTTCGTCCCACATGACGACGATGGCATTGCGGCCTTTCTTCCATGACCTGGATGCCTTGATTGCAGTGACCAGCGTCTTGACCGATGCGTCGCCGGCCTGAACCAGCAACGGGTTGGGTTCGTAATGGCAGGCTGCGTCGCCATTGCCTGTGCCGTGCATGTCGTGGCACTGGTTCGGTACGATAAATGAAAAATGAGGGATTTTCCCGGCACGCAGGTCCGTGTACAGCCCGTTACTGCCGGTGAAACCGGCCATATTGCCGAGGCCGTTCGCCGGGTCGGCATTCTCCTGGATATGGGCGAAGTAGATGAACGGGTTGTGCTTGACCGCATACAGGGGTTGCACGCTGGCGGGATCGAGCGGGCTCAGGTTGGTGTGGGTGCCGTCGGCGTAATTGACATTGTCCGCGCCGGAAGCAGGCAGGTTTTCCTGGTAGGTTTTCCAGCGCTTGCCGGCGGCGACCAGTTGGTCGGCGATGGTTCTGGCAATGACCGGTGCCGGCTGCAGCAGATTCTTGTTGACCGGGCTGGCTGGCGTACCTTCGTTCCTGATGGTTGCGGCTTCTGTGGGAGCATCCATGCCTGAGCCGGCAATCGGGCAGACTGCGGTACCGGCATGTGAGTCCGATACCAGGTCGGGCGTGCAAGTAGTGTTGTGCCAAGCGGGAGCGTGGTCATTGATTATGCCGAAGTTGGAGCCGCCGACGATTTCCAGGTAGTTGGTCAGGCTGGGGTGGCCCACTGCAAAATAATTGGCGGCAAGATTGGCGGATCTGGCCATCCCGTTGATGAAGGGCGCATTGCGGTTGCCGATGATCTGCCCGTAAGCATGATTTTCCATCATGATCAGGAAAACGTGATCCAGTTCCGGGATCGAGACGGCCTGGCCTTCGGCACAGGCGGAATTTGCTGCGAGCATAAATATGAAAGACAGGATAATTTTCTTCATGGCCATATACAGTTGAGTTGTGTTGTCGTGGGCCTTGCGCGCGGCACCAGCCTGCTTCAGCACATTAGCAAAATTTCCATGAATTTATTATGAAGATTTTATATGTCCAAGCAATGTTTCCAGGTCATGCCAGGCTGGCATGCAGGTGTAGTCCGCCTCATGTTCGTTGACGAAACGCACAGCATGTTCCAGCTCTTCGCCGGCAAGCGGTTCCTGTATTGCCTGTAATTTTTCGAGTACCTTGAGGTCGGCCTCTGAAGCATCGTTCGCCAGGGTCTGGCGCCGGGTGATACGTGTGTGCAGGGTGGCAGTGGCAGCGTGCAGGCTGGCGATGGCGAACGGCACCTGCATCTGTCGGGCCAGCGCGCGGAACAGTTTGCGTTCCACTCGTTTGAGAAATGCGGCATCCACGATGACCGGATAGCCTGCGGCGAGCAGTTGTTGTGCCAGCGCCAGCAGCTGGGCGTAAGTCCGGGCGCCGGCCTGCTTGCTGTAGATGTCGCTGCCTGCGGCATGGCTGTCGGCGTGTGCCGGCAGGCCGAACAGGCGTTTGCGTTCGACATCGGAGCGGATGCGGATGGCCTGAAATTTTTCCAGCGCGGCTTGGGCGAAAGTGGTCTTGCCGGAGCCGGGCAGGCCATGGGTGATGATCAGTGCAGGATGGGCTTGCTTCTGGCACTGGATGGCCAGCGACAGGTAGTTGCGACAGGCGGCCATGGCATTGCGCGACGTGCGTTTCGGCAAGCCGGGCTGGTCGGCCAGGATGGCATTGACCTTGGCCCGGACCATGGTGCGGTAGGTGCAATAGAAACGCAGTACGGCTACGCCTGCATAATCGCCCGTGGATTCCAGCCATGCGTTGAGAAAACGGAATGCCAGTGCAGGCTGTCCGTGGAACAGCAGGTCCATGTACAGGAAAGCGATGTCGTTGATTACGTCGATCCAGCGCAGCCCGGGATTGAATTCAATACCATCGAAGGGAACTGGTTCGCCGCCGATCAGCGCGATGTTGCCGAGGTGCAGGTCACCGTGACATTCGCGCACGAAACCTTGTGTACGGCGCTGTGCAAAAATTCTTTCGCATACGGCATATTCACTGGTGCAGATCTGGCGTGCCGTTGCCAGCGCATGCAGGTCGTCCGCATCGTGCAGCAAGGTTTGCAACTGCTCGAAATTCTGTAATGCGGCCGCACCTATACTGGCGGGCGTGCCATATGGCGTCTGTGCTGCGGCAGATGGCAGCTTGGCGTGAAAGCTGGCGAGCGTGGCAGCCAGCCTGTCGATGTGTTGTGGTGTGAGCCTGCCGCGCATGAGTTGCCGGTCCAGCAGCGAGCCGGCGGCAAAGCGGCGCATCTTCACCGCGTATTCGATGGCCGTACCGGACTGTGCCAGTTGCGGACGGTCCGCTGTGCCGCTAATGGCGACTACATCAAGGTAGATGCGTGGGGCGAGGCGGCGGTTGAGGCGGATTTCCTCGGCACAGTAGCGTTGCCGGGCTGGCAGGCTGGTGAAGTCCAGGAAACCGAGATCAATGGACTTCTTGATCTTGTAGGCGTAGCGTCCGGCCAGCAATACCCAGGAAATGTGCGTCTCCAGCAGCCGCACGTTTTTTGCCGCATGCGGGTAATGACGCGGGTCGAGCAACGCAGCGACGAGTTTTTGCTGGGCCGGGTAATCGGTCATGCCGGAATACGCAACTTTGTGAGTTGTGATAATCTGATTCTATTCGTTATAGGGGGTTGCAGGGTAATGAATATGGAGCAAGAACAGCAGCCGGGCAGCAGGTTTGTGGTCGAGGTCAATCCAAAAATCCCGCGCAAATTGCTGCGGCTGGAAGAGCTGGCAACCAACCTGTGGTATAGCTGGGACCGTCCGACGCGCACCCTGTTCGCACGCCTGCATCCCAGGCTGTGGTCTGTGGTCGGGCATAACCCGATCAAGTTTCTGCGCCGTATCGACGAACACCGCCTGCTGGATGCGGCGGAAGACCAGGTGTTCCTGGCATCCTATAACCGCGTGCTGTCGGCTTACGACACGTACCACAACGAACCTTCGCAGCATGCCAGCCACAATCTCGGCGAGAGCGACCTGGTTGCCTATTTCTGCGCCGAGTTCGGGTTTCATGAAAGTTTCCCGATCTATTCCGGCGGGCTCGGCATACTTGCAGGCGATCACTGCAAGGCGGCAAGCGATATCCGCCTGCCGTTCGTCGGTGTCGGCCTGCTCTACCGGCAGGGCTATTTCACACAGACCATCGATGGCGAAGGCAACCAGATTGCCAGCAATGCCGATTCCGATTTCGACGAACTGCCGGTTACCCCGGCGTTGCGTGCGGACGGCAGCGAGGTCAAGGTATTCGTGGACATGCCGGGACGCCGCACGTATATCAAGGTGTGGTGGGCACGCGTCGGCCACGTCCGGATCTATCTGCTGGATACCGACCTTGCCGAGAACAGTCAGGATGACCGCGAGATTACCCACCGCCTGTATGCCGGAGATCGCAAGACGCGCCTGGAACAGGAAATCATCCTCGGTGTGGGGGGCGCGCGTGCGCTGGCCGCACTCGAACTGAAACCGACCGTCTGGCATATCAACGAAGGCCATGCCGCGTTCATGCTGCTGGAGCGCGCGCGCGAGCTGGTCACGCAAGGGCTGGATTTCTCCAGCGCGCTGGAAGCCGTGGCGGCCAGTTCGATATTTACCACACACACCCCGGTGCCTGCCGGGCACGAGCATTTCAGCCGTGAACTGATCACCAACTATTTCCGCGGGCTGGATGCACAGCTCGGTATCGGCATGGAGGAATTGCTTGCGCTGGGTAACGATCCGGGCGGCAATGCCACCGACTTCAACATGACGGCCCTGGCGGTGCGCATTTCGCGTTACCAGAATGGCGTGTCGCGCATACACGGCGATGTCTCATCGCGTATCTGCGTCGGGCTGTGGCCGCAGATATTGCCGCATGAAAATCCTGTCAGTTACGTGACCAATGCCGTACATGTGCCAACCTTCCTGGCGCAGGACTGGACCGAGCTGTTCGACAAGTATCTCGGCGGCGAATGGCGCAACAGGCTGTCCGACGGCGGGTTCTGGAAACGCATCGATGACATTCCGGACCTGGAATACTGGAGCGTGCGCCAGTCGCTCAAGTCGCAGATGCTGCAGACCTTGCAACACCGCATTTCGGTGCAGCACTTCCGCAACCACGGCAGTGAGGCGCATCTGGAGCGCATGCTGAAGCATGCCGACATGCACGATCCGAACGTCCTCACCATCGGTTTCGGTCGCCGCTTTGCCACTTATAAGCGTGCCGATCTGCTATTCCAGAACCTGGACTGGTTGCGAGAAATTGTGCTCGACCAGCAGCACCCGGTGCTGTTCATCTTCACCGGCAAGGCGCATCCCGCGGACCAGCCGGGACAGGGATTGATCCGCCAGATCCACGCTATCTCCAACATGCCCGATTTCGAGGGCAAGGTGTTGCTGGTGGAGAACTATGACCTTGGCCTGGCCCGCCGCCTGGTATCGGGTGTCGATGTATGGCTGAACACGCCGCAGTATCCGCTGGAGGCCAGCGGCACCTCGGGGATGAAGGCGGCGATCAACGGCACGCTAAACCTGAGCGTGCTCGACGGCTGGTGGGGTGAAGGGTATGACGGCAAGAACGGCTGGGCGATCCGTCCGGCACCGGAATATTTCGATGACCACAAGCGCAACCGCGAGGATGCGCGCAGCCTGTACGAAATCATCCAGGACCAGGTTGTGCCGTTATATTACGAGCGGGGCAAGTACGGTTATTCGCCGGCGTGGGTGGCAAAATCCAAGTGCGCCATGTCGTCCGCGCTGACGCATTTCAATACCGCGCGCATGATGGACGAATATGTCGGCAAGTACTATCAGCCGGCCAACCAGCAGGGCCGCCTGTACAGCCTGGACAATTATGGTCCTGCGCGCCAGCTTTCGAGCTGGAAGGCGAGGATCAGGCAGGCCTGGCCTGGGGTGACCATACGCCGCCTGGATGCGGCAGCAAAGCGCATCCAGTACGGCACCAGCATGAGCCTGGAGGTTGCAGTCAATCTCAACGGGCTGCATCCGGACGATGTGCATGTCGAGCTGCTGTTGAGCCGGTCCATCGGCCAGAGCGGCCAGCCGGCGCGCATCCCGTTCCGCTTCCGGTTCCAGGGAGTGCTCGACGGCGGCAAGGAGCAATTGTTCGTGCTTGATCTGCAACCGGAATTATGTGGCCAGCTCGATTACCAGATACGCATTTATCCGAGCAATGCGCTGCTCACCCATCCGTTTGAAACCGGCCTGATGACCTGGCTTTAGGCCATGGCTGAGCGGTAGGCCGCGAGGTATTGTTCGGCAGCATGCTGCCAGCTGAAATCGCGTTGCATGCCGCTTGACTGCAGGGCGTTCCATGTTTCCGGGGTGCGGTAAACAGACAGTGCCCGTCGTATCGTACCCAGCAATTCCGTGGCCCCAGCCTGTTCGAAAACGAAACCGGTCGCGCTGCCATCCCGTAATGCGGCGGCATTGCAGTCGGTTACGGTGTCGGCCAGTCCACCTGTGCGGCGCACCACCGGCGGTGTGCCATAAGCCATGGCATACATCTGGCTGAGACCGCACGGTTCGAAACGTGACGGCATCAGGAAAATGTCGCTGCCTGCGATGACGCGATGTGCCAGGCCTTCGTCATAGCCGATGGTGGCGCTGACCCTGCCGGGATGCCGGCGTACCAGTTGATTGAGGCTGTGTTCGAATTGCGTCTCGCCCGTGCCGAGTACAGCGAGTTGTGCGCCATCCTGCAGCAGGTCGTGGACGCAGTCCAGCACCAGGTCGATGCCTTTCTGGTGCGTCAGGCGGCTCACCAGCCCGAGCAGCGGTGCATCGGCGTCGGGTTCCAGCCCGAGTTCCTGTTGTAATGCCAGCTTGTTGGCTGCCTTGTTGCCCAGCGTGCGGTAGTCGTAGGTCTTTTGCAGGTGGCTGTCGCGCGCCGGGTTCCAGTCGTCGTCGATGCCGTTGACGATGCCGGCCAGGTCGGCATGGCGCTCCTGCAGCAATCCTTCCATGCCGCAGCCGAATTCCGGCGTCTGGATTTCGGCCGCGTATGTCCTGCTGACCGTGGTGATCTTGTCGGCATAGTAGAGGCCAGCTTTCAGGAACGAGAAGTGGCCGTAGAACTCGACGCCATGCATCTGGTAGCTTGCCGCTGGCAGGCCGAGCCTGGGTATCCATTGCGCGTCAAAATTTCCCTGAAAGGCGAGATTGTGTACCGATACCACGCTCCTTGCATGCGCGGCATGCGAGTAATGCAGCAGAGCCGGGATCAGTGCGCTCTGCCAGTCGTTGCAGTGCACGACATCGGGGCGCCAGGACAGCGGCGTGGCGGAGCCGGCAAGCAGTGCGCCGATCTGGTTGAGAAAGCCGAAGCGCTGCGCATTGTCCGGCCAGTCGCGGCCGGTCGGTGCCAGGTAGGGACCGCCGGAGCGGTTGTAGAGTACCGGGCAGTCCAGTACCAGCAGCGGCAGGGCGGTATCCGGCATGACGGCGGACAGCAGGCGCGCGGGGGCGGTATTGCCGGCTGGTGACGGGAATTCCGCCAGCACCTTGGTATGCTGCAATTTTTCCAGGACGGACGGGTAGCCAGGTATCAGTACGCGTACATCGGCGCCGAGTTTCCGCAGCGCCAGCGGCAGCGAACCGCTGACATCGGCGAGGCCGCCGGTTTTGATGAGTGGATAGATTTCCGACGTGACGAAAAGTATATGCATGCGGGATACCGGTGTGCCCAATTGCGGGCGGTTATTCCTGGTTCAGCCAGTCCAGCGTGTCGTCTTTCAGTTCGGAGAAATCCTGTTCGGACATGTCGAAATAATGCAGTACGTCGGCAGCAACCGCTTCCCAGTCCGGCGAATGCTGGCAGAAATGTTCATCAACAACCAGTTCCGCCATGTGCACGACACCGATCAGGCGGATGATTTCAGTGGTGACGTGGCTGCCGGGAATGGTATAGATGGTTTTGTCGTGGTGATACAGGATGGCCTTGCTGACGTTGTCCGGCAGGAACCAGCTGCGTGCCATCATGCTGCCGACCACGGCATGGTTGGTGGAGTAGACCTCGTCTTCGACTTCATAGACAGCCTTGCCTCCTTTGGCGCGGGCGGTCATTACTTCGCGGTAGTCGGGATAGGTACGCATCAGCACGGGAATGCCGCAGTCGTGGAACAGGCCGGTGATGTAGGCATCGTCCTGTGAAATGCCGTTGAGCTTCTTGGCCAGCCTGGCGGAAACCGTGGCGCCCAGCGACGACCGTTCCCAGAATTTCTCGAAGCTGGGTGGGTCGTTCGCCATGCTCTGGATCAGCGCCACATTGTTCAGCAGGTTGACCGTGACTTTCATGCCGAGTACCGACAGCGCCTGGTTGACCGAGGTAATCCGGGCACCCCTGGCGTACAGCGGCGAGTTGGCGAGTTTCAGCAGTGCGGCAGCCATGCCCGCATCGCGCTTGATCGGTTGCGCTATCCGCTCAATCGCTGCATCGGGCCGTTTGGCCTCTTTCATGACTTCCAGCAGCAAGGCGGGGCAGGGGGGTATTTTTACCCCTGCCAGCATTTTCTGTATGTCGTTGTCGTCGAGGTTCATGGTCTGATTATAGCGTCATGTTATTACAATGATGCAAATGTTCAGCCGGCCCGCTGCTGTCTGTAATGATTGATCAGGCCGTTGGTCGAGGCATCATGCGAGCTTATGGTTTGCCCGCCCGTGAGTTCGGGCAGGATTTTCTGCGCCAGCTGTTTGCCCAGTTCAACGCCCCACTGGTCGAAGGCGTTGATGTTCCAGATTACGCTTTGCACGAATATCTTGTGTTCGTACAGCGCGATCAGCGAGCCCAGCGTGTACGGCGTGAGCTTGCGGAACAGGATGGAATTGGTCGGGTGATTGCCGGGGAATACCTTGTGCGGCAGCAACCGTTCCAGATCGTCGCCGCGCATGCCGGCGCTTTCCAGTTCGGCGCGCACCTCGTCCGCGGTCTTGCCTTTCATCAGCGCTTCGGTCTGCGCGAAGAAATTGGATAGCAGGATGGGATGGTGTGAGCCCAGCGGATAATGGGTTTCCATGGGCGCCAGGAAGTCGGCGGGCACCAGCGGCATGCCCTGGTGGATCAGCTGGTAGAACGCATGCTGGCCATTGGTGCCGGGCTCGCCCCAGACCACCGCACCGGTGGCGTAATCCACGGTGTTGCCGTCGCGGTCGGTACGCTTGCCGTTGCTTTCCATGTCACCTTGCTGGAAGTAGGCGGGAAAGCGATGCAAACACTGGTCGTAGGGCAGGATGGCCTGGCTTTGCGCGCCGAAGAAATCGTTGTACCAGATGCCGAGCAGGCCGAGGATCACCGGCATGTTCTTGTCCGGTGGCGCATGGCGGAAATGTTCATCCATTGCATGCGCGCCGGCCAGCAGTTGCTCAAAATTATCCATGCCGACCGCCAGCGCGATCGACAGGCCGATCGACGACCACAGCGAATAGCGTCCGCCTACCCAGTCCCAGAATTCGAACATGTGATCGGTGTCGATGCCGAACTTCCCGACTTCCGATGCGTTGGTGGAGAGCGCGACGAAATGTTTTGCGATATGCGCCTCGTCCTGCGCTTCGGCGAGGAACCAGTTGCGCGCGGTATGTGCGTTGGTCAGCGTTTCCTGCGTGGTGAATGTCTTGGAGGCGATGATGAACAGCGTGGTTTGCGGCGACAGCTGTTGCAGCGTATTGGCGATCTGCGCGCCGTCCACATTGGATACGAAGTGCACGCGCGGCACGCCGCAATACGGTTTGAGCGCTTCGGTTACCATCACCGGGCCGAGGTCGGAGCCGCCGATGCCGATGTTCACCACGTCGGTGACGGCCTTGCCGCTGTAGCCGCGCCAGCTGCCGCTGCGCACCGCGTCCGAGAATTCGCGCATGTGTGCCAGCGCGCGGCGCACCCCGGGCATGACATCCTCGCCGTCGACGTACACCGGTTGCTGGCCACGCAATGCAGTGTGCAGGACGGCACGTCGTTCGGTGAAGTTGATCTTCTCGCCGCTGAACATTTTTTCCGTCCAGCCCGCAATGTCAGCCTGTTGCGCGAGCCCGAGCAACAGCGCCATGGTTTCATCGGTGATGCGGTTCTTGGAGTAGTCGAGCAGGATATCCTCGAATTGCAGCGAGAATTTCTCGAAGCGCTGCGGGTCGCTGGCGAACAGTTCGCGCATGTGCTGTGATGCGATTGTCCTGTGGTGTGTTGCCAGTGCCTGCCATGCGGGAGAAGTGGTCAACTGCGACATGTTTTTCCTCTATGCGTTGCGTACCAGGATGATGCCGGCCAGCGGCGGCAGTGTGAGTTGCAGCGAATGCGGATGGCCCATCCACGGGATGTCCTCTGCCATTAACCCTGCGCCGTTGCCCAGGTTGCTGCCACCGTAAAGCGCCGAGTCGCTGTTGAGCAGCTCGCGGTAGCTGCCCGGTGCGGGGACGCCGATGCGGTACGCGGTGCGCGGCACCGGTGTGAAGTTGAGTGCGACTACCACGAATGAGCGGTCGCGCGCCCAGCGCAGGTAGCTCAGTACGGATTGGTCGGCATCATGGCAGTCGATCCAGGAAAACCCTTCATGGGTGAAGTCGAGGTCGTGCAGTGCGGCGGTATCGCGGTACAGATGGTTCAGGTCGCGCGACAGGTCGCGCACTCCCTGGTGCCAGCCGATCTGCAGCAAGCCCCAGTTCAGTTCCGATTTGACCTGCCATTCCGTGCCCTGGCCGAATTCATTGCCCATGAAATTGAGCTTCTTGCCGGGGTAGGTCATCTGGTAGGCGAACAGCAGGCGCAGGTTGGCGAATTTCTGCCAGGCATCGCCCGGCATCTTGTCGAGCAGCGAACGCTTGCCATGTACGACTTCGTCGTGCGAGAACGGCAGCACGAAATTCTCGGTGTAGGCGTAGAGCTGGCCGAAGGTCAGGCTGTTGTGGTGATAGCGGCGGTGTACCGGATCCTGTTCAAAGTAACCCAGGTTGTCGTTCATCCAGCCCATGTTCCACTTCATCGAGAACCCCAGTCCGCCGAGATGTACCGGGCGCGATACCATCGGCCAGGAGGTGGACTCCTCGGCGATGGTCAGCGCGCCCGGGAACTGCTCGTGCACCATGATGTTGGTCTCGCGGATGAAGCTGAGCGCATCAAGGTTTTCGCGTCCGCCGTACTGGTTGGGCAGCCATTCGCCGGCCTTGCGCGAGTAGTCGAGGTAAAGCATCGAGGCCACCGCATCGACACGCAGCCCATCGATATGGAACTCGGACAGCCAGTAGTGCGCATTGCCGATCAGGAAGCCGCGTATCTCGTTGCGGCCGTAATTGAAGATGTAGGTGCCCCAGTCCTGATGCTCGCCCAGGCGCGGGTCTTCGTGTTCGTACAGTGCGGTCCCGTCGAAGCGGGCGAGCGCGAAATCATCCTTGGGAAAATGGCCGGGCACCCAGTCGAGGATCACGCCGATGCCGGCCTGGTGGAACATGTCCACGAAGGCGCGGAAGTCATCAGGCGAGCCGAAGCGGTTGGTGACGCCAAAATAGCCGGTGGTCTGGTAGCCCCAGGATTCGTCGAGCGGATGTTCGCTTACCGGCATCAGCTCGATATGGGTGTAGCCCATGTCCTGTACGTAGGGCAGCAGCATCGCGGCCAGTTCGCGGAAATTGAAGAAGCCGCCGCCGTTCGGCTGGCGCCAGGAACCCGCATGCACTTCGTAAACATTCATCGGTGTGTGCAGCCAGTCGGCGCTTGCGCGCCGTGCCAGCCATGACTGGTCCGACCACTGGTAATCGTTGGCGGCACAGATCCTGGCTGCAGTGCCGGGGCGCATCTCGAAGGCGAATCCATACGGGTCGGTCTTGATCATTACCGCACCGCTGTGGCGATTGCGGATCTCGAATTTATACAGCGCACCGGGACCGATATCGGGAATGAACAGCTCCCAGACTCCGCTCGAACCGTGTACGCGCATCGGGTGCATGCGTCCGTCCCAGCGATTGAAGTCGCCGACCACGCTGACCCGCTCGGCATTCGGTGCCCACACTGCGAAGCGTGTGCCCTGCACACCCTCGCATATCATCGGGTGTGCGCCCATGGTGCGGTATACCTGTTGCAGCCTGCCTTCGTTGAACAGGTGCAGGTCGAGGTCGGTGATGGTCGCGGAAAAGCTGTAGGTATCCCATGTCTCGTGCCAGCGGCCATCTTCGAGCTGGTAACGGATGCGGCAAGGTCTGGGTGGCATGTCTGCGCTTTCGTAGCAGTAGATGCCGTGCTCGTGGATGCGTGTGAATGGCTGCCATCCGGAGGCCGTCTGCATTTCCGGCTGCCGCCCATAGGGCAGGAAAATACGCAGGGCCCAGCCGTCAGCAATCTGGTGTGGCCCGAGATACGAGGCCGGGTCATGCAGGCGCGCATCGAGGATGGCGCGCATCAGCGGATTGGATTTTTGAATGGCCATCGTTCGTCTAGTTGTTGTCTGTCCGTTACCGATTATATGGTTCAGTTCGTTTTGGCAGCCACAATTCTACGCGTACCTGTTTAACTTAAAGTTAAAGTAAAATCGATTATAATTGCTACCATGAATCCCCATCCAGCTGGGGGCGCCGCATCCAGAGGAGAACGAGCATGTTACAGCAAGATACCACTTCGGCGCGTTTCATCAGTGTACTGACCAAGAACACTGTGGCCTTGATACTGGCAGGCGGTCGCGGCTCCCGCCTGAAAGACCTGACCAAATGGCGCGCCAAACCGGCAGTTCAATTCGGCGGCAAATTCCGCATCATCGATTTCCCTCTTTCCAATTGCATCAATTCCGGCATCCGCCGCATCGGCGTCGTTACCCAATATAAATCGCACAGCCTTATCCAGCACATCCAGCGTGGCTGGAGCTTCATGCGCGGCGAGTTCAACGAGTTTGTCGAATTGCTGCCGGCGCAGCAGCGCATCCAGGAGGAGTGGTACAAAGGTACCGCCGATGCGGTGTTCCAGAACATCGACATTCTGCGCTCGCACAATCCGCAGTACATCGTCATTCTGGCCGGCGATCATATCTACAAGATGGACTACGGCAAGATGCTGGCCGGCCACGTGCGCGACCAGGCCGACATGACCATCGCCTGCATCAGCGTGCCGCTGGCCGAGGCTTCGGCGTTCGGGGTAATGACGGTGGACGACAAGGATCGCATCGTGGCCTTCGACGAAAAGCCGGCATCGCCCAAGCCGATGCCCGGCAGTTCGACCCATGCGCTGGCCAGCATGGGGATCTACGTATTCAACACCCAGTTCCTGTACGAGCAGCTGATCCGCGATGCCTACGATCCGCATTCGACCCACGATTTCGGCCACGACATCATTCCTTACCTGATTTCGCGCTATCGCGTGTTTGCCCACCATTTCGAAAGCAGTTGTGTCGGCGAGCGCAACTCGCATTCCTACTGGCGCGATGTGGGGACGGTGGATGCCTACTGGGAAGCCAACATGGAAATGACCAAGGTGGTGCCAGACCTTAATGTATATGACAAGAACTGGCCGATCTGGACCTATCAGGAGCAGCTGCCACCAGCCAAGTTCGTGTTCGACGAAGATGGAGGGCGCCGCGGCATGGCAGTGGATTCGCTGGTGTCCGGCGGTTGCATCATCAGCGGCGGCAGTGTGCGCCGTTCGGTATTGTTTTCCGATGTGCGGGTGAACTGCCAGACCGTGGTCGAGGACAGCGTCATCCTGCCCCGGGTCGAGATCGGCGAGAACGTGGTGCTCAAGCGCGTCATTGTGGACAAGGGCTGCGTTATCCCTGCTGGCCTGCAGGTGGGCGTCAATCAGGATCAGGACAGGGAGCGTTTCTACGTGTCAGACAAGGGCATTACCCTGATTACCCCGGAAATGCTGGGCCAGAATCGCCACCAGACTCTTTGAAACACCATCGGGTACGTATCCGGAATTAATCGGGTGTGGATTCGTGTTGCCTTGAAAGAAAATTGTTTGTTATGAGTACTCCCGCAAAGCTTCATCTGATCCTGTGCTGGCACATGCACCAGCCGGACTATCGCAATCGTGTGACCGGTGAATTCGAACTGCCCTGGACTTACCTGCATGCGATCAAGGATTACACCGACATGGCCCATCATCTGGAGCAGCATCCTGGTGCCAGGGCAGTGCTGAATTTCGTGCCGTCGCTGATCGACCAGCTGGTGGATTATGGCCAGCAGTTCGCCAGCGGCGAAATGCGCGACCCGTTGCTGGCGATGCTGGCATTGCCGGATATGGACAAGCTGACGCTGGAGCAGCGCCGTTCTTTGCTGGATAGTTGTTTCCGCAGCAATCACAACAACATGATTGCGCCGTTCCCGGCATACAGCCGCCTGCACCAGATGTTCATGATGCTGGATACGGTCAACGAACTGCAACTGAGTTACCTGTCCCCGCAATACCTTGCCGACCTGCTGGTCTGGTATCACCTGACGTGGATGGGTGAAAGTGTGCGCCGCAGCGAAGAACTGGTGTCGCAGCTGATGGCCAAGGAATGCCAGTTCACGTATGCGGAGCGGAAGCAGCTGTTCGAATTGATCGGCAGGCTGATCGTGGGCATCATTCCGCGCTACCGCAAGCTGCAGGACAATGGCCAGATCGAGGTCTCCACCACGCCTTACTACCATCCCATTCTGCCGTTGCTGATCGATTTCGACAGCGCGCGCGAAGCGATGCCGCAAGCCGAGCTGCCGAAGACACCGCGTTATCCCGGCGGCAGGGAGCGTGCCGGCGTGCATGTGGAGAAAGCGCTGGAAAATTATCGCCAGCATTTCGGCGGCAAGCCGCACGGCATGTGGCCGGGCGAAGGGGGCATTTCGCTGCCCGCGGCGGGGGTGCTCGCCGCGCATGGCTGCGAGTGGACCGCCAGCGGCGAAACCGTGCTGTTCAACAGCCTGCGCCGCATTCACGGTGACGGCATGCCGGAGCGGGTGGATTATCTGTACCGGCCCTACCGCTGCCTGACCGAGAATGGGGAAATCCTGTGTTTCTTCCGCGATGACCGGCTGTCCGACAAGATCGGCTTTGAATACACCAAGTGGCATGGCCGCGATGCGGTGAATGATTTCATCCGCTCGCTGGAAGAAATCCGCCACCACAGCAATCACGAAGAAGAGCCGGTGGTGAGTGTGATTCTCGATGGCGAAAACGCCTGGGAATACTATCCCTACAACGGTTACTACTTCCTGTCCGAACTGTACGAAGCGCTGGAGCACCATCCTTACATCCGCACCGCCACGTTTGCCGAATGCGCCGATAAACTCGGCGCCGCGCCGAAAGGTGCCAGGGAGAAGGGGCGTATCGCGCTGGAGCCGGGCAGCCTGCCGGCAATGGTGGCGGGCAGCTGGGTATATGGCACGTTCAGCACCTGGATCGGCATGGCGGACAAGAACCACGCCTGGGATCTGTTGTGTGCGGCAAAAACCAGCTATGACCGGGTGATCAACAGCGGCCGCCTGAACGAAGAGGAGCAGCGTCGCGCCGAACAGCAGCTTGGCATCTGCGAAGGTTCCGACTGGTTCTGGTGGTTCGGTGACTACAATCCCGGGGTCAGCGTGCAATCGTTTGACCGGCTGTACCGCCTCAATCTGGCGAACCTTTACCAGTTGCTTAACCTGCCGGTGCCGGTGGAAGTGCAGCATCCGATCAGTGTCGGGCAGGGTGGCGATGTGGCGATGGGTGGTACCATGCGCCGCGGCACCGAATGAATCCAGGAAAAAGCGTTATTCTCGTCTAGCCAAGGAAGATAAAGTATGTCGAAATCGGTTGCCTTACTGCTTGGAGTTCACGCACACCAGCCGGTGGGAAATTTCCCGCACGTACTGGATGATGCGCACCGCCGCTGCTACCAGCCATTCCTGCACATGATGCACCGCTTCCCGGCCTTCCATTTCGCCATCCACATCAGCGGCTGGCTCTACGACTACCTGCTGCAGCACTACCCGGACGACATCGGGCTGCTGCAGGAAATGGTGGCGCGCGGCCAGGCCGAACTGTTCGGTGCGGGCTATACCGAACCCGTGCTGGCGGCGATCCCGGTACGCGACCGCATCGGCCAGATCAACCGCATGTCCGACCGCCTCGAGGAAACGCTGGGCCAGCGCCCGAGTGGCGCTTGGCTGACCGAGCGCGTATGGGATTCTTCGGTGGTGCCGGCGCTGGCCGACTGTGGCGTGCAGTACGTCACGGTGGACGATTACCACTTCCTGTGCGCCGGCAAGGAGAATGCCGAACTGACCGGTTATTTCAGCACCGAGGAAGACGGGCGTACGCTCGACATGTACCCGATCTCCGAAGCATTGCGTTACCGTTTGCCGTTTTCGCCTGCAGACGATGCGGTGCGCTATCTGGAAAGCCTGGCCGGCGAGAGCAACAATGCGGCAGTGTATTTCGACGACATCGAGAAATTCGGCATCTGGCCGGAAACCTACGAGTGGGTTTATGAAAAGGGCTGGCTGACCGACTTCATCGAGGGCGTGCTGGCTTCCGACGTGATCAAGCCGATGCGCTACAGCGACTATCACGCCAGTGCCAGGACGCATGGTGTGGTCTACCTGCCGACGACCTCCTATATCGAGATGAACGAGTGGACACTGCCCGCACCAGCCGCCCACCGCTTTGCCGACCTGGTGCAGGGAATCAAGCATCAGGGGCATTACGACGAAAACAAGGCATTCCTGCGTGGCGGTATCTGGCGCAACTTTTTCAGCCGCTATCCCGAATCGAACTGGATGCACAAGCGCATGTTGCAGCTGTCCGCACGCTACGCTGCATTGCCGGAAAAAAAGCAGACCGTGGAAATGCGCGAAGCGCTGTATGAGGCGCAGGCCAATGATGCCTATTGGCACGGCCTGTTCGGCGGGCTGTACCTGCCGCACTTGCGGCGTGCCGTATACAACGCCATCGTCAAACTGGAAGGACTGCTCGACCGGGTTGCCCCGCGTCCGCCGCGCGCGGCAGCGGATATCGACCTCGACGGATGCGAGGAAATATTCCTCAACAACGGTGTGCTGCAGGCGGTGGTCATGGACGATGGTTCGGCCAGCCTGTGCGAGCTGGATGCCTATGCGCTCAACCACAACTTTGCCGACACCCTGGCGCGCCAGGCTGAACATTACCACCGCAAGGTCGGGGTCAGCCAGAACGGCGCACAGCAGGCGGAAGGAATTGCCAATCCGCATGAGCGCGTCAGCTTCAAGCACGAAATCCGGCCGGAAGACCTGGCGACGGATGCGCACCGCCGCACGCTGTTCATGGATCGTCTGCATGCCGAAAATGCCCGTGAAGCAGGACTCCTGAGTTACCAGCCGCTGCCCGAGACCAAGGGCGCACAGGCTGCTTTCATCTCCGGACAGGCTGGAGGAACGATCCGCAAACAGATTACCTTGCAGGGCAATGTGCTGAGCGTCGAGTACCAGTTCGACGGCGAGCATAGCGGCGTATTCGAGGTCGAGCTGAACCTGGCGATGCCGAGTTGCGACGGCCCGGCAGGCTGTTTCAAGGTGGGCGGGCAGGTTACCGGTGGTTTCGGCCAGTTTCACCAGTTGGCGGCATGCCGGGAAATCGAGCTGCTGGACGAAGTGCTGGGGGGTAAGCTGACGCTGTCAGCCAGCAGTCCTGCAATGCTGCATAGTGCACCCTGTTTCAGCGTGTCGCAATCGGAAGCCGGATTCGAAAAAATCATGCAGGCGGTGACCATGCGATTGTCGTGGCCGGTGGTGGGCATCGGCCGCAAGCTGGTCATCAGCATCATGGTGGAATAAATGAACGATGCGGCGCTGCGTATTGGTGTGGATGTAGGCGGCACCAACCTGCGCGTGGGGGTTGTGCAGCAGCGCCGGATATTGTGGGAGCATCGCCACAATGCGGATTTCTCGCAGATCTGCTGCGGCCATACGCCAGCGCTGGCACTGGAAAAAATCATCGCCGAGCTCGATGTCGCCATCGAGCAGGCACGCAAGAAATATCCGGCTGTCGAATCTGTCGGTATTGGTTTTCCCGGCTTCATCGATCCGCAGACGCGCAGTGTCGCGCTTTCGCCCAATCTGCCGGGGCTGAAAAATGTCGATATTGCGCTGCCGCTGGCTCGGCGCATCGGCCTGCCGGTGAGTATCGAAAACGATGCGCTGGCGGCAGCTTTCGGCGAATACCTGATGGCCGACCCGCAGCCTGCCAGCCTGCTTTACCTTGGCCTGGGTACCGGCGTTGGCGGCGGCCTGATACTCGACGGCAAACCGTATCCCGGACAGCATGGTGTGGCGATGGAAGCGGGTCACCTGATCGTCAAGCCGGGCGGGCGTCCCTGTGGCTGCGGCAACAACGGCTGTCTGGAGCAATACGCCTCGGCCAGCGGGGTGGCCATCACTTACCGGCAACTTACCAACGCCACGCTGAATGCGCAGCAGATTGCCATGCTGGCGGAGCAGGGCAATCGCGATGCGCTGGAAGCGTTCCAGGTGGCCGCTGAAATGTTGGGCATCGCGCTGGCCCACATGCTGAAAGTGGTCGATGTCGAACAGGTGGTGATCGGTGGCGGGATGAATGCGGCGTGGCCGTTGATGCAGTCCGCGTTCGATGCCAGCTTGCAGGATGCGCTGATTCCCGCCTTGCGCGGCCGCACCCTGGTCACGCTGGCAAAAGCCGGCGATCAGGCCGGTATGCTGGGTGCAGCCTGCCTGCCTGCGTGACGGCAGGCCAGTTGAAAGCTGGCTGCTGAGGAAGCGGTTATTTTCCCGAGAGCAGGACGTTGATCTGCGCTTCAGCAGTTACCCAGTAATCCATCGAGCAGCCGGCGAATGAATTTTTCTCGGCGAGGAAATACGCCGCTTCCTGAATCATCTTGTAGCGTTGCTCCGGCGAGGGGGTGGATTTCTTGCTCGCAGCCGCAGGTTTCTTCTCGGTGGTTTTCGCCGTCTTGGCTGCTGCCGGCTTCTTCGCGGCAGGTGCCTTGGCAATGGTTTTTGCGCTTACCTTGGTGGTCGGCTTCTTCGCGGTGGCGGTCTTGCTGGTCGCCTTGGTTGTGGTTTTACCGGTTGCAGGTTTCTTTGCTGTGGCGGTTTTGCTCTTGGAAGTTGCCATGATGATGCTTTCCTTTCCGAAAAAATTCATCAATTCGTTTGGACTGTTTCCTGTCGACGGGTTCCGCAGCCATTGCCTGCGATAACGTGCGCGGGCCCATCTGCCGCAATTCTATACATATTTCCCGAATGTATTGTTAAATTTTATTGCGCGGTTCACAGCACCAGTACGCCGCCTGGACAGCATTGCGCCTGTTCCAGGCGACTTAGTGTCGGCAGCAGGTTGAGGCCGATATCCGTTTTGATTTTCACGGCCTGCTCGCGCAGATCTTCCAGTTCGATGCGTACCGTCTCGCCGGTTGCCGCAAAGGCGATCACGTTGCCACTGTCGCAGGAGGGAAAAGCCAGCGCACGTTCGTCGAATGCCTCGCGGATACGCTCTACGCTGGCCTTGAAGCCGCGGCTGTGGCCGAGCAGGTTGACCGCCAGGATGCCGTTGTCGCCAAGCCGTGCGCGGCACATCTGGTAGAACGGCAAGGTATCCAGCGCACCGGCGCGTGCATCGGCATCGAAACCGTCGACCAGGATCAGGTCATAGTGCTGTTCGCCGCTGGCGATGAATTCCATGCCGTCGGCAATCACGATGTTCAGCCGCTTCGGGTCCTCCGGCAATTTGAAGAACTGCTTGGCGGCAGCCACTACACGCGGCTCGATTTCCACCACGGTCAGCCTGGCCAGCGGGCGGTTGCGGTACAGGAATTTGGTGAGCGAAGCGGCCCCGAGGCCGATCAGCAGGACCTTGCGCGGGAAGCGCGACTCTTCGCGCAGCAGCAGGCTGGCCATCATTTCCTTGGTGTAATCCAGCTCCAGGTTCCATGGCCGCGCGATGCGCATCGCGCCCTGTATCCAGTCCGAGCCGAAGTGCAGGGTGCGTACGCCAGCTTCCTCGCGGATATCGATAGAGATGGTCATATGAAAATCAGGTAATCCCGGATGCAGGGAATCCGGCTATTCAGGTTGGCCACTGGTTCAGCAGCCAGCGCGCCCATTCGGTTACTTCCGTTGCCGTCATGCCGAGGGTGGCGTGCTGTTCTGCCAGCGCATCGCCTGCCGCGCCATGCAGGTGCACCGCCAGCAGCAGTGCATCGTCCGCTGCCACGCCCTGTGCGATAAAGGCGGCGAGCATGCCGCTGAGCACGTCGCCCATACCGGGTGCGCTCATGCCGGGATTGCCGGTTTTATTGAGCCAGGTATTGCCGGCGCGCGTGACGCAGATGCTGCCTGCACCTTTCAGTGCCACGCTGCAATTCAGCTGCCGGGCGAGCTGCTGTGCCGAAGGGGCGCGTGCAGCCTGGAGCTCGGCCGTGCTGCAGCCGAGCAGGCGCGAGGCTTCGCCGGGGTGCGGGGTGATGATGGCAGCGGCCTGGCGTGCGGCCAGTACCCCCTGCAGGTCGGGGCGCTGGGCGAGGATGTTGAGCGCATCGGCATCCAGCACCAGTACGCAATCCAGTTTGAGTGCGTCGTGCAGAAGCTTTTGCGCGGCAAGGGTGGTGCCCAGGCCGCAGCCGATCACGAGCACGCCGGGGGCAGGGAGTTTCAATGCATCAGCGGCAGCGTGCAGCATCAGCTCCGGCTGCAGCAAGTCGACCGCAGGCGCATTGTCCGCCAGCAGGCCGACGTGGACGCAGCCGGCCCCCAGCTTGAGTGCGGCGCGTCCGGCCAGCAGCGAGGCGCCGACCATGCCGCGTTCGCCGCCGACCACCACGGCTGTGCCGAACAGTCCCTTGTGGCTGTCGTGCGGGCGTGGCTTGAGCAAATGGGAAACCTGTTTTCGGGTGATAACCGGGATGCGCTGGATCATGTTCAAAGGGTCACGGGAAGCGGAGTGCCCATAGTATAATTGCGTTTCGTCATTTCATTGCACCGTCATGCCCATGTTTCGAGTTTCCGCCGGCAAATCCGCCCTTTCTTCCTTCCGCCTCGAAAAGCTGCGTGCCGCCCTGAAGCAGGTCGCGCCCAACGTCATTCTGGAAAATACCCGGCACTGGTATTTCGTCGAACTGCGGGAAGGGAAAACTGTGTCAAGCAAGCAGGCGGCGCTGCTGGACAGGCTGCTCGGTATCGATGACACGGCGGGCGAGCCGGCCGGTGCCGATGACATGCAGCGGTTCCTGGTGGTGCCGCGCCTCGGCACCATATCGCCATGGTCGTCGAAGGCCAGCGATATCGCGCAGCACTGCGCGCTGCCGATGGTGGCGCGTATCGAGCGCGGTGTGGCGTATTACTTCAGCAGCGCGAACGGCAGGCAGTTGAACGAGCAGGAACGCGCGGCAGTATTGCCGTTGCTGTATGACCGCATGACCGAATCGGTGTTGCCGGAGATCGAAGGGGCGGCAGCAAGGATTTTCTGCCATGGCACGCCGCAGCCGCTCAGCACGGTAGACATATTGCGCGGCGGGCGCAGCGCACTGGAGACGGCCAACCGCGAGATGGGTCTGGCGCTGTCTTCCGACGAGATCGATTACCTGCTGGAAAATTTCCTCAAGCTCAAGCGCAATCCCAGCGATGTCGAGCTGATGATGTTTGCGCAGGCGAATTCGGAACATTGCCGCCACAAGATTTTCAATGCGGACTGGATCATCGACGACGCGCAGCAGGCGCTGTCGCTGTTCGCCATGATACGAAATACCCACCAGTTGCATCCGCAGGGTACGGTGGTGGCGTATTCCGATAACTCCTCGGTGATCGAGGGCGCGGAAGTCGAGCGCTTCTATCCGCATGCCGACGGCAGCTATGTATTCAACCGCGAGTTGACACATACCCTGATGAAGGTGGAGACGCACAACCATCCGACGGCAATTGCGCCGTTTGCCGGTGCGGCCACCGGTGCGGGCGGCGAAATCCGCGACGAGGGCGCGACCGGCACGGGCTCCAGGCCCAAGGCCGGATTGACCGGCTTCTCGGTTTCCAACCTGGGCATTCCCGGCTATGAGCAGCCTTGGGAAGCACGGTCCTATGGCAAACCGGGACGCATTGCGTCCGCGCTGCAGATCATGATCGACGGCCCCATCGGCGGCGCCGCATTCAACAACGAATTCGGCCGCCCCAATCTGGCCGGCTATTTCCGCACTTACGAAGAGTCGGTCAACGGCGAGATGCGCGGCTACCACAAGCCGATCATGCTGGCGGGCGGGGTGGGCAGCATTTCCGCCCGGCATACGCACAAACACGATTTGCCGGCCGGTGCACTGCTGATCCAGCTGGGCGGCCCCGGCATGCTGATCGGCCTCGGCGGCGGGGCGGCTTCCAGCATGGATACCGGCGCCAACGCGGAAAACCTGGATTTCGATTCGGTACAGCGCGGCAATCCGGAAATGCAGCGCCGCGCGCAGGAAGTGATCGATCGCTGCTGGCAGCTGGGTGTCAACAATCCCATTCTGTCTATCCACGACGTTGGTGCAGGCGGCATTTCCAATGCGCTGCCGGAACTGGTGCACGGCGGCGGCAAGGGCGCGCGCTTCGAATTGCGCAAAGTGCCCAGCGAAGAGCGTGGCATGACGCCGATGCAGATCTGGAGCAACGAGGCGCAGGAGCGTTATGTGCTGGCCATTGCGCCGGAGCGGCTGGACGAATTCACGGCAATGTGCGAGCGCGAACGTTGCCCGTTTGCGGTGATCGGCCATGCCACAGTCGGCGACCAGCTGACGGTGCACGATGCGGAATTCAACAACCATCCGGTGAACATGCCGCTGTCGGTACTGCTCGGCAAGCCGCCCAAGATGACACGCCGGGTGCAGCGCGAAACAGTGCAGCTGCCGGTTTTCGACACCAGCCGGATTGATTTGCGCGAAGCGCTGGAGCGCGTGCTGCGCCTGCCTGCGGTGGCGGACAAGACTTTCCTCATCAGCATCGGCGACCGTACCGTGGGCGGCATGACCGCGCGCGACCAGATGGTCGGGCCGTGGCAGGTGCCGGTGGCGGACGTGGCCGTGACGCTGATGGGCTTCAATACCACGCTGGGCGAGGCCTTTGCCATCGGCGAACGCACGCCGCTGGCGGTGCTGAATGCCCCGGCTTCCGGACGCATGGCGGTGGGCGAGGCGATTACCAACATTGCCGCCGCACGTATCGAGAAGATCGGCGACATCAAGCTCTCGGCCAACTGGATGGCGGCGGCCGGGCACCACGGCGAGGATGCGGCGCTGTATGACACGGTGCGCGCGGTAGGCATGGAGCTGTGTCCGGCACTCGGCATCAGCATTCCGGTGGGCAAGGACTCGATGAGCATGAAAACCGCTTGGACGGAAGGCGACGAGAACAAGGCGGTGACGGCACCGCTGTCGCTGATAGTCTCGGCCTTTGCGCCATCCCCGGATGTGCGCAAGACGCTGACGCCACAGCTGGCGGCCGATATCGATACCGTGGTGCTGCTGTTTGATCTGGGGCTGGGTAAGAACCGGCTCGGCGGCTCTGCGCTGGCACAGGCCTACAACCAGGTGGGTAGTGTTGCGCCGGACGTGGATGATGCAGGCAAGCTGAGGGCGTTCTTCGAGCTGATTCAGCGCTTCAATGCGGCGGGCAAACTGCTGGCTTACCATGATCGCTCCGATGGCGGCATGCTGGCGGCGCTGTGCGAGATGTCGTTTGCCTCGCACATCGGGCTGGATATCGCGCTCGACGAACTGTCCGGCGACAGTATCGATGTCCTGTTCAACGAAGAGCTCGGTGCGCTGGTGCAGGTACGCCGCGACGACTTGCCGGAAATTTTCGTGCAGTGCGACGAGGCGGGGCTGAACGCGGTGCATGAAGTCGCTACGCTGAATGCCAACGGTACCATTGCGATCATCCGTAACGGCAAGATGCTGTATAGCGAGAATGCGATCACGCTGCGCCGCATCTGGTCCGAAACGACATACCAGATGCAGAAGCTGCGCGACAACCCGGCCTGCGCCCAGCAGGAATACGACCGTATCCTGGATGCCGGCGATCCCGGCCTGTGCGTGAAGCTGACTTACGACGTGAACGAGAATCCGGTGGCGCCGGCGATCCTGAAAACCCGGCCCAGGATGGCCATCCTGCGCGAGCAGGGGGTAAATGGCCAGGTGGAGATGGCGGCTGCATTCGACCGCGCCGGTTTCGCGGCGGTGGATGTGCACATGAGCGACATCATCAGCGGCCGCGTGAAACTTGCCGACTTCAAGGGCGTGGTGGCCTGCGGCGGCTTCTCCTATGGCGATGTGCTGGGTGCAGGCGAGGGCTGGGCCAACTCCATCCTGTTCAACCCGCAGGCGCGCGACGAATTCGAGGCCTTCTTCAACCGCAGCGACACCTTTGCGCTGGGCGTATGCAATGGCTGCCAGATGATGAGCAACCTGCATGAAATCATTCCGGGTGCTGCCGACTGGGCGCACTTTTCGCGCAACCAGTCCGAGCAATTCGAGGCGCGCTTCGTTATGGTGGAAGTACAGCCATCGCCGTCCATGCTGTTCGACGGCATGGCCGGCAGCCGCATGCCCATCGTCGTGGCGCACGGCGAAGGTTATGCCGACTTCGGCAGTTCTGCCAGGCTGGCCGCGGCGCAGCCGCTGGTCGCGCTACGCTACGTGGATAATTACGGCAAACCGACGGAAACCTATCCGCTCAACCCGAACGGCTCGCCGCAAGGCATCACCGGGCTCACCACGCCCGATGGGCGTTTCAGCATCATGATGCCGCATCCCGAGCGGGTATTCCGTGCCGTGCAGCATTCGTGGCATCCGCGCGAATGGAAAGAAAATGGCGCATGGCTGAGGATGTTCCAGAATGCGCGGAAATGGGTAGGCTAGGGACCGGCTGTTGCCATTGGCGGGCAGGCAGGAAAGGCGGCTGAATGGCCGCCTTTTTTATGCAGACTTGAACGGGCTTCTCTCGTTGAGAGCATCGACATATTGATCGATGGCATGGGTTTCGCGCTGCAGGAAATCTTCCACCGCACGCGAAAATTCCGGGTGTGCAAGCCAGTGCGCCGAATGCGTGGCGACCGGCAGGAAACCGCGCGCCAGTTTGTGTTCACCTTGCGCGCCGCCTTCGAATGTTTTGATCTTGTGTGCGATACAGAACTCGATGGCCTGATAGTAGCAAGTCTCGAAATGCAGGCCGGGGTGATATTCCAGCGCCCCCCACGAGCGTCCATACAGCACTTCTCCGGTAAAGAAATTCAGTGCGCTGGCGACCGGCTGGCCTTCCCGTGTCGCGATGACGAGCAGCGTGTTGTGCGGCAGGGTGGCGCCGATACGCTGGAAGAAATTTGCATTCAGGGCCGGCGGGGAATGGTGCTGTTCCCGGGTATGGGCATAGCAGCGGGCGAAAAAATCCCACTGCTCCGGGGTGGCATGTTCCCCGGTAATACAGCGCAGCTGGATGCCTGCGGCGGCAACTTTGCGCCGCTCCTGTTTGATGCGTTTGCGTTTGTCGCGGCTCAGTGCGGCAAGGAATGCATCAAAATCGGCATAGCCCGGATTCTGCCAGTGAAACTGTACGTCCTGCCGCAACATCATGCCCTGTGCCTGCATCATTGCGGTGTCGGCCTCGTTGGGAAACAGGCAATGCAATGACGAGACGCCGGATTCGCGGGCGAAGCTCAGTGCGGCATCGAGCAGCATCGCGCGCGTTCCCGGTAAATCCGCCAGCAGGCGTGCCCCGGTAACCGGCGTGAAAGGCACGGTGCATACCAGCTTGGGGTAATAGCTCAGGCCGTGCCGGCGATAGGCATCAGCCCATGCCCAGTCAAACACGAATTCGCCATATGAGTTGCTCTTCAGGTACAGCGGCATGGCACCCAGCAGGTCTGCGCCCTGCCACAGGGTCAGAAATTGTGCGTGCCAGCCGATGGCGGGCGTGGCGCTGCCGCTGGCTTGCAGCGCATGCAAATAGGCATGCGACAAGAAGGGGTCGCCGCCCGCCAGTGCATTCCATTGCGCGGCGGGGATTGCTGCGATGTCCTCGATGATCCTGAGTTGCGGTGTATTCATATATCGCTGTTCGTTGGCTGCCCATTCTAGCCGCTTGCTAGAATAGGCCAACATGATATGGGAATTTCGCATGAAACCTTATTCCGAATCCTGTGAGAAAAATCAGGAACCGATACTGGCGGTGCTCCGGGAAATCTTTGCCGGGCGAACACGGGTGCTGGAAATCGCCAGCGGTACCGGACAGCATGCCGTGTATTTTGGCCGTGCGCTGCCACACCTGAGCTGGCAGACCAGCGAGTTGGCGCACAATCATGCCGGCATACGGGCCTGGCTTGACGAAGCGCAGTTGCCGAATGTACTGGCGCCATTGTCCCTCGATGTGGACGATGCGCAGTGGCCGGTTGCGCCGGTGGATGCGATTTTCAACGCCAACACGGTGCATATCATTTCGTGGCCGCAGGTCGAGCGATTGTTCGCGCATATCAGCCGCGTTATCGAACCGGGTGGCTGCGTGTGTTTTTACGGGCCATACAATTACGCCGGGAAATTTACCTCGGACAGCAATGCGCGTTTCGATGCCTGGCTCAAGTCGCGCGACCCGGACAGCGGCGTGCGGGATTTCGAGGCGGTGAACAGCCTGGCTGCATCCTGCGGTCTGCTGTTGCAGCATGACATTGCCATGCCCTCAAACAACCGCATGCTGGTATGGCAGGCGCGGCCGTAGCAGACCATACGTTAGGCCGGGGTAAAAATAGGAACATTTGCGGTTGCTATTCTGTTTTCACCTGCCAATAATGAGCATGTCCCAACCAGCCGAAAGAGGATGAAGCCATGTCCAAACTACTTGTTTTAGCCGTAGCAGCCACCCTGCTGGGTTTGACTGCCTGTAATGGCAGCAACGAAGACGCTGCCCAGCCTGCGCCCGCGCAACCTGCGGCGGAATCCACTGCGGCAGCACCTGCACCCGCACCAGCTGAGGCGATGACTCCGGCCCCGGCAGAGGAAAAACCAGCGGTTGCCGCCAAGCCTGAAGCGCCAGCCCCCAAACCTGCAAGCGAACCCAAGCCGGAGGCCGCTACGCCGGCAGCTGCGCCGCCTGCCGCCAAGATGGAAGCGCCTGCCGCAGCACCCGCAGCGCCAGCCGTGACGTCAGGCGTGCTGACCCAGGAGCAGGCACTGGCGCTGGCCGCCAAGGGTAATTGCCTGGCTTGCCACAAGATCGACAAGAAGGTGGTCGGTCCGGCCTGGAAAGATGTGGCTGCCAAATACAGGGGGGATGCCAAGGCAGCCGCTACCATCGCTTCCCACATCAAGGCCGGCGGCAGCTTTGGCTGGAAATTCGGCGTCATGCCGCCGCGTGGTGGCAGCAGCCTCCCGGATGCCGATGTCGACAGCCTGGCGAAATTCATCGCCTCGCTGAAGTAGGCGGCAGGCGAGTCCCGGCTCGGCATGGGCCAGCCGGGACTCGTCAAAGCTGATCCCGGCCACCGAAAAGAACCGGCTCGTCGCCCGGCTGCCAGGCCGGGAGCTTGTGCATGATCAAGGCAAACAGTTCGGACGAGGTGAACGTTTCCAGCCACGTACGCACGGCCGGGTAGGGGGCTGTGGCGAACCAGCCGCTGTCGACCGCGGCAAACTGGCGGACAAAGGGCAGCAGGGCAATGTCGGCCAGTGTCCAGGTTTCGCCGAGCAGGCAGGGGTTGCTGCCGAGATGTTGTTCGAGCTGTTGCAGGAAATGTTCGCCAGCGCTGCGGTATGCGCTTTGTGGCTGTTCGGGAAAACGTTCCGGGTATTTGTAGCGATCGAGGTTGTGTTTGAAGGTGGTGTCGTTTTCAGTCACCAGCGGTAATGCGGCTTGTATATGGCGGCCATCAACGCCGAGCCGGGCGTGCGGGTCGTGTTGCCGCAGCGCCCACAGCATGATGTCCCAGCTTTCGTCTATCACCTGCCCGTCAGGCAGTACCAGGACCGGCACGCTGCCTTTGGGAGATGCGGTCAGCATGGCGGCCGGTTTGTCGCGCAGCACCACTTCGCGCACTTCTACGGTAATGCCGCTGGTGATGAGGGCCGCGCGTGCGCGCATGGCGTAAGGGCAGCGGCGGAAGGAATACAGGATGGGTAGCGACATACCCGCTATTTTATAGGCTGCCGGGCACATGGTGTGTGGCGCCTGCCCGGTTTGTCATGCCGGGCGCGCGAATGGCTGACGGTATAATGCAGCCTCAGGTCGTGCCGGTTTTCGCATAATTTTATCTGGAGTGGTCTTGTTCAAGCTCATTGGCGTCATTGCGGGGTATTACTTTTTCGGATTCTTCGGCGCGCTGTTCGGGCTGTTCGTCGGATCTTTTTTTGACCGCATGCGGGCGTATGGTTCCGGTGGCATGAATCCGTTGCGGAATGCATTGCGGCAAGCGGTATTCCTGGAGACGGTGTTCATCTCCATGGGCAAGCTGGCCAAGGCCGACGGCCATGTTTCGCAAGATGAAATCAATCATGTCGAGCAATTCATGCAGAAGCTCGGCATGACCACCGAGCATCGGCAACAGGCGATCGGCCTGTTCAAGCGGGGGGCTGATCCGGCTTTCGACATCGGGCCGACCTGCCAGCGATTCCTGGCAGTTTGCGGACATACCCGGGACTTGAAGCAGGTACTGCTGGTGTACCTGATCGTGATGGCGCTGGCCGACGGCCACCTGCATCCGGCAGAGGAAACATTACTTGCCGATATTGCCGCGCGTATCGGCTATGACCCGTCGACATTCCGGCATTTGCTGGATATGGTGCAGAACCAGTCGCATTTTGCCGGCGGGCAAACCAGCCCGGCTGCCGCCCTGGACGACGCATACAAGGCATTGGGCGTGAGCCGGGACAGTAGCGACCAGGAAATCAAGCGCGCCTATCGCAAGCTGATGAGCCAGTATCATCCGGACAAACTGATGGGGCAGGGGGTGCCGGAAGACATGATTGCCATGGCAACCGAGCAGGCGAAAGAAATCCAGCTTGCCCACGACCTGATCAAGAAGAGCAGGAATATCTGAGGATGTGCTTAACTTGGACGAACTTGAGCCGATAGTATGCGATTACCTGTGTTTTTTTGATATATGGCCGGCAGAGGCATTTGCTGATAGATTCCCGCATGTTGCGGCGGCTCTGGTGCGCTGACGTTTTGCATGCGGGATAACCTGATGTCTAACGATGCATTTGATAACAAGTAAAAAATTCCTCGCAATCTGTATCGCATGCATAGGTATCGTCTGGTATCCGCTGGCGGCTGCGGCTGTCATCGTCTTGCCCGGCACTGCGCTCGAGCAGCCGCTGGGAAAATATGCGGGATATATGCAGGAAGCGGATACCCCGCTCACCATCGAACAGGCCATTGCCGCCAGTGCGGCGAACAAGTTCTCCGCAGGTACAAACACGATCCTGACCTTCGGCATTGGCTCGCGTCCGGTATGGATACACCTGTCCGTCTTCAATCCTGGCAGCGAACTGTATGTGCGACGACTGCGGATTGAAAACTCATGGCTCGACCATCTCCAGGTTTATTTCGTCCAAGACAACCAGGTCATAAATAAATATGACGTCGGCGACCGGCAGCCTTTCAGCCACCGTCCGCTTTCCGGGCGCTACTTTTCGTTCGAGCACGATTTCGGCATGGGCACGACCGATATCTACCTGCGCGTCGAGACCCCTGACCCCATGGTGGTTCCGGTGTTCCTGCTTAGCCAGAAAGCTGCCGCCCAGCGCAATGAGGCCGAAGGCTACAGCTATGGCTTCGTTTACGGTTACCTGATCGCGCTGCTGGCCTATAACATTCTGCTGTATCTGGCCTTGCGCCAGAAACGCCATCTGCTGTACGCCGTGTTCATGGCGACGTTTGTTGCGATGAATATCGCCTATACGGGCCATGGTTTTGCCTGGATCTGGTCGGAACATGAAATCTGGCAGAACTGGGTTATCCCGATTTTCATGGTGTGTTTTGGCGTCAGCGGATTGTCGTTTGCCCGGAATTTCCTGGATACGCGCGCCAGTTTCCCGCGCACGCATCAGGTCGTCACGGCGATACGCAACCTATTTGTCGTGCTGCTGCTGACCGCCATTGCGGTCAACAGCCAGCTGTATGCGCTGCTGGTGGCTTTTGCTTTCGTGATCTTCTTTTCGTGTGCGATGCTGGTGCTGGGCCTGATGGCGCTCTATTCTGGGCATCAGTTTGCGCGCTACTTCCTGCTGGCTTCGATTGCTTCCATGGTCGGCACCACCATTACGACGCTATCCGTCTGGGGACTGGTCTCGTTTGCCGACTGGAAATTCCGGGCGGTTGAGATCGGAATGCTGGTCGATGCCACCTTGCTCGCGCTGGCCCTGGCCAACCAGTTCCGCTCCATCCAGGTGGAGCATATGCGTGCCGAGCAACGCGCCGCCCGTGATCCGCTGACCAACCTGAACAACCGCCGCGCGTTCCTCGAGAATGCGCTGCCCATATGGAGTACCTCGCGGCGCAATGGAAGAGACCTGTCGGTTATCATGCTGGATCTCGATCATTTCAAATCGATCAATGACCAATACGGCCATGCTGCAGGCGACCTTGCACTGGTTGCCACGGCCAAGGTGCTGGCAAGTTCGGCAAGAGAGGGGGACATCGTGGCCCGGTGGGGCGGCGAAGAATTCCTGTTCCTGCTGCCGGAAACCAGGCTGGAAGCCGCAAACGCGCTGGCGGAACGGCTGCAGAAAGCCATCCTCTGCATCCGCGTACCCGTGGGCAACGCCGAGATCAGCCTGACCGCCAGTTTTGGCGTTGCCGACAGCACCAATCAGGACAGCCTGGAGAGCCTGATCTCAAAGGCGGATGCCTGCCTTTACCAGTCCAAGAAGAACGGCCGCAACCGCATCAGTTGCTAGGTGCCGGCAGTGGGTCGAGTGAGTGGGTGATATCCCTTGCACGTGCTCATGCGGGGTGGTGCATGACGATAAAAAAGGCGACCAGCGGTCGCCTTTTTCAGGATCGAGATGCGCTTACTGGATCTTGGCGTTGTTGCGCAAATCAGCGATGAGCTTCTGTATGTCTTGCTGTTGCAGACGGCGCATCAGGTTGGGCTTGAGCTGTTCGTAGGTCGGCACTTTCAGGTTGCGCACGTCTTCGAGCTTGATGATGTGCCAGCCGAACTGCGACTGCACCGGTGCGCTGACCTGTCCCTTGTTGAGGGTCATGACCGCATCGGCGAACGGCTTCACGAAGTTGGACGGAACGTTCCAGCCCAGTTCGCCGCCTTCTGCACCGGAGCCGGCATCCTTGGATTTTTCCTTGGCGATCTTGTCGAATTTCCCTTTCTTCTTCAGCTGGGCTTCGATGGCCTTGGCTTCGGCTTCGGTATCCACCAGGATGTGGGCAACCTTGTACTCCTTGGTGCCGAGGTGTGCCTTCAGGCTGTCATATTCCTTCTTGAGCGTGTCTTCGCTGATCGGGTGGTTCTGGATGTAGTCCTGGATGAACGAACGGCCCAGCACGTTTTGCCTGGCCAGTTCCAGTTCCTGGACAACTTCGGGTTTCTTGTCGATGCCTTTCTTGACGGCTTCCTGCGACAGGACCTCAACATTGATCAGGTTTTCGCGGATCGTCTTGCGCAACTCCGGCGTGTCGGCCTGTCCCTGCATCGCGGCTGCTTTTACTTGCAGGTCCACGCGCTCTTGCGGAATGGCGATGCCATTTACTGTGGCGGCGTCCTTGTCTTCGGCGTAGGCCGGGCTGGCGATGATTGCGCCCGCCATGACAAGAGCGGCGAGTTTGGAAAGTTTCAGCATAATATGTCCTCGTTGGAAGTTAAGGTCTACAGTTCTTCTGGCGTGTCCGCTCTTATATTTAATGCATGGATTTCATGCTTCATCATTTCTCCCAGCGCGCAATATATCATACGGTGTCTTGCCAGGGTTGACTTGCCGGCGAACTGCCCGGAGACGATATGCAGCCGGTAATGGCCACCGCCATCGCGTGCGCCGGCATGCCCGGCATGCAGGTGGCTGTCGTCCACCACTTCGATCCTGAGCGGCTGCAAACTTGCCAGTTGCGCGCGGATCCGTTCGATGCGGTTCATGCCGGGAAGGTCTTGCGGAAAGGTTTGACGCTGACCTGCGCATACACGCCGGCTGCGACATAGGGATCGGCCTGTGCCCAGGCTTCCGCCTCCTGCAACGAGCCGAACTCCGCTACGATCAGGCTGCCGGAAAATCCTGCGGGGCCAGGATCGACAGCATCGACGGCTGGACATGGGCCGGCCAGGATCAGGCGCCCCGCCTCCTGCAGCGCGACCAGCCGTGCCACGTGGGCAGGGCGCGCAGTCATGCGCTTTTCCAGGCTGTTCGGCGTGTCCTGTGCGTTGATGGCATATAACATTCAGTTTTTCTCCTTGTCTTCTTCCACGTATTTAGACAGCGCCATCGCCTGCAGCAGGACAAATGCCAGCATCATGCCGGTGGCGCCGAACAGCTTGAAATCGACCCATTTGTCGGTGGAGTAATTAAGCGCGACATACAGGTTGACCACCCCGAGCACGGCAAAGAACAGGCTCCAGCTCAGGTTGACGTGATTCCATACCTTGGCGGGAAGCGCGAGCTTCTCGTGCAGCAGGCTGCGCATCAGGTTCTTCTTGAACAGCAGGTTGGAGACCAGCAGCACGCCGGAAAAAATCCAGTACAGGATGGTCGGTTTCCACTTGATGAAGGTTTCGTCGTGCAACACCAGGGTGGCGCCGCCGAACAGCACAATAATGGCGAAACCGACCCACAGCATGATGTCCACCTTGCCGTGGCGCCATTTCACCCAGGCGATCTGGAGGATGGTGGCGGCGATGGCCGCGGCGGTGGCGACAAAGATGCCGGCCAGCTTGAATGCGGCGAAGAACAGGATGACGGGGAAAAGGTCGAACAGCAGTTTCATGGCGGGATTATGCGGGCAAGGCGTACGGCTGTCTATTTATTGGCGATCCAGGGTGAGTGCCGCCGAATTGATGCAATAGCGCAGTCCGGTCGGCTCCGGGCCGTCTTCAAACAGGTGGCCGAGATGCGAGTCGCATTTGGCGCAGCGCACCTCGATGCGGGTCATGCCGTGGCTGTTGTCTTCCAGCAGCCTGAGCGCATCTTCGTTTGCCGCCAGCCAGAAGCTCGGCCAGCCGGTGCCGGAATCGAACTTGGTCTCCGCATCGAACAGCGGATTGCCGCAACACAGGCAGCGGTAAAGGCCGGGGTCGTGGCAGTCCCAGTACAGGCCGCTGAACGCCGGCTCGGTACCGCACTGGCGGCACACCGCGTATTGTTCCGGCGTGAGCTCGGCCCGCCAGTCGGCATCGGTTTTTTGGGATTCGTCGCTCACAGGACGTCGCCTGCGTAATCCGCAAGGCGCGAACGTTCGCCGCGCATCAGCGTGACGTGGCCACTGTGCTCCCAGCCCTTGAAGCGGTCCACCACATAGGTCAGGCCGGAGCTGCCCTCGGTGAGATAGGGAGTGTCGATCTGTGCGATGTTGCCGAGGCACACCACCTTGGTGCCGGGGCCGGCGCGGGTGATCAGCGTCTTCATCTGCTTCGGCGTGAGGTTCTGCGCCTCGTCGATGATCAGGTATTTATTGAGGAAGGTGCGGCCGCGCATGAAGTTGAGCGACTTGATCTTGATGCGGCTGCGGATCAGGTCGCGCGTTGCGGCACGTCCCCAGTCGCCGCCCTCGTCGTCCGACTTGTTGAGCACATCCAGGTTGTCGTCCAGCGCACCCATCCACGGCGACATCTTTTCTTCTTCGGTACCCGGCAGGAAGCCGATGTCTTCGCCCACCGGCACGGTGACGCGGGTGATGATGATCTCGGAATAGAGCTTTTTCTCCAGCGTCTGCATCAGTCCGGCGGCCAGCGTCAGCAATGTCTTGCCGGTACCGGCCTGGCCGAGCAGCGTGACGAAATCGATTTCCGGGTTCATCAGCAGGTTGAGCACGAAATTCTGCTCGCGGTTGCGTGCGGTGATGCCCCAGATCGAGTTTTTCTGGTGGGTGTAGTCGGTGACCGTACACAGCATTGCGGTGTTGCCGCTCTGTTCGGCAACCACGGCGTAGAGCGGGTTGCCTTCGTTCTCGAGAAACACGAACTGGTTCACCAGCATGCTCTGGCACATCGGCCCGGAGATGCTGTAATAGGTGTGGCCGTTCTGCTGCCACGACTTCATGTCCTTGCCATGGTGGTCCCAGAAATCCTGGGGCAGTGCCAGCACGCCGCTGTACAGCAGGTCGGTGTCTTCCAGTACCTTGTCGTTGAAGTAATCCTGCGCAGACAGGCCGAGTGCACGCGCCTTGATGCGCATATTGATGTCTTTCGACACCAGGATCACCGGACGCCCGGGCTGCTGTTTGTGCAAGTGCATCACCACGCCGAGGATCGCGTTGTCGGCCTTGCTGTGCTGCAGCGAAGCGGGCAGTTCGTGGTTGATGAACTGGGTCTGCACGAACAGGCGGCCGGTCGCAGCCTTGTTGCTCTGCGTTTCCAGCGGAATGCCGTGTTCGATGTTGTGCGCGGTCTCGCTGACGATGGAGTCGAGGAAGCGGCTCGCCTGGCGCGCGTTGCGCGCTACTTCGGACATGCCTTTCTTGCCGTTATCCAGTTCTTCCAGTACGAACATCGGCAGGTAGATGTCGTGTTCCTCGAAGCGGAACAGGCTGGTGGGGTCGTGCATCAGGACGTTGGTATCGAGGACGAACAGCTTGGTGGCGTTTTCCTTGGTGGCTGCAGCTTTGCGTGGGGTCATGATGCTCCTTGATTTAGAGGGACTGCACGAACTTCAACACTTCCTGGGCATGGCCGTCAGCTTTTACGCCACGCCATTCATGCTGCAGCACGCCATGTTTGTCGATGACGAAGGTGCTGCGCTCGATGCCGCGTACCTGTTTACCATACATGTTCTTCATCTTGATGACGCCGAACTGGGTGCAGGCTTTTTCTTCGGCATCGGACAGCAGGGCAAACGGTAAAGTAAATTTCGATTTGAAGTTCTCGTGCGACTTGATGCTGTCGCGCGAAATGCCCACCACTTCACAGCCTGCCTGCTGGAATTCCGGATACAGGTCGCGGAATTGCTGGCTTTCGGTGGTGCAGCCTGGCGTGTTGTCCTTGGGGTAGAAGTAGATCACCAGTGATTTGCCGCGGGTAGAAGACAGGGTGAACTCGGTGCCGCCGGTGGCGGGAAGGGTGAAATCGGGAACAGCTTGTTTTGACATCCGGGTGAGCTCCTAACAATGGGCACATTGTTGACAAAATCAGGGGGCAAGGCAAGCAATTTGGCATCCACCGCTGGGCGCGATTGCAGAATTGCGGGCTAGGGCGTTGATTATTCAGGGCGGTACGCCGTGGCGCGGGCACGGTCAGGCATAATGTGCGTATGCATGCGTAACCTTGCCTGCCCGGTTGAAATGAAATACCTCGGCGGCCGGTCCGCGGACGCCATCGTAGTGCAGCGTGATGCTGTTGACGCCGACCAGCGTGGCAAGCAGCCTGAAATGCAGGTCGGGGTATAGCTGCAGGGCCCTGGCCCAGTATGCGCCGACAGCCTGTTTGCCTTGCAACGTTCCGGACGGTTCGCCGGCCAGCTTGATGATGACCGGCGACGACATTTCGAAGTCGTCCGCGTAATGCGCCAGGATGCGGTCAAGGTCGTGCGCATTCCAGGCCGCTATCCAGTCGCTGGCGAAGTGTTCGGCGTATGCCTTGTCGATCATGTGTGTCCTTGCCCGAAAATTATTGAGATGCGGCTGTCCCGGAAGGGCGGTGCCATTTCATATTTTCCTGAGCCGGTTGCCGTTTTGCAATCCGGATTTTGTCCGTACAATGCCGCCATGACAAATTCCCTGGCTATTCCCGCATCGCCCGAGCAGGACGTCCGCTTCATGCGCGAGGCGCTGGCGCTGGCGCGCGAGGCCGGGGCCATGGGCGAGGTGCCGGTGGGCGCGGTGGTGGTGAAAGACGGCGAGATTGTCGGGCGCGGCAGCAATGCGCCGATTTCGCGCCACGATCCGTCCGCCCATGCGGAAATGATGGCATTGCGCGACGCGGCGCTGCATCTCGGCAATTACCGCCTGGTGGGATGCGAACTGTATGTGACGCTCGAGCCTTGCGTGATGTGCGTGGGGGCGATGTTCCATGCACGCATTGCGCGGGTGGTATATGGCGCACACGACCCGAAAACCGGTGCGGCCGGCAGCATATTCAACCTGTTTACCGAAACGCGGCTCAACCATCACGCGCGCATCGAGGGCGGCCTGCTGGCCGAGGAGTGCGGCAAGGTGCTGAGCGATTTTTTTGCGATGCGCCGCGCGCAGCAGAAAGCGCAATGAACATCATTATCCACATTCCCGCACAGACGCTGGAGCTGTTCGACGACGCCGGCAAGCTGTTGCATCGTTATGCGGTTTCCACCGGGGCGAACGGCGTGGGCGAAGAGAACGGCAGCTTCTGCACGCCGCGCGGGAAACATGTGATCCGCGCCAAGATCGGCAGCGGTCAGCCCGTGAATACGGTGTTCGTGCGTCGCCGCCCGACCGGCGAAATTTACACGCCTGAACTGGGAGCGCAGCAGCCGGGCCGCGACTGGATACTGACCCGCATCATGTGGCTGTCCGGCTGCGAGCCGGGTTACAACCGTCAGGGTTCTTGCGATACCATGCGCCGCTACGTTTACATCCACGGCACGCCGGATACCACGCAACTGGGGCGTGCGGGTTCGAAAGGCTGCGTGCGGATGCGCAATGCAGATTTGCTGGAACTGTATGATCTGGTGCCGGCGGGGACGGCAGTCGAAATCATCGCCTGAAGCTGCGGCGAAAGGGGGGGCAATGGATCACCTGTTTACGGTTAGCCTGGTTTCCTGGCATGACGGCGAGCCATTGTTGCGCGCGGTACGCGAATCGGTATTCATCCGCGAGCAGAATGTTCCGCCAGAACTGGAATGGGACGGGCTGGATGAAACCAGCCGGCATGCGCTGGCGCTGAGCGCGAAGGGCGATGCGATCGGTTGCGGGCGGATACTGCCCGATGGCCATATTGGACGCATTGCCGTGGTGCCGCAGTGGCGCAAGCAGACAGTCGGCACGGCGATCATGGAAGCGCTGCTCAACGACGCGCGGGCGCATGGATTCAAACGGGTGGAAGTGGATGCGCAGGTTTATGCCATACCTTTCTACCGGCGCTTCGGTTTCGAGGAAGACGGCGAGGAATTCATGGATGCAGGCATACCCCACCGCAAGATGTGGCTGCGCCTGTAGCGGCTCAATTAATACACCAGGGGCAGCATGATAGAAGTCGTCATTCTCGCAATCGCACTCAGCATGGATGCTTTTGCCGTTTCCATTGGGCTTGGCGCCAAGAAGGATACGCCGGGCCTGGCGCTGAGGGCGGGGCTGTATTTCGGTATTTTCCAGGCGTTGATGCCATTCATCGGATACCTTGGTGGCAAGGGTGTGCTGGGCTGGATAGCCGCCTATGCCCATTGGGTGGCCTTCGGGTTGCTGGTGCTGATCGGCGCAAAAATGGTTTACGAAGCAGTCCAGGAAGGCGTGGAAGAGGATATTGCGGTACTCACCAATAAAATGATGCTGATTCTGGCTATCGCCACCAGCATTGATGCAATGGCGGCCGGATTCAGCCTGACCTTGCTGGATGCCAATCCTTACATTGCCTGCCTCGTTATCGGGATCATCACTTTTGCCTTCAGCTGGGCAGGGGTGTCCATCGGCAGGCGCAGCGGCACCTGGCTGGAAGGCAAGGCGGAAGTGTTTGGCGGGACGGTTTTAATACTGATGGGTATTAAAATGCTTCTTCCTTAAAAGGGCTGGCCCCCGTTATGTGCTGGCACTGAGAATGACCATTCCTCGGCCATTGCTGCCCTTACAGCCCTCCTTCATGACGTCTGTTATCTACTAGTTAACTGCCATTCTTATGCGCCTTGAGTTCTGTCCGTATTATTGAGCTTGTGTTCCTGAGCAATGCCGTTTAACCTTCGCTCCATCAATAAGTTAAGAGAGAATTTCTGTGTCCGTATTATTAAACATG
>WGNQ01000023.1 GCA_016124455.1 Sideroxydans sp. | reverse complement strand
GAAATGGTGATGCCTGGCGACAACGTATCGGTGAGCGTGAACCTGATCGCCCCGATCGCGATGGAAGAAGGCCTGCGTTTCGCGATTCGCGAAGGCGGTCGTACCGTCGGCGCCGGTGTGGTTGCAAAAATTATTGAGTAAGGCTACAATGCGCCCCCTCGCGTGGCTGCGGCCACGCGTTTTCGTTCTTTAAACCAGCGGCAATGCCGCTTAGATGCAAGAGAATATTATGCAAAGTCAGAAAATCCGCATTCGCCTGAAGGCGTTTGATTATCGCCTGATCGACCAGTCTGCCCTGCAGATTGTGGATACCGCGAAGCGTACCGGTGCTGTGGTTAAGGGGCCGGTGCCGTTGCCGACCAAGATTGAGCGTTTTGACGTGCTGCGTTCCCCGCACGTAAACAAGACTTCGCGTGATCAGTTCGAGATTCGCACCCATCTGCGTCTGATGGACATCATTGACCCTACGGAAAAAACCGTGGATGCGCTGATGAAGCTGGATCTGCCTGCTGGTGTGGATGTGGAAATCAAGTTGCAGTAATTTTGTGGTTTGCAGTGCTGAATCGGCTGGCCAATTGAAGTCAGCCCCTTAAAATAAAAGGAAAAACTAATGAGCTTAGGACTTGTCGGTCGCAAGATTGGCATGACCCGCATCTTTACCGACGACGGATCATCGTTGCCGGTAACCGTGCTGGACGTGTCCAATAATCGTGTTACCCAGATTAAATCCGCGGATACGGACGGCTATACAGCCGTGCAGCTGGCTTTTGGTACGCGCCGTCCTGGTCGTGTCAATAAGGCTGCGGCCGGGCATTTTGCCAAGGCCGGCGTCGAGGCGGGCAGCATTCTCAAGGAATTCAGCATCAGCGCGGAAGAGGCGGCGAACCTGAAAATGGGCGCGGTCATCGGCGTTGATCGGTTTTCGGTCGGGCAGAAGGTGGATGTTACCGGTGTGACCATCGGTAAGGGTTACGCTGGTACCATCAAGCGCTATCACTTCAAATCCGGCCGTGCTACTCACGGTAACTCCAAGTCGCATAACGTGCCGGGGTCTATCGGTATGGCGCAGGATCCTGGTCGCGTGTTTCCGGGCAAGCGCATGACCGGCCACCTGGGTGACGTGCAGCGCACGGTGCAAAATCTCGAGATCGTACGTATCGATGCCGACCGCCAGTTGTTGCTGGTGATGGGGGCTGTGCCCGGCGCCAAGGGCGGCGACGTGGTCGTACATCCGGCAGTGAAGGCAGGTGCATAATGGAACTGAAAGTCATTGACGACAGCGGTAAGGCGGCGGCGAGCATCAATGCCTCCGATGATCTGTTTGGTCGCGAATACAATGAGGCGCTGATCCACCAGGTGGTGACGGCGTATCAGGCTAACGCCCGTGCTGCGAACAGCAAGCAAAAAGGCCGTAGCGAAATTGCCAAGAGTACGCACAAGCCGTGGGCGCAAAAAGGCACTGGTCGTGCCCGTTCCGGCCGTGCTTCGAGCCCGCTGTGGCGTGGGGGTGGTAAGACTTTCCCGAACAGCCCGGACGAAAATTACACCCATAAGGTCAACCGCAAGATGTACCGCGCTGGCCTGGCTTCCATTTTCTCGCAGCTGGTTCGCGAAGACCGTCTGAAGGTGGTTGACAGCCTGACGGTGGATGCGCCGAAGACAAAACTGTTGGCGCAGAAGATCAAGGGTCTGGGTCTGGGTCGCGTGCTGATCATCACTGCCAGCGTGGACGAGAACCTGTATCTGTCTTCCCGCAACCTGCCGGACGTGCTGGTGGTCGAGGCGCATCAGGCAGATCCGGTTAGCCTGGTGCGTTTCCCCAGCGTGCTGGTAACGCGCGATGCAATGGCGAAAATCGAGGAGATGCTGGGATGAGCGCACAGAACTTTAATCAAGAGCGTCTGATGAATGTATTGCTTGCTCCCCAGATTTCTGAAAAGGCGACTTATGTTGCCGAGAAGAACGAGCAGGTGATTTTCCGCGTGGCGAGCGATGCGACCAAGCCGGAAATCAAGGCGGCAGTCGAGCTGATGTTCAAGGTCAGCGTCGAAAGCGTGCAGGTTTCCTGCGTCAAGGGTAAGCAAAAGCGTTTTGGTCGCATGGTCGGGCGTCGCAAGGATTGGAAAAAGGCTTATGTATGCCTCGCGCCCGGACAGGAAATCAATTTTGCTGCAAGTGAGCAAGGGTAAACATCATGGCATTGATCAAACTTAAACCGACATCTCCAGGGCGCCGTGCAGTCGTGCGCGTGGTTAATCCCGATTTGCACAAGGGTAAGCCGCATGCGGCGCTGGTGGAAAAGAAGAATCGTACCGCTGGACGTAACCACAATGGCCATATCACGACGCGTCATATGGGCGGTGGCCACAAGAAGAATTATCGCGTGGTCGATTTCAAGCGCAACAAGGATGGCGTACCGGCCAAGGTTGAGCGCATTGAATATGATCCTAATCGCAGTGCGCATCTGGCCCTGCTGTGTTACGCCGATGGCGAGCGCAGCTATATCATCGCGCCGAAGGGCGTGACCGTGGGTGCGCAGCTGGTGAATGGTTCCGATGCGCCGATCAAGTCGGGCAACACCCTGCCGCTGCGCAACATCCCGGTGGGTTCGACCATACACTGCATCGAGATGATGCCAGGCAAGGGCGCGCAGCTGGCGCGTTCGGCCGGTGCTGCGGTGCAGCTGCTGGCGCGTGAGGGCAGCTATGCACAATTGCGCTTGCGTTCCGGTGAAATCCGCAAGGTGCATGTCGATTGCCGTGCGACGCTGGGCGAAGTCGGCAATGGCGAGCACTCGCTGCGCTCCATCGGCAAGGCTGGCGCCAAACGCTGGCGCGGTATCCGTCCGACCGTACGCGGTGTAGCGATGAACCCGGTTGATCACCCGCATGGCGGTGGTGAGGGCAAGACTGCGGCAGGCCGTAATCCGGTCAGCCCGTGGGGTGTGCCGGCCAAGGGCTTCCGCACGCGGAACAACAAACGCACCAGCGGCATGATCGTACGCCGCCGCTTTCAGAATAAGGGGTAGTAGATATGGCACGTTCCATTAAAAAAGGCCCATTCGTCGACGCTCACTTGATCAAGAAGGTGGAAGCGGTGCGTGCGACCAATGACAAGCGTCCGGTGAAAACCTGGTCGCGCCGTTCCACCGTGTTGCCTGATTTTGTCGGCCTGACCATTGCCGTTCACAATGGCAAACAACATGTTCCGGTGTATATCTCCGAGAACATGGTCGGGCACAAACTCGGCGAGTTTTCGCTGACCCGTACGTTCAAGGGTCATGCTGCCGATAAAAAAGCGAAGAAATAAGGGGGCATGATGAGCACAACTGCAGTAGTTAAAGGTGTTCGCCTGTCGGCCCAGAAGGGTCGTCTGGTTGCGGATCAGATCCGTGGCCTGCCGGTGGATCAAGCGTTGAACCTGTTGACGTTCAGCCCGAAGAAGGGTGCCGTGATTATCAAGAAGGCACTTGAGTCGGCGATCGCCAATGCCGAGCACAACGATGGTGCCGACATCGACGAATTGAAGGTTCGTACAATTTATGTGGACAAGGCTACTTCGCTGAAGCGCATGATTGCCCGCGCCAAAGGCCGCGGCAACCATATCGAGAAGCAGACCTGCCACATCACGATAACTGTCGGGAACTGAGGACAACATGGGACAGAAAATTCATCCAATCGGTTTCCGGTTGAGCGTACAAAAGAACTGGTCTTCCAAGTGGTTTGCCAATAGCAAGAATTTTTCCGGGCAGCTGCTCAAGGACATCGAGGTGCGCGACTTCCTGAAGAAGAAGCTGGCCAATGCCGGTGTGTCCAAGGTGGTGATCGAGCGTCCGGCAAAAAATGCCAAGATTACGATCTACACCGCACGTCCTGGCGTGGTTATCGGCAAGAAGGGCGAGGATATCGAATCGCTGCGCGCCGAGTTGCGCAAGCGCATGGGCCTGCCGGATGTGGCGTTGAACATCGAAGAAGTGCGCAAGCCGGAAGTCGATGCGCAACTGATCGCTGACAACATCACTTCGCAGCTGGAAAAGCGCATCATGTTCCGCCGTGCCATGAAGCGTGCCATGCAGAACGCGATGCGCCTGGGCGCGCAAGGCATCAAGATCATGAGCGCAGGTCGCCTGAACGGCATCGAAATCGCGCGTACCGAATGGTATCGCGAAGGACGTGTGCCATTGCATACCCTGCGTGCGAATATTGACTACGGTTTCTCCGAAGCATCGACTACCTACGGCATCATCGGTGTCAAGGTGTGGGTATTCAAGGGGGAGCAGACCGGACAGGAAGAGGTTGCGGCGCCTGCAGCGGCCGAGCCGGAAAAGAAAGTAAGAAAGTCGGGAGCTAAGCATGCTACAGCCAGCTAGAAGGAAGTACCGCAAGGAACAAAAAGGCCGTAATACCGGCATTGCGACGCGCGGCAACAAGGTCAGTTTCGGTGAGTTCGGCCTCAAGGCGGTTGGTCGTGGTCGCTTGACCGCGCGCCAGATCGAGGCGGCACGTCGTGCCATGACCCGTCACATCAAGCGCGGCGGGCGTATCTGGATCCGTATTTTCCCGGACAAACCGATTTCGCAGAAGCCGGCCGAAGTCCGTATGGGTAACGGCAAGGGTAATCCGGAGTACTACGTGGCCGAGATTCAGCCGGGCAAGATGTTGTATGAAATGGACGGCGTGGACGAAGCGCTGGCACGCGAGGCGTTCCGCCTGGCATCCGCCAAGCTGCCTATTTCCACAACATTTGTTGTTAGACAGGTAGGGGCGTGAAGATGAAGGCAAGCGAATTGAAAGCAAAGTCCGTGGCAGACCTGCAGCAGGAGCTGCTGTCCCTGACCAAGGCACAATTTGGCCTGCGCATGCAGATCGCCACTCAGCAATTGACCGACAACAGCCAGCTTGGCAAGGTGCGCCGTGATATTGCCCGTGTAAAAACCGTATTGAGAGAGAAGGGTGCGCAGTAATGAGTGCAACTAACCTGAAACGTACACTGACCGGCACGGTGGTGAGCGACAAGATGGACAAGACGATTACCGTGCTGATCGAGCGCAAGATCAAGCATCCGCTGCTGGGCAAGATCGTCCGTGTGTCGAAGAAATACCATGCGCATGATGAAGCCAACGAGTTCCATCAGGGCGATGTGGTGACTATTGAGGAATGCCGTCCTCTGGCAAAGACCAAGACCTGGCGTGCGATCAAGCTGGTGGAAAAAGCCCACGCAGTTTAATCGCAATTTAAGCTTGTGCTTTTTGCCAAGTATGAGTAGAATGCGCGGCTTCGTTTCACCGTCGCTTGCGGCGGCCTAACCCGAACGGGTTCCAAAACTAGCCGCCGCAGGCGGAATAAGTTGGAGATTGAAAAATGATACAAATGCAGTCTGTGTTGGATGTGGCCGACAATACCGGTGCTCGTTCCGTTATGTGCATCAAGGTGCTGGGCGGTTCCAAGCGTCGTTACGCCGCGATTGGTGATGTGATCAAGGTCAGCATCAAGGATGCTGCTCCACGTGGTCGGGTGAAGAAGGGCGAAGTTTACAACGCCGTGGTGGTACGTACTGCCAAGGGTGTGCGCCGTTCGGATGGCTCGCTGCTGAAATTCGACGGTAATGCCGCCGTATTGCTGAACACCAAGTTGGAGCCGATTGGCACACGTATTTTTGGACCGGTAACGCGCGAGCTGCGTACCGAAAAGTTCATGAAGATCGTGTCGCTTGCTCCCGAAGTGCTGTAAGCAGCTGGCGTAACGCAGTCAAGGAAAAAATCATGCGCAAGATCAAAAAAGATGATGACGTGATCGTCATTGCAGGCAAGGATAAGGGTAATCGTGGCAACGTGTTGCGTGTCCTGGATGACCATGTGCTGGTCGCCGGCATCAACAAGGTCAAGAAGCACCAGAAGCCGAACCCGATGAAGGGGCTGAGCGGCGGTATCGTGGAAATGGAAAAACCGATCCATGTATCCAATGTGGCAATTTTCAATGCCACTGCGAAGAAGGCCGACCGGGTTGGTATTAAAACGCTGGAAGATGGTCGCAAAGTGCGTGTCTTCAAGTCCAGCGGTGAAATGATTGACGCTAAGGGGTAATGGGCATGGCTCGTTTGTATGACTTTTACAAGGATTCGGTCGCTCCGCAACTGATGAAACAGTTCGGCTACAAGTCCGTGATGGAAGTGCCGCGTATCGAAAAGATCACCCTGAACATGGGTGTGGGCGAGGCGGTCGCTGACAAGAAGGTGATGGAGCACGCGGTGGGCGACATGCAGAAAATCGCGGGTCAGAAGCCGGTGGTGACCAAGTCCAAGAAATCCATTGCGGGCTTCAAGATTCGTGAAGGCTATCCGGTGGGTTGCAAGGTTACCTTGCGCAAAGAGCGCATGTATGAGTTCATGGATCGTCTGGTGACGATAGCGATTCCCCGTATTCGCGATTTTCGTGGTATTTCCGGCAAGTCTTTTGATGGTCGTGGTAACTACAACATGGGTGTCAAAGAGCAGATCATTTTCCCGGAAATCGAGTACGACAAGATTGATGCGCTGCGTGGTATGAATATCACCATCACGACTACGGCGAAGACCGACGAAGAGGCCAGGGCGCTTCTGTTGGCATTCAAATTCCCATTGAAGAACTGAGGGCAAAATGGCTAAGACTGCTTTGATTAACCGTGAGCAAAAACGCCGCGACACCGTAAAGAAGTTCGCTGCCAAGCGTGCTGAACTGCTGGCGATTATTGCCAATGTCAAATTGAGTGATGAAGAGCGTTTTGCCGCTCGTCAAAAGTTGCAAGCATTGCCGCGCGATGCCAGCCCGGTGCGCTTACGCAACCGTTGTGCGCTGACTGGTCGCCCGCGTGGCACGTTCCGCAAATTTGGCCTGGGCCGTATCAAGTTGCGTGAATATGCAATGCGCGGTGAAATTCCTGGTGTAATCAAGGCAAGCTGGTAAGGGTGAATTTATGAGCATGAGTGATCCGATCTCCGACATGTTGACGCGTATTCGTAACGCGCAAATGGCGGAAAAAACAACTGTTACGATGCCTTCTTCCAAGCTCAAGGTGGCGATCGCCCAGCTGCTGCAGGAAGAGGGTTATGTGGAAGGTTTCAAGGTTGCGGCCAATGACGGCAAGCCAACTCTGGAAATCGGCCTGAAATATTATGCTGAACGCCCGGTGATCGAGAAGATCCAGCGCGTCAGTCGTCCCGGCCTGCGTACGTACAAGGGCAGCAAGGATATTCCCAAGGTGATGAATGGCCTGGGTATCGCCATTGTTTCCACCTCCAAGGGGTTGATGACTGATCGCAAGGCCCGCGCCAACGGTATTGGCGGCGAAGTGCTCTGCATCGTCGCGTAAGGAGGGAATATGTCTAGAGTTGCTAAAAATCCTGTCGTGGTGCCCGCCGGTGTGGAAGTGGCGATGGCCGCAGGCGAAATTTCCGTCAAGGGCCCGCTGGGTACCTTGAAGCAGGCGATGAGCGGTGACGTTACCGTGGAGCGCGAGGGCGATGCCCTGCTGTGCAAGGCGGTCGGTGAGTCCAAGCAGGCGAATGCCATGTCCGGCACGATGCGCGCATTGCTGGCCAATATGGTGCAGGGCGTGACCAAGGGTTATGAGCGCAAGCTGACGCTGGTGGGTGTGGGTTATCGTGCCCAGGCCGCAGGCGATACGCTGAACTTGTCGCTGGGTTTCTCCCACCCCGTGGTGCACAAGATGCCCGCCGGCGTGAAGGTGGAAACGCCATCGCAGACCGAGATCGTGCTGAAGGGCGCAAGCAAGCAGCAAATCGGCCAGGTTGCCGCAGAAATCCGCGCGTATCGCGAACCCGAACCTTACAAGGGCAAGGGCGTGCGCTATTCGGATGAAGTGGTCATCCTGAAAGAAACCAAGAAGAAATAATTGAGGCGGATATGTTGAACAAGAACGAAACACGTCAGCGCAGGTCACGCAAAACCCGTGCCCGCATTGCTGATCAGAAGGCCGTACGTTTGGCCGTTCATCGCACCAACCTGCACATTTACGCGCAGGTGATTTCCGCCTGCGGCGGCAAGGTGCTGGCGAGCGCTTCCACGCTGGAAGCCGAGGTGCGCAAGGAGCTGGCCAATGGCGGCAATGCCAAGGCGGCAGCAGTAGTTGGCAAGCGCATTGCCGAAAAGGCGAAGAGCGCGGGTATTACCTCTGTTGCGTTCGACCGTTCCGGCTACCGATACCATGGTCGCGTAAAGGCGCTGGCGGAAGCCGCGCGTGAACACGGCCTGCAGTTCTAACTTGGGGTGAATGATGGCTAAAGCACAAGGAAAATTTCAGCAAGCAGACGAGCGCGGTGACGGCCTGATCGAAAAAATGATCGCGGTCAATCGCGTGACCAAGGTGGTCAAGGGCGGCCGTATCATGGGCTTTGCTGCACTGACCATCGTGGGTGATGGCGATGGCCGCGTCGGCATGGGCAAAGGCAAGTCGAAGGAAGTGCCGGTGGCCGTGCAGAAGGCGATGGATGAGTCCCGCCGCAAGATGGTCAAGGTCAACCTGAAGAATGGTACCCTGCACCACGCAGTGATCGGTCGTCATGGCGCAGCCAAGGTATACATGCAGCCTGCATCGGAAGGTACCGGGATTATCGCCGGCGGCGCGATGCGCGCAGTGTTCGAGGCGGTGGGTGTGCACAACATCCTGGCCAAGTGCATCGGTTCGAGCAATCCCTATAACGTGGTGCGTGCGACCCTGAACGGTCTGCAGGCGCTGAACTCTCCCGCTGAAGTCGCTGCGAAGCGTGGCAAGAGCGTGGAAGAAATCCTGGGGTAAGTCATGGCACAAACCAAGAAACTCAAAGTAACGCTGATCAAGAGCGTGATCGGCACCAAGCAGTCGCACCGTGATTGCGTTCGTGGCCTGGGGCTGCGCCGCATGCATCACACCGTCGAAGTGGAAGACACTCCGGCAGTGCGCGGCATGATTAACAAAGTGTATTACCTGGTCAAGTGCGAGGCATAAATGCAACTCAATCAAATTAAACCGGCTGACGGTTCCAAGAAAGCGCCGCGTCGCGTAGGTCGCGGCATCGGTTCCGGTCTGGGCAAGACTGCAGGCCGTGGCCACAAGGGCCAGAAATCCCGTGCCGGCGGCTTCCATAAGGTGGGCTTCGAAGGCGGCCAGATGCCGCTGCAACGTCGCCTGCCGAAGCGCGGCTTTGTTTCGCTGACCCGGAACGACTGCGCCCAGGTGCGTCTGTCCGATTTGCAGAAAATGCCGGTTGACAGCATTGACCTGCTGGCGCTGAAGCAGGCTGGCGTGGTGCCGGCTACGGCTTTGACCGCCAAGGTGGTGTTGTGCGGCGAATTGAAGCGCGCAGTCAAACTGCAGGGCTTGCTGTTGACCAAGGGCGCACGCGCCGCAGTCGAAGCTGCCGGTGGCAGCGTGGCGGAATAAGGTAACGCGATGAGCAAGGCAGCCGGCGGCGCCAAATACGGCGACCTCAGTAAACGTCTCTGGTTTCTGCTGGGGGCGCTGGTGGTGTACCGCATCGGTGCACACATCCCGGTTCCGGGCATTGACCCGGTGGTGCTGGCGGATCTGTTCAAGTCGCAGAAGAACGGCATTCTCGGCATGTTCAACATGTTTTCCGGCGGCGCGCTGTCGCGCTTCACGATTTTTGCGCTGGGAATCATGCCGTACATTTCGGCTTCCATCATCATGCAGCTGGCCACCATTGCGGTGCCGCAGCTGGAGCAGCTGAAGAAGGAAGGCGAAGCCGGGCGCAGGAAGATTACCCAGTACACGCGCTACGGCACGCTGGCACTGGCGCTGTTCCAGGCTTTCGGCATCGCCGTGGCGCTGGAATCGCAAAAAGGCCTGGTGCTGGATCCCGGCCTGATGTTCCGCATGACTACCGTGATGACGCTGGTCACCGGTACGATGTTCCTGATGTGGCTGGGTGAGCAGATCACCGAGCGCGGTCTGGGTAACGGCATCTCGCTGATCATTTTCGCGGGTATTGCCGCAGGGTTGCCGCGGGCGATAGGCAGCACGCTGGAAATGGCGCGCACCGGTGCGTTTTCCATCCCGCTGGTGCTGTTCCTGCTGATCGGCGCCGTGGCGATTACCGCGCTGGTGGTATTCGTGGAACGCGGGCAGCGCAAGATCCTGGTGAATTATGCCAAGCGCCAGGTGGGCAACAAGATTTACGGCGGCCAGAGTTCGCACCTGCCGCTGAAGCTGAATATGGCCGGTGTGATTCCGCCGATTTTCGCTTCCAGCATCATCTTGTTCCCGGCGACGCTGGCGGGCTGGTTTGGTAGCGGTTCCGGGATGTCCTGGCTGAAGGATTTCAGCGAAAAACTGGCACCGGGACAGCCGATTTATGTATTGCTGTACGCTTCGGCGATTGTGTTCTTCTGTTTCTTCTATACGGCGTTGGTATTCAACCCGAAGGAGACGGCGGACAACCTGAAGAAGAGCGGCGCTTTCCTGCCCGGTATCCGTCCCGGCGAGCAGACTGCGCGCTACATTGAAAAGATCATGATGCGCCTGACCCTGATCGGCGCAGTGTATGTATCGCTGGTGTGTCTGCTGCCGGAGTTTCTGGTGATCAAGTGGAATGTGCCATTTTATTTTGGCGGCACTTCGCTGCTGATCCTGGTGGTGGTCACCATGGATTTCATGGCTCAGGTGCAGTCTTACCTGATGTCGAATCAGTATGAAAGCCTGTTGAAGAAGGCTAACTTTAAGGGTGGCTTTGCAAGGTAATGTCGAAGGAAGATGTCATCCAGATGCAGGGTGAGATTGTCGAATCCTTGCCTAATGCGACCTTTCAGGTGAAATTGGAAAACGGCCATGTTGTACTGGGCCACATATCAGGCAAGATGCGCATGCATTACATACGCATCCTGCCGGGCGACAAGGTAACGGTGGAATTGACGCCGTATGATTTGAGCAGGGCGCGTATCGTATTCCGCGCGAAGTAGCGATAGTCAGGTATTTGAGGAGAGTGAAATGAAAGTGCAAGCATCCGTAAAGAAAGTTTGCCGTAATTGCAAAATCATACGGCGTAACCGGGTAGTGCGCGTGATCTGTAGCAGCGATCCGCGTCATAAGCAACGCCAGGGCTGATTGAGTAAATCGCTGCTGGATAATGTTATAATTTTATTTTTTGAATGATAGGGTAGCTGCATGGCTCGTATTGCAGGGGTAAACATTCCGAATCATCAACATGCCGTGATCGCGCTGACCGCGATTTATGGTGTTGGTCGTACACGCGCGCGTGAAATCTGTTCCGCAGCTGGCGTTGAACCGTCCACCAAGATGAAGGACATCAACGACACCGAGATGGACAAGCTGCGCGACGAAGTTGGCAAGTTCCTGGTTGAAGGTGACTTGCGCCGCGAGGTGTCGATGAACATCAAGCGCCTGATGGACCTGGGTTGCTACCGCGGCCTGCGCCATCGTCGCGGCCTGCCGTGCCGTGGTCAGCGTACCCGCACCAACGCACGCACCCGCAAGGGGCCGCGCAAGGCTATTGCCGGCGCCAAGAAGTAATTTAGAGAGGATTTGAGACATGGTTAAAGCCAGCACGCGAGTGCGCAAGAAAGTCAAAAAGAACGTTGCCGAGGGCATTGCCCACGTGCACGCTTCTTTTAACAACACCATCGTGACCATTACCGACCGTCAGGGCAATGCCCTGTCCTGGTCGACCAGCGGCGGCAATGGTTTCAAGGGCTCGCGTAAGAGTACCCCGTTTGCGGCGCAGATTGCTGCGGAGCAGGCTGGCAAGGCGGCGCAGGAATGCGGCGTGAAAAACCTCGAAGTGCGCATCAAGGGTCCTGGCCCTGGTCGCGAATCGGCAGTACGTGCGTTGAATGCGGCGGGTTTCAAGATCACCAGCATTTCCGACATCACGCCGGTACCGCATAACGGCTGCCGTCCGCCGAAAAAGCGCCGTATTTAATTTTTGGGAGACAGACCTTGGCTAGAAATCTTGATGCAAAGTGCCGTCAGTGCCGCCGTGAAGGCGAGAAACTGTTCCTGAAGGGCGAAAAATGTTTTACCGACAAGTGTGCGGTTGAACGTCGCGCCTATCCGCCTGGACAGCACGGACAAAAGAAAAATCAGCGCGTATCCGAATACGGCGGTCAGCTGCGTGAAAAGCAGAAGCTGCGTCGCGTCTACGGCGTGCTTGAGCACCAGTTCCGCCTGACCTACTTCGCTGCTGAAAGACAGCGCGGTATTACCGGCGAAAACCTGCTGCAATCCCTGGAATCGCGTCTGGACAACGTGTCCTACCGCATGGGCTTCGGCGCTTCGCGTTCCGAAGCACGTCAGGTGGTGCGTCACAACGCCATTCTGGTAAACGGCAAGCGCGTGAATATCCCGTCCTATCAGGTTCGTCCTGGTGACGTGGTGGAAGTGGCTGAAAAATCCAAGGCTCAGTTGCGCATCAAGGCTGCTTTGCTGGCTGCAGAACAACGTGGTTTCCCGGAATGGCTGGAGATGGACTCCAAAGCCATGAAAGGTACCTTCAAGGCCAAGCCGCAACGTGCCGAACTGCCAGCCACCATCAATGAACACCTGGTGGTCGAGTTGTATTCCAAGTAATCCACGCGGAGTCGGATATGCATAACAATGAGTTTTTAAAGCCACGTATCATCGACGTACAGAGGACTTCCTCAACCCAGGCTCGGGTTGTGATGGAGCCCTTTGAGCGCGGTTACGGGCATACCCTGGGCAACGCCCTGCGCCGCATCCTGTTGTCCTCCATGCCTGGCTACGCGCCGACCGAGGTCAAGATCGCCGGCGTGCTGCATGAATATTCCTCCATCGACGGCGTGCAGGAAGACGTCGTGGATATCCTGCTGAACCTGAAAGGCCTGGTGCTCAAGCTGCACAACAGCAGCGAAGCCGTACTGACCCTGAAGAAATCGGGTGCCGGCGTGGTGACTGCGGGCGATATCGAGGCAGGTGCCGATGTTGAAGTGATCAATCCCGAGCACGTTATTGCCCATCTGACCGCAGACGGCAAGCTGGACATGGAAATCAAGGTCGAAAAAGGCCGTGGCTATGTTTCCGCGATTGCGCGCCAGGCACCGGGCGAAAGCCGTGCCGTCGGCCACATCGCGCTGGACTCTTCGTTCAGCCCGGTCAGCCGCGTCAGCTATGCTGTGGAAAGTGCACGTGTGGAACAGCGTACCGACCTCGACAAGCTGGTGATGGACATCGAAACCAATGGCGCCATCGACCCTGAAGAGTCGATCCGCTATGCCGCGCGCATCCTGGTTGAGCAGTTCGCCGTGTTTGCCGCACTGGAAGGCACACCGACCCCGGTCGAGAAGCCCCAGGCACCGAAGGTTGACCCGATGCTGCTGCGCCCGGTAGACGACCTGGAGCTGACTCCGCGTTCGTCCAACTGCCTCAAGGCACAAAGCATCCATTACATCGGCGACCTGATCCAGTACACCGAAAACGATCTGCTGCGCACGCCTAACCTGGGCCGCAAGTCGTTGAACGAAATCAAGCAGGTGCTCGCCGAGCACGGCCTGTCGCTGGGCATGAAGCTGGAAAACTGGCCTGCCGCCGTTGAGCGCTAAGCGCCAGCGACTGTTAAGAAGTAAGAGAGGATAATCATGCGTCACCGTTTAGGACTGAGAAAACTCAACCGCACCAGCAGCCACCGCCTGGCCATGCTGCGCAACATGACCGTATCGTTGCTGCGTCATGAAGTGATCAAGACCACTTTGCCCAAGGCCAAGGAATTGCGCCGTGTGGCAGAGCCGATCCTGACCCTGGGCAAGAACCCCAGCCTGGCTAACCGCCGTCTGGCGTTCAGCCGCCTGCGCGACCGCGAAATGGTCACCAAGCTGTTCGACGAACTGGGCCCGCGCTACGCTGCCCGCAATGGCGGTTACTCGCGCATCCTGAAGTTCGGCTTCCGCAAGGGCGACAACGCACCGATGGCGCTGATCGAACTGCTGGACCGCCCGGCTGATGCACAACCGGTTGAAGTAGCCGGCGAAGAATAAGCAGGCGCCTTGCGCACCTGAACACAAAACCGGGCGCTGCCCGGTTTTTTATTGCCTGCGATTTGAGGCCGGCGCGGGGAACAGGCTGCGCCGGCCTTTTGGGTTACTTCTTCAGGACATCCTGCAGATACAGTCCGGTCACGCTGTCCGGGTTGGCGGCGATGTCCCGGGGCGAACCCTCGGCGATGATGCGCCCCCCGCCTTCGCCCCCCTCGGGGCCGAGGTCGATGACCCAGTCCGCCGTCTTGATCACATCGAGGTTGTGCTCGATGATCACCAGCGTATTGCCCTGGTCGCGCAGGGTATGGATCACCTTGAGCAGCAGGGCGATGTCGTGGAAGTGCAGGCCGGTGGTGGGTTCGTCGAGGATGTACAGCGTACGCCCGGTATCGCGCTTGGAGAGCTCCAGCGACAGCTTGACGCGTTGCGCCTCGCCGCCGGAGAGCGTGGTGGCGCTTTGCCCCAGCGTGATGTAGCCGAGTCCCACGTCGAGCAGGGTTTGCAGCTTGCGTGCGATGACCGGGACGGCGGAGAAAAATTCGCGCGCCTGTTCCACCGTCATCTGCAGCACTTCATGGATGTTCTTGCCCTTGTACTGGATCTCCAGCGTTTCGCGGTTGTAGCGCTGCCCGTGGCACACGTCGCACGGCACGTACACATCCGGCAGGAAGTGCATCTCCACCTTGATCACGCCGTCGCCCTGGCAGGATTCGCAGCGCCCGCCCTTGACGTTGAACGAGAAGCGCCCCGGGCCGTAGCCGCGCTCGCGCGACTGCGGCACGCCGGAAAACAGGTCGCGGATCGGCGTGAACAGCCCGGTGTAGGTGGCCGGGTTGGAGCGCGGCGTGCGCCCGATCGGCGACTGGTCGACGCTGATGACCTTGTCGAAGAACTCCAGCCCGCTGATTTCGGCGTAGGGAGCCGGTTCGGCGCTGCTGCCGTACAGGTGCTTTGCCACGGCGTGGTACAGCGTGTCGTTGATCAGCGTCGACTTGCCGGAACCGGATACGCCGGTGACGCACACCAGCAATCCCACCGGCAGGTCGAGCGTGACGTCCTTCAGGTTGTTGCCGCTGGCCCGTTCGATTTTCAGCATGCGTTCGGGATCGGGCGCGCGCGTGTCGCGCGGCGGGTCGATGCGTTTGCGCCCGGTCAGGTAGTCGCCGGTGAGTGAGTGCTCATCCTGCTTGATGTCGTCGGGCGTGCCCTGTGCCACCACGGTGCCGCCGTGTTCGCCGGCACCGGGCCCCATGTCCACCACGTAGTCGGCATGCAGGATGGCGTCCTCGTCGTGCTCCACCACGATCACGCTGTTGCCCATGTCGCGCAGCCGTTTCAGCGTATCGAGCAGGCGGTCGTTGTCGCGCTGGTGCAGGCCGATGGAAGGCTCGTCCAGCACGTACATCACCCCGGTCAGGCCGGAGCCGATCTGCGACGCCAGGCGGATGCGCTGCGCCTCGCCGCCCGAAAGCGTCTCGGCGGAGCGCTCCAGCGACAGGTAATCCAGCCCGACGTTGTTGAGGAAGGTCAGGCGGCTGGCGATTTCCTGCACGATCTTTTCCGCGATGGCCTGCTTGTGCCCGGCCAGCGTGAGCGTGCTGAAGAAGGCCAGCGACTGGCGCAGTGGCCATGCGCTGATTTCCTGCAGCGTGCGCTCGGCGATGCGCACATTGCGCGCTTCCTCGCGCAGGCGCGCGCCGTGGCACTCGGTGCAGACGCAGGTGTTGAGGTATTTCGCCAGCTCTTCGCGCACGGTGACCGAGTCGGTCTCGCGGTAGCGGCGTTCCAGGTTGTGCACGATGCCCTCGAACGGATGCGAGCGCAACGACGGCTTGCCGCTCTCGTTGAGGTAGCGGAAGGCAATCTCTTCCTTGCCGCTGCCGTACAGGATGATCTGCTGGATGTTCTCGGGCAGGCTTTCGAACGGCCGCTCGAGGTCGAAGTCGTAATGCCTGCTCAGGCTGTCCAGCATCTGGTAGTAGAACTGGTTGCGCCGGTCCCAGCTCTTGATCGCGCCCGAACTCAGCGACAGCTGCGGAAAGGCCACGATGCGCTTGGGATCGAAGAAGCTGATGTTGCCCAGCCCGTCGCATTTCGGGCAGGCGCCCATCGGGTTGTTGAACGAGAACAGGCGCGGTTCGAGTTCCGGCAGTGAGTAGTTGCAAATCGGGCAGGCGAACTTGGCCGAGAACATGTGCTCCTCGCCGCTGTCCATCTCCACCGCCAGCGCGCGGCCGTCGGCATGGCGCAACGCCGTCTCGAACGACTCGGCCAGGCGCTGCTTGGCATCAGCGTTCACTTTCAGCCGATCCACCACGATCTCGATGGTGTGCTTCTTGTTCTTGTGCAGCGCGGGCAGGTTGTCGATCTCGCACACCTTGCCGTTCACGCGCAGGCGCACGAAACCCTGCGCGCGCAGTTCGTCGAACAGGTCGAGCTGCTCGCCCTTGCGCCCCACCACCAGCGGCGACAGGATCATCACCTTGGTGTCTTCCGGCAGCGCCAGCACATGATCCACCATCTGGCCGACGGATTGCGCCTGCAACACCAGGTCGTGCTGCGGGCAATAGGGGTCGCCCGCGCGCGCAAACAGCAGGCGCAGGTAATCGTGGATTTCGGTAACCGTGCCCACGGTGGAGCGCGGGTTGTGCGAGGTGGCCTTCTGCTCGATGGCGATGGCCGGCGACAGCCCCTCGATCAGGTCCACGTCCGGCTTTTCCATCAACTGCAGGAATTGCCGCGCATAGGCGGACAGCGATTCCACATAGCGCCGTTGCCCCTCGGCATACAGCGTATCGAACGCGAGTGAGGACTTGCCCGAACCGGAGAGGCCGGTAATCACGACCAGCTGGTTGCGCGGTAAGTCGAGGCTGATGTTTTTCAGGTTGTGGGTGCGTGCACCGCGTATCTTGATTTGTTCCATGAAACCGGGCTGCCTTGAATGAAACCGACCTGCCAATATACGCGAATTTTTATGCTTTCCCAACCCGTCGTAATGGATAGTTTTCGGGGCTGGTTTGGTTGTCAGGAAATGCCTATATATTTTGGCATATGGTGACAAATGTACTTTGGTGCTAGATTGCGTCGCAATGTATTTCTAGCCCCCCGTGTTACTTGAACGGGGTTCAGTTCAGTACCAATTCTAATTGGATATAACACCGCTGACGTCAGGCAGCCATGCTACCTTGGTTAGATGGCGTTATGTGTTAGAGGGCATTGGAATGAAGCTTAAACGACTTGAAGTAAATGGATTTCGATCGCTCGTAGGATTTCAAATTACATTTGATAGCGATATGACCGTCGTGGTCGGCGAAAATGATGCAGGGAAAACTTCTCTTATAGAATGCCTAAAAGTTGTTACTCAAGGAAGGCCGGTCAGTCTTGATGATTTTACTCATGGCGCTGATCAGCTGCGTATCAGTGTGGAGATCGACGACTTTGTTTTCCATAAAGAATATAGCAAGAATGGCAATGCAATTACAGAAATCCCCTTAAGAGCCCATCCTACAACTGAGTACGTTCTAAGAACACTAGCAAGGCTTCAAGATCCAGCATTTGATATTGCTATTGAAGGTGGTGAGAACTTCGTAAGAGATATGGCGAAGTTATTTGGACTAACGGTTAGATCAAACTCAAACATCGACAATCTAAAGGCGCAACTTGTGGAACGGTTAAGTGTTGAAGGGGAATTGATTATCGAGAATGCCGTTTTCCCAAAATTCAATAACATTCAATTGGACGGAAGACATTTTGAGAGGGTGTCCGGAATTTTGTGTAAACGGAGTTTCTCTTCAATTACAGCATCCGATCTTCAAACTGGATACTAAACCGGTTTAGCGCAGCCTTCCAATCCCGAATCGGCATCGTCCATTTCTGGCTGATGTTGTTCAGCG
>WGNQ01000018.1 GCA_016124455.1 Sideroxydans sp. | reverse complement strand
CGCTGAACAACATCAGCCAGAAATGGACGATGCCGATTCGGGATTGGAAGGCTGCGCTAAACCGGTTTAGTATCCAGTTTGAAGATCGGATGCTGTAATTGAAGAGAAACTCCGTTTACACAAAATTCCGGACACCCTCTCCTTTGACGTTTTCAACGATAAAAGCTCTTGGACGCAGCCTACGAACAATATCGACAGTCGCCGGAAACATGTCGCGAGAGTCATCATGTGCGCGATGTTTGCCGCCCATCGAGAATGGTTGGCAGGGTGGCCCACCTGCTAGGAGGTCAATTCCTTCGGTGATGTTTTCCCACGCGAATGCGCGAACATCTCCTTCATGGACGTTCCAGCCAGCAACGAGTGGGTATCCGCGTGCGCCATTCTCCCTCATTGTGTCGCACGCCCATCTATCCCATTCGACAACAGCTTGCGGCTCAAAGCCAGCAAGATGAACCCCCATAGCCAGTCCGCCAGCACCCGCAAACAATTCGACGCACTTCATTTAGCGACCCTCCCCATGAGGAAGCGACTGAGTTTTCGAGCCAGTGCTTCTCTATTTTTCAATTCACATTCCCAAACGACCAATACACGCCATTTATCTGCGCGGAGTGCAGCTATTTTGCGTGCATCTCGCTCTTTATTCCCTTCGAGCTTGCTCCGCCAGAATTGCACTCTAGACTTAGGCATCCGCGCAAGCGCACAACCGCCGTGTCTGTGCCAAAAGCAACCGTGAACAAAAATAACCGCTCGGCGTGAGCGGAATACCAAATCTGGGGTTCCCGGCAAATCTCGACAGTGCAGGCGATATCTAAACCCCATGCCGTGGACAAGCCTGCGAACGACCATTTCTGGCTTGGTGTCCACAGAGCGCACCAATGCCATGCGGTGACTGCGTTCGATTGGCGTCAAGGTGTCAGCCATCGTTACCTCTCAAACCCCAAAGGTTGAGCCATCGGGGTATTTTAACCGCGTTGATACCCACAGCGATAGGTCGACAACATAGCTATGTGAACGCAAGCGCGTTCACAAGGGATTCAACATGTCGGAACAACGGATTTGATTTTCGGGAATTCGTACCGTATGCTGATAGTACAGCGGCTTTGATTTTCGGACAGATAGGCTTTGATTTCCGGATGGCCAATTAACCCACAATCACGTTGATTTCAGGATGGCAGTTAAACCGCCAATAAAGACAGATTAAACCGCCTTTATTGGCAAGTAACCGCTGATCACAACGCCAAAACCTCTGCCTTGGTAAATCCAAATCTTTCGATAGTAGACAAATCCTCTACCTGAGAAATAATCGGGGCGACATACCCCGCGTCGCCATCCTTTAAAGTCGAGTCATATCCGGCAGGATAAACCTGAGTATCCGCAGTTGATATCAGGCTCCCCTTAAGGGCCGCAACAAACTCCGCATAAAGCTCCGGATTGTCCACTCTGGCCAGGTCAAAATCTTGGCGGGTGGCTATTACTTTAGGCGCTCCTATCATGTCTGCACTCCTAGTCTGGTTAAAAGGTTGTTGGAATTTGCCCATTTGGCATGCCCTCGCCATGAGCCAATAAAGCGCTCAAGGTGTTCTGGCAATCCGAGGCGGGTGTAGCGGTTGATCTTGCGTTTGGCGCGCACCACCGAGGCACGCAACAGCAGCTTGTGTGTCGGCCAGATTCGGTATCCTAGAAAGCTCACGCCGCCGGAAACTGGAATGATTGACCACTTGCTGAAACGCAGTCGCATGCTCTGCTCGACGAACCACTTCAAGCCCTGCTGTAGCACCGCCAATACCTCGCGCGAGTGCGCGAAGATGATGGTGTCATCCATGTAGCGTAGCCAGTGCTTGATGCCTAGCGTGTGCGCCAGATAACGGTCTTGAATGTGGCCGTAGATGTTTGCGAATAGCTGGCTGGTGAGACGACGCTTATCGTCCGCGAGAAACCTCAATATAAAACGCAGGTCGGACAATCCGGCATCGGCCTGATACAGCCTAGAAACCTGACCGGATTTTCCGGCCTGCGCAAACAGGCTTGCTTGCTCAAACATCGCGTCGATCAGCCTGTCACGAGCGACGTGATGCGTTTTGCGAATGTTGATGGCTATCGGGTACATGTAATTCACAAAACCCTCAAACCTTTCAACAATCGCCAACTGCCTTTGACTGGCGAACTCATCGCTCAATGTATCCATAAACCACGCACGCTTCCGCGTGCTTTAAGCAAGTTGCACGTGGTCACAGGCGGCCCGCAACCCAACGCTCCAGTCCGAGTGCCACGGGTAGTAGTTCCAGTTGGAGGCCAGAGAGCCGGAGTTGATGCCGTTCGCGCGCGAGCCGCCCAAGTTCACGCGCGTCAGGCCATATGCCCCCTGCGTGTAGACCTGACCGCGCCCTGTCACATTCTTATACGACCACGTCGTAGAATCATAATATTGGCCAGTATCCTGTCCCCATATCCAATGGTGTCCGGACGCCTGCTCGATACCGAATTTGCTGGTGTACCCGGCGTTGCGCAGGGTCGTCGGGTAGGTCGCTGCAGTCGCGTCCACGGATTGGTTTTCTGTCACCCCGAAAGCGGCCTCAACGAATTCATGCTCCCACATCAGGCGCTTCTGATTTGCCCGTGCCAGCTCGTTCGCAACCCACCAGTTAAGATTTGCGTAGGTAGCTGCTCCGTCGCCATTGAACGCGGTCGGGATTTTCGGCAAAACCGTGCCGGATACGATGTTGCTACCCGCCTTCGATGTGCCGTTCACGGCGGTGTCGGTGTTGCACAAATAGATGTCAACCCACACGCGCCCGCCGACCAGCGCCATACCTCGCGGGTCTGCCGAAGCCGGGCGGAATTTCAGATCCCAGATGCTGTACTTATTGATTCCGGCAATGTCGTCCACACTCGGCTGAGTCCAGATCATTCCACTCCCGGCGGTGGCGAACGAACCGCCGGCAACCGTTGTTCCGGCAGCAACGAGACCATAGTGGAACCCGCCGATCTTCCTGCTGTTGCCAGCGGTATATCCGGTCGGCGCCGTCCAGTTTGCATCTGCGCGGATCGTGCCATCTTGGCAAACGTAGATGCCATAGTCAGTACCCGCGACCAATGCGGGCATGACAACGGGGGTGTCTACGTTGAATTGCACCAATACGCCAGACACAACAACCCGCACCCCGGCAACCGCCGAGATCGCACCAGCCCCCGTCTTCACAAAACAGGGGGAGCCGCTTACCGGCTTGTCGAAAAACGTTGCCGACATGCCCCCAATAGGCGCGAATAGCGATGTGGCCTGAGCCTCGCTCAGCGCCTGCGAAGGCACCAGATGCGTGATATAGGCTTTTCCGTCTGCGTGCACATACTGCCCGCGCACGATCATGCCGACGGTAATGTCATTGAGCGCCAAGGCACCGCCGACGTCAGTATCAAGATCGACGGGGCCGGGGCCGAAGTCGATAGTGGATGCGCCCGGATTGGCATTGGCCGCCTTGAACGCGAAACTGAAGTCGCCGGTATAGGCAGCGATGGCCGGGCTCAATGCGATCACGTAAGCACCGCCGACCCCTGTGTCCAGCGCGAAATCGCCGGCACGGGACTCTATCAATGCCAGCACCGCATCGAGCACCTGGCGACGGTTGGTGCCGAGTGGCTGACCGACCTCCAGCGGAAACGCCGCCAACTCTTCCTGCACGTCGTTGAGCCATGCATCCGTAATCTCTGTCGGTGGCCGGTTCGTCGCGGCGTCTTCCGTGACGAACATATTGCCGACGTTGCCGGCCCCTTTAATTCTGTCCATAGTTCCCTCCAACTCCAGTAATGTCTTCGAACCACAAATAAACGTGTGCCTGCTTGAATGCCGCCAGCGCATCCCACAGCGGCTTGGGATCGACCACCGAGCGGTAATAGCGCACCCGCATCACATAACGCGCCCTGGTGCCCCAAGCGCGGTCTCCCACCGTGCTGCCTACCCGCAACGGGCCGAGCAGGTGATCCACCTGCAGCAGTTGCACCGGGAAGTTCAGACCGGGTGCCGCGATGCTCCAGAGACGATCACCAACCGTGCTGCCGACGGCAAAGGTTTTGCGCGGCATCGTCTCGGCCACGCCGGCAATCGCCGCCTCGGCCACCTTGCGGTACTCACTGATGTTCCAGTTGCCGTTGATCGGCCGGTGCTGTTCGATGGCGTTGTCCAGGACGACTTGCGCATCCGATCCGATGCGCGCCAGCTCCTGCCCCATACCCAGCAACAAGGCATCACCAAAGCCACCAGCCGGCCAGTCGAAAGCCGCGCCCGGTGGCAGTAGTGCGCGCTGGGCATCGGCATAATCTGAGGCGGTGCGGACAGGAAGCTTCATCGCTATATCCAGTTGATCGGCTGCAGCACGGGGATTTCATACGCAAGCCAGGTAATCGTGCCGCCTGACTCGTCCAGGGTGTACTGCGAGGTGATCACAGCAATGGCCGTATCGATCTCGGCCCACAGCAGCTCCAGCACGCCGGCATCGGTACCGCCCTTGCCCAGCACCAGTACATCGAGCGCAGCCTGGATGTCCACACGGTTTTGTGCCGTATCCACTGCCGGCGGAAGGTGGATGGTCAAGGTCACCGGATGCACTATGGGCGCAGTCACGCGCCAATCCGCCGTAGCCGGCGCAATGACGGCCAGGTCTGCCGATACCGCATCGAGCACGGCCGCCGTCGGCAGGCGATCAAGCAGCCCGTTGCAAACCGGCCGCACCACCACCGTACCGATGCCGAGCGTATGCAGTTGCACCAGCGCCCCGGTTACCGATGGATGCGCGCTCTTCGCCCAGAATCGGTAATCTGCCGGCTTGCCGGATCGCGCACCGGTCGTAGTGACCGTCTGCCATTCGTCTGCCACGCGCGCGCGCCAGTCCGCCTCCAGTTCGTCATCGGCACCGCCGGTAATGCCGTCAACATCGACCGTCAGGGTACTGTTGACGTTTGCAACCGGATCGATCAGTGTCAGCGTCATTCCTGCAGCCAGATTGCCCGCCGCTCCCTTGGTCGTGCAGCGCACCGTAACCGGCGTATTGCCGGCGATCAGGTCAGTCGTGGCCAGCACCGTGTAATCCAGCCCGTTAGAGCCGCGTGCCAGGGTATCCGTCAACAATTGCCCGCCGATATTGCCGGTGGCCAGTACATCGCCGGATGCCGCCGTTGCCAGCAGGATGGGTACGCCATACAGCGCGGCCCAATCGTAAAGGCGCTCCAGCTCGCAAGTCAGCGGGGAATTTTGGGCATTTGCCCAATCCAAATGCCCATGTAGACCATTGCCCATCTGCGCCCACATCGCTGAAACTGGAGCGCGCAAAATTGCCGGGATCGCGGCCAGATCAGCAGCGATACGGGTCAGCAATGCTTGAAATGATGGGCGCGTGTACGGAGTCACAGCGGAACCTTGATCAGAAAGTTGCGGCCATTGTGCTGTCCACTCACCTGCAGCAGTACGCTGGAAACATTTCCAGCCGTACCCGGCAGCTCCGTTACCTGGACGTTGGTCAGCCCGTGGCTGGTCAAAGCCGTCGAGATCATTGCCAGCGTCTCAGCCCTGGCCGCACTGCCCAGCGGCTGACGGCGCACATGCCACAAGCCGCTGCCCTTGGCTGCTCCGTTCCACCAGCCGCGCCGCTCGTAACGGTCAGGCACGCGGGATGCAGGCGCTTCCGCATCCGAAAACAGCACCGCATAAACGATGGTCTCAACCGCCGCTGCCTCATCGGCCAGCGCCGGATCGTCGAATGCCAGGTCAAATACTCCATTGTCGATCTGCACCAGTTTCAGCATCAGCTCACTCCCGAAGTCGGTACACCAGGCCCGTTGCTGATGTGGGTATGCGTTTCATCGATGCGCTTGCCGTTGGCCATTCCAATACCGGTCAGATCGAAACCGTTCTTTACCGTCAGCTTCCCGCCGATCAATGCATCACCGCTGGTCTCGAATAGCGGAGTCTGCGCGATCACCTTGGTATTGGCAGCCACTTCGACCACCCCGCCGCGCTGCAGGTGCACGTGGTTGCCTTCATCGTCATGCAAAGCCACTTCGCCTTCCTGCAAGTTCATCTGGTAGCGTTTGTCACCGATTACCAGGGCGACCCCGTAGGAACGGTCACCGGACGGGAAAAACAGATAGGCACGGCTGCCAGCCTTGGGCCGGTAGCTCAAACCATACGGCTCGATGCGGTCGATATTATTCAGCGGCTCGCCGTCGAGCACCCGCGCTTGTATCTTGTCCGCGCCGATCAGCGCGACCACGCCCTGGGCACAGAGCAACTGCAGCCGGTTCCATACCTGCCGGATCATTTCCGCACCTCCGACACGTTACTGGCGTAGCCAGCCGCTTGCGGGAGGAGGTGCGATGCGGCGATTCCCGCACCGGATGCTTCGCAACGCCGTGTCATCGCCGCACTCCAGTACTGCGCTTGGTCTTCTTGCGCGGTGGCTCGCCCGCGAAGGCATTGCGGTGCATTACCGTCAGGCTGGTCACCGAGCCGGACTTGTCGTCCAGGTCGAAAGCGCGGTCACCGATCAGGAACACATCGTCGATGCCTTCAGGCGGAATCACCACACGCACCTGCTTGTTCACCGCCCAGATGCCTTTATCATGACGCCATCCATCCACCTGCAGACGGATCGCATGCGCCCTGGCCAGGCGACGGCCGCGCTCCAGTTGCGCACGGCGGCTGCAACTGCCCAGGCTGTTGCCGTAGCGATCACCTACGATATGCATCGGCCGGAAGAAATTGAAATCTTTATCCTTGGCCACACCCTTGGGCGCAGCGCCACTGTCGTGGTCGAAGCTCTTCACCACATACTCGGAAAAGCGCTGGTCGTAATCGTCCAGCACGTCATAGGACAGGATGCTCTCGCCATAGGTCAGCGTGGCCACCGGCGCGGTATCGTCCGGCGTGGTCAGGATCAGGCCGCCGTCAGGCGTCGGGTAAAGCAATTGGTTTGCCGTGCGCGCCGCATTGATCAGCGCATTCGCCGGCATTTCGCACTGCATCGAAAAATCAGGCACCACGGCCGTCTTGGCCGCGATCTTCACAGGCACTTTGAACGTCTCGCAAATGCGCTTTACCACGTCGGCCAAGCTCAGTCCGGAAAGCGTCTTGCTGTACTGGCAATCCACCAGCTCGCGCGCCAGCGAGCGCGCCTCGAAGCTGATGCTGTGGTTATTCGAATCTACGTGCCTGCGCACCTTGCCGGCCCGAACCGTCGTGGCCAGCTCACCGTCCACCAGCACCTGCACCAGTGTATTCTGGTCGAGCTTCGGCGATATGCCAGCCGCATCAGGCTGCAGCGAAATGGACAGGTTGACCGAGGCGCACAGATCGTCCACCGACTCGCGCAGGCTTACCCGCTGCCAGTAGCCCCACAGCTCGCCGTTGATCTTCAGCTCAACCATAAACCCGCCCCTGGACGAACAGTGGATGGCGCACCTTGTTGCGTGCCAGAAACACATCTTCAGCCACTTCCATACGGTAGGCCAGCAACGTCGCCGGCAGCGGCTGCAGGATGTCCCGCGACTGTGCCGGTTCAAGCTGCTGTGCCAGCAGTGCATCGATCAGCGTGGCGCGGCAATCCAGCGCCGCCTGGAACACCGCATCCGACATCGTCGGCAGCATCCTGTCCATCGCATCCAGCACGGTGGCCAGTGCCGCATCCCGGTCATCTGCTGAGCGGTAATCCGCCAGCGCCACCTGCACCGCACTGGCCAACAGCAACTGGCCGCGCATATCGGCCTCGCGCTGCAGGTTCACATGCAATGTCGGCGAATCGCCTGCACCGCCCGGATTGACCACCGGCAGCCTGGTGGCCATCGTCAGGTTGCTCACGATCTGCGGCACAGCCGTATCCGACACCCCGGCCGATGCGGCAACCGTATTGTCCGGCGCGGCTGACCTCGAACATCGCCCGGCTCATAGAGTCAGCCCCAATGCGCGCCAGCTCGCCCAGGTCTTCCGAAGTGACGCCGAATTGCGCAGCCACTTCCACCAGATTGGATTCCCCGGACAGAACCACTTCGCCTTTTGCTTTCTTTGTTGTCATGCTCACTCCCCTGTAAATTCAAACTCTGGTTGCAAATGTTTTTCGACGTTTCCCTTGTGCCAGGCCAGCCCTTCCATGCCGTGCTGGATGGCAGCCAGTACCGCATCGGCCTCGGCCTTTCCGTTGTAGAACTGCAGCAACTTGCCGGCGGCTGCGTTCAGCACCTCTTGCAAGGCATGCATGTCTTCGGCGCTGGCGTTGCGCCCGGTAGGCGCGGCGATCACCAGTTGCCCGGCGCTGGCGGCCAGCCAGCGGGTGACGAAATTGATGCCGCAAATGTGTTCGTAAGCCGGAATGGATGAGGCAGGCATGCGGCCGTTTGCCAGCCACTTGTAGAGCAGGTCGGCGGTGATGCCCATCAGATCGGCGATGCGCTCGACGGAGTAGTTGTGCTTTGCCAGAGCGTGGTCTTTGCACAGGCGCAGCGCATCGCGCAGGCTGTTGGGCTGGATGCGTTTCCAATTTCTAGCCATGATCAGAAAACTCCCGGCATGGCGGATTCCAAACAAATACCTGTCCAGAACCGCTAAAATCGGATTTCGTTGCGTAAAATGCACCTCTAATAACAGCGGAGGGCATCATGGCAAACGACCCGATTGAACAGATTGAGCTACTGGAAGCTCGCCTTGTGCAGACGCAGCATCAGATGGAAGCACAACAGCATTTGCTGACTTGGATGCTTTCTCGTCTTCCGAAACGGGATGTACAAAGCTTTCTTGAACAGTGGGAGACGGAGTGCCGTGGCAACCCTCGATTGGACGAAGACATTGCGCTAATTTCCGCTCTAAACGAAGATTTGCCTCAGATGCGCGCCGAATGCGCTTCCGACAAAGAGACTCAATGCCGATAGATGGAGTGGTTGGCATAGCGGCCTCAGGCGGCAAGTGATTCAGATTTGAGGCCGAGCTTCACGGCGATTTCGTGAGCTTTGCCGTAGTAGGCCTTGGCCTGGCCGTTGAGCACGCGATACACCTCGTTGCGGGTGTAGCCGTTATCGCGAGCCCACTGGGTAACGGTGATGCCTTGTTGCCGGAAACGGCGTTTAACTTGATCGGAAGACATGGGTTTGCCCTTTCGTAATACTAAAGATAATTTGTTTATAACTTCAACATGAATCAAATATTAACTTCAAAATGAATCCATGGTCAACAAATATTCTTCAATGTGAAGAATTCGGGGAAGGCACCGTGCTATACAGGCTCGGTGTGGCTCTTGGTGCCGAGGATTTAAATGTCCTTGGACTGAAGATGGATGTGCCTCCGAAGACTGTTGCCACATGGAAGCGTCGCGGCTCGGTACCTTACGAACAAGTTGAAAAGGTTGCTCGCAAGCACGGTTTTAGCCTTGACTACCTAATGCTGGGACACGGAAGTCTTCATATTGAAGACAGGAGTGCTTCAGAGTGTGAGGAATGGGTTCGATCGCCTATGGAGAATCAAACCGCGCCAGAAGGATTCATTCTCGTTCCTCATTACGAGGTGCAGGCCAGCGCAGGAAACGGCTCACTGGTGCATTCCGAGCAGATTGTTGACTATCTGGCTTTCAAGGCAGACTGGGTACGCAATACGCTTGGCGTCGCGCAAAAGGATTTAGCACTGATCAGCGTGAAGGGCGACAGCATGGAGCCGGTTCTATCCAACGAGGATTTGATCCTGGTCGACATGCGCAAGAGCCGCGTGGAAGACAATGCCATCTATGTGCTGCAACTCGACGGCACGCTGCTGGTCAAGCGCATCCAGCGTAAACTGGACGGTACGTTGCATGTGATGAGCGACAACCCGAGATACGATGCCGAGGTTGTCAGTGCAGACCTCGCTGCCGATCTGCATGTGCTTGGGCGTGTAGTGTGGTCTGGACGGCGGATGTGATGCCTAGCCAAGGCAAGGGAGATCAAAATGAAAAAATATTTAGTGTTGTTGCTGCTGCTACTTGCCGGTTGCGGCCAATCAGGAAAAGAATCTGAATATATCCAGAATCCAATGCAGCCATCTTTCCGAGATCGCTATAACGCATTGGCTAAAATAATGGCCCCTTCATTGATGACGCGACAATGCGTCAAAACGAAGAATATAGGTCGTAATCATGATGTCCTTATCGAATGTCCTTTGATTGCAAACGGCGCTCAACTGACGATCAGCGGCCTAAATAATCTATTTACCGGAGCACTTCTAGAACTTGATGTGCAGCAGCTGGAAAATCCTGCCGATCTCATGAATGCAGGAAAAATTTTACTGCGTTTGGCGCGCGATAAAGATGGCGAAAAAGAACCCCAGTTCGAAATGACTCAGTTTGTGATTGAAGCACAGCAACGTCTCGGGAAAGCGGCTTGCGAAAAAATACCTGATCAAAACACTCTTTTCTGCATCATGACGAACGACAAGAAAATTTATCATCTTATGGTGGAATAAAGACCCATTCAGCAAATGAAGCTCCTGATCTTGCTCCTACTCGCTTTCAGCGTTCAGTCTGCAGAAGCCAGAATTCACCGCAGCAGCGCGGCCAGGCATGCGTTTGAACGATCACACCCATGCCCATCGACAGGCAAGAATCGCGGTTCCTGCCCTGGCTACGTCATCGATCACATCGTCCCGCTGTGCGCAGGCGGTGCCGATGATCCAGCCAACATGCAGTGGCAGGAGATGAAGGCATCGAAGTTGAAAGACAACCAGGAGCGGCGCACCTGCCGCGAGCTTAGAAAACACAACTCCGAATAGACGGCGGGAAACGTTTCCCGTCTAATACCTCTCCGCGCGCCCGCGTAACCTGCAGGCTCCTGACCACTGGAGCCTGTCATGCCTTACAAGTCGAAACGCCTTATTCCGCTGATCCTGCTGACTGCCGCCCTGTTTGCCGGCGTGTTGTTGTTGAGTCCGCAGCAGTTACCCGTGCTGAATGCCAAGCTGCTGCATATCACCCTGGGCGGGGTGATCGCATTCTGGATGGATGTGCTGTTTTTCCCCTATGCCCGCCCTGATTACTACCTGATCAATCCCGATTACCGCAGTGCGCGTCCGCGCGAAAACGATGCCGATGTTCCGGTGGTAATGGGATACCGCTTGTTGATGGCGGCGGCGATGTTGCGCCGTGCGGTCATCGTGGGCTGTGCGATGCTGGCCGTTGCATTGGGCATGTGATGTGCGCGCGTAATAACAATCTGCGCCTGATGGTGGCTGCGCTGATCCTGTTGCCTGTGTTGGCCTTTGCGCTGCCGATCTGGGCCTGTGCAGCCACAATTCCGCGGGCGGCACTGCACTACAAGCGCGACCTGATCCGCGTGGTGCATGCGACTTGGGGGCTGGATGCGCCGGTCGCTGCATTCGCCGCGCAAATACATCAGGAGAGCGGCTGGAATCCACGGGCCGTATCGTATGTCGGTGCACAGGGCATGGCGCAGTTCATGCCGGCTACGGCCAAGTGGTGGTGCGATCTCAATCACCTGTCTGCAGTGGATTGCCAGCCGGCAAACCCGATATGGGCGATGCGTTCCCTCGTGGGCTATGACCGCTGGCTGTGGAATCGCATCAAGGCCGGCGATGAGCGCAGCCATACGGCGATGGCGCTGTCTGCTTACAACGGCGGGCTTGGCTGGGTGTATCGAGATCAGAAGTTGGCATCGGCCAAGGGGGCCGATTCGCTGACCTGGTTTGACCAGGTAGAGACGTTCAATGCCGGCCGCAGTGCGGCCAGCTTTGCAGAGAACCGAGGTTATCCGCGCCGCATCTTGATTCTGTTGCAGCCGCTGTATCTGTCCTGGGGACGGGGGGTGTTATGACTGCCCGCCTGATCGCTTTCCTGCTGAGTGTGGCGCTAGGTGCTGGCGCTACATGGATGTTTGCCCATAACCATTATTCGGCGGTGATCGCCGACCTCAATGCACAGCATGCCAATGAGCAGGCCGCAGCGGATCGCGCTGCGCTCAAACGCCTGCAGGATGCCCAGGCGCGCGGCGATGCTCTATCCAAAAAACTGAGCCGTACCGAGGCGGCGCTCGAAAAAAAGAAACATGAGGTGACCAATGAAATCGCGCTACTTACTTCTGGCCGCGCTTGCCTGGACGGCAGGCTTGTCCGCGTGCTCAACGAATTCGGAACCGGCGTTGCGGGATTGTCCAAAGCCTCCGGCAGCACTGATGCAGCGGGTGGAACCACTGCCACCGATACCGATGTCGCAGGCTGGATCAGCATCGCAAAAACCCGCTACGAAACCTGCCGGACACGGCTGGACAGGCTGATTGACTTTAACGAGGGGACAGGCGATGGCCGAGAGCAATAACAATAACGACCAGATCAGCAATGCGCAGTTGATGCACAGTATCGGCCAACTGACCGGATCGGTGCAGGCGCTGCATCAGGGTCTGACGGCGCGCATCGAGGATATGCGATCGGACATTCGCCGGATGGAAGCGGCCCAGAGTGACCGCATGGATCGCATGGAAGAGAACTTTGGCAGGCGGGTCGATGGGGTTGAATCCAACCTCAGCAAGCGTATCGACGATGTGAGCGATGCAATCAATAAACGCATCGACGGAATCGGTACCCGTGTCAGCAATCTGGAAGCCGAAGACAAGAAGATGATCGAGAAGGTCGCCACGATGTCGGCATTCGGCGGCGGCCTGGGTGGCGCACTGGTGACCGGCGCAATCGAGCTGCTCAAGCACATCAACTGATATGGCCCATCCTCAAGAAACCCGCGACCGTGTACGGCAGCTCTATATCGAGGGCATGCCGCTGAATGGCGCAGCCGTGACCTGCGGCGTGAGCTACGACACGGCACGCGACTGGAAGGCTAAGTCCAAGGAAAAAGGCGATGACTGGGATACGGCACGTGCCGCTTTTCGTATCAGCGAACAGGGTATGGACGAACTCAACCAGCAACTGGTCGAGGATTTCGCGCGCCAGGTGATCACTACCACGCGGGAGCTGGAAGAGGCCAAGATTCCAGCCGCAAATAAGGCGCAGTTGCTGGCGCAGCTTGCAGATGCCTATGCCAAGTTCAGCAAGGCTTTTGCGCGGGTCAACCCGCAGTATTCAGGACTGGCTGTGGCGCTGGATACGCTGAAGGTTGTAGTCGAGCACTTGAAGAAACACGATCCGGCTGTACTCCGCACATTGCACCCGCATATCGAGGATATTGGGTCTACCCTGGGAAAGCGGTATGCGTCAAATTGACTGGTCTGACGACTACGGCGACCTCGAAGAGATCGGCAACCTACGCGAGTTTCAGGCGCGCATGGAGTCGTTTTCCGAAGAACTGCGTCAGACCATTGAGCTGGAGTGCGAAGCGTTTCCCATCGACCCTGCTGCCAGCAAGGAACGGCGCGAACGGGCTGTGGTCGATTACGAATTCTTCTGCCGGACCTATTTCCCGCACTACGTTCCGACCGAACACTTCTCGGTGTTCCACCGCTACATCTTCAAGCGCTTCCCGGAACTGATAGATGGGGAGTCCGATGCGCGCGAGGTGCACGAGGCGCCGCGCGGAGAGGCTAAATCGACATACGAAACCCAGCTCGGCAGCCTGTGGTGCATATGCCGCGCAAACTATCTCGCAGAGTTGTTGCCGCATGTCAGCAGGAAGGCGCGCAAGTGGCTGATCGGCATCATCATGAACACGCTGGAGCAGTCGATTGAAATGCTCGAAGCGATCAAGGCGGAGCTAGACAGCAACCCACGCCTTGCGGCTGACTTCCCCAAGGCCATCGGCAGGGGTCGCACTTGGCAGGCGTCTACCATCATTACAGCCAACGGAATCAAGGTTCGCGTCGGTGGCTCAGGAAAAAAGATGCGCGGCATGCGGCATGGCCCGCACCGGCCCGGCCTGATCTTCCTGGACGATCTGGAGAATGACGACAACGTGCGTCAGAAGGAACAGCGTGATGCCTGCGAAAACTTCGTGATCAAGGCAGTCGTCGGCCTAGCCGGTCCGGCAGGCGGAATGGACATCTTTTGGGTTGGTACCAGCCTGCATTACGACGCCGCAATCAATCGTGTTTCGCGCAAGCCTGGATGGCGGCGTAAGGTGTTCAAGTCGATCATGCGGTGGCCTGATCGGACAGACCTATGGGAACAATGGGAAGGAATCTATACCTCGGCAGCGTCCAGCGATGAAGAAGATGCACAGGAACAGGCCGAGGCTGAGGCGCTGGCCTTCTACCAGGCAAATAAGGAAGCGATGGACGCCGGGGCGGTGGTGTCATGGCCGGAGGTTCGCTCCTTGTACCGACTGTATTGCATGTATGCCAGCGATCACGATGCGTTCAACCAGGAACAACAGAACGAGGCAGGGAACGACGATACGGCACCGTTCAAGGGGCTGCAATTCTGGGTCAATCGGCTGTCTGATTGGGTTTTCTTCGGGGCATGCGACCCTTCGCTGGGCAAGCAAGGCGCGGCGCGCGACCCGTCGGCGATTCTGGTCGGCGGACTGGACCGCAGGAAGATGGTGCTGGACGTGGTCGAGGCGGACATCTGCCGCCGCGTCCCAGATCTGCTCATTACCCGCCTGATCGACCTGCAGGCCGAATATGGCTGTGTGGCTTGGGCAATCGAGACCATTCAATTCCAGGCGTTTCTATACTCCGAGATCATCAAGCGGGCGGCGCTGCGTGGTATTGCATTCCCTGGCGTTCCGGTCAGCCCTTCTACTGACAAGAACCTGCGCATCATGAGCATGCAGCCCTATGTCGCCAACGGACAGATCCGCTCGCACCGCAATCACACCACGTTCAACGAGCATTTGATGTTCTACCCAGAGGCCGATCACGATGACGGCCCGGACGCGGCGGAAATGCTCAAGACGCTGGCTTTCGAGTTCGGCGGGGAATGGGAATACACCTCGGCAGCACGTTCGCGCAGCCAGCGCCGCAGCACCAGCCGGGGAAGCTACAGCAATAACGATGATTGGGACGATGATGATTAAACAACGATTCAGTGCCGCGCTAACCAAGGTAATGAAGTACACCGGGCTGGATAAGCTGCAGGCGGACGATGCGCGCTCTTCCGGATTGCCGCTGAATTACTTGTCGGTCAATACGCTGGACCCTTCGAGGCTGGCTGGCGCATTTTTAGCAGCAGATCAGGGATTCATTACGGAACAGGCCAGCCTGTATGCGCTGGTCGAGGAACAAGACCCGCACATCTTTGCCGAGCTTTCAAAGCGTCGTCGGGCCGTTACCGGGCTTGGCTGGAAGCTGCATCCGCCAGAGGATGCTTCCCAGTCCGAACTGGACAGGACGAAGGAACTGACCGCCATGCTGGCCGGCATTCCGAAATTCGAGGATGCGCAATACGATCTGACCGATGCCATCGGAAAGGGCTTTGTGGCGCAGGAGATTGATTGGCGCACGGGTAGCGAGTGGGTGCCGCAGGCATTGAATTTCGTGCCGCAGAATATGTTCCAGTTCGACAAGAAAACCGGCGAACTGATGTACTTGAAAAACAGCATGCCGGAGGCATTGCGTCCGGGCGGCTGGATCGTGCACGAACACCGCGCCAAGTCGGGCTATATCGAGCAGGCTGCGCTGTTCCGCGTGCTGGCGTGGACTTATGCCTACAAGGCTTACAACATCCGGGACATGCAGCGGTTCCTTGAGGTTTACGGCATGCCGCTGCGCCTGGGTAAATACCCGGCCGGCATCGGCAAGGAGCAGAAAGATCAGTTGCTGCGCGCGGTGCGCAATATCGGCAGCGATGGTGCCGGTATCGTACCGAGCACGATGAGCATCGACTTTGTCGAGGCATCGGCAAAGGGGAATGTGTCCGATTTCCTAAGTGCGACGGCTTATTGGGAATCGAAGCAAAGCAAGGCGATTTTGGGCGGCGAGGTGGATGGACGTTCCAGCAAGGGCACCACGGATCAGCGCATCATGATCTACGACAAGGTGCGCCGGGAAATCCTGCTGCATGACGTGCGCCAGATCGAGCCGACGATGAACAATCAACTGGTCGATCCTGTCGCGTTGATCAACGGCATGTTCAAGGATGGCCGGATTCCCCGCTTTGGCTATGACACCGAAGAATCGGTCGACCAGGAAAAGATGGTCAAGGTACTCAACGATGGCGCGGCGATGGGCATGGAGATCGACGTGGAATATGCGCACAAGGTGACGCAGATTCCGCGTGCGAAGGAAGGGGCGAAGCTGTTGACTGTCGGCAAGCAGCAGCCTGCTGATACGCAATCGGGTGCCGCATTGGTGCGTCTGGCTGCGCTGGCCAGGCAGGCCAAGGCGGAAGGTCAGGATGTGACTACTGAATTTTCAGCCCAGCTTGCGGCGTTGTCCGTTCCTCACGAACAGGCATTGGAACAGCAGATCGCTGCCGCTGTGGCCGAGGCCGGCAGCTTCGAGGATGCGCTGTCCAGCATCGAGGCGCTGACTTCTACTGCTGATCCGGCATTGGTTGAGTCGATTGCGCAGGGTATGACGGCTGCGAATCTGGCCGGTCGGAATGATGTGCCAGAGTAAGCCTCTATTCATACCGCTCAAGGCCGAGTTCTATGATGACTTCGAGCGTGGTACGAAAGATACTGAATTCAGGCCATATGGGCCGCGCTGGAATGAACGCACTTGCGCCATTGGCCGGGAAGTAGTGTTGAGCTATGGATATGGTAAGCATCGCAGGATGCGCGGTGTCATTGTTGAATTCAGACGCAGCGCAGAGCCAACAAAATCCGCTGCATGGATCAAGTGCTACGGTGACAAGAAAGGCGATGCAGCCTGTATCCGCGTGAGATTGGAAGGCAAGTAATGAGCAGCACTCAGTTCAGTCAGGCGATAGAGTTCTATCGCAACAAGCTCAAGCTGCCAACGTCAGGCTGGACAGACATATGGCAGGAGCAGCACAGCCATGCCTTTGTGGTGGCTGGAGCGGCGCATGATGCGCTGGTTGAAGACCTGTATAACGCGATATACCAGGCTAAGTGGGCTGGTGGTGGCTACGATGAATTCAAGCAGCGCTTCCCGGAGATCGCTTCCAAGCATGGCTGGGCATACAACGGTGCGCCGGGTTGGCGCAGCAAGGTGATCTACGACACGAATATCACCCAGGCGTACAACGCTGGCCGCTATCAGCAGATGATGGCGGTCAAGGAATTCCGGCCATATTGGCAGTACCGGCATACCAGTATCGAACATCCGCGCCTGCAGCACTTGGCGTGGGACGGCATTATCCTGCCCGCTGATGATCCTTGGTGGGATACCCATATGCCGCAGAACGGTTGGGGGTGTAAGTGCCGCGTCGATTCATTGTCTCAGCGGGATGCTGAGCGTTCGTGGCAGCAGGCAGGGAAGTCAGGCCCGGATACTGCGCCGCCGATTGAATGGGAAGAACGCGTGGTCGGCAAGAACGGCAGCAATCCGCGCACGGTGCGGGTACCGAAGGGAATTGATCCAGGCTTTGCGTATAACCCCGGCAAGGCATGGCTGGAACCGCATACTGTTCCGCCGCTGAGAGGCTACGATGCGGTGCTTAAAGAGCGTTCAAAACCGTGGCCAACTGGATTTAAACCGCCTGAAATGAAGGTGCCGACAAGAATCCCAGCCGATATGATCTTACCGGCCGATACAGCGCCGGAGGTTGCGGCTGCTGACTTCCTGGACATATTCGGTGCAGATATGGATCAGGGTTCTGTTTTCGTCGATGCATCCGGTGTGGCTGTGGCGATCACCAAGGCGCTATTTCAGGACGGTTCCGGTGAGTTCAAGTGGATGTCGAGGCCGGATAAAGCCGACCGGCTGCGCTATGTAAATCTGCTGGCCATGACGCTGATCGAGCCGGATGAGGTTTGGTGGCTATGGGTGCAGGATTCTAAGGAAAATGGACGTTGGCGATTAAAGCGCCGCTATCTGAAGGCTTTTGAGGTGGATGGATCAAACGAATATGCGTTCTGTGTCTTCGAGTGGGGGCGAACTGGCTGGACAGGTTCGACTACCTTTATGGCTAACAAGAAAAGCCAAGCGGCACGCGAGGCATATTTCGATAAACAGCGCGATGGAAAGCTGGTCTATAAAAAGTAAACGCGGCCCTTTTGGAGCCGCGTTTACTATGATCAGGATACTGTGCAGTAGCGCCGAAGCGCAGTCTGACCTAACCACGGCTTAATAATATGGAATTCTCGTTCGATTTACAAGTAGACCATCTGGATCGCGCCTTGGCGGCTGCGAGGCAGGCCATTGAACAACCTGAAGAGCTGCTGGGTGCCGTTGGTGAACAATTGCTGCGTGTTGGTAAGGATCGCCATAATGCTGGACTTGCTCCAGATGGAAGCAAGTGGAAAGAGCTCTCACCGCTTACCTTGCAGGAAAAGAGAAAAGGCGGCCCACTGAATAAAACGGGGAGAATGCTGCAGAGCTATCACTTCCAGGTGGCCAGCCATACTTTATCCCTTGGTTTCGATGGTGCTACTGAATCGTTGCGTGCGGCTTGGCATAACTCAGGCACCAATCCCTACACAATTTCACCCAGAAAAGCCAAGGCGCTGAAGTTTGGCGGCATGTTTCGGAAGCGAGTAAACCATCCTGGATTACCAAAACGGCAATTGGTTGGGTTTCCTGAATCTGATCAGCAACTGACGACAGAGGTGATCGGTGATTATTTGAAAGTGATATTAAATCGCGTTCGTTGATTTAATAAATTGCGTTTGAAGTGGGAATATTTCCGTACCTCACAGCTTAATTTCTCCCTAATTATTCCTGAATTCCCCTTATTTTTACCCCTAAACTGTCCGGAAATCAGAATTTTTTGTTATCTTGCGTTTTCCCAATAAATACGCGGAGTTTGGGCCGTTTTTGGATGTCTCTGACTATCCTATTTCCCCTACCTCCCTACTCTGATTCGAGTAGCAACTTGAGCAGTAAATGGTGGTGAGGAATTTGTTCCGAAACTGTTCCAAGAAACCCTTCGAGGAGCAGTTAGAGTTTGAATTTATTTGCTTTATTGCTGACGGTACTTGAACGGATAGTTCTCGGCCGCGATGCCCGACTTGGTCAGCGCATTGAACATGGTGGACTTGCCGACATTGGGCAGACCGACGATACCGCATTTCAGACTCATGGTTTATTCCTTCAAATTAACTGCTGTGCAGCTTCAGCATCGCCGCTTCCAGCTTGCCTTCGATCACCAGGTGCGACACGTCCAGCGCGCGCTGCATCGCTTCTTCGATCAGCGGCTGCTCTTCCTTGCGCGGCGTGTTCAGCACATAACTGCTGACTTCGCTGCGCTCGCCGGGATGGCCGATGCCGATGCGCAACCGCCAGAAATCGCGGCTGCCAAGATGCGCGATGATGTCTTTCAGCCCGTTGTGGCCGCCGTGGCCGCCGCCCAGTTTCAGCTTCACGCTGCCGGGTGGCAGATCCAGCTCGTCGTGCACCACCAGCATCTGCTGCGGCTCGATTTTATAGAACTGCGCCAGCGCACCGACGGCGCGGCCGCTCACGTTCATGAAGGTCTGCGGCTTGAGCAGGAACACTTCATGACCGTGTGCCTGGCCGCGCGCGGCCAGCCCGTGAAACTTCTGTTCGCTGCGGAAATCCAGCCGCTGCTGCCCGGCAAGCTGATCCACCCACCAGAAACCGGCGTTATGGCGGGTGGCCTCGTATTCGCGTCCCGGATTACCGAGCCCGATGATCAGTTTTATCTCGCTCATAATGAAAAAACCCGCCATGCACCGTTAGATAGCATGGCGGGCTGTGCCGGGCGCAGATTACTTGCTGGCTTCTGCAGCCGGCGCTTCAGCCTCTGCCGCAGCCGCTGCTGCAGCTTCCACTGCACCGCGCGGCACCTGTACCGTCGCCACGGCATCGCCGGCGTGGTGGTGGCCGGCGATCTCCACGCCCTTGGGCAGCTTGACGTCTGACACGTGGACGGAATGACCCAGCTCCAGATTTGCCAGATCCACCTCGATGAACTCGGGCAGGTTGGCTGGCAGACAGGCGATTTCCAGTTCGTTCAGCACATGGCTGATGATACCGCCACCGATCTTCACACCAGGGGCGACCTCTGCATTGATGAAATGCAGCGGCACTTTCATGTGTATCTTTTTCTTGGCATCGACGCGCTGGAAATCGATGTGCAGCACTTGCTGACGGAACGGATGCATCTGGAAATCGCGCAGCAGCACGGGCTCCTTCTTGCCTTCCAGGTCCAGCGTCAGGATGGAAGCGTGAAACTCTTCCTTGCGCAGCGCGTGATACAAGTTGTTATGGTCGAGCTCGATCATGACCGGCTCGCTGCTGCCGTAGATGATGCCCGGCACGCGACCGGCCTTGCGCAGACGGCGGCTCGCACCCGTTCCTTGCGCTTTGCGGGATGTTGCGTTGACTTCGATTGTCATGTTACTTCTCCACTATAGTTGGGATCATCCGCGACCAGATGATCCCGATTGCGCGGCGGTCAAAACGACCGCCACAAAAACTAATCCATAAACAGCGAACTGACCGACTCTTCCGCATTGATGCGGCGCATGGTTTCCGCCAGCAGCTCGCCCACGCTGAGCTGGCGGATGCGCTTGCAGGCTTTCGCCTCGGGGCGCAACGGGATGGTGTCGGTCACCACCAGTTCATCCAGCGCCGAAGCCTCGATACGCTCGATCGCCGGGCCGGACAGCACCGGATGGGTACAGTATGCAAGCACCCGTTCCGCGCCCTTTTCCTTCAGCGCCGCAGCCGCTTCGCACAAGGTATTGGCGGTATCCACCATGTCGTCCATGATCAGGCAGGTACGTCCTTCGACATCGCCGATAATGTTCATCACCTTGGCCACGTTCGGCTTCGGGCGGCGTTTGTCGATGATCGCCAGATCGGATTCCAGGCGCTTGGCCAGCGCCCGCGCACGCACCACGCCACCGACATCCGGCGATACCACCACCAGATTCTTGTAGTCATGCCGCCAGACATCCGACAGCAGAATCGGCGATGCATAAATATTGTCGACCGGAATGTCGAAAAATCCCTGAATCTGGTCGGAGTGCAGATCCATGGTCAGCACGCGGTCGACGCCAATGCCGGACAACATGTCTGCCACCACCTTGGCCGTGATCGCCACACGCGCCGAACGCGGGCGGCGATCCTGGCGCGCATAGCCGAAATACGGCAATGCCGCGGTAATACGTGCGGCCGACGCGCGCTTCAGCGCATCCACCATCACCATCACTTCCATCAGGCTGTCATTGGTCGGCGCGCAGGTGGATTGCAGTATGAACACATCCTTGCCGCGCACATTCTCGAGAATTTCGACCATCACCTCGCCGTCTGAAAAACGGCCGACCGTAGCCCGGCCGAGGTGAATATTGAGATGGCGCGCCACGTCTTCTGCCAGCTTGGGATTGGCATTGCCGGTGAACACCATCAAGCTGTCGTTGTAAGACACGTCCAACCTCTCTCAATTAAACGGGCATGCGCCCTGGCGACCTGAAACTGGCTGGGGAGGTAGGGATCGAACCTACGAATGCCGGAATCAAAATCCGGTGCCTTACCACTTGGCGACTCCCCAAGAAACCCTGCTTATCCGGCAACCCAGTCATGCATGGGATGCCGCTTTAATCCTTGCGCCACCACTCCGCGCATTCCCGCAGGCAATTGCGCGAGCACTTCCCGCGCCTGCCCTTCGCCGGCAAACGCCGCGAACACGCAGGCACCGGAACCGGTCATCATTGCCGGTGCAAACTGCTGTAACCAAACCAGATGTTGTGCCACCTGCGGATACAGTTTGCAGACCACCGGCTGCAAATCGTTGCGCAACTGCGCCATCGGAAGGGCGCGAATTGTGATGGAAATCGTATCCCGTGTCAATTCTGGGTGCGTAAAAATATGTCCTGTAGGCACCTGTACGGGCGGAAACAGCACTACGTACCATGCATCCTCCACCGGGCAGGCCTGCAGCTTCTCGCCCACCCCCTCGGCAAACGCGTTTTCGCCAAACACGAACACCGGCACATCCGCCCCCAATTGCAGCCCGAGCTGCATCAGGCGCTCGCGCGTCAGGCGCAAATCCCACATGCGGTTCAGCGCCAGCAGCGTGGTTGCCGCATCGGAGCTGCCACCGCCCAGCCCGCCGCCCATCGGAATCCGTTTCTCCACCGCGATATCCACCCCCAGCCTGCAGCCGGTTTCCTGCTGCAACAACCGCGCCGCGCGCACGCACAAGTCCTGCTCCTGCGGCACATTCTCGAGTTCGCTGACGCGATGCACCACGCCGTCGGCACGCAGGGTGAAATACAGCGTGTCGCTGAAATCGACAAAGCGGAACAAGGTCTGCAACAGGTGGTAGCCGTCGGCACGCCGCCCGACGACATGCAGGAATAAATTGAGCTTGGCCGGTGCCGGGCAGCTCAGGGTGTCTACTGGATTTGCCATTCGTCTATCAGCAACTGGATTTGCAGCCCCGCACGCTCGAGCGCGATGCGCAACGGCAGACTGTCCGGCGTCTGCGCCGCATAGCGCGTGTAATGTATGGTCCAGCCGTCCTGGCGCAGCAGGCTGAGCTGCCCATTGTCTGCGCGCTCGCTGCTGAATGCTTCGCCTGGCACCGGTAATGCCAGCACCCAGTATTGCAGACCGGCCAGCGGCAGGCGCCAGCCCAGCGCCTGCTCGGTCAGGCTCTCGGCATCCTGTGCAACATAATGCTTATCTTCGCTATCCAGCGTGAATTGCTGCACCGCAGGCCGCCCATCCGACGACTGCACGTTGCGGCTGATCCGCGCCACGGTCTGGCCGAGCGGCGCCAGCAACAGGATTTCGTCGGATCCGGCATGATGCGTCCAGTGCACCCCGGCGGAAGAGCGTTCGCTATCGTAGCGTACGGCGATGCGCCCGCTCAGCGCAAAGGAAACCGACTGCACCTGCACCGGGCGCACCGGCAGCGGTGCGGGCGGCACGCTGGCGCAACCGGCCAGCAGCAACAGCACGAGCGAAGCAAGCGAACCGCGCATCAGTGCATGAACTTCTTCATGACTGCCCGCAGGCTGGTATTTCCGGGATGGAGTTTGAGGCTGTCCGACCAGACTTTTTGCGCTTCATCCCTGTCGCCATGCACCCACAGCACCTCGCCCAGGTGTGCAGCGATTTCCGGGTCGGGATTCAGCGCGTATGCCTTGCGCAAGAACGTCAGGCTCTGGTCCAGGTTGCCCAGGCGGTAATGCCCCCAGCCTACGCTATCGGTAATGGCGGCATCGTTCGGCACGAGCTGGTATGCCTTCTCCACCAGCTTCATGCCTTCCTGCAGGCGCACGTTGCGCTCCAGCAGGCTGTAGCCGAGCGCATTGTAGGCATTCGCATTATTCGGCTGCTCATGAATCAGCTTGCGAATCAGGCGCTCGAGCTCGTCCGGCTTGCCGATCTTGTCTGCGAGCAATGCTGCTTCATACAGTAACTGGGGATGATTCGGCAATTTCTCCAGCCCCTGCAACAACACCTTGTAGGCGGCAGCAAACTGCTGGGCATCAGCCAGCAACTGCCCCTCGATCAGCACCAGCTGCACGCGCTGCTGGTTGTTCTGCGCGTCGATCCGGTGCAGTACCGCGCGCGCCTCGTCCAGCTTGCCCTGCTTGCCGAGCAGGTAAATTACGCGCAACTGCGCCTGGTAGTGATACTCGCCTCCGGCCACCTGGCGATACTGCTGCAATGCCGCGTCGTAATCTTTTTTCGCCTCGCTCAACTGGCCGAGATAGTAGTACACCGTATCCTGGTCCTGCTTGCCGCTGGCCAGCGCCTGCCGCAATTCCTGTTCCGCCTGGTCGAACTCGCCCATCTGCATCGACAGCAGCGCCACGGCAAATGCCAGTTCGGCATTTTCGGGATGCGCCTTGAGCAGCATCCGGAATTCATCACGCGCTTCCGCATACTGCTTCTGGTCAAGCAGGGTGCGCGCATACAACAGGCGCACTTCCCTCGAATCGGGATTCCAAGCAAGATATTTTTTCAACACCGCCAGCGCCCGCTGCGGGTCGTCGCGTTGCAGCAACTGCGCTTCGAGCAATGCCGCCATCTCCCAGCGCGGACTCAGGCTGCGCACCTGCTGCGCTTCCGCCAGCGCCTGCTCGTGCCTGCCCGCCGCCTCCGCTGCCTGCGCCAGCACCCAGTGCGCCTCGGCCACTTTCGGGTAGGGCTGCGTCAGGCTCACGACCAGCTTGTATGCAGCCTGCTTGTCCGGGCTGCGTGCGATCAGCGGATAAATCTGCATGAGACTATGGCCGGCACTGGCCGGGTCGCCGGCAATGATCTCCTGCAGGTAAGGCTGCGCTTCCTCCAGACGGTCACCGCTCAGCAGCAGTGTCGCCAGCATCTGTTTCGCCACCGCCGAATCCGGTTCCAGTTCCAGCCACAGATGAAACGCGTCGAGCGCCTTGTCCATCTGGCGCGACTGCAATGCCACCTGCGCAGCGCGGCGTACCACGCGCGGATCGCGCGTTTCATGTGCCAGATCGAGATAAGCCTGTGCCGCCACGTCGCCGCGCCCGCGCTGCAGCGCCACCTCGCCGAGCAGGAATTCGTAGAGCAAATCGTCGCTCAGCGCGATGTCGGGCAGCACTTCCGCGGCCTCAGCCTGCGGTGCAGGGGGAGCGGCAGCCGGCTCGGCAGCCCGCTGTGGTGCTTGCGCGCAGGCTGCCAGCAGCAGGGGAAGAATAATTGCAGTGCGTTTAAGCATCGTCATAGAGCGCATCCTGATAGCAGGCTGGATTAGAGCCGGGCATCCCTGAAAGATTCCGTTGTCCAGGCCGCACTCCGCTGACATCCCCGCCAGAGTGCAGAGAACGCAGACGGGCAGTGCAGCAAGACCAGAAAATGCCGGACAAGTTTTATTAGCTTTTGGGTTTTTCGAGGCGCCCATATTAGGTTATATTGGGCACTCATCACAACCCGCAAACACGAACGCATGTCCGCTGCCGCACCGGTCACCCTGTCCGCCCGCAACCTGATCCGCCGCTTCGGCAAGCGCAGCGCCGTCAATGGCGTATCGCTGGAACTGCGGCGCGGCGAAGTGCTCGGCCTGCTCGGCCACAACGGCGCGGGCAAAAGCACCACCCTGCAGATGCTCACCGGCGCCCTGCTGCCGCATTCCGGCAGCATCGAAATCTGCGGCTTCGACCTCACCCGCCAGCCGCACCAGGCCAAGGCGTGCATCGGCTACCTGCCGGAAACGCCGCCGCTGTACCGCGACATGCGCGTCGACGACTACCTGACGTTCGCCGCGCGCCTGCACCGCGTCCCCGCCGCACGCATGGCCGACGCACTGGCCGAAACCAAACGCCGTTGCGGCCTGAAAGACAGCGGCCGGAAAGTGATCGGCACCCTGTCCAAGGGCTACCAGCAGCGCGTCGGCATTGCCCAGGCAATCATCCACGCGCCCGAAGTGATCATCCTCGACGAGCCGACAGTCGGCCTCGACCCGACGCAGATTCGCGACATCCGCGCGCTGATCCGCGAACTCGGCGACGCCCACAGCGTGATCCTGTCCACCCACCTGCTGGGCGAAGTGGAAAGCATCTGCGACCGCGTCGAGATCATGCATCAGGGACAACTGATCTACAGCGACAGCAGCGTGCGCATGATGCAATACGGCAACGGCCAGATGAAACTGGAAGAGGTGTTCATCGAGATCACCGGCAAACATGCCGCCATGAGCCATGCCGGCGGGGAGCCAGCGCCATGATCCGGCTGATCGCCTTCAAGGAGTTGCGCAGCCTGATCGCCGCGCCATCCACCTGGCTGATGCTGGGCGTGCTGCAATTCATCTTCGCCTGGTTTTTCCTCGCCCGGCTCGACGCCTTCCTGCAGGTACAGTCGCAACTCTCGCTGATCGCCAACGCGCCGGGCGCGACGCAAACCGTGGTGGCACCGCTGTTCGGCACGCTTGCGCTGATCATGATGATGCTGGTGCCGGTGCTGACCATGCGCCTGCTCGCCGAAGAACGGCGCAACCAGACCATGGCGCTGCTGATGGCGGCCCCCGTCTCCAGCAGGCAGATCGTGCTTGGCAAGTTTCTCGGCCTGATGCTGTTCCTGCTGCTGCCCATCGCCGGCTGCACGGTCATGGTGCTGGCGCTCGCGTTCGGCACCTCGCTCGACACCGGCCTGCTGCTCGCCAACACCGCCGGCATGCTGCTGCTCACCGCCAGCTATGCCGCGCTCGGACTGTACATCTCGGCACTCACCGCGCAGCCCATCGTGGCGGCCATCAGCGCACTGGCGACGCTGTTCGGGCTGTGGCTGATCGAGGCCAGCGCCACCGACAGCAATGACTTCTGGCACGCACTCACGCCCAGCGGCCACTTCCAGAATTTCAATGCCGGCCTGCTCGACAGCAGCGACCTGGCGTACTACCTGCTGTTCTGCGCCACGTTCCTGCTGCTGGCGATGCGGCGCATCCACAACAACCGCATTTATGGCTGACCGATGAAACTGCCCCGGCCCAACCTGTTGCTGAAAAACCTCGCGTTCGCGGCACTGCTGCTGGTCGCCGCCGTCGCGCTGTACCAGTTCACCGCACACCACCCGCTGCAGCACGACATCACCCAGAACGCCAGCAACAGCCTCGAGCCCACCAGCGTGCAGGTGCTGCAGCAACTGCACGGCCCCGTGACCCTCACCGTATTCAGCACCCGGCAGGATGCCAAGCAGGGCGATATCCACAAACTGGTTCGCAACTTCGTCTCGCTCTACCAGCGCTACAAGCCTGACATCACGCTCAGCTTCATCGACCCGGCCCAACACCCGGATGAAGTGCGCAAGGCCGATGTGCAGAACAACGGCGAGATGGTGGTGGAATACGGCGGGCGGCGCGAACACCTGACCATGCTCAATGAGCAGGCACTCACCAGCGCATTGCTCAATCTCGCCCACCGCAAGCAGCAACTGGTGATGTATCTGGACGGCCACGGCGAGCGCAAGCTGGAGGGCGGCGCCAATTTCGACCTCGGCCTGTTCGGCCAGCGCCTGCAGCAAAACGGCTTCCGCATCAATGCGCTCAACTTGGCCGTGGCGCAGGACGTGCCGAGCAACGCCAGCCTGCTCATCATCACCCAGCCACAGGTTGACCTGATGCCGGGCGAGCTCGACAAACTCACGCGCTATGTCGACGGCGGCGGCAACCTGTTATGGCTGATGGATGCCGAGCCGCTGCATGGCCTGGAACAACTCGCCGAGAAACTCGGCCTGGCGCTCACCCCCGGCATCGTGATCGATCCCGACGCACAGCAAATGCGCGCGCCCACCACCTGGGCACTGGCCGCCGGCTATCCGCCGCACCCCATCACCCGCAACTTCAACCTGGTCACCGTATTCCCCTATGCCCGCGCGCTCGACCATGAAGACAGCACCGGCTGGCAATATCACTCGGTGGTGGAAGCCGCGCCGCGCGGCTGGGTCAGCCGCAATACGCCCAGGGAAGGGCAGCAGCCGCACTTCAACAAGAACCACGACGTGCCCGGCCCGGTCACCGTCGCCCTCGCCCTGCGCCGCAACATCAACGACCGCGACCAGCGCATCGTGGTAGTCGGCAGCGGCGCCTTCCTCGCCAACACCTACGCCGGCAACGGCGGTAACCTCGATCTCGGCGTCAACATGGTGAACTGGCTGGCCAACGAGGAAAAACTCATCACCATCCAGCCGCGCGCCGCCAAGGACAGCGCCGTCAACCTGAGCAAGCGCCAGCTCTCGTTCATCAGCATCGGCTTCGTCATCGTGCTGCCGCTGCTGCGGGTGCTGAGCGGCGGCGTACTGTGGTGGCGCAGACGCTCGTAATTCGATGCCCGAATTACCCGAAGTCGAAACCACGCTGCGCGGCATCGAGCCGCACCTACTCGGGCAGCGCGTTGCCGATGTAACGATCCGCCATCCGCAGCTGCGCTGGCCCATTCCCCAAAGCCTGCCCGGACTGCTGCGCGGCCAGACCATACGCGCGCTGCGCCGCCGCGCCAAATACCTGCTCATCGATTTCGACCACGGCACGCTGATCCTGCACCTCGGCATGAGCGGCAGCCTGCGCATCCTGACGACCGGCACGCCACCCGACAAGCACGACCACTTCGACCTGGTGCTGGCCAGCGGGAAATTGATGCGGCTGCGCGACCCGCGCCGTTTCGGCGCCGTGCTCTGGCACGCAGGCAACGCTGACGAACACGCGCTGCTCGCCACACTCGGCCCGGAGCCGCTGGGAACAGATTTCGATGCCGCATACCTGCACCGCGCCACGCGTAAACGCAGCGCCGCAATCAAGCTGGCAATCATGGACAACCACGTGGTGGTAGGCGTCGGCAACATCTACGCCAACGAAGCGCTGTTCCGGGCCGGCATCCGCCCCACACTGGCCTCAAACAAGCTCAGCAAGCCGCGCTGCGCCAAGCTGGTCGAAACCATCCGGCAAACGTTGCGCGCGGCCATCAGGCAAGGCGGCAGCACGCTGCGTGACTTCGTCAACAGCAACGGCGAACCCGGCTACTTTCAGCAGCACTACTGGGTGTACGGCCGCGCGGGCGAACCCTGCCGCGCCTGCGGCTCACTTATCAGGCAGATCAAGCAGGGACAGCGCTCGAGCTTCTATTGCCCGCATTGCCAGAAGTAGAACGGACTAGGCCGTTTGGCATATTGTGAGTACCAGCTTCTGCTGGTAGGGTCTGTTTTGTCCCAGTAGCTGCCATCTGGGTTTTTATTACCCTAGATGGAGTTTGCTTTTCAACGCTCTAGAAAAGAGGATACGCGTGGTTAAGTATTTTGTCGTTATCGTCGGATATCTTTGTTTGGCCTTAATGTATCGCACAGCTTTAGCGGACTGGTCTGCCTCAGAAGCACAGTATTCATGCACTGCAGAGACATCGACTTTTACGCTTCTGCCCTATGAGCCATCCAGTGAAGATGAAAACCCTCCGTTAGAACCTGGTTTCAAAGCATTGCCCGATGGCACGACGCATGTGAAATGCTTTCTTGGAAAAAGAAAGCTGCGAGCAGACGTGAGTGTCATTCCGCCGCAGAGCCATGGAATGTGTATGGGTGGAGGCGCTGTCGAAGTGACCAGCCTTGTCGTTGATGGTGTGGAACTGTTAGACCGGAGCATAGATTTCGACTGGTACTGCGGTAGCAGCGACAACCCTATTGTGAAAATACAAGTTCGTGCGACAGGTTCTTTGGTGGCACTCAAGACCTGCACCGCAATGGCCTATCCAAGCGATGCCTCGAAAGTAACAACGAAATGCTCATCCAAACCGTTTGATGTTGATGCGATTGCTGCCGCAAACGCCAAGATCGATCACCAGCTAGCCGATCTTGGGACCCAGAAAACCCAGTCCGCTAAACAATTACCTTCAGAAAATGATCTAGCCCAAGTCTTTAAATTTTCAAAGTTGCCTAGTTCAAATGTACCGTTGTGTGCTCATTGGTCTGACCCATTCTTGAATTCCATCATTGCGCCAGATAGTCAGAGGCATGGTCGTATTGCGGGCTCTAAAGGAGAGCGAATTTACTTACATCCGGCTAATCCGCAACTTTGCATAAATACCGATGATGATGGTTGTTCGTTAAAATCCTATCTTATTCCAGGAGATCGTGTTGACGTTGGATTTATATGCGGTGATTGGACACTTGTTCAATATGAACGTCGAATTCGAAGCAAGCCAAACATAATCGGATGGATTGAGACGGCACGTCTTTATGATGTAGATCCCTTGTTGGCGCCCACAACGAACCTGATTAATGTTACCCAAGAAGGGGCGCCAAATGATCCTTTAGTCCAAGCTGTCGCCACAAAAAATATAGAAGAGATGAAGCATCTGATTGCATCAGGCGTAGATCCGGACGGGATAAAAAAATCTGGGGAGCCTCTTGCTGCGGCTATAGAGACTGGGGACGCTAGCTTGGTTCAATTGCTATTGAACTTCACTAGTGTCCGGTTAAAAACGATCCCATGACTCTGGAATCCTTATCTGATGCCGCATTTTGAGGTTTTGAAGGTGTCTCCGACTTGAACGGCGAACAGCACCTCGTGCAGTCTGGCAGCTTTGCTGCCGGAGATCGCG
>WGNQ01000022.1 GCA_016124455.1 Sideroxydans sp. | reverse complement strand
GCCAAATGGGGAGAAAATCGGTAGTGCCCTAGTTTGACCTGTTCATAACTTTTAACCAAACTGGACCCCATCCGCCAAAGCCGACGCGCTTTGCCTATTTCTTCGTCTTTCGACGTGCTTTCGCGGTCGGCGCGGTGGATCGATCATTAGAAGCGGGCACCTTAATTGGGCCGACTGGACAACCGGTGGGTCGAGAAGCGTTCCAGCGCTCGATCAGAACAGACTGATGGGCAGTCCACCAGTCCCGAACGTGCCCATCCCATTTTTCGAGCCCTCGATTCCTCGAAAGGCGACGGCCATCCAAAATTGAAAAGCTTGCGTCTTCGCCTTGGCAGACCACGTGAAAGTGTGGAGGTGGATGCTCGTCAATCCGGATTTCAATCCTCAGGCCGTGCGTCTTGTCCACCAAAAATACCATCCCGCCGGGAATGGCGGAGGTCTGAGCCGCAAATTCGGTCACCTGAATCGAGCTTCGGAGGCGCTCCAACGGATCGCCATCGATTTCAATTGTGATTGCATCGGCCATCAGCTCATCCTCACGTACACAGCCATGAGGATGAGGACCGTAAGATCACTCGTCAAATTCCAACATCAGACCACACTACAGCCTGCGGCCCATACTCCGGCGAGTGCCGATGCACATGCTGCATACCGCATGATGTCGCGGCTCAAGTTCCTCGGCGAGTTTTTCTGCTTCTTCCAGCGTCCGCGCGGCATACCAGTGGCCGCTGCGTCCCATCTCGCCGCCGCGCCCTCTGCCATTTCGGCAGTTGTTGCAGTCAGCACGATGAATGCGCACCGTGCTCTGCGCAAGATTGCGGTACAGCCAGAAAGGGGCCTCAAGAGGATCAGTAGTCTCCGGCTGCGCAGGGAGTTCGGACGGCAGCTCCTCCGATGGATCGAGCAAGCCAGCCTCTTTCGACTTACGCTGGTAGTGCTCCAGAAGCTCCAAAATATCTTCTGCGGTGAAGATTTTGTTCGTCACTCCGGCGCACATGGCAGGCGTGAAGAAGCGACGGTCAGGTACTATACAATAGTTGTGGTAGAGAATCCAAAAGGCGTACTGACCAACATGCTCCTCGTAGTTCTTTGAGAAAGCACCTGTGCGTCGCACGAGGCGGCTGTTCTGCGCGCGGGCCGTCCTGTTTGCGGACTCGACGTTGTTGCTCCAGAACTCATCGTCGTCAGGGAGACTGCCGATCAGCACCTCACGAATCACGCCTTTGAAGCGCCTGCGCGTTTTCTTGCCGTCCTCGGTCCTTTCGGTGTGTTGCTTGGTAAGCCTCGCATAGTTCACACGGGTGCCGAACACCTCCTCGATAGCGGGCAGATACGCACCGTGTCCATCGGTAATGATGGTCGGTTTGACCGTAAACTCTCCGTCACCGCCGCGTTTCAGCCTAGAGTTCAAATCGTTCATGAAACGCTTGGTGTATTTGATGCTGTTCGAGCGGGCGACCTGATAGGCAATGATGAAATTCGATTTCGGCTGAACCGCCAAGAAATGAAGATGTTCCCCTGCGTCGGGATTCTTTTTCTTCATCCTATCGACATTGTGCTTTTTGGCGGCAACGTAGCTGTACTTTTCGTCCACCTCGATCCTATCGCACTCAAGATCGCGCTGTACCTCATCGAGAAAATCGCGCGCCATCTCGCCCAACAAGCGCTGGTAGCGCATGACGGTTTCTTGGGCGATACCCAAAATATGTTCGATGTGTCGAATCTTCGTGCCCATTCCGAGCGCGCGAACCAGCATCACCTGCTTGTCGTGTGGAAGGACGTTTGCCATCGGCGATGCCGCTATGCGTCCTTAGGACGGGGAAGAAGGCGGCGGATAACGGGTTGCTTCGCCTTTTCGCCGCTGTCGCCGTTCGAGACCTCGACACTCACGAGGGGCTTCCCGAAGCGCGCGGCAAAGCGTAGTCCGAGAGCCATCAGATTGACGAAGGCGCCCGTTGCCGCTTCGAGATGACCGTGTTCGTCAGGGAGTTCATGTGCCAAGACCGGTGGACGGTCATCTAGAGCGACGAGATATTCTGGCACAGCCTCGAATGAGGTTTTCGCTAACTGGCCGATAATCTTGGTGTCCATGTCATATGCCCTGACAAATGCTTCAACAGCATCCTTCGGGCCGATCACCTCACAGGCCCCTTCGCCGACCTCGCCGGGACCTTCGCGGTCAATTAGGGCAGCGAACAGGATCAAATGGGCATATTTCTTGGCTACGGACGCACCTTCGCTTGGCGGAATGCCGCGCAGCGCGAGGGCTTGGAGAAGCATGACCTCGCAAGCCAAAAAGACATCGAAGCGAGCCCGCGCATCTTTGAGGGCGGGCAGATAGCCCCGCTTGCGCCATACCCGCTGCAATTCAGGGGGAACGCCAGCGACCTCGCCAAGTTCGGCGGGGGTCAACTCGGCATAGGTCGTGCGCCATTGGAGGTTCATGGCCGCCTTGTACATGACCCGCCTAACCGTGTCAATGTCACTATTGACGGCGTCAACGATGCTATATAGGAGTCGGTGACCGGCAGGTTCCGCTGAACCACTGGTCTCAATGCCCTAAACTCTAGATTGATTCTGTTGGGGTCTCCCGTGTCCTTTACGCCTTACCACAGCCAATACTTGGCCCACCGGCTCACCCTTGAGGGGGTCGGGGATGAGGCGTTCGCCCGGTCGCTATCGGCTGCGCGGGTCGAAATGAAGCCCCATCAGGTGGATGCCGCCCTGTTTGCGCTGAAATCCCCCCTGTCCAAGGGGGCGATCCTTGCCGACGAGGTCGGCTTGGGAAAGACCATCGAGGCCGGTCTGGTCATTGCCCAGCGATGGGCCGAGCAGCGGCGGCGCATCCTGCTGATCGTCCCCGCTTCGCTCCGCAAGCAATGGACCCAAGAACTCCAATCCAAGTTCACGATCCCCACCGAAATCCTCGAATCCAAGAGCTACCGGGAACGCCAGAAGGCGGGCAACCGGAAGCCATTTGAGGTGCCGAGCAAGGTCGTCGTTACCTCGTACGAATTCGCCGCCCGGCAGGCCGACGAGATTGCATCGATCCAGTGGGACCTCGTGGTGTTCGACGAGGCGCATCGCCTCCGCAACGTATTCAAGAAGAACGGTTCGCAGCGCGCCAAGCAGTTGCGCCGAGCGTTGCAGGAACGGTTCAAAATCCTGCTGACCGCCACGCCATTGCAAAACTCGCTTCTCGAACTCTACGGACTGGTGTCTGTCGTTGACGACAAATTTTTCGGCGATGAGAACTCGTTCAAGGCCCGCTATGGGAAAGGTGCGGACGCCGCTGCCCTCGCCATGCTCCGCGAACGCCTGCAGCCGATTAGCCGACGCACGTTGCGCAAGCAGGTTCTGGAAGCGGGCCATATCAGCTATACCAAGCGGCTCTCGAACACCTTCCAGTTCGAGCCGCGCGATAACGAGGTCGAGTTATACGAGAAGGTCTCGGCATTTCTTCGGCGGAAAGACACAATCGCCTTCGGTGACAAGCCGAATCAACTTGTGACCCTCGTCGTCCGGAAAATTCTGGGATCGTCTACGTCGGCACTTGTCCAAACGCTGGAACAGATTCTGGCAAGATTGGAGAAGCAACTGCCTGTGGATCGATCCGTCCTGACAGACATCGATACGGCAGATGAAATCGCCGAAGAGATGGACGACGACGAAACGGACCCACAAGGGCCAGTCGATCCCGTTAAGCTCGCCGCCGAGATCGCCGAAGTGCGTGGCTTCGTCGATCTCGCCAAATCCATCGGGGCCAATGCGAAGGGCGAAAAGCTCGTCGCGGTGCTGCCGACAGTCTTGGACGAGATCGTCTCGCGTGGCGGTCAGCGCAAGGCGGTGATCTTCACCGAAAGCGTGCGCACGCAAACCTATCTGCGCGATCTGCTCGCGAAGAACGGGTTCGAGAACGACATCGCGCTGATGAACGGATCGAACAACGATCCGGAGAGCAAGGCCATTTATGAGGCTTGGAAGGCCCGCCACAAAGGCACCGATGCCATCTCCGGTTCCAAGAGTGCCGACATGAAGGCAGCGATTGTGGAGGCATTCCGCGACAGCAAATCGATCCTGATCGCCACCGAGAGCGGCGCGGAAGGCATCAACCTGCAATTCTGCTCCCTGCTCATCAATTTTGATCTGCCGTGGAATCCGCAGCGGGTGGAGCAGCGGATCGGGCGCTGCCACCGCTACGGGCAGAAGATCGACGTGACGGTCGTCAATCTTCTCAATCTCAAGAATCAGGCTGAGCTTCGCGTCCATCAATTGCTCGAACAGAAATTCCTCCTGTTCAGCGGCGTCTTCGGTGCCAGCGACGAAGTGCTTGGCGCCATCGAGAAGGGTGTGGACTTCGAACGCCGCGTACTGGAAATCGTGCAGACCTGCCGCTCGGACGAACAGGTCGTGGCGGCGTTCAAGGCGTTGGAGGATGACCTCCAACTGAACATCGATGCCGACATGCTCGACGCACGCAAGAAGCTATTAGAAAATCTCGATCAGGATGTAGTCCGTCTGCTGCAACAGCGCAATCAGGACATCGAGGGCGTCATGAACGCCTTCGATCAGCGGCTGATGACGCTCGCGAAAGCCGAATTGCCGGACGCCAAGTTTCACGATGGAAAACCGCGCTTCGATTGGGATGGCATAACCTGGACGAGCGAATGGCCGCTGGCGGACGACAAGGGCTGGGGCTTCTTTCGTCTGTCGGATGGCAATCTGGCGACGGAATTGGCCGAGCGGGCCAAGGCACGGAACCTGCCCACGGCGAATGTGTCTTTCCGCTACTCCCCCGCCGAACACGGCGTGCTTGCCGACGTGAATGCCATCGTCGGCAAGAGCGGCTGGCTGACAACGTCGATCCTTCGGGTGAAGGCGGCTGGCAAGGTGCTGGAACAGGTGCTGCTTGCCGCCGTAACGGACGATGGAGCACCGCTGGAGCCCGCGACGGCGGAACGTCTGTTTCTCGTTCCGGGCACCGATGGTGGGCCACCGCTGGAAGCGCTGCCTGATACCTTGCGGACCCGACAACAGGCGCTTCGTCAGCAACTGGGGGACGAGGCTCAGCGTCAGTCGTCGCGCTGGTTCACCGAGGAAGAAGAGAAGCTCGAACGCTATGGCGACGATCTGGAGAAATCGCTGGACGCCGAGATCGATGCCATCGACGAGCAGATGCAGGACTTGAAGCGCGCCATGCGTCAGCCCAATCTTGACCTTGCCGAAAAGGTCAACATCAAACGGCAGATTTCCGGGCTGGATGGGCGGCGGGACGAATTGATTGCCGAGCGCTATGCACGCAAGAAGCGGATACGGGACGACATAAACAGAATGCTGGATGAGATCGCCGAGAGTCTCCGGCTTGCGCCGGAAGAAGCCGCACTCTTCACGATCCGGTGGACGGTAAAATAATGAGCGGTTTCCGGCGATACACGAATTTGGCTGCTACGATCCATCTGTTGCGGACGAGAAATATAACATTGCTCAATCCCGCAACATGGGACGACAAGAACGATGCCTACTTCATGGCCGAGTACAAGAGGTATAAGAGCGCCGAGACAGTCCTCGCGCTCTGTTTTGCGGAATCCTCCGAGACTTATCACCACTGGAGAGTGTTCGCGCACGGGCCGGACGGTGTATGCATTGAGTTCAACAGGGAGAAGCTTCTCGCAGCGTTTGCGAGAGACAAAAGGATCGCCCATGGGCCGGTGACATACAAGATGATTAAGGATGCCCGGCAGCTAAAATCAATCGAGCTTGAGGAACTCCCGTTTCTTAAGCGCTACCCTTATCAAGACGAATGTGAATATCGTGTCGTGTACGTAAACCCGTCAGAAGCGCTCCAACACAAGGACTACAAGCTTAAGCTCGCATGGATAAACCGCGTTACGCTGAGCCCATGGGTGCCGAAGATGCTCGCTGACTCTGTAAAGGCGACAGTGCGCAGCATCGCCGGGTGCGAGGATATTCCGATAAATCGATCAACGCTGGTTGAAAATGAATCATGGAAAGCCCTTACCTCGCGCGTGAGAGGTGCGTCATGAACGGAAAGACACGCCTTGAACTGACGTGGGTCGGGAAGGATGAACGACCAAGGCTGGAGCCACGCATCTTGGTCGAGGATGTCGATAAATCGTACCATGCTAGTGTACGGCGTGAGGGCGACATTTTCAGCAATCTTCTCATCAAAGCCGACAACCTTCTCGCTTTAAAGGCACTCGCTCCTGAGCATACGAACTCAATTTCCTGCATCTACGCCGATCCGCCTTTCAACACGGGGCAAGCGTTCGAGCACTACGACGACGGGGTGGAGCATTCTCTTTGGCTGACACTCATGCGAGATCGAATTGCAGAGTTCTACCGATTGCTCTCCGACAGAGGTTCGTTGTGGCTCCACCTTGATGATGTTGAAGTCCATCGCGCAAGGTGCCTCTTAGATGAGCAATTTGGGGCAGAGAATTTTATCGGGACAGTAATTTGGGAGAAATCTGATAGCCCTCGTATGGATGCTCGATTTTTTTCGGTTAGGCACGATTACATCCTGGTTTACGCGAAGAATATCGAGACGGTCACGTTTAACAGGCTGGCGAGCAACAAACTCGCAGCACACTATGACCGCGTAGCGTCGGATGGCCGCCCCTACTATCTGAAACCTCTTCGGGCAATGGGGGGGCAAGGGGAGACACGTGAGGCGAGACCGAACCTCTATTTTGCGCTGGAGGCGCCTGACGGATCGCAGATATTCCCAAAGCGCCAAGATGGGACCGACGGAGCGTGGCGCTGGAGCAAAAAGAAGGTTGAAGAAGAAGCTGATCGGATCGAGTGGGTCCAGGGCCGTGCAGGTTGGGCACCATATTATCGAATTTATGGTGATAAGACTTCCTATCGCCCGGCAGAAACCATTTGGCCTCACGCCGAGGTAGGCAGCAACCGGACCTCTAAAGCCGAGACGAAGGCGCTTGTTCCGAATCAACCGCCGTTTGCGACCCCAAAGCCTGAAAAACTCCTTGCACGGATAATCGAGATAGCGACCAATCCGGACGACATCGTTCTAGACTCCTTCGGAGGTTCTGGCACGACGGGCGCAGTCGCCCACAAGATGGGGCGCCGCTGGATCATGGTGGAATTGGGCGAGCATTGCGACACGCACATCGTGCCGCGAATGATAAAGGTGATAGACGGGAGTGATTTGGGCGGAGTCACGGAAGCCGTGGGTTGGAGAGGCGGGGGCGGCTTTCGCTATTGCCATCTCGCCCCCTCGCTCATTGAGACGGATCGCTGGGGAAATCGCATCATTTCCAAGAAGTACAATCCCCCGATGCTGGCCGAGGCAATGTGCAAGCATCTCGGCTTCACCTACGCGCCGTCATCGGATCCCCGCGAATATTGGAAGCATGGCTATTCCTCCGAGCGCGACTTCATCTATGTCACTACCGCGTCCCTGACTGCCGCAACCTTGCGCGGAATCTCAGAGGATGTCGGACCGGACTGTACGCTGCTGGTTTGTTGCAAGGCGTTCGATGCCAAGGCTGATGCCTTCGACAATCTGACTATGAAGAAGATACCGCAGGCCGTGCTCGCCAATTGCGAATGGGGCCGTGACGATTACAGCTTGCGCATTTCCCAGCTTCCGCTGCGCGACGAAGAACCCGAGCCTGCCGAGGCCATGGCAAAGCCCAAGAAGGCGAAGATCAAGCCAGCCGACGACACGCCATCGCTGTTCGATGGGGATGCCTGAGCGATGGCAGACCGCACCCTGACGCAGTTGAACGCCCGAATGAGCCTGCGCAAGCCGCAGGCCCGCTCCCTCGAAATCCTCGCCGACGTGCTTGAACGGATTGAAATCTCCAAGACGGCTGACGTGATGGAGCAATTGTCGGCGATCAAGGATGCCTTCCCGTCTGTCGAAGCCTTCGAGCGGGAGTTCCCATCGCTCTGTTTCGCGCTGGCAACGGGCGTGGGCAAGACCCGGCTGATGGGCGCGTTTGTCGCCTATCTCTATCTCGCCAAAGGCATCAAGCACTTCTTCGTGCTCGCACCGAACTCCACGATTTACGAAAAGTTGATAGACGATTTCACGCCCGCCAAGCCGAAATACGTTTTCAAGGGCATCGCCGAGTTCGCCAACAACGCGCCGGTGGTGGTGACGGGCGACAATTACGATCAGGGGCGGGGCCTTCGCCGTCAAGGCGAATTCTTCGATGCTGAGGTGATCATCAACATCTTCAACGTCGATAAGATCAACAAGGACAAGGGACGTATCAAGCGCCTCAACGAGTATATCGGCGAAAGCTATTTCGACTACCTGTCCAAGCTGGACGATCTGGTCCTGCTGATGGACGAGGCGCACCGCTATCGCGCCAAGGCGGGGATGAAGGCCATCGCCGAGCTTCGCCCGATCCTCGGTCTTGAACTCACCGCCACGCCCAAGAGCGTTGGAGCCAAGTCCGACGAGTTCAAGAACATCATCTACAGCTACGATCTTGCCGAGGCGATGGCGGACGGCTTCGTGAAAGAGCCCGCTGTCGCGACCCGGAAGGACTTCGATCCGACCGGGCTATCCGATGCGGACCTTGAACGCATCAAGCTGGAAGACGGCGTCTTCTATCACGAGCACACCAAAGTCCAGTTGGAGCTTTACGCGCGCAACGCGGGTCGCCCCAAGGTTCACCCGTTCATGCTGATCGTTGCGCAACATACGGCCCACGCGGGCGAATTGCGTGCCAGAATTGAGGCGGATGACTTCTTCGGAGGGCGTTACAAGGGCCGGGTGCTGGAGGTCCATTCCGCACTTACCGGCGCAGAGAGCGACGACGCGGCGGGAAAATTGGTTGCACTAGAGACGGATGACAGCATCGAAATCGTCATCCACGTCAACAAGCTCAAAGAGGGCTGGGACGTAACCAATCTTTACACCATCGTCCCCTTGCGTGCGTCTGCGGCGGACATTTTGACGGAGCAGACGCTGGGTCGCGGACTTCGGCTGCCCTACGGGATGCGGACCGGGAACGCCGATGTGGACCGGCTGACGGTGATTGCGCACGACCGGTTCAACGAACTGATCCAGCGGGCGCGCGAGCCGGGATCTATTGTCTTGCAGACCGTCACCATCGGCGAAGGCGGCGATGTGCCACGCCGCGAAGAGGTGATCATCGAAGCTGCTCCCGTGTTCGAGCAGAAATTGTTCGGCACCGGGCATGGCCCCGGCTTTGGCGAGGGCGAACGGCCCCCGTTCATCTTCGAGAAGCCCGAGGATCGCCACGTCGCGCAGGTGACCTTGAATGTGGTCGAGGAGATGTCCCGAAAGCTGCCGGGTGGCCTCGATGACCTCAAAAAGCCCGAAACGCAGAAGGAGATCAAAGAGCGCGTCGAGCGCATTGTCGGACCGCAACAGGGCACCCTCGAAGGGGTGGTCGCCGCTCCGAACGTCGCGGAGATCGTCTCCAAGGTGACCAAGGCGGTGGCGGAATACTCCATCGAGATTCCCGAGATCGTGGTTCTTCCCGACAGCAAGGAGATTACCTTCGGGTACAAGGATTTCGATCTGCAAGGGCTGGATCGCATCGCCGTCCGACCGATGAGCGACGAGATCATGATCGAGGAGTTGCGGACGCAGGACCGCCAGTATCTGACCCGCAATCTTTCGGCCAAGCGTGAACTCCGGCTGGAAGACTATTTGATCCGCCATCTTATTGTATATGACCAAATCGACTACGACGACCACTCGGACCTGCTCTACAAACTTGCCGGTCAGATGGTGCAGCACTTGCGGAGCTATCTGAAAGAGGATGCCGAGGTCGAGAACGTTCTTCTTTCACAAGGCAAGACCTTGCTCGCACCGTTTATTTTCGAGCAGATGAAGGCGCATTACTGGGAGACGCCGACGACTTATAAGGCTCGCGTTACGCGCGGGTTCACGCGCCTCAAGCCGACGCCCTATGGCAGCGAGAAGGGGCAGCCGCTCAAGGATTACCGGCAGGCCGTGACGCCGCTTGGCGATACCCGACGCCACCTGTTCGGCGGGTTCACCAAGTGCTGCTACAGCATTCAGCGGTTCCAGTCGGACGACGAGCGCCGGTTCGCTGTCCTGATCGACAGCAAGAACGAGCCCGGCGTCAAACATTGGATCAAGCCCGCTCCGAAGCAGTTCGACATCTACTATGCGAAGGGGAACACCTATCAGCCGGATTTCCTCGTCGAGACGGACAAGGAGATGCTGATCTGCGAGGTGAAGGCCCGGAACGAATTGGACGATCCGATGGTCAGGGCCAAGGCCAAAGCCGCCTGCCTATGGGTGGATGAGGCCAACAAGATCGCCGCCGAGACAGGAAAGAAGCGATGGTCCTATCTGTTGATCCCGCACGATTCGGTAACGCCCAGCGCGACGTTGGCAGGGTTGGGCTCCAAATTCGGGCTTACCGGCGCTTAGGACCTGACAGCCGCTGCCGACGGCGTTCGACCAGCCGCTCTGCCAAGGCCTCCAGTTCCTCTTTGGTCGGCCTTGCATGCATGGGGATGATTACTGCCTCATCATCCGCAGACCCCCGTTCTGGGATCGCTTGGGGGGCAGTGGAGGACGGTTTGTGGGGCCGTGCCACCTGTGAATTTCCTTTACCCTGACGAGCTTGCGGCTTCATGCGGGCACCGTAAGCGAAGGGGTCATTTTAACCGATTTGGCCGGAAAGTCACTTATCCCGCTTCCCATGCGGCCAACGTCCCCGGATTGACCCGAATCGCGCCGCTGACGGATCATGTCGCCCAAGATGCGGGCGGGGTCCCGGCCCAACGAGACCAGAAAGCCGTCCCTATACCCGAAGAACAGGGGATTGGTTGACGCCGATCCGCGCCGAATTTCGAGGTGATGGACGCCCCGGATGAACCGCATGGGGGTGTCTGTAGCGGGGACGGTATTGAGCATTACAACGCTGCCTTTCTGCCGGATTTCCTGCAGATTTAGGCGGCTTCGGGCGTTGCGCAACCGGATTCATAACTCAAAATCAAACTAGGGCACTACCAGAAAATCGCATGCCTTGACAGGGGTTGGCCCCGCTCACTAGATACCGGCCCCGCGCAATGCCCTTGGGCCTTTGCGCGGATCTGCGAGAACCTGGGGCTGTAGCTCAGTTGGGAGAGCGCCTCGTTCGCAATGAGGAGG
>WGNQ01000003.1 GCA_016124455.1 Sideroxydans sp. | reverse complement strand
ATCGCGATCTCCGGCAGCAAAGCTGCCAGACTGCACGAGGTGCTGTTCGCCGTTCAAGTCGGAGACACCTTCAAAACCTCAAAATGCGGCATCAGATAAGGATTCCAGAGTCATGGGATCGTTTTTAACCGGACACTAGTGGATTAGTCAATAAAACAAAAAATGGGCGACTCCATCACCATCATCTTGATGGGTAGAGTCAGGTGCAATTGTCGCATCATGTTTGGGGCCGTTGCACAACCGCCAATGCAAAGGAATGCGACGTGAACTCGCTGGTGGGAATTAGACATTAGGAGGCATGATTATCAGGCGAAATCCTACCCGATGCCACCAACAGTGAACCTAAGAGTAGCCGGTCTGGCAGTAGTGTTTCCATCGCACGCGCCATGAAGTTTCCATTGGGCAGGAAAATGGCGCTTGTAAGTTTCAGGTTCCATATTGGCATGCCTGTAAATAGATGGCGGATTTCTCTGGCGGTGTGCCAGCGGGCACCGCGATAGCCACCAGTTCCCCCATCCTGTCCTTTATGCCGATAGAGCAGGCTCGTCCGGTCGAGCCAAGCCACGGCGAATCGGCTGCGGGAAACACGCAAGATTTCCGCCAAGGCGCGCTGCTCGTTCTCTACGAAGCACAAGGCGGCAATCGAAACGACACAATCGAATGTGCGATCCGGAAATGGCAAGGCTTGCGCATCTCCCTCAATATAATGCGACTGGCTGTCACGGGTGCGGGCGAATGCAAGCATGGCATGATCGGCATCCAGGCCGGTCACGTTTCCGCCATTAACCAATTGCGCAAAACGGCGTGCAAAGTACCCACTGCCGCAACCCACATCCAAAACGCTTTCATCAGGCTGAGGCCGCAGCAGCCGTGACAGCAGCCGAAACTCTGCCTCGCCGATCCAGTGCCCGCGGGCAGTCTCATACCAGGCATCATAGCTTGCGGGATCGTTGGTCATGGCCCCCCGCGTTTAAAGGCTAGTAGCTTAAAGCGCGTTTTTACTGTTTGGTTTTTCAGCTTGGTCGGGATTGTTTTGTGCCACGAACTGCTCATCGCATTCGATCCCACAGAATTGCCCTATGTAATCCTTGCCATCCGGCGTTAATGCCGCACTCAAGGGAATCTCCTTGAGGCATTCGCTGCATAAAATCTTTTGTGATTCATTTTCGGGGCGGTTAGGAGTAGTCATTTCATTGCCTCCTTTCAGATCGGATTCCTGCGCCTTGCTCTGATAATGCTACGCCTGCTGGTAAAGAAATGACATAGTCCATTCAATTCTCGGCTGTAGGGCACATAATCATTTCGTCACCGCCCATTCGGCTATGCCATCGCGCAAGTGATAAGCCGAATAGCCTTTATCCTTAAGCATAGCAACTGCATCTGCTGCCATCAGGCAATAAGGGCCGCGACAATAGGCTACGATGGAACGGTCTTTGGGCAATTCATCCAGCCGCTGGCGCAGTTCCTCCAGCGGGATCGACCTGGCAAAAGGAAGATGTGCGGTCAGATATTCCTCGCTTGGTCTCACGTCAAGCACTACCACTTCGCCTTTGCGCGCAGCCTTGATCAGGCTTTCACGATCACTAGGCACTAGGTCATTCGGCAGTGTGGCAATCTTATGCAACGCCATTTGCAATTCGACTAAGCGCTCCTCAGCCAAGGTATGGATATTCACCCAAAGATCGGCCACTGCCTTATCGGCGAGCCGGTAATAGATGTTCTTTCCCCGCCGCTCGGTCTCAACCAGACGTGCTACACGCAATTCACGTAGGTGTGCGCTGGTCAGTTTTACACTGATGGATGCTTCATTTGCCAAAGTTTCCACCGTCTTTGCACCCTGGCATAGCAACTCGATCAATTCCAATCGCCTGGGGCTGGAAAAAACCTTGCCTATACGCGCTAGCTGCTCATAGAGCATATCTTTGATTTGGCGAGCGTCTTTCATATCATTAATCCATTAATCGATAGAATATATGTTGCACACTTTAAACCATATTGACTTTAATAGCCAGCTAGTGCTCTAATCACTCTAATCACAATTAGATTATAGTCAATCACAAGGAGGTCGCCATGAAAGCCCTGTTCATCCTCAATGCACCACCTTACGGTTCTGAAGGTTCTTACAATGCACTGCGCCTTGCTGGGACATTAGTCGGCCGCCCGAATAACGAAGTGAAGGTCTTTCTGATTGGCGATGCAGCGAGTTGCGCCAAGTCCGGGCAGAAAGTGCCGGAAGGGTTTTACAGCATCCAGATCATGCTGAACAAGGTGATTCGCTCTGCTCCTGGCGGGGTTGGTGTCTGCGGCTCTTGCATGGCTGCGCGAGGCATTGCCGAAAACGATCTAGTCGAAGGCTCGCACAAAAGTACGATGGCCGAATTAGCAGAATGGACGGAATGGGCCAACAAGGTTCTGGTGTTCTGAAAATGCCAACAACGTGAGTACGGATCGGCAAAATTTAAGTGAAGGAGACGGCCATGACACAAGGTAAAACAGTATTGATATTGGGCGGCGGGATTGGCGGCATCGTAGCTGCGAGTCGCCTGCGCAAGGGGCTGTCCCGCGAACATCGGGTGATACTCATCGAGCGGGAGGAACAATAAACGAAAGTCAACGGCAGGCCATCGAGTCAGAATTGAGGGAAATCGCTGGGGTGATTGCGCCCCGCTTCGACCAGTCGCACCTTCTTGTGGTTTTGTATGACTCGGACACCACGAATTCATCCGCGCTGCTGAATGCGGTAAAAGGCAAGGGATACCAAGCGCAGTTGGTTGGCCTGTAATTCAAGGATAAAGCCCGATGGCCGGGTCGAAAATTTTAGTTTTCTGATCATATTAGGAGAAAGACAACATGTTTTTCAGGCAACTGGCAACGAAAGAATCCACCCTGTCCTATTTCTTCGGCTGCGGCACCAAGGGCAAGTCCATGGCCGTGGACGTGGTCGCAGGCGATGAACAATGGTTCATCGACGAAGCGAAGAAGGCCAATGTCACCATCAATTACGTGATCGATACCCATGTCCATGCCGACCACTACTCCGGCGGAAGGAAACTCGCACAGATGGTTGGTGCACCGTATTGTTTGCACGAATCGGATAAAGGACTCGTGAAGTTTGACTTTGAACCCTTGAGCGACGGTCAGTCGCTGAACCTCGGCAACGTCAACGTCGAGGTGCTGCATACGCCGGGCCATACACCTGACAGCGTTTGTCTGCTGGTTACCGACATGCGCCGGGGCGAACTTCCCTGGTTCGTCATAACCGGAGACACGCTGTTCGTGGGTTCGATAGGACGCCCAGATCTACTGGGACGCGAGCGGGAAATGGCCGCCCAGCTCTATGACAGCATCCACACCAAGCTGCTGCACCTGTCCAATGAGATCGAAATCTTTCCGGGCCACCAGGCAGGTAGCGTCTGTGGCGCTGGCCTGTCTGGCAAGCCCTCATCCACCATCGGCTTCGAGAAACGCTGGAATTCTGCGCTGTCGATGTGCAAGGAGGATTTCATCGATTACCTCGCCAAGGATATTCCGCCGCGGCCGGCCGAGATGGACCAGATGGTCGCCGCCAATATCGCAGCCTGATAAGCGCATCATGGAAAGATCGATATTGGAGGCAATGGCCGCGGAGCATCGGTACATCCGCGGCATCCGCGCCAATCTTCACCAGTTCGTCCAGCAGGCAATCCAGGTCTTTTTTGTGGGACTGGTAATCGGCATGGAGCGCAACGTCCTGCCGGTATTGAGCCAGGATTTCGGGGTGCCGAAAGGCTCGTTCCTGTTCCTCATGTCCTTCGTGGTGTCGTTCGGGTTCGTCAAGGGCATCCTGAATTTCGTGGCGGGACGCCTGTCCGAACGCATCGGGCGCAAGAAGGTGCTGCTGCTCGGCTGGCTGGGGGCGGTGCCGATCCCGTTCATGATCCTGTATGCGCCAAGTTGGGGCTGGATCGTGGCGGCGAATGTTTTTCTTGGCATCAACCAGGGATTTGCCTGGAGCATGACGGTAACCAGCAAAGTGGATATCACCCGCGCGGAGCAGCGCGGCTTCGCCACCGGCGTCAACGAATTCGCCGGATACGCTGCAGTGGGCATCGGCGGCCTTGTGACGGGATATCTATCAGTTATCTATGGCCCCCGCGAGGCGCTTGCTTCATTCACGCTTGCCGTGATTCTCGTCGCGGCCTTGATAGCCATAGTTTTTGTACGCGAGACATTGCCATGGGCCAAGGCGGAAAGCCATGAGCATGCCCAGGGAACTTACTCGGGGCATCGCCCGCGTTTCCCGTCAGGAGTATCGGCCCATCCCAGCACCTGGGAGATATTCACACTGGTTTCCTTCCGGCACCCCACCTTGAGCGCACTATGTCAGGCCGGGGTCACCAACAAGATTGCCGACGCACTGCTTTGGGTGCTTTTCCCTGTATTTTTGCATGAGCACGGATTGGAACTGGTTCAAATCGGCTGGGTTACCGCCGTATACGGCATGGTGTGGGGTGTCTCCCAGCTTGGGACGGGAGCGTTGTCCGACATCATCGGCCGCAAGAAAACCATTGTTGCCGGGCTGTGGTTGCTTGGGCTGGGTATTGCAAGTGTTCCAGTAGTAAACGGCATGGCCGCGTGGATGGGCAGCGCAATCGTTATGGGCGTAGGAATGGCCCTGCTGTACCCCAACATCATCGCTTCCGTAGCCGATATCTCTCATCCCAACTGGCGCAGTTCCTCCCTTGGGGTCTATCGCTACTGGCGTGATACGGGTTATGCCATAGGCGCTATCGCGCTGGGTCTGGTCGCCCAATGGAGCAATGGCATCGAGGCCGCGTTCTGGTTCACTTCGGTTGTATTGGGGTTGTCGGGTATGTTACTTGTTTTGCGTGCCGAGGAGACGCATCCCATGCTTAACCCGGCTTAGAGACTTGCTGGCAGCAAAGACAGCGGACAATGCTAAACGTTTTAAATGCGCGCCCCACTTCCAGTCGCAAACCTCGGGCAAGTCGTCGCCGTATTTGTTGATGTCCTGCCGGCGCTCGATCAGCTTGTCATTGAGTTGTTGCTTGAGATAGATACCACGATCGCGGGTTTGCGGCAGGCGGTCAACGACGTCCATCACTCAAGTTCATTCAGCAGTGTCATGTCGAACTGCGCGGTGATGGTGAGTACCACAGACTGGGCTCATAAATAGCGTAGGTTGTCGCGATGGGTGCGTGCCTGATCGACGAAAGCCCGCAGGTAGTCTATGCCAACATCTGCCTCGCGGAACCCTAGAAAGATTTGCTTGGCCATGCCTCGCGGCCCCAGCTTTACTGGTGCGACATCAAACCTGATAGATTGCTCTTCTACTAGCCAGCGCGGCAATGCGGCCACGCCGCGCCCGCTGGCTACCATTTGCAACATGATGTCCGTGGTCTCGATGATCTTGTGGCGCTTGGGGGCAATACTCTCAGGGGTCAGAAACAGATTGTAGATGTCTAGTCGCTCGATGGCGACCGGATAGGTGATGAGCGTCTCATCTGATAGCTGCTTGGGCAGCACGTATTTGGTTCCGCGTAGAGGGTGCTGCGGGCCGACCACCAGCACCTGTTCGTAATCGAACACCGGCACAAAGGTTAGGCCGGTCTTATATAGCGGATCGGGTGTCACCAGCATGTCGATTTCATAGCCGAACAACGCACCGATGCCGCCGAACTGGAATTTCTGCTTCACATCCACATCCACGTCTGGCCATTCCGCAAGATATGGCGAGACAATCTTCAGCAGCCACTGGTAGCAGGGATGGCATTCCATACCGATACGCAGGTTGCCGCGCTCGCCTTGCGCGAATTGTTGCAATCGATCCTCGGCATGAATGAGCTGCGGCAACAGCCGATTGGAAACGGTCAGTAGATACTCACCCGCCTGAGTTGGACGCAGGCTGCGTCCTTCCCGGTACCAGATGGCAAGTCCAAGCTGATCCTCCAGCTTGCGCACGGTGTGGCTAAGCGCGGACTGGGTGAGATGCAGTCTTTCCGCAGCCGCAGTCAACGAACCGTGCTGCGCGACGGCTCGGACAATTTCGAGATGTATGCGCTCCAGAGTGGCCATGGGAATGTCGTCTCATGAATAAAAGTAATTGATTCGTGAAATATTACCATTTTTATTCATTTGTTGAGTTATCTACCATGACGCACTGTTCATTTTCTTAAGGTGCAAACCATGGCAATTACTCATAACCTTGGCTTTCCGCGCATCGGCGCAAAACGCGAACTGAAGTTCGCCCTCGAATCTTACTGGAAAGACCTATCCTCCCGCGACGAACTCAAAGCCCAAGGCGCGCAACTGCGCCAGCGCCACTGGCAAGATCAGTCCGGCTTCGATTTCGTGCCGGTCGGTGATTTTTCTTTCTACGACCAAATACTAGATATGAGCTTCACCTTGGGCAATTTACCCGAACGCGTGCGCGACTTTCAGGGCGATGCGCTGGATAATTACTTCCGCATAGCGCGTGGCCGTTCGGCTCAATCGGCGGAAGAGCATGTACAATGCTGTGGAGGGGTGGCGGCGGTCGAAATGACTAAATGGTTCGATACCAACTACCACTACATCGTGCCCGAATTCACTGCCGACACCCAGTTCAAGCTCGATGCCTCACGCCTCATGGCGCAACTGGCGGAAGCCCATGCTGAAGGTGTGAAGGTCAAGCCGGTCATCGTCGGCCCGGTGACTTATCTTTGTATCGGAAAATCCAAGGATGATTCCGACCGGTTGGCGTTGCTGCCACGCCTGCTTCCCGTGTATGGAGAGTTACTGGACACACTGGCTGCTCAGGGCGTGGAATGGGTGCAGATCGACGAACCCATTCTCGTCACCGAACTCAAGGCGGAATGGCAGCATGCTTTCAACATCGCATACCACTACCTGAAGAGTTGCCGCATCAAGCTGCTGCTGGCTACCTACTTTGGACAACTGCTCGAAAATACCTACTTGGCCGCAAACCTTCCGGTGGCGGGGCTGCATGTGGACGCGATCAACGGGCGCGACGACATCCAGCCACTGCTAAACCTGATGCCCTCATTCAAAGTTCTATCTCTGGGTGTCATTAACGGGCGTAATATCTGGAAGACTGACCTGAATGAGACGCTGGATTGGCTTGAACCACTGGCAAAACAACTGGGGAACCGCCTGTGGATCGCTCCGTCGTGTTCTCTGCTGCATGTGCCGGTGGACCTAGACAGCGAGCAGAAACTCGATCAAGAGATCAAATCCTGGCTGGCGTTCGCCAAGCAAAAGCTGGAGGAACTAACCGTACTCGCCGTCGCGCTGAATCAGGGGCGCGATGCCGTGAAGAACGAACTCGCCGCCAACCGCGCCGCCATCGAATCCCGCCGCAACTCGCCGCGCGTCAACAATCCGGCGGTGAAAGCTATTCTGGCTAGTATCGATTCAACGCTTGGTCAACGTCAGAATCCCTATGCTCAGCGCGCTGCCAAGCAAGCCGCGCTACTGAAGCTGCCAAAATTTCCTACCACGACCATTGGCTCCTTCCCGCAGACAGCAGAAATCCGCTTGGTGCGCCGTCAGTTAAAGGCGGGCGAGATAGAAGAAGCAGCCTACACAATCGCAATGCAGGCCGAAATTGCCCGTAGCGTGCGCGAGCAGGAAGCGTTGGGGCTGGATGTGTTAGTGCATGGCGAAGCCGAGCGCAACGACATGGTGGAGTATTTCGGCGAGCAGCTGGCCGGTTACGCCTTCAGCGAATTCGGCTGGGTGCAGTCTTACGGCTCGCGCTGCGTGAAGCCACCCATCCTTTTCGGCGACATCAGTCGACCCAAGGCGATGACGGTCGAATGGACTCAATATGCACAGTCGCTCACCACGAAGCCCATGAAGGGCATGCTGACCGGACCGGTGACCATCCTCAATTGGTCGTTCGTGCGCGACGACCAGCCGCGCTCGGTGTCGTGCAAACAACTCGCCCTTGCCATCCGCGAGGAAGTTCTTGATTTAGAACAGGCTGGGGTGCGCGTGATCCAGATCGACGAGGCCGCGCTGCGCGAAGGCTTGCCGCTGCGCAAGGCGCAATGGAGCACTTACCTGAACTGGGCGGTGGAATCGTTCCGCATCACCGCCAACGGTGTGGCGGATGAAACACAGATTCACACCCACATGTGCTATTCGGAATTCAACGACATCATCACCGCCATCGCCGTCATGGATGCCGACGTCATCACCATCGAGACCTCGCGCTCCGACATGGAGCTGCTGGATGCGTTTGACTATTTCAAGTATCCGAATGAGATCGGCCCCGGCGTGTATGACATCCACTCGCCCAACATCCCGACCGAGCAGCACATGGTCGAGCTGATGAAAAAAGCCGCCGGACGCATACCCGCCGAACGCCTGTGGGTCAACCCCGATTGCGGCCTGAAGACCCGCCAGTGGAACGAGGTGATTCCTGCGCTGGCCAACATGGTCGCTGCGGCCAAAACCTTGCGTGCTACGGTGGTTTAATTTATCTCCTTTTTGCATCAACAATAGTCCCCGCACGTTGCCGGGACTGTACAGTGTCAAATGAACACTCTGACCAAGAGCGCAACACAAACGATCCAGACGGCAATGACCACGCCAGCCGCCAAGCGACTAACTGGCCGTTCAGTGGCTTTGGCCGCAGCTTCTCTGTGTTCCTCCATCACTTCAGGCGGTATGAGCCGGACGACCAGGAAGATGCCAAGCGGCACGATCACAAGATCGTCCAAGTAACCAAGTACTGGAATGAAATCGGGGATCAAATCGATGGGTGACACCGCATAGGCGGCTACGACCAGCGCAAGTGCCTTAGCGTACCACGGTGTTCGCGGGTCGCGCGCGGCTAACCAGACTGCATGTACATCTCGCTTTATCGTACGAGCCCAATGTTTGGTGTCCGCGAATATCCTTATCGTCATAACGTGCTACCTCAGTACGCTACTCGTTCCCACACGGAGCAAAGTCAAAAATGAGCTTCATGCGGCGACGGCAATAGTGTCCCCGTCAGCGTTTCAATAGCCACTTCTTGTTCCAGGAGCTCCTGGTCCAGAAGCAGGACTTTCATCTTCTGGGAAAAGTACGCCGTACGCAATGTAGTGAACGCGAGCAGATCGATCTCACCCGAGGTCAGGGCATTGGACAGTTGGATTTCGGTCTCTTCCAGCTTGGGCATCCGCTTCGATAGGGCCAGCCATTCCGAATACGCTATCTGCTGATCCTTTGCAATCTTGCTTGCCTGTACATAGGCGGATGCCAGCCCATATCGGTATTCCTGGCGCAAGCGCATCCGGGTGGCACGGGCGACGGCGATGCCCCCCTTGTTTCTGTTGAAGATCGGCAGGTTCAGGTTGATAAATGGCCCTGTAGTCCATATGCCGGAGGTATCCCTTGAGCGATTGATCCCGACGCTGAAGCTGGGGAATTGTTCAAGTATCTGCACTCGCACTGTGTTTTCCTGGCTTGCATATCCCGCCTGCAGCGCAAGCAGGTCGGGCCGGCGCTGGGCTATCGCGTCAAGACGGGATTGCAGGACGTTTTCGCGCATGGGTGGCTGAATTTGCGATGAAAGGTCCTTGGGACCAGACAATACGAGCGGAACGGACGGATCGAGCCCGAGCAGCAAATGCAGGTCATGCATCGTGGCATTGAATTGCCGCAGGGCTTCCTTGACAGCGGCCTGGGCCGACATCATGGGTGCCAGCGCGAGCCCTTCCTGGTCCAGGGTCGAGTTGCCCAAGGCCAATGCCTTGCGTATTTCCTGCCAAGTGCTTCTGGCTTGCTGGAATTGGTCTTGCAGAAGCGTGATTTGCTGCTGCTGGATCAGCGCACGCCGCCACAACATGCGGGCCTGCTGAACTACTTGCCATTCCTGCCACAGGATATTCAGGTAGGTGGCTTGTACGCGTTCGGAGGCGGCATCGCGCCGGGCGCCGAGCGTGAGCAGCTTTTGCAGGTCGATACCCAATCCGAAACTCTCGCCCCGGCTCAGGTTCGGCCCCTTGCTGGTCGGATAATCGAGGGAAATTTGCGCCTGGGGATCAGGCAACAGGCCGGCCGCATAGAGCGATGCCTTGGCCTCGGTCAATTCTGCCCGGGCAGCTTCGAGCCTGGGACTGTTCAATACCGCCAGGACGGCAGTTTCCGTTTCACTCAGGCCATGCTTGAGATCAATCGATTGCTGATTCCACGCCTTTGGCATGGGCAGCGCGGATTGATCGGCAGAGGCATGCAGTGAATGGATGGATGAAGCCAATCCGCGGGATTTGTCCAATGGCTGCGGATGATAGATCGCGCAGCTCCCCAGGGTCATTGCCAACAAACAGGCTATCGCCACTCCGTGTCGTGGCCGATTCGACTGGCCTGCCATCCGTTCTTGCATGTTCATGTCCCCACCAATTGCTTGCGTCGCCAGTACAGATAAAGGGCGGGTATCAGGTTCGTGCTGCGGATGACGCTCCATATCACGCCGCCCAGGATGACCACGGCCAATCCCTGTTCAGGGGTGGCGCCCTGTCCGATCCCCAGGGCGGTCGGCAACATGCCCAGGATCGCCGTCAATGCGGTCAATATGATGGGCCGGAAACGCACCCGTATGGCTTCGCGCACCGCTTCCTCAACCGGCATCCCGGCCGCCTCATTGCTGCGGGCCCGGTCGAGCAGGACGATGCCATGGCGCAGGCCGATGCCGATCAAGGTCAGAAACCCGACCAGTCCGATCGCATTCAGCCCGACGCCACTGACGATCAGGGCAATGGCCCCACCCATCAGGGCAAGCGGAATCTCCAGCAACAGCAGGCCCGGCACCAGCAGTCCATCGAACTGCAGGATCAGGATTCCAACCACCAATACGAAGGCCGCCAGGGCGGCCATGCCCAGTCCGACCGCAGCTTTTTCCAGTTCCGGGTAGAGGCCTCCAAAGCTGACCCGATAGCCGGGAGGCAAGTGCAGCCCCGCCAGCACGCTTTTCGCGGATGCAATGGTGCTGCCCAATGGGCCGGTGGGGGTGGCCAGGATATCCAGTGCCCGCGCCCCGTCGATGTGCCGGATCTGGTTCGGCGTCGTTACCAGCATCAGATCGGCCACTGACCCGAGAGGCGTCCAGCCGGTGGTGCGAATGGGCAATCGGCTCAGGTCGGAGAGCGTTTGCCGGTGCGCATTAGCCAGGCGCACGTAGAGATCCAGAGGCACATTGCCTTCAGGAACCTGCGCCACAACCTCGCCGTTGAGCAGCGGGGTGATCTGCGCGTTCAGCTCGGCAGGAGTCAAGCCGTATGCCGCCAGGGCCGGCCACTTGGGCTGCAACTGCAATTGCGTCACGGGATAGCCGTCATTGTTGAAGACATCCGCGAGGGCGGGAATCTGACGCAACCGGGCGGTCACCTCGTTTGCAACCTCGCGCATCCTGGGAATGTCATTGCCAAACAGGTGCAGCACGAATGGCTGCGAAAGCCCCGACAAGCTCTCGCCGATGCGTTCGACGGTCGGTGTACCCAGCGCAACCTGCATGCCGGTAAGGTGCGTTTCTCGTAGCACACGTTGCCCGATGGCATCCAGACTGTTTGCGTTCACATTCTGCTTAAGCTCGATCTGTATCTCGCCGGCATAGGCGGGTTCGGTGTAAGCCGTGCTGGAGGATGAGCCGATGCGGACGAATACATGCGCAACGTCCGGGTCGGCCCGCAAGCGCTGCGTGATGGATTGGGCGGCGATTTCGGTGTCCACCAGCGAGCTGCCCGGCGGCAGAGCGAAGGATTCCAGCAGCACGCCCTCATTGGGCAGCGGAAGAAAATTGATCGGAACGAGTATCAGGCCGATCAGGCTGAGCAGCAGCGTTGCAAAGGTTATCGTCAGGCTCGTCCGCGGGTGCCTGGACACCATGTCAAACAGCTTCTCGTTCACCCCTTGCATCCGTTCCAGCATGCGGCCGCCAGACGTGGCTTTGCCATGCGGCCGGGCCCGAATGAATCCCAAGCCAAGGGGGATGAAACTAAGCGAGACAAGCATCGAGGCAATTAGGGCCAACGTCATCGCCAGCGCGAATGGAATAAAGAACAGCCCAGCCAGTCCGCCGACAAAAAGCAATGGCACGAACACGGCGACGGTGGTCAGCGTGCTGGTGATGTCGGGGATGGCGATGGCCTTCAATCCGCTCCACACACCGGACCAATGATCATCTCCCTGTTCCCAGCGATGATAGATGCTTTCCAGCACGATGATGGCATCGTCCGCCAGCAATCCTACGGCGACGGTCAGGGCACCGAGCGTCATCAGGTTGAGGCTGTGTCCGAGGGTATAAAGCGCTGCGATCCCCATGAGCAATGACAAGGGGATGCTGAACGCAAGCGTCCATATGCCCCGGCCAGCCCCCAGCACCCAGAACAGGACGACGATCGCGAGCACACCGCCTATGACCAGATTCCTGCCGAGATCCGCACCGACGATGTGAACGAGATGCCCCTGGTTGTAGGTGCGCACCCAATGCACGCCTAGTGGCAATTGCCCTGATGTCTCGTCGAGAACGGCCTGAACGGCCGTGGTGACCGGTATGGTGGATGCGCCGGGCTGTTTGAACACGGTGAGCGCAATGCTAGGCCGGCCGTCGAGGGAGACCGCATTGTGGGACGGAACCGGCGCACGAACTATGTGTGCCAGATCGCGCAACGGAATTGGACCATGCGGGCCGACCACGGGAATCTGTTCAAGTTGGGAGATATGCGTCGGAAGGTTGCGCGCCTCGATGAGCACATCCTGATGTCCTTGCGTGACGTAGCCGCCCGGGCTCAACAGCACCTGTTCCCTGATGGCCTGGGTGATGGCCGTGATGGGCACCTGATAACGGCGCATGGCGGCCAGGTTCGGCTGCACCCACAGCGCTTCGTCGCCGACACCATAGGCTTCCACCCTCTGTACCCCTGGCAGGGCCCGAAGCGCCGGCACCACATTGGCAATCACGGTGCGTAGCGCTTCCACCGGTGCGGTCCCGACAGGAATCTGCAACGTGTAATCAGCCACCTCGTTGATGGCATTGCCCATGATCTGGGAGAACGGCTGAATGCCGGCGGGAAGCTGGCCGCGGGCGCGATCTACGGCGCCGTTGACAGCCAAGAGGTCTTGCTGCGCGTCTGTGCCCTCACGGAAGCGTGCATCGATCTCGACCAGGCCATTCCCCATCACCGAACGTACGCTGACCAGATTGGGCAGGCTCAGAATCTGCCCTTCGATCGGCCTTGTAACCAGCGTTTCCATTTCAGTTGCGGTAGCGCCCGGTTCGTGCACGAACACGCTGATTTGTGGGAAATTGAAGCGCGGCAGCACTTCGACCGGGACCTTCAGGTAGGCAAATACGCTATAGGCGATGAGCGCGCCAAAGACGAGAACCCAAAAGACCGGGTGCTGCAATACTCGCCAGCGATTCTGTGCGTCGGGCATTACGATCAGTCGGGTGGCTGGTAGCGCTGGGAAATGCTGCGGTGAAATTCCAGGTAGGCGTTATCCACCACGACCTCGGTTCCGGGTGCCAAGCCATGCATGATGAATGTCTCCCAGCCATGGGCTGGCCCCGGAACCACTTCCTGGGGATGATTGCCAGTTGAGGTATGCACCAGCACCCACCATTTCCCCTGGTCGAGTATGAGCGCACGCGTGGGAACCGCAACCATTGAACTCTTTGATCCGTTTAAAACCACCGTGCCGGACTCGCCGTTCATCCAGACTGGCGCCGCGCCTACCGGCATCAGGCCGACGCTTTCCCCGCCATCCTTGGCAATCGAGCCTGATACGGTGGCTATCCTGACCGGGATGGGATTGCTGTCATCGGCCGAAATGAAACGTCCTTCCATCCCCGGTTTGATCATGGCGGCCTCTGCCCCGTAATACACGGCCTTGAGCCAAAGCTTGTTTGCAGGCTGTAATGTGAAGACAGGCTGACCCACGGCCATGCGTTCACCGTTGGCGGCATCCACGCTACTTACCTGGCCATCAACGGGCGACCTCAATATGATCATTTGCTGCAGGGCACGCAGATTCGCCCGAGCCGTTTCGTTCGCGGATTGCGCCTGGGCCAATACGCTCTCGGCCTGGATGACTGCCAGTTGGGTGGCCAGATGCAGTTCGCGTTGCTGCTTCTGAAAGACAAGCGACTTTCCTGCAGCGGCCAGGCTGGCCTGCGCACTTCTTAGCTCAGCGTTGCTCTGCAAGAGAAGCGCTTTGATTTCAGGGCCGCCAAGCTTGCCTATTTCCTGACCGGACTTTAGCACTTGGCCCGGCAGCAGATTCATGCCCGAGACGATGCCCGGACTTGCCGCGCGCACCTGTACTATCGCTATCGGCTCAACCTGGCCATAGGCATGAAACTGCTGGTCGAACGTTTGGACATTCGCAGTGACAACAGCATGGGTGTCCGTGCTGGCGGCCTGTGCTTGCGTAGTGGCTGCCCCAAACAGACATGAAACCGCAAGCAACGTCGCGATGGTGCGTCTTGCATGCCCGCAGGCGCGCTTCAGGATGTCCATGCGAGCAATGAATGCATGACAGGTTCGCCGTACAGAATACCCAGTACGCAGGCAACCGCCAGCAGGCCTGCAAGCCAGCTTTCAATTCCGGAAAAGCCTGCCAATCTTTGGTCTGATGTTGCCTGCAATTCCGGGAGCGGAGACAGCAATCTGGCGATCCGTTTTTGCAATGCCTGTCGATCCCCAACCAGTAAAGCATGCGTATGCACGCCGGCTGTTCGTCTTGCAGCATCAATCGATGAGACAGGCGATTGCCTGACCATGGCAAGAACCGCTGCGGCGAGGTCTGCTCCCCTGACGCCGTGGCGACGGGCCTCGTCGTCGCGGGCGCATTCCAGGGCTTCGAGCCAGGCATCGAAACGTTTGCGCGCCCATGGCCAGGGCCATTGCAAATCCGTCGCAAATTGCGCCAGCCAGATGCGCAGGGGATCGCGATGACGGGCGTGGGCATGTTCATGCTGCCAGGCGGCATGCAGCATTCCTTCATCCAGCTTCCTGGCCAGGAATGGGGAAAACAATATCCTGGGCCGAAACAATCCGACGGTACAAACGCCTGCATCGTCCGGTTCCCGAAAAAGCGCCCATATTGCCCTAAGCACTGCACGAACCATGACCACCCCAAAAGGGAAACACGCGCCAATCAGCTCCCATCGGCCGAGCGGATCATCTACCGGGTCCGGTTCATGCAGCGCCCAGCCACATAACCAGGCGGCAACCAGCAAAGCCGGCATGATCGGCAACCATAGCCTCAGCCAGGCACGGCGCTCGACATTGCAATCACTCCTACCAAGCCCATCATGTGACGGGATCAGCGCAAAAGGCTGTATGACAAGACCACCAAGCAATAGCAGCAGGATCATCAACAAGGATTCACGCTCCATGTTCGGACTCCCTTTTTGATTTGATGGTTTGCTCAAGCTCTTCCAGCAACTCAGGATCGATTTCGCCTACCGCCTCAACCAAGGCGGCCATGGCCGCATGAGGCGCTGCCCCCAGGAACCGGTTCAACAAATGCCTTGCCCGGACTCGTTCCACCTCTTGCCTGTCTATCGTCGGGCTGTAGACAAAACCGCCGCTATCCCGTTTACGCGAAATCAGGCCTTTCTCGCGAAGGCGGTCCACGACTTTCGCCGTGGTCGTATAGACACGACCGGCAGGAACACCCAGATGCTCATGCAACTCTCGCACGGAAACAGTGCCAAGTTGCCAAAGTAAAAGCATGACTTCATATTCCAGCCCGTCGGCCGGCAGACGATAAGTTTGCATACGGAAATATTACGACGTATGTCGTAGGTCGTCAAATTCCCTTAGGACAAAATAATCGAATTGCACAGCGTTAATCCGGATGCCGAGTATCGCTTTTTTCAAGAAGCGAATCCGTTGTCTCAACAAACAACCGCCAGATGGCAATCGCTGGCGCAAAGAAAATCAGCGGGGCATTCTTAACCCCTCGAACAAAACCTTTTATAAGAACGTTCATATGAATCACCTTTCATCGTGTTTATATGCCCAGCCGCATCTAATCGACTTATCTAAAGCGACGGAGTACGATTCTCACAATTCCATTTGGCAAAACTAAACTACCATGTCTAATCAACTCAAGCCATGTTCAGGTAGTTCTCCAAGAGAGTTATCATGAACCGGCTTGATGAATATGTAAGCGCCGGAGAACGGGAAAACACCCGCAAGAGTTATGCATCGGCGCTGCGCCATTTCGAGATCGAGTGGAAGGGGTTCCTTCCTGCGACAGCCGATTCCGTTGCCCGCTATCTTGCAGATCATGGCGCCAGCCTGTCCATGAATACGCTCCGGCACCGGCTGGCGGCACTCTCCCGCTGGCACAGCGAAAACGGTTTTCCCGATCCAACCCGTACGCCGTTGGTCCGCCGGGTACTCAAGGGCATTCGTACCTTACACCCCGCCCAAGAGAAACGCGCCCGCCCAATCCAGCTCGAAGTTCTCAATGAATTAGACGACTGGCTCGAATGCAGCATTTCAGCGTCAGAACGTGAAGGGAAAAACCCTCAGTTGCTGCGCTATACCCGCGACCGGACAATCTTGTTGCTTGGGTTCTGGCGGGGGTTCCGGGCCGATGAACTTGTAAATTTGCGCATTGAGCATGTCGAGGTATCGCCCGGCAAGGGGCTGGTCTGTTATCTGCCTCGCAGCAAAGGAGATCGCTCGCTCGAAGGCCGTACTTTCCGCTGTCCGGCGCTGTCGCGTTTGTGTCCTGTAGCGGCATTCGAGGCATGGATTGCCCAGTCAGGTTTGAAAAAAGGGCCGGTATTTCGCAAGGTTGACCAATGGGGCCACATCGCCGGTGGCGGACTGGCCGCAAACAGCTTGATTCCGCTGTTGCGGCGTTTGTTCACCGAGGCCGGGATCGAAAACCCGGAAGAATACAGCAGCCATTCCCTGCGACGCGGTTTCGCCGGCTGGGCTCGTTCCAACGGGTGGGACATGCAGGAACTGATGGAATATGTCGGCTGGCGAGACATCAAGTCTGCCATGCGTTATCTGGATGCAGAGCCGCAGGACCTCAAGGAACGGTTCGAACGAGGACTATCCACCCAGCAATCAACGCCTCCGAAGGAACGCTCCCGCAAACGGGGACATCTGACACTGGTTCCTCCGTTGAAATGAACTGCCAACCAAACGAAGTTCTAGCCAATGCGGCGGCCGACGAGGCTGCCAAGATGAGCAAGCTCGAAATAATTTTTGGTCCATGGTGGCGACACTATGCAGTGCCTTATGAGTTTCCTACGACGTTGTATCTCGAGCGAAATGCCTGTCCGTACTGTGGACAGCCGCTTGGAATTCTTCCTGCTTTTGCGCCTGGCAGTTCAATTGGCCAAGCAGAAACTGCGCAACTTGATCATATGGATCCCATCTCCAAGGGCGGGGAGGATTCCATCCGGAACGCGGTTTATGTCTGCCGCAGTTGTAATTCCGCCAAAGGTAATCGCCTGTTTGTTGAGTGGCTGAAAAGGTTGCGGGAAGACCTTGCAGCCGGCGCCTACCGGATTTATGTAGAAAAGCACGGGCACCCGCCGGAAACTTTCATCCAGCATCGCAGGCAGGCACGCCTTACGCTGCCTCGGCTGGAATTATCATTAGAAGAAGGTGTATTGCGACATCTTTTTCCAAAACCAATCGTTGCCGGCCCACCAAAAGGAGATATTTAATCCCTCTAGTTGTTCAATCCTTATAAAAACAGTCCTCTCTGCCGGGGCGGCAGAATCTGGTCTTTGGATTTTATCTGCTGTCCCGAGCGACGGTGCGCGCCGTCATCGCCGATTACGTCAATGATTTTTTCCTCGATGAGTTTCTCAATGGCGTCCCGGTAGATTGCTGCCGAAGCCGGGGAAGTATTGCAGGTCTTAGCGAATAGCTCACCAAAACTCACCCCCTCATCATGCGAATAGATTAGCCTCGGGACTTGCTGCATCAAGGCATCAATACTTGCCTCCTTCGCAACATCGTCAAACTCAAAGCCTAGGCTTGATTGCTGTTTAAAATCGCTGTCATGATCCGGGTCATAACCGACCATCTGGAACATGTTAAGTCCAGCACCACCGTAGTGAATGAACTGGTTGTGATTGTTCCAGTGCACCTCGGTCATAACATCTCGCGCACGATGGTGCTGTGACATGTGAAGCAACCAATAATCGCCATGTCCCTTATTGTTCCTGATAAAGAATGGCGTGAAATATTCAGCACCGCACCAGCCCACCAGTTCTCGATATAAAGCGCTCTGTATGAAGTAGCGCCAGTTACGGTCAGAGCTTTTTAGCTCTTCAAGTGTTTTCCCGTGCCAAGGCTGGTTTATGCCAATCTCCCCCAGAAAGTCATTGGTAATCTTTTTATCGCTTGCAAAGTTCAGAAACGAATCGATACCAAAGGTCAGGATGACTTCGGCGCTAGGAAGATTTGCAAAAATCTTCTCAATAGTGGGAGTAGGAACATCTTTATAGCCGTACTGGTCCAGTACGAAAATGGATCTTCCGTTGCGAGGGCTCTTACGCTTGATGAACTGAATAATGCTGTCGGCCTCATCTTGGAATTTGGAATGCTTCAGATGGATCGTGCTACCCAATGCAGCAGCGTAGCCTTCTTCGCGCAGAACTTTATCCAGGTGCAGATGGGCATTCCTGTCGGCCTCAATAAAGAAATAACTCACTTCAAACTGAACCGGCTTGCGGCGATCTTTGTTGATCAGAAATTCAGCTTCTTTCGTGGCTTCAAGAAATATGAAAGGGGACCCTTTAACCAGTTTCTGCGTGTCGCTATGGTAATACAGGCCGCCGCCGGCAAAACCGTCAACAAGAGTAAGGCGCAGCACGTCCTGATTCGGAGAACTCACTAGTGTCTGGAAGTATGCCGCCAAGTAGCTTTGCAGAATGCGATGCTTTGCAATACTGTGCTGCTGAATAACGTCAGGCCCTGCGCTCCAGTCGTAGTGTCTTATGGACATCCAGTGCCTTTATAGAAGTGCCCCGAGTTCCGGCATCTGGTCCCATGTGCGACCGCGCAATTTCCGGCCGTTCGCTTTCTTAGCCCTCTTCTTGCCATCCGCGCCCCAGCCTCCCCACTGCTTGAAGAAGAACGCCACGTCCTGCTGTTCGCATTGGAACTGTATCGACTCGACCCATTCTGTTTTCATGGGGCGAGCCTTGGGGCCAGATTCACCACCGACGATCACCCAATGAATGCCTTTCAAGTCAAACTCACCCAGTGCTTCCAGAAGTGGCTCAACCGACAGGAATCTAACCTGTGCATCGACGGAACGCAAATGCTCGATGCGCGGAAGGCCATATTTTTGATCCTCCACAGATACCCCAAGCCATGCGTTGGCGGGAACCGGTCGATTGGAGAAATATTTCGCCATGCGCGCAGCGCGCTTGGTCAATATCTGGTAGGTGTGCTGAGGTGTCTGTGTGATGATTTCGAATATACGGTCGATATACTCGAATGGCACCCTCTCATGAAATACGTCTGACATCGAATTGACGAAATAGACAGTCGGCTTCTTCCTCTTCAACGGCGCATCAAGCCGGTTGGGAAGGAGTGTCAGTTTGAAGCCATTGTCATATCCGGGAGCGCCCATGGCCTGCAGTCGCTTTGACATGGTCTCGGCGTAACAGTGTTTGCACCCCGGCGAGACCTTGGTGCATCCCACAGTGGGGTTCCAGGTCTGCTCTGTCCATTCGATTTTGCTGTTGGTTGTCATGATCGTTGCCCCAATAGATAGTCAGCGATTTTAATTGCAGTAGATGCGCCCTTGGGATTGCCCGCCGCAAAACAGAGCAAGTACATCGGGTTGTTGCGAGAGTTGTATAACGCCTTGGTGGTAGGCGCTACACCGTGGAATATGGTCTTCAGCCGTTTAATCAGGAATTGTCCTATTTGATCAAAGGAAACGTCCTTCACCAGTTTGGGATCTTCCCCAAACAGGTCGGATTGCCCTGACTGTGTGTAGAACTCAGTTTTCCATGCATCCGTTCCGAAGATTCTTGTCAGCTTGTCCGCAAAGGCTTTGGGTGGGGTTGCATCGCGGGTAAGCAATCTGTTCGCACCTGTTCCCAGTGGGAACAGGAACCATAGATCAACGGCCTGCGTGTCGGCGATCTGCTTGAGCAGTTCCCACTCAATGTTCATTCCGTAGGGGTCGAGAAAAATAACGGCCCGCTCTTTCTTCCAGTCCCGGCGCTTGCATAACTCCCGGATTGCTTGCGGTCCGTCTTCCTGCTGGATATGGCATCGAGGCTCCAATTCAGGAAAGTCGCGTTTGATCATCGACTGCAGTTGCTCGACGTGATCCCGCTTCTTGTCGATGAAGACATACTCGTCGAAAGGCGAGGCAAGCTCCAGCGCAATCCGCGCGCTGCCTTTCAAATAGGCTTCGACCTCGGGTAGTTCGTCTGGCCCGAAAAGCTGTCTGTCTTCAACATTGATTTCTGGAGCCTTGCGCTCCCCGGTCCCAGCAAAAGCATCGACGTAGATCGTCTTGAAGTATCTGGCTTTCTCGTTCTGCGTGAAAATCAAGCGATATTGGGTAAGATAATTCTTGAGCGCTTCCAGCTTTTGCTCAGTCCATTGCCCGCCGAATTCGTGATCTACCATATCGCAGCCTCCGGTCTATCCGTATTTCCGGTAACACCCAACTACTCGCCCGTAAATCTCCAGACTATCCTTAGGGCGGATTGACGGGTATTCCTTGTTACCTGGAAGCAAGTAAAAGCCCTTCTTGTCGAACTCCAGATACTTCACCGTATATTCGTTATCCACGATAGCCACAACGATGTCACCTGGCTTGGTTGGAGCACTCCGTTCAACGATAACCATATCGCCAGACATCAGTCCGGCATTGATCATCGAGTCGCCTTTGACCGCCAGCAACACCGTCCGGGACGGGCTTTTGATCAAGTATTCATCGACCGATATGGCTTGTCCGGGCACATCATTGGCCGGCTGCGGCAATCCAGCGCGCACACTATCTGCAATATCCCGCTCAAAAAACCGCTTGCCAGGCTGCAGCCTACGATCCGGTGCCTGATCCAGGAAACCGGCATCTTTCATTCTGCCGACCATTGCTGCAACAGCCGAGGTGGATTTTAGCCCAACGAGCTTTGCCACGGACGTAAAGGAAGGCAGCACCCTATGTTCAGCATAGTAGTCCTGGAGTTTTCCTAGATATTCTGGGTCGCGGTTTAGCATGGCCGCATTATATTGAATAATTTGTCGCTAATAAATACTATATTAGAATGTTTATTCTATATGTAAATAAAATGCCATAGCATTTGCCAAGCAATTCATTGAGCCAAATTCAATGATAATGACGAGAATCCACATCATATACAGTCAGTTAACCAATTGATTGCTTGACCTTGCGACCTAACGCCACGTCAGAAAGAAGCCATTGCCGATACTCACTGATTGGAAAGCTGAAGGTTCCCCGAAAGTTAATGTTTCCGTAGTGTGCTGGGCTGATTTGTTGCAGCCACTCTAGATTTTCCTCGGTTTCCGCCATGCCGCCATCACCCAGAACATGTTCCTGGATGCGGTTCGCCGTCCACGCAAGGCACAGATTCGTGAGCAGTGTTAACGATCCGGAGACGGCGTAAAGTTCTTCTTCGTGTTGTCCGCGCGGTTTGGAAAACGATCCGGCATTGATTGCGCGCTGCAGCGTATGGATGGCTTCGCCATGGACCAGAATCCTGTTAACGGTCCGTCGCAATTCCTCGCTCAAAAAATAGTCGCACAAGTATATGCTTCGAACGAGACGGCCAAGATGCACGCCTGCACGGTAGATGGGGCTGTCGGAAGAGGCCGAACCATATCGCGCCAAGGCGACGGTCGCAGTTGTATGACCGGTCTCGATCGATGCAGCCAAACGGACAAGGTTGTCCCATTCCGCACGAATCTGTCGCAACGAGATATTGGGAATAGCAATCCCGCGAAGCGACTCCGGAATATTTTTCATGCTGCTTGGCAGATATAGGCGTCGCTCCGATAAGCGTTTGAGTCTTGGGCAAAGCGCAAATCCAAGGAGCTTCGCAATTGCCATGGCGAACTCTGTGTAGCCATGCGTATCAACGGCAAGCCGGTCAATCTCGATTTCTTTCTGGCGAACCGCACCTTCGATGGCAGCCCCAGCCTGCCGTTCGTTGAGTATGATCGGCTGGTCGTAGATGACGCTCCAGAAGTCGGACAAATGAGTATATGTGCCGACTGAAGGTATGCCTCGCTTGGGATCCAACCGTGCCACCCAGATTTTGCGCGAAACGTCCAGGCTCATCATGTCTGCCGAGGCCAGCGTCCCATCCCCCCAATAAGAAGTGATTTGCAAACGCTTCTGGAAACTCATCACCGCATCGTTGGCCTGACGGACAACATCACGATTTTCGAAATACTGCATGCCGGCAATGACCTGGTTGGGTTTTAGCTGCGGCACCATCAGGCTGACAGCACTTGCGTCCTGTGCCGTGCCATGAGCCAGCATGCCGGCGTAAACTTGCAGGAGTTCTGTTTCGGTTTTGGCTGCCCGACCCAACAAGATCTTGCTGACTCCGACCCGACTATCCATCTCCAGAATCAAATCCGGAAGTTGTACGATTCCGATCTGACTGAACAATGCGTCCCGTTTGCGATTCGCCTCAAGCCTGGTATCTTTGGCCTTGACCCTCGATACATGGATATTGCTGTCAGCGACGTTAATGATGCCTTGTGTAATTGCGGCATCAACCTCAGCCAATTTCTGTTCCAGTTCAGTGACCAAGGATTCGATAAAATCATCTGGTCGCAAGGGTAAACTTAATTGGTTGTAACGCGTGGTCTTATCTTGCGCCCATTGTTTCTCGTCTATCATCAAGCGATGCCGGCCTCGGAATTTCTCGCTGTGATCCACATAAACTGCACCGCTTCTGAGTGATTTCCGCAAACCGATTAGGGTCACAGCTTCAAGCCCCCTCATGGCACGTTCGCGGTCTTCACCCTCGATAATGTCCCTCCAGGACGAAGGAACCTTGACGTCAAGCTTGTCAGGCAGGGCAGTTCGCTTCTGACGGTAGAGATCTTTGACGTATTCGAGGCGCGTTTTGCCCGGGTCATGCGGTTCAGCCTGGATGTCCAGCTTCTGCATCTCGTTTAGGAGGGTGCGCAATGTCGGGTTTGGATCGGATAATATCCAGCGCGCCGCGGAAGCGCGTGTCGGGAACTGGCGTGGTTTGTGGCCTTCGACAAAGGATTCCACATAGGCTCGAAAATCGCGATCCGAAAGCGAACGGTCTTTCACACGCTCAATTATTTGTTCATATTTTTCCGCCGACGAGATAGCGCTCTGAGCTTCAAGCATACGGGCACTGTCATAGGCGGTTCGAACGATTTTAGCGATTTGCCGTCCGCCAAGCATGATGGCGGCGTCGGAGGCTTGCATCAAGGCCATCTTGAGAAAAAAGATGAGGCGCAATGATCTCGTCGGATCCTTCAACTCTCTGTATTTTACCGGCCGGACACCTTGAAGCTGGCTGGCGTAAGCGCGGATTTTTTCGATAGCAACGCTATCGAGGTCCAGTTCGTGAATTCCAAGGCGCTTAAGAAATTCGATACGCTCGATGCGTTCACGCAAGGCATTGATCGATTTTTTGCGGGGAGGCTGCTGAAGCCATTCGAGAACGGTGCGCCCCGTACTGGCGTGAGGCCTCAATACAGCAGCTTCGATGCGCCTGAATTTGGCCGGTGACAATTGATCCATGATCAGGCGGAACAAACCTTCTTCCGATTCCGCCATTGCCCGCCGAGCCATGTCTCGAATGGTCCTGTCTGCAAGGGCTAGATAGCGATGCTGGTAAAGCCATAATTTCCCTTGAGCTAGCAAGGCATCCACACTGTATGCAAGTTTGGCCTCCTGGCGCAGAAAGGGGAGCATGTCTTGCTGCTGTTCGGGGCTTGCCTTGGAAAATCCCAGAAATCCCATTGCCCACCACTGGTGTTCATAAAGTGTCTTTTGGCGTTTATAAATCGCCCGGAGGCTGGCAATGGTGAGGGTGGGAAGATCGAGTTGGACAGATATGTGGCGGAGGAGCTTGGCGGGAATAATTTGTGTGTACTCCAACAGGCTGCCTGTCATCTTGAGAAACCCCAGTTGAATGGCGGCACCAACCCTTAAAGCAGATCGGAAGCCAGTGCGGAGAGCTGCAATTTCTTCATCGGAATAGGTGAAGAATGCCCGGAACTCTACGTCCGAGAGCGTCTTGGGGAAGGCGGTTGCCCCAAAATATTGATATTGCCATCGATGAATGCCGGGCATGACAATCCTCTCCTGGAAGTGAAGCCATAATCCTGCGGCACGGTATGTTAATTGGTCAACAAAATATTCTTATTTTTAACTGAAAACATAAGGTTAAATAAAATCAGGCTCGTCGGCCTCAGAATTCGGACCTCGTCGAGTAGCCTGTTATGAGAGGGAATCTAATTGGCTGACTTATAAGTAAAATTTAGAAACCGCCAAAATCAACACGAAAAGTACGGGAACCCTGGATCGCCGAGCAACTGCGGGCCTTCTTTGGCCAGCGCCCGGTCGCTGAATGGTTCAACCGTGCGGCTCCGCGGGTAAAATCCGGCGAGGTCGTCCCCGAACAGCAAACTGCGGAAAGCGCTTTGCAGCTGATGCTGCAGGATCCTTTGCTAATCCGGCGGCCGCTGATGGCAGCCGCAGGGCGCAAGGAAGCAGGTTTCGACCCGCAGCTCATTCATGCCTGGCTGGGCCCTCTGCCAGCCAATGGCGATCTCGAAAACTGTCCCCGCTCCCACCACCACACGCCCTGCCCCACACCGCCCGGATCGGCCTACTGAGAACCGGGCAACTCCAGCAAGCCATCTACCTGTTGCCGTATCTCGGTTACGACGCCTGGATCCAGTTTGTCCAGCCAGCGCACGGGAATCGCACTGGCACCATAGAGTGCGCCGGCCAGCATGCCAACGATGGCGCCTGTAGTATCGGCATCCTCGCCACAGTTGACAGTCGCCACCACGCAGCTTTCGAATGAATCGCCGTGAAAGAAGTGATGCAGGACGGTCTGCACGGTATCGACGATATAGCCGGAAGCACGCCCCGGGTAAGGATCGAACCGGAACCTGGGATATTCCGTCAACAGCGCATTGGCCAGGACCCGGCACTCCTTGATCCCGCCGCCATTGATCAGCATGCGCGCCATCTCTCCCAGCACCAGGGTTGCAATATCCGAGAGCGGATGATTGTGGGTGATGTGCGCCTGTTCCAGCGCCTGCCGGCGAAACGCCATGTCGTCATTCAGCGTTGCCAATACCAGCGGGCTGATGCGCATCAGCGCACCGTTGCCACCATCGCTTTCGCTTACCGGGCCGCTCAGGCTGCGAACCATCATGTAACGCTGGATACCCCGGCGGCAGGTATTGCCAACGTCCACAGGTTTGGATTTCAGCCACGCGACAAATGCATCGGCCACGGCATATGCGTCCCAGCCGCCGGCGGCAATCAGCGCGCCGCCCAGCGCAAGCGACATTTCGGTATCGTCGGTTACCCTGCCCGGCTTCAGTTTCAGCCAGCCGCCGCCGACGATTTCGCAATGCACGCCATAAAGATGCCGGATTTCGCGCGGCAGCATGAATTCCACCGTGGCCCCCAGCGCATCGCCCACCGCTACGCCAAGGTAGGCGCCCAGCGCCCGATCGTACCGCTCAATCTTCATACAGGTTCTCTCCAGTAAGACATCTGCACCCGGTAGTCGCCGCCGATCACGAGGAATTCGGCCTCGCCGCGCAACGGATGCCGCAGCAGCAAATCGTTGTAAAAAAGAATTTTCGGCAACGGCACCTCGGCCTCGATGATGGTGTCGCCGAACTCGTCGGCGATCTCGGGCTGCGAAGTGAACGACACCAGGTTATTCAGCCGGATCAATGCCTGGCGGTTTCCCAGTTGCTGCAACAGCTGGTGTTCGCGCAGGTCGTTGCTGCCGCGAAACAGCCGCAGGTGCTTCTTGCCCGTCGCATGGAAACGCGCCAGTGCCCATTGGCAGAACTCATACAGCACATCGAGCTGCATGTGGATGCTGTTGTTATGGAAGCGGCTGGACATTTTCTCTTCGACGTAAGTCATCCACGCATGCGAGTTGAAGCGGTACAGCGGCGCCTTGTGGAAGCTCGGGAACAAGCCGAAGCGGCTTTCCACCCAGCCTTTCAGCACCGCCCCTGCCGCACTGTTGGCATCGAACCCCCAGTCTTTCAGCAGGCGCAGATAGCTCGCGCGGTAGCGCCGCTTTTCACCAGGTCCCGGTTCGCTCGCCAGCCCGAACACCACTGCCATGTAGTCCTGGAACAGCTGCGCAGCGTCAGTCGCATCCTTCACCGAATCGAGATGCTCGAACAGGTTGCGGTGAGCCTCGCGCGTGCCGCTGATATGCAGCGGAATCGGAAATTCGTTGAATGCCGCGCTCGCCAGCAGGCCGGTCGGTATTCCGACCAGGTTGGTACTGTGTCCGGGCATCGCGATGTAATTGTCAGTTTCGGAGTAAGCCGCCATTGGGTGTGCACTGGTTGGATACCCGCAGCATGCAAGCAAGAAGCGTTCCATCGCATTTTCCTTCCGCTACGCGCCGTATGCCGTGCGTGGATGGCTTTACCCCTGTTCCATTCTTTACTTCACGGGTTGTTTTTGTAGGGTTTACGACAGGGCGGCCGATTTTCCATCTCGAAAGTATTTTTAATATAAACAATCAATTGATGTGCCTTGTGCAGCTTGGCACGTTGCTTGCTGTGTAAGAAGCGTCAGGCATGCCCAACTGCTGGGTGGCCAATTTTCGAAAGGTCTATCGTGGCTGGAGTCAACACCAAGGTACAGGAAGTGTTCAATGAGCCTGGCTGCGACAAGAACCAGGGCAAATCGGACAAGGAACGCAAGAAAGGTTGCACCAAGCAATTGACGCCGGGGGCAGCGGCAGGCGGTTGCGCCTTCGACGGCGCAAAAATCGCGTTGCAGCCGATTACCGACGTCGCGCACATCGTGCACGGCCCCATCGCCTGCGAAGGCAACAGCTGGGACAACCGCGGCTCGAAATCCTCCGGTTCCCGCCTCTACCGCACCGGCTTTACCACCGACATTTCCGAGAGCGACATCGTGTACGGTGGCGAGAAGCGTTTGTATAAGGCCATCCGCGAAGTCATCGAAAAATACGACCCGCCCGCGGTGTTCGTCTACCAGACCTGCGTTACCGGACTGATCGGCGACGAAATCGAAGCGGTATGCAAGGCGGCCAAAGAAAAATTCGGCAAGCCGATCATCCCGATCAATGCGCCGGGTTTCGTCGGCAGCAAGAATCTCGGCAACAAGCTGGCCGGCGAAGCGCTGCTCGACTACGTCATCGGCACCGAGGAACCGGAAACCACCACCCCCTACGACATCAACATCATCGGCGAATACAACCTGGCCGGCGAGATGTGGCAGATCAAGCCGCTGCTCGACCACCTCGGTATCCGTGTGCTGGCCTGCATTTCGGGCGATGCACGCTATCACGAAGTGGCCAGTTCGCATCGCGCCAGGGCCGCGATGATGGTTTGCTCCAAGGCCATGATCAACGTCGCGCGCAAGATGGAAGAACGCTACGGCATCCCGTTCTTCGAAGGCTCGTTCTACGGCATCTCCGACACCAGCGACAGCTTGCGCCAGATCGCCAAGCTGCTGGTGCAGCGCGGCGCGCCGGAAGAGTTATTGAGCCGTACCGAAATCCTGATCCGCCGCGAAGAGGCACGTGCCTGGGAACGCCTGAAAGGCTACCGCAAACGCTTCGAGGGCAAGCGCGTATTGCTCATCACCGGCGGCGTGAAGTCATGGTCGGTGGTGTCCGCATTGCAGGAGGTCGGCCTGGAAATCGTCGGTACCAGCGTCAAGAAATCCACCGAGGAGGACAAGGAGCGCGTCAAGGAACTGATGGGCGCCGACGCGCACATGTTTGACGACATGCCGCCGCGCGAGATGTACAAAATGCTCAAGGAGGCCCAGGCCGACATCATGCTCTCCGGCGGACGCTCCCAGTTCGTCGCGCTCAAGGCCAAGATGCCGTGGCTGGATATCAACCAGGAACGCCACCACGCTTATGCCGGCTATGAAGGCATGGTGACGCTGGTGCAGGAAATCGACAAGTCGCTGTACAACCCGATCTGGAAGCAGGTGCGCAAGCAGGCGCCGTGGGAGGACTGCAAATGAAACACTGCAATGTCCCCCTGTCCGCCCGTGCCGGATCATTTCCCGCTGGAGGTGCGTAATGGCACTGGTCACGACTTCCAAAAAAGCCTGCAGCGTCAACCCGCTGAAAATGAGCCAGCCCATAGGCGGCGCACTGGCCTTCCTCGGCATTGCCAACTGCATGCCGGTGCTGCATGGCTCGCAGGGCTGTACCGCATTCGGGCTGGTCCTGTTCGTGCGCCATTTCCGCGAAGCCATTCCGCTGCAGACCACCGCGATGAACGAAGTCACCACCATCATGGGCGGCATGGACAACATCGCGCAGGCACTGCTCAACATCAACAGCCGCGCCAAACCGGAGATCATCGGCCTGTGCACCACCGGCCTGACCGAGACCAAGGGCGAAGACATCCACGGCGACCTGAAAACGATACGCAGCCGCCATCCCGAACTGGCGGATTTGCCCATCGTATTTGTCGACACCCCGGACTTCAAGGACGCATTCCAGGATGGCTGGTCGAAAACCGTCGCCCGCATCGTCGAAGAGCTGGTGGAAAAAACCGCCGAAACCATCCCCGGCCAGGTCAACCTGCTCGTCGGCAGCCACCTCACTGCAGCCGACATTGAGGAAGTCATCGAAATCATCGAGGCATTCGGCCTGTCTCCCATCGTGCTGCCCGACCTTTCCGGCTCGCTCGACGGCCATATTCCGCAACAGTTCAGCCCGACCACCAATGGCGGCACGACCGTAGACCAGATACGCAGCATGGGCGGTTCCCTCGCCACGCTGGCCATTGGCCAGCAGATGGAGCGCGCCGCACTGGAGCTGGAGATGCGCACCGACGTACCCTATACCCTGTTCGACCGACTCACCGGGCTGGATGCCAACGACCGTTTGCTGATGTTCCTGTCGGGACTTTCCGGCAAACCGGTGCCGCTGAAATACCGGCGCCAGCGCAGCCAGCTGGCGGACGCCATGCTGGACAGCCATTTTTTCATGGGCGGCAAGAAAGTGGCGATCGGCGCGGAACCCGACCTGCTGTGGGCCATCGGCTCGCTGCTCGCCGACATGGGCTGCGAAATCAGCGCCGCCGTCACCACCACGCATTCCCCGTTGCTGGAAAAAATGCCGTGCGCGGAAGTTTTGATCGGCGACCTGGAAGACCTGGAAATGCGCGCCGGGAATTGCGACCTGCTGGTCACCCATTCGCATGGCCGTCAGGCGGCGGAGCGGCTGGGCATTCCGTTGTTCCGTGCCGGCCTGCCCTGCTTCGACCGGCTCGGAGCCAATCATAAATTGAGCGTGGGCTATCGCGGCTCGCGCGAGCTGATCTTCCAGGTCGCCAACGTATTTCTGGAGCATGACCATGAAAATGCCCCGGATAGCTGGCCATTGCCCGAAGAGAACCATCCCGGCGAACACCATGAACATGTTGCGCAAACTCAGGCTGTATAGCCGAAACCAAGGAGTAAGAGGAATGAAAATCGCATTTGCCACCCAGGACCTGCAGCGGGTCGACGCCCATTTCGGCTGGGCAAAAAATCTCGCTGTCTACGAAATATCACCGGAAGGCTTCAACCTGATCGAGGCCATCCAGTTTGCCGGCGACCTGCAGGAAGACGGCAACGAGGACAAGCTGGCCCCAAAGATCGAGGCGATCAAGGATTGCGCCATCCTCTACGTCGCCGCCATCGGCGGCTCGGCCGCGGCACGCGTGGTGGCGCACAAGATCCACCCGATCAAGGTAAACGAACCCGAGTCCATCCCGGAAATCCTCGGCAAGCTGCAGGAAGTACTAAAGGGCACACCGCCGCCCTGGTTGCGCAAGGTCATGAACAAGGGGACCGAACGCGAATTGAATTTTGACGAAGAATAATCACAGGAGCTACGACATGAGCAGTACGGCAGAAGCAGTCGCGATCAGCAGCGGCGAAATGTTCCTCAACGAACTGGCGAAGCAGTACCGCGCCCAGGACACCTATGGCACATGGGATGGCAAGAGCAACGACAACCTGCTCGACCCCTACATCATCGACAAGGAGAAGCGCAAGGAAATACCGCTCATGGGCGATCCCGATCCGGAAACGCTGTGGCGCCTGGAATTGTTCTACAACGCCGTCGGCCTCTCGGTGGAACGGCGTACCGGCATCATGGTTTCGCCGATGATGAAAATGAGCCATGAAGGATTCGGCCGCATGATCCTCACCGCCGGCCGGCTGGTAGTGATCAACAAATACCTGCGCGACGTGCACCGCTTCGGCTTCAACGACATGGAGAAGCTGGCGGAAGAAGGCGCCAAGCTGGTCGATAGCGCCGTGGAAATGATCGAGAAATTCCCGGAAGTCGCCAAATTCGGATAAGGAGAAACCATGGAAGACATCGAAGAACTCAAGGCCGAGATCAAGAAACTCAACGCCCGTGCAACACAATTGAAAATGGACCTGCACGACCTGTCGGAAGACCTGCCACTGGGTTGGGAGAAAATTCCGGATGTGGCCGAACAGGCATTCCTGGCTTATGAAAAACTGACCGCCGCACGCCAGAAACTGGCGGCCAGTGTCCACTGAGGAGCACGCCATGTCCGTAGTGACCATCACCCTGCCCGACGGCCGCAGCTGGACGCCGAAGTTCGTGCAAAACATCGACCAGGACAAATGCATCGGCTGCGGGCGCTGTTTCCGCGTGTGCGGGCGCGAAGTGCTGCAACTGGTCGGTATCGACGAAGACGGCGCAGTCATCGCGCTGGAACTGGGTGCGGATGACGACGATGAATACGAAAAGAAAGTCATGACCGTAGCCAACGAGAAGAACTGTGTCGGCTGCGAGGCATGCGCCAAGATATGTCCCAAGAAATGCTATACCCACGAAGCCATGGCGGCCTGACCGCAGGCTACCGGCCAGCCGCTGCGTACATCGGCGTGTGGCACCTGCTCGGCCATTCCACCGAACCAGGCGACGTGCTGGGCGGCGCCTATGCTTGGGTGATTGCGGCGCGCTGCAATCCCGGCTGCGATGCCTTCGTCCCGGCATTGGGGCTGGGGCCAGACGCCTTTGCCCGCCTGCTTGCCGGGCGCTTCCCCCGCTTTGTCCCGCCCGAGGCCTGGCTGGCCGCGCAAAGTGCGGTACTGCAGGATGCCGGGCCGCTGGCGGAATTCGGCGACCTGCTGCAACTGCTGCTCGACCATCGCACCGTGGCAGACGAACACCACCGCCAGGTTGCCCATCTCGTCGCCGCGGCCTGCATGGGCAGCGACCACCTGTGGCAGGATCTCGGCCTGCCCAGCCGCCAGGCGCTGTCCACGCTGCTTTCCGGCCATTTCCCGCAACTCGCCGCGAAAAATACCGGCGACATGAAATGGAAGAAGTTTTTCTACAAACAGCTGTGTGAGCGGGAAGGTATCAACGTCTGCAAGTCGCCGAGTTGCAGCGTATGCTGTGACTATGAAAAATGTTTCGGCCCCGAAGACGAATCCCGGTAAAACGATGAGCGTCGAGGCGCAGCAAACCGTACGCGCCTACCACCAGCGCACCAAGCATCGCTTCGAAGCTTACGCGCCCGGCCCTGAAACGCTGGACTGGGATGCCCAGCCGATACCGTTCCGGCATTTCGAAGCGGCGGAAAACGTGCCGTTACCTGCGCTGCAAGCCATTGCGCAGCAGCCGGCTTTCGCGGCCATGCTGCGCCGGCCGCTGCACGAACTGGCACAGCCGGTTGCGGCGCAGCCGCCCAGCCTGGCGGCACTCGGCATGCTGTTGCAACTCTCGCTCGGCATCACCGCCTGGAAATCCTATGGGCCGGACCGCTGGGCGGTACGCGCCAATCCCTCGAGCGGCAACCTGCACCCGGTTGAAGCCTACCTGTTCCTGCGCGGCGTACCGGATATCGCAGACGGCCTTTACCATTACCGCCCCGACAGCCATGCACTCGAATGCCGCGCCACCTTCACGCCGAGCCCAGGCCCGGCGCAACTGTTCGTCGGCCTGTCCAGCGTCATGTGGCGCGAAACCTGGAAATACGGCGAGCGTGCCTTCCGCTATTGCCAGCTCGACACCGGCCATGCCGTGGGCGCCCTGCGTTATGCCGCCGCGCTGCTTGGCTGGCCGCTGACCGAACAGCGCACCGTCGGGACAGCCATGCTGGCGCAGTCGCTGGGGCTGGATCGCAGCGCGGATTTTGCCAGCGGCCGCCGTGCCGATACCGAACGCGAAGAAGCCGAAATCCTGCTGTCGCTGTCATCTGAGCCCGACCTGGAATGGCTGCATCGCGCCTCTACGACGGCTCGCTGGCATGGCAAGGCCAGCCTCATCGATGGCCACCCGATGTATCGCTGGCCGATAGTCGAAGAAGTGGCCGCCGCCAGCCAACATCTGTCCGAGGCCGCAAAGCCTGTCGCGCAGATCACCGATATTCCGCCCGCCATAACCGGTGTCCCGGATATCGCCGCGGCCACCCTGATCCTGCAGCGCCGCAGTGCGCAACGTTTCGATGCGCGCCACGTCATGCCGAAGCCTGATTTCTTTGCCATGCTCGATGCCACGCTGCCGCGCAGGCAGCTTCCCTGGGATGCGCTGGCCGTGCCGCCGCATATCGCGCTGGTGCTGTTCGTGCATCGCATACAGGATATGCAACCCGGCATCTACCTGCTGCCGCGCAGTCCGCACCTGGCTGAGCTGCTGAATGCGCGGCTGGATGCACGCTTTCCGCAACGCCAGGCCGTAGCCGATGCACCGCCCCATCTCGGCCTGCAACTGCTGACTGCGGCAACGCCAGCGGAATTGCACCGGGTTGCGCGCAGCCTGAATTGCCACCAGGATATCGCCTCCAATTCCTGTTTCGCGCTGGGCATGCTGGCGGAATACGACCCCGCAAGCTACCGCGACCTGTTCCGCGAAGCCGGACTGATCGGGCAGGTGCTTTACCTCCATGCCGAGGCGCACGGCCTGCGCGGTACCGGCATCGGCTGCTATTTCGACGACCCGTTCCACCACCTGCTCGGCTTGCCGGATGACCGGCTGCAAAGCATCTACCACTTCACCGTGGGGCTGCCGCTGGAAGACACGCGCATCGAGACCACCATTACCGACGACATAAGGTTGCCAGCATGACCACACCACAGCATCCGCCCGCACTGGGCGAACATTCGAGTACTGCCCTGGCCAACTTCATCCGGGAACACCATTTCGACCCGCATGATCTCGACCGCCCGTTGCAGCACGCGGATTATGAGCTCACGCCGCTGATGCGTGCCGCCCTGTCCGGCATGGACAACCTGGCCGCAGAACTGCTGGCGCACGGTGTCGATATCCAGCTACGCAACGGTGATGGCAACAACGCGCTGTGGCTGGCCTGCGTTTCCGGCAATGTTACGCTGGTGCAACGCCTGATCGACGCCGGCATCGACATGGACAACCGCAACCTGACCGGCGCCACCGTCCTGATGTACACCGCTTCGAGCGGCAAGGCGGACATGATGAAGGTCCTGCTGGAAAACGGCGCCGATCCGCTGATCCGCACCGACGATGACTACCTGGCGGTAGAACTGGCCGCGACGCTTGATTGCCTCAAACTGTTGCGGTACACGGCCGCCTGATCAGGCTTCCTCGTCAATGTGGCGGAACAGGTTGTAGCGACGGCGCTCGAGACCCGAACGCCGATCCATCAGCACGGGCTGGTTGGTGATGCGGCGCTGCGCAACGCGCCGCTCTTCGGAGGCAGGCACCGTCCTGGGCGGCACGGCCTCCACCGGCTGCTCGTGTGCCTGTGGCGGCGTGGGCGCACTGACCCGGCTCACCGCCTTTACCTTGCGCCCGCCGATTTCCGTGACAGGCAGCGCTGAAATGCCTGGGACATAGCGCATGACTGACTCCCGTTTGTTAAGCCGTTGAGCGTGCTATCGGCCAAGTATCAGCAAGTCTTAGGATACTTGCAATTTATCGTGGAGTGTTCTGAATGAATGGCTGCTCTTCGGCCATTGCAGCCGTTTAACTTCTTCGCTTTGAGTTATCCAATGGCAGTTTTGCGTCATTTAAGTAAACAGCGGCTTCGTGCCAGAAGCTGTCCTTGGCGACTGTCTGCTTTCGGGAATCGAAATAATAGTTGTGGAATTCTGCTCTTTACTCATCAGCAGCCATACGATCTGCCCCGAAACGGCCGTCACAAAAAATAATTGAGAGAAATTGCCATCAGGCAACAACGTTCCAGAAGCGGACGGTCAGGTTGTGCGATTTTCTTGCAAGTGAACGATTCAGATAATTAAATTAGATTATTTACTGCTTTCTAATAAACCAAATTATTGGCGATTACAAGGTACAGAATAATTTAGTTATTTCGGGAATAATGATTAGTAGCTTCAATCAACAGCGAGTCTGTAACCAACCCCAACTTCTGTCAGAAGAAAACGCGGGCGTGCCGGGTCCTTCTCCAGCTTGTGGCGCAGATTACCCATATAGATGCGTAGATAGTGAGCGCGCTCGACGTAATTGGGACCCCAAGCTTCCTTAAGCAACATCTGGTGCGTCAGCACCCTTCCTGCGTGCTTTATCAACACAGTCAGCAAACGGTATTCAATCGGAGTGAGGTGAACCTCTGTTCCACTGACAGTAACTTTGCGATGCGCCATGTCCACCTTCAGCTGGTCTATGGAGAAAACACCGTCGTTATTGCCATTCGTTGCAGAAGATGCATGCCGCAGCGCCACGCGTATCCTGGCGAGCAATTCGCCCGCCCCAAAAGGCTTCACCAGATAATCATCCGCACCCGCATCCAGCGCGGAAATCTTGTCGTTTTCCTGTGAGCGGGCAGACAGGATGATGATCGGTACGGAAGACCATGCACGAACGCTTTTGACCACTTCCACTCCATCCATATCCGGTAATCCAAGATCAAGAATGATCAAATCCGGTTTGCGTGTCGCAGCTTCAGTTAATCCCTGCTTGCCAGTTTCTGCTTCGATTACCTGATATCCCTGTGAGGATAGAGTGGTCCGCAGAAAGCGGCGTATCTGCGCTTCATCTTCAATAACGATGATGACGGCGGCATTATTCATGAGTGAGCAGCTTCTTCATGTTCTATCAATGGCGGTTCGGTCAGCGGCAAAGTAAAGTGGAATGCGGCTCCACCGGTTGGCAAATTATCCGCCCACATCCGGCCATCATGCGCCTCAACGATGGCACGGCATATCGTCAAACCCAGACCAGCGCCGCCCTGGCTGCCTTCGTTGGCGATACGATGAAATTTTTCGAAGATGCGCTGCTCTTCGCCCGCCGGTATTCCATGGCCATGATCAGAGACGGTCACTACCATTTCGTTCAGGTCGGTTGCGGCTGATATTTCGACAGCTGTTCCCGGCGGCGTGTACTTCACGATATTCTCCAGCAAATTCACAAACACCCGCTCGATCAATTGGCTGTCTATTTTGACCAATGGCAAATCGCGCGGTAGAATGACGGTTACCGGATGGTTCTTCATGCGTGCGCTCATTCCGGCCAAAGCGCCGCCGACCACTTCCTCCAGCGGTTGCCATTGCCGGTTCAACACGACGGCACCAGCCTCCAGCCTCGCCATGTCCAGCAAATTGTTTGCCAAGCCGGTCATGCGTACAGCCTCGTCATAAATGGATTGACTGAGTTCGAGGCGTGCCTGATTGTCCAGCCTGTTGTTGTCCCATAACAGGCTGCTGGATGCACCCACAATCGCAGCCAGCGGAGTACGAAGATCATGCGAAATGGCGGACAGCAAAGTGTTGCGCAACTGTTCCGATTCTATTTTCAGTTGGGCATGTTGTGTTTCCACTGCCTGCTTGACACCCTCCAGCGCCAGCGCAATCTGGCTGACAAACGTCTCCAGCAGGCGTTGCTGTTCGGGTAACGCAATACGCGCCGGATTCAATGGCAGCAAGGCCAGCACACCTATCATTCCCGAGGATGCTTTTAGCGGCAGGTAAACCATATCTCCGCCCGGCAGTGTGTCGGTGCCAAGTCCTGCCATCTGGCCGTGGTCATACACCCACTGAGCCACGCTGAGGTCGCTGCCATGGCAGGACTGCGCAACCCCATCGCCCCTGGGATAAACGATGCGTCCCGTTTCATTGGGTAGCAATACGACAGCCTGTGATTCGAAAACATCCGTCACATGCTTGATTGCAACGCGCATGATATTTTCTTCACCGCGCGTCACGGAAAGTTCTCGACTCATCGCATACAAAGAAGCGATTCTGCGTTCCCGGTGACTCGCAATCTTCGCCTGATGCTTGATACTGACGGTCATGCTGCTGATTACCAGTGCGACCAGCAGCATGACGGCGAAAGTAATCAGATATTGGCTATCCGCAACAGCGAAACTGAATCGGGGCGGAACAAAAAAGAAATCAAAAAATACCACACCCAGAAACGAACTGAATACCGAGGGACCGCGTCCGTAACGCGCGGCGACCACTACCACGCCCAACAGATAGACCATGATCAGGTTGGCCAGATCGAAATTCTCAAACATCAACCAGGCTATACTGGTACAGATCGCGGCCGCGACAACTGACCATATATAACCCGCGCGCCACTTGAAAAAGGACTTTTGTTCCTCGGCTGCAAGACCAAGATACAAGCGGCTGCGCGAAAAATAGGGATTCGTTCTTGACTGCGACAGGAAATCGGCTTCCTTGCCTACCACGTGAATATCGATGTCGCTGGCCTGACGTACTATGGTATCCACCAGGGAACCATGCAACCAGCGACGCCATCCCGTGAACGACGGCTTACCCAGAACGATTCGGGTAGCGTTGCGGGTGCGCGCATATGCAATAACTTCATCGGACAGCTTGTGTCCGTTCAGCGTGACGGTTTCCGCACCCAGTTCCTCCGCCAACTTCAGCGTGCGCAGTATGCCATCCCGCTGCTCCCTGGAAAGTTGCTGGAGTTTCGCCGTCTCGATATACACCACGATCCATTCCGCCTTCAGCGATTGCGACAAGCGGGATGCGGCGCGCACCAGATTCTCGGCATTGCCGCCCGGTCCGATACAGACCAGCATCCGCTCTTTCACTTGCCACACGTTCTTGATCGCATGGTCGTCGCGATAGTCGCGCATCTGCGCATCGACGCGGTCTGCTGTGCGGCGCAACGCCAGTTCGCGCAGCGCGATCAGGTTGCCCTTGCGGAAAAAGTTCTGTGCCGCGCGCTCAGCCTGTTGGGGCAGATAGACTTTGCCTTCAGTCAGACGCTGCAACAGTTCGTCCGGCGGCAGGTCGATCAGCTCAATCTCGTTCGCGCTCTCGATCACCGCGTCGGGTACAGTCTCCCACACCGGAATGCCGGTAATCTGCGACACCACGTCGTTGAGACTTTCGATGTGCTGGACATTGATTGCGGTAAAGACATCGATACCCGCATCGAGCAACTCCTCCACATCCTGCCAGCGCTTGGCATGGCGCGAACCCGGGGCGTTGGTGTGAGCCAGTTCGTCCACCAGGATTAGTGCCGGATGACGCTTGAGTGCGGCATCCAGATCGAATTCGCGCAATTGCGCACCGCGGTAATCGACCAGTCGCGGCGGCAGCAACTCCAGCCCTTCCAGCAGCTGCTCGGTATCGGCACGCTTGTGCGTCTCCACATAGCCGGCCACCACATCCAGTCCTTCGGCGCGCCGCTCGCGCGCCGCCAGCAGCATGCCGAAGGTCTTGCCCACACCCGCATTCGCACCGAAAAAAATCTTCAGGCGGCCACGGCGACGCACGGTTTCGGCGCGCTGCACTTTTTCCAATAATGCGTCCGGGTCTGGGCGTTGATCGGTCATTATGTCTTTAATAATTGCTTGGCCAAGATATACGTCATGTAGTCATAGGTTGCGTTGTGCAAAGTATATTCCTAGTGCGTACCCGTTTCAGCATTGAGCGCCAGATTGAGTGCTAACACGTTCACCCGTGGTTCACCCAGAATGCCGAACTGTCGGCCTTCAGTGTGTTCCGCCACCAGTTTCCTCACCGCATCCGGCGCGATGTTGCGCACTCGTGCCACACGCGCCACCTGGTATTCTGCCGCCGCCGGGCTGATGTGCGGATCGAGTCCGCTGGCAGACGCGGTCACCAGATCAACCGGGATGGGTTGTGTATTGCCGGGGTCGGCATCGCGCAAGGCTTGCACTCTGGCTTTCACCGCATCCATCAGCGCCGGGTTGGTTGGTCCCAGGTTGGAGCCGCCCGAGGAAGCAGCGTTATAGGGCATCGGCCCGGTCGCCGAAGGACGGCCCCAGAAATACTTGGGATCGGAGAACGATTGGCCGATGAGGCTGGAGCCAACTGGCTTGCCGTCTTTCATGATCAGGCTGCCGTTAGCCTTGCCGGGCATGGTCACCTGCGAAATTCCTGTCACCAGCAAAGGGTAGGCGATGCCGGTAAGCAGGCTCAGCAACAGAAAGCTGACGATAGCTGGACGTAGTACTTTCAACATAATGTTTCCTTTCTCAAGCTAAATGCAGAGCGACAAGCAACAGATCGATCAGCTTGATGCCGATGAACGGAACGATAATGCCGCCCAGTCCATAGACCAGCAGATTGTTGCGCAACAGCACGTTCGCTCCAATGGCACGGTATTTCACACCTTTCAGCGCCAGCGGCACCAGCGCGATGATGACCAGCGCATTGAAGATCACGGCGGACAGGATGGCGCTGGACGGTGTTGCCAGCCCCATCACGTTAAGCGTACCCAACGCCGGATAAGTAGTGGCAAAGGCCGCCGGAATGATGGCGAAATACTTGGCCACGTCGTTGGCAATGCTGAACGTGGTCAACGAACCGCGCGTCATCAGCATTTGTTTGCCGGTCTCCACGATCTCGATCAGTTTGGTCGGATTGGAATCCAGGTCCACCATGTTGCCCGCTTCCTTGGCGGCCTGTGTGCCGGTGTTCATCGCCACCGCCACGTCGGCCTGCGCCAGTGCCGGAGCATCGTTGGTGCCGTCGCCGGTCATCGCCACCAGGCGGCCTTGCGCCTGATGTTCGCGGATCAGCTTCAGCTTGGCTTCCGGTGTCGCTTCGGCAAGGAAGTCGTCCACGCCCGCTTCGGCGGCAATGGCGGCGGCAGTAAGGCGGTTGTCTCCGGTGATCATGATGGTCTTGATGCCCATGCGGCGCAGTTCGGCGAAGCGTTCCTTGATGCCGCCCTTGACCACGTCCTTGAGTTCGATCACGCCCAACACTCTGGTTCCATCTGCCACCACCAAGGGTGTGCTGCCGCGTTTCGCCACACTGTCCACTATGACGTTCAACCCATCCGGGAAATGGCCACCCTGGCTAATGACGTAATTCCGGATGGCGTCTGCCGCACCCTTGCGGACTTGACGCCCCTCCATATTCACACCGCTCATGCGCGTCTGTGCGCTGAATGGAATGAAAGTCGCACCGATTTCATGGATGTTGCGTTCGCGCAGGCCGAATTTTTCCTTGGCCAGCACAACGATACTGCGGCCTTCCGGCGTTTCGTCGGCCAGCGAGGCGAGTTGCGCGACATCGGCCAGCTCAGCCTCGGTCACGCCGCTGGTATGTAGAAATTTGCTGGCGTGGCGGTTGCCCAGGGTGATGGTGCCGGTCTTGTCCAGCAGCAACACATCCACGTCGCCCGCCGCTTCCACAGCACGGCCACTCGTTGCGATCACGTTCTTCTGAAGCATGCGACCCATGCCTGCCACGCCGATGGCGGAGAGCAAACCGCCGATGGTGGTGGGGATCAGGCACACCAGCAACGCCACCAGCACGGTGATACTGATCGGTTGACCGGCTCCGGATGTCTCGACGCTATAAATGGAGAACGGCAACAGGGTAACGATGACGAACAGGAAGATCAGCGTCATCGCCACCAGCAGGATGGTCAGCGCGATTTCGTTGGGCGTCTTCTGGCGTTTGGCGCCTTCCACCATCGCGATCATGCGGTCCAGGAAAGTCTCGCCCGGATTGGTGGTGATGCGCACTACCAGCCAATCGGACAGCACACGCGTACCACCGGTCACCGAACTGAAGTCGCCGCCGGATTCACGTATCACCGGGGCGCTTTCGCCGGTGATGGCGCTCTCATCCACCGACGCGACACCTTCGATTACCTCGCCGTCGCCGGGAATGGAATCGCCCGCCTTCACGAGTACCACATCGTCCTTACGCAAGCTGGAACCCGGCACCTGAACGAACTCTTCGCCATAGTTTGGGCGGCTCAGTTTCCTGGCCATTATGTCGCGCTTGGCGCTGCGCATGGCGGCGGCCTGGGCGCGGCTGCGGCCTTCCGCCAGCGCTTCGGCAAAATTGGCAAACAATACGGTGAACCACAGCCATAGCGTGATTGCCAGAATGAAACCGGATGGCGCTTCGCCTGTTCCGGATAATGCCTGGAAGAACAATGCCGTTGTCAGCACGCTGCCTACCCACACCACGAACATCACCGGGTTCTTCATTTGCTGGAACGGACTCAGCTTCCTGAACGAGTCCACCACAGCTTGTTTGACGATGTCGCGCTCAAACAGGGAGTAAGGAATTGCTTTGCTTGTCATGTGAATCTCCTAATGAAGGCCGATCATATTCAGTTGTTCGATCACCGGCCCGAGCGCGAGCGCGGGGACAAAGTTCAATGCCCCCACCAGCAGCACCGTGCCGATAAGCAGCCCGACGAATAGCGGTGTATGCGTAGCCATGCTGCCTACGCTGGCAGGGATGCGTTTCTTGGCCGCCAGCGAACCGGCCAGAGCCAGCACCGGAATCATCAGCCAGAAGCGACCGAAGAACATCGCCAGACCCAGTGCGCTGTTATAAAACGGCGTGTTTGCGCCGAATCCCGCAAACGCGCTGCCGTTGTTGCCGGCCGCCGAGGAGAAGGCATAGAGGATCTCGCTGAAGCCATGCGCACCGGGATTGAAGATGCTGCTCTTGCCGACGTCCAGCATGACGGCTACTGCAGTCCCGCCGAGGATGAGCATGGGCGGGATCAGGATCACCAATGAGGCCATCTTGATGTCGAATGCTTCGATCTTCTTGCCCAGATATTCCGGTGTGCGGCCTATCATCAATCCGGCCAGGAACACCGCAATCACGGCAAACACCAGCATGCCGTACAAACCGCAACCAACGCCGCCGAAGATCACTTCGCCGAGCTGTATCTGCACCAGTGGCACCAGCCCACCCAGCGGCGTGTATGAATCGTGCATGGAGTTCACCGAACCATTGGAAGCGGCAGTGGTGGCCGTGGCCCACAGCACGGAATTGACAATGCCGAAGCGCGTCTCCTTGCCTTCCATGTTGCCGCCCGATTGCGTTGCAGAAGAGGCCTGATCCACCCCCATGGCCGTGAAAGCAGGATTGCCTTGCTGCTCCGCATATTCCCCCACCGCGAGGAAACCGACGAACATCAGCATCATGGCGACCAGGATGGCCCAACCCTGACGCGTGTCCCCCACCATGCTGCCGAATGTGTAGCACAGCGCAGCGGGGATCAACAGAATCGCCAGCAACTCAAGGAAATTGGCGAAAGGCGTGGGATTCTCGAACGGATGCGCCGAGTTGACGTTAAAGAAGCCGCCACCATTGGTGCCGAGTTGCTTGATGGCAATTTGTGAAGCGCCCGGCCCCACGGCGATGGTCTGCTCATTCACTACCACTTTTTCGGTCACGGAATTGCCTGCCGCATCCTTGATCGGATTGCCGGAAGCATCCAGCTTCGGCTGATCGTAGCTCACACTTTCCACCAGCGGCACGTTCTGGTAGGCCGAGAAATTCTGCACCACGCCCTGGCTGACCAGCGCCAGCGCCAGCACCATGGAGAGCGGTAGCAGGATGTACAAAGTGCTGCGCGTCATGTCCACCCAGAAGTTGCCTATGGTGTCCACCGTATGGCGGGAAAATCCGCGGATCAGCGCGGCCAGCACCGCCATACCGGTAGCGGCAGACAGAAAGTTCTGCACCGCCAGACCCAGCATCTGGGTCAGATAACTCATGGTGGATTCACCGCCATAGCCCTGCCAGTTGGTGTTGGTGACAAAGCTCAATGCTGTATTGAACGACGAATCGGGAGTGACTGCACCTAAGCCTTGCGGATTCAACGGCAACAAGCCCTGCAGGCGCTGCAGGGCATACACCGCCAACACGCCCAGCAGGCTGAACCACAGCGTAGCCATCGCGTATTGTGTCCAACGCATCTCCTGTTTCCTGTCAACGCCGCACAGTCGGTAAAAAAGATTTTCGGCCGGAGCCATCCAGCCTACGAACGCGGGCAGTTTTCCCTCGTAAACTCGTGCCATGTACCAGCCGAGCGGCTTCGCCAGGACAAGAAGTACACCAAGGAACATCGCTATTTGCAGCAATCCATTGGCACTCATGAGAATAACTCCGGATTCAGTAATGCGATGAAGAGGTAAACCATCAAGCCAAGGGCTACCATGCCGCCCAGAATGTAAAAGGTCATGACGGCCTCCCCAGTTTTTCGATGCCGCGTATCAACAGCACGCTCAAGCCGAAGAAGGCCAGGATCAACAATAAATAAAACCAGTCCATTTGATTTGCTCCTTAGTGTTAATACACGAGAGGCATGGTAAGAAATGGAAAATCAAAACGGTGTAAAGATGTAATATGTTCACGTAAAAAAGTTATAAAGATTTGGCCAGATTGGCTTGTTCCGGCTTTTAGATGCCTGAATGACCGTTTCGGTGGAAGTTGGGTGACTTCTTCGGCACAACCCGAACGGCCGAAACGGGCAGGTTGCTGCCCGATACACTGCGCCATTCCGGTTGATTCTCATGACTTTCGATTTGGCAGCTCCACCTTCGAGAGCGGTCAGACAACGTTACGCCGACCAATGAATGAAACGGTCCAACATCAGCAGTTTCTGTTGAATGCAGTTGCCCCAGGCGGCATTATTTTTATGGATCACGACTGTCCGGTTCTGGGCGATGAATCTACAACACTGAACGACTCAAATGGGTCGATAGCCGCAGGTCAATATTTTGAAAGCGGGCATTGTTGAGTAAGGAATATCGGGCTAGTGCAAGCGGCGGAAAAGGCCGAAAAATAGTCATTTTAAGCAACATCTTGAAACAACAGTTGAGTTAGCACACCACCAGTGCCGGATTGAACGCTTTGGACAAAAGCGTGACGCGATCGCCTGGTTTGAGCCGGGCGGCTTCATCGGCAGTGGCGATGACCCGCACGATCTGGTTGCCGACCAGCAGGGTTACGGCGAACACCACGTCGGCGGCTTCGATGGTCAGCACTTCACCAGCGAAGCTGAACTTGCCGCCGGCCTGCCCTGCCCCGAACACTTCCGCCGGCGAACCTTGCTGCAGCAGCTTGCCCGCTTCCAGCAGCAATACACGCTGCGACAACCGGTACACCTCGCCGACATCGTGGCTGACCATGATGGTGGTCAGCCCGTAGTGGCGTTGCAGGCGCAGAACCTCGTCCTGCAGGCGCAGCCGGGTTTGCTGGTCGAGCGCGGAAAACGGCTCGTCCAGCAGCAGCAGGCGCGGCTCGGAAGCCAGCGCGCGCGCCAGCGCCACACGCTGCTGCTGGCCGCCCGAGAGCGTGGCCGGTTTGCGGTGCTGCAGCTCGCCCAGCGCCATGAGTTCGATCAACTCGTCAACGCGGCCATGCGCCGCACCTTTCGGACGTGCGAATTCGAGATTGCCGCGCACGGTCATGTTGGGAAACAGCGCGTAGTCCTGGAACATGTAGCCGACGCGACGCTGTTGCGGTGGCAACACGATGCGCTTGTGGTCGAACCAGGTCTCGCCCTGCACGCGGATGCTGCCCGAGTCCGGCTCGGACAGCCCGGCCAGGCAGCGCAGCAGCGTGGTCTTGCCCACGCCGGAATGCCCGAACAGGGTCACGAATTCACCCTGATCGACGTGCAGCTGGAGGTCGAGCGTAAATTCGCCCTGGGCGGAGAACAGTTTTTTCCTGATATCCAGATTGATCATCTCAGGCGACCTTCATCAACAGTTTCTTGTTCAGCCAGTAGACCACGAGCAACAGCAGGAAGCTGACTGCAAACAATACCAGCGCATAGAAATTGGCCGCGTCGTAATTGAGCGATTCCACTTCGTCGTAGATGGCAATGGAGGCGACGCGCGTCTCGCCCGGCATGTTTCCGCCTATCATCAGCACCACGCCGAATTCGCCGACGGTATGCGCGAAGGACAGCACGATCCCGGCCAGCAGTGACGGCTTGATATTGGGCAGCAGCACATGCAGGAAGGTCTGCCAGCGATTCTTGCCCAGGGTGCAGGCGGCTTCGGTCAGGCTGGCCGGCAGGTTCTGGAAGCCGGATTGCACCGGGTGGACCAGGAACGGAAAACTGAAAATGATCGAACCCAGCACCAACCCTTCAAAACTGAAGGCGAGCTTGAGGCCGATAGTCTGCTCGAGAAAATGCCCGAACCCGCTTTGCGGACTGAACGCCAGCAACAGGTAAAAGCCCAGCACCGAGGGCGGCAGCACCAGCGGCATGCTGACCAGCGCCTCCAGTATCGGCTTGAAGCGCACCCGCGTGTAGGCCAGCCACCAGGCGAACGGAATGCCGATCAGGCACAGGAAAAACGTGGTGATCGCCGCCAGCCTGAACGTGAGCAGCAGGGGTTGCCAGTCATAGCTCATGCGAGGCCTCCATCAGCGAAACCTCGTTGGCCTTGATCAGGGCATCGACTTCATCGCCTTCCTTCAGTTCGAGGCGTTTGACCGCACGGCTGGTGACGATGCTGGTCAGCGGCTGGCCGCGGTAATCCAGCACCACTTCGCTGAGGATTGCACCGTGGCGGATTTGCCGCACCGTACCGCGGATGCGGTTGCGCAGGCTGAGCAGGCCGGCAAGTTCCTTGGCCAGCGATACCTCGGTTTCCTTGAACAGCACGGATACCGTGTTACCCACTGCGAGGTAGGGGGCGCTGTTCGGGGACTCCAGCAGGATGGCGGCGAAGGTATCGTCGCCCACCGCTACGTCGACCAGCGAGATATGGCCGTTGGATTCGATGCCGGTGATCTGCCCGCGCAAACGGTTCATGGCAGCAGGTATCCGTATTGCTCGAATATGGCGCGTGCCACAGGTGAAGACAGGAATTCCAGGAAGCGGTGCGCGGTTTCCGAATTGCTTTCCGTACCGTGTTTGAGTATCACCACACCCTGCGCAATCGGCTGGTAACTGTCTTTCGGCAACTCGATCCACTTGCCCTTGCCGGCCACTTGCGGCGCCAGCACGACCGATTTGGCGGTGAAGCCGATATCTGCGGATTTTGAATCAATATACTGATTGACTTGCGAGATGCTTTCGCCGTAGATCAGCTTGGGCTCGACCTCGGCACGCAGTTTGAAGTGCTCCAGCGCGTTGATGGCTTCGCGTCCGTAAGGTGCGAGCCTGGGATTGGCCACGGCGACCTTCTGCACGGCCGGATCATTCAATATCCGGATCCCTTTGCTGAGGTCGAGCGGATTCAGCGTCCACAATACCAGCACGCCATTCGCGTACACCCTGGGTGCGGTGACCGCCTGTCCGTCCTGGTAAAGCGTCTCCGGGTATTTCATGTCGGCGGAAAGGAAGACGTCAAATGGCGCGCCACTTTTAATCTGTGCAGTGAGCTTGCCGGAAGAGCCGAATACGCTTTTCACCTCGATGCCGCTCTCTTTGGTGAACGCCTGCTGCAGGTCGGCAAAAGCATATTTCACGTTGGCGGCTACCGCGACCGTCAACGGCTCAGCCTGCGCGATTGCGCCCTGAAACATCAATGCGAAGGCCGCACTCAAGGCCGCCACAGATTTAATCAGGCACTTGAGAATATGCGTGTAGTCTAATGAGAACATTTAATTATCCTTTCTCTCTAATTCAGGCGGCGATGCCGAGGATGACGCTGGAGGCCTTGAAAATGGCGCACGCCTTGGCGCCTTCCTTCAGCCCCATTTGCTCGACGCTGTCGTTGGTGACGATGGCACTCACGGTGTTGCCGCCCGTCAGCGTGAGCACCACATCGCTGTTGACCTGGCCTTTGGTCAGGCGCGAAACGGTGCCGCACAGGCGGTTGCGGACGCTGAGTTTGAAATCGCTGTCACCGGTGGTGATGATGACCCACGATGCCTTGATCAGCGCCCAGGCTTCGCCGCCGATCTTGAGATCGAGGTTCTCCAGGCTTTCGTGGGTGATGATGGCGGTGATCTTGTCATCGCCGTTGAGGGAAAGTTCGACTTCGGCGTTGACCGAGCCGCCACGGATGGCCGTGATCCTGCCGAAGAACTGGTTGCGTGCGCTGCTTTTCATGGAAAGCCTCCGGATTAATTGGTAAGAATTCTGGAAATCGTCGATGCCGTCGCTCAGCGAGGCGAGAAACCGCTCATGTTCCTGCTGGATAAGCCGGTAGGTCTGCACCAGTTTGCGCGCGGCTTCGCTGAGGCGGGTTCCCCCGCCGCCCTTGCCGCCGCTGGCGCTTTCCACCAGCGGCTCGCCAGAGAGGTTTTTCATGGAGTCCACCGCGTCCCAGGCAGTCTTGTAACTGATGCCGACCGCCTTGGCCGCCTTGCTGATCGAGCCGGTTTCGTCGATCTGCTCGAGCAGCGCGATCCGCACATCGCCCAGCATCGGCTCGTCGTCCTGCCCCAGCCAGATCCCGCCCATCACTTGCATGTTCATACCCATGAAATCCTCCTTATGCGAAAACGACTAGAACGCGTGTGTCATGCCAAACGACAGACCGGACAAGCTGGCACCATCGCCTGCCGCCACCGTACTCCCCGTCGTCACGGTAGTGGTGGACAAGCCGTAATTGATACCGGCACCGTTGTTCAGCCGGGTGTACAGGGCAAACAGCATGGTGCGCTTGCTCAGGCTGTGGTCGTACCCCAGGGAAAGCTGGCGTGCACTGGTATCGCTGCCCGCAGCACCGCCTGCCAGCATGCCCGACTTGCCATAGGCCAGCTTCACGGCATTGCTGCCGAAGCGGTATTTTCCGGAAAGGTAGTAGGCATTGTGGCCGTAGCAGTTCTGCCCCACCGTGGTACAGGTTGCGACCGGTGCCGCGGCGCCGGCACCGCCCAGGTTGTCGCTGGTTTTTTCATAGACAAAACCGAGGCTGTAGGCATCCAGCTGATAGCCCATGCCGAGTTTCCAGGCTGACTCCTTGCTGCCCGCGCCGGCGAAGCTGCCGGCTGCGGTACCTGCCAGCGCGCCCGTCGAGGGCGAACCGATTTTGTGGATTTCATAAGCCAGCGTGCCGTACAGGCCATCCATTTGGTAGATGCCGGCCAGCGACCAGGCCGAGCCATTGGTCTGCGGGGCCGAAGTCATGGTTTCTGCGCCGGCGACATATGCGGCCGCCAGCGAGAAGCCGGCAACGGACGGTGTCGTATAGACCAGAGTGTCGCTGCGCCGGCCATCGAACTGCATCCATGAGCTCTTGCCGGCCACGCCGCCCATCAGGCTGCGGTTATCGGCAAGCACCAGCCCGAACGCGTCCAGTTTGCGGGTGGAGAATTTGTATGGCGAGTCATAGCGTCCCAGCAGCAGCTTGCCCATGCTGTCGCTTTTCAGGCCGACAAAACTGTTGCGGGTAGCAAAGGTGCTGGTGGATGTGCCGTCGACATTGATGGTCGATTCGATCTGCCAGAGGGCGGCCAGCCCGCCGCCGATGTCTTCGCTGCCCTTGAAGCCGAGACGCGAAGCATTGCTGGAGACCTTGTTGACGCGAGTACCCTGGGTGGCTGCCGTCGGGCCATTGCCGTTGTCGACTGAATCCAGCGACATGCTGATCACGCCATAGATATTGACGTTGCCGGATTCGGCGTAAGCAGTTGAAGATGCCATTGCGGCGACAGCGGCCATTGCGATTATTTTCCTGTTCATTGCCAGCTCCTGTTCAAGTTGTAAGCGTTATATAGTTATCTAAATAACGATTGCAACAATAGCAAGAGCTATGCCTGAAATTAAAATCCTAATCTATCCGATACGTTATACATTTTACTATATAACGATGAGCGAAACAAAACGGTTAATGTAAGGTTTGCTACACATCACTGCGGCATGACTGCCAGGCGCGTATCGGTCTTGATTTCGCCGTCGCGAACCCATGCTTCCACCGCCTCGACAAAGAATTTCGGCTTGGTCGGGTGCAACTGCATCACGTGGTATTCGGCAAAGCAGCTGCCGTCGGAATGGAACAGCAGGAAACCGGCCCGGTAATGTTGCGATGGATAAAACGAGGCCATCAGGGTTTGCTGGCCGTTGTACAGGTCATACTCCAAGGTAAACGTGGCCGACTCCAGCGGCGGGATGACCACCTGCTCCCCGCCCAGCTTCATCCCGGCAACCTTGTCGCGCAGGGCGGCAAGCAGCGCTTCGCCCTGCTCCGTCACGGCTGCTTTGCGTTGTTCGAGTTGTTCCATCAGTTTGCTCCTGTTGCTATCGAACGAATGACCGAGGCACCTACCGAATCGCCGGGATCGAGCTCGGCCAGCCTGGCGAGGATGGCCGACGATTCGGCCGCGTCACCGCGGCGCAGGCGGATGAATGCCAGCGCCTTGAGGCTGAACAGGTAGAAATGTGCGGCCGCCGCATAATCTGTCCAGTCTGCCGAATCTGCCTGCAGGCTGCGCCAGTCGGCATTGAAACCGCCCTGCATCGCTGCGGCCGCCAGAGCCATGCGCGCAGCCAGTTCAGCCTGTTCCAGGTCGCCCTTGTAGAAGTAGAACTTGTACAGCGAAAAATAAACCGGCAGCGCATCCGGTGCCTGGCGATGCGCCTGCCATAACAGCGCTTCGGCTTGCGGGGCATCCGCGTACGACTGCATCGCCCGCTCCAGCAATGCGCCGATTTCGGCAGGCGCCTCGCCGCCGAACAACACGCGAGGTGTCGCCAATGATTCCATCTTCCCGCTGCGCCCGATCAGACCGGACGGTTGTCCGGGATACGGATCGGCCCCATTTCCTGCTTGCCCTGCTCAAAGCTGACTTCCGGCAGTTTGCCCCGATACTTCGCCGCCGCCTCGGCAATCTTGTCGAGCTTGGCGCCGGTATCCAGCTTCTTCAGTTCGGTGCGCTCGAGGCCGATCATGTCGAGCAATTCGTTGTATACCGTTGCCTCATCCAGCGGCAGCACATTGAACGGGATGCCGTCCATGGTGATCGCGTATTTCTTGGAAATGTCCACGTTGCCGGCAAAAGCGAAGTACTGCCCGTCCGGCTTGAGGAAATCGCCCAGCACGGTGCGCAAGTCTTCCAGGTAGGCGAGCGAATCGAGTTCGCAGGCGAAGAAATCGAATTTGCCGCCGGTTGCCGCAAACATGGTCTGGAACGCAGCGATCTCGGGCGGCCGGGCCTCGTCGGCGAGCTGCGCCGCAAATTTCAGGGCGATCTCGCCGCGGAAACCTTCCTCGGCTTTTTTCAATGCGCCCTTGTACACCGGGGAAAGCAGGCGTTTCTGTGATTCCAGTGTCTGGAGAGGGGAGGTGCTCATGATGTTTTTTCCTTGGTTGATGGTTCAGGTTATAAATAAAAGTGTCGGGCTATCCCCAGACTTCGGCAGGCACCTTGAGGCGCTCCACCGGCTTGTCGCCCAGCAAATGCTCCTCGATGATGGCGGCGACATCGCCCTGGCCCACCCCGCCATACATCACGCCTTCCGGATAAACCAGTACGCTGGGGCCGGTGCCGCAAGGCCCGATGCAGCCGCTGCCGGTTATCGCATAACGCCCCCACAGTCCGCGCTTCTCGAACTGTTGCTGGAATTCCTGGAACACGGCCATGCTGCAGTTGGCGCCGCATGAGCCACGCGGATGTCCCGGCGGGCGCGATTGGGTACAGACAAAAACATGCTTGAGCGGTTTAGCCATGATGCTGGTTTCCTTTGTGTTTATTCAAAATCAAAATTGCCGTCGGGGTCAGGCGGCATAGCGGGTAATCCATTTTTCCAGTACCGCCACATGTTCCGACTCTTCGGCCGCGAATTCGCGCGCCATGGCCTGGACCTCCGGGTCGCCGCTCGTCCCGGCGATGCCGGCATAAAAGGCATGGCCGCGCCGCTCCCCGTCAAGCGCCAGGGTAAGGGCGCTGTGCACATCCATCATGGAGTCGACGCCTATCCATTCGAACTGCTCCGGACTGACGCCGTCGGGCCACGAATATTCTTCGGCAGCCAGCGCGGGCAGACGGTGGAATCCGCCCCGCTCCATGGCAAGCGCCAGGTGCTTGCGCGAGTAGGCCGCCATCTGGCGGAAGAATTTCTCGACTTCGAGATTCCTGTCCGCATGCATGCTTTCCGCAAGCTCCTCATAGCGCCTGGCAGCCTCGCGTTCGAGCTCGACGGCATGCGCCAGGAATACGTTGATATCGTCCACGAACGTTCTTTCAGCCGAACTTGAACAGGATGCCGTAACCGCCGCGCGGGTAGTCCCAGTCGACGTTACGGAAATCGTCGCAGATGATGCGGCAAGTGCCGCACTCCAGGCAGCCGTCGGTGATCAGCGACACGCTGCCATTGCCTTCGGCCTTGTAGCAATTCGCCGGACAGACCTGGGTGCATTGCTGTGTTTTGCACTCTGCCGAGCACACGGCAGGATTGATGATGCTGATGTGCGGGCGGCCATGGTCAACCTTGTAACGGTTCTGGAACAGTTTTTCTTCGACATTGACGTTCATCTCAAAGCCCTCCACATCTTGTATGCATCACCCATCAATCCAAGCAGCGAACGGCTGCTGGTGAAACTTTTTAAAATCTCGCGTTCCTTGCTTTTCTTGTCCACGCCATCCACGGTCAGCATGGTCTTTGCGGCGTTGTTGACGAGTTCCGGATAGGTGGTAAAGAACTGCGGGTTAGCATGAAATATTCCCGGCATGTCCTTGTATTTAGAAAGGTCCTTCATCACGAAACTGTCATCCAGCCTGGTGCGGTAGGCAGCCAGGTTGCTCTTGCTCATGTCCTTGCCGGCCTGCTTCAGCTCAAGCACGGTTTCGGCCGCGAGGCGGCCGGTAGTCATCGCAAGATTGGAGCCTTCGCGGTGTACCGCATTGACGAACATGCCGGAGTCTCCGACGATCATCCAGCCGTCGCCATACACTTGCGGCATCGCCTTCAGGCCGCCTTCGGGAATCAGGTGCGCGGTGTACTCTTTCATCTCCCCACCTTCGATCAGCGGCTTGATTGCGGGATGGTTCTTCATCATCTCCAGCATCAGGTACGGCGGAATGCGGGCTTCCTTGAAATCCGACAGCATGCAGCCGACACCTATGGTGAGCGACTCGTTGTTGGTGTAGAGGAAGCCGGTACCCATCAACCCCTGGGTGATCTTGCCGATCATCTCGATCACCACGCCCTCGCCTTCCTTGACGTTGAAGCGGCTTTCCAGGGTTTCCTGCGGCAGGAACAGGATTTCCTTCACCGCCAGCGCCACATCGCCGGGATTGAGTTCAGGATGGAATCCTGCCTTCTTTGCCAGCAGCGAGTTCACGCCGTCGGCCAGGATCACGATATCGGCAAACACATCGCCGTTTTCGCGGTCGGTCCGCACGCCGACCACGCGTTGCCCGTCCATGATCAGGTCGGTCACGGTGGTTTCGCAGATCACCATGGCGCCCGCCTGCGACACCTTTTCCGAGAACCACTTGTCGAACTGCGTGCGCAGGATGGTGTAGCGGTTATACGGTACCTGGTTGAATGCATCCGAGCGGTAATGCGTACCAATATACGAGTCGTCGTCCAGTACCCACATGCGCTGTTCGATGATATGGCGCTCCAGCGGCGCTTCGTCGCGAAACTCCGGGATGATGCGCTCCAGCGCATCCGAATACAGGATCGCGCCCTGCACGTTCTTGGAGCCAGGATATTCGCCGCGCTCGATCTGGATTACGCTGAGTCCCGCCTTGGCCAGGGTATAGGCCGCTGCATTTCCGGAGGGGCCTGCTCCGACTACGATGGCATCGAATTTTTCCATGTCTGTCTCCTGTCTTATACAGCCACTGCTTCTGCTCTACGGTTCGCCAGTTCCCTGCGGAACGCCTCGGTCAGCGCGGGCAGGATAGTCATCGCGTTGCCGACGATGCCGTACGTGGCGAAATCGAAAATCGGTGCGTTGGGGTCGTTGTTGATGGCGACGATCACGTCCGAGGCGTCCATGCCGACGCGGTGCTGGATTGCGCCGGAAATGCCGGCTGCTATGTAGAGTTTCGGCCGTACGGTCTTGCCGGTCTGGCCAACCTGGCGCCCCGCCTCCACCCAGCCGGACTGCACCAGCGGGCGCGTCGCGCCGACTTCGGCGCCCAGCACCTTGGCCAGTTCCCAGATCAGCTGGAAATTCTCCTGCTTCTTGAGCCCCTTGCCGCCGGACACGATGATGTCGGCATACTCGAGGTTGATCTTGTTGGTATTCTGGTCCGGGATGAACTCCAGCACCTTGGTGATGATGTCGCTCTCTATCATCGACAGTTTGTGTTCGGTGATGTCGCCGCTGCGCGTGGTATCGCGTTTGGGCATCGCCATCACGCGCGGCCGCACCGTGGCCATTTGCGGGCGATAGTTCAATGTCTGGATGGTGCACAACAGGCTGCCGCCGAAGGTCGGGCGCGTTGCCAGCAGGCTGCGGATCTCGACGTCGATGTTGAGTTCGGTGCAATCGGCAGTGAGGCCGGTCTTCAGCGTGGTCGCCACACTGCCCGCCAGGTCGCGCCCCAGTGTAGTTGCACCGAGCAGCAGGATCTCCGGCTTGTAGGCATTGACCAGGTCGGTCATACCTTTGGTAAACGGCTGGTTACGGTAATCCTTGAGCAACGGGTCTTCCATCAAGTAGCAGTGGTCGGCACCGTGATAGAAGGCCTCCTGGCAAAATCGACGCGTATCTTCTCCCGGTTCGCCCATCACTACCCCGGCCAATGGCACGCCCAGCTTGTCCGCCAGCTTGCGCCCCTCGCCCAGCAGCTCCCACGATACGGTATGCAGCGTGCCGCGTTCGTGTTCGATGAATACCCAGATGCCACGGTATTCGGCCAGACGCGGATCGAGCTCCAGTTTCTTCTTGCCCGCCGGTTTCTTGGTTTCTTCACTCATGGTCTCATCCTCAGACAGTCGCGCTCTTCTCGAGCTCTTCACGTACATGCGGAAACTTGGTGAACATGCGCATCAGCAACGAACCGACCAGATCCTGCGGCTCGTTGCTCTCGGTCTGCACGATCTCCGCCTTTACCGTCTTCGGGCTCGGCGCGAACACCTTGCTCACTACCGTGGGCGAGCCTTTCAAGCCGATCTTGGTCACATCCTCGATGCCGGCCGCAATACGGTCCCAGCGCTTCACCGTGGTACGTGCGGCGCGGATCATGTTGGGCATGGTGGCAAAGCGCATCTCGTTGCTGCCTTCGAGCATGGTGACCAGGCAGGGCAGCCTGGTTTTGAGGACTTGTACACCACCTTCGGAACGGCGTTGCACCACGATCTCTTTTTTCCCGGCGCTGACGCTGGTGATACTGGAGATATAGGTGAGCAGCTCGAGATTCAGGCGCTTGGCAATGCCGGGGCCGACCTGCGCGGTGTCGCCGTCGATGGTTTGCTTGCCGCAGAAAATCATGTCCACCGGCATGTTCTTCTCGATCTGGCGGATCGCCGAAGCCAGCGCAAACGAGGTCGCCAGCGTGTCGGCACCGGCAAAAGCGCGGTCAGTCACCAGGATGGCGTCGTCGGCACCGAATGACAACGCCTTGCGCAGCGCATTCTCGGCCTGTGGCGGCCCCATGGTAATCACCGTAACGAAGCCGCCGAATTTGTCCTTGATGCGCAGCGCCTCTTCCAGGGCGTACAGGTCGTAGGGATTGATGATGGCAGGTACACCCTGGCGCATGATGGTATTGGTCACCGGATGCACGCGGATCTGCGCCGAGTCCGGCACTTGCTTGATACACACCACGATATGCAACATGTTGGCTCTCCTTCTGGATTCTTACTGCCGCGCCGGCAACGAGGCGCGCAGGCTGTCCACGCTGAACGTTTTCACGCCGGTCGCGTCCTGAAACACCTTGAACACTTTTTCCGTCGAGGCATCGGAGTTCACGAAATCGTTATAGGCCTGCTCGAGCAGTGCCTTGTATTCCGCCTTGAGTTCGGCATCGCTGGTGCCGCTGAAACTGTGGCGCGCCATGTACTGGTTGAAGCGCTTGAGGATATGCAGGCGATTCACGTTGACCACGGGCTGCTGGTAATCCACTTCCAGGAAGTTCAGGAATTCTTCCGCCGAAGACAGGTTGCCCAGGGCGTTGATAAGTGTGCTCATGCTCGATCTCCACTGTTACAGGTATGTGCCTTGCCGTTATTACCGAGACCGCCGCATTGCGTGCAGGTCGCGGCATTGCCGGATGTGGCGGAATGATTGCCGACCTGGCGTTCCAGGTCGTCGATGCGCTGCAGCAGGCAGGCCAGTGCCTTGCCCATGGGATCCGGAATCAGGTGATGATCGAGATCAATACCGTGCTCGGTGATGCGCCGGCGCTCCAGCGGCAACACCGGCCGGCCGGGAATGCCGACTACGGTCATGCCATCCGGCACTTCGTGTATGACTACCGAGTTCGCACCGACCATGACATTCCTGCCAATCACAATCGGCCCGAGGATCTTTGCACCGGCACCGACCGTCACCCCATCCCGCAACGTCGGATGCCGCTTGCCCTGTGTCCAGGACGTCCCGCCCAAGGTCACGCCGTGGTACATGGTTACGTCGTTGCCGATTTCGGCAGTCTCGCCGATCACCACGCCACAGCCATGATCGATAAAGAAGCGCTGCCCGATGCTGGCGCCCGGGTGGATGTCGATCTGAGTGAACATGCGCACCATGAAGCTCAGCAGTCGTGCCGTGAAGCGCCAGTTGCCGCGCCACAGCCGATGCGCCACGCGCTGCCAGGCCACGGCATGCACACCGGGATAGGTCAGCAGCACCTCGAACCGGCTGCGTGCTGCAGGGTCGCGCTGGAATACGCAGTCCAGGTCTTCCGCAATCAACCCGAACAGCCCGGGCGGCGATTCCGCGCTTACGCTGACGGATGGATCATTCATGGCTGCGCGCTCGATCGACATGTCATGCCTCATACAGCGCGGGCTGGAACGCCACAGTTTCAAAATAGATCTGCTGCAAGTCGTTCTGCGCCGGGGATTGCTTATGGCGATATGCGAAATCGCGCACTTTGCACAGAATGACCTGCGCCTCGATGGCGGATACGGTAATGCCGATGTCGGCGTAGGCCTTGATCACCGCACTGGTACCGGAATGCTTGCCCAGCACCATGCGGTGCGCCATGCCGATTTCAGACGGGTCGAACGGCTGGTAATTGAGCGGGTTTTTCAGCAAGCCGCCGACATGGATGCCCGCCTCGTGCGTGAATACGGCAGAACCGACGATGCTCTTGTTTGCCGCCACGCCCCGCCCCGATGCATCGGCGACCAGTTGCGACAAAGCATGGTAGGCGTGCATGTCGATACCGGTCTCGATGTCCTGGAGGTGGCGCAAGGCCATTACCACCTCTTCCAGCGGAGCATTGCCGGCACGTTCACCCAATCCGTTTACCGTGGTATTGACGTGGGTTGCGCCGGCACGCACCGCCGCCAGCGAATTGGCGGTGGCCAGGCCGAAATCATCGTGCGCGTGGATTTCAATTTGCAGGTCGCTGGTTTTCCTGAGCAGGCCGATGCGCTCGAATGTGGTAAATGGATCGAGCACGCCAAGCGTGTCGGCGAAACGGAAACGCAACGCACCTGATTCCTGTGCGGCTTCGGCCACGCGGCGCACGAAGTCGATGTCGGCACGCGATGCATCTTCGGCACCGACGCAGATAAAGTACCCCATATCGCTGGCTGTGCTCACAATCTGGCGTACGGTGCGCAGTACCCAGGCACGATCTTTAGCCAGCTTCTTCTGGATGTGGATATCGGATACCGGTATCGACAGGTTTACCCAGTCGACCTGACAGCGCGACATTGCATCCAGATCCGTCTCATGCATACGTCCCCATACCATGAGTCCGGCCTGCAACTCCTGTCCGGCGATGGCGTTGATTACCTCACACTCTGCCTCACCCATCACCGGCACACCGATTTCCAGTTCGGATACACCTGCGGCAACCAGTGCATGGGCAATGCCGATTTTTTCCTCGGCACTGAAGGCAACGCCGGCCGTCTGCTCGCCATCGCGCAGCGTCGTGTCGTTGATCGTCACCATAGAGCTGTAATGTTCGTTGTGCATAGCAAACCCTTTCGGATAGCTATTCAGCAACAAGCGTGCCACTGCCCTGCCACAGACCATTATTATATTAAATCAATAAAATACGATTACCAGGAAGTTTTGACATATCCCCCCAGCCAGGATCAATCCGACTTTTGTAACGTTTGCGACATACGAAAATCAGCGTGACCTCTGGCATGAACGACCTTGACATATGGTTCTAGTTAGAACAATATCTGCAGCACCCAATAATTCGATATCCCGGATATGGAAGCCAAGGAATTTTTGCCCGTAGTGCGCGAGCTGGCACGTTGCTACCAGGCATTTGAATGCTATTCATCCAGGCACGTGCGCAGCCTCGGCTTGACGCCATCGCAGTTCGACATCATTGCGACCCTGGGCAATACCGAAGGCATGACCTTCAAGCAGCTGGGTGAAATGACGCTGATTACCAAAGGCACCCTCACCGGCGTAGTCGACCGCCTCGTCGCCAGGCAGCTGGTAAAACGGGTTGCCTCGCCCATGGATGGCCGCAGCCAGATTGTGCAATTGACCGATGATGGGGTCGCAATGTTCGAGCGTACTTTCCCCGCCGCCATCAATCATCTCGGCAAGGCGCTGGACGGCATGACATCGACCGAACTGGACAAGACGCACACTGTACTGCGCAACCTGACCAGAATATTCAAGCGGGAAACGAAGGCCGGTTAAGTCACATTACATTTACCACCAACCCAGAAAGGAAACATGATGAGCAAAGCAGTATGTGTACAGAAAAACCCGTTTGCGGTTGAACTGGAGCCAGGCGACTATTACTGGTGTGCCTGTGGGCGTTCAAAAAGCCAGCCTTTTTGCGATGGCAGCCATGAGGGCAGCGGAATCGCCCCGGTCAAATTTACGGTAACCCAGAAAGAGACCAAATATTTGTGCGGCTGCAGGGCCACCCAGAATTCCCCATTCTGCGACGGCAGCCATAGCAAGATTTAATGCCGGGACTGGCCCGTTCCCGCAGCGGCCAGTCTTTTTCCGCTTACCCCTTCTTTTTATCCGGGATTTCCCGGCCGTGCCTCTCCGAGTCGACGCAAAAAATCAGTATTTCGCAGTGAAATCATCGGGTATAGAACCCTGACCTCCTCAAGTTAGCAGCCGTCCTGCCGATAGGTAATTACCAGCGACACATAAGGACCGGCACAACAAGCTGGTTTGGGCGACCAATGATTGCTTCAAATGCCACAGGATAATAAGCAACGAGTGTGAGGTTAATTTCAAGCACTCTCAGGGAGGAGTAGCCGGATGAAAAACAGAATAGCCCCCACCACTCAGGAAAGGGTCATGCGCGAGAATGACTTCATCGTCTCCAAGACTGACCTGAAGGGGCGCATCACTTACGGCAACCGGATTTTCATCGAGTTCTCCGGCTATACCGAGGCAGAACTGATCGGCGCGCAGCACAATATCATTCGCCATCCGGACATGCCGCGCGGCGTCTTCAAACTGCTGTGGGACACCATTTCCCAGGGCAAGGAATGTTTTGCCTACGTCAAGAACCTGGCCAAGGACGGCAGCTTCTACTGGGTGTTTGCCAACGTTACCCCCTCTTACGACGCGCACGACAACCTCGTCGGCTACCTGTCGGTACGGCGCAAACCCAAGGCCAGTGCAGTAAAAGTCATCACCGAGGTATACAAGGCCATGCTGGAGGCAGAGGCAAAAGCCGGTCCCCGGGACGCCATCCAGGCCTCCACCGAACTGTTGGTCGGCATACTCAACGAGAAAGGCATGAGCTATGAAGAACTGGTCCTTGCAATTTAAGATTCAGGCGACCGCCTATTTCAGCACGCTGCTGTTGCTGGTGACGATCATTTCCGTATTCGTGAAGTACGGTTTCGACCCCTACTTCCTGGCTTTCCTTGCCATCAGCATCGGCTATGCAATTCTCGTCATTACCGGTGCGCCGAAACTGCTGGCGCCTATCCGCAACATCGGGAAAGTGGCCGACGAGGTCAGTACCGGGATATTCCACAGCCGGATTACCAACATCAGCAGTACCGATGAGCTCGGCAAGCTGGCCTGGCAGATCAACGATATGCTGGACCAGCTCGAAGCCTGCTTCCGCGAAGTCGACACCACGTTCAAGTACGCGAGCGAAGGCAAATACTTCCGCAAAGCCCAGCCGGATGGCTTGCATGGCACGTTCCGCCAGATACTGCAGGAAGTCAACGCGTCACAAGAACAGCTGGCGGAAAGCACCCGCTTCATGCTGAAGCATGAACTGGACTCCAGGCTCAGCCACCTCAATTCGCAAAACAGCCTGAAGAACCTGCAGCTCAACCAGCAGGACCTGATCAACATGTTCGACAAAATGCGCGAGGTTACCGAAATCGCCCGCAATACCTTCACCGATGCGGAAGGCAGCAAGAAGTCGATTGCCGATATCGTCGGAACGCTGAACCGTATTACCGGCATGATTACGGAAAGCAACACCGCCATTTCCGAGCTGAACATGCAAAGCAAGGAAATCAGCAAGGTGGTGCAGCTAATCACCACGATTGCCGACCAGACCAACCTGCTGGCGCTCAATGCCGCAATCGAGGCGGCGCGTGCCGGCGAGCAGGGGCGCGGCTTCGCGGTGGTCGCCGACGAAGTGCGCAGGCTCGCCGAGAACACCAAACAGGCCACTACGGCCATCGCCACGGTCATGACCGGCGTGCAGAACCAGGCCACCACCATGCTGGAAAACTCGGAACAGATGAAGGAAATGGCCGAGCAATCGCGTTCCACGGTGAGCGACTTCGAACACAAGTTCGGCCAGTTCGCGGAATCCGCACACAGCACCATGACCAAGATCAATTATGCCCAGGACGTAAGCTTTGCTTCGCTGGCCAAGGTCGACCACCTGGTATTCAAGCAGCATGGCTACATCGCCATCAGTGACCACAACGCTGCCGATGACGCGAAGAAATCAGTCAGTGTCGACCACCATCAGTGCCGTCTGGGAGTCTGGTACGAGACCGGCGCAGGCTCGCAGCAATTCAACAAGGTGCCCTCCTTCCGTAGCCTTGAAATACCGCACGCACTGGTACACCAGAAAATTGCCGAAGCGGTGGGCTATATGCAACAGGGCTGGGAACAGGATCGCAATATCCAGTCCAGGATCCTTGCCACCTTTACCGAAGCTGAAAAGGCCAGCGACGAAGTACTGGCCATCATTGACCGCATCGTCGTGGAAAAGCATGCTGCGGTTAACGCATGAGCAGTGTTATACGCCCAGCGTTTCCACGGTGCGCCCGGTGAATGCCTGACTGATGCTGGCATCCATGCGTTTGGCGGCAAATGCCTGAGTGGCGCCGTTCAATGCTTCCACCGCATGGCGCACCGCCTCGCTGTATTGCCCCTGCATGGCATCGACCAGCTGCGCAATCCGCTGCTGAATAAGTTGCCGCTCTTCCAGCTCCAGTAAATATCCGTCCTGCTGCACCGCCGCACTGACGGCCTCGATCAGGCGCTGTCCCTCCACCTGTTGTTCGACCAGCGCACGCCTGTGCATGTCGTCGCTGGCATGATGCATGGAGGCCTGCAGCATGGCGCTGATTTGCTCGTCGCCCAGCCCGTATGCGGGCTTGACCTCGACCGATGCCTCAACGCCGGTCTTCATTTCCCGTGCGCTGACTGACAGCAGGCCATCCGCATCCACCTGGAAGGTAACGCGAATGCGCGCCGCACCCGCTACCATCGCCGGAATACCACGCAGTTCGAAGCGTGCCAGCGAGCGGCAATCGAAAACCAGTTCGCGCTCGCCCTGCACCACGTGGATACTCATCGCGGTCTGGCCATCCTTGAACGTAGTGAAATCCTGACCACGAGCAATGGGCAGCGTGGAATTGCGCGGAATGATTTTCTCGGTGAGGCCCCCCATGGTCTCGATGCCCAGCGATAGCGGAATCACATCCAGCAGCAACAGGCTGTCGTCCTGCTGGTTGCCCACCAGCGCGTTGGCCTGGATTGCCGCACCCAGCGCCACCACTTTGTCCGGATCGAGGTTGGTCAACGGTTGCTTGCCGAAGAAATCGGCAACGGCGCTGCGCACCGGCAGCATCCTGGTTGAACCGCCGACCAGCACCACACCCTGTACCGCGTCCCGGGTCAGTCCGGCATCACGCAACGCCTTGCGGGTTGGCTGCAGGGTGCGCGCCACGAGTTCCCGTGTCATTGCAGCGAACTCCGCACGCGTCAGGGTCAGCGCTACCGCCAGCCCCTGGCTCAGATTACAGCAGATGCTGACCTGTTCCAGTTCCGTCAGGGCTTCCTTGGCGCGGCGCGCTTCGGCCAGCAGGTTGCCGAGGTCGACCGTAGGCAGGCCGGACAGGCCGGCCTGTTGCAATATCCAGTTGTAGATCGCACGATCGAAATCATCGCCCCCCAGAGCGGAATCGCCATTGGTCGCCAATACCTCAAACACGCCCTGGCGCAAACGCAGCACCGACACATCGAAGGTCCCGCCCCCGAGGTCGTACACGACATACACCCCTTCGCTGCCGTTATCCAGGCCATACGCCACTGCCGCCGCGGTCGGCTCAGCCAGCAGGCGCAGCACATTAATCCCGGCCAGACGCGCGGCATCCTTGGTAGCCTGGCGCTGCGCATCGTCGAAATAGGCCGGCACGGTAATCACCGCACCGGTCAGCTCACCACCGAGCGAAGCTTCGGCACGCTCGCGCAATTGCTTGAGAATTTCGCTGGAAACTTCGATCGGGCTGCGCACGTCGGCTGCGGTCTTGATCTGCAGCATGCCTTCGCTGCACACGAATCTGTAAGGAATATCCGCCAGGTCGCCGAGATCATCATAGGCACGCCCCATGAAACGCTTCACCGACTGGATGGTGTTATGCGGATCTGCACTGCGCGCGGCGAGCGCATCATGACCGACGTCCACCTTGCCGCTGGGCAGGTAGCGCACAACGGAAGGCAGCAGCGAACGTCCCTGTTCATCGTTGATGACCATGGTTTCGCCGCTGCGCACCGTGGCTGCCAGCGAATTGGTGGTACCAAGATCGATCCCTATCGCCAGGCGATGCTGGTGGGGCGCGGTACTTCTTCCTGGTTCGGCAATCTGCAACAGCATGGTGTCTGCCTCAGACGCTGAAGCTTTCGCCGCAGCCGCAGGTGGCCTTGACGTTTGGATTGTTGAATTTAAAGCCTTCGTTCAGGCCTTCCTTGGCGTAATCCAGCTCGGTACCATCGAGGTAGGCTAGGCTTTTGGCGTCCACCAGCAGCTTTACGCCATGGCTTTCGAACGTCATTTCGTCCCCGTCCAGTTCATCAGCGAACTCCAGGCTGTAAGCCATGCCCGAGCAACCGGAAGTTTTTACGCTGATCCGCAGCCCCACGCCCTTGCCGCGGTTAGTCATGAAGTTTTGCACCCGGACTGCGGCACGCTCTGTCAGTGTGATCGTCATGTTGCCTCCTAAACCGAAAAAGACGAGCCACAGCCACAGGTGGAGGATGCATTCGGATTGTTGATCACGAAACGGGCACCTTCCAGCCCCTCCTGGTAATCAACGGAAGCGCCTTCCATGTACTGGTAGCTCACCGCATCAATCAGCAAGGAAACGCCATTCTTGATGATCACCGTATCGTCTTCGTTGGCCATCTCGTCAAAGGCGAAGTTGTACTGGAATCCGGAACACCCGCCGCCAGACACATAGATGCGCAGCTTCAGCGCCGGGTTGCCCTCTTCTTCTATCAGCAGCCTTACCTTGTCCGCCGCACTATCGGTAAAGTCCAGCGGCGATAGAACTTCTGCTTGAGCTTGGGTCATGTCATCATCTCCATCAATAAAATCATTATTCCGGGGCACACACCTGATAGCCACCTGCTTCCACATGCTGCTTGTTCCTGAGATCGGCCACGGCCGCCTTGATCGCATCCTCGGCCAGGATCGAGCAGTGGATCTTCACCGGCGGCAGCGCCAGTTCTTCGGCAATCGCCGTGTTCTTGATTTCCAGCGCTTCGTCCAGCGTCTTGCCCTTGACCCATT
>WGNQ01000007.1 GCA_016124455.1 Sideroxydans sp. | reverse complement strand
TCTTCGGGTTTCTTATATCCAGACAGCAGGCTGTCGATTAGTTCTGCGGGTAGTGCTTTTGATACGGTCATTTCTACTCCTAACAATGTTCCGGCAGTTTCCTGCCAAATGACCGTTTACACAAAAATTCTTACACCCCCCGTTTACGATTATTTTTTTTCTATGCATAGGATTAACCCACCGAGGGGTCACAGTTCTTTGGTCGTTGCATAGTACGTTAACCAAAGTCCGAATTACGCACCAGACAGAGCGGTTTGTCCGGTGGATGCTTTTGCCTGAAAGCTTACCTAGGATGATGCAACCAGTGCAGTCCTTGTCAGCAGACCGGATGCTCTGGTTGCTGACAGCAATAGATGTAGGTGGAGCATCACTCAGCGTGCAACGCGTTTTGAGTGCTCCATTCATATTTAGTAGCGATTTTCTGGAAATCGGGTTTTTCTGCGAAAAAAAGTGAAAATAATTTTCACTGGTTGAATCGTTTGCTGAGTTTCTCGCCATTCAGTTTTTCATGGTCATTAGTTTTAGCAATATGCGTTGGATTTGTTCTAGTGGCGCGCTTATATCGGACAATTCAATGGAGACATAGTGGCGATATAGCGTATCAGAGCGTTTTGACGTGTGATTCAGAATTCTTCGCAAAATTGATTCTGCAATTTGAAGTCGTTCGCCAATTGTTGCGAGTAGCTTGCGTAGGTCATGAAGCATGAATGCTGGTGCTCCGTGTCGTTGAGCCCTGTCTGCTAAGTGTTCCCCGCTTACGCTAGAAAATAGCAAATCCTCCGGTTGTAGATGTGAGCATCGGCGGTTCAAGATTTCCTCAAGAACTGGTGTTATAGGCAGGGAGTGCGCCTTGCCTGTTTTCGTTTCAGGAATCGAGATGATGCCGGAACCAAAATTCACTTGATTCCTGCGCATAAGCAATGCTTCGCTTCTTCTCAGTCCGGTCATGGCTATAAGTAGTAAGGCGTCACGTTGCTGGTCAGGGAGGCGATTCACCGCTTGATACCATTCAGGGAGCCGAGACTCTTCTAAGCGCCGTTTTCTCGGCTGTACCTTTTCATTCATCAGGCCTGCGGCGGCAAGTCGTATGAATGGACTGGTGATATTCATCCCGAAAATTGCATTCACATATCGAGTGATGGCTCCGATAAACGCTCTCCCCATTTCAGTTACGGAGACGGTCTGAGTCTGCACAAACTTGTGGCAGTGCTCTGCAAACAGCGGTGACGAAAGCTCGTTGACAGGTTTGTCATACCAATCGGGGAAGTGGGTGCGCATTAACGAGTCATATCTCCGTTGAGTGGGAGCTTTCAGTCCTTTGTCCTTGATGTATTGGGGGAGCATCTCCCTGATGCTCGGATATGTGGTGGTGGGGCGGGGAGCCTGCTTGGAATATGTCCCGGCTCGGCACTGCTTGATGATTTCCGTTGCGATAACCCTCGCTTCCGCTGTTGTCATTAGTGGATAGAAGCCGATAACTGCACGTACTTGCTTGCCAGCGCAGGTCGTGGCGACCATGAAGGTTCGCCGCTTGATGTTCATTCGGACACAAAACCCTACTAACACTCTGTCTCGAATAATCCTTCTATCTCCATGCCTTAGCCTTTGGAGGAGTGCATCTGTGAGTGTTACAATCGCCATAATTTTTGGAACAAAATTGGAACAAATCGTCCTCAAAACAGTGCGAAATTCGTCCGATTTCCCCGTTTCCATTACCCCGCATGGCAGGCTGCAAAGTGAGAAGGTGTGACCGACCCACATGAGCATCAGCATGTGTAATGCAATGAAATACGAAGGAATAAACCATGAGTTTGAAATGCGGTATCGTCGGTCTGCCCAACGTCGGCAAGTCCACCATGTTCAATGCGCTGACCAAGTCCGGCATTGCGGCCGAGAATTACCCGTTCTGCACCATTGAGCCCAACGTCGGTGTGGTCGAGGTGCCCGATCCGCGCATGGAAGAACTGGCCAAGATCGTCAGGCCGCAGCGCATGCAGTATGCCATCGTCGAGTTCGTCGATATCGCCGGCCTGGTGGCGGGCGCTTCCAAGGGCGAAGGCCTGGGCAACCAGTTCCTCGCCAACATCCGCGAGACCGATGCCATCGTCAATGTGGTGCGCTGCTTCGACGACACCAATGTGGTGCACGTAGCGGGCAAGGTTGATCCGCTGGCCGATATCGAGACTATCGTCACTGAGCTGGCGCTGGCCGACCTCGCCACCGTGGAAAAGGCAATCCAGCGCGACGGCAAGAAGGCCAAGTCCGGCGACAAGGAAGCGCAGAAGCTGGTTGCCACGCTGGAAAAAATCGTCCCGCACCTGAACGAAGGCAAGACCGTGCGCACGCTGGCGCTTTCCGAGGACGAGCAGGAAATCATCAAGCCGCTGTGCCTGCTCACCATCAAGCCCGCGATGTATGTCGGCAACGTGCTCGAAGACGGTTTCGAGAACAATCCCTACCTCGATCGCCTGCGCGAATATGCGGCGAAGGAGGGCGCGCCGGTGGTGGCGCTGTGCGCCAAGATCGAGCAGGAACTGGCCGACCTCGACGATGCCGACAAGCATGAATTCCTGGCCGACCTCGGCCTGGAAGAACCGGGCCTGAACCGGCTGATCCGCGCCGGCTATGACCTGCTCGGCTTGCAGACCTATTTCACCGCCGGGGTGAAGGAGGTGCGCGCCTGGACCATTCACAAGGGCGATACCGCACCCAGGGCCGCGGGCGTGATCCACACCGATTTCGAGAAGGGCTTCATCCGCGCGCAGACCATTTCCTATGCCGATTTCATTGCCTGCGGCGGCGAAGCGGGTGCCAAGGAAAAGGGCAAGATGCGCGTGGAGGGCAAGGATTACGTGGTGCAGGATGGCGACGTGATGAACTTCCTGTTCAACGTCTGATCGGCAGGCAAGCGAAGGGAATTGCGGGGCTTGACGTGCACGTATATTAGAGTATGATTATTATCTGATGCATCATGGTTGACCTCCCTCCTCAGGCTTGCCCTCCCCCTGGCAAGCCATTTTTTTGCCTCAAACGAGATGGTTAGGGTCCGATTCCGCGGTCTCTGTTACAATGCGCCGCGCGGCAGTTGCTTCAGTCTTGATTGCCCGCTACCGATTCCGGTTCGTATTTTCCCCGTCTGCCTAAGACTGGCGTCCCGCAAGGACGACAGGCCGATGTAACTCAATAGAAAGTTCTTATGTCATTTGCATCCCTCGGCCTGTCCGAAGAAATCCTCCGTGCCGTTATCGAGCGCGGCTATAGCCAGCCTACGCCAATCCAGGCGCAGGCCATCCCCGTCGTGCTGTCCGGTGGCGACCTGCTGGCCGGCGCGCAGACCGGTACCGGCAAGACGGCCGGTTTTACCCTGCCTATCCTGCAACTGCTTTCGAGCTCCGCGCCGCCGGCTGCCAGCAAGGCGCCGATCCGCGCGCTGGTGCTGATTCCCACGCGCGAGCTTGCCGCGCAGGTGGAAGAAAGCGTGCGCGACTATGGCAAATACCTGAAGCTCAATTCGATGACCATGATAGGCGGGGTCAACATCAATCCGCAGATCAGGCAATTGCAGGGGCGCGTGGATATCCTGGTGGCAACGCCGGGCCGTCTGCTCGACCACGTGCAGCAGAAGACGGTCGACCTGTCGCACATCGAAATCCTGGTGCTGGACGAGGCGGATCGCATGCTGGACATGGGTTTCATCCGCGACATCAAGAAAATTCTCGCCTTGCTGCCGAAGCAGCGGCAGAACCTGTTGTTCTCCGCGACGTTCTCGGACGAGATCAAGGCGTTGGCGGATGGCCTGCTGACCAGGCCGGCACTGATCGAGGTAGCGCGGCGCAATGCCACGGCCGAGCTGATCGAGCAGAAAATTTACCCGGTGGATCGCGAGAAGAAACGCGCACTGCTCACGCATCTGATCAAGGAACACAACTGGTTCCAGGTGCTGGTATTCACGCGTACCAAGCATGGTGCGAATAATCTTGCCGAATACCTGAACAAGGCGGGCATCAGCGCGATGGCCATCCATGGCAACAAGAGCCAGGCGGCACGTACCCGTGCGCTGGCCGAATTCAAGAGCGGTAAGCTGCAGGTGTTGTGTGCCACCGACATCGCTGCGCGCGGTATCGACATCAGCGAACTGCCGCACGTAGTCAATTTCGAGCTGCCCAACGTGGCGGAGGATTACGTACACCGTATCGGACGTACCGGGCGTGCCGGCAGCGAAGGCGAAGCCAGTTCGCTGGTGTGTATCGATGAGCATAAATTGCTGCGCGACATCGAGCGCCTGATCAAGCGCGAGATTCCGGTGGTGCAGGTGCCGGGTTTCGAGCCCGATCCGAGCATCAAGGCCGAGCCTATTCTGAACGGGCAGAATCGTGGCCAGGGCGGGCGCGGGCGCAGCCAGTCGACAGCGCGTGCCGGACAAGGCCGTGCAGGCGGGCAGCCGCGCAGCAGTGGGGCGGGCAAACCCGCAGGAGGACATGGCGCGAGCCGCGGTGCGGCGCCGGTGATGCATCGTTCCGGCGGGAGAGGCCGATGATGAGTGCGGATGCAAATGCAGATGCCGTGATTGCCGTCACCCAGCGCTGGGTGGAGCGTGCGGTGATCGGCCTGAACCTGTGCCCGTTCGCCAAGGCCGTCCATGCCAAACAGCAGATCCGTTATGTGGTGAGCAGCGCGGTCACGCCGGGAGAATTGCTGGAAGAGCTGATGCGCGAGCTGGAAGTGCTGGCGGAGGCGCCGCGCAGCCAGGTAGACACTACCTTGCTGATCCATCCTTATGTGCTGACCGATTTTCTCGACTACAACGATTTCCTCGGTGTGGCGGACGACGCGCTGGAAGACATGGAGCTCGACGGCATCGTGCAAATTGCCAGCATGCACCCGCAATACCGCTTTGCCGATACCGAGCCGGACGACATCGAGAATTACACCAATCGTTCGCCATACCCGACGCTGCACCTGTTGCGCGAAGCGAGCATCGTGCAGGCGGTGGCCGCATTTCCCGAGGCCGAACAGATCTTCGAGAAGAACATCGAGACCTTGCGCCGTCTTGGGCATGAGGGCTGGGATGCCTTGCAAGTGACGGCACCGCCGCTGGACAAGCAATAGGCAGGATGCTTAACGTGACGCCGACCAACTTTTCCGTACTGACGCCGGACTGTGTGCTGAATGCGCTGGAGAGTATCGGGCTGCGCAGCGATGGCCGCCTGCTGGCGCTCAACAGCTACGAGAACCGCGTGTACCAGGTCGGCATGGAAGACGGGGCGCCGCTGGTGGCGAAGTTCTACCGTCCGGCGCGCTGGACGGATGAGGTGATCCTCGAGGAGCACGCCTTCGTACAGGAACTGGCCGAGCGCGAAGTCCCGGTCGTGCCGGCCTTGTCGGTCGCAAACCGGACGTTGCACCATTTCGACGGCTTCCGCTTTGCAGTCTTCCCGAAACATGGCGGACGCGCACCGGAACTGGAAGACAGGCACACGCTGGAATGGATGGGCCGCTTCCTCGGGCGCATCCATGCGGTCGGCGCACTCAGGGGTTTCCAGCATCGCCCCACACTCGATATCGCCAGTTTCGGCGAACAACCGCGGGCTTATCTGTTGGCGCACGATTTCATCCCGCCCGATCTCGATGCCGCTTACCGCAGCGTGATCGATATGGCGCTGGATGGCGTACGGCACTGCTTTACGCGTGCCGGAGATGTCGGTGTTCTGCGCCTGCATGGTGATTGCCATGCAGGCAACGTGCTGTGGACCGAGGATGGCCCGCACTTTGTCGATTTCGACGACAGCCGCATGGGGCCTGCGGTGCAGGACTTGTGGATGTTGCTGTCGGGTGAGCGTGGCGAGATGGTGCGGCAATTGACCGACGTGCTGGCAGGCTATGAGGACTTCTGCGAATTCGATGAGCGCGAACTGCACCTGATTGAGGCGCTGCGTACCCTGCGCCTGATCCATTATTCCGCATGGCTGGCACAGCGGCGGGACGACCCAGCATTCAAGCAGGCCTTCCCGTGGTTCAACTCGCAACGCTACTGGCAGGATCGCATACTCGAGTTGCGCGAGCAGATTGCCTTGATGCAGGAACCGCCACTATGGCAGGCGTGATGCTGTGCCCTTGCGGCAGCGGGCAGGCGTTCTCGAGTTGTTGCGCGCGATATATTGATGGTGATGCAGCAGCGCAGACTGCCGAAGCGTTGATGCGTTCGCGCTACACCGCCTACACGTTGCAGCGCGAAGAGTATCTGCTGGCGACCTGGCATCCGTCCACGCGTCCCGTGCGGCTCAGCCTGGCGGAAGAGGTACCGACCAAATGGCTGGGCCTGGCAGTGAAGCGCCACGAGCAGCAGGATGTGGAACATGCCGTTGTCGAGTTCGTCGCGCGTTACAAGGTGCACGGCCGTGCACACCGACTGCACGAAACCAGCCGTTTCGTGCGCGAGGCCGGTCACTGGTTTTATCTGGATGGCGAAGTCGAGGCAGGATGACTTCGTCTGGCATAGTCTTTAGACTGGCGCCCTTTCGGCGTATTGAACTTGCAGAACAATGATCATGAGTAACGAAGGAACAATGGAAAGCAGCCCTGTAACGAGCGTGCAGATAGCAAAAGAAGTGGCGCGTCGCCGCACCTTCGGCATCATTTCCCACCCGGATGCAGGTAAGACCACGCTTACCGAAAAGCTGTTGCTGTTTTCGGGAGCGATCCAGCTGGCCGGCACGGTGAAGGGGCGCAAGAGCGGACGTCATGCGACCTCCGACTTTCTCGACATCGAGAAGCAGCGCGGCATCTCGGTTGCCAGTTCGGTGATGCAGATCGAGTACCGCGACCATGTGGTGAACCTGCTCGACACGCCGGGCCACCAGGATTTCTCCGAAGACACCTATCGCGTGCTGACCGCGGTCGACTCCGCGCTGATGGTGATCGATGCGGCCAAGGGGGTGGAGGCGCAAACCATCAAGCTGCTCAACGTGTGCCGTATGCGCGACACGCCCATCCTTACCTTCATGAACAAGATGGACCGCGAGGTGCGCGATCCGCTGGAACTGCTGGACGAGGTGGAGTCGGTGCTGCAGATCGAGTGTGCGCCGGTGACCTGGCCGATCGGCATGGGCAAGACTTTCCGCGGCGTGTATCACCTGCTGCGCGACGAAATCATGCTGTTCGCGCCGGGAGCCGAGCGCGCCGACCAGGAACTGGAAGTGATCAAGGGTATCGACAACCCGCGCCTGGCCGAAATGTTCCCGCTGGAAATCGAGCAGCTGAAGATGGAAGTGGAGCTGGTGCATGGCGCCTCGCATCCGTTCGACCTGCAGCGCTTCCTCGACGGCAAGCAGACGCCGGTGTTTTTCGGTTCCGCCATCAACAACTTTGGCGTGCGCGAAATCCTGAACGCGCTGCTGGACTGGGCACCTGCGCCGATCGCGCGCGATGCCACGGTGCGCAGCGTCGAACCCACCGAGCAGCCGTTCTCCGGTTTCGTGTTCAAGATCCAGGCCAACATGGATGCCAACCACCGCGACCGCATCGCATTCCTGCGCGTGTGTTCGGGCCACTTCGAGCGCGGCATGAAGATCAGGCATCTGCGCATCGGCAAGGAGATCAGGGTATCCAGTGTGGTCACCTTCATGGCTTCCGCCCGCGAACAGGTGGAAGAGGCCTACGCCGGCGACATCATCGGCCTGCCCAACCACGGCAACATGCAGATCGGCGACAGCTTCTCCGAAGGCGAGATGCTGCAGTTCACCGGCATTCCGTATTTCGCGCCGGACTTCTTCCGCGCGGTGCGCATCAAGAACCCGATCAAGGTGAAGCAGTTGCACAAGGGTTTGCAGCAGCTTGGCGAAGAGGGTGCGGTGCAGGTGTTCAAGCCGCTGGACGGCGGCGACCTGATCCTCGGCGCGGTCGGCATGCTGCAGTTCGACGTGGTGGCCGCGCGGCTGCAGGGCGAGTACGGCGTGGATGCGATGTTTGAAGGTACCAGCACCAGCAGCGCGCGCTGGGTGACCTGTGACGACAGGAAAATGCTCGGCGATTTCGAGAAGGCGCTGTCGCACAACCTTGCCATCGATGCCGGCGGCAACCTGGCCTACCTCGCGCCGAACAGCGTCAACCTGAAGCTGACGCAGGAGCGCTGGCCGAAAATCGTGTTCCACGACACGCGAGAACACGCGGTGAAGTTATGATGCGGCAGATCGAATTCCTGTTGCGCGGCGAGTTCGTCGAACTGAATAACCTGCTCAAGCTGGCCGGCGTGTGCGACAGCGGCGGCGCAGGCAAGGCGCTGGTGGCGGAAGGCGTGGTCAAGGTGGACGGCATGCTGGAACTGCGCAAGAAGGCCAAGGTGCGTGCGGGGCAGACGGTGAGCGTCGGCGACGTGCAGATCCATGTGCATGCCTGACCGCCGGTAAGCTGTTTGCCATGCTGTACATCATCCATAACGTCAGTATTCCCGAGCGCGAGATCGAGCTGAGCGCGGTGCGCGCACAGGGGGCGGGCGGGCAGAACGTCAACAAGGTCTCCAGTGCAGTACACCTGCGTTTCGATATCGCCGCTTCTTCGCTGCCGGCAGAGATCAAGCAGCGCCTTGTGCTGCTGAACGATCAGCGCATCAGCAAGGATGGCGTGGTGATCATCAAGGCGCAGGAGTTTCGCAACCAGGAGCAGAACCGCGGCGAAGCGTTGCGGCGGCTGAAGATGCTGGTGCAAAGTGTGGCAGTATTGCCGAAGCGGCGTGTTGCCACCCGGCCGACGCGCAGTTCGCAAAGGAAGCGCATGGACAGCAAAGCCAAACGCGGCGCGGTGAAGGCGATGCGCGGCAAAGTAACCGAATAGAAGGTAAATCCCCAGTCATGGCCATTAAAGCAACCGTTTGCAAAGCCAGCCTGCAGATCGCGGACATGGAACGCCACTACTACCGGGATCATGCGCTGACGGTTGCGCGCCATCCTTCGGAAACCGACGAGCGCATGATGGTGCGCCTGCTGGCATTCGCCCTGCACGCCCACGAATACCTTGAGTTCGGCCAGGGCATGACCGATGAGGATGAGGCGGATTTGTGGCGCAAGGACTTAACCGGCGCGATCGAGTTGTGGGTGGACGTTGGCCTGCCTGACGAGAAACTGATCCGCAAGGCCTGCGGGCGGGCAGCGCAGGTCGTGGTTTATTGCTATGGTGGGCGCACTGCCGAGATGTGGTTTGCGCAAAACAGCGCGCAATTCGCGCGACTCAGGAATCTCGCCGTCATCAACCTGCCCATGGAAGACACGCGTGCGCTGTCGGGCCTGGCGCAGCGCTCAATGCAGTTGCAGTGCACCATACAGGATGGACAGGTGTGGCTGAGTGATGGCAAGGCAAGCGTGCAGGTCGGGCGGGTGCCGCTCAAGCTGTTCGCCGATGAAACTTCCCGGGGCTCATAGGCGTTAATCGTTGCCGGTCGGCAACGTCTGTTCTCCGGTGTGTAGTGCTGTGCCGGCGTCGATTTCGGTCCGGCCCGGCTGTTCTCTGGCAGCCTTTTCTGCCAGCTTGCGCTGTTTCTTTTCTTCCTGTTTTTTCTTCTTGGCGAGTTCTTTCTGGCGTTTCTCAAACTGGAAGTTGGGTTGTGCCAATGGAGTACTCCTTTAGTATTTTCTTATGGTCGGCACCATAACAGATTGCACTTCAAATGTCGGGTGCTATTTATTTCGTGCCTGCGTCAGAGCTCGAACACGGCACCACGTTGCAGCAATGCTGGTTTGAATTCACCTGCGCTGTGCAGTATTTCGCGCATGATGTCCTCTTCACGTCCGGCTTCCATGTGTACGATGAATAATTCCGCCTGCCGTTGCAGCAGGTGCAGGCCTTGCGCCAATAATTCTGCGGTCATGTGGCCGGAGCGTTGTGCACCTGAGGTGTTATGGTTGAGGAAGGTGGTCTCGACCAGCAGGTAGCGCAAGTTGTCGATGCTGTTGAGCGCCTGCCAGAACTGCTCGCAGAAGGTGGTGTCGCCGCTGTATACCCAGCTTGCCTCGGTGTTGTCCACGCGATATCCGACACAGGGCACGGCATGTCGGGTCGGCAGAGCGGTGAATTGCCTGCCGTTCAGCGTCACGGTCTCGCCGGTCTTGAGCGGAAGGAAGCGGATATAGGGATGTTCCGGGGTGGGCAGGGCAGCGTAGTCCGGCCAGATTTCTCCGTTGAGGATGCCGCGGCGAATGGCGGAAATGGTTTCGGGCAGCGCGTATACGGTGAGCGGTGTGTTGCGGAAGTTGCCTGCGGCATCGGCCAGCATCGGCAGCATGCAGCAGTGGTCGAGGTGGGCGTGGGTAAGAAACACGGTATCGATGGCGATGACCTGCTCCAGGCTGAGTTCGCCAGCACCGGTGCCGGCGTCGATCAGCACGTCGTCGTCCACCTGGTAGCAGGTGGTGCGTCGCTTGCCGCTGATGCTGCCATTACATCCCAGAGCGGTGACGCGCATGGTGAGCCTCCTGGTCGGTATGCCATCGGTGGGCTATGTTAAACAATTTGCCGGGCATCGGCCAATGCCGGTTGCCGCGGCATTTCGGCTAGAATGAAGGCGCCATGACTATTGTTGCCGTATTCAACCAGAAGGGCGGAGTGGGCAAGACGACTACCGCGCTTAACCTTGCCGCCGCACTGCAACGTCGCGGCCGTGCGACCTATGGGGTCGACCTCGATCCGCAGGCGCAATTCAGCGCGATCGCCGGCGTACTGGCAGGGTCAGGTGCAGATACGGTGCTGAGCGTGTTCCAGCATAGCCGCCTGCTGCGTACGCTGGTGCAGGAGTCGGCCAGCGGGCTGCACATCGTTCCCGCGCACATCGAGTTGTCCAAGGTGGATTCGCAGTACGGCAAGGGCTACAACGTGGTCAACCGGCTGGCTACGGTGCTGCGCGCCGAACAGCTCGGCGACCGGGAGTCACCGCTGCTGATCGACTGCAGCCCGCTGATCGGGGTGTTGTCGCTGAATGCGCTGTTCGCCTGTGACGGGCTGATCGTGCCGATCTCGGCGGACCATCTTTCGTTCAAGGGGGCGCTGCAGGTCGAGAAGGCGCTCAAGGCGCTGGAGCCGGTGCTGAAGCGGCGTGTCAAACGCCGCTACCTGCTGACCCGTTTTGACGGACGCCGGCGCATGGCATGGGATATTGCGCGCATGGCGGAAGAGCAGTTCGGCAGCGATGTTTGCCGCACGCGCATTGCCGAGAATGTCAGCCTGGCGGAAAGCCCGGCGCTGAACAAGACGGTATTCGAGCATGCGCCGCAGAGTAACGGTGCGCGTGATTACGACATGCTGCTCGACGAACTGCTGGCCGACCGGTTTATCGAATAGGCTATTTCGAGATCAGCGTCATGATGTCCTCGAACGACATCGTTTCGCTGTGCAGATTGTCGGGCCGCTGTTCCTCGGAGTTCACGATTTCGCAATGGCGGTACATCTGGCGCAGCTTGCGTTCCGCATCTGCAAGGTCGCGGGCGGCGATGATGATGTTGTCGACGGTCTGCCCGTCGCGGGTTTTCAGGGAAAAAGAAAATTTCAGCATGGCGATGGCGTCGGCTGCGTTTACTTCGCCTCGTCGATAATCAGCCGGGTCGCGGCTTCCACCTCGTTGGCTATCTGCGCCAGCACCGGGCTGTTCGACAGCGAGGCGAGGACGGCGGAAGGCGAGATCATGCCGATCATGGTGCAGCCTTGTTCGGTGTAGACCGAGATGCGGCAGGGCAAGGCCATGTTCAGGCGCATGTCGGTGGCCAGCACCCGGGAGGCCTGTTGCGGGTTGCATACCTCGAACACCTTGCATTGCTGGTCGAATTCCTCGCCCTTGCTGCGCAGCGTGCTGCCGAGGTCGTGGATGTGCAGTATGCCGAAGCCGTTGCGCTTGACTGCCGCCTCCAGGTCGGTGGCGGCCTGCTCGAAAGGTTTGTTTGATTCCGCGATGTAGTACATTGGGAGTCTCCCGTCAGGATGTTGAGGCACAGGTTGCGCTGGGGGCGGCTATCTGTTGCCGAACAGTGGTGACCCTAGCACAGCACGCGCGATATGTCTGCCCGGATGGTATTTCTGGCGGCCGGCAACGGCTCGGTCAGGGTGTCCGGACGGCGCGTCAGGTTTGGGTTGCATGGCCGGAAATGGTAAGATTGCGCGAAATTTTCAGAGGGAAGCAAGATGGCCGGCCATAGCAAATGGGCAAACATTCAGCACCGCAAGGGACGCCAGGATGAAAAGCGCGGGAAGATCTTTACGCGCCTGATCAAGGAAATCACCGTAGCCGCAAAACTCGGCGGCAGCGATGCGGACAGCAATCCGCGTTTGCGCCTAGCCATGGAAAAGGCCTACGACAACAACATGCCGAAGGACAACGTGGAACGCGCCATCAAGCGTGGCGCGGGCGAACTGGAAGGCGTGGACTACCAGGAGCTGCGCTATGAAGGCTACGGTATCAACGGTGCGGCGGTGATGGTCGATTGCCTGACCGACAACAAGACGCGCACCGTGGCCGACGTGCGCCATGCGTTCACCAAATATGGCGGCAATCTCGGTACCGACGGTTCGGTGGTTTTCCTGTTCAGGCATTGCGGGCAGATGGTGTTCGCGCCGGGCACCGACGAGAACGCGCTGATGGAAGTGGCGCTGGACGCGGGTGCGGAAGACATCATCAATGATGAGGATGGCAGCATCGAAGTGATTACTGCGCCAAACGATTTCGTCAGCGTCAAGCAGCGCCTGGAAGCGGCCGGCTTCAAGCCGGAGATGGCGGAAGTCACCATGAAGGCGGAGAACGAGGTGACTTTCACCGGCGACGACGCAGTGCGTATGCAGAAACTGCTTGATGCACTGGAAAGCCTGGACGATGTTCAGGAAGTGTATACAACGGCAGTCATCGAAGACTGATGCGCATCCTCGGCATCGATCCCGGTTTGCGTGTGACGGGTTTTGGTGTGCTCGATAAGGAAGGACAGCAGCTGCATTATGTCGCCAGCGGCTGCATCAAGACGCCGGCAGGAGAGCTGCCGGAACGGCTCAAGGTGATACTCGATTCCCTGCGCGAAGTAATAGAGCTGCATCAGCCGCAGCAGGCCGCAGTGGAGAAAGTATTCGTCAACGTCAATCCGCAATCCACGTTGTTACTGGGGCAGGCGCGCGGTGCCGCGATCTGTGCCGCAGTGCTGGCCGGCTTGCCGGTGGCGGAATACACCGCGCTGCAGGTGAAGCAGGCGGTGGTCGGCAACGGCCATGCGAGCAAGGAACAGGTGCAGGACATGGTGCAGCGCCTGCTGAAATTGTCCGGCACGCCGAGCCCGGATGCGGCGGATGCGCTGGCCTGCGCGATCAGCCATGCGCACGGCGGCATGGGCGGCATGGGGGCGCTGGCGAGCAAGGGGTTCCGCGTGCGCGGCGGGAGGCTGGTGTGAGCCGGCCGCTGGAACCGGCACTCGATACCTTCCGCAATCCGCTTGCGCTGTACCTGGCGGCGACGCGCCCCGCGTTTCTTTCGGCCAGCCTGGTGGCCGGGCTGCTGGGGCTGGCCGCGGCGGCGTATTCCGGTGTGGAAGTGCACGGCGTGCTGGCGTTGGTGACGCTGCTGTTTGCCCTGCTGGCGCATGCCGGGGTGAACGTGCTGAACGATTATTACGATGCGCTGAACGGTACCGATGCGCAGAACACAGAGCGCATCTTCCCGTTCACCGGCGGCAGCCGCTTCATCCAGAACGGCGTGTTGAGCATGATGCAGACTGCGCGCTTCGGTTTTTCGCTGCTGGCCGGCGTGGCGCTGGCAGGATTGTGGCTGATGCAGGTTTCTGCGTCGCAACTGATGTATATAGGTCTGGCCGGTCTGTTCATCGGCTGGGCATATTCGGCACCGCCGTTCAGGCTCAACAGCCGCGGCCTCGGTGAGTTGTGTGTGGCGGCGGGTTTCCTGCTGATCGTGGTGGGTACGGATTTCGTGCAGCGCGGCGGTTTCTCTGTGGTGCCGGTGTATGCGGGGATGTCCTACGCCGTGCTGGTGGCGGCGCTGCTGTACATGACGCAGTTTCCCGACCGCACGGCGGACCGGCAAGCGGGCAAACTGCACTGGGTGGCACGGCTGGAAGTGCGCCGCGCGCGCTGGGGTTACCTGCTGATTGTGGCGCTGGCTTATATCTGGTTGACGCTGCTGGTGGCCTCCGGTAAGTTGCCTGCTTTCGCGCTGCTGTGCTGGCTGGCGCTGCCGTTAAGCCTGGCGGCGGCGCGGCAATTGTTTCATTACGCCGATCAGCCGCAGCAGCTGGCTGCGGCGATTAAATTGACCATCCTGGCAATGCTGCTGCATGGCGGCTTGCTGGCCTTGGTGTTGAGCCTGTCGAAAGGGAATGCATGATCGGTCGTTTGACTGGCCTGCTGCTGGAAAAAAATCCGCCGCAGATTTTGCTGGATGTGCAGGGTGTGGCCTATGAGGTCGATGTGCCGATGAGCACGTTCTACAGCCTGCCCGCACTGAACGAGCGCGTGGTGCTGCACACCCACCTGGTGGTGCGCGAGGACGCGCACCTGCTGTACGGCTTCGCTTCACTCGACGAGCGCGTGGCGTTCCGCCAGCTGTTGAAGATCAGCGGTGTCGGCCCGCGCCTGGCGCTGTCGGTGCTATCCGGCCTCAGCATGGCTGAACTGGCCGATGCGGTGGCGCGCAAGGAGAGCGGCCGGCTCACGAAAATTCCCGGCGTCGGCAAGAAGACTGCCGAGCGCCTGCTGCTGGAACTGCAGGGAAAATTTGCGGCGAGTGTTGCCGGCAGCGTCCAGGGCGCTGAACCTGCGGCCGGCGACGACGTGACCAACGCGCTGCTCGCCCTGGGCTACAGCGAAAAGGAAGCGGGCTGGGCAGCGAAGCAACTGCCCGCCGAAACCGGCGTGTCGGATGGCATCCGGCTGGCGCTTAAATTGTTGTCCAAAGCATGATACACAGCGACGACCTTTCCACGACTTCCGGCGAACGCATCATTTCGCCTGCGCCGGCCTCGCAACAGGAGGAGGCGCTGGAACGCGCGCTGCGTCCCAAACAGCTCGACGAATACGTCGGCCAGGAGAAAATCCGCGGCCAGCTTTCGATCTTCATCGAGGCTGCGCGCAAGCGCAAGGAACCGCTCGACCACGTGCTGCTGTTCGGCCCGCCGGGTCTCGGCAAGACCACGCTGGCACACATTATCGCGCGCGAGATGGGGGTCAATCTGCGCCATACTTCGGGGCCGGTGCTCGAGCGCGCCGGCGACCTCGCGGCATTGCTGACCAACCTCGAGCCGCACGACGTGCTGTTCATTGACGAAATACACCGCCTGTCGCCGGTGGTGGAGGAAATCCTCTATCCCGCGCTGGAGGATTACCAGATCGACATCATGATCGGCGAAGGCCCGGCTGCGCGTTCGGTCAAGCTCGACCTGCCACCGTTCACGCTGGTCGGCGCGACCACGCGCGCGGGCATGCTGACCAACCCGTTGCGTGACCGTTTCGGTATCGTCGCGCGGCTGGAGTTCTATACCGCGAGCGAGTTGCAGCGCATCGTGGCGCGTTCCGCCAGTTTGCTGGAAATGCCGATATCACCCGATGGCGCACTGGAAATTGCCAGGCGCGCACGCGGTACGCCGCGCATCGCCAACCGCCTGCTGCGCCGCGTGCGCGACTATGCCGAAGTGAAGGCGGAGGGCCATGCGACGCGCGAAGTGGCCGATGCCGCACTGACCATGCTGGATGTGGATGCGCAAGGCCTGGACGTCATGGATCGCAAGCTGCTGCAGACGGTGATCGAGAAATTCATGGGCGGGCCGGTAGGGGTGGACAACCTCGCGGCGGCTATCGGCGAGGAGCGCGACACCATCGAGGACGTGCTGGAGCCCTACCTGATCCAGCAGGGTTACCTGCAGCGCACGCCGCGCGGGCGCGTCGCTACCGCGAACGCCTACCAGCATTTCGGCCTGGCGCAGCCGCGCAATGCGAACATCAAGGAGCTGTGGGATGAGTAGCGCGCCCAGAGTTTTCGACCTGCCGGTGCGCGTATATTTCCAGGATACCGACGCGGGCGGGGTGGTATATCACGCAAGTTATGTGAACTTTTTGGAGCGTTCGCGGACTGAGTGGTTGCGCGAGCACGGGCACAGCAATGCCGGATTGATGAAAGAGCTGGGCGTGGTGTTCGTGGTGCGCAAGCTGGAGCTGAATTATCTGCGGCCTGCGCTGCTGGACGATCTGCTTACGGTCAGCACGCAGATCAAGGACATGGGCCGCAGTCGCATCACCCTGCTGCAGACGGTCAGGCGTGGCGACGAGTCGCTGGTGGATGCGGAAATCCATCTGGTGTGCGTGTCGGTGGACGGCTTCAGGCCGGTGAGCGTGCCGCAGGCGCTGCGGCAGCAATGGAAAGATTAAAGGGGTTGTTGATATGGAAGTGACGCAGGATTTGTCGTTTGTGCACATGATCGAAAATGCCAGCGTGCTGGTGCAGCTGGTGCTGGGCTTGCTGCTGCTGGCATCGCTGATATCGTGGTGGTACATCTTCCGCAAGCTGTTCGAGATCAAGCTGGCGACCCGGCAGACTGCGGCATTCGAGGATGCGTTCTGGGCCAACTCCGACCTCAACCGGCTGTATCAGGACATCGCGGCGGCGCAGGACGAAGCGGGCAGCATGGAGCGCATATTCGCCGCCGGTTTCACCGAGTTCATCAAGCTGAAGAAAAAGCACGGCATGGACAATGCGGCGGTCATGGACGGTACGCGCCGCGCGATGCGCGCCACCTACCAGCGCGAAATGGACAACCTCGAGTCGCATCTGTCGTTCCTCGCCACGGTCGGTTCGGTGAGCCCTTATGTCGGCCTGTTCGGCACGGTGTGGGGGATCATGAATGCGTTCCGCGGATTGGCCAATGTCGGCCAGGCTACCCTGGCGCACGTCGCGCCGGGCATCGCCGAGGCGCTGGTGGCGACCGCGATGGGCCTGTTTGCGGCGATTCCCGCCGTGGTCGCGTATAATCGTTACGTGCACGAGGTCACGCGCCTGTCCTCGCGCTTCGAGAGTTTCATGGAGGAATTCTCGAATGTGCTGCAAAGACAGTCCTAGGCGCCAGCCATGAGTTATATCCGCCGTTCCAACAATAACCGGCCGATCAGCCAGATCAACGTCGTTCCCTACATCGACGTGATGCTGGTGTTGCTGGTGATTTTCATGGTCACTGCGCCGCTCATGAATCCCGGGCAGATCGATTTGCCCAGCGTCGGCAAGTCGCTGGCGCCGCCGGTTGCGCCGCTGGAAGTGGTGATCAGGAAGGACGCGACGCTGGCATTGCGCGACCGCTCGCGCAATGGCCGGGAACTGCCGGTGTCGCGCGACGAACTGGTGGCATTGATCAAGGAAAAGCAGACGGCCAATGCAGAGCAGCCCGTGGTGATCACAGCCGACAAGAATGTGCGCTATGAGGACGTGATCAACGTGATGAATGTGCTGCAGCAGCAGCAGGTCAAGAAGGTCGGGCTGCTGGTGCAAACCAAGAGTCAATGAGTACGCTGGTCCGTTCCGAGCCCTACAAGCTGCCGGCCGGGTTGCTGGCAGTAGCGGTACATGCCGTGTTTTTCGGGTTGCTGTATTTCGGTTTCGACTGGCAGACGCAACCGCCGCAGGGCATGGTGGTCGATTTGTGGGATAGTCTGCCGACCACGAAGCTGACTGCCGACAAGAAGACGGAGGCGCCAAGGAAAGTGGAGCCGCCCAAGCCGGTTGAAACGCCCAAGGTGGTCGAACCGCCGAAACCGGTAGAGCAACCAAAGCCGGAGATTGCGCTGCCCGACAAGAAGAAGCAGCCGGAAAAGCCCAAGCCGGTAGTGAAGCCCGAACCCAAGCCGGTGCCCAAGGTCGACATCCAGGCACAGCAGCAGGCCGCGGCGGAACAGGCGGCAGAAGCAGCGCAGGCCGCAGCCAGGGGACGGGTGCTGGACGAATATGTGGGGCGGATACGCGCCAAGATCAGGCGCAATATCGTGATGCCGCCGGATGTGGCGGATGATGCACTGGCGATATTTAATGTGACGTTGCTGCCGGATGGTTCGGTGCTTGTCGCGAAATTGAAAAAATCGAGTGGTAATGATGCTTATGACAGTGCTGTGGAGCGAGCCATCCTGAAATCTCAGCCGCTGCCGTTGCCGCCTGACGTAACCCTGTTCAATCGGAATTTTCGTAACCTGGAACTCAAGTTCAAACCAAAGGAATAGTTGATGAAAGGAATATTGATGTTGCGTTGCCTGGTCATGCTGGCCCTGTTCGGTGTCTCGTTGCCGTCGTATGCAACGCTGACTATCGAAATTACCGGGGCTGGCGAGAACCAGATACCGGTTGCCATTGTGCCGTTCGCGGGCGAAGAAAAACTCCCGCAGAGCATCAGCGGTATTGTTTCCGCCGATCTCGCACGTACCGGCCTGTTCCGCCTGGTTGACCCGGCAGGCAAGGCGCCGCATGAGCCGCGCGACGTGGTGTATACCGACTGGGCCGGCGTCGATGCGCTGGCCATCGGCAGTGTGGTGGAGCAGATCAACGGACGCATCGCAGTGAAGTTCCGCCTGCTGGATATGGTCAAACAGACGGAGCTGGATGCCGAGTCAGTATCCGCCCCGGGCGCTCAGCTGCGCGCGATCGCACATCGTATTGCGGACATGATCTACGAAAAGCTCACCGGTGATCCCGGGGTATTCAGTACGCGTATTGCCTATGTCAATCGCCAGGGGAAAAACTACCGGCTGGTAGTGGCGGACAGCGATGGTTACGGCGAGCAGACGGTGCTGTCGCGCAACGAGCCGCTGCTGTCCCCGGCCTGGTCGCCGGATGGCAGCCACCTGGCCTACGTCAGCTTCGAACAGGGGGGCGCGGTAATTTACGTGCAATCGCTGCTGACCAACCAGCGCTTGTTGCTCGCGCACTTCGACGGCAGCAACAGTGCGCCGGCCTGGTCGCCGGACGGCAAGCAGCTGGCCATTGTGCTGACGCGCGACGGCAGTTCGCAGATTTACCTGATACATCCTGACGGTACCGGCCTGCGCCGTATCAGCTTCAGTGGCGCAATCGATACCGAGCCGAGCTTTTCTCCCGACGGGCAATACATCCTGTTTACCTCCGATCAGGGTGGTACGCCGCAGATCTACCGCATGGCGGTCGACGGCAGCGGACTGTCCGAGCGACTGACCTTTGATGACGGTAATAATTTTTCTCCACGCTACAGTCCGGACGGGAAAAGTTTCACCTACACGCACCTGGAGAACGGGCGCTTCTACATTGCCACGCAGGATTTCGCGACCGGGCAGGCACAGTTGCTGACTGATGGCGGATGGGAGAAGCGACCGAGCTTTGCGCCTAACGGCAAGATTATTCTGTTTGCCACAGAGGATCAGGGGCGTGGTATATTATCCACTGTTTCCAGCGACGGGCGGGTTAAGCAGAAAATGTTTCCGCAATCAGGGGACATCCGCGAACCAACGTGGGGACCTTTTCTCAAACAATAATTTTCTTCTGATGAGGTGACGCGATGAAAAAAGCAGGATTGAGTATTTTGTTGGTAAGCTTACTGGCCGCGTGCGCCAGCCAAAAACCCAAGGAAGCGCCGACCGCCGAAGCTGCCCAGCCCGCTGCTGCTGCTGCACCTCAGGCTGCCGTAGTCGCCGATCCGCTGAACGATCCGAATAGCACCCTGGCCAAGCGTAGTGTGTACTACCCGTTCGACGTGTCCGTGGTGCAGGATGCCGACAAGCCGTTGCTGCAGGCGCACGCCAAATATCTGAGCGAACATCCTGACCGCAAGGTCCGCCTGGAAGGCAATTGCGATGAGCGCGGCAGCACCGAATACAACATCGGTCTGGGCCAGCGTCGCGCCGATGGCGTGAAGAAGGTATTGGTGCTGGATGGTGCCAATGCGAGCCAGCTGACTACCATCAGCTATGGTGAGGAAAAGCCCAAGGCGACTGGTCATAACGAAGATTCCTGGAAGCAGAATCGTCGCACCGACCTGAACTACAGCGCCAACTAAGCATGCGGTTGCGCGCCTTGCTGTTGGCTGGATGTTGCATCGCCGCCGCCGGTTCCGCCCATGCGGGGCTGTTGAGCGACGATGAGGCACGCAAGCAGATCCAGCAACTCGAGGCGCGCACCTCCAAGCTGGAAGAATCACAAGGACGTTCGCTGATCGATTTGCAGACGCAGATTGATACGCTGAACGCAGATTTGCGCAAGTTGCGCGGCCAGAACGAAGAACTGGCGCATGGCTTGCAGGATGCGGAGAAGCGGCAGAAGGATTTTTATATCGATCTGGATACCCGTTTGCGCCGTTTCGAGGCGGTAGACAATTCTGCGCCTGCACCGCAGTCCGCAGCGGCGGCTGCCAGCGGTGTCCCGGCTGCCGGGACGGAGGCGCAACAGGATGCAGCACCGGTTTATGACCCTGCGGTCGAGGACCGGGCCTATGAAGCCGCTTATGCATTTTTCCGCGCGGCAAGCTACCAGAACGCGATCAACGGGTTTCAGGAGTTCCTGAAGAACTTCCCGGACTCGATATTCGTGCCGAATGTGCACTACTGGCTGGGTGAGTCTTATTTTGCGCAGCAGGATTACAAGAACGCACTGACCAGCTATCAGCAGTTGGTCACGCATTATGCATACAGCCCGAATACACCCGATGCCATGCTGGGCACCGCCAATTGCCAGCAGGCGCTGAAGAGTGTGGCGGGTGCGAAGAAAACCCTGAAGCAGCTCATTGCCAAATATCCCGCCAGCGAAGCGGCAGGCAAGGCCAAGAAACTTCTGGCAACACTCAAGTAGGCAGGTGCGCTCCATGCACGCTAATTCTGCCAGCGCACAGCAATTGCGCATCAGCGAAATTTTCTATTCATTGCAGGGCGAAACCAGTCGTGCCGGGCTGCCGACGGTATTCGTGCGGCTCACCGGTTGCCCGCTGCGCTGCACCTATTGCGATACCGCTTATGCCTTCAGCGGCGGCCAGAACATGACCCTGGAGGCGATACTCGAAGAGGTGGCGCGCCATTCTGCGCACTACGTCACGGTCACCGGCGGCGAGCCGATGGCGCAGAAGGCCTGCCCGGCGCTGTTGCGCATGTTGTGCGATGCGGGTTATGAAGTGTCGCTGGAAACAGGTGGTGCGCTGGACGTGAGCGATGTTGATGCGCGCGTGATGAAAGTACTCGATATCAAGACGCCGGAATCCGGCGAGGCGGAGAAGAACCTGTGGCGCAATCTGGATGCCCTGCATACGCACGACGAGATCAAGTTCGTGCTGTGCAGCGAGGCCGATTACGAGTGGGCGAAGCAGGTAATGCGCGAACACGGGCTGGAACAGAAATGCGCAGTGCTGTTCTCGCCGGCACAAGGGCAGCTGCCACCGGAGCAGTTGGCCAGCTGGATACTGCGCGATCATTTGCCGGTGCGCCTGCAGCTGCAATTGCACAAGTTACTGTGGGGGAATGAACGTGGGCGCTGAGAAGAATGCCGTGGTCCTGCTGTCCGGCGGGCTGGATTCCGCCACCGTGCTGGCGATGGCGCGTGCACAGGGCTACGCCTGCCATGCGTTAAGTGTGGATTACGGCCAGCGTCACCATGCCGAGCTTGCCGCCGCAGAGCGGGTGGCGCAGGCGCTGGGTGCCGTGGAGCATCGCGTGGTGCGCATCGACTTGACCGGGTTTGGCGGTTCGGCGCTGACCGATGCCGACATTGCCGTGCCGGAACAGCCGACTACCGGCATTCCGCTAACTTACGTGCCGGCACGCAACACCATCATGCTGTCGCTGGCGCTGGCGTGGGCCGAAGTGTTGCAGGCGCAGGATATTTTTTTCGGCGTCAATGCCGTGGACTATTCGGGTTACCCGGATTGCCGCCCGGAATATGTGGCGGCGTTCGAACAGATGGCCAACCTCGCCACCAGAGCGGCGGTCGAAGGCAAGCGTCTGCAACTGCATGCACCTCTGCAGCATCTGTCCAAGGCGGAGATCATCCGGCAGGGCGTGCAACTGGGGGTGGATTTCGGCCTTACGGTATCCTGCTACCAGGCCGATGAGCAGGGGCGCGCCTGCGGTGTGTGCGACTCGTGCCGCTTACGCAGCGCCGGGTTTGCAGCGACCGCAGTGCCGGATCCAACGCGCTATCGCACTGCTTGATGCAGGCCTGTCGCGTTGACACTGCGGGTTAGATCCGTATAATGCGCGGTTCCTTTTCAGGACATGGGTCGGTAGCTCAGCCGGTAGAGCAGCGGACTTTTAATCCGTTGGTCCCGAGTTCGAATCTCGGCCGACCCACCAGTTGCAGAAATTGCCGCTTTAGCTCAGTTGGTAGAGCAACCGCCTTGTAAGCGGTAGGTCGTCAGTTCGAATCCGACAAGCGGCACCATTCGTTTTCCCATATTCCTCCGCGTTGATCCGCATAATTCGGTAACATTGCGCCTGCGATGTGCGCAGCATTGCGCACGTGGGAACGAGCAAGGTCTATATGAAAATTCATGAATATCAGGCGAAGGAAATCCTGCGGCAGTTCGGTGTGCCGACGCCGCGTGGCGTGCCGTGTTTTACCGTGGCCGAGGCAGAAACTGCAGCGCATACACTGGGCGGTGCTGCATGGGTGGTGAAGGCGCAGATTCATGCCGGCGGCCGCGGCAAGGGTGGCGGGGTGAAGGTTGCCAGGTCGGCGGACGAGGTGAACGAATATGCGGCGCAGGTACTCGGTATGCATCTGGTGACGCACCAGACCGGGATGGAGGGTCAGCTGGTGCGCCGCTTGCTGATCGAGGAAGGCGCGCAGATTGCGCAAGAATTCTATGTCGGCATGGTGATAGACCGCAGCAGGCAGCGCGTGGTGCTGATGGCGAGCAGTGAGGGCGGCATGGAGATCGAGGAGGTCGCTGCGCATACGCCGGAGAAAATCCGCAAACTGTGGATCGACCCGGCGACCGGCCTGGCCGATGCTGAAGCGGATGGCATCGCACGCAGCATCGGCATTCCGGATGTTGCGCTGCACGATGCGCGCGCCTGCCTGCAAGGGCTGTACCGCGCCTTTGTGGAGAAGGATGCCACACTGGCGGAAATCAACCCGCTGGTGCTGACTGCCCAGCAGCGTGTCGTTGCGCTGGATGCAAAAATAAACTTTGACGATAACGCGCTGTTCCGCCATCCCGAGATCGTCGCCCTGCGCGACCTCGACGAGGAAAATCCGGCGGAGATCGAGGCTTCGAAATTCGACCTGAGCTATATCGCGCTCGACGGCGACATCGGCTGCCTGGTGAACGGCGCCGGGCTGGCGATGGCGACCATGGATATCATCAAGCTGTATGGCGGCAGCCCCGCCAACTTCCTCGACGTTGGTGGTGGTGCGACCACGGAAAAAGTCACCGAGGCCTTCAAGCTGATGCTGAAGAACCCTCATCTCAAGGCAATTCTGGTCAACATCTTCGGCGGCATCATGAAGTGCGATGTGATCGCCGAGGGGGTGGTGGCCGCGGCGCGCGAGGTTCGCCTGACGGTGCCGCTGGTGGTGCGGCTGGAGGGCACCAATGTCGACCTCGGCAAGAAAATCCTGGCGGAGTCAGGGCTGCCGATCATCTCGGCCGGCAATATGGCGGATGCAGCGCAGCAGGTCGTCGCTGCGGCGAAAGGTTAACCACATGTCCATCCTGATCAACAAAGATACCAGAGTCATTACCCAGGGCATGACCGGCAAGGTCGGCCAGTTCCATACCTATCATTGCAAGCAGTATGCAAACGGCGCGAATTGTTTCGTGGCGGGAGTGAACCCGAAAAAGGCCGGCGAGACTTTCGAGCATATTCCGGTATATGCCAGCGTGCGCGAGGCGAAGGAGGCAACCGGTGCGACCGTGTCAGTGATTTATGTGCCGCCGGCCGGTGCGGCAGCAGCGATCGACGAGGCGGTGGAGGCGGAGCTGGATCTCGTGGTGTGCATTACCGAGGGTATCCCGGTGCACGACATGCTGAAGACGCGCTACAAGATGCAGGGCAAGAAGACCCTGCTGATCGGCCCGAACTGTCCCGGCCTGATCACGCCGGACGAAATCAAGATCGGCATCATGCCGGGGCACATCCACAAGAAGGGGCGCATCGGGGTGGTGTCGCGTTCCGGTACGCTGACCTATGAAGCGGTGGGACAGCTCAGCGAACTGGGTATGGGGCAGTCATCCTGTGTCGGCATCGGCGGTGACCCGATCAACGGCATGAAGCATCTCGATGTAATGAAGTTGTTCAACGACGATCCGGATACCGATGCGGTGATCATGGTGGGCGAGATCGGCGGCAGCGACGAGGAAGAGTGCGCGCGCTGGATCAAGGACAACATGCAAAAGCCGGTGGTCGGCTTCATCGCCGGTATTACCGCGCCGCCGGGCAAGCGCATGGGGCATGCCGGAGCGATCATTTCCGGCGGCCAGGGCGGTGCCGAGGAAAAGCTGGCGGTGATGGAGGCGTGCGGCATTCATATCACGCGTAATCCTGCCGACATGGGGCGTGTGATGCAGAAAGTGCTGAAGGGGTAACGATGCTGGAAATGCTGGCATCTCCCCACTTCTGGGTGGACGTGTTCAAGATTATCGTCATCGACATCCTGCTCAGTGGCGACAATGCTGTGGTGATTGCACTGGCCTGCCGCAATTTGCCGGCGCAACAGCGCAAACAGGGGGTGATGCTGGGTGTGGTGGGTGCGGTCGGGTTGCGCATCGTGCTGACTTTCTTCGCGCTGGAATTGCTGAGCCTGCCTTACCTTAAGCTCATTGGCGCGTTGCTGTTGCTGTGGATAGGCATCATGCTGATCCTGCCGGAAAAGGAGCACGACGAATCCAGTGTGCAGGCCAACACCCATCTCTGGGGCGCAGTGCGCACCATCATCATCGCCGATTTCATCATGAGCCTGGATAATGTGCTGGGCGTGGCTGCGGCCGCACACGGCAACGTCCTGCTGCTGGTGTTCGGTTTGCTGGTCAGCATTCCGCTCATCGCCTGGAGCAGCCAGCTGGTGCTGAAACTGATAGACAGGTTCCCGTTCATTATCTACGCCGGTGGCGCGCTGCTTGGCTATGTTGCAGGCGAGATGCTGCTGAGCGAAGGGATGGTGGCACATGCGCTGGAAGGTATGCCGCGTGCACTGCATTGGCTGCTTCCCGCAGTGTGCGCGGTACTGGTGCTGCTGCTCGGCTTCTGGCTGACGGCACGTATGGCGGCTGCCGAGAAAGCGGTCGATTTGCTCGATGAACAGGTGTCCGGCATGTCGGACGGCAAGCATTGATTAGGAGGCAATATGAAAATATTGATACCCGTGGATGGCTCGGATAGCGCAGTGCATGCAGTGGAGCATGTGATTGCCAGCAGGGGCTGGCTCAAGGAAACACCAGAGGTGTTCCTGCTCAATGTGCAATGGAAAATCACGGCCGGCAATGTGAAGCTGTTCATCGACCAGGATACCGTCAACGATTATTACCGTGAGCAGGGCCTGCTTGCGCTTGCGGCTGCCCGCCAGAAGCTGGATGCCGCAGGCATGGCCTACACCTTTCATATCAGCATCGGTACGCCGGCGGAGGCGATCGTGCAGTATGCCGCAGAACAGCAGGTCGACCAGATCGCGCTCGGTGCGCGCGGCGAGAATACGCTGTCGACCTTGCTGCTGGGTTCGGTGGTGAACAAGGTGCTGCACTTGGCAAAATTACCTGTGCTGGTGGTCAGGTAAAACTGCCCGAATAATTCCTAAATAAATCAAACGGGTTATGGCTTGATTCTGTAAATTGTTTTAATATTCCGACCATAAACAGTTGCAAAAACAAGAAATCAGGCGAGGCAACAATGAAAAAAATGCTGTTCTGGAAAGCCGATTGGTTTGTCGGATTGCTGGTCGCATTGTTGTTCCTGTTCGGCGCAAACAGCGATTTGATGCAAAGCCTGGAGCGCAAGGCTTACGACCTCGGCGTGCGCGCGTCTTCCCGTATTCCCAGCGACAAGATTGCGGTTATCGCAATTGACGACCAGAGCATTGCCAATCTCGGGCGCTGGCCGTGGCCGCGTGAAATCCAGGCGCGGATGCTCGACCTGCTGGCGGCCGGGCATGCCAAGGTGGTGGGCAATACCTCGTTGTTTTTCGAGCCGCAGACCGACGCCGGGCTGGCCTACATCAACAAGATCTCGGCATTTCTTGATTCTTCCGCATTGAAGGACAGCGCTGACCAGGCTGACGTGGAACAGCTGCGCGGCTTGCTGCAGGAGGCCGCGCAACATCTCGACAACGACCAGAAACTCAGCGCAAGCATGGCTCGCGCCAACGACATGCTGCTGCCGATGTTCTTCGAGCTGGGACAGCCGCAAGGCCGGCCGGACCAGCCGCTGCCGGCATATGTGCAGCAAAATTCCTTGACCAACGTCAGCGGCAGCGGCCCGCAGCCGATCCCGGCCGCGGGCGCGCTGGTTCCAATACCGGTGCTGGGCAGCCATGCACTTGCCATCGGGCATCTCAATGCCACGCCTGATGTGGATGGCGGCATCCGCACCGAGCCGCTGGTGGTCAGCTATTTCGACCAGTACTACCCGTCGCTGTCGCTGATGTTGGCGGCAAAAAGCCTGAATCTCGGGCCGAATGACATCCAGGTCAGCCTCGGCCAGGGCGTCAGGCTCGGCAATCTGTCCATTGCGACCGATCCGGCATTGCGCATGCATACCTATTTTTATGCCGATCGTGATGGCAAGCCGGCGTTTCCGGTGGATTCGTTCTACGATGTGTTGACCGGCAAGATCCCGACGGAAAAATATCGCGACAAGATCGTGTTGATCGGCGCTACGGCAGCCGGTGTCGGTACGCCCCAGGTGACGCCGATCTCCGCCGGCATGGCGCCGGTGCTGACGCTGGCGAACTCGGTGTCCAGCATCCTCAAACAGGATTTCTTTGTCGAACCGAGCTGGGGTTTTGCTGCGGAGAGTGCGATCTTCCTGGTGGTGGCCCTGTATCTCACGCTGTTGTTGCCACGCCTGAAGGCTGGGATTGGCGCGACCATTACCGTGGTGCTGTTTGTTGCACTGCTGGTTACGCATTTCGTGCTGATGACAACCCAGGCGATGTGGCTGCAGTTGATGCTGCCCGCCAGCATGCTGCTGGTCGGCCATCTGCTGTTGACCACCAAGCATTTCCTGCTCACTGAAAAAGGCAAGCTCAAGTCCGATGCCGATTCGGCCGAGAGCAACCGCATGCTGGGCCTGGCTTTTCAGGGGCAGGGGCAACTGGATATTGCCTTCGACAAATTCCGCAAGGTGCCGGTGGACGACAGCCTGATGGATGTACTCTACAACCTGGGGCTGGACTTCGAGCGCAAACGCCAGTTCAACAAGGCAGAGTCCGTGTTCAGGTATATGGCCGAATACAATCCCGGGTTCCGCGACCTGAAGGCGCGCCTGGCGCAATCCAAGGCGATGGCTGAGACGGTGATACTCGGCGGTGGTTCGGGCAAGACCAATGCCAGCACCATGGTGCTGGACAAGGCGGGGGTATCGAAGCCGATGCTCGGCCGCTACGAAGTGGAGAAGGAGCTCGGCAAGGGAGCGATGGGTGTGGTGTATCTGGGCAAGGATCCCAAGATCAGCCGCATCGTGGCGATCAAGACCATGGCATTGTCGCAGGAGTTCGAGGCTGACGAACTGGAGGAGGTGAAAGCGCGCTTCTTCCGCGAAGCGGAAACGGCCGGTCGCCTCAATCACCCGAACATCGTGACCATCTACGATGCGGGCGAGGAGCACGACCTGGCCTATATCGCGATGGAATTCCTCAAGGGCAAGGACCTGGTGCCTTACACCAAGCCCGACAATCTGTTGCCGCTGCCCAAGGTGCTGGATATCGTGGCGCGTGTTGCGGATGCCCTGGGCTATGCGCATACCCTCAATGTGGTGCACCGCGACATCAAGCCGGCCAACATCATGTACGACCCGGACAGCGATGCCGTCAAGGTGACCGACTTCGGCATCGCACGGATTACCGACTCTTCCAAGACCAAGACCGGCATGGTGCTGGGTACGCCGTCCTACATGTCGCCGGAGCAGCTGGCCGGCAAGAAAATCGAAGGACAGTCAGACCTGTTCTCGCTGGGCGTGAGTTTGTACCAGTTGGTCTGTGGTAAGCTGCCGTTCGAGGGCGACTCGATGGCGCAGCTGATGTTCCGCATCGCCAGCGAGCCGGCGACCGATATCCTGACAGTCAGGCCGGATGTGCCGGCATGCGTGGTGGCGATCATCGATAAGGCGTTGTCCAAGCAGGTGGAAGGGCGTTACCAGACGGGAAATGAGATGGCGGATGCGATACGCCAGTGTGCGGCCGGTTTGCAGGGGTAATCAATGGATATTGAACAGGCGCTTGAAATTGTTGGCGAGACCAATCCCGGAATGGTGCGCTCGCATAATGAAGACAGCGTAAGCTATGACGCAGCGTGCGGGCTGGTAGTGCTGGCCGATGGCATGGGCGGTTATAACGCCGGCGAAGTGGCCAGCGGCATCACTGTTTCGGTGATGACCACGGAAATAAAACACCGGCTGCAAAATGTTTCACCCATCAGCCGGGATGAGGCAACTGGCGAAGAACTCGGCGTTGCGTTATTGCGCGAGAACGTGCAGAAGGCCAATGCCTCGATCTATAACGCGGCACAGAGCCAGCCGCAGTATGCCGGGATGGGGACCACGGTGGTGGCCGGGCTGTTTTACGATAACCGCGTGGTGGTGGCGCATGTCGGCGATTCGCGTCTGTACCGTTTGCGCGGCGATGAATTCGGGCCGATCACGCGTGACCATTCCCTGCTGCAAGAACAAATTGACAGCGGCATGATCACCCCGGAAGATGCGCGCCTGTCCAAGAACAAGAATCTGGTGACACGCGCGGTGGGGGTTGAGCCCGAGGTCGCGGCGGAAGTGCATGTGCATGGGGTGCAGGTCGGCGACATTTACCTGTTGTGTTCGGACGGCCTGAACGACATGGTTGAAGATGAGGATATCGGCAGCACGCTGCAGATGCTGCAGGCCAACCTGCCACTGGCTGCGAGCCAGCTGATACAGATAGCAAATGACAATGGCGGACGCGACAACGTGTCCGTGATTCTGGTGAAAGTGAAGGGCGAATTTGCCGCGCCGCGTAGTTGGCTGGCAAAATTGCTGCTCTGGTTTAAGAATTAAGTTACGGGGACTGACGATATGGCGGCGAAACTGATACTCAGCATGGATGGCGTAGTGCTGAAGGAATATGCCCTGAATAAGGAGCGCATGACGATCGGGCGCAAGGCGCATAACGACATTGTGATCGACAACCTGGCGGTGAGCGGTGAGCATGCTGCGATTGTGACCATACTCAACGATTCGTTCCTGGAAGACCTCGACAGCACCAACGGTGTGGCAGTCAATGGCACGCAGATTAAAAAGCATTTCTTGCAGAACAACGACGTGGTCGAGATCGGCAAATACAAGCTGAAATACCTGAATGACCAGCAAGGCCAGGCTACCGCAGCGGATTTCGAAAAGACCATGGTGCTGCGTACGCCGGTAGGCAGCGCGACGTCCGCCGTGAAAAAGACCGAAGAAACGGCATCGTTCATGAAAACGCAGGTCAATGTTGCACCTGCCGCCATGGAACATGAGGCAACCGGGAAATTTGAGGCTGTTTCGGCCAGACCCCAGGCAGCGCAGCATGAGGCGACTGGCAAGTATGCTGCCACAGCGCCGGCGGCCGTGCCGCCTGCCGCCCCGGTTTCTCCGGCTGCGGGAGTGCCTCCCGCAGCGGTACAGATATTGACCGGGCCAAATACCGGCAAGGAGCTGGATCTGGTGAAAAACCTGACTACGCTCGGCAAGCCAGGCTTGCAGGTGGCGGTGCTGACACGCCGGCCCCACGGCTATTTCATCACGCATGTGGAAGGCGCGAATTTCCCGGTAGTGAACGGTACCTCGCTCAACGAGCACCCCCGCCAACTGAACGACCATGACATCATCGAACTGGCCGGGATAAAAATGGAGTTTTACTTCAAGGGGTAATTTTTTCGCCGCCATGGCGGGATGTTCTATGGCCGGCGATCCGCCGGTGTGGGGGAGGCGTGAGACAACATGCACTGCTGATTGGACTGGGGCTGGTGTTGACATTGTTCTTTGCCGGCGGCGCTGCAAAGTTCTACACCATTCCGCTGTCCAAGGAGCTGGATGCCATCGCCTACGATTACCGCCTGCGCCTGACCATGCCGCGCAAGGTGGACGATCGTATCGTTATCCTCGATATCGATGAAAAAAGCCTGAAGGAAGAAGGCCGCTGGCCGTGGAGTCGCGACCGCATGGCGTTGCTGATGGACAAGCTGTTCGACCGCTATAAGGTTGCGGTGGCGGGTTTCGACGTGGTGTTCGCGGAAAAGGACGAAAGTTCCGGGCTCAAGGTATTGCAGCAGCTGGGGCGTAACCAGTTGAAGAGTGTGCCGCAGTTCCAGTCCGCGCTGGAACAGATTACGCCAACCCTGGAATACGACCAGATGTTCGCGAGCAAGATCAGGGGCCGCAACGTGGTACTCGGCTATTACCTGAGCAACAGCGAGGATGGTTCCAGGAGCCGTGTTTCCGGGGCGTTGCCGGAGCCGGCATTCCCGCCGGGGACGTTCAAGGGGCGTCCTATCGCCTTCACGCACTGGGATGGTTACGGCGGCAATCTGCCCGAACTGCAGAAGAGTGCGGCCAGTGCCGGGCATTTCAATCCCCTGATCGATTTCGACGGCGTGGTGCGACGCGTACCGATGATAGTCGAATACAACGGTGCCTATTATGAATCGCTTTCACTGGCGATGGTGCGTACCCTGCTGGGCACCACCAAGCTGACGCCGGGTTACGCTGCCGACGCTGACTCGAGCTATGCCGGCCTGGAATGGCTGAACCTGGAGTCGGCGCGGGGTGTACTGAAAATTCCCGTGGACAGCGAAGTCGGCACGCTGGTGCCCTACCGCGGCAGGCACGGCAGCTTCCCTTATATTTCCATTGCCGACGTATTGCATGACCGGGTGCCGCTCGAGCAGTTGCGGAACAAGATTGTGCTGATTGGCACTTCGGCGCCGGGGTTGCTGGATATGCGTTCCACGCCGGTCGAGTCGGTTTATCCAGGGGTGGAAATCCATGCCAACATGATAGCCGGCATCCTGGATCAGAATCTCAAGCAAAAGCCGCCTTATACGCTGGGTGCGGAAGTTGTGCTGCTGTTGTTTATCGGTATTGCATTGAGCTTGCTGTTGCCGTTGCTGAGCCCGACCAAAACCACGCTGCTGTCGGTTGGTACGTTGTGCGCAGTGGTGTTTGCCAATTTTGCCATCTGGCAGTGGGAAAACCTTGCGTTGCCGCTGTCCAACAGCCTGATGCTGATTGCAGCGCTGTTTGCGCTGGACATGTCGTATGGCTATTTCGTCGAATCGCGTACCAAACGGCAGATTACCAGCCTGTTCGGACAATATATCCCGAAAGAAATTGTGGAAGAGTTGAGCGAACATCCCGAGCAGGTTTCGATGGAAGGCGACAGCCGGGAAATGACCATCCTGTTCTCGGATGTGCGCGGATTTACTTCGATCTCGGAAGGACTCGACCCGAAAGAGCTGACCCAGTTGATGAACGAGTTCCTGACGCCGCTTTCACGTGTGGTCTACAAGCATCGCGGCACCATAGACAAATACATGGGCGACTGTATTATGGCGTTCTGGGGAGCGCCGCTGCCTGAAGCCAGCCATGCGCGGAATGCGATTCTTGCAGGCATCGAGATGCAGCAGACGCTGCATGATCTGCAACCGCATTTCAGGGAGCGTGGCTGGCCGGAGATACGGGTCGGGGTCGGCATCAATACCGGCAAGGTCAGCGTCGGCAACATGGGTTCGGAAGTGCGTGTGGCTTATACCGTGATGGGCGATGCGGTCAATCTCGCGTCGCGGCTGGAGGGCATCACCAAGCAGTACGGAGTGGGAATTATCGTCGGTGAGCAGACCAGGGAGGCCGTGCCGGACTTCGTCTATCGCGAACTTGACCAGGTACGTGTAAAAGGTAAAGATAAGCCAGTTGCCATTTATGAGCCGCTGGGGCTGAGTGGTGAGGTGGACAAGGCGGTGCTGGAAGAGCTCAAGATGTTCCATCAGGCATTGCGGATGTACCGCAAGCAGGAATGGGACAAGGCGGAGCTGCAGGTATACAACCTGCAGCGCATGGCGCCACAGTCCAAGCTGTATCAGGTGTATGCGGACCGCATCGCCTATTTCCGCAAGCATCCGCCCGCAGAAGACTGGGACGGCGTGTTCGTGTTTGAAACCAAATAACCGGTCATGGACGGTTGGCAATGAAACTGAAAATACTGGGCTGCAGCGGTGGTATCAGCAGCAACCTGCGCACCACTTCGATGCTGCTGGACAATGACGTGCTGATCGATGCCGGTACCGGCGTCGGTGACCTCAGCCTGACCGAGCTGAGTATGATAGATCACGTCTTTGTTACCCACTCCCACCTTGATCATGTCGCATGCATCCCGTTTCTGGTGGACAGTACCAATATCATGCGCGACAAGCCGCTGACGGTGCATGCTACTGCGGAAACGCTGGAAATCCTGCAGCAGCACCTGTTCAACTGGAAGATCTGGCCGGACTTTACCCAGATACCCAATGAGCAGCAGCCGTACATGCGTTACCAGACTGTCGAGGTGGGGCGTACTGTCGATCTGGGCGGGCGCAGGATTACCCCGCTGCCGGCCAATCATACCGTGCCGGCAGTCGGTTTCCGGCTCGACAGCGGAGAGGCCAGCCTGGTGTTCAGCGGCGATACCACGAGCAATGACGAGTTGTGGGACGTGGTCAACGAGATCAAGAACCTGCGTTACCTGATTATCGAAACGGCTTTTTCCAACGCGGAAAAAGAACTGGCGGTGCTGTCCAAGCATCTGTGTCCGAGCATGCTGGGCGAGGAGTTGCTGAAGCTGAAACGACGTCCGGAAATTTATATCACGCACCTGAAGCCTGGCGAGATCGAGCTGACGATGCAGGAGGTTGCCGAATGCGTGCGGGGGTTTACGCCAGTAATGCTGCAAAACGGCCAGGTGTTCGAGTTCTAGCACGGGAGCCACGAAAGGGAAGATGAGCGATACGCTGGATATCAAGGTACTCACCGCGCTGGAGCCGATTTCTTCGTTCAGCCCGGCGCGTTTGCGCGAGCTGCTTGACTATTGTCATGTGGAATCGGTCGAGCGCGGTCAGGACCCATTCAGGCAACACGGTCTGGCCGGGCAATCGGTTTACCTGATCAAGGGTGAGCTGGAACTGAAGTACCAGGATAACAACCGGGTGGTGATCAATGCCAACTCCGAGTGGGCCAAGCATCCGCTGGGCAAGCGGCAGCCGGACATCGTCGAGGCAACCGCGCTGACGAACATCCAGCTGCTGCGCATTGATGATGAACTGCTCGACATGATGGTTACCTGGGACCAGTTCTCGCAGCATGAGGTGGTCAAGCCGGCTGTGGAAAAGGCCGGCGCGGATGAGGCCGCGGCACGGGTGAGGCGCTTGCTGAATTCCGGAATGTTCAGCGCCGAGAATCTCAAGACAGGGCCGTTTGCGCAATTGCCATCAGCCAATATCGGCAAGTTGCTGGAGCGCATTGAGGTCATCGCGGTATGGGCCAATGATGTCATTATTCGCGAGGGCGATGCGGGCGATTATTATTACCTGATTGAGAGCGGCCGAGCACAGGTCAGCCGCCTGGTGGGTGGGGTCAACATGCTGCTGGCCGAGCTGAAGGCTGGTGATGTGTTCGGTGAGGAAGCGCTGGTGTCCGGGGCCAAGCGTAACGCAACGGTGACGATGAAAACCAATGGTGTGCTGTTGCGCCTGAAGATGGAAGATTTCCTGGAACTGGTGCGCGAGCCGTTGCTGCGCCGGCTGAGCTATCCGGAGGCCAGGCAGAAGGTGGCAGAAGAGGGGGCGATATGGCTGGATGTGCGCCATCCGCCGGAGTTCCGCTATGACAAGTTGCCGGGTGCCATCAACGTGCCGTTGAACGATATTCGCAATGCGATCGGGGCGCTGAATCGAAACAACAAATATATTGCCTACTGCCAGAGTGGGCGGCGCAGTTCTGCTGCGGCCTTTATTCTGGCGCAGGCAGGGTATGACGTGTATGTGCTGGATGGTGGCTTGTGGTCCGTGCCCAAGTCGCAACAGCAGTGAATTTTGTGATCAAGAAGGGCAGCATTTCGATGGCTGATTTGCCGACGGAGTTGCCGGGGAGCAGTGGATGAGTACAGTGATGACAGGCAGTTCGACGCAGAACAACAGTGTCGGTGATATGACTTTGCGCTTGGAGTTTACCAAGACCCTTAATCACGTCACCAACAAGATTCACGCCACCAGCAACATCGACGAGATCATGCTGGATGTCAGCAAGGACATCTGCAATCTGTTCAATGCCGACCGCCTGACCATTTACGTGGTAGGGGAAGACAAGGCATCGCTGATTTCCAAGGTCAAGACCGGGCTGAACTCGTTCAAGGATCTCAAGCTGCCGATCGCCGAGCAGAGCATTGCAGGCTATGTCGCGCTGAACAAGAAGATGCTCAATATCCAGGACGTGTACGACGAAAAGGAACTGGCATCGTACAGTCCGCACCTGCGGTTCCTGCAGGATGTGGACAAGCGTACCGGCTACCGTACCAAGCAGATGTTGGTCGCGCCCATTCTGGACGAGAGCGGCAGCGACTTGATCGGTGTCATTCAGGTCATCAATAACAAGGACAACCATCCTTTCCCGCCTATGGTGGAGGAGGGAGTGGAGGAACTGGCGCAAACCTTGTCCGTGGCGCTGCGCCAGCGCCAGCAGCAGGCTTCGGTCAAGACCAAATACGATTATCTGGTGGCGGATGCCGTATTGTCGGCGGCAGAGTTCGAGCTGGCAACGCGTACGGCACGGCGCAAGGGGGTCGACATCGAGGATGTGCTGATCGATGAGTTCCAGGTCAAGACACCGGCACTTGGCCAGGCGCTGTCCCGTTTCTTCGGTGTGCCGTATGAGCCGTTCAAGGCGGATCGAGTCAAGCCATCCGACCTGCTCAGGAACCTCAAGCGCGAATATGTCGCCAGCAGCCATTGGGTGCCGGTCGAGGAAGTTCCGGAAGGGGTGGTGATTCTGACTACCGATCCGGAGCGTATCCAGGCGTCGCGTGTGGTGAACAATATTTTCCCCAAGAATCGCCTGGTCTATAAGGTCTGTTCGCAGCGCGAATTCAAGGCCACGCTGGACCAGTTCTACGGTGCGAGCGGCGAGACAACCGGCGGTTACGAGATGGATGGCAGTTCGGTCGATGATCTGCTGGGGGCGATGGGGGAGGATGATGAGGAAGGCGCGGCAGTCAGCCTGGAGGACGTCAATGCTGCGGCCGACAACGAGCTGGTCAAGCTGGTCAACAAGATCATCGTCGACGCCTACAAGATGGGCGCCTCCGATATCCATATCGAGCCGGCGCCGGGCAAGGCTAAGACACTGGTGCGCTTGCGCAAGGATGGCTCGCTGATGAACTATATCGAGGTGCCTGCGAGTTATCGCAATGCCCTGGTGACGCGTCTCAAGATCATGTGTGATCTGGATATTTCGGAAAAGCGCAAGCCGCAGGATGGCAAGATCAAGTTCAAGAAGTTCGGTCCGCTGGACATCGAGCTGCGCGTCGCCACGATTCCGTCGCAAGGCGGGGTGGAAGATGTGGTGATGCGTATCCTGGCCTCGGGCGAGCCCATCCCGCTGGACAAGATGGGGTTCTCGGAGCGCAATCTGGAACTGGTCAAGAAGACGGTAAGCAAGCCGTATGGTCTGTTTTTCGTGTGCGGCCCGACCGGCTCCGGCAAAACCACGACGCTGCATTCCATCCTGAAGCATATCAATACGCCGGACACCAAGATATGGACGGCGGAAGACCCGGTGGAAATCACCCAGAAGGGCTTGCGCCAGGTGCAGATCAACAAGAAGGCCGGGCTGGATTTTGCCACCATCATGCGCGCCTTCCTGCGCGCCGATCCGGACGTGATCATGGTGGGTGAAATGCGTGACAAGGAAACCGTATCCACCGGTATCGAGGCTTCGCTTACCGGCCACCTGGTGTTCGCTACGCTGCATACCAACAGTGCGCCGGAATCGATCATCCGCCTGCTGGACATGGGCATGGATCCATTCAATTTCGCCGACGCCCTGCTCGGCATCCTGGCGCAGCGTCTGGCCAAGCGCCTGTGCAAGGATTGCAAGAAACCACATATCGCCACGCAGGACGAGATCAAGGCCTTGCTGGCGGAATATGCCGACGAATTGAAGGGCACTGAAACCTGGAAAAAAGACCAGAATGCAGCATTCAAGGTGTTGTATGCCGAGTGGACCCGGCTGTTTGCGGACGACAAGGGGCAATTCACGCTGTATGAGAAAGTCGGCTGCGACAATTGCGCGGGAACCGGCTACCGGGGGCGGGTCGGCCTGCATGAATTGCTGATCGGTACCGATCCCGTCAAGAAGGCGATTCAGGAGCACGCGCGTGTTGCAGAATTGTTTTCGATAGCGCTGGAAGAAGGCATGCGCACGCTGAAACAGGACGGTATCGAAAAGGTACTGTTGGGCATCACCGACATACAGCAGGTACGCGCAGTTTGTATCAAGTAGTCATCTGTTTTGCAGTGAACGGACTTTCAAGCAGATAGGGTAGCCTCATGTCGCAAACCAGCAATCTGTTGCACCGGCTGGAGGAACTGAATGCCATTGGCGTGGCACTGTCCAGCGAGCACAACATCAACCGGCTGCTCGAGGGCATTCTGATCGCGGCCAAGCGCATTACCAACGCAGATGCCGGCACCCTCTATCTGGTCGAGCCGGAGCGGCAGGAACTCAGGTTCGAGATCATGCGTACCGATTCGCTGGGCATCGCACTGGGGGGCACCACCGGCGAAGCCATCTCGTTCTATCCGATACACCTGGTTAACAAGGATGGCGCGCCGAATAATTCGATGGTCGTGGCTTATGTCGCCTTGCACGACAAGACGGTGAATATTGCCGATGCCTATAGCGCAGAAGGCTTCGACTTTTCCGGCACCAAGAATTTCGACAAGAAGACCGGTTACCGTTCCAAGTCCTTCCTTGCGGTGCCGATGAAGAACCATGAAAAAGAAATCATTGGTGTATTGCAGCTGATCAATGCGCAGGACAGGGAAACCGGGGAGATCGTCGCCTTTTCCGATGCCGACCAGCATCTGCTGGAATCGCTGGCTTCGCAGGCCGCCATTGCCCTGACCAATCGGCGGCTGATCCAGCAACTCGAAGACCTGTTCGAGTCCTTCGTCAACCTCATCAATACCGCGATTGACGACAAGTCTCCTTACACCGGCGGCCACTGTGCACGGGTACCGGTCCTGACCATGTTGCTGGCAGAGGCGGTAAACCGTACTGACCATGGGCCGCTCAAGGATTTTGTAATGAACGACAAGGATCGTCACGAGCTCAAGCTGGCGGGGCTGCTGCATGATTGCGGAAAAATTACTACGCCGGTGCACGTGGTGGACAAGGCGACCAAGTTGCATACCTTGTTTGACCGGATCGACCTCATCGATACGCGTTTTGAGGTGCTCAAGCGCGATGCCGAAATCACCATGCTGCGCGCACAACGGGAGGCAGGACAGGATAAGGCTGCTGCGGAGCAGGCCGCCCACGAGTTTGATGCGCGCATCCGGCAGCTGGATGATGATCGCGAATTCTTGCGCGGCTGCAATATCGGGTCGGAAAAGATGAGTGAAGAGGACCGGGCTCGGGTCCGCGATATCGCGGCCTATACCTGGCGCAACGAGCTGGGTAAGCAGGCAGGTTTTCTGAGCGCGGACGAACTGGAAAATCTTACTATTCCTTCCGGCACGCTTACCCAGGCCGAGCGCGAAATCATCAACCACCATATTGTGGTCACCATCAAGATGCTGGAGTCGCTGCCTTGGCCGAATCACCTGAAAAATGTTCCGGAATATGCGGGAGGGCATCATGAACGGATGGATGGCAAGGGCTACCCTCGCGGATTGACGCGCGAGCAAATGTCAGTGCAGGCACGGGTGATGGGGATTGCCGATATTTTCGAGGCACTGACCGCCAAAGACCGGCCCTATAAAAATGGCAAGACTTTGACCGAGTCACTGGACATCCTGGGTAAATTCAAGCTTAACGGGCACATTGACCCGGATTTGTTTGATGTGTTCGTGCGCGAAAAGGTCTATCTGGATTATGCAAAGCAATTTCTCGATCCCGCGCAGATCGATGAAGTGGATGAGACGCGGATTCCCGGCTACCTTCCATGAGGTGACGAAAAACGTCACTTTTTGTGACGTGATTGGTTAGGTTGGGCCGAACCTGAAAGCAGGGAATTGACGATATTGCTTGGCAGGCCATGAAATCTGGGGGGGCTGTGAGGTGTGGTTGGGTGGCATGAATCCTGCGTATAATCCAAGCGCACACGCTGTGTGTTGTATCCAAAATCCTTAAAGGAGCTTTAACATGAAACAAGTACAAAAGGGTTTTACCCTGATCGAACTGATGATCGTGGTTGCGATTATCGGTATTCTGGCTGCCGTAGCGATTCCTGCCTACAGCAACTACACTAAGAAGGCCAAGTTCACCGAAGTGACGCAGGCTACCAATGCCTTGAAACTGGCACTGGATACTTGCTATTCTGATACAACTGACTTTACTCAGTGTACTGCGGGCAGCAATGGTGTTCCTTATAATATTTCCGGTACTGCAAACCAACAGACTACCACTCCTGACGCTGCCGGTGCAGCAGTGCTCGGCAAGTACGTACGCTGGGTGGGTATCACTGGTACACCTACGACGACTGGTGTGCAAATTACAGGTATGGCCGCTAATTCGAATGGTTTGAATAGCGAAACGTTCATCCTGAATGCAACGGCAGCCACCAATGGGGTTACATGGCTTGTTGACCCGGCTAGCACTTGTTTGACATCAGGCCCGATTTGCAAGCAATAACATCTGTTTGACTGTGTGATGCAAAAGCCCCGCAAGGGGCTTTTGTTTTATCAAGGGATAAACATGTCGCATAAAAACGAAAAGCTTCCGGTTTTTGGGAAACCTGTCTTTGCATTGCTGTTGCTCATCGCAGTAGTAATTATCTATGGGCAATTCTTATGGAATCCCATCGTATTCGATGATGTGCAGTTTTTCCTGGCCGGGGACGATGTACTTGAGCACTTTATGGGTTTTTCTCCCTTTGAGGTGCGCTGGTTGCCGATGGCCAGCATTGCCTGGACAGCCCATGCCCTCGGGCGCGACCTGATATGGTTCCGTTTGGAGGGGCTGCTGCTGCACGCGGCGACAGGTGTTGCCCTGTTTTTTTTCCTTGAGCGTTTGTTCGGTCTGGTACTGAAAGAAGATACGCCACCTCGTCAGGGGCAGTTTCCCCATATTTGGGCGGCATTTTTTGGCGCACTGATCTTTGTCTGGCATCCGGTCGCAGTGTATGGCGCGGCCTATCTGGTGGAGCGCACCATCGTGATGGCCACCCTGTTTGCCATGTTAGCCCTGTATGTCTATATGCGTGGTTTGAGCGAGGGGCGTCCGCGATTGTTGTGGCTAAGTGTCTTCTTTTATTACCTGGCGGTATTTTCCAAAGAACATGTCGTAATGCTGCCTGCCGTGATGCTGGCGCTCACGTTGCTGCTAACCAGACCCTCCATAGATTTATTTAAACGCTTATGGGGTGTCTATGCGGCGTGCGCACTGATCGCATTATTTGTGACATTCCAGAAGCTGGGTTTGCTGGGGGCGGTATATGAAATCAATGCACCCATCATGCTGGAAAAGGTGGAAATCCAGAATGCTTATCCTTTGAGTGTCCTGACACAATGTTATCTGTTCTTCAAATACTGGTTTCTGTGGTTGCTGCCGAACCCGGCGTGGATGTCGGTGGATATGCGGGAGCCATTTGCTGAATCGATACTTTCCCCCTATTTGCTCGCGTTAGTGGTTTTTCTGGCTTATGGGGCGACGGGTATCAAGTTCTTGCTCAAGCGTGGGGAGTGGGGGCTGCTTGGTTTTGCCATGCTGTTCCCCTGGCTGTTATTTGCTACCGAATTTTCGACGGTAAGAATTCAGGAATCATTTGTACTTTATCGCAGCTACCTATGGATGATCGGCATCTTTGCGGCATTGCCACTGGTTACGGTTCGTTTCCATATATCCAGAGTCTTTATGGGAATGCTGCTCTTGGCAGTAATGTTAGCCGGACTTTCAGTTAACCGCTTAACTACCTTTGCAAATCCGCTGTTGCTTTGGGATGATGCTTTGGCTCTGGTAAAGGAGAAGCATGAGTTGCCGGGGGTCGCGCGTATTTACTTTAACCATGGGAAATATCTTGCGGATATCGGGCATCACCAAGAGGCGTTGGCTGACTATAAGGTAGCGGCAGAGCTATCCCCAACTATTTATTACTATCATTATGGCGCAGCTACAGGTTATATGAATACAGCTCATTATCCGGAGGCGATAGCCGAGTTCAATAAGGTGCTCAAGGAAGAACCGGGGTTCTCTCGCGCCTACTATGGGCGCGGTGTGGCTGAACTGAAGATGGGCAACAACTCGGCTGCCTTGGCGGATCTTAAAACAAGCTGCAGGATGGGGTGGAAATCTGGTTGCAGCAGGGTGCAGGCGCTGCTGCAGGGAACTAGTGTTCGCCCATAGGTTAGCGTTTGGAATTCGCGGCGGCCATTTTCCTGAATTGCTTGAGTTCGCTTTCGATGATCGATAGCTGGTAATAATCCGAGCCTGATTGCTTGGCCAGTTGCAGCTGTTCGATCGCGCCATGCAGGTTGCCGTGCAGCAGATAGGCGTAGGCGAGTGCATGATGCTCTTCCTGGTGTTTTCCCTGTGCTGCGTAGGTGCGGGCCTGCAATTCATACAACCGGGCATCGTTCGGGTAACTGCTGATGCGGTCATCGAGTTGTTTGAGCGCGTCGGTATAACGCTTCTCGCTGATCAGCCAGTCGGCATAGTCGTAAGCCAGTGCCCGGTGTTGCGGGTAGGCTTGCGTGGCATCCTGATAGAAGGCATCAAGCTTTGCAGCCGATATATTTTCGGTTCGGTATATTTTTCCGCTGAGTGTGTCGATCATGTCGTTGGCTGGCGCCTGTTTGCGCAGCGTGGCCAGTTCGTTTGCCGCATCGGAAGTCTTCCCGGACAGCAGCAGGGCGCGCGTCAACCCATAACGCTGTACCACGGGGTCGCCGAATTTTCTTGGCCCCAGTGCGTCCTGAAAGTAATCGATGGCGATGCGTGGCGTTTTCTCTGTGACGAGCAGTTTGGCGCGCACCAGCTGGAAATCAAGGCTGTCTGCCACCTGCCTGTAGGGGAGCTGGCGTACACGGTTTTCGATGTCGGCGATACGTTCCGAGGTGACCGGGTGGGTGAGCAGCCAGGATGGCGTGTTGCTGTCGAGCAGGCGGGTGCCGCGCTCCATGCGTTTAAAGAACGTTGGCATGGCTTGCACATCGAAGCCGGCTTTCTCCAGGGTGGCGAGACCGATGCGGTCTGCTTCCTGCTCGTGCGCACGGGTGTAGTTCAATTGCCGCTGTACGCTGCTGGCTCCCGCGCCGACAATGGCTGCTTGGGATGCCTGCGGGTTACTGCGGGCGGCGAGAATGGCAACGGCAATGGCTGCCATTGAGGTCAGCGAATCGATTTTCTGGCCCGCCACCATGCGTGCCAGATGATGCTGCGTGACGTGGGCGATTTCGTGTGCCAGCACTGCCGCGAGTTCAGATTCACTTTGCGCGGTGAGTATCAGGCCGGTATTGACGCCGATAAACCCACCGGGCAGTGCAAAGGCATTGATGGCATTGTCGTTGATGGCGAAAAATGAGAAGGTCTGGCTCGGGTCGTTGCTGTTGGAGACCAGCCGGTAACCGAGCTGGTTGAGGTAGTCGTTAACTTCGGCGTCGCCGAGATAGCTTTTCTCGGCGCGGATCTGCAGCATGCTCTGTTCGCCGATCTGGCGTTCCTGCTGTGGTGATAACTCGGCCTGCGATGCATCGCCGAGATCGGGCAATCCATCTGCCCCCGCGAGGAGCGGGAAGCAGCACAGCAGTGACAGCAGCAGTTTTCTCATGGCGGTATGATAACCGTATTGCCGTTTGGTTCACACTGGCCGCCACTCTGGACATGCCGGGACAAAACCCGCAGAATGGCCGCCGTTATTGGCTTTCGACCGGGCAATGGACAAGATCGGCAAGTACGAGATTATCAGGGAGCTGGGCAGCGGTGCGACCAGCACAGTGTTCCTTGCGCTCGACCCTTTCAGCGACCAGCAGGTTGCGTTGAAACTGTTCCGGCAGGACATCATGCGCGACAGCAGCCGGGCTGCCGCCTATCGCAAACTGTTGCGTACCGAAGCCTCCCTGGCAGGCAAGCTGTCGCATCCGCATATCGTCAAGATCTACGATGCAGTAGTGGATGGTGACCTCAATTACATGGTGATGGAATATGTCGCTGGCGAGACACTGGAGAAATATGCCGAAGTGGATCACCTGCTGCCGATCAGTACCGTCGCCGAAATTATTTACAAGTGTTGCAAGGCGCTTGAATACGCACAAAGCCAGGGAGTGATCCACCGCGACATCAAGCCCGCGAACATCCTGTTGCAGGGCGAGAGCGACATCAAGATTTCCGATTTTGGCGCGGCGGTTATCGATACCCAGCAGACGACGCAGGTAACGGGTGTTGGTTCGCCGGCCTACATGTCGCCGGAGCAGGTCAAGGAGCTGCCGTTGAACCATCAGACCGACATCTACTCGCTCGGTGTGTCGATGTACAAGTTGCTTACCGGAAAGCTGCCATTCGATGCCAGCAATAATTTCAGCATGATTTATCAGATCATGAACATCGAGCCGCACCCGCCCAGCACCTTTCGCCCGGAAATCTCGCCGGAACTGGATGCGATTGTGCTGCGTGCGATGCAAAAGGACGGTTCGGCGCGCTATCAGCTGTGGGACGATTTTGCCGGTGACCTGGTACATTTTTTCAGCAGTGGCATACCCGCGCAGAAACAGATATTTGATACCGAAAAATTTGCCACCTTGCGCAGCCTGGCATTCTTCAGGAACTTCAGCGATGTAGAGTTATGGGAAGTGTTGCATATCAGTGAGTGGCGGAAGCTGAAGAAGAACGAGCTCATTATTAACGAAGGCGAGGAAGGACTTACTTTTTTCATTCTGGCCTCCGGTACGGTCAAGGTGCTGAAACAGGGACGTTTGCTCAGCCTGTTGCATAAAGGCGATTGTTTTGGTGAAATGGCGCACCTCACCGAGAATGACTTTAGGCGCACCACGGATGTGGCCGCGAAAACAGATGTAACGCTGATTGAAATCAATCCGGATACGCTGGAAAAATCCTCACCCGGGTGCCGTTTTAAGTTCAGCGACGCTTTTTTGCGCATGCTGGTGAAACGTCTGGCAGTGGCGAACACCCGTATTTCGCACCTGCTGAACGATCAGTACAGTGAATGATTTCAGAGAAACAGGATATGACAGGATTCAAGAATATTGATGTGACGGAACTGCAGGCCATGCTGGCCGCAGGGCGCATTTGCCTGGTGGATGTGCGCACAGATGCCGAGATTGCCCGCGGCTATATCAACGGCGCGATGAAACTGCCCTTGCATCTGTTGCCGATGCGTTTGCATGAACTGGATGCCAAGGTGCCGACGGTATTCTATTGCCAGATGGGTGGACGTTCCGCGCAGGCGGCGGCGTTTTCCGCCGCGCAGGGTTTTACCGAGGCCTACAACCTGCAGGGCGGCATTACCGCCTGGGCGCGATCCGGTGGGCCGATAACGGCATAGTCGCCGGCCGGCTGGCCCCGCCTTAGCCCAGCTTGGCACGCTGTGCCTGCAGTTGCTCGAGCGTGGCGGCGAAATCTTCGAGGCGCTTGCGTTCCTGTTCCACTACATGTGCGGGGGCGCGTGCCACGAAACTCTCATTCCCCAGCTTGCCTTGTGCCTTGGCAATCTCGCCGGCCAGGCGGCCGATTTCCTTGTCCAGACGCTCGCGCTCGGCAGCGACGTCGATCTCCACCTTCAGCATCAGTTTGAAGTTGCCGACGATGGCAACGGCCGCGTCGGTGTCGGGCAGCGTGTCCATGATGCTGATTTCGTTGAGTCTGGCCAATGCCTGCAGGTAGGGGGCATTGGCATGTAGCGTTTCGGCGTCTCCCGTGGCCAGCAGCGGCACTTTCTGCGCCGGCGACAGGTTCATTTCGCTGCGCAGCTTGCGGCAGGCATTGACCATTTCCTGCAGCAGGCCGATGTGTTCCAGCGCGGTCTGGTCGACGTGCGCGGCATTGGCCTGTGGATAGGGCTGCAGCATGATGCTGTCGCCTTGCTTGCCGGCCAGCGGTGCAACTTTCTGCCACAGTTCCTCGGTGATGAACGGGATGATCGGGTGCGCCAGGCGCAGCATGGCTTCCAGCACGCGTACCAGGCTGCGGCGTGTGGCGCGCTGCTGGCTCTCATTGCCGCTGGCGATTTGGACCTTGGCCAGTTCTACATACCAGTCGCAAT
>WGNQ01000008.1 GCA_016124455.1 Sideroxydans sp. | reverse complement strand
TCTTCGGGTTTCTTATATCCAGACAGCAGGCTGTCGATTAGTTCTGCGGGTAGTGCTTTTGATACGGTCATTTCTACTCCTAACAATGTTCCGGCAGTTTCCTGCCAAATGACCGTTTACACAAAAATTCTTACACCCCCGCGCAACTTAATACCCAAAGACGTTTTGAATGGCGACCGCCCGCCTCTGTCAACAGAACAATACGAAGTGGTAAATCTTCCGCAGATAGAGTTTGAAACCCACGCTTCCGGCAGTGTTCATTAGTCATGTATATCTCCGTTTATATAAGTTCTAACCTGTCAGTCAAGAGGGACTTCGCCACTGCGTGGCTTCGCCCCTTACTTTTACGTTGGGCGTCACAAAACAAAGGGGTAAGCCAATGAATCAATTTCGCGCCTTCCTGCTGGCATGTTTAGTTCCATCCTTTGTTGTTGCTGAGCCGCTTTTAACAATCTCGTGCGACACGCCGAAGGGTTCCAGGATGGCGTATGGCGTATCGATACCGGAGCGCGTGGAAGCCGAGATAAACAAGAAGCCCGTACCGAAAGCACACCTTAAGGGGCCGATAGCCGATGGTTACCTCGCTAGGCCAACGTTTGTTGTGGACTCGGCGAAGAAGAAGCTTACTGTCGTTTGGTCCGAGTCAGCATCTGACCTCGAACAGAAGAAGAAATCCAAAGAATTAGGAGTACCGTATTGCTGTTCGCCACCTCCGGCAACCAGTGCCGAAATCATCATGTTCACGCCTGAGCAAATATCTGCGCTTCAGGTAACGGCGCCCTACACGGCGACTGTGTATTCGTTTTTCCCGAAGCTCGGAACAGCGTTTATCACCACGCAGGGCACTGACCTCGGCATGAATAATTCCGAACAGATGTCCTTGTTCTCCACCTGCGAGTTCTCCTGGAACCGCCCGCGGTAACCGATGACGCCCAACCCATCATTCCACCGGACCTGCGCAAAAAGCCGCGCAGGCCGGTGAATTCAAACGTTAAATGTCTCTCGGAGAATCAGCTTTGAACTATAAATATTGTGTATATTTTATAGCGGTATTAGTTTTGGGTGGTTGTGCCACTCAACTTACTCCTGCTGGAGAAAAAGTTCGAGTAGTGACCGAAGCTCAAAGAAGTAATTGTGAGTTTATTAAACTCATCTCTTATAGGGCAGGCTTAGGCCCGGACAAACCAGGGTCGGCCTTAAAGGGTGCTCTCAATGAGGCCGCTGAGGTTGGAGCAAACGGGTTTTATATAATTACAAATACTATTCACTGGGCAGATGGTGCCTCGGTATCTGGAGAGGCGCTTAAGTGCAAAAACATTTAACAAATTGCTGTTGTTCGTTCCGGCCTGCGGCCTCCACCGGACGCGCTAACGCGCGCCGCAAAGCAAGGCGTTAAGCACCTAATCCCTCTCTAACACAACGAACGCCACCGCGACATCTTTCTCGTCGCTGATAGAAAGATGAGAGCGCATCACCCCCATGTTTGTCACATAGTTGGATAGCGTATCGTCGAATTGCAGCATCGGCTTCCCCAGTTCGTCGTGGCCGATGCTGATGCGGCGCAGCGTAACGCTGGCGCGCAGGCCGGTGCCCATCGCCTTGGCGAATGCTTCCTTGGCGGCAAAATGCTTCATCAGGTAGCGCGCCTGGTCAGTGCTGGCCGCATATTCCACCAGTTCATCCGCGCTCAGCAGGCGCTGCGCGAAACGCTCGCCATATTGCTCATATAGCGCATGGATGCGGCTGTAGGAAACGATGTCGGTACCAATGCCGAAAATCATGGAACCAGCAGCGCCTTCATCTTTTTCACCGCCTGCTCCAGCCCGATGAACAAGGCCTCCGCGATGATGGCGTGGCCGATATTGAGCTCGGCGATGTGCGGGATCGCCACGATGGGTCGCACGTTGTGGTAATGCAGGCCGTGCCCGGCATTGACCTGCAGGCCGAGGCGGTGGCCATATGCCACCGCCTGGCTGATACGCTGCAATTCGTGGTCGCGCTGCGGCACGCTGTCGGCATCGGCGTATTTGCCGGTATGGATTTCCACCACCGGCGCGCCGACGGCACGCGCCGCATCCAGCTGTTTTTCTTCTGCGTCGATGAACAGCGACACGCGTATGCCAGCTTCGCTGCAGCGTTCGGTGGCGCGCTTCACCGCATCAAAGTGGCGCACCACATCCAGCCCGCCTTCGGTGGTCAGCTCCTCGCGCCGCTCCGGCACCAGGCAAATGTCGTGCGGTTTGATCCGCAACGCATTTTCTATCATTTCGTCGGTTACCGCGCACTCGAGATTCATCCGCGTCTGCACCATGCCGCGCAGGATTTCCACGTCTGCATCCTGGATGTGGCGGCGGTCTTCGCGCAGGTGCAGGGTAATCGCGTCGGCCCCGGCCTCCTCGCAAATCAGCGCCGCCCGCACCACATTGGGATAACGTGCGCCACGCGCCTGGCGCAGGGTGGCAACATGGTCGATGTTCAATCCGAGTTTGATCATGATTTCTGCAAGTCCTTTATCAGTTCCCTTGTGTGCAACACCTTTCCTGCCAGGTGATGGTTAAGCAGCATGCGCATCAGCTGCTTTCCCTGGCGCGCACTGACCGGGTCGCGGTAATCGTCGGCGGCCATATCCTGCAATGTTTTGCCGGATACCGTCAAACCTTCTGCCTCATCCGTCGATTCACGCAATGCGCCGCGTTCGACCACGTAACGATAACTCGCGGCAGGGGCGATCGGCTTGCCGCTGTCCGCCTCATGATCCAGCAGCAATGCATAGCCCAGTTCCTGCAGCAGGTGTTTCTCGAAGCAGCGCAGGGTGGCGGCATGATCCTGTTCGTGCGCCAGGCGCTGCAAGGTCTGCTGGTAATAGTCGAACAGCCGTTCGTGGGCGTCATCGCGCGCCATCAGGTTGAGCAGGAGTTCGTTCAGGTAAAAGCCGCACAACAGTGCCGTACCCTGCAATTGCGGCTGGCCGCCCTGCCATTCCGCGCTGTGCAGGGTACGCACTTCACCCTTGCCAAACCAGGAAAGGCGCAGCGGCTGGAAGTTCATCAGCAGGCCGCGCAGGGCCGAGCGCGGGCGCCGGGCGCCGCGCGCCACCAGCGGCAGCCGTCCGTGTTCGCGGCTGAACACTTCCAGCAACATGCTGGTCTCGCGAAACGGATAACTGTGCAACACGAAGGCCGGCTGGTTTTCCAGCCGCTGCTTACTTGCGGTCATTCATGCCCGCCATCATTCGTAACCCAGGGAACGCAACACACGCGCATCGTCTGCCCAGCCGCTCTTCACCTTGACGAACACCTCGAGGAACACCTTGCCGTCGAACAGCCGTTCCATATCAAGCCGCGCCTGGGTGGCGATTTCCTTGAGCTTCTCGCCCTTCTTGCCGATCAGCATCGCCTTGTGTGCGTCCTTGTCCACGAGGATGGCGGCGCTGATGCGGCGCAGCTTGCCGTCCATCTTGAATTGCTCGATCACCACGCTGACCGAGTACGGCAGTTCCTCGCCGGTAAACCGGAATACTTTCTCGCGCAGTAACTCGGCCGCAAGGAAACGTTCGTTGCGGTCGGTGATTTCATCCTCGGCGTAGATCAGCTCGCCTTCCGGCAAGTAGCTGCGGATCGCTTCCAGCAAGGTGTCGAGATGCAGCTCCTGTTTGGCGCTGACCGGCACGATGGCGGAAAAACTGCGCTCCTGGCTGAGCTTCTCGATGAACGGCAGCAATTCGGCCTTGTCGGACAGATGGTCCGACTTGTTGACCACCAGCAACACCGGCACGTCGTCCGGCAACAGCTCCATCACCTTGCGGTCGCGCTCGTCAAAATGGCCGGCTTCGATCACGAACAGGACCACGTTCACATCGCGCAGCACGCCGCTTACCGTGCGGTTCATGCCGCGATTGAGCGCATTCATGTGCTTGATCTGGAAGCCCGGCGTATCGACAAACACGAACTGGCTGCGTTCGTCGGTGAGAATGCCGGTGATGCGGTGGCGTGTGGTCTGCGCCTTGCGCGAGGTAATGCTGATCTTCTGCCCGATCAGGTGGTTGAGCAGGGTCGACTTGCCGACGTTGGGGCGGCCGACGATGGCGATGAAGCCGCTATGGAATTGTGCTGATTCAGTCATGTTTGCTTTCGGTTAATTGCCGGTAGGCCGCCTCTGCCGCCACCTGCTCTGCCGTGCGCCGGCTGCTGCCCTCGCCACACGTGGTCAGTTTCAATTGTGCAATTTCGCAACCAACCCGGAATAATTGTGCATGCGCTTCGCCTTCCGTGGTGAGCACCGAGTATTTCGGCAGCGCCAGCTTCCTGCCCTGCAGATACTCCTGCAGCAGCGTCTTCGCATCCTTGCCCAGCGTCTGCACGTCGGCCTGCGCGATGAACGGCACATACAAGCCCAACACCACCCGCCGGGCGGCCTCGAAGCCGCCATCGAGGAAGACGGCGCCGAACAGGGCCTCCATCGCATCTGCCAGAATCGAGGGGCGACGATGGCCGGCACTCTTGCGTTCGCCCTCGCCCAGCAGCAGCAGTTCGCCCAGGTTCAGTTGCTGCGCCAGCGTGAACAGTGTCTGCTGGTTGACCAGGTTGGAGCGCAGGCGCGACAGGTCCCCCTCGGGCAAGTCCGGATAATCGTCATAGAGGTGTCGGGCAACGGCACAATTCAGCACGCTGTCGCCGAGGAATTCGAGCCGCTCGTTATTGGCCGGGCTGTAGCTGCGATGTGTCAGCGCGCGCTGCAGCAATTGCGGCTGGACAAAATCGTAGCCGATCCGACTGCACAGCGCGGCATGCTTCATCAATTAGTTGGAAGAACTGCTCGGATTGAAATCGAGGACCAGGCTGATATTGGCAACCAGCGGTATTTTCACCTGGTAACTCGCACTCAGGGAAATACCACCGGAATCCTTGGCGATGTCCACATCGTCCAGCTTGACCGCGTCAATGCCCTGCACCGATGCCCGCTTGGCATAAGCCAGCTGGATTTCGCGTATCGATGCCCCCTGCATGGCCGGATCCTGGGCGACCGCTTCGAATACATGCTTGATTTCCCCATCCTGCATATAGGCCGGGATCAGCTTCATCGCAAACACCGCGGCAAAGATCAGGATAATTGCCGTCACCAGAAATCCGGACATCGTCAAACCGTGCTGCTGTTTCTGCATTGCCTTCATCATTCGCTCTCCCTCAGTTGATGGATGTCCCGATACGTTTCAGGTCACTGAAATTCATCCAGACCGCAAACGCCTTGCCGACAATCATGCTGTCCGGCACGAATCCCCAGTAGCGGCTATCGCGACTGTTATCGCGGTTGTCGCCGAACATCATGTAATTTCCCGGTGGCACCGTGCATTTCACTTCATCTTCAGTGTAACTGCAACTGTCCTTGTGCGGGAACTCCGCCACCGCATCCAGGCGCATGCTGGGCGTATCCGGGTTGATCAATATCGGGTGGACATGCCCATGCAGGTTTTCGCTGTAACGCTCGGTATGCACAAAATGCAAACCGCTTTCCACGTAATTGTACTCGCCATCATTGTGTTGCTGCTGCGCCACGCCGTTGATGTACAACTGCTTGTTGCGGTACTCGACCACGTCGCCCGGCAACCCCACCACCCGCTTGATGAAATCCACCGATGGATTTTCGGGGTAGCGGAACACCATTACATCGCCGCGTTGCGGGGAACTGACCTCGATAATCTTCTTGTCGATGACCGGCAGGCGGATGCCGTAAGTATATTTGTTGACCAGGATGAAATCACCGACCATCAGGGTCGGAATCATGGAGCCCGAGGGTATCTTGAACGGCTCGACCAGGAAAGAGCGCAACAGGAACACGGCGAGAATGACCGGGAAGAAGCTCTTCGAATACTCCACCCACCACGGCTCCTTGGCATCTCCGGCGCGCCTGGAGCGCAGCATGAAGCGGTCAAACAGCCATACGCCACCGGTAACCAGCAGCAGCAGAAACATGATCAATGCAAAGTCCATCGGTACTCCCAGTGAATTACTTTTCGTCAACCTGCAAAATGGCGAGGAAGGCCTCCTGCGGAATTTCCACGCTGCCCACCTGCTTCATGCGCTTCTTGCCGGCCTTCTGTTTCTCCAGCAGTTTCTTTTTACGCGTGATATCGCCGCCGTAGCATTTGGCCAGCACGTTCTTGCGCAGCGCCTTCACGTTCTCGCGCGCCACGATATTGGCGCCGATGGCCGCCTGGATCGCCACATCGAACATCTGGCGCGGAATGATTTCGCGCATCTTGGCCGCCACTTCGCGCCCGCGATACTGGCTGTTGGCGCGATGCATGATAATCGACAGCGCATCCACTTTCTCGCTGTTGATCAGCATGTCGACCTTGACCACGTCGGCAGGACGATATTCCTTGAATTCGTAATCCATCGAGGCATAGCCGCGCGACACCGACTTCAGCTTGTCGAAGAAGTCGAGCACGATCTCCGCCATTGGCATTTCATATTTCAGCAGCACCTGTTTGCCGTGGTAGACCATGTCCACCTGCACGCCGCGCTTCTGGGTGCATAGCGTAATCACCGCGCCGACGTATTCCTGCGGCATGTACAGGTTGACGTCGACGATCGGTTCGCGAATTTCCTCGATCTTGGAAGGATCCGGCATCTTGGACGGGTTGTCCACCATCAGCACCGTGCCGTCGCGCTGCACCACCTCGTAGATCACGGTAGGCGCAGTGGTGATCAGGTCCATGTCGAATTCGCGTTCCAGCCGTTCCTGCACGATCTCCATGTGCAACAGGCCGAGGAAACCGCAGCGGAAACCGAAACCCAGCGCCTGCGATACTTCCGGCTCATATTGCAAGGCCGCATCGTTCAGCTTCAGTTTCTCCAGCGAGTCGCGCAACGCCTCGTACTGGTTGGATTCGACCGGGAACAGCCCGGCGAATACCTGGGGCTGAACTTCCTTGAAGCCCGGCAATGCGGCTTCGGCAGGGCGGGTCTGGTGGGTAATGGTGTCGCCGACCTTGGCGGCTTTCAATTCCTTGATGCCGGCAATGATGAAACCGACCTGGCCTGCGGAAAGTATCTCGCGCGGTTGCGACTTGGGCGTGAACACACCGATGTGCTCGGTCAGGTGCTGCGCGCCGGTAGCCATGAAGCGTATTTTCTCCTTGGGCCTCAGCGTACCATTCACGATGCGCACCAGCATCACTACGCCGACATAATTATCGAACCAGGAATCGATAATCAGCGCCTGCAGCGGTGCATCCGGATCGCCCTTGGGCGGCGGCACCTTGACGATCAATGCTTCCAGCACGTCCTGCACACCCAGGCCGGTCTTGGCTGAACAATGCACCGCATCCTGCGCATCGATGCCGATGACGTCCTCGATCTCCGCGATGGCGTTTTCCGGATTGGCGGACGGCAAATCAATCTTGTTGAGCACCGGTACCACTTCCACGCCGAGATCCAGCGCGGTATAGCAATTGGCCACGGTCTGTGCTTCCACCCCCTGCGAGGCATCCACCACCAGCAGCGCACCCTCGCAGGCCGACAGCGAACGCGATACTTCGTAGGAAAAATCCACGTGCCCCGGGGTATCGATCAGGTTGAGGTTGTATATCTGGCCGTCGCGCGCCTTGTAGCTCAGCGCAGCAGTCTGTGCCTTGATGGTGATGCCGCGCTCGCGCTCGATATCCATCGAGTCGAGCACTTGCGCCTCCATTTCGCGGTCGGACAGGCCGCCACACAGATGGATGATGCGATCGGCCAGCGTCGACTTGCCGTGATCAATATGCGCAATAATGGAGAAATTACGGATATGTTGCATGATTACCTGGTCAGAAAAACGTATCCCGCCAGTCTCGGCCGGAATTCGCGAACGCCCATGATTCGAAAGGCACGAATTCTAGCCGATTTTGGCGGGATACGCCGGTATAGCCGGCAACTTTCCGGTTATTTTTCGTCGAGCTTGATCGCCACGTAGGAAGCGTTCTCGCCGCGACGCACCAGCAGCGCAATATTGCGCCCCTTGGGTATCTGTTTCAGCACCTCGTTGAACTGTTTGAGCGAGCTCGCTTCGACGTTGCCGATCGCCAGTACGATATCGCCGCGATGCAGCCCGGCATGCGCCGCAGCCCCCCGGACATCTTCCACCAGCAGGCCGGCGCTGATATCCAGCTCCTTCTTCTGCTCGTCGCTCAGTTCACTCAGGGCCAGCCCCATGCGCGTTACGCTTTCGCCAGAAGGCTCTGCTCCGCCACGCTTGCTGCGCTCAGCCACCTGCTTATCCGAGGGCAGCTCACCCACGGTCATGGTAATTTCCTTGCTTGCTCCCTTGCGCCACAGCTGCACGACCACCTTGCTGCCGGGACGCGTTGCGGAAACGATGCGCGGCAGATCCACCGACGAATTCACTGTCTTGCCGTCAAACTTGAGGATGACGTCGCTGACCCGGATACCCGCCTTGTCCGCCGGACCGTCTTTTTCCACGTTGCTGATCAGCGCCCCGGTCGGCTTGCTGAGCCCGAAGGAGTCGGCCAGATCACGCGTTACCTCCTGGATGGTTACCCCCATGCGGCCACGCGTCACTTTGCCGGTGGTGCGCAGCTGATTGGCCACGTCCATCGCCACATCGATCGGAATGGCGAACGACAGCCCCATATAGCCGCCGGAACGCGTGTATATCTGCGAATTGATCCCTACGACCTCGCCTTTCATGTTGAACAGCGGGCCGCCGGAATTACCGGGGTTGATCGCCGCATCGGTCTGGATGAACGGAACGTAGTTTTCCTGCGGCAGGGAACGCCCCTTGGCGCTGACGATACCGGCAGTCACGCTGTTGTCGAACCCGAACGGGGAGCCGATCGCCACCACCCACTCGCCCACCTTGAGCTTGTCGGAGTCGCCTCGGGTAACCTGCGGCAGGCCGGTCGCATTGATCTTGATCAGCGCCACATCGGCACGCTTGTCGGCACCGATCACCTTGGCCTTGAACTCGCGCTTGTCGGTCAGCCGCACGGTAACCGTATCCGCGCCGTCCACCACATGGGCATTGGTCAGGATATAGCCATCGGAACTGATGATGAAACCGGAACCCAGGGACTGCTGCTCCTGATCACGCGGCATTTGCGGCGCAAAGCGGCGGAAGAATTCGTAGAACGGATCATTCTCATCCATGCCCGGCGGCATGCCGGGGAAGCCCTGGGCGTTATGGATAATCTGCGTAGTACTGATGTTGACCACCGCGGGGCCCTGCTTGGCAACCAGTTCGGTAAAATCGGGCAGGTCCATGGCAGAAGCCTGTTGCGACATGAAACAAACCAGGGCGATCATGAACAATTTTTTCAGCATCTCTAACATCCTCACTTGAGCAGAAAAATTAAAGGACAAACCGTCGGTTAAACCCTGTTAACCGCAGCGCGTGATGACCGGGGGAACCGCAGAAGAGGAGCGTCGCAAGGCAAGCAGCCTGACCAGCAGGAAACCGGTGACCAGCCCCAGCACCACACCGCCAGCCGCATAGGCATCGCTGCTGGCGGCGCTGTGCGCCCAACTGGTTCCCACCATCCCTCCGCCGAGCGCCAGCAACAAAGGCAGGAAATACATGGTCAACGCACCGCGCAACAACACACCGTCCGCTATTGCCACCTGCACCTCTTCGCCTATGCGCGCATTAATTCCATTGCGTACCCGGAAACGGCGCGGCTGGGTACAGAACAGTTGCGCCAGCTTGCCGCTGCCGCAGCCCTTTTCGCTGTCGCAATGGCCACAGCCGCCCCCCTGCCGTGACTCTACGATGGCTTCCGTCCCTTCCAGTTGCACGACGATGGCACGGGTCTCGAGCATGCTAGTTACCCGCGTAACGTACGGAGTCGGCGACCTGCATGACAGTGCGCGGCGGCACTTCGCCAACCACCGTCACGAGATGGTCATCATCGATGACCTTGCTGTAAACCTGGATCGCACCTTGACTCGACAGTGTCGGATTCACATCCGGGTTATCGGAAAGCTTCTCGATAAACACCGAAATGCCGGCCAATCCGTCGGAAAACACCATGTGCAATACCGGAGCCTTCTTGCCGCGCATCGGGCGACGGATCTCCATGATTTTCTGGAACCCCGGCGGCAAGGCATCCACCTGCCAGCCGCTATCAACAACCGGCTCACCGGCCTTGGGTAAAGGGGAGAGATGCAGCTTTTGCGCCAGGGAAACTGCCAGGGACTTGTCGGGTACCGTCCAGTCGTGCTTGATATCGCCGCCAATAGTCAGTTCGGTAAACGCATATTGCTCGACCACCTGATTCCGTTCGTTCAGCACGGCAGCTTTCAGCAACAGGCCGGAATCAGTATGAGCCCAGAATTTATGGGTATAGCGCAGGTTGTCCTTGGGCTGGAATATAATGGTCTGGGCATTGAACCCGGCAATGCGCGCCTTGGGGCCGGTGCGAATGCGGTAATTTTCGTTGAGTGCCGTGAGCTGTTCAGGAAGCAGTGCAGGAAACTCGCGATCCTTGTGCCGTTTTTCCAGCTGAACCGCCTTGTGCCCATCCAGACTGCACCATACTTCGTCGTTGTTGCGGATTATCTCGCGATGCGGGCCGTCCAGACTTTCCAGCTTTTCATGCTCGCCATCCCGGTCCGAGATGTGGGTAATGCGGGATGTTTCAATGTGGCTGCCGTACTGGTAGATGAAAGTCCCGCTGTAATCCGTCTGATGTGCGGCAAAAGCAATGGTTTTCAGCCAGTCCAGATCCACCTGGTTCGGCTCTTCGGCTACCGCAGTTTCCGCCCCGCACGACAACACCAACACCAGCACCCACCACAACCTCATGGCTGCCTTCCTCCCCCACTCGCCACGGTGCGAATGTAGGGGGTCATTCCTTCAACACTGGCACTGGGGGAGAATTCCTGGTGTGCCATCAGATAGTCGTCCATATTCATGCTGGCGGGACGTACATTATTGTTTTGTTGCTGCATGGCTATCTGTGGCCCGACTTCCGGACCGACCTGTACCGACAGCCAGGCCACGACGGCCAGCGCCAGCACCGACGCCGCGGCGGACAACGCAAACCAGCGCACTTTCTGTACGGTGCGACTGCGCGGGGCAAGCACGGTAGGCTCATCCTTGAGTCGCTCATGCATGCTGCGGCTGATATCGGCGTGCACATGATCCGGCTGCCGCAAAGCATCGCTGATCAGGTGATAGGAGAGCCATTCTTCATGTCCTGCCGGATCGCGTTTGATTTTATCGAGCAATGCTTCCGCCTCATCGTCGAACAGCTCGCCATCCATCAAGGCTGAAATATGTTCTTTCATGTCTACCACCTCTGGTCTTTACTGGTGCCCAACAACGGGCGCAAATTGGTTGCAATTGCCTCGCGCGCCCGGAAAATCCTGGAACGCACAGTACCGACAGGACAATTCATCACCGCCGCAATTTCTTCATAACTCAACCCTTCGATTTCACGCAGTGTCAGCGCTGTGCGCAAATCGTCCGGCAACTGCTGCAGGGAGGTATTCACCACTTCGACCACCTGCTTGCTCATTAATTCATTTTCCGGCGTGCTGACTTCCTGCAGCAACCCGGCATCCTCGAAACCTTCCGCCTCCTCTGCGTCGAATGCAGTAGTGGTCGGCGCCCGCCGTCCCAGCGACAGCAGATAATTCTTTGCCGTGTTGATGCCTATCCGGTACAGCCAGGTGTAAAACGCGCTTTCGCCGCGAAACGCAGGCAGAGCACGATAGGCCTTGATAAAAGCCTCCTGGGTCACGTCCTCGACCTCGGCCGAATCGCGCACAAAGCGCGAAATCAGACGAGCCAGCCGTCGTTGATACTTGGCGATCAACAGTTCGAACGCATGCTTGTCACCACGCTGCGCACGTTCGACCAGTTGTTGATCGACTTCCCTGTCGCCCATTTCCCGTTATCCTAGTTTCATTCAGACCGCTTCTGCGGCGGCGCGCTAGTATAACCGCTGAGGGCACAGGCGTCAGCCATTTGCACCAATCTCGCGGGGATGGACAAGGCCGGTTCGAATTAGTTCACTTTTACGCAACGGCTGTTGATCGCTGATGCTAGCGAATGCGCCGGATTTTGCTATAGTTCGTCACCCCAATGAATGGATAGCACAAGTGTTGCAATTTGACGTCCTGATTATCGGCAGCGGTCTGGCCGGCCTGTCAGCCGCCCTGAAGCTCGCCGACCACAAAAAGGTCGCGATCATCACCAAGAAATCGCTGCTGGAAGGTGCCAGCAGCCGGGCACAGGGTGGCATTGCCGCAGTTCTGGCCGACGACGACTCAATGGCGGCACACATCCAGGACACGCTGACCGCAGGTGCCGGCTTGTGTGACCTTACCGCCACACGCCATGTTGTCGAACATGGCAAGCAGGCTATCGACTGGCTGATCGCCCAGGGCGTACCCTTCACCCGCGATGCCGGCAACGATTCCGGCTACCATCTGACACGGGAAGGCGGCCATAGCCATCGGCGCATTATCCATACTGCCGATGCCACCGGCATGGCCGTGCAGGAAACCATCGCCGCCAAGGCAATGGCACACCCCAACATTACGCTGCTGGAGCACCACATTGCCATCGACCTGATCACCGGCAGGAAGCTCGGGCAGCCTGACAACCGCTGCCATGGCACCTATGCCCTCAACAGCGTAAGCGGCGAAATCATTACCATTGCCGCCGACAACGTGATCCTGGCTACCGGCGGCGCCGGCAAGGTTTATCTGTATACCACCAACCCTGACACCTCCACCGGCGACGGCATCGCCATGGGTTGGCGCGCCGGCTGCCGGGTTGCCAATATGGAGTTCATCCAGTTCCACCCGACCTGCCTGTATCACCCGCATGCAAAATCGTTTCTGATTTCCGAAGCGGTACGTGGTGAAGGCGGTATCCTGAAGCTGCCGGACGGTACCCACTTCATGCCTTGGCACGACAAGCGCGCAGAGCTGGCGCCGCGCGACATCGTGGCGCGCGCCATCGACTTCGAAATGAAAAAACGCGGCCTCGACTGCGTCTATCTCGACATCTCGCACAAGCCGGCGAGTTTCCTCCAGGAACATTTCCCCACCATTTATGCGCGCTGCCTGGCACTGGGCATCGACATTTCGCGCCAGCCTATCCCGGTCGTGCCGGCCGCACATTACACCTGCGGGGGACTCGTCACCGACTTGCAAGGCCGCACCGACGTGGGCAACCTGTATGCCATCGGCGAGACGGCCTACACCGGCCTGCACGGCGCCAACCGCCTGGCTAGCAACTCGCTGCTGGAATGCCTGGTATTCGCCGATGCCGCCGCCCGCGACATCCTCGACAAGCCGCACGGAAAGACACCACCGCTGCCGCAATGGGATGAAAGCCGCGTCACCGATTCCGACGAACAGATTGTCATCTCGCACAACTGGGAAGAGTTGCGCCGTTTCATGTGGGATTATGTCGGCATCGTGCGCACCACCAAACGCCTGCAGCGTGCACAACACCGTATCCAGCTGCTGCACGAGGAAATCCACGAGTACTACGCCAACTTCCACGTCACCGCCGACCTGCTGGAACTGCGCAATCTGGTTCTGAGCGCGGATCTTATCGTGCAAAGCGCACTGGCCCGGCACGAAAGCCGCGGCCTGCACTACAGCAAGGACTACCCGGATAGCTTACCGCTGGCCGAACCCACCGTGCTTGCCCCGCCCGGCTACGGCGTGGCCTGACCATCCCCATTTCAGCCACACCCTTAACTGCCTGAACGAGTCCGCCCCCAGGCTATCCGGCAGAATCACCAGGCTGCGCGCTTTGCGCGACGCAGGCAGCGACAGCCGCAATACCATCAGCAACGGTGTAAGCAAGCTGCCGGGCACAACCTCGGCGTGCAGCTGAGCACCATTACGCAAGCTCAGGATGACGACCTCGCCTTGCAGCGTCAGGCCGGTACAAGAGTCTGCTGCCAGCAGCCAGGCATCGCGCCACAGGTAATACCCCAGGCTGAACAGCACCGCCGCCGCCAGCAGCAGCCGGCTCCAGAACGGCAAGGCCAGCAGCGGCAGCACCATGAGAAATGCGCCATGTGCAATACACAGCATGGCAGCAAGATATCGGGAAGAGCTGAATTTGAAGTGCTGACTCATACCCGGCATTCCAGCAAGGATTGCCGGATTAGAAAAAGATGAGCTCGATCAGTTCGGCCACGCCTGCCAGCACCAGCAACACAATCAATACCAGCAGCCAGTTGCCCCACTTGGTGGAGGAAGCTTCCGCAGTTTTCCCATGATATGCGGGCGCTGCTGCAGCCTGGCGCACGGCAACCTGCTGTGGTTTCGCTTTCGGCTTGACAACCGGTGCGGCCTGCTTGATGGCCTCCATACTGGGGCGCGTCATCTTGAAAGTCTTGGAAAACTCCTCGACCTCCTGCTCATCATTGGTCAATGCCGCCAGCCGCATCGTGGCACCAAAGGAATCAAAGGCCTTGGACAGCCCCATCGTAGGTACCGGCCTGGATTCCTCCGCCTCCACTTCGGTTCGCCCGGCAGACGGCGCGGCATCGCCCAGCTTTCCAGCGGGCACCGATGACGCTCTCGGCGAGGTACTGCCGCCGCTGCGCAACATGCTGTCGCGACAGGCCCGCAGATCAGCCGCAAACTCGCGGGCATTCTGGTAGCGGTCGTCCAGGCTCTTCGCCAGCGCCTTGGCCACGATAAAATTAAGCATGTCCGGCACTTCCGGGTTCAGCGTACCCGGTGGTGCAGGCACCGCATTCAGTGTCTGGTACATGATGGCGTTGACATTCTCACCCATGAACGGAGACTGCCCGGTCAGCATTTCATACAGCATGACACCGAGCGAGAAAATGTCGGAACGCTGGTCGGTCACGCGCCCCATCACCTGCTCCGGAGACATGTATTTGGGCGACCCCAGCACCATACCGGTCTGCGTACGCACCGCGGAAGACGCCATGCGCGCAATACCGAAGTCCGTGATTTTCACGTGCCCGTCGCGCCCAACCATGATGTTGGACGGTTTCACATCGCGATGCACGATGTCATGCTCATGCGCGTAAGCCAGCCCCATCGCAACCTGTGCGCTGATGTCGAGCGCTTGCTCGACCGGCATGCGTTCCACGCAGTCGTTCAGGATATCGCGCAGTTCGCGGCCTTCCAGGAATTCCATGGCGATGTAGGCCACGTCGCCGCTCTTGCCCACATCATAAATGGTGACGATATTCGGATGGCTCAGGCGCCCGGCGGCTTTCGCCTCCTGGTAGAAACGCCCTTCGTACTCTTCCTTTTCTTCCTGCGCCAGACTGAGGTTGATGGTCTTGATTGCCACCACCCGGTCAATCAGGGGATCTCGCGCCCGGTAGACAATGCCCATCGCACCCTGGCCAAGCTCACCGATGACTTCATAGCGTCCCAGATGGCTAATCATCGTGGCCACCCTCAACCATGGCTGAAGACTGTGCTTGTGTCGTCGAAAGCATAATTACTCGAGGTCCATCGCGTTCAGTTACAGAATCCAGGATTCAGCCGGATTGTCTCACCGCTCTTCACGGTAATCGATTCGGTATAAACGCTCGTTTTGCTGGTATGGGTGATATTCAGCTGGTGCTTGCCCGGGTCAAGCGAGATCGTAAGCGGCTTTTTGCCGACTACCCCCTTGGTGAAACCATCCACAAACACCGTGCTTCCCTCCATGCAGCTCACCGAAACAAAGCCCGGCTTCCCTTTGGCAGGAATCGGAATACCGAAAATATTCGTCGTACTGCTGCCAGTAGTTGCCTTGGTTTCCGGCTTCGCAGATTTGCTCGACTTGCTATCCGGCAACTTGCGGGAATTTTTATCTGTTGCAGTTTTGCTTTCAACCGTTTTCTTCTGGCTGACCACCGGTTTTTTCGCGGTTTCGACGGGTTTCTTCTTTGCCTCATCCCCGCTCGCTTCGGTTTTGGCCGCCGGTGCCTGTGCGCTATCGGCTGCCGCCATCTGCATCTGCTGCCCGGCTGGCGCATCGCCCGCCGCGTTCACCGACTCCGCCGACGGACGGTGAACCAGTATTTCCAGCAACACGATGGCCGCCACAACTGCTGCCAGCCCGCTACCGTATGCGACACGCTGGCGCGGCGTAGCTTTGCGCACATAGGCAACAAGCATCTGCACGGTCTCGCTCATCTGCTGCCCGGCGAGCCGCAACGACTTGCCCAGGCTCTGCGCGCCACCCTGCCATGACTTGACCAGTCCCTGCTTCAGCTCACCCCAGTTGACCAGCGGTTTGCGGGGTTCGCGGGTGGTCGGCTGCTGCGCCGTAAATTCGCCGGGATAGCCTATCGCGTATACCTCATGCTCACGCACGTGTTTGTCGGTACGCGACCCCTGATAGTGGAACATGCCGGCATATTCGGACGACAGGCGCGAAACCGCATCGTAGTAGGAGCGCGATACCAGAATCTGCCCGGGATCGGAGAATGCCATGATGCGCTGCGCCACATTGATGCCATCGCCGACGATATTCGGCTGGCCGTTGATGTCCTTGACCAGACGCACCGGACCGAGATTGATGCCCATGCGCACGAGCAGCGCGGGCTCCATATGCGCACCTTCACTGCGCAGCGATTCGCGCAGGCTGAGGGCGACCTGCAACGCATCCTCGACATCGCCGAGGAAGCTCAATGCCGCGCCGTCACCGGTGTCCAGGATGATGCGATCATCCAGCGGAACATCACGGATCGCCACCGATAAAAAGGCGTTGAAGCGCTCTTTCAGGGAGATTTGCCCTGAAACAGACTTCTTCGAATATTCCACAATGTCCAGGAACAGCACGCTGCACATTATGGTTTTACTACGCTCTTCCATGCGTTCCCGTCTTGATTGAGGTATTTAGCTTAGTAAAATTGTAGCGTTATTACTAATAATCTGAACGCCAATTCTACATATTTAATCGTACTCTTTGATTTTAATTGATAGTTAGGATTTGGCGCCAGTTTTAGTTTTATTACATGCCGCCGCGGACTTCTTTCCCGCCAGCCCCCCCCTGCCTCGTTCTGGCTGCGGCGCTGTTTCCGCAACCGGTTTCGCCAAGCCCGCCCATTCCAGCACCTGGTTGATCTCGCCTTCGCCGAGCTCCGCCATCATGCCGCGCTTCAGGCGCGGCGGCAGATTGACGATGCCGAAGCGCACGCGCATCAGGCGGCTCACCGTCAGGCCGAGCGCCTCGAAAGTGCGGCGCACAATGCGGTTGCGCCCCTCCTTCAGGATCAGGCGATACCAGTGATTGAAACCCTCGCCCCCCTCGTCGGTAAGCTTCTCGAATTTCACCGGGCCGTCCTCCAGCTCGATGCCCTGCCTGGTCATCATTTTCATCTGCTCCGGCGTCATCTCGCCCTGCACTCGCACCGCATATTCGCGCTCCACTTCAAAACGCGGATGCATCAGGTGGTTGGCCAGGTCGCCAGAGGTAGTGAAAATCAGCAGGCCGCTGGTATTGAAATCCAGCCGGCCGATGGCGATCCACTTCTGCCCCTTCAGGCGCGGCAGTTTGTCGAATACGCTGGCCCGCTTCTCCGGGTCGTCGCGGCTGACGATCTCGCCTTCCTGCTTGTGGTACAGCAGGATGCGCGGCAGGTTCTGGCCCAGCGTCTTGACGTGCACAGTACGCTTGTCGGCACGAATCAGGTCGCCCGCCACCACACGCATGCCCAGCGTCGCCACCTCGCCGTTCACCGTCACCCGCCCGGCACTGATCCATTCCTCCATCTCGCGGCGCGAACCGACGCCGGCCTGTGCCAGCACCTTCTGCAACCGTTCGCCACGTTCACCCACATCCTGTGCATCGCTCATGCCGAAACCGCCCGTCTTTCCAGTACCGCCTGCGCCAGTGTGCCGCTATCCACGTGTTCCAATTCGCCGCCCACCGGCAGGCCGCGCGCGATGCGTGACACCTTGATGCCCTGCGCGCTCAGCAGCGTAGCCAGGTAATGCGCAGTGGCATCGCCTTCCACGGTAAAGTTGGTGGCCAGTATCACTTCGCACAGCTGTTCCTGTGCGCGTGCCAGCAAACGTTCCAGCGGCAATTCGCGCGCACCGATGCCATCCAGTGGCGACAGCCTGCCCATCAGCACGAAATACATGCCGCCGTAGCATTGTGCCTGCTCCATCATCAGCAGGTCTGCCGGCATTTCCACCACGCACAGCAATGAAGCATCGCGGTGCGAGGAGCGGCACATCGCGCACACTTCTTCTTCGGAAAAATTATTGCACTTGGCGCAATGATGTATGCGCTCTACCGCACCGCCCAGCGCCTGGGCCAGCTGCAACGCACCCGGCTTGTCGCGCTGCAGCAGGTGATAAGCCATGCGCTGCGCGGATTTCGGCCCGACGCCGGGCAGACATCGCAAAGCTTCAATCAGGGCTTCCAGGCTGGAAGGTGCGTTCATGTTTTCAGAATGGCAGGTTCATGCCGGGCGGCAAGCCCATGCCAGCAGTAAAACCGCTCATCTTCTGCTGGGTCACGGCAGCGACCTGCTTCATCGCATCGTTCATCGCCGCCACGATCAGGTCTTCCAGCATGTCCTTGTCGTCCGCCAGCAGGCTGTCGTCCAGCGACACACGGCGTACCTCATGGGCACAGGTCACGGTGACCTTCACCATGCCCGAGCCGGCCTGGCCTTCCACCTCGACCGTCGCCAGCTCTTCCTGCGCCTTCTTCATGTTCGCCTGCATCTGTTGGGCCTGTTTCATCAGCCCTGCCAATCCACCCTTCATCATTTGCATCTTCCTCCTATTGAACCGGTTTGATCGTATCTTCGACCAGCTGCGCGCCCAGCTCGGCCTGCGCCTCGCGCACGAATGCATCCTGCCTGATCGCCGCCACCGCCTCCTGCTGGCGCGACAATTTTTCGCGCTGCTCCACCGCCGCGGGCGTGGCCGGTGTGGCTGCACTGTCCGTGCCCAGTTCCACCGTCAGTTTCACCGGCTGCGCAAAATAATCGGCAAGTGCGGCCTGCAATTTATCCTGCGCCATTTTGTTCGACAGCATGTGCTTGTGCTGCGGTGCGAGCAGCAGCGCCAGCCGGCCATCGCTAAAACTTTCCAGCACACAATTCCTGGCCAGTTCCTTCGCCATGCCCTGTACGCTCAACTGCCCGAGCAGCACCGCCCAATCCAGTTCCGCACCGGCCACGGCCTTCGGTGCTGCCTGCGCCTGCGTAGCCGGCTCTGCTGCGGGTATCGCCGGCGGCACGGCTGTTGCCTGCAGCCGCGTGACTGGCGCCTGCGCCCCCGCCGGCATGAATGCAAGCATGCGCAACAGCGTCATGGTGAAGCCGGCATACTCGTCCGGCGCCAGTGCAATCTCGTTACGCCCGTGGATGACAATCTGGTAGAACAGCTGCAATTCCTCGGCGCTGAAACGCTGTGCCAGTGCCAGCAGACGCTCGCGTTCCGGCTCGTCGTCCGCAATCGCCTGCGGCACGGTCTGCGCCAACACGATACGATGCAGCAGGGTCGCGAGTTCCTGCAGTGCCGCCTCGAAATCCATGCTGCGCGACTGCATGCCATCGGCAATCTCCAGCAGCACCGCACCGTCTTGTGCCAGCAACGCCTCGAGCACGCCATACAGATAGCTCTGGTCGATTGCACCGAGCATGCTGCGCACCGTCGCTTCTTCCACCTGGTTCTGCGAATAGGCGATCGCCTGGTCGAGCAGGCTCAGCGCATCGCGCATGCTGCCTTGCGCCACGCGCGCCAGCAACGCCAGCGCGCCATGCTCGAAGGAAATTTTTTCCTGTTCCAGCACATGTTGCAGATGCTCGAGTATCAACCCGGGCGGCAGTTGCTTGAGGTTGAACTGCAGGCAGCGCGACAGCACGGTGACCGGGATTTTCTGCGGGTCGGTAGTGGCGAGGATGAACTTGACGTGCGCAGGCGGCTCCTCCAGCGTCTTCAGCATCGCGTTGAACGCCGACTTCGACAGCATGTGCACTTCGTCGATGATGTAAACCTTGAAGCGGCCGCTGGTCGGCGCATATAACGCGCTTTCCAGCAGCTCGCGCATGTTGTCGACCTGGGTGTTGGATGCCGCATCGAGCTCGATCAGGTCGACGAAGCGCCCGCTGTCGATCTCGGTGCAGGCGCTGCACACGCCGCACGGCGTAGCAGTGATGCCGGTTTCACAGTTCAGTGATTTGGCGAAGATACGCGCGATGGTGGTCTTGCCGACGCCGCGTGTGCCGGTGAACAGGTAGGCGTGATGCAGCCGGTTCTGCCCCAGGGCATTGCTGAGCGCACGCACCACATGCTCCTGCCCGGCCAGTTCAGCAAAGTTTTTCGGCCGCCATTTGCGCGCGAGTACGGAAGTTGCAGACAAGTGCTACACCCGCTCAGAAACGGTAATCGAGATGAATCTGGCTGAAGTTAATCCCCTGATTCGGTTTCTTGATGCTGCCGTTCGACAGGTGCTGGTAGCGATAGCCCACATCGAACTGACGGCGCTCACCGAAACGCATGCCGAAACCGACATGATCGCCGAACTGGAACGAGCTGCCGAACTTGCGGTTGGCGTAGATGAAGGTCGGGGTGATCAGGTGGAAGCCGATCGCACCTTCCAGGTAAGGCGCCATGCCGGAAGGATTTTTCTGCTCGAAACGAAATACCGGCGTAATGCCGACATCGGTGATGGTCTGGTTGTTGCCGATGCTGCTCTTGCCGCGCCATTGGCCGACTGCCGCTTCCCAGAAGCCGGTCACATGCCAGTCGCCGTCGTTGAGCCAGCTCTTGTTCCAGTCCCACAGCGCGCCCACGCGCGCCATATCGGCAGAATTGCCGCTGCCGTATACGACAGAAACGCCGTCCACGGCATACGCCTGGGTTGCCGTCAGAACACAGAACATCAATGCGAACAGTCTTTTCATCATTGCCCCCGACACTCAAAAAAGGAGGCGAGCCTTACCCCCGGCACTTGCAGTAATTAGCTGTGGCTGCTTCCTTCCGGACCTGACCAGGTTCACTACCCTGCAATGCGGGGAGACCCGCCAATTCATCTTGGGTAACCGCGCCATAATGGCCGCGAAACCCCGAAAACTCTTTATTAAACTGGTTCTCATGATAAAGGAATCGGCCGTTAAAATCCATGCGAACCGCAACTATCGTCTTTGGGCATCCCGCTCACGCAACGCCGCCGCAATGCGCTGCAGCGCCTCGGCGACCACGCTACGCGGCGCGCCGATGTTGAGGCGCATGAAACCACTGCCGCCCTCGCCGAACAAGGCGCCGGGGCTCAGCCCCAGCTTTGCCTGCTGCACAAAAAAATCCCTGAGTTCGGCATCGCCCATGCCCAGCGCACGGCAATCCAGCCACAGCAGATACGTGCCTTCCGGCGCCACCAGCCTGAGTTGCGGCGCCTGTTCGGCCAGAAAAACCGCGGCGAAATCGCGCGTATCGCGCAGGTAACCCAGCAGCGCATCCAGCCACGCCTCGCCCTCGCGATAGGCCGCCTCGAACGCAACCACGCTGAACGGGTTGGCGCTGGCCGGCGGCAGCATCTCGAATACCTTGCGGAATGCGGCGCGCTGGCCGGCATCCGGGATCACCAGCGCCGACAGGCCGAGGCCGGGGATGTTGAAGGTCTTGCTCGGCGCCACCGCAGTGATGATGTTGTCGCCCTCCTGCGCCAGCGTCGCCAGCATGGTGTGCGGCCGGTCAGGGTAAACCAGGTCGGCGTGTATTTCGTCGGCAAGTATCGCCAGCTTGTGGCGGCGCGCAATGTCCAGCACCCGTTCGAGCTCATCCCGCGCCCACACCCGCCCCACCGGGTTGTGCGGCGAGCACAGCAGCAACAGTTTCGCCCCGGCCGCACATTGCTCGAAATGATCGAAATCGATCCGGTAATGGCCGTGATCTTCGCGCAGCGGATTCAGCAACAGTTTGCGTCCGGTATGCGTCACCGCCGAGAAGAACGGGAAATACACCGGCGGCTGCACTATCACGCCCTCATCCTCGCGGGTGCAGGCCAGCACTGCCGCATGCAGCGATGGCACCACACCTGGCACCATCACGATCCATTCGCGCTCCACGCACCAGCCGTGGCGTTTTGCCAGCCAGCCGATCAGCGCGTCGTACATGCTGTCCGGATACAGCGTATAGCCGTACACCGGATGCGCGGCGCGCTCGCTCAGCGCACGCACCACCGCCTCGGGTGCGGCGAAATCCATGTCCGCCACCCACAGCGGCAGCACGTCCGGCGCGCAGAAATAGGTATCGCGCGCGTCGTACTTGAGCGAGCCGGTGCCCTCGCGCGGAATCAATGCATCGAAATCGTAGCTCATGCGATGCGCTCCCATAAGGTCACTTCCGACAAGGTGTGCTGGAACTTGCGTCGGGTTTCGCGGATCACGAACGGCACCTGCTGCGGCTCTGTAACCAGCCGGAAATGTGCCCCCAGCATGTCCTGCAATCCGTCCAGCGTGGTGTAGCGCTCACCGTCCTTCTTGAAACCGCCGACCCAGTCCTCGCGCCGGGTATGCTCTGCCAGCCAGGTGTAGGGCGAAGCGATCAGCAGTATACCGCCCAGGTTCATGCGCTCGTGGATCTGCGTCAGGAATTTCGCCGGGCTGTACAGGCGGTCGATCAGGTTGGCCGCGAACACCAGGTCGTAGCCGGTGAATTGCGGCTTGAGGTTGCATGCATCGCTCTGGAAAAATTCCACCTTGTGCCGGGCGTCTGCCAGCCCGCAATCGGCCAGCGTGCGCTCGCGGTACTCCACGAGCTCGCCCTCTTCCACCAGCGTATAGCGCAGCAAATCATGTTCCACCAGGTTCACGCCAAGACCGATGAAACGCGCGGAAAAATCCACGCCGATGACGCGCTCGAAATGCTTTGCCAGCTCGAACGTCGAGCGTCCCGCCGCGCAGCCCACGTCGAGCGCGGTACGCATCGGCTTGCCGTTCATCGCACACACTGCGATCTCCGCCAGGGCCTTGGGGAAATTCGGCACATTGAAATATTCGTCGCCGTAATGGAACTCGGCATACTGCGACAGCAGCGCATCGCTCTCGTAATGCGAACTCGGCAACGTCGCCGGCGCATCGCTCACCACGTAACGGAAGCCCGCATGCTGAAAGAAATGGCGACGGAACGCATAGCGCGCACTGCGCCGCGCTTCGTTGCCGCAGGAAATCCAGGAGCCGCCCTTGAACAGGTTGTGGCGGTCGTCGAACGTCGGCGTGGTGAAATCGTCGTACAGCGGGTGCACCTCGAATCCCGCAAACGGGTAGATCGGCGTTTCCGTCCATTGCCACACATTACCCACCACGTCATACAACTCGCCGTGGCGGAACTCGCTCACCGGACACGACGAAGCGTAACGGTCGAGGTGAATGTTTGCATCAGCCGCACGATCCGCCGGCACTTCACCCAGCCCGGCGGCATCGCACATGCGATGCCACTCGTCCTCGCTCGGCAGCCGCACCGATGCTCCGCTCACGTTCTTTTTCCAGTTACAGAACGCCTTCGCCTCGTGGTAGTTCACCTCCGCCGGCCAGTCCCACGGCATCGCCACTTCCTCGGCCATCAACCGCAGTCGCCAGCCACCCCCCTGTTTCAGCCAGAACGTGGGATGGGCAGCGCGTGCATAACGCTTCCACGCGCGACCTTCTTCTTCCCACCATGCATCGCTGCCATAACCACCGGCTTCGACGAAGCCGAGGAATTCGCGGTTGCTCACCAGATGGCGGCCGGCCTGGAATGCCGCCACATCGGCCTCATGCACGCCGTATTCGTTGTCCCAGCCGTAATATGCGTCATCGCGTCCCTTGCCCAGCCGCACCGGCCCTGCCGGGATATCCACCAGTTCGTTTGCGGGCGGCTCGCCATGCGTGCGACATGGCTGCCATGCCGGATGCGGCTGCACATATTGCAGCGCCTGCTGGCGGATCAGCACGGAAGAAGTTTCGAGGTGGATCAGTTCATGCTCGATGCCCATCAGCACCACCCACCACGCATGGCTCCAGCCTATCGGCAACGCAAGCTCCGCGCTACGCATGAAACCGTCCACTGCCGCGCGCACCTGCTTGCGGTATGCGCGTACCTCAGCCACGCTCGGCCAGTCGTAAGTCGCGTCGTTGAGGTCGTCCCAGCTCATCTCGTCCACACCGACCGAGAACATCGCCTCGAAACGCGGGTTGATACGCTGCGCCAGCAAACCGCCGAGCACCATCTTGTTCACGAAGAATGTCGCGGTATGCGCGAAATAGAAAATCAGCGGATGACGCAATGAAATCGGCCGCACGAAATATGCCTCGTCACTGGCCAGCATCTCGAACAACTGCTCATAGCGGTCACAGACCGCATGGAAATAGGCAATGATTTCCTGCCGCTTGCTCTCGGGATCGCCTTCGGCCAGGTTGGGCGTACGTAGAAATAACCTGCGCTGCATGGTTGTGTGCTCTTCTCTGCAATGCAATGGGAGCCGCGATTATGGTAGGCATGACAGGATGCGTCAATTTTCATCCACCGTGATGCCAGGCTCGAATTTATGACATAAAAACCGCCACCAAAAACTCATCTCCAGACGCACTGTAACGGCCTTCTGCGTCAATAATGTTAGAATTAAATATTTTAAGAAATGTAAATGCCGGGAAATCACCCCCAACACAAATGAAATGCGAGGTGCAATGGATGAATGTTTGTTCCAGTAAAGAAGTAAACAACGTGGTCGGCGCTGAAGGATTACACCTGATCGGCGACCTGTACCAGTGCCAGACCGGCACAGACCTGATGGTCGATGCCGAGCTGCTGAAATCGGCCTGTATCGAGCTGTGCAAGCGCGCGGGACTGCAGGTCGTCGGCAATTCGTTCTACCCCTTCGACGGGGCCGGCGTCACCGGATGCGTGCTACTCGCCGAATCCCATGTCGCGATCCACACCTGGCCCGAGTATTGCAGCGTCACCGTCGATGTTTACGTCTGCAACTACAACATGGACAATTCCGCCAAGGCACAGCAGGTATTCGACGGCATCCTCCAGCTGTTCTCGCCTGCCGATGCCAAGACCAAGGGTGTGCAACGAGGGGAAGTATGAGCGACGAAATCCTGACCGAGTGGCTGACCGACGACAGCGGATACTGTTTCCGCACGTCGCAGCCGCTGCTGGATTTCCAGTCCGACTATCAGCGCGTGCGCATCTACGACTCACCGCGCTTCGGCAAGCTGCTGCGCCTCGACGACTGCTTCATGACCTCGGAAAAGGACGAGTTCTTCTACCACGAGAACATCGTGCATCCGGCGGCCATCGCCCATCCCGCCCTGCGCCGCGTGCTGGTGATCGGCGGCGGCGACGGCGGCGCCTGCGAAGAAATCCTCAAGCATCCCGGCGTCGAGAAGGTCCTACTGGCCGAACTCGACCCGGCCGTGGTCGAAGTCTCGAAACGACATCTGGCCAGCATCCACCGCGGCGCGATGGACGACCCGCGCTGCGAGCTGCACATCGGCGACAGTGCCGCATTCGTGCGCAAAACGCAGGAGCGCTTCGACCTCGTCATCCTCGACCTGACCGACCCGGTCGGCGAAGCCGCTGCGCTCTACCAGCGCGAATTCTTCGAAGCATGCCGTAACGCGCTCAACCCCGGCGGCGCACTGGCCATGCATCTCGGCGCCCCGGTATTCCACCCCGAACGGGCACAGGCAATCACTTCCAGCCTGGGACAAGTGTTCGCCATCGTGCGCCCCTACCTCGTCACCGTGCCGCTCTACGGCGCGCAATGGGGCTTCGCCTGCGCCTCGGACAGCCTTGATCCGCTGAGTCTCAGCGAGGAACAGGTCGAACAGCGCATCGCCGAACGCAAGCTGCAGCATCTGCAGTTCTACAATGGCGCAACGCACCGCGGGATATTTGCATTGCCGAATTTTGTACGGCAGCTGGTAGAGAAGTAACTGAATCGGGAAGCTGCTACCGCAGCTTCCTTCCCGAACCATTCAAAAACAAAACTGCCGGTCAATCACCGGCGGTTTTGCTTCCCCTAATCCGCAATCTTGACCACAAGGCCAAGTGCACGGATACGCACAGCAAACCTCTCAAGCGCATCGTGCGACAGTGCGACCAACCGCGGCGCCTCCGGCTGCAGCGAGGGGCGCGCCAACGTGTAGAGCAGCACGCCCTGTGGCCGGATGCCGTCCGCAAGCAGCAACTCGAGGAAATTCACATAGTCGTCTTCGTCCTGTTGCGAGGGAGCTGCGCCATCCAGTGCAAACCAGCAGGTTTGTAGCCAGGTGTCGGGACAGCAGGCGATGGCGGTAGCGAGATTGGTGCGCACCTTGTCGAGCGCAGTGCGCGTGTCGTTGACCTGCTGCATGCCTGCTTCGCTGGCACGGTCGAGCTTGAACCAGACTTCGCCATTATGCTGCGCCATACGGCGCAAACCCTGCTGTACGTTGTCGCGGTACAGCAGGCTGCCGTTGGTGATGAGCACCAGCTTGATTTCCTGCGGCAGCTGCAACTCCTGCCTGAGTCTGCACACCAGATCGATGACTTCGGCGAAGCTGTCGGCGCTGGTCGGTTCGCCATTGCCGGAGAGCGCGATGTCGTTGATGCGGCGCGCACCTTCGGGCACTCGCGTCTGCATGAAGTCGCCGTGCAGCAGTTCATGCAGGAAGCCCCGCAGTTCTTTTTCGAGCAGCGTCATATCCACCGGCGGCGCGGTGCCTCGCTTAAGGTTGGGCACCTGGCAGTAGATGCAGCGCCAGTTGCAGGCGTCGTTGGTGTTGAGGTTGATGCCGACGGAAACGCCGCCCGCGCGCCGCGAGATGACCGGATAAACGTAGCGCAATCCGGCGCTGTCGCGGCTGTGGTCGGTTACCCTGAGCGTGTCGTCACTCAAGACTTGGGCAGGTTGAGGTATTGCGCCGGGTCGACCGGTTTGCCCAGCTTGCGGATTTCGAAGTGCAGCGCGATGCGGTCGCTGTCGGTGTTGCCCATCTCGGCGATCTTCTGGCCGCGGGCGACGGTCTGCCCTTCTTTCACGAGTATCCGGCTGTTATGCGCGTAGGCGCTGAGGTAAGTGGTGTTGTGTTTGACGATGACCAGCTTGCCGTAGCCTCGCAGGCCGCTGCCGCTGTACACCACCTTGCCGCCCGCACTGGCGAACACCGGCTGGCCGAGCTTGCCGGCAATGTCGATGCCCTTGCGGTTGGCGCTCTCGGAAAAGCTTGCGATCACCTTGCCGTTGGCCGGCATGCCCCAGGCCACGCTGCCGTTGCTGACCGGTTCTTCCTTGAACTTGACGGGCTGGGGTGCCGGTGCAGGCTCGGCTTTCGCAACGACCGCGGCCTGTTGCTGCTGCATCTTCTCGATCTGCGCCACGGCCTGCTCCGAATAGGGCAGCTTGGCAACTTTAGGCTGATCGACGATCATCGGCCGCGCAATGACGGCTGCCGGCGCGGGCCGCGCAACGGCAGTGCCGCCGGCGCCGGGCACGCGCAACTGCTGGCCGACCTGGATTGCCGAGGGATCGTCGATGTTGTTGTCTTCGGCGAGTTCGTGATAATCCACGCCGTAGCTGAAGGCGATGCTGTACAGCGTGTCGCCCTTCTGCACCACATAGATATCCTGTGCGCCGGATGCCGCCGCACGGCGGCCCACCACTTCGGCCACCACCGTGGGTTTCTCCGACCGTGCGCTGCCGCTACCGGGCGCAACGCCGATATCGACCACCGGCGCGCGGCCGGAAGAGGAAGCGCAGCCGGCCAGCGCCATGGCGACCAGCGCCGCGCCCAGCAAATGTAATGTATGCGAATTTCTTGTCATGCTTTTCCCATCAGCAACGGTACGAACTTTACGGCTTCCAGGCGGGTCTCGTGAAAACCCTGCGCATCGCGCTCGATCAGGCACAATTCCTGTTCCTGCGCACCCAGCGGCAGCACCATTCTACCACCCACCGCGAGCTGCTCCAGCAATGCGGGCGGCACATGGGTCGCCGCCGCGGCCATGATGATGCCGTCGAACGGCGCTTTTTCCGGCATGCCCATGCCGCCGTCGGCATAGCGCAGGGTGACGTTCTCGTACTGCAATTCCTTGAGGCAGCGCGTGGCGCGCTCGAACAGCGGCTGTACCCGCTCCACCGAATAAACTTCGCGCGCCAGCTGCGCCAGCACCGCGGCCTGGTAGCCGCAGCCGGTGCCGACCTCAAGTACGCGGTTGAGCGTCTTGCCCGCGCGCATGATCTCAATCATGCGCGCCACGATCCAGGGCTGCGAAATGGTCTGGCCGAAACCGAGCGGCAGCGACACATCGTCGTAAGCGCGGCTACCAAGCGCCTCGTCCACGAAGATATGGCGCGGCACGCTGTTCATCGCAGCCAGCACCACCTCGTCCTTGATGCCCTTGTCGCGCAGGCGCTCGATCATGCGCCCGCGCGTACGCTGGGACGTCATGCCGATGCCGGTATAGCGCATGTTCATGCGGACATCCAATCGCGCACGGCGTCGAGCTGGTTGTACTGGGTGAGGTCGACCTGCAGCGGGGTAATCGATGCGCGGCGGTTGGCGACAGCATGGAAATCCGTACCCTCGCCCGCATCCTGCGCCTGGCCTGCCGCACCCACCCAGTACACGGTTTCGCCGTGCGGGTTGGCGGCCTTCACCACCGGTTCGGCCTTGTGGCGTTTACCGAGGCGCGTCACCTCCATGCCCTGCAATTGCCCGGACGGAATGTCCGGCACGTTGACGTTGAGCAACCAGGGACGGGCATGGGTGTTTTTCCCGAAGCGCTGCACGAGCTCGACCACCACCTGTGCCGCGGTCCGGTAATGCAGCAGTTCGCTGCCGGCCAGCGATACCGCGATGGCCGGGATGCCGAGCAGGAAACCTTCGGTGGCGGCGGCCACGGTACCGGAGTAAATGGTATCGTCGCCCATGTTGGCGCCGGAATTGATGCCGGAAATCACCATATCCGGCTGCGTATCGAGCATGCCGGTCACGGCCAGGTGCACGCAGTCGGTAGGCGTGCCGTTGACGTAATGGAAACCGTTCTGCGCCTGGCGCAGCATCAGCGGGCGATCCAGCGTCAGCGAATTGCTGGCGCCGCTGCGGTTGCGCTCCGGCGCCACCACGACAATGTCGGCGATGGCCGCAAGCGCCCCTGCCAGGCAGGCCAGGCCGGGGGCGAAATAACCATCATCGTTGCTGAGCAGAATGCGCATCGTATGGAATGAATAGTGTGAATCGGTGATAATCGGCGTGCATTATAGCGACTTTCGCTAGCGGCGGGACAGCTACAGGCCGCGGCGGCACACAACGAAGGATACCAATTGAATTTCCTGCATAACCTCTGGAACGATACGCTGGGATTCTCCAGGGAAACCCTGTTCAGCATCGGCAATACCCACATCACGCTGCTGCGGCTGGCCGGCCTGGTATTCATCGCCGTACTGGTCTGGCACCTGTCGGCACTGGTGCGCCGCGCCATCATGCGGCTGGCCGAGGAGGAAACCGACCCCGGCGTCTACCTGCTGAGCCGCATCAGCTCCTACCTGGTGTGGATAATCGGCACCATCATCGGCCTGAATTACCTCGGCTTCGAACTTGCCAGCTTCGCTTTCCTCGGCGGTGCGCTCGGCCTGGGCCTCGGTTTCGGCCTGCAGAATATCCTCAATAATTTCGTTTCCGGCATCATCATCCTGTTCGACAAGACCATCAAGGTGGGCGACGTCGTCGACCTGCAATCCGGCGTCACCGGCAAGGTCACCGAGATCAACCTGCGCTATACCCGCATCACCACTTCCGACCTGATGGACATCCTGGTGCCCAATTCCGAATTCATCAGCGGGCGCGTGGTCAACTGGACCTACGGCGAAGCGGTCCGCCGACTGCACATGCCGTTCAGCGTGGCCTACGGCACCGACAAGGAGCTGGTGCGGGAAGCCGGCATCGCTGCCGCCATTGGACTGCCCGGCACGCTCAATACCGAGGAACGCAAGCCTGACGTGTGGCTGGTCAACATGGGCGACAACGGGCTCGAATTCGAGCTGGTGGTCTGGATCGGCAAGGATTCGCTGGGGCGCCCCAACAGCACGCGCACGAGTTACATGTGGGCGCTGGAAACCGAACTGCGCAAGCGCAACATCGAGATTCCGTTCCCGCAGCGCGACCTGTACCTCAAGAATTCCAGCATCAAGGTATCCGTCGAGAAATGAACCTGGAGTGACGCATGAAATACAACCCGCTTGGCAGCAGCAACCTCAGCGTTTCCGAAACCGCCCTCGGGACCATGACCTTCGGCGAGCAGAACACGCTGGACGAAGCCTGTGCCCAGCTCGACTATGCGGTGGCACAAGGCGTCAATTTCATCGACACCGCGGAGATGTATCCGGTACCCGGCAGGCCGGAAACCCAGGGACGCACCGAGGAATATGTCGGCCACTGGCTCAAGCGGCAACCGCGCGACAAGTTCATTATCGCCACCAAGGTGACCGGACCGGCACGCGGTTTCGACTGGATCAGGAACGGCCCGCAGGCGATCGACCGCGCCAACATCACGGCCGCGATCGAGGGCAGCCTGCAACGGCTGCAGACCGACTATGTCGACCTGTACCAGATCCACTGGCCGGATCGCAACGTGCCGATGTTCGGGCGCAGCACTTTTGAACCCGAACGCGAGCGGCCATCGACGCCCGTCGCGGAACAGCTGACGGTGCTGAGCGAACTCGTGCAAAGCGGCAAGGTACGCCACATCGGGCTGAGCAATGAAACGCCGTGGGGTATCGCCGAGTTCCTCAAGGTCGCGCAACAACTCGGGCTGCAGCGCGTCGTCTCGGTGCAGAATCCATACAACCTGATCAGCCGCACCTTCGAGCTGGGACTGCACGAAATGTGCTACCGCGAGCAGGTCGGCCTGCTGGTGTACAGCCCGCTGGCTTTCGGGCTGCTGTCCGGCAAGTATGCCGACGATGCGCAGGCAGCGGGCCGGATGACGCTGTTCCCGAATTTCGGCCAGCGCTACCACAAGCCCAACGTGCCGGAGGCGGTGGCGGCCTATGCCAGGCTTGCGCGGGAACATGGCCTGTCCCCCGCCGCGATGGCGCTCGCTTTCGTGCGCAGCCGCCCTTTCGCCACCAGCACCATCATCGGCGCAACCACTATGCAGCAGCTCAAGGAAAGCCTGACGCCGCTTGTGCTCGGCCGGGATACGCTGCAGGCAATAGATGAAATCCATGCGCGCTACAACAACCCGGCACCCTAGCGCGACAACATCCGGCCCGCAAATCGGGTAAACGGAAAGCGCAGGCAATGCAGTAAACTCGCAACATATTTGCAGCAGCACACAGGATGGACTTTTCGACCGCAGGAACCTGACCAATGGCAGCCGAGAAAATTGTGCAATCGATGGCTGAAATAGATGCTGCGGACGGTGCAGTACGCTGTTCCGGTGCCTGGACCGTGCGCGGAATCGCCCGGCTGGAGCAGCGCCTGCCCGCTTTCCCGTGGCCTGCCGGCAACGACCTGGTGATCGACTGCTCCGCCATCTCTTCGTTCGACACCTCCGGAGCCTGGGTGCTGCACCGCACCGTGCGCCTGCTCGAACGGCAGGGTCGCAACGTGCAGACCCGCGGCCTGCGGCCGGAGTTCGGCGCCCTGCTGCAACTGGTAGCGGCACGCGCCACCACATCCCGGCCTGCCGCTGCCGCCGCTCCCGGCGTACTGGCCGGCATCGGCCACTGGGCATGGCACGGCATGCACGGCCTGTTCGACATGCTGGCCTTTGTCGGCGAAAGCGCAGTTGCCCTGCTGCGCTCCGTCCTGCAGCCGCACCGCATCCGCTGGCGCCCTATCCTGCGCAACCTGCAGACCGCGGGCTTCGAGGCACTGCCGATCACCGGCCTGCTTTCGTTCCTGATGGGCATCGTGATCGCGTATCAGGGAGCCGACCAGCTGCAACGCTTCGGCGCCAACATCTTCATCGCCGACCTGGTCGGCCTGTCCATGCTGCGCGAACTCGCACCGCTGCTCACGGCGATCATCGTCGCCGGACGCTCCGGCTCCGCCTATGCCGCACAAATCGGCACCATGAAAGTCACCGAGGAAATCGATGCGCTGCGCACCATAGGTATCGGCACCCAGGAGTTGCTGGTGCTGCCCAAGATGATCGCGCTGATCATCGCGCTGCCGCTGCTCACGGTGTACTGCGATGTCACCGGCCTGCTCGGCGGCATGCTGATGGCACGCTCCAAACTCGACGTGAGCTTCGATGTATTCATCAACCGCCTCGGCGATGCGATCAGCCTGTCCTCGTTCCTGACCGGCGTCGCCAAGGCGCCGGTATTCGCCGCCATCATCGCGCTGGTCGGCTGCTTCCAGGGCCTGCAGGTCAGCGGCAGTGCCGACAGTGTGGGCCGCCAGACTACGGTCAGCGTGGTGCAGTCGATCTTCCTGGTCATCGTCGCCGATGCGCTATTTTCGGTCGTATTCAACTGGCTCAAGATATGAGTGCCACCATGGAACCTCTGCCGTCAACCGATGCCGTCATCGACATCCGCGACCTGTACACACGCTACGGCACCGCTGCAGTACACCAGGGCGTGAGCCTCGCGGTACGGCCGGGCGAAGTGTTCGCGCTGGTGGGTGGCAGCGGCTGCGGCAAGTCGACCCTGCTGCGTGCGATCATCATGCTGCTGCGGCCGGAGTCGGGCTCGATCCGCGTGTTCGGGCAGGAAACCATCGGCCTGAGCGACGAAGAAGCGCTGCCGCTGCGCCGGCGCTGGGGCGTGATGTTCGAGCGCGGCGCACTGTTCAGTTCGCTGACAGTAGCGGAGAATGTCGCCATGGTGCTGCGCGAACATACGCAGCTCAGCCAGCAATTGATCGACGAGGTGGTAGCCCTGAAAATCGCGCTTACCGGATTGCCTGCCGACGCCGGTGCCAAATATCCGAGCGAACTCAGCGGCGGGATGCGCAAGCGCGCGGCTCTGGCCCGCGCCATCGCACTCGATCCCGAGCTGCTGTTCCTCGACGAACCGACCGCCGGGCTCGATCCGCTGAGTGCCAGCGGCATCGACGAACTCGTCGGAAATTTGCGCGATGCGCTCGGATTGACCATCATGATGGTCACGCACGATCTCGACCTGTTGTGGCGGGCGGCGGACCGTGTGGCGGTACTGGACGGCGGACACATCCTGGGGGTGGGCACGATGATGGAACTGTCAGAAGCGGAGCATCCGGTGATACGTGAATATTTTTACGGGCCGCGCGGCCGGGCCGCGCGCGAACAGGCATGGAAGAAAAAGTAAATTTCGCGCTGGTCGGCGCATTCGTACTGGTACTGAGCGCGGCGCTGATCGGCGGCGTGCTGTGGCTGAGCAGCGGCAAATCCTACCGTACTGCGTATGACACGTACCAGACCTACATGCAGGACTCGGTGGCCGGGCTCAACCTCAATGCGCCGGTACGCTACCGCGGTGTCGAGGTCGGCCGCGTGCGCAAGATCACGCTGGCGCCGGACAATGTCGAACAGGTACAGCTGACGCTGGCCATCGAGCGCGGTACGCCGGTCAAGGTGGATACCGTAGCGGTGCTGCAAACCCAGGGCCTGACCGGCCTCGCCTTCGTCGAACTGACCGGCGGCAGCCGCGATGCGCCGGCACTGACAAAGCAGCCGGGTGCTGACTATCCGGTGATCAAGGCCGGCCCTTCGCTGATGACGCGGCTCGACTCTGCAGTCACCTCGCTGCTCACCAATCTCAACAAGACCAGCGAAAACGTCAATGCACTGCTGGATGCGGACAACCGCCGCGCGGTCAAGAATACGCTGGCCGACCTGGAGAAGCTGTCCGGCACGCTGGCAGCACGCTCCAGACTCATCGACTCGAGCATCGCCGATGCAGCGCACACCATGAAAAATACCGCACGCCTGACGGACGAACTCACGCAGCTTGCCCCGCGCATACAACGCAGCGCAGATGCCTTCAACCACATGGCCGAACAGCTTGGCCATGCCGGCGCAGGCGCCAGCGAAACCCTGCCGGAAATCCAGCAGCTGGTTATCCAGTTGCGTGACCTGAGCGGCTCGCTGCAGCGCATCAGCGGCCAACTCGAACAAAATCCGAGCATGTTGCTGTATGGCAAGCCTGCCGCCAAGCGGGGACCGGGAGAATGATCGACATGAACAGCAGGACACCAGCCCACTTCAAACATCATGCCGCACCCAACCGGACATGGCTCATGCTGACCGCAATCATGCTGCTGGCCGGCTGCTCAATGCTGCAGGCACCGCAGGTAGAAAACACCAGTACCTATGTGCTCGATGCACGGCCATCCCACCGTATTGCAGCGCCCCCGCACGACCTGGTGCTGGCGGTCAGCATGCCGCACACGCGGCCCGGGTTCGACACGCCCCAGATGGCTTATGTGCAGCAGCCCCATGAGCTGAATTACTACGCAGTCAACCGCTGGGTGGACACCCCGGCGCACATGCTGGCACCGTTGCTGACCCAGGCGCTTGAGCAGAGCGGCGGGTTTCGCGCCGTAGTGCGGACGCCGGGACCGGTACCCGCAGACATCAGGCTTGATACCGAGTTGATACGCCTGCAGCAGGATTTCGCAACGCACCCGAGCCAGGTGGAAATTACGCTGCGGGCGCAGCTAGTCGATGTGCGCAGCCAGCAGGTACTGGCCGTAAAACAGTTTGACGAAACCGAAGCGGCTCCCGGCGAAAACGCCTACGGCGGCGTTGTGGCGGCGAATCGCGCGCTGCAGCGCATGCTGGACCAGCTTGCGGAATTCTGCATGCGCGCCTCGGCCACCCGTCATGCTAGTCCCTGAAAACAGAAAAGCCAGTCGTGATGACTGGCTTGATTGACTGGTCGGGGCGAGAGGATTTGAACCTCCGACCACTTGCACCCCATGCAAGTACGCTACCAGGCTGCGCTACGCCCCGAAGGCGCGCATTATAGCAGAGCGGACGATTGGATGAAGCGCTTTTGCGCCGCGTCATCCGGGTTTTCAGCGATGGCTATGCTTCCAGCAATGCGATGATTTCGCGGAGCTCGCGGCGCATCTCGAGCGGATTGAAATTATTGAATGAGGACGTCGCAGGCTGTTCCGTTTCTGCCTGGTGCGCGGCGGCCAGGTTATCCAGGCGGCTGCGTGCACCGCTGATGGTAAAGCCTTCCTCGTACAGCAATTCGCGGATACGGCGAATCAGCAGCACTTCATGATGCTGGTAATAGCGCCGGTTGCCGCGCCGCTTCACCGGTTTGAGCTGGGTGAATTCCTGTTCCCAGTAGCGCAGCACGTGCGGCTTGACACCGCACAGCTCGCTTACCTCGCCGATGGTGAAGTAACGCTTGGCCGGGATCGGCGGTAATTCGGAATCAGCCTTGTGGTTTTCCATGGTATGTCTTTTCTACCATGCTCTTGAGTTTCTGGCTGGGATGGAAAGTCACCACGCGGCGTGCAGTGATCGGGATTTCCTCGCCAGTCTTGGGATTGCGCCCGGGACGTTGCGGCTTGTCGCGCAACTGGAAATTGCCGAAACCCGACAATTTCACACTTTCGCCCTTTTCCAGCTGCAACCGGATTTCTTCAAAAAAAGATTCCGCCATATCCTTGGCTTCACGCTTGTTCAGCCCTACTCTTTCAAACAGCAAATCTGCTAACTCGGCCTTAGTCAGAGTCATACTTCCCCCTTTAAACACGCAACTGCGCACCCTGCTCCTGCAGTACAGCAACCAGAGACGCCATGCTCTGGTCGATTTCCATTTCATTCAATGTTTTTTCAGTATCTTGCAATAACACGCGGAAAGCAAGGCTTTTTTTGCCCTGCTCCACGCCATTGCCGCGATATACGTCAAACAGCGCAACCTCGACCACACTCGTCGCTCTGGCGTTGCGCATCGAGTCCAGCAAGGACTGCACCGTGACATTTTCAGCCACGACCACGGCCAGGTCGCGACGCACCGGCGGGAAGCGCGAAACGCCCGCCGCCTTCGGCACCGCACTTTGCTGCAGTGCAGCCTGCTCGACTTCGAACCACACCACGGCCTGCGGCAGATCGTACTGCTGCTGCCACTGCGGGTGCAATTCGCCGATCCAGCCGACGGCTTGCCCATCCAGCAAGATACGCGCCGAACGGCCGGGATGCGAGGCTGGATGCACCTCGGCCACGAATTCTGCGACGTGCGGCGCGAACAGCGCTTCGACATCGCCCTTCACGTCATAGAAATCCACGTTGCGCGCGGCAGCCCCCCATTGCTCGGGCAGCGCCAGGCCATAGCACACACCAGCTACGCGCTCGTGCTGCACATAGCCCTCTCCCGCTGCAGCAAAACAGCCGCCTGCCTCGAACAGGCGCACGCGCGGCTGCTTGCGGGCGAGGTTGGTGCGCAACGCGGCGAGCAAACCGCCCAGCAGGCTGCTGCGCATCACGCTCATCTGGCTGGCAATCGGGTTCTGCAAGACCACGGCCCGCTCGTTACCGCACAGATCACGCTCCCAGCCGGCTTCCACAAAAGCGTAGTTGATGGTTTCCTGATAGTCGCGCAGCACCAGCGCCTCGCGCAAAGCTGCCAGTGGACGCTGTACCTCGGTCCGCGCCAGCATGCTCATCGTCGCCTGCGGTGTCGCGGCCGGAATCCGCTCGTAGCCATGAGCACGGGCGACCTCCTCAATCAGGTCTTCCTCGATCGCAATATCGAAGCGGTAGCTGGGCGGGGTCACGCTGAATTCTTCGCCGTTGCGTTCCGCAACCATGCCCAGACGCGACAGCATCTGCGCGATCTCGTCCGCATCGATGGCCACCCCGAGCACACGCTGCACGCGCTGTACACGCAGCGTCACCGGGTGACGCGCGGGCAGTTCGCCAAGCGCTTCCGTCACCACGCCGGCCCGGCCGCCGCAAATGTCGAGAATCAGCTGGGTCGCGCGATCCAGTGCCACTCGGGTGGCGGCAAAATCCACGCCGCGCTCGAAACGATAGGATGAATCGGAACCGAATCCCAGGCGGCGCGATTTGCCGACAATGACACGGGGAGCAAAAAACGCGCTCTCCAGAAAGATATTCGTGGTCGCATCATCCACCGCGCTATCCGCACCGCCCATCACCCCGGCCAGCGCCACCGGCGCTTGCGCATCGGCAACCACCAGCATGTCTGGTTGCAGCTCCACCGTCTGCTCGTTGAGCAGCCTGATTTGTTCACCCGCGCGCGCGAAGCGCACGTCAAGGCTGCCGTTCAGCTTGCCCAGGTCGAAGGCATGCAACGGCTGCCCCAGCTCCAGCAGCACGTAGTTGGTCACGTCGACCAGTGCGCTGATACTGCGCAGGCCGCTGCGCTCCAGCCGCTGCACCATCCAGGCAGGCGTAACTGCCTGTGCGTTGACGCCGGCGACCACGCGCCCGGCATAGCGCGGGCAGGCCGCAGCTTCGCTCACCGTGACGGCCAGGCTGCGGTCGCCTTCTAGCGCAAACGCAGGTGCGGCTACCGGTTTCATCGCGGTGCCGGTCAGCGCGGACACTTCACGCGCAATACCGTTGAGCGACAGGCAATCGCAGCGGTTGGGTGTCAATTTGAGCGTGAGCAGGTGGTCATCCAGATTCAGGTAATCACGGATGTTCTGTCCGACCGGCGCATCGGCGGGCAGCTCGAGCAGGCCATCGCTTTCCGCAGCCAGCCCCAGTTCCTTGTCCGAACACATCATGCCGAAAGAGGCGATGCCGCGCACCTTGGCCTGCTTGATCTCGAACGGCTTGGCACCATCGGCACCGGGCAGTTTCGCACCGACCAGTGCGCATGGCGCCTTCATCCCGACCGCGACGTTCTGGGCGCCGCACACAATGGACAGCGGCTCGCCTTGGCCGATATCCACCGTCAGCAGGTTGAGCCGATCCGCATCGGGATGCTTGTCCTTGGTCAGCACCTGGGCCACCACGATTTTTTCGAACGGCGGTGCAACCGGCGTCATGTCTTCCACTTCCAGACCTGCCATGGTCAACAAGTGGGAAAGTTCTTCGCTGGAAAGTGAGGTATCGACCAGGGTACGCAACCAGGATTCGGAAAATTTCATGTCAGTTCAGGCGAATTATTTCAGTAATTACAGGTCATTCAGTTAATGATCTTCGATCAGGCCATCCATTATGCGAACTGCTTGAGGAACTGAAGATCATTCTCGAAGAACAGTCGCAGGTCACCTACGCCATAGCGCAGCATGGCCAGGCGCTCCACACCCATGCCAAAGGCAAAGCCGGTATACTTTTCGCTATCGACGCCAACATGCCTGAGTACATTCGGATGCACCATGCCGCAGCCGCCGATCTCCAGCCAGCCGCCCTTCCAGCTCATGTCTATCTCGGCCGAGGGCTCGGTAAACGGGAAGAATGAAGGACGGAAACGCACCTGCATGTCCCCGGTTTCAAAAAAGTTCTTGAGGAAATCGGCGACCACCCCCTTGAGATCGGCAAAGCTTACGCGCTCGCCTATCCACAAGCCTTCCACCTGATGGAACATCGGCGAGTGGGTCGCATCCGAATCGACACGGTATACACGTCCCGGTGCGATGATGCGGATATCCGGCATGACATCCAGGTGCCGGTATTTCTCCATGTGCGCCTGCATGTAACGAATCTGGATCGGCGAAGTGTGCGTGCGCAGCACATGCTGTTCGTCGATATAGAAGGTGTCGTGCATGGCGCGTGCCGGATGGTCTTCCGGGATGTTCAGCGCAGTGAAATTGTAGAAATCGTTCTCGATTTCCGGGCCTTCCGCCACGGCATAGCCGATGGAGTGGAACAGGGTTTCGATACGCTCCAGGGTGCGTGTCACCGGATGCAGCCCGCCCACACCGGGGCCGCGCCCGGGCAAAGTCACGTCCAGCGCTTCCGCTGCCAGCTTGGCCTGCAGCGCCTGCTGCTGCAACGCGTCGCGTCGCGCCTGCAACGCCGCTTCGAGCTGCTGCTTGACCTGGTTGATACGCGCACCGGCCGCCGGCCGTTCTTCGGCAGACAGCTTGCCAAGGCCTTTCAGCAAGCCGGTCAGGCTGCCGTCCTTGCCGAGATAGCGCGCTTTGACCTGCTCCAGTTCCGCCGCCTGCGTAATCGCGGAAAACTGTTCCAGTGCATCATTGAGGATGTGTTCGAGTTCTTGCATGTTTCCTGCCACAAACAAAAAAGGAGGCGTCAGACGCCTCCTTGTTCAGTTCAGCTTGCGCTTACACGCCGAGGCTGGCTTTGGCCTGTCCGACAATCTGCATGAATGCAGGCTTGTCGAATACGGCGATGTCGGCCAGCACCTTGCGGTCGATATCAATCGCAGCCTTTTTCAGACCGTTCATGAAAACGCTGTAGCTCAGGCCCTGCTCGCGTGCAGCAGCATTGATACGCGCAATCCACAGGGTGCGGAACTGGCGCTTGCGCTGACGACGGTCACGGTAGGCATATTGCCCGGCCTTCATTACCGCTTCTTTGGCGATGCGGTAAACGTTCTTGCGACGGCCGCGGTAACCCTTGGCCTGGTCGATAATCTTTTTATGGCGCGCGCGCGCCGTTACACCACGTTTTACTCTTGGCATGGTCTACTCCTTAAGCGTAGGGCATCATGGCGCGTACAGACGCCGCGTTGGTTGCGTGAACCTCGGTTGTACCACGCAGCTGGCGCTTGCTCTTGGTAGTCTTCTTGGTCAGGATGTGGCGCTTGAACGCTTGTGCGCGCTTGACGCTGCCACCGGCGCGAACGATAAAGCGTTTCTTCGCACCGCTTTTGGTTTTCATCTTCGGCATGACTGCTCCTTCATTTAATTTGATGGCGTCAGGTGTTTCCTGGCAGGAACGCTTGTAAACCCGAAACCACTTATCCGGGGCTGTTGCTGCATCACCCGTGTCGGCCAGCCCCTGCACCGACGCGGCAGTAAAACTATTTCTTCTTCGGCCCCAGCACCATCACCATCTGGCGGCCTTCCATTTTCGGGAACTGCTCGACGATACCGTATTCCTCCAGATCCGCCTTGACCCGCTCAATCAGGCGCATGCCGATTTCCTGGTGCGCCATCTCACGTCCACGGAAACGCAAGGTAATCTTGGTTTTGTCGCCATCGCCCAGGAATTTGATCAGGTTGCGCAACTTGATGTTGTAATCGCCTTCGTCGGTACCCGGACGAAACTTGATTTCCTTGACCTGTACCTGTTTCTGCTTGAGTTTGGCCTCGTGTTGCTTCTTGCTCTCGGCATACTTGAACTTGCCGATATCCATGATGCGACACACCGGCGGCTCAGCCATCGGGGCAATTTCCACCAGATCCAAATCAGCTTCCTCGGACAGGCGCAGCGCTTCCGCGACCGCTACGATACCGAGCTGCTCCCCCTCTGCACCAATCAGACGCACCTGTGGTGCGGTTATCTGCTCATTGATGCGTTGCGACTTATCCTGTGCTATTGCAATTTCTCCATTAAAAAATTAAACCGCGCTTCCCGCATGCAGCTCGGTTCGCAAGCGCTCCAGCAGCGCCTCTACCGACATCTGCCCAAGGTCTTCACCCTGGCGGGTTCGCACGGCAATAAGGCCTGCAGCCATCTCCTTGTCACCCACGATCAGCTGATAGGGCAATTTCTGCAAGCTATGTTCTCGTATTTTATAGGTAATCTTCTCATTGCGCAAATCTAGTTGCACACGCAGGCCGGCGGCACGCAATGCCTCGGTCACCGAGGCCGCATATTCCTCTTGCGCCTGCGAGATATTCATCACCACCATCTGCACCGGCGACAGCCACAACGGGAAGGCACCGGCATAATGCTCGATCAGAATGCCGATAAAACGCTCCATCGAGCCGACGATGGCGCGATGCAGCATGACCGGCGGCTTGCGCGTATTGTCCTCGTCCACATATTCCGCGCCAAGGCGCACCGGCAGGTTGAAATCCAGCTGGATGGTGCCGCATTGCCACAACCGGCCCAGCGTATCCTTCAGGGTGAACTCGATCTTGGGACCATAGAACGCGCCCTCGCCCGGCTGGATGTCGAATTCCAGCCTGTTCTGCCTGAGCGCGGCTTCCAGCGCGGCTTCCGCCTTGTCCCAGGTTTCGTCGGTACCGACGCGCTTTTCCGGCCGCGTGGACAGCTTTACCAGCACCTCGCTGAACCCGAAATCCGCATACACCTTCTGCAACATCACGATAAAGTCGGCCACTTCGCTCTCGACCTGGCGTTCGGCGCAGAAGATGTGCGCATCATCCTGGGTAAAACCGCGTACACGCATCAGGCCATGCAGCGCGCCGGAAGGCTCGTTGCGGTGACAGGAGCCGAACTCGGCCAGACGCAGCGGCAGGTCACGGTAGCTGTTCAGGCCATGATTGAATATCTGCACGTGGCCGGGGCAATTCATCGGCTTCACCGCATAGTCGCGGTTCTCCGATGCAGTGGTAAACATGTTCTCGCGGTAATTTTCCCAGTGCCCGGATTTTTCCCACAGCGCGCGATCCATCATGGTCGGCGTGCGCACTTCCTGGTAGCCGTATTCGATGAACTTGCGACGCATGTATTGTTCAATTTCCTGCCACAGCGTCCAGCCGTTGGGGTGCCAGAACACCATGCCCGGCGCCTCATCCTGCATGTGGAACAGGTCGAGCTGCTTGGCCAGCCGACGGTGGTCGCGCTTCTCGGCCTCTTCCAGCTGGTGCAGATAGGCGTCGAGGTCTTCTTTCTTCGCCCAGGCTGTGCCGTAAATGCGTTGCAGCATCTCGTTCCTGGAGTCGCCGCGCCAGTAGGCACCGGCCACTTTCATCAGCTTGAACACCTTGAGCTTGCCGGTGGACGGCACGTGCGGGCCGCGGCACAGGTCGGTGAAATCGCCCTCGGTATACAGCGACACATCCTGGTCCGCCGGAATCGAGGCGATGATTTCGGCCTTGTAATGCTCGCCTATGCTCTTGAAGTAGGCCACCGCCTCGTCGCGCGGCAGCACTTTGCGCGTTACCGGGAGGTCGCGCTTGGCAAGTTCGGCCATGCGCTTCTCGATGGCAGCCAGATCCTCTGGCGTAAACGGGCGGGCGTAGGAAAAATCGTAGTAGAAACCGTTCTCGATCACCGGGCCGATGGTTACCTGGGCTTCCGGAAACAGTTCTTTGACTGCGTAAGCCAGCAGGTGGGCGGTGGAATGGCGAATCAGTTCCAGGCCGTCGGCGTCCCTGTCGGTGATGATGGACAGTTGCGCATCCGCAGCAATCAGGTGCGAGGTATCGACCAGCTGCCCGTCCCCCCGCCCCGCCAGCGCGGCGCGCGCCAAGCCGGCACCGATACTGGCCGCTACATCGGCAACGGTCACCGGCTGCTCAAAGCTGCGCTGCGATCCATCTGGCAAGGTGATGACTGGCATTGCTCTCTTCAGAACTTGAATACTGGGTTCAAAAACAAAGTGCGGCGATGCCGCACTTAAATTGTTGGTAGGCGCGATTGGACTCGAACCAACGACCCCCACCATGTCAAGGTGGTGCTCTAACCAGCTGAGCTACGCGCCTGTTAAGGCCGCGCATTGTATCCGAAAGCCATGCGCGCTTCAAACAAAAATTACGATTTGCCTAATACTCGCGCGCCAGGTTTTCAAAGCGGGTGTATTCGCCGCGGAACGCCAGCGGCACCATGCCGATCGGGCCATTACGCTGCTTGCCGATAATGATTTCGGCCTTGCCCTTGTCTGGCGAGTCGCTGTTATAGACCTCGTCGCGGTAGATGAACAGGATCAGGTCGGCATCCTGCTCGATGGCGCCGGACTCGCGCAGATCGGACATCACCGGGCGCTTGTTGGGGCGCTGCTCGAGGCCGCGATTGAGCTGCGACAGCGCGACCACCGGCACCTGCAACTCCTTGGCCAGCGCTTTCAGGGAGCGGGAAATTTCGGAAATTTCGGTAGCCCGGTTTTCGCTCGCCTTGCCCGACGGCGAAGTCATCAGCTGCAGGTAATCGATCACGATCAGCCCCAGCCCGTCGTTCTGGCGGTGCAGCCGGCGCGCGCGCGAACGCAGTTCGAGCGAATTCAGGCCTGCGGTTTCGTCGATGTAAATCGGTGCATCGTTGAGGCGCCCCAGCGCATGGGTCATGCGCGACCAGTCTTCATCCTGCAGACGCCCGGTACGCAGGCTGTGCTGGTTCAGCCGCCCCACCGAGCCGATCATGCGCATCGCCAGCTGGGTGCCGCCCATTTCCATACTGAAAATCGCCACCGGCTTATTGCCTTCCAGCGCCACATGTTCTGCAATATTGATGGAAAAAGCGGTCTTGCCCATACTGGGGCGGCCCGCCACGATGACCAGGTCGCCGGCCTGCAGACCTGACGTCATCCCGTCCAGATCGGTAAAGCCGGTCGCAATGCCGGTCACATCATTCGGGTTGTCGCGCGCATACAGTGTTTCTATGCGCTCCACCACCTTGGTCAGCAGAGGCGGGATATGGGTAAAGCCCTGGCGTCCCCGTTCGCCGGCTTCGGCAATCTCGAAGATCCGGCTTTCCGCCTCGTCCAGCAACTGCCCGGCATCGCGCCCGCCCGGGCTGTAGGCGCTGGTCGCGATATCGCTGCCCACCTCGGCCAGCCGGCGCATCACCGCACGCTCGCGCACGATTTCCGCATAACGCCGGATATTTGCCGACGACGGCACGTTCTGCGCCAGCGAGCCGAGATAAGCCAGCCCGCCGGCCTTGTCCAGCTCATCGTTGCTCTCCAGCGACTCCGCCACGGTAATCACGTCGACCGGCTTGGCCTGCTCGGTCAGCCGCGCCACATGCCGGTAGATCAGGCGGTGCTCGGCGCGGTAAAAATCCTGTTCCCGGATCAGGTCGGCGATCTTGTCCCAGGCACCGGCATCCAGCAACACGCCGCCCAGCACCGATTGCTCGGCCTCGACCGAGTGCGGCGGGAGTTTGATCGCGTCAAGCTGCGGATCGGCGACGGGAATAGCGTAATTTTGCATGGCAACCAAGATAAAACCGGGAAGTGAATTCTAATGCAAAAAGGGCTGTTGCCAGCCCTTTTCGTTTACCACATCTGAAACCAGTGCTGCGCTTACTGCTCGCCAACCACCGTAACGGTGATATTGGCAACCACGTCGGTGTGCAGCGCAATCTCGATCGGATATTCGCCGATCTGCTTGAGGTGGCCACCAGACACGCGCACTTGCGCCTTTTCCACGGTGAAGCCCAGCTGTGCCAGCGCCGCAACGATGTCGGCATTGGTCACGGAACCGAACAGCTTCCCGTCCACGCCCGCCATCTGGGCGATCTGCACGTTCAGGCCGTTGAGTTTCTCGGCACGCGCCTGGGCATCGGCCAGCTTGGCAGCCTCGGCGGCTTCCAGCTCGGCACGACGTGCTGCGAATTCAGCCACATTGGCCTCGGTCGCACGCTTGGCACGGCCGGTCGGGATCAGGAAATTGCGGGCGTAGCCATTCTTTACTTTGACCACATCGCCCAACTGACCGAGGTTGATTACTTTTTCCATCAGGATAATTTGCATGGTCTGCTCCTTAGTGCAAATCGGTGTACGGCAACAAGGCCAGGAAACGTGCACGCTTGATGGCTGTGCCCAATTGGCGCTGGTAGCGCGACTTGGTGCCGGTAATGCGTGCCGGGATGATTTTGCCGTTCTCGGCGATGAATTCCTTGAGGATGTTCAGATCCTTGTAATCCACTTCCGCGATTTTCTCGGCGGTGAAGCGGCAGAACTTGCGGCGCTTGAACAGCTGACGCGAGCCACCCTTCTTCTTGTCGTCTTTCTTGTTGCCAGATATACGAGCCATGATATTTCCTATTCCAATATAATTTTTTCGATGTGCATCACCAGTTGCATGCTGCGCATACTGCGCTGAGCCAGAAATCCTTCCGCCCTCACCTGCTGCCCCAGTTTAAGCAGGGCTGCCTGCTGTGCCGCCTCGCCCAGAGCCAGTGCAGGAATTTCACATTGCACTTGCCGCGGCGTGCCCGCTTCATCACGGGTCGAGGCATGGCGGAGTTTCATTTCCATTCGCGGCACCCCCGCCGGGGTGTATCGCAAACTATCCAGCTCAGTGAGTTGCCCGTCTATGACTAACCGGTTGCAACCCACTACATCACGCAGCGGCGGATTCAGCCGGCGCTGCAGCCTGAGCGGCATCGCCGGTCAGGGAACGCGATTTCTCTTCCTTCATCATCGCCGAAGGAGCAGTTACCGCAACCTTGGTCTTGATGGTCAGATGACGCAACACGGCATCATTGAACTTGAAGGCGTGTTCCAGTTCGTCCAGGGTTTCCTGGTCGCACTCGATATTCATCAGCACGTAATGCGCCTTGTGGATTTTCTGGATCGGGTAAGCCAGCTGACGGCGGCCCCAGTCTTCCAGGCGGTGGATATGGCCCGCTTTCGAGGTTACCAGGGTACGGTACCGCTCGACCATCGCAGGCACCTGCTCGCTCTGGTCGGGATGTACGATGAATACTATCTCGTAATGTCGCATTAATATCTCCTTATGGATACGCCCCCCGTCATGCGTAACGGTGGAGCAAGGTTTCAGGGACCGCGGATTATAGCGAAAAATGCCGTCCGGTCAAGTGTTAATGCGTAAACAGCGCGCATTCGCGCGTCTGTCTCGATAAAGCATGCTAAGCTGAAAATATATATTCCCGTCACTGAACCAGACTTCACTGTGGCCGACAGCCATCAGGCTCATTTCTGACAGAGGCACGATGCAGGTGTTGCGCAGTTAAACCCGTCGCGGAGATATAACATGGGACTTAACGAAATCACGCGCGAGGAATTGCAGGCGGTTTCCTCCCAGCTGCAAGAAGCTCTCCACAACCATCAGCTATGGCACCGATCATTGCTCCGCACCGTTGTCTGCCGGCTGCCGGTCGACCAGCGCGACCTCAGCCCGCAGGCACATACGGAATGCCGCTTCGGCCAATGGTATTACGGCCAGTCCCCCGAAAAGCTGCGCGACCACCACGGCTTCATCGCAATGGGCAACGAACACCAGCGCCTGCATCAGCAGACCACGCAGTTGCTGCTTGCCGCCAATAGCAGCAATACCATCTCCCCCCATCTTTACGATAGTTTCGACAACTCGCTCGAGCGTATGCAGCTGGAAATATACGCTTTGCAGAGGGAGCTGGAAGACTCGCTGTTCAACCACGATTCACTGACCGGCGCGATCTCCCGCCTGAATATTCTGCCGGTATTGCGCGAACAGCAGGAACTGATCAGGCGCACGCCCCAGCTTTGCCATATTGCCATGATGGACCTGGATCACTTCAAGCGCGTCAACGACCTGCATGGACATCTCGCAGGCGACCGCGTATTGATCGCCTCTGTCCGCTACCTGCTCAAGCATCTCCGCCCCTACGACAAGGTGTTCCGCTACGGCGGGGAAGAATTCCTGCTGTGTATGCCACACGCCGAGCCGACACCGCACAGCGACAGGCTAAATGAACTCAGGGAAGGACTTGCTGCATTGCCCATAGATATCGGCGAGGCCGAACCCATCCACATTTCCGCCTCTTTCGGCCTGACGCTGCTCGACGCAAACGTCCCGGTCGAAACATCCATTGATCGTGCCGACAAGGCACTATATGCCGCCAAGGCCGCGGGGCGAAACTGCGTACGGATGTGGGATGAGTCAATGTAGCAGGCCGGTACCCCTATCGCCGGGCAGCTGGCCGGCTTGACCGTGCAATAGCAGCAAACTCACCAGCCGGATTCGCGCTCCGGTGTGGCGGTGATATTGTGTATGCTCAGGTCGGCACCGTTGAACTCTTCCTCGGCATCGAGACGGATGCCCACCATGGCCTTGATCGCACCATAGACCAGGAAACCACCGCCGAATGCGATGCCTACGCCAAGCAGGGTGCCGATGAGTTGCGACATGAAGCTGACCCCGCCTGCCCCACCCAGCGCCTTGATGCCAAAAATACCTGCGGCAATGCCGCCCCAGGCACCGCACAGGCCATGCAGTGGCCACACGCCGAGCACATCGTCTATCTTCCAGCGGTTCTGGGTAAGCGTAAACATGAACACGAACAGGCCGCCCGCCACCCCGCCGACAACCAGCGCACCGAGCGGATGCATCAGGTCGGAGCCGGCACAGATGGCAACCAGACCGGCAAGCGGGCCGTTATGCACAAAGCCGGGGTCGTTCTTGCCCATCCACAGCGCGACCAGGGTGCCGCCCACCATGGCCATCAGCGAATTGACCGCAACCAGCCCGCTGATGTTGTCGATGGTCTGCGCACTCATCACGTTAAAGCCGAACCAGCCGACGGTCAGTATCCATGCCCCCAGCGCAAGGAAAGGAATATTTGAAGGCGGGTGCCCCGAGATCTGCCCCTCCTTGCCATACCGGCCGCGCCGTGCACCGAGCAATAACACGGCAGCAAGCCCGATCCAGCCGCCTACTGCATGGACCACCACGGAACCGGCGAAATCATGGAATTCAGCGCCGAATGAAGCATGCAGCCAATCCTGAAAACCGAAGCGATGATTCCAGGCGATACCCTCGAAAAAGGGATAGACGAAACCGACCAGGATGAAGGTTGCCGCCATTTGCGGGTTGAATTTGGCGCGCTCGGCGATGCCGCCGGAAACAATCGCGGGAATGGCGGCGGCGAAGGTCAGCAGGAAGAAAAACTTCACCAGCTCGTAACCATTCTTTTGCGCAAGCACGTCTGCACCGACAAAGAAATTCACGCCATACGCGATGCTGTAACCGATGAAGAAATAAGCCAGCGTGGAAATCGCAAAGTCGGAGAGAATTTTGACCAGCGCATTGACCTGGTTTTTCTTGCGTACCGTACCCAGCTCCAGAAACGCAAATCCGGCATGCATCGCCAGCACCATGATCGCACCCAGCAGAATAAACAGCGCATCGCTACCGACCTTCAGATTTTCCATCTTCTCCCCTTATGAGTGCAAAAAATGCCGCATAGCCGAAAAATCCATACCCGGCATACGTACATTGATTTTTCTGCGCATTATAAAATATTGCGGGGCGAATCAGGGTCTGAATTCACTAAAATAGTGCGCAGTTTTTGTCGGGCACCATTATGAGACACCGTTGCGGTGCGCGGGTATCAAGCCCATTCCTGCTGCATCTTCTCCAGCCAGAACAGGCCGACGATAGTCTTGCTGTCATTGATTTTCCCCTGCCGCACCCAGTCCAGCGCCTCCCCCAGGGAAAGTTCGAATACTTCAAGGAACTCGCCATCATCGAGTTGCCGCCCCTGATGCGTAAGGCCGCGTGCGAGAAAGTATTCGATGCGTTCGTCGGCATAGCCGATGCACGGCCAGGTCGTGGTCAGATGCGTCCACTCGCTGGCAACATAGCCGGTCTCTTCCAGCAGTTCGCGCTGGGCGGTGAGCAGGATGTCCTCGTTGTGGTCTATCTTGCCCGCCGGGATCTCGAAGAATTCGCGCTGCGGCGCATAGCGGTATTGCCGTTCCATCACCAGCTTGCCATTGGGCAGCTCGGCCAGCACCGCCACCGCACCGGGATGTACGATGTATTCACGCACGCTGACGCTGCCGTCCGGCATGCGCGCATGATCCTTGCGCACCTTGATGAAGCCGCCGTCATACACCACAGCGGAATCGATACGGGTTTCGGTCAAGTCCATTGCCACTCCTCAAATGAAAACTCCCGCCGCAGCGGGAGCATCGTGTCGAACCGGCATTACGCCCTTAGTGCAGCAACAGCGATTGCTGCACCGACACCGCACACACCGACATCAGGTTGCCCGGGATGATACCCAGCAGCAGCACCGCCACACCGTTGAACGAGATCAGGATGCCGCTGTCCGGCTGCAGAGTGATCGGCACATGGCTTTCCGGTGCATCGAAATACATCAGCTTGACGATGCGCAGGTAATAGAACGCACCGATCAGCGAAACCAGCACCGCAAATACCGCCAGCGGAATGTGTCCGGTATTGACCACCGCGCTGAGCACCGACAGCTTGGCATAGAAACCGACCGTGGGCGGGATGCCGGCCATCGAAAACATCAGCAACATCATCATGAACGCCAGCCACGGGCTGCGCTGGTTGAGCCCCTTGAAGTCGTTCAGGGTATCGGCCTCGAAACCCTCGCGCGACAGCAGCATGATCATGCCGAAGCCGCCCAGGGTCATCAGCACGTAGATCACGGCATAGAACATGGCCGAACCATAGCCGTCGATACCGCCGCTCAGCACGCCCAGCAGCAGGAAGCCCATGTGCGCGATGGTCGAGTAGGCAAACATGCGCTTGAGGTTGGTCTGCGCAATGGCGGTGATATTGCCGAGTGCCATCGACAGCACGGCAAGGATCTCCAGCATGCTGGACCAGTGCATCACCAGCGGCTGCAGTCCCTCGGCCAGGATACGCATGACGAAGGCGAATGCCGCCAGCTTCGGCGCCGTGCCGATCAGCATGGTCATCGCGGTCGGTGCACCGTGATAAACGTCCGGCACCCACATGTGGAACGGCACCACGCCGAGCTTGAATGCCAGTCCGGCCACCACGAACACGAGGCCGAACACCAGCAGTTCCTTGTTCGGTACGCCATGGGTAATCGCATTCGATACCGCCGCGACCTCAAGCGAGCCGGTCGCGCCATACAGCATCGACATTCCGTACAGCAGCAGGCCCGAGGCCAGTGCGCCGAGGATGAAGTATTTCATCGCCGCTTCGGTGGCGATCGCCGAGTCGCGCTGCAGCGCGACCATCGCATACAGCGCAAGCGACATCAGCTCCAGCCCCAGATACAGGGTCAGGAAATGGCTGGCGGAAATCATCACCATCATGCCAAGCAGTGAAAACAGCGCCAGCACCATGAATTCGCCGGTGAACAGGCCGCGCACCATCAGGTAGTTGCGCGAATACACCAGCATCATCGACAGCGCGAGATAGCAGAACAGCTTGAGCACGTCGGACATCAGATCGTCGACGTACATGTTGTTAAACAGGTGCGCCACGCCCGGCTGATGGGTGGACACCGTGATCAGTGAACAGCCAAGCAGCGTGAGCTGCACCAGCACATAGGTCAGCGTCTTGTTCTGGTTGACCACAAACAGATCCACGATCAGGATCACGCTCACCATCACCAGCAGGAAGATTTCCGCGTAGGCAGGTAACAGGGTAGACAAGAAACTCATAGCATCCTCGATTGACGGTGGCTTATAACTTGGAACGGGCGACATGCACCAGCAGGTCGTTCACCGACGTATGCATGATTTCGGCAAACGGCAGCGGGTAAACACCCATCGCCAGCACGGTCAGCGCCAGTATCGCCAGCACCAGTATTTCCCGTGTCCCGATATCGGTCAGCTCCGCCACATTGCGGCTGGCCACTGCACCGAAGATCACGCGCTTGTACATCCACAGCGTATAGGCCGCGCCGAAGACCAGCGTGCTGGCGGCGAGGAAGGCATACCAGAAGTTGGCCTTGACCGCCCCCAGGATCACCATGAACTCGCCGACAAAACCACTGGTGCCGGGCAACCCGCTATTGGCCATGGCGAACAGCATGAAGAACGCGGCGAATATCGGCATGGTATTGACCACGCCACCGTAATCGGCGATCTGGCGCGAGTGCAGGCGGTCATACAGCACGCCGATACACAGAAAAAGCGCACCTGACACGAAACCGTGCGAAATCATCTGCAGCAATGCGCCTTCCATGCCATAGGCATTGAAGATGAAGAAACCCAGCGTGACAAACCCCATGTGCGAAATCGAGGAATAGGCCACCAGTTTTTTCATGTCGGACTGGGTCAGCGCCACCAGGCCGATATATACCACCGCGATCAGCGACAACGCGATCATCACCCCGGCCAGCTTGTGGCTGGCATCCGGCACGATCGGCAACGAGAAGCGCAGGAAGCCGTAGGCCCCCACCTTCAGCATGATTGCCGCCAGCACCACCGAACCGCCGGTCGGCGCTTCCACGTGCGCATCCGGCAGCCAGGTGTGCACCGGCACCATCGGCACCTTGACCGAGAACGCCATGAAGAATGCAACGAACACCAGCATCTGCGCGGTCATCGGGATTGCAGTCTGGTGGTAGTCGAGAATTTCGAAGCTGCCGCCGGACTGGTAGTACAGGTACAGCAGCGCAACCAGCATCAGCAACGAGCCGAGCAAGGTGTAGAGGAAGAACTTGACTGCCGCATACACGCGGTTGGGTCCGCCCCACACGCCGATGATGATGAACATCGGGATCAGCATGGCTTCCCAGAACACGTAGAACAGCATCGCATCGAGCGCCACGAATACGCCGTTAACCAGGCCGGACATGATCAGGAAGGCGGCCATGTACTGCGCCACGCGCTTCTCGATCACCTTCCAGCCGGCGATCACCACCAGCGGCGTAAAGAAACTGTTGAGCAGCACGAACAGGACCGAGATGCCATCGACACCGACGTGGTAATGGATGTTGTAACGCCTGATCCAGTCGTACATCTCGACGAACTGCATGGCGCTGGTCATCTTGTCGAAGCCGATGTACAGCGGAATCGTCACCAGGAAGCCGAGCACTGCGCCAAGCAGCGCAATGACGCGCGCCAGCTGGGCGTTGCGGTCATTGCCCGTGGCGAGCACCAAGAGGCCGAAAACTATCGGCAACCAGATCGCAACGCTAATTACAGGGAATCCAAAAATCATGCTGTTATTCCTTCAGTTTCTCGCGTATTGCTATTCAAACCAGTTACGTATCGTCAGCAGCACGAACACGCCGATGATCATGGAAAATGCGTAGTGGTAAATATAGCCAGTCTGGAACCGGCGCAGCACGCCGGAGAACAGGCCGACCAGGCGCGCCGTGCCGTTCACCATCAGGCCGTCGATCAGTTTCACATCGCCGAACTTCCACAGGAAGCGGCTGGCGCCACGCGCGCCACCGGCAAAGAACCAGTCGTTGAAACGGTCGAAATAGTATTTGTTGTCGAGCACGGTGTAGATGAAGCCGAATTTCTGGCTGAGCTTCTGCGGAATATCCCGGCGCTTCATGTACAGGAACCAGGATGACGCCACGCCGCCCATCGCCAGCCAGAATGCCAGGCTCTCGAGATCTTCCAGCGCCATCGCGCCGGGGCCATGGAATTCATCCAGCATGTGCTTCAGCGCGTGGTAATGCTCGCTGTTGATGTATACCGCATCGCGGAAGAAATTGCCGAACACCAGCGGCTCCACCGCGATGTAGCCGATGATCATCGACGGCACCGCCAGCAGCACCAGCGGCAGCCACACCACCCAAGGCGTTTCGTGCGGCTTCTCGCCGGGTGCCAGGCCATGGTGGTGATCCGACGATACCTCTTCGTCCGCGTGGTCGCCCTGATGATCATGCTGGCTGGCGCCAAAACGCTCCTCGCCGTGGAACACCAGGAAATACAGGCGGAACGAGTAGAAGGCGGTGACGAACACGCCCAGCAGCAGCGCAACGTAGGCAAAACCGGAGCCGAACAGGTGCGAGGCCTCGACCGCCTCGAGAATGCTGGTCTTGGAATAGAAACCCGACAGGAACGGGAAGCCAATCAGCGCCAGCGACCCGATCAGGAAGGTCCAGTGCGTGATCGGCATGTATTTGCGCACCCCGCCCATGTTGCGGATGTCCTGATCGTGGTGCATGCCGATGATCACCGAACCTGCGGCCAGGAACAGCAGCGCCTTGAAGAAGGCATGCGTCATCAGGTGGAACAGCGCCACCGAGTAGGCCGACGCGCCCAGCGCCACCGTCATGTAACCCAGTTGCGACAGCGTGGAATACGCAATCACGCGCTTGATGTCGTTCTGGATGATGCCGAGCAGCCCCATGAACAGCGCGGTGATGGCGCCCACGATCATGATCAGCGACAACGCGGTATCGGACATCTCGAACAGCGGCGACATGCGCGCTACCATGAAAATACCCGCCGTCACCATGGTGGCGGCGTGGATCAGCGCAGAAATCGGGGTCGGGCCTTCCATCGAATCCGGCAGCCAGACATGCAGCGGGAACTGCGCGCTCTTGCCCATTGCACCGATGAACAGCAGGATGCAGATCGCGCTCATCATGTTCCATGAAACGCCCGGGATCGGCGCCAGGTCGTTGGCATGGTTGGGCGCAATGGCAAACACGGCGGCGTAGTCGGCGGTACCGAACACCATCAGGATCAGGCCGATGCCGAGCAGGAAGCCGAAGTCACCGACACGGTTGACCAGGAACGCCTTGAGGTTGGCATAGATCGCGGTCGGCCGCGTGTACCAGAAGCCGATCAGCAGGTACGATACCAGGCCCACCGCCTCCCAGCCGAAGAACAGTTGCATGAAGTTGTTGGACATCACCAGCATCAGCATCGAGAAGGTGAACAGCGAGATGTAGCTGAAGAAGCGCTGGTAGCCCGTATCCTCTTCCATGTAACCGATGGTATAGATGTGCACCATCAGCGACACGAACGTCACCACCAGCATCATCATCGCCGACAGGCGGTCGATCAGGAAGCCGATCTCGAAACTGGTTTCACCCGAAGTCAGCCATTTGTATACCGCACCGTTGAAGGCATGGCCGCCGAATACCACGTCGCGGAAAATCGCCACCGAGGCAAAGAACGACACCGCCACCATGGCGATGGTGATGCGGTGCGACCAGGTACGGCCCAGCTGCCTGCCGAACAGGCCGGCGGCGACAGCACCGATCAACGGTGCAACAGGTACCAGCAAATAGAGATTTTGCATGCTCATACTCAACCTTTCAGACTGTCGAGGTCATCCACATTGATGGTGCGCAGGTTACGGAACAGCACCACCAGGATGGCCAGCCCGATGGCAGCTTCCGCTGCGGCCACGGTCAGGATGAAGAACACGAAAATCTGGCCCGCCGTATCGTTCAGATAATGCGAAAAGGCGATAAAGTTGGTGTTCACCGCAAGCAGCATCAGCTCGATCGCCATCAGCAGCACGATGAGGTTTTTCCGGTTCAGGAAGATGCCCACGACGCTGATGGCGAACAGCAATGCCCCCAGCACCAGATAATGCGACAGACTCAGACTCAACATGCTCCCCCCTTATCTTTCTTGTTTTTTCGCGCTGCCGATTTTGCTTTCGGCCGGCATCGACACCAGCCGCACACGGTCTTCGCGCTTCACCGCTATCTGCTGCGACACCACTTGCGTCTTGGTGCCCTTGCGGCGGCGCAGCGTCAGCGCAATCGCCGCCACAATGGCGATCAGCAACAGCACTGCCGCCAGCTCGAACGGATAGACATAATCGGTATAGATCAGGCGCCCCAGTTCCTTGGTGTTGCTGTAGTCGGCCGCATGCTGGACCACGGTGGAGAGGCCGCTTTCGGCGGTCAGCCGGTTGCCCAGTACCCAGAACATCTCGCCCACCATCACCGCAGCCAGCAGGATGCCGAACGGGAACCAGCGCCAGAAGCCTTCGCGCAATTGTTCCAGATCGATATCCAGCATCATCACCACGAACAGGAACAGCACCATCACCGCACCGACGTAGACGAGGATCAGTGTCATCGCGAGGAATTCGGCCTCCAGCAACAGCCAGATACCCGCCATGCTGCAGAACGCCAGCACCAGGAACAATGCGGCCTGCACCGGGTTGCGCGCGGTAATCACGCGCAGCGCAGCCAGCACGGTCATTGCGGCGAACAGATAAAAAACCAGTGTTTCAGTCATCAACGTGCCCCTTAACGATACTTCGCATCCGCAGCGCGGTCTTTGGCGATCTGCTCTTCGTATTTGTCGCCCACCGCCAGCAGCATCGGCTTGGTGTAATACAGGTCGCCGCGTTTTTCGCCGTGGTACTCATAGATGCGCGTCTCGACAATCGCATCCACCGGGCACGATTCCTCGCAGAAACCGCAGAAGATGCACTTCATCAGGTCAATGTCGTAACGTGTGGTGCGGCGCGTACCGTCCTCGCGTTCCGCCACTTCAATATGGATTGCCAGCGCCGGGCACACCGCTTCGCACAGTTTGCAGCCGATGCAGCGCTCTTCGCCGTTCTCGTAGCGACGCTGCGCATGCAGGCCGCGGAAGCGGAAGCCTTGCGGCGTTTTTTCGTCCGGGTACTGGACAGTAATGTGCGGCGCAAAGAAATAACGCCCGGTCACCGACATGCCCTTGAGCAACTCGAGCAACAGGAAGCTCTTGAAGAAACTAACGATCTTTTTCATGTTCTATCCCCCTCACCACAGCCAAAAGGGTGTCTGCATCCAGGCGGCAATCACCACCACCCACACCAGGGTCAACGGGATGAACACCTTCCAGCCGAGGCGCATCAACTGGTCATAACGGTAGCGCGGGAAGGTCGCGCGGAACCACAGGAACAGGAACAGCATGACCGACATCTTGCCCAGCATCCACAGCAGCCCCGGCACCCAGTCGGTCAGCCCACCCAGCACCGGCCAGCCGTGGAACGGGTTGAGCCAGCCGCCGAGGAACATTACCGAGGCCAGTGCCGCAATCAGGATCATGTTCGCGTATTCGGCGAGGAAGAACAGCGCAAAGCCCATGCCGGAATATTCGGTATGGAAGCCGGCAACGATGGTGGCCTCGTCTTCCGCCAGGTCGAACGGCGCGCGGTTGGTCTCCGCCACACCGGCAATGAAATACACCACGAATACCGGGAACAGCGGAATGAAATACCAGCCGAACAAGCCGTAATTGCCCTGCTGCCCGCGCACGATGTCGCCAAGGTTCATGCTCTGCGCCACCAGCAATACGCTCACCAGCGCAAAGCCCATCGCCAGTTCATACGATACGATCTGCGCGGCGGAGCGCAAGGCACCGAGGAAGGCGTACTTGGAGTTCGACGCCCAGCCGGCAATGATGATGCCGTATACGCCGAGCGAAGTCATCGCCAGGATGTACAGCAGCCCGGCATTCAGGTTCGACACCTGCATGCCGTCGCCGAACGGCACCACCGCCCATGCCGCCAGCGCGGGCGCCAATGCCAGAACCGGCGCCGAGATGAACAGGAACTTGTTGGAACTGCTGGGAATGATGATTTCCTTCAGCAGCAGCTTGATGCCGTCGGCCAGCGGCTGCAGCAGGCCCCAGTAACCCACGCGGTTGGGGCCCGGACGCACCTGCATGAAACCGAGGATCTTGCGCTCGGCCAGTGTCAGGTAAGCCACGCTGCCCATGATGGGGGCCACGACCACCACAATCTTGATGAGCGTCCACAACGGCAGCCACAACGGACCCAGCAGTCCCTGGCCGGTTTGCTCAATGGTTTGCAGTAATTCCATCATGCCCCGCTCCCGCTTGTCGCTTCCACCACTATCGTTCCGAACATCGCACCCAGTTGCGCGGTGGCGGCATGACCTGCAGCCACACGCACTACCCCCAGCGGCAGCCTGTCGTCTGCGGCCACATTCAGGCGCACGCTGCCCGCGCCTTGCGAGAGTTTCACCTCGCTGCCGGGCGGCAGATTGAGCTTCTTCAATTCCTCACCATGCATCACCGCGCGCGGTACCGCGGCGTCGTGCGTCGCCTGCAACGAAGCGGCACGGCGCACCACGGCATCCGCGGCGTAAATCGGCACATCGCTCACGCGCTGCAGGCCGCTCGAGGCGGCGGACGGCAATTGCAGCGTGATGCCCGACAGGCCGTTGTTCAGTTTGCCTGCAACAGCGACACCGCCCAATGCCTCGTCGCGCACGCTCTCGCTGTCGTCGTAATCGAAACCCGGCAGCTTGAGCAGATTGCCCAGCACGCGCAGCACTTTCCACGCCGGACGTGCTTCGCCCAGCGGCTTGACCGTGCCCTTGAAGCTCTGCACGCGGCCTTCGGTGTTGATGAAAGTGCCGGAAGTTTCGGTGAACGGCGCAATCGGCAGCAGCACGTCGGCATAGTCGCTGGCGTGGTGCTTATAGGCACTCAGCGCCACCACCATGTCGGCGGCGTACATTGCAGCTTGCGCCTGCTGCGGATCGTGGCAATCCAGCTCCACCTCCGTGTTCAGCAACAGATAGGCCTTGCGCGGCGCAGCCAGCATCGCGCCGGCGTTGAGTCCGGCAGCGCCGGGAACCGCTTGCGCCAGGTAGCCGCCGACGCTGTTCGCCGCCTCACCGAGGAAGCCGAACTTGCCGCCGGCAAGGGTCGCGATCTGCTGCGCCAGCAACTGGAGTTGTGCCGCCTGCGGATGCTGTTGCGCAAAATTGCCGAGCAGCACCGCCACGTTCTTGCCCTGCGCCAGGCTGGCGGCAATCGCTGCCGCTTCGCTGCCGACGCTGACGCCCTGCACTGCGGCATCCACGCTGGCCTGTTTTTCGGTGGCCAGCGCCTTGAGAATCTGGGCCAGCAGGTCAACCATGGCATCCGGCGCAACGATTGCCTTGTTGGCGACATGCATCAACAGATCGTCATCGGCACTGTGCACCACATTGGCCTGCGCACCATGCTTGACGGCCTGGCGCACACGCGAAGCCAGCAACGGATGATCCTTGCGCAGGAAACTGCCCACCAGCAGGAAACGGTCCGCATTATTGATCTCGGCCAGTGGCATTCCCAGCCACGGCACGCCGGCCTGTTTGCCGTCCATGCTGAAATCGGACTGGCGCAGGCGGAAGTCGACGTTGCTGCTGCCGATGCCGCGCAGCAGTTTCTGCAACAGATACAGCTCTTCCAGCGTGGAATGCGGCGTAGCCAGCGCACCGATATGTGCCGCGCCCGCGCCGCCTGATATCTGGCTCAAGCCGTTCGCCACATATTCCAGCGCAACCTGCCAACTCACTTCCTGCCACTTGCCATCCTGTCGGACCATCGGCCTGGTCAGGCGCTCGGGTGCGCTCAGGGCCTCATAGCTGAAGCGGTCCTTGTCCGACAGCCAGCATTCATTGATTTCTTCGTTCTCGAGCGGCAGCACGCGCATCACACGATTGTCTTTCACCTGCACCGCAAGGTTGGAACCCATGCCGTCATGCGGACTGACCGAACGGCGGCGCGACAGCTCCCAGCTACGCGCGGTATAGCGGAACGGCTTGCTGGTCAATGCGCCGACCGGACACAGGTCGATCATGTTGCCGGACAGTTCCGAATCGACCTGCTCGCCGAGGAACGACATGATCTCGGCATGTTCGCCGCGGAACGCCTGCCCCAGCTCCATCTGCCCGCCGATTTCCTGCCCGAAACGTACGCAGCGCGTGCAATTGATGCAGCGTGACATCTCCTCCGCACTCACCAGCGGGCCGATATCCTTGGGCAAAACCACGCGCTTTTCTTCCTGGTAGCGCGAAGCCGAGGCGCCATAGCCCACAGCCAGATCCTGCAATTCGCATTCGCCGCCTTGGTCGCAGATCGGGCAATCCAGGGGATGGTTGACCAGCAGAAACTCCATCACGCCCTTTTGCGCCTTCACTGCCTGCGCCGAATTGGTATGCACCTTCATGCCCTCGGCTACCGGCGTGGCGCATGCGGGCAACGGCTTGGGTGCCTTTTCCACTTCCACCAGGCACATCCGGCAGTTGGCGGCGATGGACAATTTCTTGTGATAACAGAAGTGCGGAATGTAAATGCCGGCTTCGTGTGCAGCCTCGATTACGGTGCTGCCGCTTTCCGTTGCAATTTTCTTGCCGTCGATTTCGATGTTGATCATTACTTGTCCCAACCTTACACCAGACAACGCTTATGTTCGATGTGGTACTCGAACTCGCTGCGATAATGCTTAAGAAAGCCCTGCACCGGCCATGCTGCCGCATCGCCCAGCGCGCAGATGGTACGGCCCGCAATGTTCTCGCACAGGTCGAGCAGCAGGTCGAGGTCTTCCGGACGCCCCTCGCCGCTCTCGATACGGTGCACGATGCGGTACAGCCAGCCGGTACCCTCGCGGCACGGCGTGCACTGGCCGCACGATTCTTCGTAATAGAAATAGGACAGCCGCTCCAGCGCACGCACCATGCAGGTGGTATCGTCCATCACGATTACCGCACCGGTGCCGAGATAGGACCCGGCCTTGGCGATGGAGTCGAAGTCCATGTTGAGGTCCATCATGATCTCGCCCGGCAGCACCGGCATCGACGAACCGCCAGGGATCACCGCTTTCAGTTTATGGCCGTGGCGCACCCCGCCCGCCATTTCCAGCAGGTCGCGGAACGGCGTTCCCAGCGGCACTTCAAAGTTGCCGGGCTTGTTGACGTGGCCGGAAACCGAGAACAGCTTCACCCCGCCGCTGTTGGGCACCCCGAGTTCGAGGAACTTCTGCCCGCCCTCGCGAATGATGTAGGGAATGCTGGCAAAGCTTTCGGTGTTGTTGATTGTGGTCGGCTTGCCATAGAGGCCATAGCTGGCAGGGAACGGCGGCTTGTAGCGCGGCTGCCCCTTCTTGCCTTCCAGCGATTCGAGCAGCGCGGTTTCCTCGCCGCAGATATAGGCACCGTAGCCGAGGTGGTTGTGCAGGTCGAACTCGAAGTCCGAGCCGAGGATGTTCTTGCCCAGATAACCGGCGGCGCGCGCCTCTTCACAGGCGGCCTCCATGCGCTCATAGGCCTCGTAGATTTCTCCATGTACGTAGTTGTAACCGGTCTTTACGCCCATGGTATAGGCGGCGATGGCCATGCCTTCGATCAGCAGGTGCGGATTGAAGCGCAGGATGTCCCGATCCTTGCAGGTGCCCGGCTCGCCTTCGTCCGAGTTGCACACCAGGTATTTCTCGCCCTCGTAGTTGCGCGGCATGAAGCTCCACTTCAGGCCGGTAGGGAATCCCGCACCGCCGCGCCCGCGCAGGCCCGAAGCCTTGACCTCGGCGATGATGTTATCGGGCGAGATTTTCTGCGTCAGCACCTTGCGCAGAGCCTGGTAGCCGCCGACCTTGAGATAGTTTTCCAGCGTCCAGGGCTGGTCGAACTGCATGGTATTCAGCAGTATCGGTGCACTCATGGCTGTCCTCCTGATTTTCCGGAATCCAGCTCAGCCAGAATCTGGTCTATTTTCTCGGCATTCAGATGTCCGCACATCCGCTTGTTGTTGATCGTGAACAACGGGGCGTCGACGCAGGCGCCCATGCACTCGCCTTCACGCAGGCCGAACTTGCCGTCGGCCGTCACTTCGCCGAGACCGATGCCGAGCTTCTGCTTGAGATAATCCATAGTCTCGTTCGCCCCCATCAGCTGGCAGGACAGGTTGGTACACACGGTCAGCATGTGCTTGCCCATCGGCCGGAGATTGTACATATGGTAGAACGTTGCCACCTCGTACACGGCCATGTGCGGCATGTCCAGGAAGGCCGCCACATCGGCCATGTCATCGTTGGAAATCCAGCCCTTTTCGTCCTGCACAAAACGCAACGCGGCCATCACTGCCGACTGCTTCTGGTCTGCCGGGTATTTCTTCAGCTCGCGGTTTATTTTTTCCTGAATTTGATCGGACAGCATCAGCGGTCTACCTCTCCAAAAACGATATCCTGCGTGCCGATGATCGCCACCACATCGGCAATCATGTGCCCGCGCGACATTTCATCCAGCGACGACAGATGGGCGAATCCCGGTGCGCGTATCTTCATGCGGTACGGCTTGTTCGCGCCATCGGAAACCAGGTAGATGCCGAACTCCCCCTTGGGGTGCTCGACCGCGGAATACACTTCACCGGACGGCACATGCATGCCTTCGGTGAACAGCTTGAAGTGGTGGATCAACTCTTCCATGTTCTGCTTCATCGCCTCACGCCTGGGCGGCGCTATCTTGTGGTTGTCGATCATCACCGGGCCGGGATTCTTGCGCAGCCAGTCTATGCACTGCTTGATAATGCGGTTGGACTGGCGCATTTCTTCCACGCGCACCAGATAACGGTCGTAGCAGTCGCCCTCCACCCCGACCGGGATGTCGAAGTCCATGCGGTCGTAGACTTCATACGGCTGCTTCTTGCGCAGATCCCAGGCAATGCCGGAGCCGCGCAGCATCGGACCCGTGAAACCGAGCGCCAGCGCGCGCTCCGGCGATACCACGCCGATGCCGACGGTACGCTGCTTCCAGATACGGTTGTCGGTCAGCAGGGTCTCGTATTCGTCGATGTGGCCGGGGAAACGGTTGGTAAAGTCTTCCAGGAAATCAAGCAGCGAGCCCTGGCGATTCTCGTTCATTTTGCTGACTGCCGCCGCGTTGTGTATCTTGCTCGGCTGGTGTTGCGCCATCGAATCGGGCAGGTCGCGATAGACGCCGCCCGGACGATAGTAGGAGGCATGCATGCGCGCACCCGACACCGCCTCATAGGCATCCAGCAGATCTTCGCGCTCGCGGAAGGTGTAGAAGAACATGGTCATCGCGCCGAGGTCGATGCCGGAAGCGCCCAGCCACAACAGGTGGTTCAGGATGCGGGTAATCTCGTCGAACATCACGCGGATGTATTGCGCGCGGATCGGCACCTCGATACCGGCCAGCTTCTCGATGGCCATCACATAGGCGTGCTCGTTACACATCATCGACACATAGTCGAGACGGTCCATGTAGGGCACCGACTGCAGGAAGGTCTTGTGCTCGGCCAGCTTCTCGGTGGCGCGATGCAGCAGCCCGATGTGCGGATCTGCACGCTCTACCGTTTCGCCATCCAGCTCCAGCACCAGGCGCAGCACGCCGTGCGCGGCCGGGTGCTGCGGCCCGAAGTTGATTGTGTAATTCTTGATCTCAGCCATAACTCCGCTTACCTCTTGCTTGTTCAGTGGCGACCGTAGTCTTCTTCACGTACCGTACGCGGCGTGATCTCGCGCGGCTCGATGCTGACCGGCTGATAGACCACACGCTGCTGCTCGGGGTCGTAGCGCATCTCGACCGTACCGGACAGCGGAAAATCCTTGCGGAACGGGTTACCGACGAAACCGTAGTCGGTCAGGATGCGGCGCAAATCGGGATGGCCGGTGAACACAATGCCGTACAGATCGAAAGCTTCGCGCTCATACCAGTTGGCGGAAGGCCAGATCTCGTTCACCGAAGCCAGTACCGGGAAATTATCGTCTTCGGCGAAGACGCGCACGCGCAGCCGCATGTTGTGGGTAAATGACAGCAACTGGTACACCACCGCGAAACGCAACGGGTAAACCACGGGGGCAAAGTCGGACTTCAGGTAGGCGCCGCCTTCCGAGACATCGCTGCCGTAGGTCAAGTAGTCCATGCCGCACAGGTCGCTCAGTTGCTCGAAGCGCAATTCCGCATCGTCACGCAGGCGGGTCAGCACTTCCAGCTGGTCGCCGGCACGCACCGTCAACGTCAGCTCATTCAGCCGGTTAGCCAAGCTGACCACCTTGCCGCCAAGCAACCTGGCCAGCTTTTCCTGTAATACGCTCAAATCAGCAGCCATATCTCAACCCTAGCGCGCAATGGTATTGGTACGTTTGATCTTGTTCTGCAGCTGGATCACGCCATACAGCAGCGCTTCCGCCGTCGGCGGGCAGCCCGGAACATAGATATCGACCGGCACGATACGGTCGCAGCCGCGCACCACCGAATAGGAATAATGGTAATAGCCGCCGCCATTGGCACAGGACCCCATGGAAATCACCCAGCGCGGCTCGGCCATCTGGTCGTAAACCTTGCGCAGCGCGGGTGCCATCTTGTTGCACAGCGTACCCGCCACGATCATCACGTCGGACTGGCGCGGACTGGGCCGGAATGCGCCGGCGCCGAAACGGTCGAGGTCATAGCGCGGCAGCGCCGCATGCATCATTTCCACCGCACAGCAGGCGAGACCGAACGTCATCGGCCATAGCGAACCGGTACGCGCGTAGTTGATCACCGTATCTACCGAGGTGACGAGCAAGCCCTTCTCAAGCACACCTTCAATACTCATAACCGAACCTCATGCAATCTGTAAGTGCCGCAACAGCCGCGGCCGGACAACTGCTCGCTGCGCTGATGAGTTATTCCCATTCCAGCGCCCCCTTCATCCACTCGTAGATAAAGCCAACCACAAGAATAGCCAGGAAAACCATCATGGAAACAAAACCAAAGGTACCGATTTCCTTGAGCACGATAGCCCACGGAAACAGGAAGGCAATTTCCAGATCGAACAGAATGAATAGAATGGCGACGAGGTAATAGCGCACATCGAATTTCATGCGCGCATTCTCAAAGGCTTCAAAGCCGCATTCGTATGGCGACAGCTTGGCGCTGTCCGGACGATGCGGCCCCAGCAGGCGACCAAGAACGAGCGGCGCAACCCCCGCCGCCACCCCGACAAGAATGAACAACAATACCGGGAAATAATTATCCAGCATCTTCAGCCTCCCCCCCACGTCAGGCACCCCATCCTGCAGATGCACCGCACGTACTTTAGCTTGAAATTGTCCAGAGCCCGTTGGCCCTGACTCGATTTTGGTGCCGATGAGCAGACTCGAACTGCTACGGCTTTCGCCACTACCCCCTCAAGATAGCGTGTCTACCAATTTCACCACATCGGCTTTAACTTTTTTTATTTTGGAATTTCTTTTGACTTCGAATCTGGCGCGTCGTTACCCGTCGGCACCTGCGGCACTATCTTGGAAACATCAGTCCGCTCCATCACACCCTGCGCATGCAACGGATGCGCATAAAGATATGTCAGGGTAAGGCTGGTAACAAAAAAAATCGTTGCGGCAACAGCCGTGCTGCGGCTCAGGAAATTGGCCGACCCGCCCGAACCAAACAGCCCGCCGGCCGAACCGGTACCAAAGGCAGCCCCCATATCCGCACCTTTACCATGCTGTACCAGCACCAGGCCGATCAGCACGACAGCAGTTAACACATGTACAACCCATACTAAAGTTTCCACACATCACTCCAAGCTACAAATTCAATTCTGTCCGGCACGGCAAATCGCCAGGAAATCCTCGGCGACCAGCGCTGCACCGCCGATCAGCCCGCCATCGATATCCGGCATGGCAAACAATTCCGCTGCGTTGCCGGCCTTGACGCTACCGCCGTAAAGTATACACAAGCCCGCTGCAACTGACGCATCATGCCCGGCAACCCGCTGGCGAATGTAGGCATGGACTGCCTGCGCCTGTTCCGGCGTAGCCGTTTTACCGGTGCCGATGGCCCATACCGGCTCATAAGCCACAACTGCATCACGCAGGCACTGCACGCCAAGCAACTCAATCACCGCATCGAGCTGCTCAGCCACAACCGACTCCATGGCGCCAGATTCGCGCTGCTCCAGCGTTTCACCAACGCACAATACCGGCAGCATCCCGGATTTCTGCACGGCAGCAAACTTTTCCGCCACCAGCGGGCTGCTTTCGCCATACAGGCTGCGCCGCTCGGAATGCCCGATAATCACGTAGCGGCAACCGAAGTCATTCAGCATCGGGGCGGACACTTCGCCAGTGTAGGCTCCTTTTTCCAGCTGATGCACATTCTGCGCACCCCATTTCACGGCCGTTCCGGATAACACCTGCTGCGCCTGAAACAGATAAGGGTAAGGCACACACACCGCACAATCAACCCCGGAAAGCAGCTCAACCCCAGCAGCAACGGCATCCAGCAGCGCCTTGTTCTGCGCCAGCGCACCATGCATTTTCCAATTTCCGGCAACCAACTTGCGACGCATTCAACCCATCCCCTGCCAACGAAAAGGGGGCAATCCTACCTGCGAAAGCCAAAATGGTCAACGCTGGCACTCGGAGAATTCCGGCGAGCACATGCACATGGATAAAAATGAAAAGAAATCGCTGTATTAAGCCTGTTTTAGAGTGTAATAATTGTGTAACAACCTCTGGCTATGATGCGTCTCGCTGGCAAACGGCAATCATCTTAAATAAATGAACCTCAACTTCTTGGAGAGACCATGAAAAAACTGAACCGCCTCCTCTTCAGCGTCGGCCTGACCGCCTCGCTGCTGTCCGCAGGTAGCGCTTTTGCGACCGACATTACCGGCGCTGGCGCAACTTTCCCCGCCCCGATTTACACCAAGTGGGCTGAAGCCTACAAGGCCAAGACCAACATCGGCCTGAACTACCAAGCCATCGGCTCCGGCGGCGGTATCAAGCAAATCGAAGCCAAAACCGTGGACTTCGGCGCTTCCGACATGCCGTTGAAACCAGAAGTTCTCAAGGAAAACGGCCTGATGCAGTTCCCGACCGTGATGGGTGGTGTGGTTCCGGTCGTGAACATCGAAGGTATTGCCAACAACCAGATGAAGCTGGACGGCAAGACCCTGGCTGACATCTATCTGGGCAAAATCACCAAGTGGAATGACCCGGCAATCGTCGCGCTGAACAAAGGCGTGAACCTGCCTGACCTGGACATCACCGTGGTACACCGCTCTGATGGCTCCGGCACCACCTTCATCTTCACCAACTACCTCGCCAAGGTCAGCTCGGAATGGGAATCTGCTGTTGGCGTCAACACTTCGGTTGCATGGAAAACTGGTACCGGCGGCAAGGGTAACGCAGGCGTAGCTTCCTACGTTGAGCGCATCAAGGGCTCCATCGGCTATGTGGAATATGCTTATTTGCTGCAAAACCACATGGTTGGCGTTCAGCTGAAGAACCGCGAAAACAACTTTGTTGCTCCTAACGGTGACAGCTTCAAGGCTGCTGCTGCCGGTGCAAAATGGAAAACAGCTCCCGGCTTCTACGAAATCCTGACCGACGAACCCGGCAAGGACAGCTGGCCGATCGCTGGTGCAACTTTCATCCTGATGCATGAAAGCCAGGACAATCCTGCAGCCGCCAAGGAAGTGCTGAAGTTCTTCGACTGGTCTTATGCCAACGGTGATGAAATGGCCCAATCCCTGGACTACATCCCGATGCCTGACTCCGTGGTCAATCTGATCCATGGCGCCTGGAAAACCAAGATCAAGAGCAAGCAAGGCCACGCAGTATGGAAGTAAAACCTGAGTAGCGCGCAATCGCGCGTTCCTCGGATATAATTCGGAGGGGGCGCAAGCCCCCTTCAATTTTGAGAACCACAAAAATATACATGCCGACGTTCTTACAAGAAGCACGCCTGAAACGCCAGAACTGGTTTGACATCCTGTTCCGTGGCATAACTCGCCTTTCGGCATTTGCCGTACTTGCACTACTTGCGAGCATTATCGGCTCGCTGATCATCGGTAGCCAGCCCTCAATCGAGGCGTTCGGCACCCACTTCTTATTTAGCTCCGAATGGAATCCGGTTACCGACAAATTCGGCGCTGTTGTACCCATAGTCGGCACGCTCGTTACCGCCGGCATCGCTCTGCTGATCGGCATTCCGGTCAGTTTCGGCATCGCACTGTTTCTTACCGAATTATCCCCGCGCTGGATGCGCCGCCCGTTTGGCATTGCCATCGAGCTTCTGGCTGGCATCCCCAGCATCATTTATGGCATGTGGGGGCTGTTCGTATTCGCCCCGTTCTTCGCCGACAATATCGAGCCGTGGATCAACCACCACATCGGCACTCAACCCGTTATCGGCCCGTTCTTTTCCGGCCCGCCGATGGGGATCGGCGTACTGACTGCCGGCATCATCCTCGCCATCATGGTAATCCCGTTCATCGCCTCGGTCATGCGCGACGTATTCGAGGTGGTGCCCACCATGCTCAAGGAGTCGGCCTATGGACTCGGCTCGACCACCTGGGAAGTAATGTGGAACGTCGTTCTGCCCTACACCAAGATCGGCGTAGTCGGCGGCATCATGCTGGGACTGGGCCGCGCGCTGGGCGAAACCATGGCTGTCACCTTCGTCATCGGCAACTCGCACGATCTGAGCAAGTCGCTGCTGATGCCCGGCAACAGCATTTCTGCCGCGCTCGCCAACGAGTTCAACGAGGCGGTCGGCGAGCTTTATATTTCGTCCCTGATTGAATTGGGATTGATCCTGTTCTTCATCACCTTTGTCGTACTTTCACTGGCGCGCTACCTGCTGTTCAAACTGTCCCAGCGCGAAGGGACCTGATTATGCTGACACTCTATACACGACGCCGCCTGATCAACGCCATTACCCTCAGCATTTCGGTATTGGCCATGCTGTTCGGCCTGTTCTGGCTGGGCTGGATACTGCTGACCCTGCTGGTACACGGCCTGCCCGGACTGTCGCTAACCCTGTTTACCCAGATGACCCCGCCTCCCGGCAGCGATGGCGGATTGCTCAATGCCATCGTCGGCAGCCTGTTGATGACGTTACTCGGCACCCTCATCGGCACCCCGATCGGCATTCTGGCCGGCACCTATCTCGCCGAGTTCGGCCAGCGTGGCTGGCTGGCGCCAGTCACCCGCTTCATCAATGACGTCTTGCTGTCTGCACCATCGATTGTGATCGGCCTGTTCATTTACGAGGTGTATGTCACCAAGGTCAGGCATTTCTCCGGCTGGGCCGGCGCCTTAGCCTTGTCCATTCTGGTCATCCCGGTCGTAATCCGCACCACGGAAAACATGCTGCGCCTGGTACCCAATACCCTGCGCGAAGCGGCCGCCTCACTGGGTGCGCCACAATGGAAAGTCATCAATTTCGTCACCCTGCGTGCTGCCAAAGCCGGGATCATTACCGGTGTCCTGCTGGCCGTAGCGCGAATTTCCGGTGAAACTGCACCGTTACTGTTCACCGCACTGAACAACCAGTTCTGGAACAGCAATATGAATACACCGATGTCCAACCTGCCGGTGATCATATTCGAATACGCAATGAGTCCCTATGACGATTGGCAACAATTGGCCTGGGCCGCCTCGTTACTGATCACATTCAGCGTACTGGCGCTGAACATCGTGGCGCGCGTGCTGTTCCGCCAGAGTGCAACCACTCATTAATCAAGGATGCAAGCAGATGAACGATGAAATAGCCAATGCCCCGAAACTGGTTGTACGCAACCTGAACTTTTATTACGGGTCTTACCTTGCGCTGAAGGATATCAACCTCGATATCCCGGAAAAAATGGTTACCGCCTTCATCGGCCCTTCCGGTTGCGGCAAATCCACGCTGTTGCGTACCTTCAACCGCATGTACGAACTCTATCCCAAGCAGAAGGCCACGGGCGAAATCCTGCCCGACGGCAACAACATTCTCAGCGTCAAGCAGGATCTTAATAACCTGCGCGCGAAAATCGGCATGGTGTTCCAGAAACCCACCCCGTTTCCGATGTCGATTTATGACAATATCGCCTTCGGTGTCAAGCTGTATGAGCAGATGAACCGCCACGACATGGATGACCGTGTGGAATGGGCGCTGAAGAAAGCCGCGCTGTGGAACGAAGTAAAGGACAAACTCAAACAGAGCGGCATGGGGCTGTCCGGTGGCCAGCAGCAGCGTTTATGCATTGCCCGTGCCATTGCGGTCAAGCCCCAGGTACTGCTGCTTGACGAGCCGACTTCCGCACTCGATCCCATCTCTACCGCGCACATCGAGAAGCTCATTGACGAACTCAAGGAAGAGTTCACGATCGTCATCGTCACCCACAACATGCAGCAGGCAGCGCGCGTATCTGACTTCACCGCCTATATGTACCTGGGCGACCTGATCGAATTCGGCGACACCAGCACGGTGTTCACCAACCCGAAGCGCAAGGAAACGGAAGATTACATTACTGGTCGTTTTGGTTAACGGCCAGTAATGTAACGGCGCAAGCCAACATGAACTTGCGAATGTTAAGCCGCGCAGCGGCGGCTGAAGCCACTATATCACCGGACGATTTGGCTAAACGCCAATCACCATGAAAAAGCCCGGCAATGCCGGGCTTTTTCATGGTACAGATCAAATCAATCCTCGCCACGACGGTCTTCCTGGCGGTAATCCCTTCTTCTATCTTCGCTGCGCCCGCGATAACCCTGGCTTCCGGCATCACGCGCGCTGCCGTCATCCAGCACATTCAGGTTGACACCGACCTGTATCGTCGCACCGGGCTGATAAGGCAGGCGCGTCGTCACCTCGCGGCCATTGTAGCGATAAACAACGTTATAGCCGCTGATTACCTCATGGTAATTTTCCACCTGGCGGCAGCGCTGCACCTGCTGGGCCTGCGGTGCCGCCGGATTCGCCACGCGGTCGCCAACGATAGTACCCAATATCGCCCCTGCGGCAGTGGCGGCGTTACGTCCGCTACCGCTGCCAACCTGGCTGCCCAGCAAGCCACCCGCCACACCTCCGATAATTGCGCCGCCTGACGAGCGGTTGGCACTGCCCGGATTCGATACGCTGTCGCCGACCATGGTGCCGGCAATCGCACCGGCTGCCGTCGCCGCCGTATTGCCGCTGCCACCACCTACCTGGCTGCCCAGCAAGCCGCCCGCAACTCCGCCCACCACGGCGCCGCCCATCGAGCGCTCCTGTGCCGGCGTATTGATGGTCTCGGTCCAGCACTCCTGCTTGGGCTCGGAAACACGCTCATAAATGGGAGTACTGGAAACCACGCGGGCGGTGTCGACAAAATCCGCCGCCCAGACAACAGGAGAAAAAACCGCCATGACCACGACCAGAGAACGCTTGTTCATTTGTATGTCCTTGCAATATTGCCAACAGTGGCGATGCCATATTGACCCTGTAATACGGAATTTGTTCCTCAGGCTGCCTGCTGGACAGCTGCACGCACGGCCTGCGCAATGGCATCTGCCCACTGCCTGACTACGGCACCATCCTCCCCCTCGACCATCACGCGCAATAGCGGCTCAGTGCCAGAAGGCCGCAGTAACACACGCCCACGCCCCGCCAAGGCGGTTTCAGCAGCAGCTACAGCGGCAATTACCCCGGTATGCGCGGTGCAATCGGCCCCTTTCGCCACGGGCACGTTGACCAGAACCTGTGGGTACAGGGTCAGCCCGGCAGCGGCTTGTGCCAGGGTCTGCTGATTGATGCGCAAGGCTTGCAGTACCTGCAGCGCGGAAATGATACCGTCGCCCGTCGTATGGCGGTCAAGGCAGATGATGTGGCCGGAATTTTCCCCTCCCAGCTGCCAGCCGTTCTGCTGCAGCAACTCCATCACGTAACGATCACCCACCTTGGCCCGCGCGAACGGCACGTTCAGGCGCTGCATGGCATGCTCGAAAGCGAGGTTGGTCATCAGCGTACCCGCCACCCCGCCCTTGAGTACGCCTTGTGCGTGGCGGTGCCTGGCGACCACGTACATCAGCTGGTCGCCGTCATACAGTTTCCCTGCCGCATCGACCATGACCAGCCGGTCACCATCACCATCCAGCGCAATACCCAGGTCGGCCTGGTTCTCCTTGACTGCCCGCTGCAGATTGGCCGGGGCGGTTGCGCCATATCCATCATTGATGTTCTTGCCGTCCGGCTGCACGCCAATAGCCACCACATCTGCCCCCAGCTCATGGAACACATGGCGCGCAATGTGATAGGCCGCCCCGTGTGCGCAGTCCACCACCAGCTTCATGCCACGCAGGTCGAGGTCATAGGGGAAGCTGCTCTTGCAGAATTCGATATAGCGTCCGGCTGCGTCGTCTATGCGCCTGGCCTTGCCCAGCCTGTCTGATGGCATGGTTACGATAGGGCTTTCCAGCCCGGCCTCGATTGCGCGCTCGGTTTCGTCCGGCAACTTGCTGCCATCGCCGGAGAAAAACTTGATGCCATTGTCCTCAAACGGATTATGCGAAGCGGAAATCACGATCCCCGCCTGCAGGCGCAAGGCACGGGTAAGGTAGGCTACCGCCGGCGTCGGCACCGGTCCGGCAAGGTAAACATCCACCCCCGCGGCAATCAGCCCGGCCTGCAACGCCGATTCCAGCAAATAGCCGGAGATGCGCGTGTCCTTGCCGATCAGCACCACTGGTCGTTCGCCCTGTGCCAGATGCCAGTCGGCAGAAGCCAGTACCTTGCCTGCGGAGTAGCCGAGATGCATGACGAATTCAGGAGTAATGGGAAATTCGCCCACCTGCCCGCGCACACCATCGGTACCGAAATATTTTCTGCTCACCCTGTCACTCCATTAACTGCATTCCAAACCTTGAGCGCATCAGCCGTTGCGCGCACATCGTGTACGCGCACAATGCGCGCACCGCGCTGTACCGCAAGCAGCGCCGCCGCCACGCTGGCCGGCAAACGGTGCGCCACATCCTGCCCGGTAATCGCCCCCAGCATCGACTTGCGCGACAATCCTGCCAGCAGCGGCACCCCCAGCCCGGCAAACGCCTCGAGGCCTTGCAACAAGGCGATATTATGCGCCAGCGTCTTGCCGAAGCCAAAACCAGGATCGATCACGATGCGCTCGCGCGCAATACCCGCCGCCTGCACCATGGCAATGCGCATCCGCAGGAAAGTCATGACTTCGCTCATCACATCCTGATAATTCGGCTCGAACTGCATGTTCTCCGGATCACCCTTCATATGCATCAGGCAGACTGCCACGTCACTGGCCGCCACCGCAGCCAGCGCTTCCGGCTGCTGCAATGCATTGATGTCGTTGATCATGGCTGCCCCCGCAGACAAGGCGGCGCGCATCACTTCCGGCTTGCGCGTATCCACCGATAGCGGCACCGGCGCACCGCGCAGCCCTTCCAGCACCGGCAACACGCGGTCCAGCTCCTGCTGTATCTCGACCGGTTCGGCCCCTGGACGGGTGGATTCACCACCGATGTCCAGCAGGTCTGCGCCTTCATCAAGCAATTGTTGTGCATGCGCCAATGCCGCCGCAGTATCCAGGTGATGACCACCATCGGAAAAGGAATCGGGCGTAACGTTGACGATGCCCATGATCAATGGGCGGGACAGGTCTAGTTTGAACTTGCTGCAATGCAACATAAGGAAAAAGCAGAAGGGCGAAGCGCTTCCGCTTCGCCCTCTGTATCAGGTTTCCTGCGCCGGTTGCGTAGGGGTGGTCGTGGTTGCCGGCGCAGTAGGTGCCGCATCCTGGGGCGGCTGCGGCGGCTGGCTCGGCGTCGGCTTGGGCGGGCGCGGAGGCTTGCCGCTCATGATGTCGTCAATCTGGTCCGCATCGATGGTTTCCCATTCCAGCAGCGCCTTGGTCATCGCTTCGATCTTGTCGCGATTTTCCTCTATCAGCTTGCGTGCCAGACTGTATTGCTGATCTATGATGCGGCGAATTTCCGCATCCACTTGCTGCATGGTCGCCTCGGAAATGTTCTTGTGCGTCGTCACCGAGCGGCCGAGAAACACTTCGCCCTCGTTTTCGCCATAAACCATGGTACCCAGGGCTTCCGACATGCCCCACTGGGTCACCATGCGCCGCGCCATGTCGGTAGCACGCTCGAAATCGTTGGACGCACCGGTGGTCATCTGGTGCATGAAGATCTCTTCCGCAATACGGCCGCCGAACAAGACGGCAATGGTATCGAGAATACGGGTCTTGTCCATGCTGTAGCGGTCTTCCGACGGCAGTTGCATGGTCACACCCAGCGCACGCCCGCGCGGAATGATGGTGACCTTGTGCACCGGATCGGTCTTCGGCAGCAGCCTGGCGACCACCGCGTGGCCGGATTCGTGGTAAGCGGTGTTCCTGCGCTCCTCTTCCGGCATGATCATGGAGCGGCGCTCCGCGCCCATCATGATCTTGTCCTTGGCCGACTCAAAATCGTCCATCTCGACAAAACGCTTGCCGCGGCGGGCTGCGAACAGTGCGGCCTCATTCACCAGATTGGCCAGGTCAGCACCGGACATGCCGGGCGTACCGCGCGCCAGAATGTCTGCCTTTACGTCCGAAGCAACCGGCACCTTGCGCATATGCACAACCAGGATTTGCTCACGGCCGCGAATATCCGGCAAGGGCACCACGACCTGGCGGTCGAAACGTCCTGGACGCAGCAGCGCCGGATCCAGCACATCGGGACGGTTGGTCGCCGCAATCACGATCACCCCGCTGGCCCCCTCAAAGCCGTCCATTTCCACCAGCAAGGCGTTCAAAGTCTGTTCGCGCTCGTCATTACCACCGCCCAGGCCTGCGCCACGCTGGCGCCCGACCGCATCGATTTCGTCGATGAATACGATACAGGGTGATTGTTTCTTGGCTTGTTCGAACATGTCACGCACGCGCGCTGCGCCCACACCGACGAACATTTCCACGAAATCGGAACCGGATATGGAAAAGAAAGGCACTTTGGCTTCGCCGGCAATCGCCTTCGCCAGCAAAGTTTTGCCGGTACCCGGACTGCCCACCATCAGCACACCACGCGGAATGCGTCCACCCAGCGTCTGGAACTTGGATGGGTCACGCAGAAAATCGACCAGCTCACCGACTTCTTCCTTGGCTTCGTCGCAACCGGCCACATCGGCAAATGTCACGCGCTCTTTGGAGTCGTCCAGCATGCGCGCACGCGACTTGCCGAACGAGAATGCCCCGCCCTTGCCGCCGCCGCCCTGCATCTGGCGCATGAAAAACACCCACACCCCGATCAGCAGCAGCATCGGGAACCACGAGATAAAGATATTCATCAGGAACGAAGGTTCGGCTTCAGGCCGCGCCTCGATCTACACGCCATTCTTGATCAGGTCGGACACCATCCACAGATCCTGCGGCGCATAGCAGGTAATACGCTTGCCTTCGCTGGTAACCGCACGCAAGGTACGTCCCTCTATGGTGACCTTGGCGATGTGCCCCTGCTTCACCTCTTCGAGAAACTGCGAATAGTCGATCTGCGTCTGTGCAGATTGCATCTGGTGCGAACTGAATTGGTTAAAAATAGTCATCAGCACCAGTGCTACCACCAGCCAAATGCCGACACTTTTAAACAGATTATTCAAAATTGCTCCCAACTGGCATATATAAAACTACCGAACTTAATGTGCATTAAACACTGTCCCGCTTGATTACTCAAGCTTTTCCAGACCCAAAAGATACAGTTCGCTGCTGCGGTCACGCGATGCCTTCGGCTTGCGCGTGACCACGCGGGCAAAATGAACACGCATGGACCGGAAATATTCCTCGAAGCCCGCGCCCTGAAACACCTTGACCAGAAAGCCGCCGCCCGGCTTCAAGTGTTGCGCCGAGAAATCCAGCGCCAGTTCCGCCAGGTGCATGGCACGCGCCTGATCGGACATGCCGATGCCACTTATATTGGGGGCCATATCGGATATAACAAGATCAATCTGCTTGCCGGCAAGCCGCCGCTCCAGTTGCAACAGCACTTCTTCCTCGCGGAAATCGCCCTGAATGAATTCCACCCCGGCCAGTGGCTGCAACGGCAGCAAATCCAGCGCAATCACCTTGCAGCCCTTCTCCGCGGCCACCTGCGACCAGCCACCCGGCGTCGCCCCCAGGTCGACGACCACCTTGCCCGGCTTCAGCAAATGGTCCCGCTCATCAACTTCCAGCAGCTTGTAGGCGGCACGCGAGCGATAGCCTTCCTTTTGCGCGCGCTGCACAAAAGGATCATTAACATGCTCACGCATCCACTGCTTACTGGTTTTGGAACGCTTCATCGTTTAGAATCCGGCCTCATTCGAAAGGCATACCATGTTAACCCTCACCGTAGACCAGCGCCGCGACCTCAAGGCCCGCGCACACCCGCTCAACGCAACCGTCATGATCGGTTCTGCCGGGCTGACCGAAGCCGTACTGGAAGAAATCGCACGCAGCCTGAACAGCCATGAACTGATCAAGATCCGCGTGATGAGCGACGACCGCGCGGGACGCGCAGCAATACTGGAACAAATCTGCGAACGGCTCAATGCCGCAGCGGTGCAGCACATCGGAAAAATACTCGTGGTATATCGCCCGAGCCCGGATATGCCGATCAAGAAACCGGCGCGCCGCAAAGGCAAACCTGCCACCAAGAAGATGCTGGGCAGCCGCAATTAGGAAAGTCGCAGGATCGCTTACAGATACTGCACGTCCACCACTTCGTACTCACGCACGCCGGATGGCGCCTGTACTTCGGCGATATCGCCGCTGTACTTGCCGATCAGCGCCCGTGCGATAGGCGAACTGATGGAGATTTTGCACTGCTTGATGTCGGCCTCGTCGTCGCCGACAATCTGGTAGACCACCACATCACCGTTGTCCATATCCTCCAGCTTGACCGTCGCGCCAAACACACAGCGCCCGTCAGCATTAATGGTACGCGGGTCGATCACCTGCGCGCTGCCCAGCTTGGCTTCCAGTTCCAGAATGCGCCCCTCGATAAAGCCCTGGCGCTCCTTGGCTGCCTCATATTCGGCATTTTCGGACAAGTCGCCCTGCGCGCGCGCTTCGGCAATCGCGTTGATCACCGATGGCCGCTCTACGGTCTTCAGGTGGTGCAATTCGTTGCGCAACAATTCGGCGCCCAATACTGTCAATGGAATTTTGCTCATGTTGCCACTTCCTTCAAATCACTAGCCAAGCAGGCGCCGGTGCTGCGCCTGCACATCGTATACCTGCAATTCCGCCAGGTGCTGCATTCCCCGGCAGGCCGCCCGCGCACCCGCCAAAGTCGTATAGTAAGTCACCCGCCCCTGAAGCGCGGCATGGCGGATGGAATAGGAATCCTGCATCGCGCTGCGCGTACTGTCCACCGTGTTGACAATCAGGCTGATCTCGCCGTTCTTGATCATGTCCACCACGTGCGGGCGGCCTTCGGCCACCTTGTTCACCACCGTCACCACCACGCCCGCCGATTCCAGTGCCGCAGCAGTACCGCGCGTCGCCAGCACGGCAAAGCCCAGTTCGCGCAAACTGCGTCCAATCTCCACTGCCCCCGGCTTGTCGGCATTACGCACGCTGATGAACACCTTGCCGGCAGCCGGCAGCTTGATGCCTGCCGCCAGTTGCGATTTGACGAAAGCCTCGGCAAAAGTCTCGCCTACGCCCATCACTTCGCCAGTGGATTTCATCTCCGGCCCGAGTATGGTGTCCACCCCTGGGAACTTGATGAACGGGAACACGGCTTCCTTCACCGAATAATACGGCGGCACCACTTCTTCTGTCATCCCCTGCTGCGCCAGCGTCTTGCCTACCATGCAGCGTGCGGCAATTTTGGCCAGCGGCAGCGAAGTCGCCTTGGACACAAACGGTACGGTACGCGAGGCGCGCGGATTCACTTCCAATACATATACCGTATCGCCCTGGATGGCGAATTGCACGTTCATCAGGCCGACCACGTTCAAGGATTTGGCCATCGCCCTGGTCTGGCGGCGCAACTCATCCTGCATCCCGGGCGACAGGCTGAACGGCGGCAGCGAACAGGCCGAGTCACCGGAATGCACACCGGCCTCCTCGATATGCTCCATGATGCCGCCGATCACGACATCGCTGCCATCGGATATCGCATCCACATCGACCTCGATCGCATCGTTCAGGAAGCGGTCAAGCAGGATGGGCATGCGCTCGGGGTAAGTCTTGGACATCTCTTCGGCATCGCGCATGTAACGCTCGAGATCGACCGGCGCATGAATGATTTCCATTGCGCGGCCGCCCAGCACATTGCTCGGCCGCACCACCAGCGGATAGCCGATCGCCTCGGCGCCGGCCAGCGCGTCCGCCATGCTGCTGGCAATGCGGTTGGGCGGCTGCTTCAGGTTCAGGCCATGCAGCATCTGCTGGAAACGCTCACGATCTTCCGCACAATCGATCATGTCCGGTGTAGTACCGATGATCGGCACACCGTTTTTCTCCAGGCCGTGCGCCAGCTTCAGCGGCGTCTGCCCGCCGTATTGCACGATCACGCCAACCGGCTTTTCCACCGCCACCACTTCCAGCACGTCTTCCAGCGTCAGCGGCTCGAAATACAGGCGGTCTGCCGTATCGTAGTCGGTGGAAACCGTCTCCGGATTGCAGTTGACCATGATGGTCTCGTAGCCGTCCTCGCGCATCGCCAGCGCAGCATGCACACAGCAATAATCGAACTCGATGCCCTGGCCGATGCGGTTCGGCCCGCCGCCCAGCACCATGATCTTTTTCCGGTCGGTCGGCTGCGCCTCGCACTCCTCCTCATATGTCGAATACATATAGGCGGTATTGGTCGCAAATTCTGCGGCGCAGGTGTCCACTCTCTTGAATACCGGGCGCACACCAAGCGTATGGCGGTAGGCGCGCACGGACGAGGCATAAATTCCGAGCAGGGCCGCTATCCGCTCATCGGCGAAACCGCTGCGCTTCAAGCTACGTAGTTCGAGAGCCGACAAACTTTCCAGCGTACGTCCGCTCAGCGACTGTTCCTGGCGGATCAGGTCGGCAATCTGCACCAGGAACCACGGGTCGATCTTGCTGACGTTGAATACCTCTTCCACGCTCATGCCGAGCCGGAACGCATCGCCCACCGCCCAGATACGCTCAGGCCCCGGGTTACCCAGCTCCGAGACGATCGCCTCGAGCGAAGTGTATTTCGAATCCAGGCCGTTCACACCGACTTCCAAGCCGCGCAGGGCTTTCTGGAAAGATTCCTGGAAAGTGCGGCCGATCGCCATTACCTCGCCCACCGATTTCATCTGCGTAGTCAGGCGGTCGTTGGCCTGCGGAAATTTCTCGAACGCGAAACGCGGGATCTTGGTCACCACATAATCGATGGTCGGCTCGAACGAGGCCGGCGTCGCACCGCCGGTAATATCGTTCTTCAATTCATCCAGCGTGTAACCGACCGCAAGCTTGGCCGCAACCTTGGCGATCGGGAAACCGGTCGCCTTGGAAGCCAGCGCCGAAGAGCGCGACACGCGCGGATTCATCTCGATCACCACCATGCGCCCGTCGTTCGGGTTGATGGAGAACTGCACGTTGGAACCGCCGGTCTCCACGCCGATCTCGCGCAACACCGCCAGCGATGCGTTGCGCATGATCTGGTATTCCTTGTCGGTCAGCGTCAGCGCCGGCGCCACGGTAATCGAGTCGCCGGTATGCACCCCCATCGGATCGAGGTTCTCGATCGAGCAGATGATGATGCAGTTGTCGTTGCGGTCGCGCACCACCTCCATCTCGTATTCTTTCCAGCCAAGCAGCGATTCCTCGATCAGCAGCTCCTTGGTCGGCGAAGCCTCGAGGCCACGCTCGCAGATCTCGACAAACTCTTCGCGGTTGTAGGCAATGCCGCCGCCCGAGCCGCCCATGGTGAACGACGGGCGGATGATGGTGGGATACCCCATGACCTGCTGCACCTGCAGCGCCTCTTCCATGCTGTGCGCGATGGCGGAACGTGCCGACGACAGCCCGATCCGGGTCATCGCCTGCTTGAACTTCTCGCGGTCTTCCGCCATGTCGATGGCCTCGCGCGAAGCGCCGATCATCTCGACGCCATATTGCTCCAGCACGCCATGCTTGGCCAGATCCAGCGCACAGTTCAGCGCAGTCTGCCCGCCCATGGTCGGCAGGATTGCATCCGGGCGTTCCTTGGCAATGATTTTTTCCACGATGCGCCAGGTGATCGGTTCGATGTAGGTCGCATCCGCCATGTTCGGGTCGGTCATGATGGTGGCTGGATTCGAGTTCACCAGAATGACGCGGTAGCCTTCCTCGCGCAGCGCCTTGCAGGCCTGTGCACCGGAATAGTCGAACTCGCACGCCTGGCCGATGACGATAGGGCCGGCGCCGATAATCAGGATGGATTTAATGTCTGTACGTTTTGGCATGTGTTCGAACCGTTACTTGCGCATCGAATCAACGAAGCGATCAAACAGATAATCGACGTCGTGCGGGCCGGGGCTGGCTTCGGGATGCCCCTGGAAGCAGAACGCCGGCTTGTCGGTCAACTCGAAGCCCTGCAACGTACCGTCGAACAGCGAAACGTGGGTCGCCCGCGCATTCGCCGGCAGCGTTGCCGCATCCACGGCAAAGCCGTGGTTCTGGCTGGTGATCATCACGCGCTTGCTCTGCACATCCTGCACCGGATGGTTGGCGCCGCGATGGCCGAATTTCATCTTTACGGTTTTCGCGCCAACGGCCAGGCCGAGTATCTGGTGCCCCAGGCAGATACCGAACAGGGGCATGCCGGCGGCCAGGAATTTCTGTGTCGCCGCAATGGCGTAATCGCAAGGCTCCGGGTCCCCGGGGCCGTTGGACAGGAATACGCCATCGGGATTGAGCGCCAACACCTCTTCCGCTGCCGTTTTCGCCGGCACAACGGTGATGCGGCAGCCGCGCTCGGCCAGCTTGCGCAGGATATTGTGCTTCACGCCGAAGTCGTAGGCGACCACATGGTGCTGGCTGCCGGTCGCATCGCGATAGCCTGCACCGAGCTGCCATTCGCGCTGTGTCCATGGGTAAGACTGGTCACAGGTCACCGCCTGCGCCAGGTCCATGCCGGCCAGCCCGCTGAATTTGCGCGCTTCGGCCAGTGCCGCTTCCACATCGTCGCCCGTGGCAATGCAGCCGCTCTGTGCGCCCTTTTCACGCAGGATGCGCGTCAGCTTGCGGGTATCGATACCCGCGATCGCCACCACATTATTGACCCTGAGATAATCGGGCAACGACTGCGTGCTGCGGAAATTGCTCACTGTCAGTGACAGATCGCGGATCACCAGGCCGCTGGCAAACACCTGGCGCGACTCCACGTCCTCCGTATTCACGCCCACGTTGCCGATGTGCGGACAGGTCAGCGTAACGATCTGTTTGCAGTAGGAAGGGTCGGTCAGGATTTCCTGATAGCCGGTCATCGCGGTGTTGAACACCACCTCGCCGACGCTGCTGCCGGAGGCCCCGATACCTATGCCCCGAAACACCGTTCCATCGGCTAACACAAGAATGGCGGGGTTCGTTTGCGGCACGCGGTACTCCAACAAGGCAGATGACATAAAGAAGCGGGACGAACCGTCCGTTCATCCCGCCTTGATTTGCCGCGAATTATACCCGAATGCGCGGGGGCTATCAAATGCGGCAGCATTATTTGTTCTGCCGCGAACTGTGCCCCGCAAGCAGCTCAGGCCGTGCCGCCCACCGTCAGGCCGTCAATGCGCACTGTCGGCTGCCCCACGCCTACCGGCACACTCTGCCCTTCCTTGCCGCAGGTACCGACTCCCGGATCGAGCGCCATGTCGTTGCCTATCATGCTGACACGATTGAGCGCCTCGGGACCGTTGCCGATCAGCGTGGCTCCCTTCACCGGCGTGGTGATCTTGCCGTCCTCGATCAGGTAAGCCTCAGTGGTGGAAAACACGAATTTGCCGCTGGTAATGTCGACCTGGCCGCCGCCGAAGTTGGCGGCATACAGGCCATGCTTGACCGAGGCAATGATTTCCTCCGGGGTTTTATTGCCGTTCAGCATCATGGTGTTGGTCATGCGCGGCATCGGCAGGTGGGCGAACGATTCGCGCCGCGCATTGCCGGTAACCGGCACATCCATCAACCGCGCATTCAGCGTGTCCTGCAGGTAACCGCGCAGGATGCCGTCCTCGATCAGCACCGTACGTTGCGTAGGATTGCCTTCATCGTCCATGTTGAGCGAACCGCGCCGGTTGGCGATGGTGCCGTCGTCCACCACGGTCACCCCTTTCGCCGCCACCCGCTCGCCAACGCGCCCGGAAAATGCAGAGCTGCCCTTGCGGTTGAAATCGCCTTCCAGCCCGTGCCCGACCGCCTCATGCAGCAGGATGCCGGGCCAGCCGGAGCCCAGCACCACGGTCATGCTGCCTGCCGGCGCCGGCCGCGCATCCAGGTTGACCACTGCCTGGTGCACCGCCTTGGCCGCGTAGTCGCGCAACACCTCGTCAGTGAAATAGTCGTAATCGAAACGGCCGCCGCCACCAGCCGATCCCTGTTCGCGGCGACCGTTGCTTTCAACGATCACCTGCAGCGACAGGCGCACCAGCGGGCGGATGTCGGCATTCATCAGGCCGTCGCTGCGCGCCACCAGCACCACCTCGTATTCGCCGGCAAGGCCAGCCATCACCTGCGTGACGCGCGGGTCGAGCGCGCGCGCATGGCGCTCCAGCCGCTCCAGCAGTGCGACCTTGTCGGCCGCGGCCAGCGAAGCAATCGGGTCATGCGGCAAATACAAATCCTTATTCTTGCCCGGATGCAGCAGCGGCGCGGTCTGTTTGCCGCCCTGGCGCGCAATGGCACGTGTGGCCAGTGCGGCATTCTCCAGTGCGGACAGGCTGATCTCATCGGAATAGGCGAAGGCAGTTTTTTCGCCGCTCACCGCACGTACCCCAACCCCCTGGTCAATACCGAAACTGCCGGACTTGACCATGCCCTCTTCCAGCGACCAGCTTTCGGCGCGGCTGTACTGGAAATACAGGTCGGCATAATCGACTTTGTGCGCCAGCATCTTGGCGAACACCCGCTCCAGTTGCTGCGGATTAATGGCGTGCGCGGCGAGCAACGATTGCTGCGCAAGGAGTAACGGCGTATCGGTCTGGGTAATAATCATATTTTCAGCATCTATACAGGGTGCGGTGTTCCAGTGCGGGCAGGCTGGTACGCAGGCTGGCCTGGTAGCCGCGATTGATTTCAGCGATGACCACACCGGAGCCGCGCGCCAGCTCATCAAGAATGCGCCCCCACGGGTCGACGATCATGCTGTGGCCATGCGTTTCGCGGCCGCTGACATGATAGCCGCCTTGCGCAGCCGCGATGACATAAGCCAGGTTTTCGATGGCGCGCGCGCGCACCAGCGGTTCCCAGTGCATCTTGCCCGTGCTCTCGGTGAAGGCTGAGGGCAGCACAATGATGTCCACCCCCTTCATCGCACGGAACAGCTCGGGGAAGCGCAGGTCATAACAGATCGCAAGGCCAATGCGGCCGAACGGGCTGTCCATCACCACCACCTTGTTGCCCGGCTCGATGGTTTTCGCCTCATGGTACTGCTCGTTGCCCAGATCGAGATTGAACAGGTGGATCTTGTCGTAATGCGCCACCTGCTCGCCGAGCTCATTGAATACCAGGCAGCTGTTGAGTACCTTGTCCGGCGTGCTCGCGGTCAGCGGAATCGAGCCGCCGACCAGCCATATCTGGTGTTTGCGTGCAGTCTCGCTGAGGAATTGCTGGATCGGCCCCGCACCCGGCTGTTCGCGCACCGCGATCTTGTCGGTTTCCTTCATGCCCATAATCGGGAAGTATTCCGGCAGCACTACCAGGCGCGCGCCCAGCTCCACGGCTTTCTCGATCAAACGGCGCGCCTCGCTCAGGTTGCCGGTGATATTCGGCCCGGAAGCCATCTGGATGGCGGCGACCTTGAAAGCATTACCTTGTTCCGCGATGCGTTTCTGCGTGGAATTTGCGTCTGGCATATTCATCTTTCGTGGGGTTATTTCTGTTCCATTGCCGCAGGCCGGCTCTCGCCCACCTTGGTCACGCTGGGATCAACCCAGGTACCGGTTACATTGTATTCAAACGACACCAACTTATCGAGCGGCTCGCGCAACAGTTTGTTCGCGATGAACGTACCGATACCCACCGCCGGCCCCGCAGCAAACGCGCCCAGCAGCGATACGCTATCGCCTACCGTCGGCAGAATGCGCACGCGCAAGTTTTGCGTTTCGCGATTCATATCCACCTGCCCGATCATGGTAACCTTGGCCGCAGAACCATCAATCCTGAAATTGTTGGTGGTCAGCAGACCATGTGCAATCTGCGCATCACCGGTGATGCTGTCGAACTCGAAGCCCTCGCTGAACACATCGGTAAAATCGAGTGTGATGCGCTTGGGCAACGCCTGCAGGCTGAGAATACCCAGCAGTTTGCCGATACCCGGATCGATTTTCAGGAACTGCCCCTTGCCCGCATCGATACGCAGCGTGCCGTCCAGCGCGGCATAGCTGAACGCGTCCGGACTGCCCGACCACGAGAACGCGCCAGCAAGCTTGCCGCTGCCCCCCTTCACGCTGTTCGGATAACCGGAACGCGCAAGGATGTTGCCTGCATTGCTGATCTGCAGCGTAAAATTCACCTGGGTTCGCGGGGTCGCATCTGCCGCATGCCATTTACCATCGGCAGTCAGCACGCCATCCGGGTTGGTAATGGCCATATGCTGCAGTTGCCAGTCACCATCGCGTTGCTGCAACAACATTTCCAGTTTGCCGAGCTGCTTGCCCTTATAGCCGAGACTATCCACAGCAACTTCGAAGTCGGGAGATTCGCCGGCATCCGGATGCTTGCCGGCTGCCGCGCGGGCCGCAACGCTTTGCGTCCTGGCATGGTCCCCCTTCTCCAGCATGAGCTGCTTAAGGTGCACCGACAGCTTGCCCTTTCCCTTCGGCTGCCAAGTTACTTCGCCATTGATCTCGTCCGATGCCAGCTGGGCGCGCAGCATATCGTCATGGACATGTGCGGAGACATGCAGGTTGCGCGCGGTCTGCCCATAACCGCTGAGGCGCCTGATCAACAGGTCGGCACCGCTGATGGCTACAGGCACGGAGTTGTCCGACATATTCCCCAGCGCAGACCAGCCTTCCAGCGACAACTGCGGAATGGTGCCGACCAGCCACACGCCATCGCGGTTTACCCAACGGCCGGTATTGCCGAAATCCACCGTACCGCGTTTGATTTTCCAGTTATCGCCCGCAGCGCGGCGCAGGAATTTCGCACTGAGCAACTTGCCGTATTGCAGCGTCCACGTATCCTGCTGCGCATCAACGCCACGCTGCTCGAAGCTCAACGGAACCGCTTCATCGGCAAGCTTGGCAAACGGTGCCGGCAAGGTAGAAGTCACGCCCAGCAGATTCGAGTCAAAGCGGACCTCAGTGTGTTTATTCAGCACATCAACCTGCGCATTCCAGGCACTGCTCCCACTCAGGTAATCCAGTATCGGCAACGGGTCGGTTTTTCGCATCGCATCGAAGTTGGCATTGCCGGATACCGTAGCATGTACCGCGCCGCCCTCTCCGCTATGCACTTCCAGCTGGGCCGGGCCGCCAAAAATCTGCGCCGTGACGCCTTGCGTATGCAGTGCAGATTCGCTGAACAGCAGATCGCCGCTGGTGTTACGCAGCCTGGGTACACCACTGCCGAGCATTACATCATTGTTCTGGAAATGGTAGGTTCCCGCGACCTTGAGCGGATTGCTGCCCAGCAGCGGGATATCCAGATGCAGTTTAAGCATGCCGTTGCCGCTTGCCGCCATGCCGTCGGTGAAACCGCCGATATAGCCGCGTACCGGGCTTTTCTGGATGAAGTCGAGACCACGCGCCGTTTCGCCTGTCGCCTCACCGCGCACCTCCAGCATCAGGTTGGGGCTGGCCATGTCCGGCAACACCGCACTGACTTTCTGCAGCCGCTCGCCCAGCGTGGTGGCGGAAGGCGAGGTCACTTCCAGCCGGTTACCCTCGATCAGCAGGTCGGCATTGATATTGTCGATGCGCGGCCAGTTCCTGTCGTACTCCAGTACGCCGCCTTTGGCATGAGCGCGGATCTGGAACATGCCTTTCTTGTTATCCGGGAACGGAAAATCGTTGAGATTGCCGCGCAAGCGCAGGTTGAAGTCATCGGCCTGGCCATCGACCAGTGCGCTGCTGAGCCAGTCGTGCGCGTCCTTGTCCAGCGCTGCCAGCGGAATGTAGCGATCGACCTTGCTGACCGCACCCCGCGTCAGGTGAGCCGTCATATCCACTTCGCCCGGGCTGTCGGGAAGCGTGTGGTAACTGCCGTACAGGCTGCCCGCCAGGTCAGCATTGGCAACGGAAACATTGCTGAGCTTCACTGCCACGCCCTGCTTGTCCTTGTGCCAGCTGGCCTGCGCGGTCAGGCTGTCGAACAGCAAGGGCTCCTTCATTATTCTGGGCGCATCGATGGTCAGCTTACGCGCATTGAGCGACAGGGTGCCGCCACCAGCATTGCCGTCGACCTGGCCGGTCAACCCGGAAAACCCCGGGATGTTGTCGACACGCCGTAGCGACATGTCTTCGAAATGCCCCCTGATCTCATAATCCAGCAGCTTGTTGTCCGGGCCATCCTGCCATTTCGCATGCAGGTCAGTAACCCGGCCACGCGGCGCGAATTCAGCCAGTTTCTGTTTAAGATTGCGGTCAAACGGCAAAAAGTCGGACAGCGTAACCAGGCTGAGAAAATTCAGCTTGTTGGCGCGCACCTCGCCGCTGGCCGGACGCTTGCCCTGCGCATCGGCCAGATGCAGATAGAAATCTGTGGGCGGCAGGGTAAAACCGTTATGCAGACGCAGGGAAAAATTGCTGGTGGAAATCTCGATGCCTTGTGACACTTCGCGCCAGCCGACCCGGCCATGCAAGGTGCTGACATCGAGCGGCGGCAAATCTTCGGCCAGCCGGGTACGCACGCCCGACAAGGCAAGATCCGCAGTCATCTGGCTGATCTTGCCATTTTCTATTCCCAGCCAGCCGCGCAATGCACCCCGGCCGCGCCTGAGCGGAACCGGCAGGGTCAGCCAGCTGCGCCAGGCGGCAACGTCGGCGTAGTCCAGCTGGGTGTACAACTGCCCGGCCCAGCCCGACAGGTCATTCAATGTCGTACCGTAGAAATCGCCACGCAGGTCAATCTGCGCAGCCAACTCGGCCGGAGGGAGGGCCCGCAACGCAAAACGGTGACGGCGCCAGCCGTTGGCGACCAGCAGATTCACATCCTGCAGCACCAGCGGCGGACTGGCGCGCTGCTCGTCAATCCAGGTGATGCGCGCATCGCGCACCACGATACGCGCGGGGTCGAGCAGCCAGTCGGCCAGGCTGCCATTGCCGGATGCGGAGCCGGACAGCAATATCCCGGCAATGTACAACCGGCCGCTGGCATCGCGTTTAACCTGCAGATCCGGCTGGTTCAACTGCAGGCTGTACAACCGCAACTCACCGGTAAACAGCGAACTCCACGACACCTCGTTTTCAACCTTGAGCAGCGCCAGTGCCGTCTGCCCCTGGCTGTCGAGTATGCGCACGTTGGTCAGCCGCAGGCGCGGGCGGAAGCCGTGCCAGTCGGCCTCGATGCTGCCGATACGCACCGGCTGGCCGATGGCCTGGCTGGCCATGGCGGTAATCTTGTCGTGATAGCGCTCAATGTCCGGCAACACCCAGTAGCGCAGTGTCAGCAATGCGCCGGCTCCGGCAAACAGCAACAACAGGGCGCTGACCAGCGCAACGCGGGTAAGGTGATTGAGGCTGCGCCAGGCAAAGCGCAGGGAAGCCTTTAGCATCTGGCGTGGCTGCGGCGTGACCGCACGAACAAGGACAGCAAGGCGTACATCGGGGATTTATAATCGTGCCACGTGATGCATCATTTTAACCGGAACCCAGCGCCATGAATACGTCCACAACAGTTTTCGAACACCTGGCGCAGAATGCCTCCCGTCACAGCCGCTACCTGCAGCGCCTGTTCGATGCCAACCCCGACTTGCTGCCATGGTTGCGCGAGCATTATGCGCATCCCTGCAGCGCAGAGGAGATGGCGCTGTGGCTGGATGCAATGCCCGCCGCCAGCGAAGCCGAATTATCGGCCGCGCTGCGCCGGTTGCGCCAGTACGTCATGATCAAGCTACTGGCCCGCGACCTCGGCGGGATGGCCGGCCTCGATGAAGTCATGGCCACCATGACGGCACTGGCAGAGCTTGCTGTGCGTCGTGCCCAGGCATATGCCATGCAGTCGCTGACAGCGCAGTTCGGCCAGCCATTGGGCGAAACCAGTGGTACACCACAGGAGCTGCTGGTGATCGGCATGGGCAAACTCGGCGGCGGCGAACTCAACGTATCTTCCGACATCGACCTGATTTTCGTCTACGCCGAGGACGGCGAAACAGACGGCCCGCGTACCCTCTCCAACCACGAATTCTTCACCCGGCTGGGGCGCCGCCTGATCGGCATGATCAACGAACTGACCGCTGATGGTTATGTGTTCCGTGTGGATATGCGCCTGCGCCCTTACGGCGACAGCGGACCGCTGGTGATGAGTTTCGCCGCCCTGGAAGAATACCTGGTAGCGCAGGGACGCGAATGGGAGCGCTATGCCTGGATCAAGGCGCGCGTGATCTCGCCCGCAGCCTCCCCCGCCATCCAGGAACTCGCACAACTTGCGCAACCGTTCGTGTTCCGCAAATATCTCGATTACGGCGCCATCGAATCGATGCGCAAATTGCATGCGCAGATCCGCCAGGAAGTGCAACGGCGAGACCGTCTCAACAACATCAAACTCGGCCCCGGTGGTATCCGCGAGGTCGAATTCATCGCCCAGGTGTTCCAGCTGATCCGCGGCGGCCGCGATGCCCGTTTGCGCATTCGCCCCACGTTGCAGGTGCTGCGCACGCTGCGCGAACTGGGGCAGCTTTCAGCACAGGCTGCGGACAACCTGAGTGCTGCCTACATATTCCTGCGCAACCTCGAGCACCGCCTGCAGTATATGGACGACCAGCAGACGCAGGATTTGCCGGAACAGGAAACGGACCGCGCATTGCTTGCCTCCGCCATGGGCTACCCGGGCTATCCGGCCCTGCTGTCGACGCTCGACGTGCATCGCCAGGAAGTCAGCAAACACTTCGAGCAGGTTTTCACCACCCGCAAAGCCGATTTTCCCGATAGCGCGATGTGGCACGACAACATGCAACCGGAAGAGTTGCGCAAAACCCTGGCGCAGCTTGGTTATACCGATACGGCAATACTCGCCGAGCGGCTGCAGCAAACCCGCGACAGCGCACGCTACCTCCACCTGCCGGAACTCAGCCGGCAACGCTTCGACAGCCTGATGCCGCAATTCATCACCCAGTGCGCCGCCACCGACAACCCCGGACTGGCCTTGCCGCGCATGCTCAGGCTACTGGAAAGCATCAGCCGCCGCGCATCCTACCTGGCCTTCCTGGCGGAATATCCACGCGTGCTGGCACGCCTGGCAAACATCGCCAGCGCCAGCGAATGGGCCTGCGAATATCTGATCCAGTATCCCATACTGCTCGATGAATTGCTCGATGCGCGCGAAATCTACCAGGCGCCGGACTGGCCTGCACTGGACGCAGCGCTCGCGTCACAACTGGCCGATTGCGCACAGGACCTTGAACGACAGCTGGATGTGCTGCGCCAGTTCCAGCACAGCGAAATCTTTCACCTGCTGGCAATGGATTTGCAGGGACTGCTGCCACTGGAAATACTCAGCGACCACCTCAGCGATCTCGCCGACCTGATCCTGCGCCACGTGCTGCAGCTATGCTGGAACAATATGCGCACCAGACACCAGGAACAGGCGCACTTTGCCGTCATTGCCTATGGCAAGCTCGGCGGACGCGAACTCGGGTACGCCTCCGACCTGGACCTGATTTTCCTGTACGACGACCCGCATCCGGACGCCGCGGAAAACTACGCCCGGCTGGCCAAGAACATCAACACCATGCTGAGCAGCTATACCTCGGCCGGACGCTTATATGAAACCGACTTGCGCCTGCGCCCGAATGGCGCCAGCGGCCTGCTGGTCAGCTCCATCGCGGCATTCGCCGAATACCAGCAGCAGCATGCCTGGGTATGGGAACACCAGGCGCTGTCGCGCGCACGATTCAGTGCGGGGGATACCCGGGTAGGGACACAATTCGAGGCGATCCGCCATGCCGTGCTATGCCAGCCGCGCGACCTCACCACGCTGCGCGGCGAAATCGTGGCCATGCGCCAGAAAATGCGCGATGGACACCCCAACCACAGCGACCTGTTCGATATCAAGCACGATCACGGCGGCATGGTGGACATCGAATTCATGGTGCAATTCCTGGTGCTGGCCCATGCCCACCGGCATCCCGAGCTCACCGCCAACAGCGGCAACCTGAAATTACTGATGCGCGCCGCAACGCTCGGCCTGGCGGATACGCAGCTCGCCGCACAAACCTGCGACATCTACCGCAATCTACGCACGCTGCAACACAAGATGCGGCTCAACAGCACGCAGCCCTGTCGTATCGACGCACAAGACATCGACACCCGCCCGGTATGTGCATTATGGAAAAAACTGCTGGAAGAATAGAGGCTAGCCGGCGCGCCCGGCCTTGGTCAGACTGTTAACGCCTTCTGGCTGCTGCCGGCCAGCGGAAATACCAATCAGGCGATAGGAAGTCATCTCGCCCTTGCCTTTCACGCTGATCGTGGTCGGTGGCTCAAACTGGTAATGATGGCGCAACCGGAGATAGGTGTTCTTGTCGACCGCGATTTCGCCTTTCTGCGCTTCGTCGGTGAGACGGCTGGCAATATTCACCGTATCGCCCCACAGATCATAGATGAAACGCTTGGTACCGATTACGCCAGCCACCACCGGGCCGGTAGCGATCCCCAGGTGCAACCCCAGCTTATGCCTGGCCAGTTCCGGATGCAGCGCCACGAATTCGCGCATTTCCAGTGCCATGTCGGCGACATGCGTAACATAGTCGTAATGGTCGCGGTCGAACCCTCCCACCACCATGTAGGCATCGCCTATCGTCTTGATTTTCTCCAGCCGGTATTTCTCGGTCATGGCATCGAACCAGGAAAAAATCGTGTTCAGCATGCTCACCATCTGTTCTGGTGAAAATTCCTCGGTCAGCTGGGTGAAATTGGACAAGTCGGCAAACATCACCGTCACATCGGCATAACCGTCGGCAATCAGCTCCTGCTTGTTTTTCAGGCGTTGCGCGATGCGTGTCGGCAGCACATTGAACAGCAGGCGCTCGGACTTCTCCTGCTCTTCAAGCAGCAACATATGCTGCTGGTCGAGCTTGCTCTTGATCTTTTCCGTTTCCAGCACGAAGTAGCGCACCACGAAATAGATCAGCGAGGACATCGCGGCAAAATTGAGCGCAAAGAATACGCCCACGGCCTTGATCGGCACCCCGCTCAACTCTCCCGTACCGAGAAAATAATCGAAGAAGCCGGATAGCGCCGTCATCACGATGTAGGCGAAGAACCACGGGATGGATTCGCGCCAGCCTGACACCACCACCGCCGACACGGGCGCCAGCAGCGCCCAGAGCATGACACCACTGGAAGATACCGAACTGCCGATGCTCCATTGCATGACAAATGGCGCAAACAGGAACAGGTTCAGCTGCACAAAACGGAATACGGCGAAATTCTGTGTCTTCAGGTAATAGACAAGCGATGCAATGGAAACCAGCTGGTAAGCCAATGGCACGTTGGTGGAGAAATGCATTCCCATCAGCCAGTAGATGGCCAGCCACAACATGACGGCCAGATTCATGAAGGCGCCAACAAAAATCAGCAAGCTGCGCTGCAGCTTGTCTTCCTGTCTTTCCTCCAGCTTGGTGACGTTCTCCGGCAACGCGGAATGCTCCCCTGCAATATTCTTTTCCATGCAGGCTTTCCCCGAAAGCCTGCCTGCCCACAGCTTATCCTGAAGAACCGGCATTCAGGTTATCGAATGATAACAGCAGTCAATCGCCATAAATATACTTTAATCACTCCGCAGGCTTCTACAATCGTCTTCATAAACATCACGGAAAAAGCTAGAATTGACAACTTAGATTATTTACCAAGGAATATTGAATCATGTCCATGTCTGACCGCGATGGTTTTATCTGGTACGACGGCAAGCTCGTACCCTGGCGCGATGCCACCACACACGTACTCACCCATACGCTGCACTACGGCATGGGTGTGTTCGAGGGAGTGCGCGCCTACCAGACCAGCAGCGGCCCCGCCATTTTCCGCCTGCAGGAGCATACCGACCGCCTGTTCAATTCGGCCTACATCTTCAAGATGGGCATGCCGTTCGACAAGGCAACCTTGATGGAAGCGCAAAAGGAAGTGGTGCGCGCCAACAAGCTGGAATCCTGCTACATCCGCCCGATCGTATTCTACGGTTCCGAGGCCATGGGCATCGCCGCCAGCACCCTGAGCGTGCATGTGGCCATTGCCGCCTGGCCGTGGGGTGCCTATCTGGGTGCCGAAGGCATGGAAAAAGGCATCCGCGTGAAGACTTCCAGCTTCACCCGTCACCACGTCAACGTCAACATGTGCCGCGCGAAATCGGTCAGCACCTACAGCAACTCCATACTGGCGCATCAGGAAGTATCCCATGATGGCTACGATGAAGCGCTGCTGCTGGATGTGGACGGCTACGTTGCGGAAGGCGCGGGCGAGAATATCTTCATCGTCAAGAAAGGCAAGCTGTACACGCCCGACCTGACTTCCTGCCTGGAAGGCATCACTCGCGATTCCATTGTCACGCTGGCCAGGGATCTTGGCATCGAGCTGATCGAGAAACGCATCACGCGCGACGAAGTGTATTGCGCGGACGAGGCATTCTTCACCGGCACCGCCGCCGAAGTCACACCGATCCGCGAACTGGACACGCGTGCCATCGGCACTGGTTCGCGCGGCCCGATCACGGCCAAGCTGCAAGCGCTGTTCTTCGACATCGTCGGCGGCAAGAACACAAAATATGCCGACTGGCTGGCGCACGTTTAATAAAGGAAGACTCATGCAAACCGGACATATCACCCTGAGCCACGTCGAAGTTACTGCCGACGACCTGCCGCTGTTTTGCCCGACACCGGACATGAGCCTGTGGCAGGCACACCCGCGCGTCTTCATCCCGGTGGACAAAACCGGTGAGGCACGCTGTCCGTACTGCAGCACCTTGTACAAATTCAAGGGCGACCTGCCGCAAGGCCAGCACTAACCTCCATGCGCAAAATCCTGGTCGTAGCACCCAGCTGGGTCGGCGACACCATGCTGGTGCAGCCCATGCTGATGCGCCTGAAGCAACGCCACCCGGGCTGTCTGATCGACGTACTGGCCCCTCCCTGGACCGAAGCGCTGTTGCGCCAGATGCCCGAAGTGCACGAAGTCATCATCAACCCTTTCCCGCATGGCACATTGCGCCTGCTCGAGCGCCTGCGCCTGGGCAGGGAACTGCGCAATGCACACTACGACCAGGCCATCGTGCTGCCCAATTCGTTCAAGTCCGCACTGCCGCCGCTACTGGCAGGAATTCCGGTTCGCACCGGCTTTGTCGGCGAAATGCGCTACGGCCTGCTGAACGATGCGCGCAAGCTCAACAAGAACCAGTTGCCGCTGATGGTGGAACGTTTCGCGCAACTCGCCGAAGCGCCAGGCACCCCCATCCAGCAACCGATTCCTTCGCCCCGCCTGCAAGTCAGCATGGCGCAACGCCAGCGCGTACTCGACAAACTGGGGCTGCCCCTGGACAAACCGGTCGCCGCATTCTGCCCCGGTGCGGAATATGGCCCGGCCAAACGCTGGCCCATCCCCTATTTCGCCGAACTCGCACAGCGCCTGGAACAACGCGGCTATACGGTATGGCTTGTCGGCTCGCCCAAGGACAGGGAAATCGGCGACAAGATCGTCGCGCTCGGCAACCAGCACTGCCGCAACCTGTGCGGCGAAACCAGCCTGGCCGATGCCATTGCGCTGCTGTCCTGCGCCGAACTGGTGGTAAGCAACGATTCCGGCCTGATGCACCTGGCCGCCGCGCTCGACCGCCCGATGCTCGCGCTGTACGGCTCCAGCAGCCCGCAATTCACCCCGCCGCTGTCGGACAAGGCACAGGTCATCAAGCTGGATATTGCCTGCAGCCCCTGTTTCAAGCGCGTCTGCCCGCTCGGCCACTTCAACTGCATGATGCAATTGACCGCGGACCATGTCGCCCAGCACCTGCCCGAACGATCCGGCAGGCAATAACTCCAGGAATGATGAAAACCGGCAGAGAATCTGCCGGCTAAGGAAATCTCAGCTCCCGGCCAAAGCCAGTTGCTGCTGACGCGGCTGGAACCAGTAAGACACCAGCTCCTGCAACAAACTCTGGAAGCCGGCGGTATCGGTAGGCTTGCCGACAAAACTGTTGGCACCGACCTGATAGCTCAGCACCACATCGGAAGATTCGTATACCGCGGAGAAAACCACGATAGGCATATCCCAGGTACGGCGATCCATGCGCAGCTTGCGCAAGACCGCCAGGCCGATCAGCTTGGGCAACTTCAGATCCACCAGGATCAGCTTCGGCAGGGGCTGCTTTTCTTCCATCTTCTGCGACAGCCATTCCAGCGCCTCTTCACTGTCCGGCATCACCACCAGCTTCACCGCTGGCTGGCACAGTGCACAAGCCTGCTCCGCCATGGCAATTTCGGCAGGATCGTCTTCAACCAGCAAAATCGTGTTAATTTTTTTCTTGGAAGAAGCCACTATCTACTCCAGAAAGCTCGGATTCGGTCGGTACCCAGGGCATGTCTTCGCAAAGATTCACCGCCCACTGGGAACCCTACTATACAACCCTGATTTTGTCCATCATAAACAGTAGGTTTCAATCGTTTTAATGATTACACTTTAGCCCGCACCCAGTCGACCACGCCGGACAGCGCCTTGCCCAGGTTTTCGGGCTGCGTTCCGCCGGCCTGCGCCATGTCCGGACGCCCGCCCCCCTTGCCGCCGACTTGTTGCGCAACGAAATTGACCAGTTCACCCGCCTTCACCTTCGCCGTGGCATCCGGCGTCACCCCTGCGATCAGGCTGACCTTGCCCTCGCTGACCGAAGCCAGCACGATGGCCGCGGACTTGAGCTTGTCTTTCAGCTTGTCCATGGTTTCGCGCAACGTAGCCACGTCGGCACCCTCCAGTTTCGCGGCCAGCACTTTCACGCCGTTGATGTCTACCGCCTGCTCCAGCATCTCGTCGCCCTGCGCGGATGCGAGTTTCGATTTCAGGGCGGCCAGCTCCTTTTCCAGCGCCTTCGCGTTATCGAGCATCTGCGCCACACGTGCCGCCGCCTCGTGCGGTTGCGCCTTGAGCGCTGCCGCGACTTCCTGCAACTGCTGCTCCTGCTGCTGCACCAGTGCCAGCGCACCTTCTCCCGTCACCGCTTCCACGCGGCGCACGCCGGCCGCCACGCCACTTTCCGCCACGATCTTGAACAGGCCGATGTCGCCGGTGCGCCGCACGTGGGTTCCGCCGCACAGTTCACGCGAGGAGCCTATATCGAGCACGCGCACTTCGTCGCCGTATTTCTCGCCGAACAGCATCATCGCACCGGTCTTCTGCGCATCATCAATGGACATCACACGTGCCTGCGTTTCGGCATTGGCGAGTATTTCCGCGTTCACGATGGCTTCCACTTTGCGGATTTCCGCATCCGTCATCGGCTGGGTATGCACAAAATCGAAGCGTGTCTTGTCCGGATCAACCTGGGATCCCTTCTGCTGCACATGCGCCCCCAGCACTTCGCGCAGGGCCTTGTGCATCAAATGCGTGACCGAGTGGTTGCGCTCGGTGTGCCTGCGCGCCACACCATCCACCCTGGCCGTGATCGCGTCGCCAACGGCCAGCTTGCCGGTTTTCACCACCCCGTGGTGGCCGAACACTGTGGCCTGTATTTTCTGCGTATCTTCCACTGCAAAAATACCGTGCGCGCTGCGCAGCTCGCCACGATCGCCGACCTGGCCGCCGGATTCGGCATAGAACGGCGTGTCGTCCAGTACCACCACGCCCATTTCGCCTTCGGCCAGTTCATTTACCGGCACGCCATCCTTGTACAGCGCGAGGACATTCCCCTTGTGCTCCAACGCTGAATAGCCGTGGAAAGCGGTCGGCTTGCCCTCGTATTCGAGATTGGCCGCCATCTTGAATTTGCCCGCCGCGCGCGCCTGTTCGCGCTGGTGCGCCATCGCCGCATCGAATCCCGCCTCATCCACGGCGACACCATGCTCACGGCACACGTCCTGCGTCAGGTCGAGCGGGAAACCATAGGTGTCGTGCAGCTTGAATGCCGTCTCACCGTTGAACACCTTGCTCCCTGTTTTCGCCATTTCGGCGAGATCGGCCTCGAGGATCGCCATGCCATGCTCGATGGTCGCGAAGAAACGCTCCTCTTCCAGCTTGAGGACGCCCTTTACGCGCACCTGCTCTGCAACCAGTTCGGGATATGCGCCGCCCATCTGCTCGACCAGGTCAGGCACCATCCTGTAGAAGAACGCGGCGCGCGCATCGAGCTTGTAGCCGTGGCGGATGGCGCGCCGAATGATGCGGCGCAGCACGTAGCCGCGCCCTTCGTTGCCGGGAATCACACCGTCTGCGATCAGGAAGGAGCAGGCGCGGATATGGTCGGCAAGCACCTTCAGCGATGGGGAATCGAGATCGCCGCATTGCGTCTCACGCGCAGCAGCCTTTATCAATGCCTGGAACAGGTCGATTTCGTAATTCGCATGCACGCCCTGCAACACTGCTGAGATGCGTTCCAGCCCCATGCCGGTGTCGACCGAGGGCTTGGGCAGCGGATGCATCACACCGGCCTCGTCGCGGTTGAACTGCATGAACACGTTGTTCCAGATTTCGATGTAGCGGTCGCCATCCTCTTCCGGTGTGCCCGGCAAACCACCCGGAATATGCGGGCCGTGGTCATAGAAGATTTCCGTGCACGGGCCGCACGGACCGGTATCGCCCATCATCCAGAAATTGTCGGAAGCGTAACGCGCGCCCTTGTTGTCGCCGATGCGAATCACGCGGTCGGCCGCCAGGCCGACTTCCCTGGTCCAGATATCGTAGGCTTCGTCATCCTCGGCATACACCGTCACATAGAGTTTGTCCGCGGGTAGCCTGAATACTTCCGTCAGCAGTTCCCATGCATAGCTGATCGCATCGCGCTTGAAATAGTCGCCGAAGCTGAAGTTGCCGAGCATCTCGAAGAAAGTATGGTGACGCGCGGTATAGCCGACGTTTTCCAGGTCGTTATGCTTGCCGCCGGCACGTACGCATTTCTGCGACGACGCCGCGCGGGTATAGGGACGCTTGTCGAAACCGAGAAACACGTCCTTGAACTGGTTCATGCCCGCGTTGGTAAACAGCAGGGTCGGGTCGCCGGCCGGAACCAGCGAACTGGAAGGAACGACGGCATGGCCCTTGGAGGCGAAAAAATCTAGGAACTGCTGGCGGATTTCACTGCTTTTCATCTGTCTGTCAATTCAATCAGGATCACGTAATGGCCGCGTCCGCGGCGACTTGCGCATGATACTAGATTTTTGACCTCAAGCCGCGCAATCGCGCAGCCATCTTTTTGAATATTAGGCGTAACCCCCCAGGACAGGGACAGGCGTGAAACCGGGAACAATTACACGGGGTCGTCGATGGCGGAACAGCGCAGCAGCTTGAATACGACGTCCAGCGCAAAACCGCGCGATTGCAGGAAGCGTACCTGGCGCGCCTTTTCTTGCGCATCCTGCGGCAGCGCATCGAACTTCTTTTGCCATACGGCACGTGCCGCATCGAGCTCGGACTCCCGCAATTGCGGCAGCGCCGCATCGATCAGGTTTTCGGCAATGCCTTTCTGGCGCAGTTCGTGGGCGATGCGTTGCGTACCGAAGCGGTTGCGGCGCTGATTGACCAGCTGCTCCGCCGCACGCGCATCGGACAGCCAGCCGCGCTGCGCCAGATCATCCAGCGCCTGCTCGACATCCTCGCCTTCCTGCACGTATGGCAACAGCCTGCTGCGCAGCTCGGCACGGCTGTATTCGCGCCGCGCCAGATAGCGCATGGCGCGAACCCTCAGGGTCGGCTCAGTCTTCGGCTTCACCACCGCCCAGCGCCGCTACGCCGACCGCAGCACGCACCTTGTTTTCGATTTCCAGGGCGATTTCCGGATGTTCCTTCAGGTATTCGCGCACATTGTCCTTGCCCTGGCCGATTTTTTCGCCATTGTAGCTGTACCAGGCGCCGGATTTTTCGACCAGCTTGTTCAGCACGCCAAGCTCGATCACCTCGCCCTCACGCGATATGCCCTGGCCGTAAAGAATATCGAAATGCGCTTCCTTGAACGGCGGCGCAACCTTGTTTTTGACGACCTTGACACGTGTCTCGTTGCCGATCACTTCGTCGCCTTTCTTGATTGCGCCGGTACGGCGGATGTCGAGACGAACCGAAGCATAGAACTTGAGCGCATTGCCGCCGGTCGTGGTTTCCGGATTGCCGAACATCACGCCGATCTTCATGCGGATCTGGTTGATGAAGATGACCAGCGTATTCGAGCGCTTGATATTGGCGGTCAGCTTGCGCAGCGCCTGCGACATGAGCCGCGCATGCAGCCCCATCTGCGGATCGCCCATGTCGCCCTCGATTTCGGCCTTCGGGGTCAGCGCCGCGACCGAGTCCACCACCACTACATCCACCGAACCGGAGCGCACCAGCATGTCGGCAATTTCCAGCGCCTGCTCGCCGTTGTCCGGCTGCGAGATCAGCAAATCCTCCACCTTCACGCCGAGCTTTTGTGCATATTGAGGATCGAGCGCATGCTCGGCATCGATGAACGCAGCCGTACCGCCCAGTTTCTGCATTTCGGCGATCACCTGCAGCGTCAGCGTCGTCTTGCCGGACGATTCCGGGCCATAGATTTCCACCACGCGACCGCGCGGCAGGCCGCCCACGCCCAGTGCGATATCCAGCCCCAGCGAGCCGGTGGAAACCACCTGGATATCGCGTGCCACATCATGTTCGCCGAGGCGCATGATGGAGCCCTTGCCGAACTGTTTTTCGATCTGGCTCAGCGCCGCCGCGAGCGCCTTGCTCTTGTTGTCGTCCATGGTGATTCCCCTTTCAAAAATGGTGCCGGATTATGGCATGCCTGTTTACGCTTGCATAGTACGATCGTACCATTCGCATATTAGGCGGTTTTAGTGTGTTGCGCCAGTAACGCCTGCACCCCTTGCAGTGCGATGCGTACCGAGCGCGCACGAATTTCGGCGCGACTGCCGGCAAGGTGGTGCACCCGGGCATGGGTAGTGCCGTTGCGCAGGCTCCAGGCGAACCATACGGTGCCGACAGGCTTTTCCGGCGAACCGCCGGTGGGCCCGGCAATGCCGCTGACGGCCAGCGCGACCTGGGCATGGCTATGCCGCAACGCACCCTCCGCCATTTCGCGTACTGCGGCTTCGGACACGGCACCATGCGCGTCCAGCGTGCCCTGATTCACCCCCAGCATCTCCACCTTGGCGGCATTCGCGTAGGTGACGAAGCCGCGTTCGAACCACGCCGAGCTGCCGGCAATTTCGGTAACCGCCTGTGCCACGCCGCCGCCGGTACAGGACTCCGCTGTCGCCAGCATCATGCCGTGCGCCTTCAGCAAACCACCGACTTGTGCAGCCAGTATATCCATTACAGACCGTGCGCCAGATCGGCCTGAATATCGACCACGGCTTCCAGCCCGACTGCGATGCGCAACAAACCGTCGCTGATTCCGGCCGCAGCACGCGCCTCGGGCGAAATGCGCGCATGGGTAGTGCTGGCCGGATGGGTAAGCGTGCTCTTGGTGTCGCCGAGGTTGGCGGTGATCGACAACAGCCTGGCGTTGTCGATCACGCGCCACGCCACCTCCTTGCCGCCCTTCACCTCAAACGATACGACGCCGCCGCCGGTTTTCTGCTGCCTCATGGCCAGCGCATGCTGCGGATGCGACGGCAGGCCGGGATAGAACACGCGCGCCACGTTGGGCTGTTGCTCCAGCCACCGGGCAAGCTGCAGCGCATTGGCACTGTGCGCATCCATGCGCAGCTTGAGCGTCTCCATGCCTTTCAGGAACACCCAGGCATTGAACGCGCTCATCGTCGGGCCGGCAGTACGCAGAAAACCATATACCCCTTCCATGTTCTTTTTGCTGCCCAGCACCGCGCCGCCCAGCACCCGCCCCTGGCCGTCGAGATATTTGGTGGCGGAATGGATCACGATGTCGGCACCGAGTTCCAGCGGCTGCTGCAGGATGGGGGTGCAGAAACAGTTGTCGACCGCAAGGAGCGCGCCACACTTCCTGGCCACTGCGGCAATCGCCGGAATGTCGGAGATTTCCGTCAACGGGTTGGATGGCGTTTCCAGAAAGAACAGCCTGGTTTCCGGCCGCACCGCAGCCTGCCACTGTGCCACGTCGGTCGCCGACACAAATGTAGTGTCCACACCGAATTTTTTCAGCACGTTGTTGAACAGATTCACCGTCGAACCGAACAGGCTCTGCGATGCGACGATATGATCGCCCGCTTTCAGCAAACCCATGCATGCCGACAGAATGGCGGACATCCCGGAAGCCGTGGCAACGCACTGTTCCGCGCCTTCCAGCGCGGCAAGGCGTTCCTCGAACATGCTGACCGTGGGATTGGTAAAGCGCGAGTAGATATTCCCCGGCTCTTCACCGATGAAGCGTTTCGCCGCCTGCTCCGCACTGTCGAAGGTAAAGCTGGAAGTCAGGAACAGCGCTTCACTGTGTTCATGGAACTGGCTGTGGACGCTGCCTGCGCGCACCGCCAGCGTTTCCGGCTGGTATGAATTATTTTCTGGCATGCTGCCTCCTGAAATGCAAAAACCCGGAAAGCTTAGCGCTAAACCGGGTTTCCCACGCTTTAGCTGTATTTATCAAGCGCCCGCAAGCTGTTCCTCAAATCGGCGCAGGTGAAAAGTACCATTCGCCTCGCGGCAGTGTCAACTTACATCGAGGACAGGCTCATGGCCAGATCCAGTTCCATCTGGTCGTCGTCCGCATTCTGGTTGGCCTTGCCGCCGGCGCGTGCGGCTTCCACACGATCCAGGTATTCCGGCGTGATGTCGCCGGTGATGTATTCTCCATTAAAGCAGGAAGCGTCGAAATTCTGGATTGCGGGATTGGCCTTGCGCACCGCTGCCTTGAGGTCCTCCAGATCCTGGTAGATCAGGCGGTCGGCACTGATCTCGCGGCAGATTTCCGCATCGTCACGCCCGGTGGCGATCAGCTCGTGACGCGACGGCATGTCGATGCCGTACACATTGGGGAAACGTACCGGCGGCGCCGCGGAAGCAAAATACACCTTGCGCGCACCGGCATCGCGCGCCATCTGCACGATCTCGCGGCTGGTCGTGCCGCGCACGATGGAGTCGTCCACCAGCAGCACGTTCTTGTCCTTGAATTCAACGCCGATGGCATTGAGTTTCTGGCGCACCGATTTCTTGCGCATCGCCTGCCCGGGCATAATGAAAGTGCGGCCGATATAGCGGTTCTTGACGAAACCTTCGCGGAACGGGATGTTCAGGCGATAGGCCAGCTGCAGTGCGCTCGGCCGACTGGAATCGGGAATGGGGATTACCACGTCGATGTCGTGCTCCGGCCATTCGCGGTTGATCTTGTCGGCCAGGTATTCGCCCATGTTGAGCCGTGTCTCGTATACCGACACACCATCAATGACCGAATCGGGACGCGCCAGATAGACGTATTCGAAGATGCAGGGATTGAACGAAGACTGCTGCGCGCATTGCTTGCTGTGCAAGTTTCCCGCAAAATCGACGAACACGGCCTCGCCGGGAGCAACGTCGCGCAGGAATTTGAAGCCCAGTGTATCCAGCGCCACGCTTTCCGACGCCACCAGATATTCCACCCCCTCTTCCGTTTCGTGCGTACCGATCACCAGTGGCCGGATGCCGAAGCTGTCACGAAACGCCAGCAGGCCATAACCGGCGATCATTGCCACCACAGCGTAAGCACCGCGGCAACGGCGGTGCACGCCGGAAACGGCAGAAAATATGGTTTCCGCATCAAGACGCGGCAGCTTGCTTTGCGCCTGCAGTTCGTGCGCAAGCACGTTGAGCAACACTTCTGAATCAGAGTTGGTGTTGACATGGCGGCGATCCTCAAGGAACAGTTCTTTCTGCAACTGCGCAGTATTGGTCAGATTGCCGTTGTGCCCCAGCACGATGCCGAACGGCGAATTCACGTAGAACGGCTGCGCCTCGTTATGATCGACGGCAGAACCGGCGGTGGGATAACGCACGTGGGCAATACCGGCCTTGCCCGCCGCCAGCGCACGCATGTTACGGGTGCGGAACACGTCCCGCACCAGGCCGTTTCCCTTGTGCAGATGGAAGGTATTGCCGTCTACGGTCGCGATGCCGGCCGCATCCTGACCGCGATGTTGCAATACCTGCAGGCCGTCATACAGCAACTGATTGACGGGGGTTTGTGCTACGACGCCTAGAATGCCGCACATGTTCTGTTCCAGTAATAATTCAGTTTTGAGTTTCGAAATGTACTTTTTGCGCCATGCCTGCAGGCAACCAGCCCCTGGCCTGCAACGCAACATGCTCCAGCGGTGCGCTCAACTGCGCCTCACGCCAGAATTTTGCCTTGGGCAGGCCGGTCATACCGGCCAGCAACACCAATACCAGCACCAGGAACCCGCCGCGCAGCACGCCGAACAAGGCTCCCAGAAAACCGTCCAGCCAGCCCAGCCCGGCGATTTTCACCAGCTTGGACAGCAACCATGACACGATGCCACTGACGATCAGCGTCGCCACAAACAGCAGGGCGAACGCCGCCACCAGCCTGACCTCTTCCGGATTGAGCGCCGACGGCATGTACGGCGCAACATCCACGGCAAACAATCGCGCCACCAGATAGGCTGCGCCCCAGCCCAGCAGCGACAGCACCTCGTAAATCAGTCCGCGCCACCAGCCCAGCAATACCGAAAACGCCACCAGCCCGACAACCGAATAATCCAGTGCCGTCATGTCAATTCAGGTTAACCATGACCGGATGCATCCCCTGCTTCTCAAGCTTGTGCAACACCTGTTCCGCCGCCGCACGCGAAGGATAAGGACCGATACGCACACGGACGTTGTTGCCGACTTTTTCGGTGTAGACATGGAAACCCTGTTTGCGCAGATTTTCCTGCCAGCGTTTGACGGTCGTCATGTTGGAGAAAGCACCGACCTGCACTGCAAAACCGGCTTTGGGCACGGCATGCGCCGGCTCGGCCGGCTTGCTTTCGGTTTTAGGCAGCGGTTTAACCTCTGGCGCCTTTGCTGGTTTTTCGGCTGCCGGCTGCGGCGCGCTTGCCGCCGCCGCTTGTGCCACAGCGGCAGGTACCTCTGCTGGAGCGGCAACAGCAGCGGAAGCCACCTCCGCACTCGCAGCTGCCGGCTCGGAAGCTATCGTCTGTGCGGCCTCCTCCGGCAGGACTATTTTCGATTTGAATTCTCCGACCTTGTCCGGATCCGGGATGCGCAGGTCAACGTTCTGCCCATCGACCTTGGGCGTGCTGTCCAGCACCATCGGCAGGATCACCACCACTGCGGTAACCAGTGCCACCGCCCCGATCAGCCGCCGCCGCGCATGCCGCTTCAGATTAGCCTCATCGTCCATTTGCCGTTTCGCCATCGTATTGTTTCAGTGACTATTGGTCATTGCGCAAAGTGCGCGAGCGCATGACGTCCGCTACCGTGTAGAAAGAACCGAAGGCTACGATTCTATCATTTTCGGCTGCCGCATTGCAGGCATGCTGCAGCATTTCCGCGACAGAGGCAAACGCCATGATTTCCCCCTGTACCCGCTCCGTCCGCAGCACCTGCACCAGCTCTGCGGCGCTTGCCCCGCGTGGCGCATCAATGCCGGCAGCCAGCCACACATCCACATGATCCTTCAGTTCCCGCACTACGCCTGCCATGTCCTTGTCCTTGAGCATGGCGAAGACCGCAAAGGTTTTGCCGGATGGCGGCATCGCCGCCAGGTTCTTCGCCAGCGAATGCGCCGCCTGCGGATTATGCGCCACATCGAGAATGATCTGCGGCCTGCCCGGCAGCACCTGGAAGCGCCCTGGCAGGCTGGTGTCGAACAACCCGCGGCGTACCGCCTCCATGGTTACCGGCAATTTATCCCGGAGCGCATCCAGTACGGCCAGCGCTACGCTGGCATTATTGAGCTGGAATTTTCCCCGCAAAGCCGGGTACGGCAGACTGCTGCGTGTTCCGGCCACGCCCTGGTAATGCCATTGTTGCGCATCCGTCGTATAGCCGAACTGCTCGCCCAGCCGCCATAGCACCGCACCGCTGCGCTGCGCTTCATCAGCCACGACTTTTGGCATATCCGGATCGCCAAACACCGCCACCTTGCCGGTACGAAAAATCCCGGCCTTCTCATATGCGATCTGCTCGCGCGTATCGCCGAGATATTCGGTGTGGTCAATATCGACCGTCGTCACGACCGCACAATCCGCATCGAACACGTTTACCGCATCCAGCCTGCCCCCCAGCCCGACCTCGAGGATAGCCACCTCCACCCGGTGCCCGATGAAACACTGCATCGCCGCCAGCGTGCCGAATTCGAAATAGGTCAGGGAAATATCGCCGCGCACCTGCTCGATCGCCTCGAACGAAGCGCACAGTTCCGCATCGCTCGCCTGTTGCTTCGAGATGCGTACGCGTTCGTTGTAGTCGATCAGGTGCGGCGAGGTGTAGCAGCCGACGCGGTAGCCTGCGGCGTGCAGCATGGATTCCAGCAGCGCGCACACCGAACCCTTGCCATTGGTGCCGCCGACCACGATGACCGGAAAATCGGGATGGAGATTCAGCCGCTGCCTGATCTGCGCTACGCGCTCGAGGCCGAGCGCGATGGTCTTGGGATGCAGCGTTTCGAGATGCTGCAGCCATGCGGCCAGTGTTTCAGGCATGGCGGCCGGCAAGTGTCACGCAGCCTCTTTGGCGACTGCGGGCTGTTTGGTCAGCAGGGTAATGAGTGTGGCGAGTTGATCGCGCATTTCCCGGCGATCGACGATCATGTCCACCGCGCCATGCTCAAGCAGAAACTCTGCACGCTGGAACCCCTCCGGCAGCGTTTCGCGCACGGTCTGCTGGATCACGCGCGCACCGGCGAAGCCGATCAGCGCACCGGGCTCGGCGATCACCACATCCCCCATGAAAGCGAAGCTGGCCGACACGCCGCCCATGGTGGGATCAGTCAGCACCGAAATGAACGGCAGCTGCGCCTGGCTCAACTGGGTCAGTGCAGCACAGGTCTTGGCCATCTGCATCAGCGACAACAGGCCTTCCTGCATGCGCGCGCCACCGCTGGCGGCAAAACATACGAACGGCATGTTCTGCTCTACGGCAAGATGCACGCCGCGCACGAAACGTTCGCCCACCACCGAGCCCATCGATCCGCCCATGAAACTGAACTCGAATGCCGCCGCCACCAGCGGCAAGGCATGCACGCTGCCCTGCATCACCACCAGCGCGTCTTCTTCGCCGGTATCGCGCTGTGCGGAAGTCAGGCGCTCGCTGTATTTGCGGCTATCCTTGAATTTCAGCGTATCCACCGGCAGTACTTCAGCGCCGATCTCGAAGCGGCCTTCCGCATCCAGCAGCCAATCGAGACGGGTGCGTGCGGTAATGCGGTGATGATGGTTGCACTTGGGGCAGACGCTGAGGTTCTTTTCGAGGTCGGAGTGGTACAGCACAGCCTGGCAGGACGGGCATTTATGCCACAGTCCTTCCGGCACATTCTTCTTGGCGTCGATGTTTTCGCGACGCTTGATCTTGGGGGGCAACAGTTTCTGGAACCAGCTCATCACATTCTCCTTAGTCCTGGTCTATCGCCAGTCTGAGTTCTTTCACCAGCCGGGTCACGTTGGCGACCACCTGCTGCTCGTTAGAATCCTCGATTTCCTGCACGATGCGGCTGCCCACCACCACGCCGTCGCACAGCCGCGAGACCGCATGGGCGGCAGCCGCGTCGCGGATGCCGAAACCGACGCCGATCGGCAGGCCGATATGTTTTCGCAACTGCGGAATCTTCTTCTCGATATCGCCCAGATCGAGGTTGCCGGCGCCGGTCACGCCCTTCAGCGACACATAATATACATAGCCGCGTGCCTGCTTCGCGACGCGCTCGATGCGCTCGTCGTTGGTGGTCGGTGCCAGCAGGAAAATCGGATCGATGTCGTGGCGCTGCAGATGGCCGAATGCCTCATGGCTTTCCTCGGGCGGGAAGTCCACGGTCAGCACGCCGTCCACGCCGGCCTCTTCGCAACGCTTCGCAAAATGCTCCCAGCCCATCGCCTCGATCGGGTTGCCGTAACCCATCAGCACCACCGGGGTGGTCACGTCCTTGCTGCGGAACTGCTCGACCATGCCGAGCACATCGCGCAGGCCGACATGATGCTTCAACGCGCGCTCGGAAGCGCGCTGGATGGTCGGGCCGTCGGCCATCGGGTCGGAAAACGGCACACCCAGCTCGATCACGTCCGCGCCCGCTTCCACCAGCCCGTGCATCAGCGGCACGGTAAGCTGCGGATTCGGGTCACCCGCGGTGATGAACGGAATCAGCGCCTTGCGCTTATGCAGTTTGAGTTTTTCGAATGCGGCCTGGATGCGGCTCATAGCGTGATCCCCTTCAGCGCCGCCACGGTATTCATGTCCTTGTCGCCGCGCCCGGAAAGATTCACCAGCAGCACCTTGCCCCGGTCCATGCCCGGTGCGATCTTGATCGCATGCGCCAGCGCATGGCTGGATTCCAGCGCGGGGATGATGCCCTCGAAACGGCACAGCGCATCGAATGCCGCCAGCGCTTCGTCATCGTTGATCGCAACATACTGCGCGCGTCCCTGGTCTTTCAGCAGGCAATGTTCGGGGCCGACGCCGGGATAATCCAGGCCGGCGGAAATGGAATGCGTCTCGACAACCTGACCGTTCTCGTCCTGCATCAGATAGACCTTGTTGCCGTGCAGCACACCAACCCTGGCATTCGCGGTAAGTGGCGCGGCATGCGAACCACTGGCGATGCCGTGCCCCCCTGCTTCCACGCCAATGATCTGCACGTTTTTCTCTTCGATATAGGGATAGAACATGCCGATGGCGTTGGAGCCGCCGCCGACGCAGGCAATCACCGCATCAGGCTGGCGCCCGATCATCTCCGGCATCTGCACTTTGGCTTCCTCGCCGATGACGCACTGGAAATCGCGCACCATCATCGGGTACGGATGCGGGCCGGCCGCCGTACCGAAAATATAGAAGGTGTTCTCGACGTTGGTGACCCAGGCGCGAAGCGCTTCGTTGCGGGCATCCTTGAGCGTCCGCGAACCGCTTTCCACCGGCACCACGGTCGCGCCCAGCAATTTCATGCGAAACACGTTGGGCGCCTGGCGCTGGATGTCTTCCGCGCCCATGTACACAATGCATTCCATGCCGAAACGTGCGGCCACCGTCGCCGTCGCCACGCCGTGCATGCCTGCACCGGTCTCGGCGATTACGCGCTTCTTGCCCATGCGCTTGGCCAGCAAAGCCTGGCCGATGGCATTGTTGATCTTGTGCGCGCCGGTGTGATTCAGGTCTTCGCGCTTCAGGTAGATCTGCGCGCCGCCGAGGTCGTCAGACAGCCGCTTGGCGTGATAGATCGGGCTTGGGCGCCCGACGTAATGCTTCAATTCGTAGGCAAACTCGGCCTTGAATTCCGGATCTTCGCGAAAGCGCAGGTATTGTGTCCTCAATTCCTCCACGGCCGGGATCAGCGTCTCCGCCATGTAGATACCGCCGTAGGGGCCGAAATGACCTGCCTGGTCAGGATAATTGTAAGTCAACGTCTTTAACCTCTTTGATGAACGCGGCGACCTTCGCCGCATCCTTGATTCCCTTTGCCGCTTCCACACCACTGGAGACATCTACCGCATAGGGCCGCACCTGGCGGATTGCCTGCGCCACATTGTCCGCACCCAGTCCGCCCGACAGGATCACCGGCAACGGCAGGTTTGGCGGGATCAGCGCCCAGTCGAACGATGCGCCGGTACCGCCATGTGTGCCGTCAATGTACGCATCCAGCAACAAGCCCTGCGCACCGGAATATCGGGCCGCGCATTGTATCAAATCCACCCCCGGCTTGACCCGTATTGCCTTCAAATAAGGCCGGGCGAACTGCGCGCAGAATTCCGGTTCTTCCTCGCCATGGAATTGCAGCACATCCAGCGGCACCTGATTCAATACGGCGCGCACCTCTGCCGCGGCCGGATTGACGAACAGCCCGACCGCAGCCAGGAAAGGCGGCACCGCCCTGGCCAGTTGCGCTGCCTGCTGCACTGTTACATGGCGTGGACTTTTGTCGTAGAACACCAGCCCGAAAGCATCCGCACCGCCGGCTGCGACGGCCTGCACGTCTTCTGCACGCGTGATGCCACAAATCTTGATTCGGGTCATATTGAAAGTGGAACTTGCCGGTATCAGGGAAAGCGGCATTGTAAAGCATTCCGGCGGCAGGCCAAATTGCACCGGATCAGGCCTCGCCTTGCGGCAGTCCCCATTTTGCATCGTAAGTAATATGGCGCAGATACAGGCCGTCAGGCGCAAATGTCGGCGCAGCCTGCTTGCGGTTCCGGCTCTCGAGCACATCCTTCAGCCATGCCGGCGGATATCGGCCCTTGCCGACGTAAACCAGGCAGCCGACGATGTTGCGCACCATGTGATGCAGGAAAGCGCTCGCGGTCAGTTCGAAAATGATCATATCGCCTTCTCTGCGTATGTCGAGTTGCACCAGCTGCTTGACCGGCGATTTGGCCTGGCATGCCGAAGCGCGGAAGGCGCTGAAGTCATGTTCACCCAGCAGATATTGTGCGGCCTCGCGCATCCGTTCCACATCCAGCGGCGCATGAAACCACCCTGCCTTGCCGTGCAGTACCGCGCTGCGTACCGGGCGATTGATCAGCTGGTAACGGTAGCTGCGTGCCTGTGCAGAAAAGCGTGCATGGAATTCAGGTGGCACCGCATGTGCCCACAGTACCGCGATGCCGGGTGGCAGCAGCGCATTGGTACCGCGCCCCCACGCCGTGAGCGGCCGTTCCACCCCGGCATCGAAATGCACCACCTGCTCCAGCGCATGCACCCCGGTATCGGTACGCCCGGCCGCAATGACGCTCACCGCTTCGCCGGCAATACCGCTCAAGGCGGCTTGCAGGGTATCCTGCACATTGGGTACATCCAGCTGGCTTTGCCAGCCATTAAACCCGCTGCCGTCGTACTCCACCCCGAGCGCGATTCTCACACCACCACCACAACCAGCGCAGCTGCGGCTGCAGTCAGCAACAGGCCGTCATGCCAGCCGAAGCGGGCAGCGTACAGCTCGACACCATGCGGCTCGACCGTAACCGGGGCCAGCATATGTTCTATGCTGCTGCGCCAGTCGCTTGCGGTATCCAGCATGGCGGACTCCGCATAATGCAGCGTCAATGCCAGGCGCACCGCAATACGTTCGCGCGATAACCCGAGATAACGCAGCGGGTAAAGCAGCGTATACAGCCCGCCGACCAGCTGCCTCTGCGACAGCAAACCGAGCACAATGGACAGTCCCGCCAGCGCAAAGATCAGCCGGCACAACTGCAGCAAGCCATCGAGCAACCCTTCAACCGTGGGACTGAACATCCCCCCGGACAACCAGACTGCAGTACCCGGTGTGGCATAGCCATAGATCATCAGCAGCGAAAACATGATCCAGCGCGTACGGCGCAGCAAGGTATGGAAACGCGAGGCGGAAAATTTCAGTGCCGCCGCTGCGAGCAGTGCCCCGGTCAGCAGCAGCGCCGGTGCATGCAATGCCTGCATGGCGACAGTCAGGCATATCCACAGCAGGATCAGCACTGCAGGGTGCGGGAATCGCCGCACAGCCGTCTCGTGATGTTGGTCAAAGGTTGGCATCAGCTTTCCCGAAAAATAAAAAACGGCAGCCGCGAACCCAGGCTGCCGTCTTCTTTCATCCTGATGTTGCTCAGGCCGACAACTGCTCAATCAATGCCTGGGCGGCCTCGCGCTGCTGATCGTCGCCATCACGCAGCACTTCTTCCAGAATTTCGCGTGCGCCTTCGTTATCGCCCATTTCCTGGTAAGCCTTGGCCAGATCAAGCTTGGTGGCAACTTCATGCCAGTGCTCATCCTTGCTACCGCCCCCGGCTGCCGGCGCAGCCGATTGCTCGGTGCCGATGCCATCGAGGTTCAGGCTGATGTCACCCAAGCCGATATCCTTCGCCTTGCTTTCCTCTACCACCTCGGGCTCCAGCGCCGGCATGCTTGGATGGGTTGCCGTCACATCGAAGATCAGGTCATCCAGGTTGAGTGCTGTTTCGCCTTTTTCTTCCGTCGTCGCATCCAGCGCAGCACTCTCGGGCGCTGCCTGCATCGCCGGATTAGTCGAGGTTATATCAAAATCCAGTGCCGCCTCATCCTTGGCTGCAGGCCCAGGTTCAGGCTGGCCGATATCCAGCGCGGGAATATTCTGATGACTGGATGTGATATCAAAATCCATCGGCGCTTCCTGCGCGGCACGAATATCCTCTTGCGACAGGATAGTGGTGCTTTCCATTCCCGTCGCCTGCTCCGGCTCTACCGGCTCCGATAGCGGCTCAGCTTCAGCTTCTGCCGCACCAAAACCGAGGTCGAAGTCCAGCGCCGCAGGAGCCTCACTCTTGCCCTCATCCAGGCTGAAATCAGTCACGGCGGAAGCTGTCTCTTCCGTTTCCACTGCTTCCGCAGCAGCAGCCGTTTCGCCAGTCACAACTTCTTCGTCCACCCCACCATACATCGGATTGGTCGGGTCAATTTTGCGACCCATGCCAGCGGTTTGCTCCCATGCATCCGCATCACCGGAATCCTTGACACGGCGCGCAATGGAAGAGAATGCATTGACATCCTTGCGGTTCGCATAGATGCCCAGCAACTTGAGCTGCACCTGGCGGTTATTTGGATCCCGGCTCAGCGCTTCCTTCAATACCTCTTCGGCCTGCGCATCGCGCCCGAAGTTCAGGAACAGTTCGGCCTCGCTGATCGGGTCCACATCTTCCGCAGACTCGCCGTCCCTGTCCGCAGCCACCTCATCCACATCGGCAACCTGGGTGAAATCGCCGGTCTCCGGCGAAGGCGTGACAGGCTCGGCAATATGGCTGCCCGTAATTTCGCCCGGCTGCAATGCACCCGGAGCTCCTTTCTGTATCTTGCCTCCCTTGCTGCGACGCACCGCGATCAGACCCAGCCCACCCAGCGCCAGCACTACCGCGGCCGCACCGGCCAGATACAGTGGCTCGCCCATAATTTCATCGAGCATGGAAGGTGGCGGCGGCACTACTTTGGGAGCCGCTTTCGGCTTCGGCTTGGCTACGGGTTTCGCCGGCTGCGGCGCACTCGCGGCAACAGCTTGCGACGCACCCGCAACAACGACCTGCGAAGCTGGAGCGACTACAGGTGGCGCTGGCGGCGTTTCGGCTTTGGCTGGCACCGGTGCCGTTACAGCTGGCGGCGCCGCCACTGCAGGCAACCCTTTCAGGTCGATCAGGTGCTGCATCTCCTTGATATTTTTTTCCAGCAGGGCAATGCGGTCATTGCTGTCCTGCAGAGCCTTGTTCCTGGCAATGGCTTCCTCTTCCAGCGCATGGATCTTGTCCTGCATGGCCTGCACGTTTCCACTGGCCACTGCCTTGTCGCCAGGCGCCTCGCCCTTGGACAGTTTCAATACTTCCTTGGCGGACTGCTTGGCTGCTGGCATCTGATCCGCAACCGAAGTGCTGATCTTGCCGGACACTTCCTGCTGCGCAGCCTGATCGGAGGTTCCGGAACTGGCTGCTGCGAGCTTCTGCCGGTAAGCATGCCAATCGGCAGCCTGGGTACGAATTTCCCGGATCGCTTCCTTATTGGACAAATTCTGAAGCTCGGCAGCATCCGGCCTGCGCAGTATCTTGCCCGCGCGCAAGCGGTTCATGTTCTTGCCGTCAAATTGGGCCGCATTGGCACGGTACAGTGCCACCAGCATCTGCTCCAGCGTGACATCAGGTTCCTTGATCTGCGCTGCGATCTTGCCCAGCGTATCGCCGCTCTTCACTTTAATGCTGCCGCTGGCAACATTGTTCGCAGTGACCGGTTTTGCGCTTGCCAGTGCTTTCCGGTCCATCGGCGCGACAGCACGCATCGGTGTTTTTTCGGTCTGCGGCGCTACCGCTTCCACCTTGAGTGGCGCCTGCGGCTGCACAGGGGCCACGCTCGGCTCGATAGGCTGCACCGCTTCGGCCTTGGGCTGCACCGCCTGATAGTCAGGCGGGTCCAGCAGGAACGTATATTCGCGCAGCAATTTTCCGGAGGCCCAGTCCAGTTCCACCAGCAGGCTCAGGAACGGGTCGTTCACTGCCTCCTTGGTCGTCACCTTGAGGTAAGGTTCGCCATCGGCACGATTTTCGATCTGGAATTTGAGCTTGGGCAGACTGTATGGATAGTCGATGCCAGCGCCTTTGAACGCATCGGGTGAGGCGAGACGGGCAGACAGCCCGGGTTTTTCGGCTTTATCGACGGAAACCAGTTCGATTTCCACGGCCAGCGGTTGTCCCAATGCGGAAGTGACATTGATACCGCCCATGCCCACGGCGTATGCCATGCTGGACAAGGCCAGACCGGCAATAATCCCTGATGCTTTGACGAGTGTTTTCAGCACGCTGCCCACCTCTAATTTTTAAAGTTCAAACAGACTAACATCATGAAGTTAGTGATGCAAGTTCAATCCCGGCATGACATTATGCCTCAAGCTGCCTAATTCCAAACAAATTATCCGGCAATCAGGATGCGCAACATGCGCCGTAATGGTTCTGCCGCTCCCCACAGCAACTGGTCCCCGACAGTGAATGCGGACAAGTACTCGCCCCCCATGTCCATCTTGCGCAGGCGCCCGACCGGCACGGACAGCTTGCCGGTCACCGCAGCTGGCGTCAATTCGCGCATGGTTGCTTCGCGCTCATTGGGTACCACCCGCACCCAGTCGTTAGCTGCGGCCAGCATCGCTTCGATTTCACCCAAAGGCACATCGCGCTTCAGCTTGATGGTCAGCGCCTGGCTGTGGCAACGCATCGCACCGATGCGTACGCACAGGCCATCCACCGGAATCGGGCTGGCTTCGCGCCCGAGTATTTTGTTGGTCTCGGCCTTGCCCTTCCACTCTTCCTTGCTCTGGCCGTTGCCGAGGTCCTTGTCGATCCACGGGATCAGGCTGCCGGCCAGCGGCACACCAAAATTGGCAACGGGGAATGTTTCGTCACGCAGGATACCTGCGACTTCACGGTCGATGTCGAGAATGGCCGATGCCGGGTTATCCAGCATCGGCTTGGCCACGCGATGCGCCTCGCCCATCTGGGTCAGCAGTTCGCGCATATTCTGCGCACCTGCCCCGCTAGCCGCCTGATAGGTCATCGAGGTCACCCATGCCACCAGGTCGTGCCGGAACAGTCCGCCCAGCGCCATCAGCATCAGGCTGACCGTGCAGTTGCCGCCGATAAAATCTTTCCTGCCCTGTGCCAGCGCATCCTTGATCACGCCCATATTGACCGGATCCAGAATCAGCACGCTGTCTTTTTCCATACGCAGCGTGGAAGCTGCATCGATCCAGTAGCCCTGCCAGCCGGCAGCACGCAGCTGCGGGAATATCTCGGTGGTGTAGTCGCCTCCCTGGCAGGAGATGATAGCGTCCATCACCGTCAGTTCAGCTATGCTCTTCGCATCCTTCAGCGCCACGCCACGCCCCTCGGCCGGCGACTCGCCGCCGACATTGGAAGTGGTGAAGAACACCGGTTCGATCAACTCGAAATCGCCTTCCGCACGCATGCGCTGCATCAGCACCGAGCCCACCATTCCACGCCAACCGACCAGACCTACTCGCATCATTACCGTTTCCTTAGTGTTTTTTACAGCGCCGCAACCACGGCATCACCCATTGCCCTGCAGCCGACCTTGTTGCAGCCTTCCGTGTAAATATCCGCCGTACGATAGCCTTGGGCAAGAGCCTTTTTCACCGCATTCTCGATACGCACTGCATTGGCTTCGTCGTTGAAGGTGTAGCGCAGCATCATCGCGGCCGACAGGATGGTGGCCAGCGGATTGGCAACATCCTTGCCGGCGATGTCCGGGGCCGAGCCGTGGCTGGGTTCGTACATGCCCTTGTTGTTTGCGTCGAGCGAGGCCGACGGCAGCATGCCGATCGAACCGGTCAGCATCGAAGCCTCGTCCGACAGGATGTCGCCGAAGATGTTGCCGGTCACCATCACGTCGAACTGCTTGGGCGCACGGATAAGCTGCATCGCCGCGTTGTCCACATACATGTGGCTGAGCTCGACCTCCGGGTATTCCCTGGCGATCTCGATCATCACCTGGCGCCACAGCTCGGTGGTCTCCAGCACGTTGGCCTTGTCCACCGAACACACTTTCCTGTTGCGTTTCATCGCGATCTGGAACGCGACATGGCCGATACGGCGAATTTCCGATTCGCTGTAGCGCATGGTGTTGATGCCTTCGCGCTCGCCGTTGCCCAGTGTCGAAATGCCGCGCGGCTGGCCGAAATAGATATCGCCAGTCAGTTCGCGCACAATCATGATGTCCAGCCCGGCCACCACTTCCGGCTTCAGCGTGGAAGCGGATGCCAGCTCCGGATACAGCAGCGCCGGACGCAGGTTGGCGAACAGGTTCAGTTCCTTGCGTATGCGCAACAAGCCGCGCTCCGGGCGCATATCGCGCGGCAACGTGTCGTATTTCCAGTCGCCGACCGCGCCGAGCAGTACGGCGTCGGACGCCTTGGCCAGCTTCAGCGTCGCTTCCGGCAGCGGATCGCTCGCCGCCTCGTAACCCGCACCGCCGATTGGCGCTTCTTCCATTTCGAGGCCGATATCCAGGGCATGCAACACCTTGACGGCCTGCGCCACGATCTCGGGGCCAATGCCGTCACCCGGCAATACTGCAATCTTCATTTCACGCTTTCCAGTTAAAAGTAATTCAGGCGAACAGCCACGGCTGCGCTGCGCGATGATTTTCCTCGAACACCTTGATCTCGTCCACATGCTGCAAGGTCAGGCCGATATCGTCGAGGCCGTTCAGCAGGCAATGCTTGCGGTGCGCATCCACTTCGAACTTGTACACCATGCCATCCGGCGCAGTGATGGTCTGCTGTGCCAGATCAACTTTCAGCCGGTAGCCGCCATTGGCCTCGACCGCCTGAACAGGGCGTCGACAATGGCCGCATCGAGCCGGATCGGCAGCAAGCCGTTCTTGAAACAATTATTAAAAAAGATATCGGCGAAGCTCGGCGCAATGATCACGCGAAAACCGTAATCCTCCAGCGCCCACGGTGCATGTTCGCGACTCGAACCACAACCGAAGTTCTCGCGCGCCAACAGGATCTGCGCGCCCTGATAGCGCGGCTGGTTCAGCACGAAATCCGGGTTGAGTGGGCGCCTGGAGTTATCCATGCCCGGCTCACCGTGGTCGAGATAGCGCCATTCGTCGAACGCGTTCGGACCGAAGCCTGAACGCTTGATCGACTTCAGGAACTGCTTCGGGATGATCGCATCGGTATCGACATTGGCACGGTCCAGCGGCACCACCAAGCCATCAAGTACGGTAAATTTTTCCATCACTGCCACTCCCGCACGTCTACAAAATGTCCGGCAATTGCGGCTGCCGCAGCCATCTCCGGACTCACCAGATGCGTGCGTCCGCCCTGCCCCTGCCGTCCTTCGAAATTACGATTGGATGTCGAAGCGCAGCGCTCGCCCGGCTCCAGCCGGTCGTCGTTCATCGCCAGACACATCGAGCAGCCGGGATCGCGCCATTCGAAACCCGCATCGATGAACACCTTGTCCAGTCCTTCCTGTTCCGCCTGTGCCTTCACCAGACCGGAACCTGGCACCACCATCGCCAGCTTCACGTTAGGCGCAACCTTCCTGCCCTTCGCCACCGCCGCCGCCGCACGCATGTCTTCGATGCGCGCATTGGTACAGGAGCCAATGAATACCTTGTCGATATTGATTTTGCCGATCGGTGTGTTGGCACTCAAACCCATATAGGCCAGCGCGCGCTCCCAGTCACCGCGTTTCACTTCGTCCGGTGCAGAAGCGGGGTCAGGCACCTGCCCGTCCACTGCCACCACCATCTCCGGCGAAGTACCCCAGGTCACTTGCGGCTTGATTTGCGCTGCATCCAGCTCCACCACCGCATCGAATGTGGCGCCATCGTCCGAATGCAGGGTCCGCCAGTAAGTCACCGCCCTATCCCACAACTCGCCTTGCGGTGCGAATGGTCGCCCCTTCACATAATCAATGGTGGTGTCATCGGCTGCGATCATGCCGGCGCGCGCGCCCGCCTCGATTGCCATGTTGCACAATGTCATACGCCCCTCCATCGACAACGCGCGAATCGCACTGCCGCCAAATTCGATGGCGTAACCGGTACCGCCCGCCGTGCCGATCCTGCCGATCACCGCCAGCGCAATATCCTTGGCGGTCACGCCGCGCCCCAGAGCGCCCTCGACGCTGACCAGCATCGCCTTCGACTTCTTTGCCACCAGGCATTGCGTCGCCATCACGTGCTCGACTTCGCTCGTTCCTATGCCGTGCGCCAGCGCCGCGAACGCACCGTGGGTGCTGGTGTGCGAGTCGCCGCATACCACCGTCATACCGGGCAACGTCGCCCCCTGCTCCGGACCGATTACATGCACGATGCCCTGACGGATGTCGCTCATCTTGAACTCGGTCACCCCGAACTCCGCACAATTGGCGTCCAGCGTCTCCACCTGCAGGCGCGAGATCGGGTCGACAATCCCGCCGCTGCGGTGTGTAGTCGGCACGTTGTGATCAGGCACCGCCAGCATGGAGGCCGCACGCCACGGCTTGCGATGCGCCAGCTTCAGCCCTTCGAATGCCTGCGGACTGGTTACCTCGTGCACCAGCTGCCGGTCGATGTAAATCAATGCGGTACCGTCGGCCTGCTGACTCACCACATGACTATCCCAGAGTTTGTCGTATAAAGTTTTCGTGCTCATTTCCAAACCTCGATTGAACGTGCAATTATGCCACAGCAGCTTCGCCATCCCAAGCAGCGCCACGCGTCGCCGGACTCTCCCCCGAAACGGACAGCCCTGCCCGGTTGACACCACTGACCAGCGCCTTGATGGACGCCGTCACGATATTCGAATCCATCCCTACGCCATAGCAGTCGCTACCGCCGTCCGGGCCCAGCACCTCCATGAACGCGCACGCATTTGCCTCACCGCTGGCACTCATGGAGCGCTCTTCATAGCTGCGCACCTGCACATTGATCCCGATGCCCTGCAAGGCATGTATCGCCGCATCGATGGGACCATTCCCCGCCCCCACAAGCAAGTGTGGCGTGCCGCAAATTTCGACATTAAGGCGGATACCTTGCGCCGTGCCATGCTCGAAAAGATGATGATCTCGATAGCACACTGGCTCGGCAATATCGAAATAAGTCATCGAAAAAAGCTTCCATATTTCGGCCGCATTGATTTCTCCGCCAGAAGCATCGGCATGTTGCTGCACGACACCGGAGAATTCGATCTGCAAGCGGCGCGGCATGACGACTCCGTATTCCTCTTCCAGCAGGTAAGCAATACCGCCCTTGCCGGACTGGCTGTTCACGCGAATCACCGAATCGTAGTTGCGCCCCAGGTCTTTCGGGTCAACTGGAAGATAGGGCACGCTCCAGAATGAATCCGGCCGCTGGGCGGCGAAGCCCTTCTTGATCGCATCCTGGTGCGAACCGGAAAACGCGGTGAACACCAGGTCTCCCACATAAGGATGGCGCGGATGGATCGGCAGCTGGTTGCAGTATTCGACCGTGCGCGCGACCGCGTTGATGTCAGAAAAGTCCAGGCCCGGGTCGACGCCCTGCGTGTACAGGTTAAGGGCCAGCGTCACGATGTCCACGTTGCCTGTCCGCTCGCCATTGCCGAACAGGCAGCCCTCGACGCGGTCGGCGCCGGCCATCAGGCCCAGCTCAGCCGAAGCAACCGCGGTACCGCGATCGTTGTGCGTATGCAGGCTGAGCACGATGCTGTCGCGCCATTCCAGATTCCGGTGCATCCACTCGATCTGGTCGGCATAGACATTCGGCGTCGCCACTTCCACCGTGGTCGGCAGATTGATGATGACCTTGTCGTCCGGCGTTGCACCCCAGGCCTCGGTCACCGCATTGCAGATTTCGAGCGAGAAATCGAGCTCGGCCGCAGTAAAAGTCTCGGGACTGTATTCGAGCATCCATTCCGTTTCCGGCTGCTCGTCGGCCAACTGCCTGATCAATTGCACGGCGGACACCGCCATGTTCATCACTTCCGCCCGGCTCATGCCGAACACGACATCGCGAAACACCTTCGAGACCGGGTTGTATACATGCACGATGGCTCGGCGCGCCCCCCTGAGCGACTCCATGGTGCGGCGGATCAGGTGTTCGCGCGCCTGGGTCAACACCTCGATGGTGACATCCTGCGGGATATGTCCGCTCTCGATCAGCATGCGCACGAAATTGAAGTCGGTAGCCGAGGCCGACGGAAAAGCCACCTCGATTTCCTTGAAGCCGATGTCGCACAGCATGCGGAACATGCGCAGCTTGCGTTCCGCGTCCATCGGCTCGAACAGCGACTGGTTGCCATCGCGCAAATCCGTGCTCATCCATACCGGTGGCTTGTTGATCGTGCGGCTCGGCCATTGGCGGTCGGTCAATGCGACCGGCGGGAACGGCCGGTATTTGGTTTCCGGGTGCTTCAGCATGATTCCACCTCCTCTCAAATAGATGGAAGCATCATAGAAGGAGAATAGAGGCAGACGCTTGCTAATTACATACGAAAAATCACCATATGAGCAATATAATTGCCAAAAATCAATACAAGAGTAGAATTATCCAGCACATATCGAGAAACAGGGGAAATATCATGAAACTCGACCGCTACGATTTACAGATATTGCGCGTATTGCAGGAGGATGGCCGCATCAGCAATCAGGACCTTGCCGACCATATCAGCCTGACCCCCTCGCCTTGCCTGCGCCGGCTGCACGCGCTGGAAGAATCGGGGTTGATTACCGGGTATCGCGCCCTGCTCGATGCAAAAAAACTGGGGCTATCACTGACCGCACTCATCCTGATCTCGATGGATCAGCACACACCGGAACGTCTCGGCAATTTCGAGGCCGAGGTGGTCAAGATTCCCGAGATACTGGAATGCCTGCTAATCACCGGGCAGGAAGCCGACTACCAGCTCAAGGTAGTCGTAAAGGATATGGATGCCTATCAGGAGCTGCTGCTTAACCGCATTACTCGCATCGAAGGCGTTACCGGCGTACACACCAGCTTTGTGTTGCGCCGCGTGGTGGACAAAACGGCACTGCCAGTCTGACGCCAGGCAACTGCGCAAACAGGGCGGCGCTTTGTTTATGCGGCAGTCGCATTGCCGTCGGCCACGGCGCGCAGCTTCCACCACAGCAGCGACAACCCCAACAGCGCTGCCGCCGCACTGAACGAATACATCACCGAGGCTCCCCAGTGCTGCCACAGCGGGCCGCTGGCCAGCCCGCCCAGCATGCCGCCCGCACCGTAGGTCAGGCTGCCATAGAGCGCCTGCCCCTTGGACTGGTGGCGCCCCTGGAAAAAATGATGCACCAACGCCACTGCCGATGCATGAAAGGCTCCGAACGTAATCGCATGCAGCGCCTGCGCCAGCAGCAGCAATAGCAAGGAATCAACCGCCCAGCCGATCAGCGTGAAGCGCAGCACTGCGCAAGCCAGGCTGGCCATCAGGATATGCGGCAGGGTAAACCGCCGCATCAGCCATGGCATCAGGAAAAAAATGCCGATCTCGCAGATCACTCCCAGCGCCCACAGCCAGCCGACCGCGCTCTTGGCATAGCCGTGCTCCACCAGATAAATGGAGAAAAAGGTGTAATAAGGTCCATGCGCCACCGACATCAGGAAGCAGGCGCCGAAGAATGCCAGCACCCGTGGCTGCAGCACCACACGCAGAATCGGCTGGCTGTCGGTGTGATGCGCCAGCACCTGGGTGGGCGGGATCTGCCGCGCGAAAAACAGGATACCCAGCATGATGAACAGCCCCGCCCACAACAGCCAGTAGATGGCGATGTAGTCGAAAGCATAGCCCAGGCCCAGTACGGCGAGGATGAACCCGACCGACCCCCAGGAGCGGATGCGCCCGTAGCGCGCCGTATGCTTGCCGAGGTAAGTCAGTGTGGTGGCCTCCACCAGCGGCATCGATGCGCTCCAGAAAAACCCCATCAGCGCGAGCACCAGAAACATGCCCCAGAAGCTGACGGTGAAGAACACCCCGACATAGAACAAAGCGCTCAGGCTCGCGGCAATCTTCACTACCAGCAACCGGTTCCCGGTATGATCCGCCAGCCAGCCCCACAAGCTCGGCGCCATCATGCGCATCACCGGCTGCACCGACATCAGCACCGCAATCTCCACCGCGGTGAAATTGATCGATTTCAGGTACAGGCTCCAGTAGGGCGAAAACATGCCCACGAACGCGAAGTAAAAGAAGTAGAACCCGGCAATGCGCCAGTAGTGGTTTTTGTGGTGAGTCACAGCAACAGGAAAATTAGCAGCATGGATCGATTCGGCACGCGGCGATTATCTCATGCCTCAATATTTTTTGCGGCCGGCTCTTGAAACCACGTAGATGATCCCCACTTAAGCCCAGTCGTTAATGGGAGAGGCACAATGGAGCATACCGAAACAACCCCGCAGGATCCGGAACAACAGCAGAATGCCAGCAGCAGCGAGACCACGCCCAGCATGGAAGAAATGCTGCAGGTTGCCGAACGCAAGGCGCAGGAACACTATGATGCCTGGATGTACGCCAAAGCCGAGGGTGAGAATATCCGCCGCCGCGCCAGTGAAGATGTGAACAAGGCGCAGAAATTTGCGGTAGAACGCTTTTCCAATGAAATGCTGGCGGTGATGGACAGCCTGCAGGCTGGCCTCGCCGTGGAAACCGAGAACGTCGAAAGCTTCAAGAACGGCATGGAGCTGACACTGAAGCAACTCGCCAGCGTGTTCGAGAAATTCAACATCAAGGAAATCAACCCGGTCGGCGCAAAATTCGACGCCCACCAGCACCAGGCCATTGGCATGGTGGCCAGTGAACAGGAGCCGAATACCGTGGTCAGCGTAATGCAGAAGGGCTATGCCCTGCACGACCGTGTGCTGCGCCCGGCGCTGGTCATGGTGGCCAAAGCCAGGGAATGACTTGAAATTTGAACAGCCGCCCACACTTAAGCGGCAAAGGTTTTCAACATTTAGCGAAAGGAAGAAACATCATGGGAAAGATTATCGGTATTGACCTCGGCACCACCAACTCCTGCGTAGCAGTGATGGAAAACGGCAAGCCCAAGGTGATCGAGAATGCCGAAGGTGCACGCACCACGCCATCAATCATTGCCTACATGGAAGACGGCGAAATCCTGGTCGGTGCGCCGGCCAAGCGCCAGGCGGTAACCAACCCGAAGAACACGCTGTACGGCGTGAAGCGCCTGATCGGCCGCCGCTTCGACGAAAAAATGGTGCAAAAAGACATCGCCATGGTGCCCTATGCCATCGTCAAGGCCAAGAACGGCGACGCCTGGGTCAAGGTGCGCGACAAGGAGATTTCCGCACCGGAAATTTCCGCGCAAGTACTGGCCAAAATGAAGAAGACCGCCGAGGATTACCTGGGCGAGCCGGTCACCGAGGCCGTCATCACCGTCCCCGCCTACTTCAATGACAGCCAGCGCCAGGCTACCAAGGATGCTGGCCGCATCGCCGGCCTCGACGTAAAGCGCATCATCAACGAGCCGACTGCGGCTGCGCTGGCGTTCGGCCTGGACAAGCAGGAAGGCGATCGCAAGATCGCGGTGTATGACCTCGGCGGCGGTACTTTCGACATCTCCATCATCGATATCTCGGAAATCGACGGCGAACACCAGTTCGAAGTCATGTCCACCAATGGCGACACCTTCCTTGGCGGCGAAGACTTCGACATGCGCGTAATCGAGTTCCTGGTGGATGAATTCAAGAAGGAAAACGGCATCGACCTGAAACAGGACATGCTGGCATTGCAGCGCCTGAAGGATGCTGCGGAAAAAGCCAAGATCGAACTGTCCTCCGCACAGCAGACCGAGGTAAACCTGCCCTATATCACGGCAGATGCCAGCGGCCCGAAACACCTGGCGGTGAAGATCACCCGCGCCAAGCTGGAAAGCCTGGTGGAAGAACTCATCACACGCACCATCGAGCCATGCAGGATCGCCATGAAAGATGCGGGCGTCTCCACTTCGGACATCACCGACGTGATCCTGGTCGGCGGCCAGACACGCATGCCCAAGGTGCAGGAAAAGGTTAAGGAGCTCTTTGGCAAGGAGCCGCGCAAGGACGTCAACCCGGACGAAGCCGTAGCCGTGGGCGCATCCATCCAGGGCGGCGTGCTGCAAGGCGAAGTCAAGGACGTGCTGCTGCTCGACGTAACCCCGCTGTCGCTGGGCATCGAGACCATGGGCGGCGTGATGACCAAGCTGATCAAGAAGAACACCACCATCCCGACCAAGGCGTCGCAGGTGTTCTCTACCGCGGAAGATAACCAGAACGCAGTGACCATCCACGTGTTGCAGGGCGAGCGCGAAGTCGCGTCCGGCAACAAGAGCCTGGGCCAGTTCAACCTGTCCGACATCCCGCCGGCACCGCGCGGCATGCCGCAGATCGAAGTGACTTTCGATATCGACGCCAACGGCATCCTGCACGTATCGGCCAAGGACAAGGCTACCGGCAAGGAAAACAAGATCAAGATCCAGGCCAGTTCCGGCTTGAGCGAAGAAGAGATCCAGCGCATGGTGCAGGACGCCGAAGCGCATGCCGATGAAGACCACAAGGCAATGGAACTGGTGACTTCGCGCAACCAGCTGGATGCGCTGATCCACTCCACCCAGAAGTCGCTGAAGGAATACGGCGACCAGCTGACTGCCGAGGAAAAATCGGCGATCGAAGGCGCACTGAAAGAAGCCGAGGACGTTGTTAAGGGCAACGACAAGGAAGCCATCGACGCCAAGGCCGAAGCGCTGGCAACTGCCGCGCAGAAACTGGGGGAAAAGATGTACGCTGCCGAGCAGGCCAAGGCTCAGGCTGGTGAGCCCGGCGCACAAGCCGAAGCCGCCAAGGACGAAGGCGACGTGGTCGATGCCGAGTTCACTGAAGTCAAAGACAACAAATAAATAAGGAGCGAGGATGGAGGAGCGCGGACCGGGCAGGCCTTAATCGGGCAACTCGTTCCGCGCTCCTCGGTTCTTTGATGATGAGCAAAAAAGACTACTACGAAGTGCTGGGCGTCAATCGCGACGCATCGGACGAGGAAATCAAGAAGGCTTATCGCAAGCTGGCGATGAAGCACCACCCCGACCGCAATCCGGACAACCCGAAAGCGGAGGAACACTTCAAGGAAGCCAAGGAAGCCTACGAAACGCTGAGCGACGGGCAGAAACGCGCCGCCTACGACCAGTACGGCCACGCCGCATTCGATGCCGGCGGCATGGGTGGCGGCGGCTTTGGCGGTGCGGGTGCGGCCGGCTTCGATTTCTCCGACATCTTCGGCGACATCTTCGGCGGCGGTGGCGGACGCAGCCGCAGCAACGTGCATCGCGGCGCCGACCTGCGCTACAACATGGAGATCACGCTGGAACAGGCCGCGCGCGGCACCGAGACGCAAATCCGCGTCCCGACCATGGCCGAGTGCGACACCTGCCATGGCAGCGGTGCCAAACCTGGCACCAGCCCGACCACCTGTTCCACCTGTGGCGGCCACGGCCAGGTACGCATGCAGCAGGGTTTCTTTTCGATCCAGCAGACCTGCCCGCGTTGCCACGGCAGCGGCAAGCAAATCACTTCTCCATGCAGTGACTGCCACGGTGCCGGCCGGGTCAAGCAGCACAAGACACTGTCGGTCAAGATTCCCGCCGGCGTGGATACCGACGACCGCATCCGCCTGTCCGGCGAAGGCGAGGCCGGAGTGAACGGTGGCCCGGCAGGCGACCTGTATGTGGTCATCCACCTCGCCCCGCATTCCGTCTTCCAGCGTGACCATAGCGACCTGCATTGCGAAATGCCGATCAGCTTCTCTACCGCCGCCCTGGGCGGGGAAATCGACATCCCCACGCTGGACGGCTCGGCACGCATCAAGATCCCGGCAGAAACGCAAAGCGGAAAGACCTTCCGCCTGCGCGGCAAGGGTATCAAGGGTGTGCGCAGTTCGACCCATGGTGACCTGCATTGCCATGTGGTGGTCGAAACGCCGGTCAACCTTACCGAGCGGCAGAAGGAATTGCTGCGCGAACTTGAGGAAATCAGCGGCAAGGATACCGAGCGCCATAGTCCACGCGCAAAATCGTGGATGAGCAAGGTAAAAGAGTTTTTCGGGCAGTAACCAGTCCGGGGCAGCACAAGCTGCCCCGGGCGTTTTCAGGTCCATCGCGACCGTCTAACGGAGACAGCCATGCAGATCAAGGCGCTCGGCCACATCGTACTCAAGGTACGCAACCTGGAACGCGCGGCGGCTTTCTATCGCGACATTCTCGGCATGACCGAGGTGATGCGCTATCAAGGCGTGATGGCGTTCTTTTCGTTCAGCGCCAATCACCACGACCTCGGCCTGCTCCAGCTTGGCGACCAGGCACCCCTGCCCGATGCGCACAGCACAGGCCTGTACCACGTCGCATTCAAGATAGGCGACACGCTGGATGAACTGCGGGGAGTGCAAGGCACATCTGGAGCGGCTTGGCGTACAACTGATCGGCATGAGCGATCACGGCGTCAGCCAGTCGCTCTACCTCGCCGATCCCGACGGCAACGAAATCGAACTGTATATCGATGCCGACCCGGCAACCTGGCGCGACCGCGTAGACGAAGTCATGACCGTACGCCCGCTCAGGCTCTGAGCAGTGCCCGGCAAAAGACAGGAAAGGTTTAACCCCTGCGGCGCGGCGGCAGCATGCGCAGCAAGGTATCGTCGCGCTGCTTGTGGTGATGCCAGATAGCGGCAGCAACATGGGCCACGATCAGTCCGATCATGACGTTGCCGACAACCTCGTGTACCTCGTGCAGCTGCTTGGAGAGATCTTTGTCGACACCGATGAAGGACGGCAGTTGCGCGACGCCCAGAAACGCAAGCGTATGGTCTCCCGCCTGCGTCATCAGCACCCCCAGGACGGGCAGTGCGATCATCGCGGCATACAGCGCAAGATGCACCAGCTTTGCAGCCACGTTCTGCAACTTCGGCGGTGCCGGCGTAATCGGCGGCACCTTGTCGGTAAACACCGCTGCCAGCCTCAACCAGATCAGCAGGAATACCAGCAACCCGATCTGGAAATGCGCCATCATCATTCCGTTGCGCATGCTGCTGCCCTTGGGAAACAACTCGTGCAGCTCGACTGCCGCGATGGAAACAATGATCAACAAGGCCATGCTCCAGTGGAACAGGCGGGCGATGGCACCATAGTGTGTACTCGAATTGCGCAACATGTTTACCTCGACGATTAGCGCTGCCAGTTAACGCGCAGCAGGAATTGTTGTGGATTGTAATGAAATTCCAGGCTCCCCTGATAGGCATGGTGAATGGCCTCACCTATCCTGCGTGCCAGATGGATGTCAGTGGTGGTAACCAGGTAACCCTCGGGAGCACGCTCGATATTCATGATGCGCTTCAACGGATGCTCGAGTTTTTCCTGCGTTTCCTGGTGGCGCACCAGGTTGAGTATTTCCGTTTCATGCGCATTGAGAAAATCGCCGGTCAGGTGGACATAGCCGGCAGGGAATTCGTCATGCTGGCGATGGCAGGCCGGACAGCGTTCCTCGTGGGCACCGGCCGGGCGTTCCAGCCATTGCCAGCGCCCGCCCTTGAATACTGCACCACAATCCGGACAAACCGTCGGCTCATGCAGTTTTCCCTTGGTCTTGTAGGTATCGTGTTCGGTTTCCTGCAACAGGCGATCGCGGCGGATCGGGTGGAATGAAGCATTGTTGTTGGCAGTACTGCTCATGATCGACTCCTTGTCTTGTAATAAACGGTCGCGTCACGTTACGGCGCCGCAAGTGTAACCATAATCCACACCAGCAACAACCATGCTGTCATGGTTTTGTTTTATGATGTGCCGTCAATAATGTTCGCATGGAGACATCATGAACACGGGCCTGATCCTTCTCGGTATTGTCATCGTGGTGCTGGTCTACGGCATCAGCCTGTACAACAACCTGGTACGACTGAAAAATGCGGTGGCCCAGGCCTGGGCCAACATCGACGTACTGCTCAAGCAGCGTCATGACGAACTGCCCAAGCTGGTCGAAGCATGCAAACAGTACAAGCAGTTCGAGCAGGAAACCCTGCAGCGCGTCATCGCCGCGCGCGCACAGGTGCAGACTGCACGCGAAGGCCATGACATCGCCGCCCTCGGCCTGGCCGAAGGGGCAATGCGCAGCAGCCTCGGCGGCCTGTTCGCGGTAGCCGAAGCCTATCCCGAACTGAAGGCCAACGAAAATTTCATGCAGTTGCAGAACCGCATCACCGGGCTGGAAAACGGCATTGCCGACCGCCGCGAGTTCTATAACGATGCCGTGAACATCAACAACGTCGCGGTCGAGCAATTCCCGGCCGTAATCGTTGCCAACCTGTTCAGTTTCACCACCAAGCCGCTGCTGGAATTTTCCACCGCGGAAAAGTCCGACGTGGACATGAAAGCCCTGTTCAGCTAGCCACCTGAACCGCAATGCTGAGGACACTGCGGCGCGAATACGCCCACCTCGTCACCTCCGGCGCACAACTGTTGCTGCTGATCGTCGGCCTCAAGCTGGAATCACGCGTCGGCTGGGTGTGGGTGCTCGGCATCATGACGGCCATCAGCCTGTTCGCCTGGCTGTCCGCGCTGCGCCGCCTGCGCCTGGTGCGCGACACACCGACATCGCGCATCGCCTCTGCCGCACAAGGTTACGCAGAGCTGATCGGCCGCGGCAAACAATTCAACGATCCACCGCTGCTCGGCAAACTCTCGCTGCTGCCCTGCCTGTGGTATCGCTATAAAATCGAACGCAAGGACAGCAAGAATGAGTGGCGCACCGAGGAAAGCGGCGAAAGCGCGGCGCCTTTCATGCTTGAAGACGACAGTGGCCGCTGCATCGTCAATCCCGACGGTGCGGAAATCCTCACCATGCACAAGGATACCTGGCAACGCGGGACATACCGCTACACCGAATGGAAACTGCTGGATATCGACACCATCTACGCCATCGGCCAGTTCCGCACCTTTGGCGGCAGCAGCACGGAAACCACCACGAAGCAGGAAATGAATGCTGTGCTGGCGGAATGGAAGCAGGACATGCCGTCACTGCACCAGCGGTTTGACCTCAACAACGACGGCCAGCTCGACATGCAGGAATGGATGCTGGCACGCCAGGCGGCGAGGCGCGAGGCGAAAAAGCGTGTCAGCGAGGCACATGTCCAGCCCGACACCCACTACCTGCTGCAACCGCATGACCAGCGCCTGTTCCTGATCAGCAACCTGCCGCAGAACAAGCTGGAACGCCGCTACTGGTTCTGGACCTGGGCGCACCTCATCATCTTCTTCGGTACGCTCGGCGCGCTGTCATGGCTATTGGGCAATCCATTGCCCTGAGCCCTGCTCGCCGACGTTACAGGGTAACCGCAGCGATATAGCCGAACACTGCCGACCCCGACAGCACGGTCCCGGCCATGGCCGATTCGCGCAACGATATGCTATGAGAGTGACCCCACCTGCGGTTCTGCCAGTATTCAAAAATAATAGCCGCGACGACCAATATGCCAACAAAAACGATTGCGGGAATAATGTAGTACATGGTACCTCCGATGGTTGCCTGTTCTGCCCTTGCAGATCAGCACCAACGATACCTGCGCATTGTTACGGGAATTTGTCGGGCACCCGCCTCCGACATCTGCGACAGCTTATATTTTGCGCGCCGCCAGGTCGATCAGTGCCGACATGCCATGATGCCCGCTGCCTTCGCGGACTTCCTCATCGTGTTCTGCAAAATGCAGCCACTCCATATCGGCAAATGCTGCGCGCAATAACGGCTCGGTGTACATGTTTTCCGCCGCGGACGGGCCGCCGGTGCCATATTCCAATTGGCACGGCGTGTAGCCCTGCAACAGCAACAATCCACCCGGTTTCAGGCAGCGTCTGATGCCGGCGAACATCTGCTCGCGCAAGGCAGGCGGTGCAAACTGGATGAAGATGGCCGCCACCACGTCGAAACGGTTTTCACCCCACTGCCATTGCGCCAGGTCGGCCTGCTCGAATTCCAGCGTCACCTTGCGCTGTGCCGCAAGTTTGCGCGCCTTCTCCTGCGCCACGGCAGATGCTTCCACCGACAGCACCTGCAACCCCTGCTGGGCCAGCCATACACCGTTGCGCCCCTCGCCATCGGCCAGCGCCAGGCAGCTCATGCCCGGCTTGAGCAGATGGCGCTGTGACACCAGGAAAGCATTCGGCTCGGTACCGAACAGGTATTCTTCGGTTGCGTAACGTTCGTCCCACATGCTCGCCATTCCTGCTCCCCCCACTCAATATTTCCCCGGTCAGCGTGGCAGGGTAATACGCCAGGACAATTGGGACAACCTTTGCCGGAATCAGGATTATCGGCCTGATGCGTTGTATCCTTACTGGCACCGCGGTTGTCATTATTGGTGGTTTCTGCTGAAATCCCTTTCCCGAGCAAACCCCTCAACAGATCTCTGATGGCCTCCGTATCTGCCGAAAGTTCGCCTAACAATCTGTTTAATGCACTTCGTGCCTTGCTGCCACCGGATTCGGTATTGACCGAGTCCGAAGACCTGCATCCGTTTGAATGCGACGGCCTGTCGGTATACCGGCAGTTACCGCTGGCCGTGGTGTTGCCGGAAACAGTGGAACAGGTGCAGGCCATCACGCGCCTGTGCAGCGAACTGGGCGTGCCTTTGGTGGCGCGCGGTGCCGGTACCGGCCTTTCCGGCGGTGCGCTGCCGCTGGCCGACGGCGTGCTGCTGAGCCTGGCCAGGCTCAACCGTATCCTGCACATCGATGCCGCCAATGCGATGGCCACGGTACAACCCGGCGTACGCAACCTGGCGATTTCGCAGGCGGCAGCGCCCTATGGGCTGTACTACGCGCCCGACCCGTCGTCGCAGATCGCCTGCAGCATCGGCGGCAACGTGGCGGAAAATTCCGGCGGCGTACACTGCCTCAAGTATGGCCTGACCGTGCACAACATCCTGCAGATCAAAATGGTGAGCATCGACGGCGAACTGCTCACCATCGGCGCAGAAACGCTGGATGCACCCGGCTACGACCTGCTCGCACTGATGACCGGCTCGGAAGGCCTGCTCGGCATCATCGTGGAGATCACGGTCAAACTGCTGCCGAAACCGGAACGTGCGCAGGTGGTACTGGCTGCGTTCGACGATGTGGTCAAGGCGGGTGAAGCGGTGGGCGCCGTCATCGCGGCCGGCATCATCCCGGCCGGGCTGGAGATGATGGACAGGCTCGCGATCAGCGCCGCCGAGGATTTCGCCCATGCCGGCTATCCGCGCGACGCGGCGGCCATCCTGCTGTGCGAACTGGATGGCACCAATGCCGAAGTATCGGAACACATCCGCACCGTGCGCGAAATCCTGTCCGCCCAGGGAGCCACCGAAGTGCGTACTGCAGCCGACGAAGCCGAGCGCCAGCTGTTCTGGAAAGGCCGCAAGTCCGCCTTCCCTGCCGTGGGCCGCATCTCGCCCGACTACTACTGCATGGACGGCACCATCCCGCGCCGCGAACTGCCGCACGTGCTGCGGCAGATCAGCAAGTGGTCGGAAGAATACGGCCTGCCGGTAGCCAACGTATTCCATGCCGGCGACGGCAACCTGCATCCGCTGATTCTGTTCGATGCGAACAAGCCGGGCGAACTCGCGCGCACCGAAGAGTTCGGGCAGAAAATCCTGTCGCTGTGCGTGGAAGTCGGCGGCACCATCACCGGCGAGCACGGCGTGGGCATGGAAAAGCTCGATACCATGTGCGTGCAGTTCGAATCGTCCGAACTGAACCAGTTCCACGCAGTAAAGCACGCCTTCGATCCGCGCGGCCTGCTCAACCCGGGCAAGGCCGTGCCCACGCTGCACCGCTGCGCCGAGTTCGGTGCCATGCACGTGCACCACGGCAAACTCTCCCACCCCGAACTGGAGCGCTTCTGATGGCCAGTGCAGACATTAGCACTGCACTGCAACAGCAGGTGCAGCAGGCACTGCAGGACGGCACCCGCCTCGACATCCGCGGCGGTGGCAGCAAGACTTTCCTTGGCCGCGCAGCGCATGGAACGCCGCTCAACGTCGGCAACCACCGCGGCATCGTCGACTACGATCCGCGCGAACTGGTGGTCACCGCGCGCACCGGTACACCGCTGGCCGAAGTCGAGGCAACGCTGGCGGAAGCAGGCCAGATGCTGGCCTTCGAGCCGCCGCACTTCGGCACGACGGCCACGCTGGGCGGCACCATCGCCTGCAGCCTGTCCGGCCCGCGCCGGCCTTATGCCGGGTCGGCGCGCGACTTCACGCTGGGCTGCCGCCTCATCAACGGGCGCGGCGAGATGCTGCGCTTCGGCGGCCAGGTGATGAAGAATGTCGCCGGGTATGATCTCTCCCGGCTGATGGCAGGCGCTTACGGCACGCTCGGCGTAATGCTCGACGTCAGCCTGAAGGTACTGCCGAAGCCGGCCTCCAGCATCACGCTGGTCTACGAATGCAATGCGGCAGCCGCCATCGAAAAGATGAGCGGCCTGCTGGCCCAGCCCTATCCCGTGGATGCGGCCTGCTTCCATGGCGAACTGTGTCACCTGCGCCTGAGCGGCAGCGAGAAAGCTGTCCGTCACACCAGAGCACAACTGGGCGGCGAAGAATTGGCGAGTGGCATGGAGTTCTGGCGCACACTGAATGAACACGAACTGGCACTGTTCACGGCCGCACCGGTGTTGTATCGCATCATGGTCAAACCCGCCACGCCACCGCTGCCGCTCGCAGGAAAATGGCTGCTGGACTGGGGTGGTGCGCAACGCTGGCTAGCCAGCAATGAACCGCCGGAACATATCCGCGCAGAGGTCGCAAAAGTCGGTGGGCATGTCACGCAATTCCGCGGCGGCAACCGTAATGGAGAAATATTCCAGCCGCTGAGTGCACCGTTGCTGGCACTGCAACAACGCCTCAAGTGCAGCCTCGACCCGCAAGGCATATTTAACCCCGGCCGCATGTACGCGGAAATCTGAACGCCCCGAAATCTGCACATTATGGAAACCGCCATCCCGCCACAGTTGCTGAACGACCCGGACATCGCCGAGGCCGAGTCCATCCTGCGCACCTGCGTGCACTGCGGGTTCTGCACGGCAACCTGCCCGACCTACCAGTTGCTCGGCAACGAACTGGACAGCCCGCGCGGACGCATTTACCTGATCAAGGAGATGCTGGAAGGCCACGCCGCCACTGAGCGAACCCGATTACACCTGGACCGCTGCCTGACCTGCCGCTCCTGCGAAACCACCTGTCCGTCCGGTGTGCAATACGGCCATCTGATCGACATCGGCCGGCAGGAAATCGAAAAACGCAGCGTGCGGCCGTTGCCGCAACGCCTGTTGCGGCGCTTGTTGCTCATGGTGCTGCCGCATCCACGCCGCTATGCCGCCGCGCTGAGCCTGGGACGCATCGCCAGGCCACTGCTCCCTGCCTTCCTGCGCCGCAAGATTCCGGCCCGGCACCGTGCCGGCGACCGCCCGCTCCCTCGCCACCAACGCAGAATGCTGCTGCTCGAAGGCTGCGTACAACCGGCTTCGGCCCCCAATACCAATACCGCGGCAGTGCGCGTGCTGGATGGTTTCGGCATCAGTCTGGTCAGCGTGCCTGGTGCCGGCTGCTGCGGCGCACTGCACCAGCATCTGTCCGAGGCGGAGGCGGCGCGCGAGACCATGCGCCGCAACATAGACGCATGGTGGCCGCTGCTCGAACAGGGCGCCGAAGCCATCGTGATCACGGCCAGCGGCTGCGGCCAGATGGTCAAGGAATACGGCCACCTGCTGCGCCACGATCCCGATTATGCGGCCAAGGCAGAACGCATCAGCGCACTGACGCGTGATTTGAGCGAAGTCGTGCGGGAACTGGATCTGGGAACATTGCAAGCGCCGGGCAAGAACGTGCGCGTCGCCTACCACTCGTCCTGCACGCTGCAGCACGGACAGAAACTGTCCGGAAAGGTGGAGGACATCCTGCGCCGCTGCGGCTATACGCTGTGCACGGTGCCGGACAGCCATCTGTGCTGCGGCGCGGCGGGCACCTACGTGCTGACCCAGCCGGAACTTTCGCAGCGCCTGCTCGACAACAAGCTGACAGCCTTGCAGCAGGAACAACCGGACCTGATCGCCAGCGCAAACATCGGCTGCCAGTTGCACCTGGCGAGTGGCACCGACTTGCCGGTCAGGCACTGGATAGAACTTCTCGACGCCTAATCGCCCCCCATCTGGCGGGAAATACCGGCGGCAGCCTCCGTCACCAGTCCGATCCAGTCTTCCCGGCGGCGCTCGATCGGTGCGGAAACCGACAGGCCGGCGACCACATGGCCGGCGCCGTCGTGAATCAGCGCCCCGATACAGCCGACGCCCATTTCCGCCTCTTCGTTGTCCAGCGCGTAACCGCGGCCTACCGATTCCAGACAGTCCTGCACCAGTGAGTTGGCGCGAATCACGGTGTTGTCGGTGTAAGCAGGCAGCCTGGTGCGCTGCGCATAGCTACGGCATGCGGCCGCCCCCTGTTCGCCCAGCATCAATTTACCCACCGCCGTGACATGCAGCGGCGCACGGCTGCCGATCACCTGCTCCACACGCATCATGCGCTTGGCCAGCGCGCGTTCGATGTAAACCACTTCGTCGCCTTCGCGTACGGTCAGGTTGACCGTCTCGCCCAGTTTGTCACGCAACGCTTCCATCACCGGCAGCGCAACCTGGCGAATGTCCGTGTCGGAGCCCGCGCGGCTACCCAGGCGCACCAGTTTTCTGCCCAGCCGGTAATTGCCGCGTTCCGTGCGTTCCACGAACCCATGCTCGGCAAGCGACGACAGGATGCGGAACGCAGTGGAAGGATGCAGTCCGGTCTCGGCAGACAATATCTTCAGGCTCACTGCTTCGCCATGTGCCGCAATCGCATCCAGCAGTTTCGTCAGACGTTCGATTACCTGGATCGAGCCCGGCGCATCCTGGTTTTTTGTTCTCGGCATTTTTCGTATTATGAAAACGATTATGTATTGTGGGATACTAAAATGAAACGTATCCTGCTGGCAAGTCATTCGACAACGGTGTCGGATTAGCCAGTTAACGCAAACTCAGGAGCAAGCATCATGACAGCCAGCACTACTCCCATACCCGAATTTTGCGAGGGCATGCAGCATTTTGGAACGCCCTGGCCCGACTTCCAGCAGCATGCGGCAGCACCCGCCATCAAGCCCGGTGCATCGGCCATCGCCGACCCCATGGCCGCCGATGCCGCGTACCAGACGCTGCTGATGGCCGACGCGTTGCGCTACGTCACGCTGCAGATGTGCGGATCGAAAGGCTCCGGCCATCCCGGCGGCTTCGCTTCCAGCGCCGAGGCCTATGCCTCGCTGGTGATGCTCGGCCACACCAACATCGTCACCGAGGTCGGCCACCACGCGCCCGGCTTCTACAGCGCAATGTTCCTGGATACCTCGCTGGAGGAAATGGGCATACGCACCATGAACGACATGATGGCGCGCTTCCGCGAAAAACACGGCCTGCTCGGCCACCTGTCCGGCGCGATACCGGGCCTGCTCGCGCCCGCCGGTCCGCTCGGCCAGGGTCAGCACTTCGCCATGGCCGGCGCCCTGCTGCACCCGGGCAAACTGTTCCCCGTGACCATTGGTGACGGCGGCATGGGCGAGCCGTACGTGCTGAATTCCATGATGCATTTCCACACCGCCTACCCCGGCGTCACCAATTTCCTGCCGACGCTGATCTGGAACGGCTACAGCCAGGAACACCATTCCATGGTGTCGCTCATGAGCAACGAGGAAATGATCGCGTACTGGCAGGGCCACGGCTTCAAGAAGGTCGTTCTGATCGACGCCAAGGACTTCGATGATACCGACCAGGCCGGCGCTTACGTCGACAGCTCGCGTTTTTCGCACACGCAGCGCATGGCGTTCGCCGGCGCCGTGCTGGCAGGCATCGATCAGGCTGCGCAATCTGCGCTGGATGGCACGCTGACTGCGTTCATCATCAAGCAGATGAAAGGCACCGGCGTGCACACCGTCGGCTCCAAGTCCCACAACCTGTATCCGGCCGACACGCTGGACAAGCCGCACATGATCGAAGGTCTGCAGCGCCGCGCGTTGAATCCGGAAGCCTGGGCCATCGTGCGCGAGAATTTCGTGCGCGCCGGCGGCGGCCCGGCCGTGAAAACCGTGGTAACGGAACAGGTGCTGGAACTGGCGCCGCTGGGCAAAATGCCGCTGCAGGAATATGCCAAAGGCGACAAGGCCGTGCCCTCGACCGCGATGGGCGCGCTGGTCGGCTATGTCGGCAAGCAGGATAAGCGTTTCGTGGTAACCAATGCCGACGGCAACGAAGCCTCGGCCATGAAGAACATCAACGACGCGCTGAAGATCCGCCACCCGACCGTCGACCCGCTGTACAACCAGGAACCGGAAGGCCAGGTATACGAGCCGCTGAATGAGGACGCCTGTGCCGGCCTCGCCGCCGGCCTCGCACTGTTCGGTTCGCGCGCGCTGTGGCTGTCCTATGAAAGTTTCGCGATCAACGGCTGGCCCATCATCCAGACCGTGGCCCAGGCGATGGCCGAGCTGCGCCGCAGGACGCCCTCCATCGTGACGATGTTCACCGCCGGTGCGCTCGAGCAGGGCCGCAATGGCTGGACGCATCAGCGCCCGGAGATCGAGAACTATTTCGCAGCGCAGATGCGCAACGGCAACACCTATCCGCTATTCCCGTGTGACGCCAACGCGATCCAGGCTGCATACGAGTATGCAACCAACAGCTTCAACAAATGCATGGTGATCATCGCCTCCAAGAGCCCACTGCCGGTTTATATGAGCATGGATGAAGCGCAGCAGGCAGTGGAACGCGGTGCCGCGACGATCTATGAAAGTTCCGCAGGCAGCAAGGGCACCGTGGTGTTCGCGGCGACCGGCGACATGATCCTGCTGCCGGTGTTCGAAGCCAGGGACAAGCTCGAAGCCGAAGGCTATCGCGTGCGCATCGTCGCCGTGGTCAACCCGCGCCAACTGTACCGGCCGACCGATGTCGCATGGGATACCGTGTCGGAGCCCGACAACGCCTTCATGGACGACGCGCATTTCAATGCGCTGTTCGATGGCGATGCGTTGCTGGCAGTCAGCGGCGGCCCGAGTGCGGTGCTGGAACCGGTGCTGCTGCGCACGCGTGCCGCGAAGCGCGATACCTTCGCCTGGAAGCGCGGCGAAACCACGGCCAGCCCGGCGGAAATCATGGACTTCAACGGGCTCACCGCCGACGCCATGGCCGTGCGTGCCAAGGCCATGTGCGGCTGATCGGCAGCAGGTCATGACGGCAACCAAGATCATCGTACTGGATGACGACCCCACCGGTTCGCAGACGGTGCACAGCTGCCTGCTGCTGACGCGCTGGGACGTCGCTACGCTACGCGCGGCCCTCGTCGATGCGGCGCCGCTGTTTTTCGTGCTGACGAATACGCGCGGCATGGGTGCCGTGGCGGCGGCCGACCTCACGCGCGAGGTGTGCCACAACCTGAAACTGGCGCTGGGGGAAGAGCAGCAGGCCGGACACGGCATCAACCCGATCCTGGTCAGCCGTTCCGATTCCACGCTGCGCGGCCACTACCCGGTGGAGACCGACGTGATCGCGGAGGAACTTGGCCCGTTCGATGCGCATTTCCTGGTGCCCGCCTTCTTCGAAGGGGGGCGCATCACGCGTGGCAGCGTGCATTACCTGCGCGTGGACGGCAAGGAAATTCCTGTGCACGAAACCGAGTTCGCGCGCGACTCGGTGTTTGGCTACCGCCACAGTTACCTGCCCGATTACGTCGAGGAAAAAACCGCTGGCCGGATCAGTACCGCCGAAGTCGAACGTTTCCTGCTCGACGAAATACGTGGCGATGTATCAACGCGGTTACAGGCACTGCACGACAACCGCTGCTGCGTGGTGGACGCCGAAATCCAGGCCGACCTCGATCATTTCGCCAGCCAGTTGAAACAGGCCGCGAGCCATGACAAACGCTTCCTGTTCCGCAGCGGTGCCAGCCTGCTTACCGCACTGGCGCAACTGCCGTCGCAGCCGGTGGCAGCAGAAGACATGTCCTCATATGTGCGCGGTGGCAAGCCAGGCGCCGTGGTCGTCGGCTCGCACGTAAAAAAGACCACCCAGCAGCTGGAACAACTACTCAATATGCCCCGCGTGGCCCCGCTGGAAATCGATGTCGATCGCATTGCCTCCGGTCGTGCCGCCCTGTTGCAGGATATGCTCGACCAGGCGGCAACGGCACACGCCAGCGGCCGGACGCCGGTGATATTCACCAGCCGCATCGAACGCACCTTTGCCGACCAGGCCACACGCCTCGCATTCGGCGAAACCGTATCGGAACTGCTGATGGATGTGGTACGCGGGCTGCCGCCTACGCTTGGCTACCTGATCAGCAAAGGCGGTATCACTTCCAACGATGTACTCAGCAAAGGGCTGGCGCTGCGCACTTCGCGTGTGGTCGGGCAGATTCTGCCGGGTTGCTCCGTGGTATGTTGCCCGCCCGATCACATACGTTACCCGGATATGCCGGTGGTGATTTTCCCGGGCAACGTCGGCGACGACCAGGCACTGGCGGAAGCATTCCGCAGGATGTCCGGCCTGCACCAGAACAACAACATGACGCTATAATTCCCCGCTTGCGCATGTCCCGGCGGCGCCCGGCAGGGAGCCGGCTTTCCGCTGGCTGCGCCGCCTGATCCGCATCCCAAATCAGCTGAAAATTTACAACCAATAATCCACGAGGAGATCCGCAGCATGGCAATCGATTCTTTCTATCCCCCGCAACGCATCCTGATGGGTCCCGGCCCGTCCGACGTCAGCCCGCGCGTGCTGGCCGCAATGGCGCGTCCCACGCTGGGCCACCTCGACCCGCTGTTCGTCGGCATGATGGATGAGGTGAAGGAATTGCTGAAGTACGCTTTCCAGACCAAAAACGAACTGACCATGCCTGTGTCCGCACCCGGCTCGGCCGGTATGGAAACCTGCTTCGTCAACCTGGTCGAACCCGGCGACAAGGTCATCGTCTGCCAGAACGGCGTATTCGGCGGACGCATGAAAGAAAATGTCGAGCGCTGCGGTGGTACGGCAGTGATGATGCAGGATGACTGGGGACGCATGGTCGATCCGCAAAAGCTGGAAGACGCGCTGAAGGCCAACCACGATGCCAAGATCGCTGCCTTCGTGCATGCCGAAACGTCCACCGGCGCCATGTCGGATGCCAAAACGCTGGTCGAGATCGCACACAAGCACGATTGCCTGACCATCGTGGATGCGGTCACCTCGCTCGCCGGTTCTCCGCTCAAGGTCGATGAATGGAACATCGATGCTATCTATTCCGGCACGCAGAAGTGCCTGTCCTGCACGCCGGGCCTGTCGCCGGTCAGCTTCAGTGAACGCGCGCTGGACAAGGTGCGCAACCGCAAGAGCAAGGTGCAGAGCTGGTTCATGGACCTCAATCTGGTAATGGCCTACTGGGGCGGTTCGAGCAAGCGCGCCTACCACCACACCGCGCCGGTCAACGCACTGTATGGCCTGCATGAATCGCTGGTGATCCTGCAGCAGGAAGGACTGGAAAACTCCTGGGCGCGCCACCGCAAGAACCACTTCGCACTGCGCGCCGGCTTCGAGGCGATGGGCCTGCAGTTCATCGTACCGGAAGCCGAGCGCCTGCCGCAGCTCAACGCCGTCAGTATCCCGGAAGGCGTGGACGATGCCGCCGTACGCGCGGCATTGCTCAACGACTATCAACTCGAAATTGGCGCCGGCCTCGGCGTGATGGCGGGTAAGGTGTGGCGCGTCGGCCTGATGGGCCATGCCAGCAATACGCGCAACATCCTGCTCTGCCTCGGTGCGCTCGACGACGTGCTGGGCCGCATGAACGCCCCGATCCAGCGCGGCGTTGCCGTCGCTGCGGCACAAAAGGTGCTGACCGCATAACCCAGCCAGCCCTTCACGCGCAAGAAAAAACCCGCTGCGTGCGGGCTTTTTCTTATCCAGATTATCGACCTGCCGCTACGGGAAAAATTGCTCTCTAGTAAAGTCGATGGACGAGTTCTATCAAGTCAGTTGCCACGCATGCCATAGCCTGTAATGGCTCCGGGAATCTCGCGCAGCGCAAGCACCTGTTCCACGCAGCCAAGCTTGATCGCCTCTTTGGGCATGCCGAACACCACACAACTGTCTTCGTCCTGGGCCACGGTGCGCGCACCGGCCTCGCGCATTTCCTTCAGCCCGCGTGCACCGTCGTCACCCATACCGGTCATGATTACACCCAGCGCATTCTTGCCCGCAAATTTGGCTACCGAGCGGAACAGTACGTCCACCGATGGTCGGTGGCGGTTGACCAACGGCCCATCGATCACCTCGACATGGTATTGCGCGCCGCTGCGCTTGAGCAGCATATGCTTGCCCCCCGGCGCAATCAGCGCAGTACCCGGCACCACGCGATCGCCATTCTTCGCCTCGCGCACCTCGATCTGACTGATGCTATCCAGCCTGCTGGCGAACGCGGCGGTAAACTTTTCCGGCATATGCTGCACGATGACGATTCCGGGGCAGACCCGGGGCAACACCGAAAGCACGGCTTCCAGCGCCTGGGTGCCTCCGGTAGAAGTACCCATGGCAACGATGCGCTCGGTAGTCTGGGCCATGGCATGACTGGCTGGTGGCAGTACTGCATCAGCATTCAGCTTGGGAGCGGGCTGGGCAGGTGCCGGTGTGGCTTGCAGGCGATTGACGTTCGCCTGCGCGGCCGAACGTACCGCATGGATCAGATCGGAAGCCGCATCTTCCATCTGTTTGCGGCGCGACCCGATATCCGGCTTGGGCACCACCGCTACCGCACCCGCCTCGAATGCCTGCATGGTAGTAGCCGCCCCCTGCTGGGTGATGGTGGAGCAGATCACCACTGGCGTTGGCTTTTCCGCCATGATTTTTTTCAGGAAGGTGATGCCATCCATGCGCGGCATTTCCACATCCAGCACAATCACATCCGGCCATTGCCGCTTCATCCGCTCCATCGCAAACAGCGGATCGGCCGCAGCCCCGATTACCTCGATACCGGGAGCACCGCCCAGCACTTCCGTCACGACCTGCCGCACTACCGCAGAATCATCGACCACCAGCACGCTGATCTTAGTAGACAACTCTTTATCCTCCTTCCCCTCTGGCGCCTCAGCTCTTTACATGACGCAGCCAGACATTCCCGTTCCATATGTCGAACACAACGTTACGATGGCCGCTCATCCCGACATGCTCGGCAACGATATGGAAGCCGTTCTGCTGCAGCAAACGACGGGCGGCGGCAACGTTATGGCAGGGAATATTCTTGCAATTTTCCTCGTCGTGCTGCGCCGACCGGTCGAACATGTTGCCACCACCGAACAGCTTGACCTGATATTCCCCGGGTTTCGTAAAAGCAGCACGTATCTCGCGCAGGAACAGCTGCATCGCCTCATCGGCGTAACGTCCGTCCAGCACATCTTTCGGCTTGATGCTGCGCGACGGTAGCATGAAGTGGCACATACCGCCGATCTTGCTTTGGGGGTGCCACATGGTGATCGCTATGCACGAACCCAGCAGGGTACGTATCCGCGTATTGCCATCGCCGAAATAGAACTCGCCCGGCTGCAGGGTAACCTCGATTGCCCGCCCAGGTTTTTTCATGGCTTGCGGTAAACCGAAGGCATGACCGGCTTCAATACATCGCTGACACCGTTCAGACTTTCCGAATGACTGACCAGAAAATAGCCCCCTGGCTTCAGCATCGGCAGGAGACGGGCCACCACTTGGCGTTTGGTTTCCAGGTCGAAATAGATCATCACGTTGCGCAGGAAAATCACGTCAAACTCACCGAGCTTGGGCATTTGGTTATTCAGGTTTATCTGCATGAACCGGATCCTGTCGCGCAACTTGCGGTCAATCAGGAAAGTGCCTTCCTGTGCACCGACACCCTTCAGGCAATATTGGGTAAGGTAATGTTTGGGAATTTTTTCGGCTCGCTCCATCGCATAGTGGCCGGTGCGCGCGCGCTCGAGAACGCGGCCGCTGAGATCGGATGCCACGATTTCCCAGGCCCCTTCGCCAAGCACGTCGGCGAGGATTATCGCGATAGTGTATGGTTCTTCTCCACTGGAGCAGGCCGCACTCCATACCCGGAACACCGTACCTCGACGGTGCGCCGGCAATATGGTGTCGCGCAGAAAATCGAAATGCTTGTGTTCCCGAAAGAAATAGGTCTCGTTGGTGGTCAGCAGGTCCACCGCGATATTCAACTCATCCTTGCCCGCTGCGCTGACCAGATGCTGGTAATAATCGCCAAAACTCCGGTGCTGCCCAAGTTGCAGACGCTTGCCGAGCCGCCCGACCACCAGGGGCTTCTTCGCAGGAGAAAGATGAATGCCAGCCAGCTGTTTCAGCAGCTGCTGGAACTTGTCGAATTCCTGATCGCTGATCGACAGGAGGCTCATGCTGCTATGCGCCGCTGCTAACAGCCACCGCCCCTTCCAGCATCGCCAGCTCGTCCACCGACAGTACATTGTCGACGTCCAGCAGGATGACGAACTTGCCGTCCACCTTGCCCATCCCCTGGATGAAGTCGGTGCGGATTTTTGCGCCGAATGCCGGTGCCGGCTCGATTTCGTTTGCCGGAATTTCCAGCACCTCATTTACTGCGTCCACCATCACCCCTACCGTCTGCGACTCTCCCCCGTCACCGCCCACTTCGATAATGACGATGCAGGTTCGCCGGGTAAGTTCCGTCTTGCCTCGCCCGAAACGGGCAGACAGATCGACCACCGGCACGACACTGCCGCGCAGGTTGATCACGCCCCGGATGAAATCCGGCATCATCGGCACGGTAGTCAGCTGGCCGTACTCTATGATCTCCTTGATCACCAGTATGCCGATGGCAAATACCTCCCCACTCAGCATGAATGTCAGGTATTGCTGCTGTTCGGCCACAGCTTCCGCCTGTTCAGTTTTTACAAGCGCTCCCATGCTGCTCTCCTTCAGAACCTGACGAATTCCATATCTTCATCGCGCAACGCAGTGGCTTTGGCCGGCTTGCTTTTGACCGGGGCCTGACTTGGCTTTTCCTGCGCCGCTGCTGGCCGGGTAGCACTGGCTCTGGCGAGACTGTCGACACTGCCCACCTTGAAGAAACCCATCACCTGCTGCAACTGTTCCGCCTGGCCGCTCATTTCTTCCGCAGTCGCGGCCAGCTCTTCCGAAGCCGATGCATTCTGCTGGGTAGCCTGGTTGAGCTGCGACATGGCAGTGTTGATCTGACTCACCCCGGTCGATTGCTCTTGCGAGGCAGCCGTTATCTCCTGCACCAGGTCGGATGTCTTGTTGATGCTGGGAACCATTTCATCCAGCAGCTTGCCGGCCTTTTCCGCCAAGCCGACACTGCCGGAGGCCAGCTCACCAATTTCCTGCGCAGCAACCTGGGAGCGCTCCGCCAGCTTGCGCACCTCGGCCGCCACCACGGCAAAGCCTTTGCCGTGCTCGCCGGCACGGGCCGCTTCGATTGCGGCATTCAACGCCAGCAGGTTGGTCTGGTAGGCAATATCGTCGATGATGCCGATCTTTCCGGCGATGCTCTTCATCGCGGATACCGTCTCGGTTACGGCCTGCCCGCCCTCGGTCGCCTGCTTGGCCGCCGAACTTGCCATGCCGTCGGTGACCTTCGCATTCTCGGTGTTCTGCGAAATCGAAGCGCTCATCTGCTCCACCGCAGAACTGGTTTCCTCCACGCTGGCCGCCTGTTCGCTCGACGATTGGCTCAAGCTCTGCGCCGTTGCGCTGACTTCCTCCGATGCCGAGGACAGGTTGTCCGATGCCGAGCGCACTTCCGTAATGATCTGCGACAGCTTGTCCACCATGTTGCGCATTGCTTCGAGCAGCATGCCGGTCTCATCCCTGGATGAAACCTCTATTTTTGCAGTCAGATCCCCTTGTGACAGGCTATTGGCGACATCTACCGCTTCATTCAATGGCTTGGTGATGCTGCGGGTCACCCAGAATGCCACGATGGCCGCCAGGATGATCGCCACCAGCGCCAAAGCTATCATCATGGTACGGGCGGAATCATATTCGTCAGCTGCCGCCTTGCCGGATTTGTCCATCAGGTCCGTCTGGTAACTCAGCAGGCTCTTGATCGCCTTGAAATATGCTTCCTGCTGGTCATGATATTCACCGGTCAGGAAGTCCTGCATGTCCTGTTTCTTGCCGTTGTTCAGCAGCTTGATCAGCTTTTCCTGGGCAGCCACGTTGGCTGCATGGCTGGCCTTCAGGTCTTTCAGCAGTGCCTTGCCCTGCTCGCTGCTGATTGTTGCCTCAAGCTTCTCGGTATTTTCCTCGATATTCTTGCGTGCCTGGATAATGCGGGCCACTTCCTCCTTGACCAGGTCATGATTATCGATTTCGATCAAACCGTCACGGGAGGCGCGGGCAATGGTATTGATATCATCTGCAATCATGTTGGCCTGGACGGTCTTGGGATATTTATTACCGATAACATCATCCATTCTTTCATTGATGTCTCTCAGCCGGTTGATGCCGATCAGGGCAATTGTCATCAATAATATGACCACAATGCCGAATCCTATGGCCAGTCGCACACCAATACGCATATTCTTGAACATCGTCATCTCCTAATGATTAGCCCTGCACAGATACCCTGGCCAGAGATTTCGCTTCATTGCTGGCCGCAACTTGAACCAATGCCTGTACATCCAGAATCAACGCCACCTCGCCGCTGCCCAGGATGGTCGATCCGGAAATACCCTTCAGGTTTCTGAACACCTGCCCCATTGGTTTGATTACCGTCTGGAATTCGCCCAGCAAGTCGTCCACCACCATGCCTGCCTTCTGATTCCCGTACTGCACCACTACCACACTCTCGCGGCGGCTCCCCGCCCCGGAAATCTCGAACTGCTCGCACAGGCGCACATAAGGGAGCACCTCGCCGCGCAAATTCAGGAAACCGTGCTCCTTTCCGTTGCGGCGGTCTTCCTCGCTCAGTTCCACGCATTCCTGCACCATGTCCAGCGGCACCACGAAGAAGGATTCGCCCACACCGACGAGAAACCCATCGATAATCGCCAGTGTCAGCGGCAGGCGAATACGCGTAGTGGTTCCCTTGCCTTCAGCGCTGTCGATCTCGACCGTGCCACGCAGCGCCTCAATGTTGCGCTTGACCACATCCATGCCGACGCCGCGGCCGGACAGGTTGGTAACCTGATCCGCCGTGGAGAAGCCCGGCTCAAAAATCAGCTTGAACACGTCGCTGTCACTCATTCCCTGGCCGCTCTGAATCAGGCCGCGCTCTATGGCCTTGTTCAGTATTTTTTCGCGGTTCAAGCCACCGCCGTCGTCCCCGACCTCAATCACGATACTGCCGGAATCGTGATAGGCATTCAGTCGCAATTGGCCACACTCCGACTTGCCGCGCTGCAATCTAAGTTCTCTGGACTCTATGCCGTGATCCATAGAATTGCGCACCAGATGCATTAACGGATCGCCGATCTTTTCCACCACGGTCTTGTCCAGTTCGGTCTCGGCACCGCTGATTTCCAAGCCAATGTTCTTGCCCAGTTCTTTCGATACGTCACGCACTACGCGCTGGAAGCGGCTGAAGGTTTCACCAATCTCGACCATGCGCAGTTTCAGCGCCCCGTCGCGGATTTCTTCGACCAGGCTGGACACAATCGAGGTTGCCTCCTGCAGCGGGCCATCCTTGCTGCGCTGCGCGAGCAAACCGGCGGAAGCACCTGCAATCACCAGCTCCCCCACCATGTTGATCAAGGAATCGAGCTTGTCGGCATGTACCCTCACAAACTTCGCCTCCTGCACCCTGGATTCCTTGATCTGTTTCTGTTTTTCCAGCGCAGCTTCCACTACCGGCTGCTGGACGGTTTCCTTTTCCACCAGAATTTCGCCCAGTGGCGCATCCACGTCCCACTGCGCCGACAGCCCCTCTTCCAGCTCTTTCTGGGTAATTGCCCCGCTTTTCACCAGAATTTCGCCCAGCATCGCGTCTTCTTCCGGCAGCCTCCTGATCAAATCCATGAATTCGCTGATCTTGCTGCGCGGCGGCAGGATGTGTAGCTGACAATCATCGCGTACGAATTCGAATACATCCTCTATGGTTTTCTTGTCGGCATCGCTTCTGAGATCAATCTCGAAACCGAGATAGCAGGATTCCGGATCCATGCTGTCGCCATCCGGCATCGCATCGACCAAGGTGTGGATACTGACGACTTCACCCAGCGTAGCCAGGTAGCGGATAAACGATAATGGATCCATGCCATTGCGCAGGACATCCTTGCCGAAGCGTAGCGAGATATGCCAGGTATCGCCGTCCACTTTGCCGCCACCACTGGCCTCCACCATGGTTGCACGCTCCGCGGGAACCTGAGGATTGCCCAACTCCGGAGCCTCGCCCATGAACTCGCGCAGGCGGGCGCTCAGCATGTCCCCCTGATTCCTGAATTCGGCATTGATCTCGCCACCACTGGCAGCATGCTCGACCAGGTCGCCGATATGATCCCGACACAACAACAATTCCGCCACCAGAGCGGAAGTGATTCCCACCTTGCCGTCACGCACCATATCCAGCAGGTTTTCCACGGTGTGGGTGAATGCCACGATATCGTCCAGCCCGAATAGTCCGGCCGACCCTTTGATGGTATGTGCCGCCCGGAACATCGCATTGACCGCTTCCGGGTCGTCCGGCACCCTTTCCAGCTGCAGCAGGATATCCTCCATTTGCTGCAGCAATTCCCGGCATTCCTCGAAAAAAGTCTGTAATGCCTGCTCCATGCTCATTTGACTTCTCCTAGCGCGTGATGACCACGGGGTCGCCAAAATATGAGGCCATGTTGTATGAATCGATCACCTCCAGTGTGGCCTGGCTGTGCGCAACCAGGCGTAGCGTCTTGCCCGAACGGATCGCCTCGCGCTTGAGGAATACCAGCAACTGGAAACCGGCCGTGTCCATTTCGCTGACTGCCGAGAGTTTGATTTCCACCTCTGGATCATCCTGCATGCCGGAGAGCAGTTCTGCCTTCAGCTCCGCCACGTGGTAAATGGTCAGCTCACCCTCAGGGCTGAGCCTGACCAGATTACGCTCGCGTTCGATCAGTACCGTCACGCCTGCCTCCTACATGATCAACTTGGACACTGCCGCCAGCATCTGCGGTGGCTGGAAAGGCTTGACCACCCAGGCCTTCGCACCGGCCGCCTGGCCTTCCTGCTTCTTGGACTCCTGGCCCTCGGTGGTCAGCATGATGACGGGCGTAAACTTGAATTCCGGCAGTTTCTTCATTTCCCTGACGAAGGTAATGCCGTCCATGTTCGGCATGTTGACGTCGCTGATCACCAGGTTGATTTTCTGTCCCTTGATCTTGGACAGGGCATCCACTCCATCGCATGCCTCGATTACCGTATAGCCGGCTCCCTTAAGCGCAATACCGACCACCTGGCGCAAGCTGGCGGAATCATCAACCACAAGTATCGTCTTGGACATTTGTCGCTCTCCTGAAAATTAAAAGAAGGTAATGTCATCACTGCCGGATGCGGCAGCGGGTGACTTCCCGTTATGAACGTCAACCTGCTCGAGGGTGGTGTAGGTCTGGGCCAGTTCGCCCAGCCAGGTGTGGGCATCGATCTCGACGGCCTCCCCGCCATTCTCCATGTCCTGCCGCGATTGCAGCAGGTGCTGCTCCAGCTTGGCGTGATCATCGCAAACATGGCCGAGCATCTGGCTGACACGATCCTGGAATTGCAGCGACACCAGGATTTCAGAAATTTCGCTGCGTATGCTGTCGCTTTCCTGGCGCAATATATCGGCGGACCGGGTAAGCCCGTCCGTTGCCGAACGGAAACCATCCAGAACCCGCTCAATGACCTGTTCGGAATCGCTCACCATGGTCTCGTCTTCACGGGTTGACGCTTCAGATGCGGCAACCGTTGCAGTGATGGCGGAATTAACCTTGTTTACGGTATCCGCGATCTTTTTTCCCGCTTCGCCCGACATGTTGGAAAGTTTGCGCACTTCATCCGCGACTACCGCAAAGCCGCGCCCGACTTCTCCCGCCCGGGCGGCTTCGATCGCAGCATTCAATGCCAGCAAATTGGTTTGGGCGGCAATTTCACCCACCTGGGTGGCCATGGCCTGCAGCAACTCCGTGAGATGCGCCAGTCCCTGCACTTCCGCCAGCATCTTCTGTTTCACCATCAATGCCTGACGCATCGAGGTAACAATTGTATGCAATTCAAGATCACTGGAGGTCAGCAGCTCGACCAGGCCAGAGGTATTGGCACCACCGCTGGTACGGGAGGCATCCGCGGCATTTTCCAGTTCCTGCGACAACCCGACAAAACGATTGGTCAACGCCATAATTGCGTCTTCCGTCTGCACGCGGGCCATCTTGACCTGGCCGGACCACACCGGAAGTACGCCCAGACACAGTTCGTCCAGCCCACTGATGGAAGACGATCGCATGTGATGAAGTTTTTCCGCCATGCTGACGCGTTCGGATTGAACCGCCGCCCGCATTTGTTCGCGAACTTTTCTGGTCGTCCATTGCGCTGCTATCGATGCAATGACGATCAGCGATATGGACAATGCAACGGAAACATCGCTCCATTGCCCGACGAAGATCACCGCCGCAGCGCCCGCGATGCCTACCACGAGCAGGGGCAGCCATGGCCTGATCGCCGGCTGCATCGAGCCCTCCATCGTATTCGTCGCGCCCTCTAGTGTTAGTTCCATATCCAGACCTCGCACTCAATCCAACGGAAAAACTTTTCAAGCGGATTGCAGAATCTCAGAAATGGATACAGCTAACTATCGGGATTTCTTGATTTACCCGTAATCTGCCAGAAGGGGGGTAGGATTAGTCTGACAACGCCGGTTGATGTATTGCCGGAAAGCGGCGAAAAGCTGGAACAGCCCTCTGCCATCGGAGGCTGGAATCAGCGACAGCGCTGTAGCTTGCTCAACATATTATTCAACCAGCCCATGGTCTGCCGCATAGCGTACCAGCTCGGCATTGCTCTGGAAGTTCATTTTCTGCATCAGCCTGGCCTTGTGGGTACTGACTGTTTTATTGCTGATGAAAAGATCCGTGGCAATCTCATTGACCCCCCTGCCCATCGCCAGCAGTCTGAGAATATGCAGCTCCCGACCGGACAGCCGATCCAGCGGCGACCTTTCCCCATTGACCGGTTTCTCGAACATTATCTGCTCGGCAATTGTCGGGTCGACAAAACGTCCGCCAGCAGCCACCCTGCGCACCGCATTTATGAGTATTTCCTGCATGCTGCCCTTGGTCACATAGCCAGCCGCTCCCGCCTGCAATACCCGCTTGGCGACCTGCAATTCATTATGCATGCTAAGCACCAGAATCGGCAGCTTTTCATTCTGTGTACGGACGCGGGAAATCAAGTTGACCCCGCTCAGGCCGGGCATGGTGAGATCGACCAGCAGCAGATCAAACTCGCGCTGCTGCACCATCTCCAGCACCTCCGCTCCATTGGCTGCCTCGCCTGCCACCACGATATCGCCCATCAATTCGAACAACTGTTTCAGGCCGCCACGAACAATTGCATGGTCGTCCGCAATCAATACCCTAATCATGCTTCCCCCATAAGTTATCTGCCGGTATACGCACTTCGACTTCCGTTCCCTCCCCCGGCCTGCTGCAAATGGATAATGATCCCCACAGCATCAGCGCGCGTTCCCGCATGCCTACCAAGCCAAACGAATTCTCCTTTATTGAATGCAGGTCGAAACCAATTCCATCATCCTGCACTTTCAGGACATATTCACTACCCTCTCGTGACAATACGATGCCCACCCTGCTTGCCTCTGCATAACGGGTCACATTGGTCAGCGATTCCTGAACGATGCGGAACAGCGCAATGGCCTGGTTTTCCTCCAGGGAAATATCCTTGTCCTCAATCGCGACCTCCGCCCGAATGCCTGCATTGACGCTAAAGCGGTCGGCAAGCCATTCCAGAGCCGAAGCAATACCCATATCCAGCGCAGGCGGCCGCAATGCCGAAGCGATGTTGCGCGCCACATCCACTGCTTTTTCCGTCAAGGTTACAATTTCACGCAAACGACTGGACAACTCGGCAGAGTCTTCGGAAAATTTGTGCATCAGGACCGAGGCATTCAATTGCAGGCCGGTAAGAATCTGGCCCAGTTCATCGTGCACCTCACGCGCAATATATCTCCGCTCCTCTTCGCGCACTGCTTCCCGTCGTGCCGCCATACCCCGCAACTGGGCATGAGATTCCATGAGCAGCCTTTCAGCCCTTTTTCGCTCGATCGCAATGGCGGCGAAATGACTGGCGCGGCGCAGCAGCTCCCGCTCCCTCTCGGAAGGCACGGCCGCTTCGCCACGGTAGATGCAGAAAGTGCCCAGCAGCTCCCGGGACGAGCCCAGTATCGGCTCCGAATAGCACGACAGTCTCTTTCCCCGCTCGAAAAAATTCCTGCACGTCCCCATAAATGGATGCGTGGCCGCATCTTCCGCGCCTGTTGCATGTAGGTGCTGCTCCGCAACACTGCATAAAGTGGCAAGGCGGCCATTGCGCATGCTCACACTACCCGGGAAATCCGGCATTACTACTGGCTGTAACGATCCCATGTCCGGATCCACCAATTTGATCCCGGCAAAATATCCCGGAAGAGCCTCCCCGATATAGCTTGTCACCAGGCCGAGAATTTCCAGCAGATCCCCGCCCTGTGCCAGCCGCTCGAAAATCTTCAGCCGAATGGCCTCGCTCTTTTCCATCCGCTTGCGTTCGGCAATATTGCGGGTAAAGGAGAAGCTGATCTCCATGTCCTGATACTCGAAAAGTGAAGTGTGCACCTCCACCGGCAAGATCTCGCCATCCTTGGTTTTCAGGCGGCGTTCCAGCACGATCGAGCCTCCTGCTTTCTTGAGGCTGCGGAGCGCGGCGCTGCTCTTGAGGCTCGCATCCGGATCGACATCGAGCACTGTCATCTGCAGCAGCTCTTCCCGGCTATAGCCTGTTGCACGACACGCCTCGTCGTTGACATATATGAATTCGAGCGTGTCCTGGTCATAAAGGAATGCTGACTCATGCACCTTGTTCAAGGCAACATCCATCAGGGTAAGCTGCTTTTCCAGCAGTTTTCGCTCGGTATTGTCGATATACGTCCCTAATACACCAGACACCGTTCCATCCGGCGCGAATAAAGGCACCTTGCTTGTAATCAGGTAGGCGGCCCTCCCGTCGGCCATTGTGAGCGGCTCGTCAAAATCCAGTTTCGGCACGCCGCTCGCCATCACGATCTGGTCGTCGGTAACATACAGCTCGGCATGATCCTCGAATATGTCGAAATCTGTTCTGCCGACCAGTTCACTTTCGTTTTTCAAACCCACATCCCGCAGGAACAAATCATTCGCTCCGAGATAGCGACCACCCCGATCCTTCCAGAAAATTCGTGCAGGCACACTATCCAGAATGGAACGCAGCATCATTCTCGATGCGTACAGCTCATCCCTCGATTCCTGCAACCTCAAGAATGGCTCGCGCACACTGCCGACAAACACCGCCTGATAGATGTAGGAATATGCAATAACCTTGTAAAGGTGCCCCAGCAAACTGAAAAGGTCGTCCGCATCCAGATAAAGAACGAAACACATTTCGCTCAGAATGGTAACCACAGAAGCCGCAAACAGGCTTGCCGGAGTAGCCTGGTCTGACGGAGGAGAAGAGCACACCTGGCGATAGAACAATATTGCCGCTGCCAGCATCATGAAAATGATAATCAGCTCTCCTCTGACCTTGAATAACGTCAGCCCCACCCCTTCGACATAAGTGTGCGGCAAGGATTGGCCGTGAAACAACACAAGCCAGTAGGTCAGGACAACGACGGTGATGCTTGAAACCAGCATGATGTAACGGGCACGTGGTCTGGATAACGGTTCCCAGGAGCGTAACGCCACGACCAGCAGCGTCAGTGCCGAAACGAAACGGGCTGCCATCCAGAACTGGATGGCTTTCTCCTCGCTACCGGGTGTAACGAAATCCGGCATCCCATTGAAGGACAATGTGTGCGCAAAATCCAGCAAGCCAACTGCCAGGAAACCACACGCCAGAAGCAGGATATTTCCGGGACGTTCCGTGCTGTATGCATTCCATGCCACACCGAATACCAGCATGGCGATCACGATGGAAAATGTCTCCATCGCCATATGCATCGGCAAAGACATCACATCCACATCAATCAGGACGTGCGTAGCCGACAGGAACAGGACAATATATAAAGAAGCCAGGCCGACGATGGGGCCTGCGACACGACGCAAGTTGTCATTGGCGGGCATCATTAGCCGGTTATCGGCAATTCTTGCGGAAACGTTAGGAAAAACAATCAGAAAATGTCGTTCTCGCTCCTGCCCGCACGATTTTCAGGCATGTATGCGAAACGCTGACGCCGCCGTCAGCCAAGAAAATGGCGTTAGTGGATGACTTGAATGGTGCCGGAAACCTGCACACTCATGGTGCTTTCGCCGCCCGAGAATTGCGGTGCCGGAATCGCGGCATCCGCCATGACGGCGCGCCCCAGCATCGGCCGGGGATAGCCGCCACCGTTGCTGATGGAGAGATGGACAATTTTGTAACTCACCCCGCCCAGCGCAGCGCTTACCGTCTTTGCGCGTATTTTGAATGTGTCGATAGCTTTGGTGATCAGTGTATTTTCGACCTGTTGCCGGGTATCTGCAGCCAGTGAAAACTGGATGCCCTGCAATTGCATGTCCTGTTGCAGTTGCGCGATGAGTTCGCCCATTTTCCTGAAGTCGCGGCTTTCCAGGCGGATTTCGGCATGGCCGCGCCAGCCTTCCAGCTTGCGGCTGTTTTTGGCATATACGGGATACGTGGTCTGGTCGCCGCTGGCGGCCTTGATGCCGCTGAAGGTGGCGGCTGTCTTGAGCTCTTCGTTAAGCGTCGCATTGATTTGCCGGGCCACCCTGTCCGGCCTGGCGTCATTGACCTCGATGCTCAATATTGCGGTCATCAGGTCGTTGGCCACTTCCTGCTCGGCCTTGCTGCTGAAGTCCACCTGGTCGTATCGCTGCTCCTCGGCCAAGGCCGGCAGGGACAGCAGGGATAAGGCACAAAGCAACACGCAATGGAATTTCATTTTCCCCTCCTTGTCAGGATGCAGAATTGTCCGTAACGCAGCTTACACCCACCGCAATCCATACCACCATCCGCTCAGCGTAAAAAACGAGGCCACCAGCCCCACTGCCACCATCAGGGTCGCGAGCGGCGGATCGAGGTCGTGTTCCGTTGCCAGGATCGCCGCCGTGATCATCGGCGGCATTGCCGCTTCGAACAGCGTGATCTGTATCGCCTGCCCATGCGCGCCGAGCAGCGGCACATACAGCACCAGCAGCACCAACGGTGCCAGCACCAGCTTGAACCCCAGGCCGATGGCCAGCTTCCTGCCGTTGCCCGCGAGATGGCCGAGCCGCAACTGGAAACCGACCGCGAGCAAGGCCAGCGGCGCCAGCGTATCGCCGAGGCGCTTCAGCACCAGGCTCAGCCATTCCGGATAAGCCACCGGGATCAGCAGCAAGGCAAGCACCAGCGCGATGAACGGGGGGAACAGCAGGATGCGCCTGCCCATCTCGGCGATACCCGGACGCCCCGACGAATAAATGCCGGCAACGGTGACGCCCAGTGTGGACATCACCAGAAAGGAACCGAGCTGGTCGACGATGATGCCCGTGGCGATTCCCTGGTGCCCGTAATACGCCTCTATCATCGGCAGGCCGACGTATGAGGTATTGCCCAGCCCGCCGGTCAGCATCAGCGCGCCAGTGGTGCTGCGCGACCAGTTCTGCCAGCGCCCGACCAGCCAGAAAAAACCGGCCGCCAGCGCGAAATAGATCCACCCCATCGCCATCATCAGCGCCACGTTGCCACTGACTTTCAGGTCATGCACATACAGCAGCGTCAGCGCCGGCAGCGAGACATGGATGATGAAGCTGTTGAGCGTGCTATGCGCGTTCTCCGGCATGCGCCGCGTATGGTGCAGCAACATGCCGATGATGAAACAGAGGACGAGCAGGATCAGGTTATTCAAGGTGCAGCCCTACCCGGAAAGATGAACTATTGCGGTGCGTGCTCGGCAATGTACGACTTGAGCCTGGTCACGTCGGCATCCATGACTTCGCAACGCTGCGTGAGATTCTCGATGCCGGCCAGCGCCTCGGGACGCTCGGGTTCGCGGCCCAATGCCTCGCGGATGGTCTCTTCGAATTTTGCCGGCAGCGCAGTTTCCAGGCAGATCAGCGGCAAGCTCGGGCGACGCTGCTCCAGCCCCACCTTGAGGCCGTCCGCGGTGTGCGGGTCGATCATGACGCCGTACTCCTCCCACAGCTCGCGTATGGTTTTGAGCCTGTCCCGATGCGTGCTCTTGCCGGATGCAAAATCGAACGTCGCCAGCGCATGCCAGTAGGCAGTGTCCTTGATGTCGAACGCCCCCCCCGCATCCACCTTGCTCCAGAACTCGCGTACCTTGGCACCATCGCGCCCGACCAGGTCGAACATGAAGCGCTCGAAGTTGGATGCCTTGGAAATGTCCATCGACGGGCTGCTGGTCTCGTAGGTGTGGCCGGTGTCGCGCGGACGATAGACGCCGGTGCGGAAAAACTCGTCCAGCACGTCGTTCTCATTGGTGGCGAGGATCAGCTGGCCGACCGGCAGCCCCATCATGCGCGCGATGTGTCCTGCGCAGATGTTGCCGAAATTGCCGGACGGCACCGAGAACGCCACCTGCTCGTCATTCGACTGCGTTGCCGCAAAGTAGCCCTTGAAGTAATAAACGATCTGCGCCGACACGCGCGCCCAGTTGATCGAATTGACCGTGCCGATCTTGTACCTGGCCTTGAACGCGTGGTCGTTGGATACCGCTTTCACCATATCCTGCGCATCGTCGAACATGCCGTTGATGGCGATGTTGAAAATATTCGGGTCCTGCAGCGAATACATCTGCGCGCGCTGGAAGCCGGACATCTTGCCGTTCGGCGACAGCATGAACACGCGGATGCCGCGCTTGCCGCGCATCGCATACTCGGCGGCGGAACCGGTGTCGCCCGATGTCGCGCCGAGGATGTTCAGTTCGGCGTGCTGCTTGTCCAGCGCATACTCGAACAGGTTGCCCAGCAACTGCATCGCCATGTCCTTGAACGCGAGGGTCGGGCCGTTGGACAGCTCGAGGATGTGCACGTTGTCCGCCAGTGTGCGCAGCGGCGTGATCTGCGTGGAATCGGAATCGGCGCGGCCGTTGCCATACACCTCCGAGGTGTAGGTCTTGCTGATGATGGCACGCAGGTCGTCCGCAGGAATGTCCGTGGCAAACTTGGACAGCACCTCAAACGCCAGCTCGGCATACGACAGCTTGCGCCATGCATCCAGCTCGGCCCGCGTCACCTGCGGATATTGCTCCGGCAGGTACAGGCCGCCATCGGGTGCGAGGCCGCCCAGCAGTATTTCGGTAAAGGTTTTCGCCGGCGCGTTGCCGCGTGTCGAGATATAACGCATGTCTCAGCTACCTAGATGTTCCAGACGCAGTCGCGTCACTTGACCCGCCACCGCCGACAATTGTTCCATTTTGGCGATGGCCGCATTCACGCGCTTTTCGCGCGTCTGATGGGTGAGCATGATGAGATCCGTCTGCTCTTCGCCCTCGCCCGGTTCTTTCTGGATTACCGCATCAATGGATATCTGCTCGTCGGCAAGAATACGTGTGATGTCGGCCAGTACGCCCGGCTTGTCGGCCACGCGCAGACGCAGGTAATAGCTGGTCTGCACCTCGCCCATCGGCAACACTTTGAGGTTCACCAGCTGGTTGGGCTGGAAAGCCAGGTGCGGCACGCGATTCTCCGGATCGGCAGTATGCATGCGCGTCACGTCCACCAGGTCGGCGATCACCGAACTCGCGGTCGGCTCCGCACCCGCGCCCTTGCCGTAGTACAGGGTCGGACCGACGGCATCGGCCTGCACCAGTACCGCATTCATTGCGCCCTCGACGTTGGCGATCAGGCGCCTGGCCGGGATCAGCGTCGGGTGCACGCGCAGCTCGACACCTTCCGGGGTGCGGCGGGTAATACCCAGCAGCTTGATGCGGTAGCCGAATTGTTCGGCATACCGGATATCCACCGCCTGCAGTTTGGAGATGCCCTCGACATGCGTCTTGTCGAACTGCATCGGGATGCCGAAGGCCAGCGAGGCTAGTATGGTAATCTTGTGTGCGGCATCCACGCCCTCGATGTCGAAAGTCGGGTCGGCCTCGGCATAGCCCAGCGCCTGCGCCTCTTTCAGCACGTCGGCAAACGGCAATCCCTTGTCGCGCATCTCGGACAGGATGAAGTTGGTGGTGCCGTTGATGATGCCGGCGATCCACTCGATATGGTTGGCCGCCAGACCTTCGCGCACCGCCTTGACGATCGGGATGCCACCCGCGACCGCCGCCTCGAACGCCACCATCACGCGCATTTTCTGCGCCGCCAGGAATATCTCGTTGCCGTGCACCGCGAGCAGCGCCTTGTTTGCGGTCACCACGTGCTTGCCATTGGCGATGGCCTTCATCACCAGCTCCTTGGCCACGCCATAGCCGCCGATCAGTTCAACCACGATATCGATGTCGGGATCGTTGACCACCGAGAATGCATCGTCGGTAACCCGGCACTTGCCGCCGGTCACTTCCTTCGCACGCTCGACATTCTTGTCCGCCACCACGGTAATGCGGATGTCGCGTCCGGCACGGCGCATGATTTCGTCGGCATTGCGCTTCAGCACGGTAAAAACGCCGCCGCCGACGGTACCTATGCCCAACAAACCTACATTGATCGGTTTCATAACGGTTAACTCCGGATTCTCAATAATTCACACCCCAGCAGAAAGGTAACGCAACAATCTTACCGTCCTGTGTCACTGCAACAATGCAGCCAGATCACTTGCCGTAGCGCTTGCGGTAATACTCCAGGAAACGCGCAACGCGTCCCATCGCCTCGGTGAGGTCGTCGGCATTGGGCAGGAACACCACGCGGAAATGGTCCGGCTGCTGCCAGTTGAAACCGCTGCCCTGCACCACCAGCACCTTCTCCGCTTCCAGCATTTCCAGCACGAACTTCTGGTCGTCCTCGACCGGGTACATCTTCGGGTCAAGGCGCGGGAACAGGTACAGCGCCGCTTTCGGCTTGACGCAAGTCACCCCGGGAATGTCGGTCAGCATCTGCCAGGCCAGGTCGCGCTGCCGGGTCAGGCGCCCATGCGGCGCGACCAGGTCGTTGATGCTCTGGTAGCCGCCGAGCGCCGTCTGGATCGCATACTGTCCCGGCACGTTGGAACACAGGCGCATCGAGGCCAGGATATTCAGTCCGTCGAGATAATCCTGCGCACGCTTCTTGGCGCCGGAAACGATCATCCAGCCGGAACGGTAACCGCAGGCGCGGTAATTCTTGGACAGGCCGTTCAGGGTCACGAACAGCACGTCGTCGGCCAGCGAAGCAATCGCGGTATGCGTCGCACCGTCGTACAGCATCTTGTCGTAGATTTCGTCGGCAAATATGATCAGCCGGTTTTCGCGCGCGATCTGGATGAGCTCGAGCAGCATCTCGTCCGGATACAGCGCACCGGTCGGGTTGTTCGGATTGATGATCACGATGGCGCGCGTATTCGGCGTGATCTTGGCCCGGATGTCGTCCAGGTCGGGCAGCCAGCCGCTCTGTTCGTCGCACATGTAATGGCGCGCGGTGCCGCCTGCCAACGTCACGGCGGCCGTCCACAGCGGATAATCCGGCGCCGGCACCAGCACTTCGTCGCCGGTATTCAGCAGGCCCTGCATCGACATCACGATCAGCTCGGAGGCACCGTTGCCGATGAAAATGTCCTCCAGCCCGACCCCGGCGATATTCTTCTGCTGGCTGTAGTGCATGATCGCCTTGCGCGCGGCGAACAGCCCCTTGGAATCCGAATAGCCGGCCGAATTCGGCAGGTTGTGGATCACGTCCTGCTGGATTTCTTCCGGCGTGTCGAAACCGAACGGCGCCAGGTTGCCGATGTTCAGCTTGATGATGCGATGGCCATCCTCCTCCATCTGCCTGGCGCGCGCCATCACCGGGCCGCGGATGTCGTAGCAGACATTGGCCAGTTTGGCAGACTTGAGTACAGGCTGCGCCATTTCGATATCAGTGATGTCAGGTCGTTTCACGATGCTCTTCCAGAGAATGCAGCAACCCTGCGTATTCAAAGCCGTACCGAATCCGGTAGAATCCGTTCCACAGTCGCTTGAAAGCACGGGCTACAAAGGCCGCAATTCTATCCGAGCACGCCCCTGTCAGCAAATAAACAAGCCGCAACCGGAGCACTCTTGAAACTACATCTTGCCAACACCGCCGATCAGAAAACATTCACCGCATACGGCACGGGCTACGTCATGGTCAGCGGCGAGCGTTATGAACAGCCCATTGTGGTCACGCCGCAACAGGTATTGACCGACTGGCAGCCGCAGGATTTCGCCGGGCTGGGCGAGGCGCATTTCGAGTATTTCCGCGCGTTCGCACCCGAAATCCTGCTGCTCGGCACCGGCGAGCGCCAGCACTTCCCCCATCCGCGCCTGTACCGGATGCTGACCGAAGCAGGCATCGGCGTGGAATGCATGGACACCGCTGCCGCCTGCCGTACCTACAACATCCTGATGTCGGAAGACCGCAAGGTCGTCGCTGCCATACTCCTGTAACCGGTCATGGCATTGCGGCGCAATGATCCCGGACGTTGTCGTACCCGGCTCAGGCCAGCGCACGCCGCAGGGTTTCGGAGGGCTTTTCTCCAAACATTGCCCCGTAATCGGCCGCAAAGCGTCCCAGGTGCAGAAAGCCCCAATGGGTCGCAGCTTCCGTAACCGTCAGGTGAGGGCTGGAAGGCGCGCGCAATTCGGCACGAACCAGGTTCAGCCTGGCAATGCGCAAATAGGCAACAGGAGAAAGCTGCAGGAGCAAGTCAAAACTGGATTGCAGCGCGCGCTGGCCTATCCCCACAGCGCGGCAGATATCGACGATCGAGGGACAGTGCCCGGCTTGCAGACAGGCATCGATATAGTCCCTGGCTGCATTGACCAGACGGAGCGCGCGGCGGTGGGAGCGGTATTCCGGCGAATCGCCTGCACACACTGTCGTCGCACCGCTCATCACCAGCAAAACAGTATCGTTGATCGTGCGACGGATGAAGTCTCCGTCGGGCTCGATGCCTTCCGCAATCCTCTTTGGGATAAGTTCGAACAAGCTGTGCAACAGCATATCGAAATGCCGGCGTCCCGGTGAATCGAAGACCAGCAGGTCGGTGGGCTGGCGCTCCCAGCTCGCCTCGTCCAGCACCCGCGCGCCCGCGAGCAATTCACGCTGATCGAAGGCAACATACAGGGTTTCGACATTCTCGGGCACATGAATATCAAACTCGGCGCCACCCGGAAGAAAGAAAACCGAGGAAGCCTGCTTGTCGTCAAACTGCGAGAACCTCAGAGCCGTACTGGCAGTCGACACCGTGCAGACATCGTCCGGCAGGATCCCGTTCTTGTTGATCGTGCAGTTGTGGGATTCGCTGACAATCCGCAACCCGCCCAGGCTGATCTCGCCGAAACGCCCGTTACATTGCCCGGCACTCAACTGCCGCGTCTTGATCGTCGATACCCAGGACTGCAGATCGGCAAGCTGGGCTGCATCGACAACTTCATGGAAGTGCCAGGCTGTCGCCGCATCCACGCTATCGCCAACCGGTTCACCTGGCTGCCTTAAAGTCACTGTGTCCATATCGCTTCCATGATCCACGCCCAAGCATCTGTTGAGATACGAAACCAGCCCGACAGATATCAAATAGACAGATAGCCGCCCGGTCTTTCCAAGGTTCAGTATGGGCCTGTGCTTGCAATATAAGCAAGTATTAATCTGCCACGCCATCCCATGGCTGACTATCCACATGCCCAATCTGGGCCCGGCACGTCTATCCGCTGCCGCAATCCTGCACGCCGCAACGACGCAATCGCCTGTCTGGCCGACCCCTCTGCCCATTTTCACGCACTCAGGAAAACTGGCTGACACCTCTCTTGTCCAGGCTGAGGTGTTGTCCGGAATGTGCCTGGAGAAATGCCAATAACGGATAGCCGCCATGTTTCCCCACATATAGCATCGCCCGTTCTATTGCACCGAGGAAAGTCAATGAAACGCCACGCATCGCTGAATCGCATTTACCGCCTGGTCTGGAGCCATGTGCTCAACTCATGGATTGCCGTGGCAGAAACGGCACGCGGGCGTGGCAAGTCGATGGCCAGCCGCAAACTCATCGCCATCGCCCTGGCATTGGGCGCATCGATGGCCCAGGCCGCCCCCGGTGGCGGGCAGGTGGTTTCCGGCAGCGGCGCGATCACGCAATCAGGCAACACGACGACGATCAACCAGGCCAGCCAGAACCTCTCACTCGACTGGAAAACCTTCAACGTCGCCACGCAGGAAACCGTCAACTTCAACCAGCCGTCGGCTTCCGCGCTGGCGGTCAACCGCATTCATGACACCAATGGCAGCGTGATTCTGGGACACCTGAACGCCAACGGCCAGATTTACCTCATCAACCCGAACGGCATCCTGTTCGGCAAAGGCGCGCAGGTCAACGTCGGCGGCCTGGTAGCCTCGACGCTGGATACCGCCGACAACAGCACCTTCGCAGGCTCCGGCACGGGCAGCATCGTCAACGAAGGCACGATCAATGCCGCGCACTATGTGGCACTGCTGGGCAACTCGGTGACGAACAGCGGCTTGATTACCGCACAGCTGGGCACTGTGGCGCTGGGCGCGGGCAACCAGGTGAGCCTGAGCTTCAGCGGCAACGATCTCGTCAAGCTGCAGGTGGACAAGAGCGTACTCGACAGCCTGGTGGCAAACCACGGATTGATCCAGGCCGACGGCGGCATGGTGGTGATGAACGCCGGTGCGCGCGACTCGCTGCTGGTCAGCGCAGTCAACAACGACGGCATCATCGAGGCGCGTAGCGTACAAAACCAAAACGGCTCCATAGTCTTGCTGGCCGGTATGGCTGCAGGCACCACCCGGGTCGATGGCACACTGGATGCCGGCGCACCCGGCGGTGGCAACGGCGGCTTCATCGAAACTTCCGCCACCCACGTCAACGTCGCCGACAGCGCCAGGGTCACCACCCTCGCCGCCAACGGCAACAGCGGCACATGGTTGATCGATCCGACCGACTTTACAATTGCTGCCACAGGCGGCGACATGACCGGCGCGGCGGTGAACACCGCGCTGGCTGGCGGCAACTTCAGCATTCTTTCCAGCAGTGGCGCAACGGCGGGCAGCGGCGACATCAACGTCAACGATGCGCTCACCTGGAGCGCGAACACACTGACGCTCAACGCCTATCGCAACATCGTCGTCAACAGCGCCATGAACGCCACCGGCACCGCCGGACTGGTGCTGCAATACGGCATGGGCGCTGTCGCCTCGGGGAACACCAGCTACGACTACATACATGCCCCGATTAACATGGCTTCGACAGCGACTTTCCAGACCCAGCAGGGTTCTGACGGCACCCTCCATAGCTACACTATTATCAACAGTCTGGGCGCAGCGGGCAGTACCACCACAACCGACCTGCAGGGCATGAACGGGAACTTGACCGGCTACTACGCACTGGGCAGTGACATCGCCATCGCGAACACGAGTTCCTGGAACGGCGGCACGGGGTTCGCGCCGATCGGCGCCAACGGCACGAATCAATTCACAGGCGGGTTCGATGGCTTGGGGCATACGATAGGCTCAACATCCGCGCTAACCATAAACAGCAGCACTTCCTACCTTGGCCTGTTCGGATATGTAGTAGGCGCAAGAATCAAAAACGTGGCGGTGAATGTCAATATCGGCGGTGCTGACGCCACATTTGTCGGCGGTCTGGTGGGTTTTAATTCCGGAACCATCGTCAACAGCTCCACCTCGGGTACCGTTTATGGAAGAGGCGATGTCGGCGGCCTGGCTGGATCCAATGTAAACGGTGGCCCATATGGAATCCAGCATAGCTTCTCTAGCGCACACGTTGGCAGCGTAGTTACCGATACCCCTACCAGCGGGAACGCCAACTACGATAAAAATTTCGGTGGCCTGGTTGGACACAATTCGGGAACGATCAATCAGAGCTATGCCACAGGCTCTGTTTTTGCCGCTGCCAATCCTGTTCCCGTTATCAACACGATCACACCCAATAATGCCGGCGGCCTGGCTGGAGAAAACGCAACAGGAGGTTCCATCACCGATAGCTATTCGACCGGCGCTGTTCAAGCCGATGGTGCAAATATCGGAGGGCTGATTGGACTCAACTCCTCGACGGTAAGCAACTCCTACACGACAGGTCGGGCATCTGGCGGTGGTTCTACCAGCAGCAATATCGGTGGATTTATAGGCAGCTATACAACTGGAACTATCACCAGCAGTTATTGGGATACAGCCAACAGCAGCTCTGTCGCAGGAACGTTTGGAGCAGGCAACTCAAGCGGAGCAACCGGCCGGTCAGCCAGCCAGATGCAGCAGCAGAGCTCCTTCACCTCATGGGATTTCACCAACACCTGGGCAATCTACAGCGGCCATACCGCGCCGCTGTTGCGTACCTTCATGAAACCGTTGACGATAACCGCAAGCAATATCAGCCAGACCTATAGCGGCAGCGCCTATGGCGGCGGGTTGAGCGGTGCGACTTACTCGGTGGCGGGTGCAGACACCTCGGGAAATCTTTTCAATGTTGCCACGCCTTATGCCGGTGATGTGCAGGCCAACTGGGTCTATACGCCGGATATCTGGTCCAACCAGAAGGGTTATATCATCAGTTACGCCGGCGGCTCGCTGACCATCAATCCGCGCGTGATCAGCCTGACCGGCAGCCGGGTGTACGACGGCACCTCAAGCCTGGCGGCAACCATATTCACGCTGAGCAACCTGGCGCCCGGCGAAACGCTGCGCCTGAGCGGAACAGGCACGATGGCCAACAAGAATGTCGGCACTGCCAAGTCAGTGGCCAAGGGATCATTGACGCTAAACACCATCACCACCGCTGGCGGGGGATGGGCCACGAACTACACCCTGACCGGCGGCACCTATACCGCGGACATCACGCCGAAGGCGCTGACGGTATCCGCCACCGGCATCAGCAAGATCTATGACGGCCTGCGCACTGCCACCGCCACACTGGCGGACGACCGCATCGCAGGCGATGTGCTGACGCTAGCCAGTACATCGGCAATCTTTGCCAACAAAAACGTCGCCAACGGCAAGGCCGTGAACGTCTCCGGCATCACCGTCACCGGTACCGATGCAGGCAACTACACCTTCAACACCAGTGCTTTGACCACCGCCAACATCACGCCGAAGGCACTGACGGTATCCGCCACCGGCGTCAACAAGATCTATGATGGCCAGACCACCGCTACCGCCACCTTGTCGGACGACCGCATCGCAGGCGATGTGCTGACGCTAGCCAGCACCGCGGCAAGCTTCGCCAACAAGAACGTCGCCAACGGCAAGGCCGTGAACGTCTCCGGCATCACCGTCACCGGTACCGATGCAGGCAACTACACCTTTAACACCGGTGCTTCGACCACCGCCAACATCACACCCAAGGCGGTAACGCTGACCGCCCCGTCAGTGAGCAAGACCTATGACGGCGGGCTGTCCTACACCGCAACGGCGGGCGACCTGTCAGCGCTGGCTGCATCGCTGGTCGGCGGCGACACAGTGACGGCGGCAACCCTTGCCTACACGGACAAGAATACGGGGACAGGCAACAAGACCGTGAACCTGAATGCCGCGACGATCAGCGACGGCAACGGCGGAGGCAACTACAGCGTCACGTTCGCAAACAATGCCACCAGCAGCATCGTCATGGCTCCGTTGACGGTAAGCGCGAACAGCGCCCGCAAGATCTATGACGGCCTGGCCTACAGCGGCGGCAACGGCGTAACGTATATCGGCCTCGCCAATGGCGAGACGTCATCCGTACTGGGCGGCACGCTGGCCTACGGCGGCAGCGCACAAGGCGCGGTGGATGCAGGCAGCTATGCGATCACGCCAGGCGGCTACACCAGCACCAACTACACCATCAGCTATGCGGATGGTGCGCTGACGATCTGGAACGCCATGCCATCGAGTGTCGATGAAGTTGCCGACACCTATGCGCAGTCGCTGCTAAACCAGCCCCCCGTCGTGCATAACAGCCAACTGCGGGTGGAGCATTCGCAGCCACCATCCGGAAATGCCGACACGACCGATACACCTGTCTTCGTCCCCCATCCTCAGGGCCACGGCTTCAGCGAAGGGGTGCTGACCATACTTGGCAGCGGCATCCTGCTGCCCGAAGACATGCTCGTTATGTAATGAAAGATAAACCGTACATGAATATTTTCAGCCAAAATCGAACCGCCATGCCCGTACAAGCCACGGACTCCCTGCAGCAGGCAACGCTCCCCGTCATGACCTCCCTGCTCGCAGCCGTCCTGCTGGCCCTGCCGGGCATGGCGGTGGCTGCGACGACACCCGATGCCGGCAACCTGCTGCAACAGGTCCAGCCGCAAAAAGCCCCGGCCCCTTCCGGGGACGAGACCGGGCTCCGCCACAAGGAAGAAAAACCCGGCAAGATTGAATCCGTCGTCACCTTCGAGGTAAGGCAAATCCGCATTACCGGCAACACATTGTTTGACACCGCCACGCTGCACGGGCTGGTGATGGGCGCCGAAGGCAAGACCCTCAATTTCGCCCAGCTGCAGCAGCTGGCCCAGACCATCACCGACTACTATCACGCCCATGGCTATTCGATGTCGCGCGCCGTATTGCCGGCACAGACCGTCAAGAACGGCGTGGTCAACATCGAAGTGCTGGAAGCGCGCTTCGGCAAGATCAACCTGAACAACCACAGCCGGGTCAACGACCGTCTCGTGCAGGACACCCTGTCACCGCTGAAGGGCGGGCAAATCATTACCGACCGCGACATGGAACATTCCCTGCTGCTGCTCTCCGACATGCCGGGAGCAAAGGCCGTCGCCGCACTGAAACCGGGCAAGGCCGTCGGCACCGCCGACATGGATGTCGACATCGCGGCCACTTCCCGGTTTACGGGCCAGGCTTCACTCGACAACTACGGCAATGCCTACACCGGACGCACCCGGCTGAATGCAGGATTCAGCGTGGCCGAGCCCTTTGGCCATGGCGACGAATTTACCGCCGACGTGCTTACCACCGGCAACGACATGAACTATGGCCGGACAGGTTACGACACCCTGCTCAACGGTTACGGTACAAGGCTGGGAATGGCCTACTCCGCGTTGCGCTATAACCTGGGCGGCTCGCTTGCCAGCCTGCTGGGTCACGGCACGGCCACCGTATCCAGCCTGTGGGTCAGGCACCCGTTTATCCGCAGCCGCGCCAGCAACATCTCTGCCCAGCTGCAGTTCGACCACAAGTTATTGCGCGATCACGTCGACTCCACCGGCATCCGCACCGACCGCCACCTCGACAACTGGGTAGCCACCCTGTCGGGCGACATGCGCGACGGCATGCAGGGCTACAACGCCTGGAACCTGTCGCTGACTGCGGGCCGCAACGCCTTCGACGATCCCATTGCTACGGTATCCGATGCCGCCACGGCACAAACTGCCGGCAGCTACAGCAAATGGAACGCAGGCTATGCCCGGCTGCAGGGACTCAGTCCGCGTAACAGCCTGTACCTGAGCCTCTCCGGGCAATGGTCGAGCAAGAACCTCGATTCGGCCGAAAAGATGATAGCCGGCAGCCCCTATACCGTGCGCGCCTATGACATGGGCGTGCTCTCCGGCGACTCGGGCTACCAGGGCACGCTTGAGTTCCGCCACCGGTTGAGCACGCAATGGCAAGCCAAAGCCTTTGTCGACAGCGAGCACATCACCGTCAACCACAGCCCCTGGGCGGCCGGGACCAATAGTGCGACGCTGAACGGTGCCGGGTTCGGCCTCGACTGGGACATGAACGCCTGGTATGCCCGTGCTTATGTAGCCGGCAGGCTGGGTTCGCTGCCCGCCCTGATTACCAGCGCCCCGTCCGCCCACAGCTGGGTGGAGTTCGGTACGCGTTTCTGACAAACACCGCCCTCCCGCCCGGCAGGGCTACAGCCTGCCGGCTTCAGCGCCCAAAGGAATAGCGCCATTTCCGCATGCCCCGTGTACGTGGCTGCTTCGACCCGCGCGCAAACGGTACTATTGTGCAAACCGCATGGCTGGCTTATCGTTCACGGCTGGATATCGGACAAACTCGCACACACTTCCCATGAGCAACTCACTGCACAATGTCATCACCCAGGTCGAACAGGTCATCCTCGGCAAACCGCACCAGATCAGGCTCGCGCTGGCCTGCCTGCTCGCGCGCGGCCACCTGCTGATCGAGGACCTGCCGGGCGTCGGCAAGACCACACTGGCGCACGCGCTGGCACGCTCGCTCGGGCTGCAATTCCAGCGCATCCAGTTCACCAGCGACATGCTGCCGGCCGACATCCTCGGCGTCTCGATTTTCCAGCGCGACAGCAACGAATTCAAGTTCCATTCCGGCCCGATTTTCGCGCAGATGATCCTCGCCGACGAAGTCAACCGTGCCATGCCCAAGACGCAGAGCGCACTGCTGGAAGCGATGGAAGAGCAGCAGGTCACCATCGAAGGCGTGACGCGCCCGCTGCCCACGCCGTTCTTCGTGATCGCCACGCAGAACCCGACCTACCAGATCGGCACCTTCCCGTTGCCGGAATCGCAGCTCGACCGCTTCCTGATGCGCATCCAGCTCGGCTATCCGGATGCGCAGGCGGAGCGCGGACTGCTCGCCGGCGTGGAGCGGCGCGAGATCGTGTCCGGACTGGCGCCGCAAATGGAAGCCGCCGAACTGCTCGCCTTGCAGCAGCAGGTGAAACAGGTATTCGTCGCCCCCGCCCTGCTCGACTATGTACAGGCCATCGTGCGCCATAGCCGCGAATCGGCACGCTACGTACACGGCCTGTCGCCGCGCGCCGGGCTGTCGTTGCTCGCAGGCGCGCGCGCCTGGGCCATGCTCGACGGGCGCAACGCCGTAGTGCCGGAAGATGTGCAGGCCGTGCTGCCGGGCGTGGCCAGCCATCGCCTGCAAAGCGTGCAGGAAGTGCAACGGCAGGACGGCGACAAACTCGCGGCGGAGCTGATCGAGGCCGTCGCCATCCCCTGACGGCCATCGACGTGCTTGCCGCACTGCGACAGAGATTCCGCACCTGGCTGTTCCAGCCGCGCATCGAGCATGGCACCGCCGTGCTCACCCAGCGCCGCATTTTCATCCTGCCCACCCGGCTCGGCATCGGCTTCGTGTTCGTGCTGCTGCTGATGCTGCTGGGCGACATCAATTACAACCTCAGCCTCGGCTACGTGCTCACCTTCCTGCTCGGTACCATGGGCATGATGACCATGCTGCATGCCTTCCGCAACATGGCGCAGCTGGAAATACGCGCCGGCCACGCCGACGCCGTATTCGCCGGCGAAACCGCGCAATTCGCGTTCCACTTCCACAACCACGGCAACCTGCCGCGCTACCACCTGACGCTGCATGACGAGCATGCGCACTACACGGTGTTCGACATTCCCGCACAGCAAAGCGTCGTGGTAAAACTGTCGCTGCCCGCCGCGCGGCGCGGCTGGCTCGCCACCGGCAGGCTGACGCTGTACACCGAATTCCCGCTCGGCCTGTTCCATGCCTGGTCGTACCTCGAGTTCGACACGCGCTGCCTGGTCTATCCCAAACCCGCAGCCTCCACGCCATTGCCCGCGAGCACTGCGCAGAATGGCAGCGGCAGCAGCAGCGTGGCCGGCGACGAGGATTTCGCCGGGCTGCGCAGCTACGTCGCGGGCGACGCCCTGCAGCGCATCGCCTGGAAAGCGCTGGCGCGCGAACAGGGGCTGCAGATCAAGCAATTCAGCGCGCTGCAGGGACGCGAACTGTGGCTGGACTGGGACCTTGCGGCGGCGATGTCCGGCGAACAGAAGCTCGCCATCCTCGCGCGCTGGGTGCTCGATGCCGAAGCGCAGGGACTGCACTACGGCCTGCGCCTGCCCGGCCTCGAACTCCCGCCCGGACAGGGCGCCTCACACCGCGAAGAATGCCTGCGTGCGCTGGCGTTGTTCGGCCTGGCAGGAAGTGCGACATGAACCAGCAATTGAGGGACTCCGCCAGCGCCGCGCTGCTGCAGCCGCCCATCCTCTACGGCCTGCTGCTCTGCATCCTGATGGTCAGCGCCCCGCACGCCGACCACCTGCCGCTGTGGGTCAGCGCGCTGTGCCTGACGCTGCTCGGCTGGCGCGCCTACCTCACGCGGCAGAATCTCGCGCTGCCCAAACGCTGGCTGCTGCTGCTCGTCACGTTCGGCAGCGTACTCGGCATCCTGCTGAGCTTCCACACGATCTTCGGGCGCGAAGCCGGCGTCACGCTGCTGATCCTGCTGGCCGCGCTCAAGCAACTCGAACTGCGCACCCGGCGCGACGCCACGGTGGTGATCTATCTTGCCTGCTTCATCGTCATCACCAACTTCTTCTATTCGCAGAGCATCCCCACCGCGCTGTTCATGCTGGCCACGCTGCTGGTGATCGTATCCACCTGGCTGCACCTGCAAAGCGCCACGCTGCCGCTCCGACCGCGGCTGCGCATCGCCGCGCTGCTGCTGGCGCAGGCAATCCCGCTGATGCTGGTGATGTTCGTACTGTTCCCGCGCGTGGAAGGGCCGTTGTGGGGCATGCCGCAGGACGCCTACTCCCGCAGCGGCCTCGACGACAGGATGGCGCCCGGCTCGCTCGGCAAGCTCGCACTGTCCGATGCGGTGGCGTTCCGCGTCGCGTTCAACGGCACGCCGCCGCGCCGCGACCAGATGTACTGGCGCGGCCCGGTGCTGTGGGAATACGACGGCCAGACCTGGACGCCCGGCAAGACGCTGCGCAACCGGCTGCCGCAATTCGACCAGCTCGGCACCCCGGTCGATTACACGGTGACGCTGGAACCACACAACAAGACCTGGCTGTTCGCGCTGGAGATGCCGACGCAGATTTCGATTCCTGCGCACCTCAGCTATGACTTCCGCCTGCTGCGGAACAAGCCGGTCAATGCACGGCTGCGCTACGACGTCCATTCGATGCTCGACTACCGTGCCAACGCGCAGGAAGATGCGCTGCAGTTGCGGCGCGCCCTGCAGCTGCCGCGCGGCCTCGACCCTCGTGCCCGGCAGCTCGCCGCGGAATGGCGCACGCAAAGCAACGGCGATGCGGCCGCCATCGTGCGCAGCGCACTGAATTACTTCAGCCAGCAGGGATTCCAGTACACGCTGGACCCGCCGCCACTGCCCGGCTCCAACAATATCGACGATTTCCTGTTCGACACCCGGCAGGGATTCTGCGAACACTATGCGTCCGCCTTCGTGTTCCTGATGCGTGCGGCGGGCATCCCGGCGCGCGTGGTCACCGGCTACCAGGGCGGCGACTACAACGACCTCGGCGGCTATTACATCGTGCGCCAGTCCGACGCGCACGCCTGGGCCGAGGTGTGGCAGGAAGGGCACGGCTGGCGGCGCATCGACCCAACTGCCGCGGCCTCGCCGGCACGCATCGAGAACGGCCTCGCCGCAGCCGTGCCGAACAACGCCGCGCTGCCGTTCTTTGAGCGCACTTCTTCGCCCTGGCTGCGCCAGTTGCGCTTCAACCTCGACGCGCTGGCCAACCAGTGGAACCAGTGGGTGCTCGGCTACAACACCGAGCGCCAGTTCGCCTTTCTCACCCGCATGGGCATGGAAGACATCACCTGGCGCAAGATGGCGCTCGACATGCTGGCGGTGGTCGCCGTGCTGGTCGGGCTGTTCACCCTGCTGATGCTGCGCCGCCTGCGCACGCGCATCAGCGACCCGGCGCTCGCGCTCTACCTCAGGTTCTGCCGCAAGCTGGCCAAGGCCGGCGTTAAACGTGCCGCCCATGAAGGCCCGCAGGACTTCGCCATCCGCGCCGCCAGCCTGAAACCCGAGCTCGCGCCCGCCATCGCCGACATCACGGCGCGCTATGTGGCACTGCGCTACGGCAGGCAAGTCGATGCCCGTGCGCTGGCTGCGTTACGGCACGCAGTCAGGAATCTCTGAACCGGCTATAATCGCCGCTTCGAAGAACGACAATAATGTCCATGCAGATCACCCGCCGACTTGAATTCGATGCCGGTCACCGCATCCCCAACCACGCCAGCCAGTGCAGGCACTTGCACGGCCACCGTTACGCCATCGAGATCACCCTGTCCGGCGACATCATCACGGCCGAGGGTTTGTCCGAACAGGGCATGGTGATGGACTATTCCGAAGTGAAACGCATCGCCAAGGAGCAACTGGTCGACACCTGGGACCATGCCTTCCTGGTCTATCGTGGAGACACCGCAGTGCTGGAATTCCTGCAGACCCTGCCCGGCCACAAGACCGTGGTGCTCGATGTGCCGCCCACGGCCGAGAACCTCGCCACCGTGGCGTTCGCCATCCTCAGCCCGGCCTACCGCGACGTGTATGGCAACCACCTGCAGCTCGAGCGGGTGCGCCTCTACGAAACCCCGAACAACTGGGCCGACTGCCTGCGCCAGGGCTGATCCCGACTGTGGCTACCGCAAGGAGATTTTGTTGAACGAGATTTCACCGGAACTGTCCCAGAAGCTGCTCGCCGCGGTCGAGAAAATGCCCGCCTTCCCCAAGAGCGTGCAGCGCATTCTGGAACTCACGCGCAGCGCCAACTGCGACCCCAAGGAACTGGTGATGGTCATCGAGAAAGACCCGGTGATGACGGTCAAGATCCTGCGCATCCTCAATTCCGCCTACTACAGCTTTCCCAAGAAGATCACCTCGGTGAACCAGTCGGTGGTTTATCTCGGCCTCAACACCATCAAGAACATGGCGCTGTCGTTTGCCGCGGTCGGCGTGTTGCCGCCACAGAACAACGCGGATTTCGACATCCAGCGCTACCTGATGCACACGCTGACCACCGCCAGCCTGGCGCGCCTGCTGTGCCAGAAATACGGCAACGACGACACCGATCCCGGCGACTGCTACATCGCCGGACTGTTGCACGATTTCGGCAAGGTGGTGTTCGCGCAATACCTGCCGGATGAATTCAAGGCCGCGCTCGAACTCGCCGCCAGCGAACACATCCCGCTACACATCGCCGAACAGCGCATCTTCGGCATCGACCACACCGTGGCCGGCGCCATGCTGGCCGAACGCTGGCAATTCCCCAAGGAACTGACCGACACCATACGCGTGCACCATGACTGCAGCGACGATGCCTCGGTACTGCAATGCAGCCTGTTCGTCGCCAACCAGATCAGCAAGAAACTGGAAATGGGTGGCGCCGGCAACCCGATCGTGGAAGAATTGCCTGCCGGTGTCGCCAAACGCTACGGCGGCGGTATCGACCACATCATTGCCAGCCTCGGCGACCTGTCCAAGATCACCGATGAGGCGCAAGTCTTCGCCCAAGCCAGCACGGAGGCCGCATGAAGGTAAAATTCTGGGGCGTACGCGGTTCCATCGCCTCGCCCGGCCCGAGCACCGCACGCTACGGCGGCAACACCACCTGCATCGAAGTGCGCACCGACGAGAACGACCTGATCATCCTCGACGGCGGCACCGGCATCTTCCCGCTCGCGCAATCGCTGCTGGCGGAGATGCCGGTCACCGCACACATCTTCAACACCCACAGCCACTGGGATCACATCCAGGGATTGCCGTTCTTCACGCCGATCTTCATTCCCGGCAACCTGGTGCGGCTGCACGGCGCCTACAACCCGGTCTCCGGACAGGGGCCGGAACAGATCCTCACCACCCAGATGCAGTACAGCTACTTCCCGGTACGCGAGGCGGAGATCCGCTCGCGCACCGAATACATCACCATCATGCCGAACGAGCAGGTGACCGCAGGCAGCGCCACCATCACCCCCACCCTGCTCAGCCACCCGGTGGTCAACTTCGGCTACCGCATCGACTGCGACGGCAAATCGGTGTTCTTCACCGGCGACCACGAACCTTATTCCAACATCTACGAGCCTGAAGATCACGGCTACGCCGAATACCAGTCGCTGATCGAGGAACAGCAGCAATCCATCGTCGAAGCCATCCGCGGCGTGGACGTGCTGATCGCCGACTCGTCCTACACCATCGAGGAATACCCGTCGAAAAAAGGCTGGGGCCACGGCACTTTCGATTCCTGCATCCAGCTCGCGCTGGAAGCCGGGGTGAAAGTCCTCTACTGCACCCACCACGAACCCACGCGCAGCGATGACGAACTGGAACGCGTGTTTGCCGAGGCGGTGGCGCGCTATCCCGAAGCGCAAGACAAGCTCGACATCCGCTTGGCGCGCGAGGGCGACGAGATCAACGTCTAATGAGTGCCGGGAGCGGCATTGAAACTCCTGCCAATAAGATTGCCACTGCTCAGGCAGTATTAAGTTTAGCGTTTCGATTAAACGCTGAAGCCAATGCAGGGAGAATTAGCACTGAAATCTTTTCACGTGAAGTTACTATCATCACTGGAAGTGCTGGAGTAGCTGTACCACCATTTCCAAACGGCACCATCGAAGACATCAAAGATGGATGCTTCAACCTAGTGCTCATCGCCTTAAGCGCCTCTGCCCTTACCACTGATGAAACGCTAGACGAAGTTTTTGGGAGCCTGGCTAGCGAAACCGATGCCAATCGAAAAGGTATCCGAATCATGGTTAATCAACTGCGCAATGCATTTGCTCATAACCCATGGAGACCTAAATGGAGCATCTTCAGAAAGTATCAAGATAGTTACCCCATCGAACTTGATGATGGTTCAAAGTTTATATTTGACGCTACCTGCTTAGATACAGATGGCATAAAACCAGAGCACGTTGGCGGCTTAGAATTCTGGATTAAGCTGCTTCAACACTGCGAGAGATTGGTTAGCAAACAGATATGAACTAACGCTAGTTTTTCCGCCGTTTCCAGAATTCCAGCATCGCCGGAACGAACGAGATGAACACGATGCCGAGGATCATCAGCGTCAGGTTGTTCTTGATCACCGGTATGTTGCCGAAGAAATAACCCGCCAGCGTAATGCTGCCGATCCAGGCCAGGCTGCCGAGCGCGCTGAACAGCACGAACAGGCGGTAACGCATCAGGCCGATGCCGGCGACGAACGGGGCGAAGGTGCGCACAATGGGCAGGAAGCGCGCAAGCAGTACGGTCTTGCCGCCATGGCGCTCATAGAAGGCGTGGGTCTTTTCGAGGTGCTCGTGCTTGATGAAGCGGCCTTCGAGGCGCTCGACCAGCCGCAGCCCGAGCAGACGGCCGATCCAGTAGTTGCTGTTGTCGCCGCAGAATGCGGCCAGCATCAGCAGCGGCATCAATATCTTCAGGTCGAGCGAGCCCATGCCGCACAGCGCACCGGTGACGAACAGCAGCGAGTCGCCCGGCAGGAACGGCGCGAACACCAGCCCGGTTTCGCTGAAGATGATCAGGAACAGGAGGGCGTAGATCCACATGCCGTACTCCTGCGTGAGCGCGAGCAGGTGGGTATCCAGGTGGAGCACGATATCGAGCAGCGAAGTCAGCAGATCCAATTAACGAGTCTCAGCAATCAGCGGTAGGGAACGGGTATGCCCGAGGCGGGAAGCCTGCCCGGTCAGGGCAGCACTTCTTCCGCTTCGGTCTTTTCGGGTTTGATAAAGTCTTCGCGCGACACGCCCAGCCACATCAGGATCGGGCTGGCCACCAACACCGAGGAGTAGATACTGAACAGGATGCCGATGGTCAATGCGAGTGCGAAATAGTGCAGCGTCTCGCCGCCGAGGAACAGCATCGAGGTGACCATCATCTGGGTACAGCCGTGGGTAATGATGGTGCGCGACATGGTGCGGGTGATCGCGTTGTCGATAATCTCGTGCACGCTGGTCTTGCGCATCTTGCGGAAGTTTTCGCGGATCCGGTCGAACACCACCACCGATTCGTTCACCGAATAGCCGAGCACGGCCAGCACCGCGGCCAGCACCGACAACGAGAATTCCCACTGGAAGAAGGCGAAGAAGCCGAGGATGATCACCACGTCGTGCAGGTTGGCGATGATCGCGGCAAGGCCGAACTTCCATTCGAAGCGCAGCCACAGGTAGCTGACGATGCCGAGCGAAACCAGCAGCAAGGCGAGCGAACCGTTGTCGACGAGGTCCTTGCCGACTTGCGGGCCGACGAACTCGACGCGGCGCATCTCGGCGGTCGCATCCTGCGCGCGCAGCTTGTCACGCACCTCGTCGGAAAGCTTGGCGCCCACCACGTTCTCGCGCAGCGGCACCTGGATCAGCACGTCCAGGCTGGAACCGAAGCTCTGCACCACCGCGTCCTTCATGCCCATTTCGGCCATCTGCGCGCGCACCTTGTCGAGGTCGGCCGGCTGGGCATAGTGCATTTCCATCACCGTGCCGCCGGTGAAATCGACGCCGAAATTCAGCCCGCGCGTGGCGAGGAAAAATACCGCAAGAATGAACGTCACCAGCGAGATGGCGGTGGTGTACCGCCCATAGCTCATGAACGGAATGTCGCGTTTGATCTTGAAAAATTCCATCTGACTTGTCCCTTAGCCAATCGCCACTTTGTTCAGACGTGCCCGGCGCCCGTAGATCAGGTTGACCAGCGCGCGCGACACCAGCACCGAGCTGAACATCGAGGTCAGGATGCCCAGGCACAACACCACGGCGAAGCCCTTGATCGGGCCGGAGCCGAACATGAACAGCGCGATGCCCGCGATCAGCGTGGTGATGTTGGAGTCGAGGATGGTGCCGAAGGCGTTGTCATAACCGGCATTGATCGCCGCCTGCGGCGTGACGCCGTTGCGCAATTCCTCGCGGATGCGCTCGTTGATCAGCACGTTGGAGTCGATCGCCATGCCCAGCGTCAGCGCGATACCGGCCATGCCGGGCAGCGTCAGCGTGGCCTGCAGCATCGACAGCAGCGCGACCAGCAGCAGGAGGTTGGTGCCCAGCGCGAGCACCGACACCGTGCCGAACATCAGGTAGTAGGCAATCATGAACAGCGAGATCGCGATGAAACCGATCTGGGTCGAATGGAAACCGCGCTCGATGTTGTCGGCGCCCAGGCTCGGGCCGACGGTGCGCTCCTCGACGATTTCCATCGGTGCGGCCAGCGCGCCGGCGCGCAGCAGCAAGGCGGTATCACGCGCTTCCTCGGTGCTCATCTTGCCGCTGATCTGCACGCGGCCACCGCCGATTTCCTCGCGGATCACCGGTGCGGTGATGATCTCGCCCTTGCCCTTCTCGAACAGGATGATGGCCATGCGCTTGCCGACGTTCTCGCGCGTTGCTTCCTTGAACTTGCGTGCGCCGACGCCATCGAGGTTGATGTGCACCGCCGGTTCGTTGGTACGGTTGTCGAAACCCGGCCGTGCGTCGCTGATGCGCTCGCCGGTGAGAATCACCGATTTCTTCACCGCCAGCAGGTTGCCGTCGCGATCCTTGAACACGTCGTCGCCGAACGGTGCGGCGGCGCCCGGCGCCACCTGGTGCGTCTCATCCACCATGCGCACTTCCAGCGTCGCGGTGCGGCCCAGAATGTCCTTGGCGCGCGCGGTGTCCTGCACGCCCGGTAACTGCACCACCACGCGGTCCAGGCCCTGCTGCTGGATCACCGGCTCGGCCACGCCGAGCTCGTTGACGCGGTTGCGCAGGGTGATCAGGTTCTGCTGCACGGCGGCTTCCTGGATGCGGCGTTCCTCTTCCGGCTTGAGCGTGGCGCGCAGCAGGAATTCCCCGCCCTCTTCCGCCTCGTCCAGCTTCAGGCTGCCGAAGCGCTGCTGGATCTCGCCTTCGCCTGCCGTGCGCGCCGCGATATCGCGGAACTTGATGGTCAGCACGCCGCCATCGCGGGTGATGCCGCCGTAGGGAATGTTCTTGTCACGCAGTGCGCTACGCATGTCGCTGGCGTCGCCTTCGAGCGACTTGGTCAGCGCGCTCTTCATGTCCACCTGCAACAGGAAGTGCACGCCGCCGCGCAAGTCGAGGCCGAGATACATCGGCAAGGCATTGATGTCGGACATCCACTGCGGCGAACGCGACAGCAGGTTGAGCGCCACCACGTAATCGTCGCCGAGCTTCGCCTGCAGGATGTCCTTGGCTTTCAGCTGGCTGTCGGTATCGCGGAAGCGCGCCTTGACGCTGGTGGCGTCCATGGTGACCACGTCCGGATTGAGGTTGGCCGCCTTGAGCGCATCATCCACCCGCTGCATCAGCGCGCTGTCCACCTTGATGCTGGTACGCAGCGGCTGCACCTGTACTGCGGGTGCCTCACCGTAGAAGTTGGGCAGGGTGTAGATCAGGCCGATGACGAACGCAGCGAGAATCAGCAGGTTTTTCCACAGCGGGTAGTGGTTCATTGCGAGGCCTTAAACTAGTTCGACTTGATGGTTCCCTTGGGCAGCACGCTCTGCACTGCCGAACGCTGGATCTGCACCACGACGTTGTCGGCCACCTGGATGCTCAGGTGATTCTCGCCCACCTTCTCCACGCGCCCCACCAGACCGCCGATACTGACGATCTCGTCGCCCTTCTGCAGCGCGGCCAGCATCGCCTTCTGTTCCTTGGCACGCTTCTGCTGCGGACGCAGGATCAGCAAGTAAAATACGGCAATCAGGATAAACAACGGCAGGAACTGCATCATGCCGCCACCTTGCGCAGGCGCGGCATCTTGGGCATAGGCACTGCTGATAAACAGGTTGCTCAGGGACATTTTTGAAGGCTCCGGTTTAAAACAAAGGGGCGCATTCTAACATGAAGCCGCACGGCGCTGCCTGAAGCGGGCGACGAATTCATCGAACTGACATATTTCAATGGCGGCACGCATTTCCGCCATCAACTCCTGATAGTAATGCAGGTTGTGGATGGTATTCAGGCGCGCACCGAGAATTTCGCCGAGGCGGTGCAGGTGGTGCAGGTAGGCACGGCTGAAATTCTTGCAGGTGTAGCATTCGCACTGCTCGTCGAGCGGGCGCGTATCCATGCGGTACTGCGCGTTCTTGATACGCACGTCGCCGTTGCGGGTGAACAGGTGTCCATTGCGTGCATTGCGCGTCGGCATCACGCAGTCAAACATGTCGATGCCCTGCGAGACCGCATCCACGAGGTCTTCCGGCGTTCCGACGCCCATCAGGTAGCGCGGTTTGTCCGATGGCATCTGCGGCGCAGTGTGTTTGAGGATGCGCAGCATGTCGTCCTTGGGCTCTCCCACCGACAGCCCGCCGATGGCGAAACCATCGAAATCGATGTTCATCAGTTCGCGCAGCGATTCGTCGCGCAGGTGTTCGTGCATGCCACCCTGCACGATACCAAACAGCGCGTTCGGGTTGCCTTCGTGCGCCTTCTTGCTGCGTTCGGCCCAGCCTAAACTCAATCGCATCGACACGCCGGCCACCTGCTCGTCCGCCGGATACGGCGTGCACTCGTCGAAGATCATCACGATGTCGGAGTTCAGCACACGCTGGATGCGCATTGACTCTTCCGGCGACAGGAAACATTTGTCGCCGTTCACCGGCGAGCGGAATTCCACGCCGCCGCCGGTGATCTTGCGCAGCTCGCCCAGGCTGAACACCTGAAAGCCGCCGGAGTCGGTGAGGATCGGGCCGTCCCAGCTCATAAACCGATGCAGGCCGCCGTGCGCCTCGATCACTTCAAGACCCGGGCGCAACCACAGGTGGAAGGTGTTGCCGAGTACGATGTGCGCGCCGATATCCTTGAGCTCCTGCGGCGACATCGCCTTCACCGTGCCATAGGTGCCGACCGGCATGAAAGCCGGGGTTTCAACGGCGCCATGCGCCAATTGCAGTGTCCCGCGCCGTGCTGCGCCGGAGGTGTGATGTAGGGTAAATTTCATGCGGATACTCGGGAAGTTCTGGTTTGATGAATTAATCTTGCGCGCGAAAAACCTGCGAACCTTATCAGAAACAGGGATGCAAGTCTGGCCTGCTGTTCATGGCATGGCGAATGCGCCCACGCCTGCAACTGCAAATACCGGCGCCTCAGTTTGCCCCGCGCTTGGCGAAATCCCGCACCCGGAAACCCAGCAGCCACAGCACGGCGAAGTACACTCCCACCCCGCCCACAACCAGCGCGGCCAGGTGCAGGATGCGCGTCCAGCCGCTGATATCGAGCCAGTGCTGCTCCGTGCCCATGCCGAACCACATGGCCAGCCCCAGCGCCAGCAGCGCGCAGCACAGCTTGGCAAAGAACATTGCCCAGCCGGGTTCCGGCCGGTAGATGTCACGCTTCCGCAACTGGTAGAACAGGACGGCGGAATTCAGGCAGGCGGCCAGGCCGATGGAGAGCGCGAGTCCGGCGTGCTGCAAATGCAGCACGAACACGAACAGCGCATTCATGCCCTGCGTGGCAAACAGGGTGACGATGGCAATTTTCACTGGTGTCCTGATGTCCTGCCGTGCGTAAAAACCCGGGGCGAGGATTTTCACCAGGATGATGCCGACCAGGCCGACGCTGTAGCCGACCAGCGCCTGGCGCGTCATCAACACGTCGTGCGCGGCAAATTCGCCGTGCTGGAAGAAGGTGGACAGCAGAGGCACGGCAATCATGCCCAGCGCCAGTGCGGCAGGCAAGGTGAGCATAAACGTCAGGCGCAGCCCCCAGTCCAGCAGCCGGGAATATTCTTCCGGACTGTTGTCGGCGTAGTGCTTGGAAAGCGAGGGCAACAATATAGTCCCGAGCGCCACGCCCAGCATGCCGGACGGAAATTCCATCAGCCGGTCGGCGTAATACAGCCAGGACACGCTGCCCACGGCGAGGAACGAAGCGAAAATGGTATTGATGATGAGGCTGATCTGCGCGATGGAAACGCCGAATACCGCCGGCCCCATCTGCCTGACGATGCGCCATACGCCCGGGTCTTTCAGGTTCAGGCGCCAGCGCGGCAACATGCCGATCTTTTTCAGGAACGGCAACTGGAACGCGAGCTGCACGATGCCGGCGATAAATACCGCCCACGCCAGCGCCATCACCGGCGGATTGCAATACGGCGCCAGCCACAGCGCTGCACCGATAAAGCAGATATTAAGCAGGATGGGCGCAGCGGCGGGCACCCAGAATTTATTGTAGGTATTCAGTATCCCGGCAGCCACGGCCACCAGTGAAATGAAGAAAATATAGGGCGAGGTGACGCGCAGCATCTGCACGGTGAGCGCAAACTTGTCCGGTTCCTGGGCAAAGCCCGGCGCACTGATATAAACCAGCACCGGTGCGGCAATGATGCCGATGACGGTGACCACGAACAGGATAATCGCCAGCAAGGTGGTGACGTGATCGACCAGCAGCCTGGTCTCGTCCTGGCTCTTGCGGTTCTTGTATTCGCCGAAGATCGGCACGAAGGCCTGCGAGAATGCCCCTTCCGCGAACAGCCGACGCAACAGGTTGGGCAACTTGAAAGCGACGAAGAAAGCGTCGGTGGCCATGCCGGCACCGAAAATCCGCGCGATCAGCACGTCCCGCACAAAAGCGAGGATACGCGAAACCAGGGTAAGACTGCTGATGGTGGCAAGTGCCTTGAGCAAATTCATCGGCCTGCAGCCCTCACCGGTAAAGCATGCACGGGATTACCAGATATTGCGGTTCGGATCACGGCGCTCCTGATCGCCGACGCGATGCGTCCCGCTGCCCTCGGCGTTGATGACGCCGCGACCTGCGCGCACCACGAGGTGATTGTCGGCAACAAACTGCTTGATCGTATCGAAGGCCTTGGCATCCACTTCTTTCAATGCAGCCCGCACCACCAGCGAGCTGACCCCATCCGCCACAATTGCACGCATGTAGGATGAATACACCACACGCCCGCCCGCAGAGCCGCCCCTGGCCAACCTGCCGTACAGCTGTTCCGCCCAGTCAGCAGGCTGGAAGACTTTTCCCTCCATGGTGATTCCCTGAACCACAAATTCGGCGAGATCGGACAACATTTGAGCGCACCCTGTATGTTTTTCCTGTCAAGGCTGGCATCATATCATTCCTGCCCGGGACTGCGGAAAACCCGGCTTTCGCGCCCGCGCCGCGATACCGTAAATAAAGGTTGCCAAAGCCGGCCGGCTTTCCTATAATGCGCGCCTTTTATAGCAAGCGAAATTTCAAGGAGTTGCCATGGCAAACAGCGCACAAGCCAGAAAGCGCGCAAGACAAGCGGATAAACAGCGTGACCACAACGCAAGCCTGCGTTCGGAACTGCGTACCGCGATCAAGAAAGTAGCGAAGGCGATTGATGCTGGCGACAAGGCTGCCGCACAAGCCGTGTTCCAGGAATCCACCAGCGTGGTCGATTCCATCGCCGACAAGAAGATCATCCACAAGAACAAGGCAGCCCGCCATAAGAGCCGCCTGTCTGCTGCTATCAAGGCAATGGCCTAAGCCTGCTCGCAGCACATAACAAGGGAAAGGCCGACCCTGCGTCGGCCTTTCCCGTTTTGAACAGCTTGCCGCAATGCTGCGCCAGTTGCAGCGTGATTTGTTAGGGGTATCCATGTCGCATCTGATGAATACTTATGCCCGGTTGTCAGTTTCCTTCACACACGGCGAAGGCGTATGGCTGTGGGACACCGCCGGCAAACGCTATCTCGACGCCCTGTCCGGCATCGCCGTCAACACGCTGGGGCATGCCCATCCGCGCTTTACCGCCGCCCTCAATGCGCAGATCGGCAAGCTGATCCACGTTTCCAACGTCTATCGGATACCCGAGCAGGAACAGCTCGCCGACAAGCTGTGCGAACTGTCGCGCATGGATGAGGTGTTCGTCTGCAATTCCGGCTGCGAAGCCAACGAAGCCGCGATCAAGCTTGCACGCATGTACGGTCACAAGAAAGGCGTTGAAAATCCCTGCATCATCGTGATGGAAAAAGCCTTTCACGGCCGCACACTGGCCACCCTGTCCGCCACCGGAAACCGCAAGGTGCAAGCCGGCTTCGAGCCGCTGGTCAAAGGCTTCGTGCGCGTACCGTACAACGATCTCGAGGCCATCCGCCAGGTCGCGGAACGCAACCACGATGTGGTGGCAGTGCTGGTTGAGCCGCTGCAGGGCGAAGGCGGCATCCGCACGCTGGACATCCACTATCTGGAACAATTGCGCGAGCTCTGCGACCAGCAGGACTGGCTACTGATGCTGGACGAGGTACAGTGCGGTATCGGCCGCACCGGCAAGTGGTTCGCCCACCAGCACACCGGCATGCTGCCGGACGTCATGACCCTGGCCAAGGGGCTGGGTTCGGGCGTGCCGGTCGGCGCGTGCCTGGCCGCAGGCAAGGCGACAGGAACCCTCCAGCCCGGCAACCACGGCTCCACCTTTGGCGGCAATCCGCTGGCCTGTACCGCTGCGCTCACCACATTAAGCCTCATGGAGCAGGACAAGTTGCCGGCACATGCCGCAAGCATCGGCGAATACCTGATGGCCGGCCTGCGCAAGAACCTGGCTGCCGTACCCGGCGTAGTGGACATTCGCGGCCAGGGACTGATGATCGGCATCGAACTGAACAAGCCGTGCGGCGCACTGGTGCCGCAGGCGCTGGAACAGGGACTGCTGATCAACGTGACCGCAGAAAACGTCATCCGGCTGCTGCCGGCACTGGTATTCTCGCAAACGGAAGCACAACAACTGCTGGACCTGCTGTGCCCGCTGGTGACCAATTTCCTTACGCAAGGCGCTTAACCATGGACATTAAGCACTTTCTGCAATTCAAAGACCTCACGCTCGCCGAGCTCGAACACATTTTCGAGCGCACGCGCATCATCAAGCAGCGCTTCAAGGCCTACCAGACCTATCACCCGCTGGTCGACCGCACGCTGGTAATGATCTTTGAAAAAAGCTCGACCCGCACGCGCCTGTCGTTCGAGGCCGGCATGCAGCAACTCGGCGGCTCGGCCATCTACCTGAATACGCGCGACTCCCAGCTCGGTCGCGGCGAACCGGTGGAAGATGCGGCACAGGTGATCTCGCGCATGAGCGACATCGTGATGATCCGCACCTTCGAGCAGGAGATCATCGAGCGCTTTGCCGCCAACTCGCGCGTGCCGGTGATAAACGGGCTGACCAACGAATACCACCCGTGCCAGATCCTGGCCGACATCTACACCTACATCGAGCATCGCGGCTCGATCAAGGGCAAGACCGTGGCCTGGATCGGCGATTCCAACAACGTGTGCAACACCTGGCTGCAGGCAGCAGAACTGCTGGACTTCAACGTACACGTCTCCACCCCGCCCGGCTATGAAGTGGAAGCCGAGCGCGCCGGCCTGTTTGGCGCGGACAACTACGAAGAATTCGCCGACCCGATGGACGCCGCGCGCGGCGCGGACCTGGTGACCACCGACGTGTGGACCAGCATGGGCTTCGAACGCGAAAACGATGCGCGCCGCAAGGCCTTCGCCGACTGGATCGTCGATGCCGAGATGATGTCCGTCGCCAAACCGGACTCGCTGTTCATGCATTGCCTGCCCGCCCATCGCGGCGAGGAAGTGGATGCCGCCGTAATCGACGGCCCGCAGTCGGTGGTGTGGGATGAGGCCGAGAACAGATTGCATGTGCAGAAGGCCCTCATGGAATACCTGCTGCTGGGCAAAGTAAACAGCTAGAACGTCGAACCGCGGCCGGTTTCAACAGAAGCCGGCCGCACCAACCAGAAACAACTTACCAAGCGAGCAATAAGCAAATGAGCGAAATCAAAAAAGTCGTCCTCGCCTACTCCGGCGGACTCGATACCTCGGTGATCCTCAAGTGGCTGCAGGACACCTACCAGTGCGAAGTGGTGACCTTTACCGCCGACCTCGGCCAGGGCGAGGAACTGGAACCGGCACGGCAGAAGGCACTGCAGTTCGGCATCAAGCCGGAAAGCATTTTCATCGATGACTTGCGCGAAGAATTCGTGCGCGATTTCGTATTCCCGATGTTCCGCGCCAACACCGTGTACGAAGGCGAATACCTGCTCGGCACCTCGATTGCACGCCCGCTGATTGCCAAACGCCTGATCGAGATCACCAACATCACCGGCGCCGACGCCATTTCGCACGGCGCCACCGGCAAGGGCAACGACCAGGTGCGTTTCGAGCTTGGCGCATACGCGCTGAAGCCCGGCATCAAGGTTATCGCGCCATGGCGCGAATGGGACTTGCTGAGCCGCGAAAAGCTGCTGGCCTACGCCGAAAAGCACGGCATCCCGATCGAAATGAAACACAAGCAGGGGGGCTCGCCCTACTCGATGGATGCAAACCTGCTGCACATCTCCTACGAAGGCCGCCACCTGGAAGACCCGGCTGCCGAAGCCGAGGAAAGCATGTGGCGCTGGACGGTATCGCCGGAAGCGGCGCCCGATGCCGCGGAATATCTGGACATCGAATTCGAACGCGGCGACATCGTGGCGCTGAATGGCGAACGCCTGAGCCCTGCCGTAGTGCTGACCAGACTCAACCAGCTGGGCGGCAAGCACGGCATCGGCCGCCTCGACCTGGTCGAGAACCGCTATGTCGGCATGAAATCGCGCGGCTGCTACGAAACCCCGGGCGGCACCATCATGCTCAAGGCACATCGCGCAATCGAATCGATCACGCTGGACCGCGAAGTAGCCCACCTGAAAGACGACCTGATGCCGCGCTACGCCAGCATGATCTACAACGGCTACTGGTGGGCGCCGGAACGCCTCGCCCTGCAAACGCTGATCGACAACACGCAGCAGACCGTCAACGGCTGGGTGCGCGTCAAGCTGTACAAGGGCAACGTAATCGTGGTCGGCCGCGACTCGAAAACCGATTCGCTGTTCGACCCGACCATCGCCACCTTTGAAGACGACCGGGGCGCCTACGACCAGAAGGACGCGGGCGGCTTCATCAAGCTGAATGCATTGCGCCTGCGCATTGCCGCCAATTTGGACAACCGCAAGAAATAAAGGAACAGAAATGCTGGACAGAATCGACAACATCAGCGTTGGCACCAAGGCCAGCGTCTATTTCGATGGCAAGTGCGTATCGCATTCGGTGTACTTCCCGGACGGCACACGCAAGACCGTGGGCGTGATCCTGTCGGGCAGCCAGCTCACCTTCAACGTCGGCGCACCGGAACTCATGGAGATCACCTCCGGCACATGCCAGGTGAAACTCGCCGGCGAAGCCGCGTTCAAGACCTTTACTGCAGGCGGCAGCTTCAAGGTCGCAGCAAACAGCAGCTTCGAAATACATGCCGAGGATGAAGTAAACTACATCTGCACTTACGGCTGATTCCACGTTATTTCCAAGGAGTAGCTATGCCCTCTTTCGACATCGTTTCCGAAGTAGAAAAAACCGAAGTCAAGAATGCCGTCGAGCAGACCAACAAGGAAGTCGGCACGCGCTTCGACTTCAAGGGTAGCGATGCCCGCGTCGAACAGGCCGAGCTGGTGCTCACCGTGCATGCCGACAACGAATTCCAGATGAACCAGGTGCAGGACATCCTGAACGGCAAGCTGACCAAGCGCGGCGTGGACATCAAGTGCCTGGACATCAGCGACAAAATCGAGAAGGTCAGCGGCAACAAGGTAAAGCGCGCCTGCACGGTGAAGGTCGGCGTGGAAATCGAACTGGCGAAGAAGATCGTCAAGCTGATCAAGGACAGCAAGATGAAAGTGCAGGCCAGCATCCAGGGCGACACCGTGCGCGTCACCGGCAAGAACCGCGACGACCTGCAGGCCGCCATCGCTTTCATCAAGAAGTCGATCACCGACTTCCCGCTGCAATACCAGAATTTCCGCGACTAGCCTTGCGGACCGCAACATGAAGTCTACGCTCCACACCCTGGCGGTTTGCGCCGCCCTGCTGCTGGGCACGCTGCAAACCGCACGGGCCGCCGATACCACCCCCGCCTATCCCGACCTGCTGCTCGACGACGTCAAGCATATCGTCACGGCCCCCGCACGCTGGGAACAGCAGCAATGGCAGGATTTCGGACTGGCAACGCTGGCGGTGGTCGGCACTGCGGCATTCATCGACCGGCCGCTGCGCGACGAGATGCGCCGCCATAACGGCAACAGCCGATTCATGCGCGATATCGAGCGCTTTGGGGCGCAATATTCGCTGGGCATACTGGGCGGCTTTTTCCTTGCAGGCACAGTGGGCGACAACGACAAGGCACTCGCTGTCGCACAGGACGGCCTGACTGCCAGCATCATCGCCAGCGGCATCGTCACCCCGGCACTCAAATATGTCACCGGGCGCAGCCGCCCCAGCCAGAGTGCCGACGTTTACCGCTTCCGACCGTTCAGCGGCGCCGCTTCCTTCCCCTCCGGCCACACTACCCAGGCTTTTGCCGTGGCCTCGGTCATCTCATCCCACTATGACGAAACCTGGATCAAGTGCACCAGCTATTCAGTAGCCGGGCTGGTCGGCGTGGCGCGTACGTATCATGATGCCCATTTCGCGTCCGACGTGCTGGCGGGTGCGCTGATCGGCACGCTGGTCGGACAGAGCGTGGTTGACTACAACCAGCAGCGCCGCGCCGGGAAAGTGGCGCTGGTTCCCGACATGACGCCGGGCCAGCTCGGCCTGAGCCTTGCGGGCAACTTCTAAACATCCCGCCGGAAGCGAGTACAATCATTCCGTCCCTTAACCGATCCCGGGTATAGCCATGAAGACTGTCCTCGTCCCGCTCGCCGCCGGTTGCGAAGAAATCGAAGCGGTTACCGTCATCGACATTCTGCGCCGCGCCGGCATCGAGGTCGTCAGCGCCGGACTGGATACGCATCCGGTGCGCGCCAGCCGCGGCACCGTGCTGGTGCCCGACACCATCCTCGACGTGGCACTGCAACGCAACTACAACATGCTGGTCCTGCCCGGCGGCCAGCCCGGCACCAACAACCTGAAGGCCGACCCGCGCATTCTGGAGCTGGTAAAAAGCATGGTCCAGCACGACCGGTACGTTGCCGCCATCTGCGCCGCACCGTCGGTGCTCGCAACTGCCGGGGTGCTCGACGGCAAACGCGCCACCTGCTTCCCCGGCTCGCTCGACAGCTTCCCGCTCGTACAGCAACAGCATGCCGCCGTGGCGGAAGACGGCAAGCTCATCACTTCGCGCGGCCCCGGCACCGCCATGGATTTTGCATTGACGCTGGTCGAACGCCTGGCGGGATCAGCCAGGCGCCAGGAAGTCGAAGCCGGGCTGCAGCGGTAATTGCGCTCGCTGCTTGACAGGCTGCCGCCGGCCGCCAGCGCGCTGTTGCTGCAAGGCGCCGCTTTCGCCAGTGCGCTGCTGCTGGTCCGTCTCGCCCCCATCCACACCTCGCCATTGCCATTCGCCCTGTTGTGCGGGACGTTCGCCGCCGTGTTCAGCCGTCTGGCCGGCCTGGCGAAATGGTGGCTGCTGATCCAGTTCCTGTTCGCACCTGCGCTGGTGCTGATGCTGGCCCTGGAGCTGCCGCCGAATTTCTTTCTGGCCGCATTTCTGGTTCTGCTGGCGGTGTACTGGAGCACTTTCCGCACCCAGGTACCGCTCTATCTTTCCAGCCGCAAAGTGTGGCAGGCAGTGGAAACGCTGTTGCCGGCTGCCGTGCCCGGACAGGCATTCAGCTTCATCGACCTCGGCTCGGGACTGGGCGGCGTGCTGACACATCTTGCCAGGGCGCGCCCGGATGGTCGTTTCCAGGGCGTGGAAACCGCACCGCTGCCTTTCCTGCTGAGCTGGCTGCGCACCCGCCTGGGCGGTCTTCGCAGCAACTGCCAGGTGCAATGGGGCAGCCTGTGGAATTGCGATCTGGCGCAATACGATGTGGTGTTCGCCTACCTGTCGCCAGTGCCGATGGACAAGCTATGGGATAAGGCAAAAAGCGAAATGCGGCCAGGCGCACTGTTCATCAGCAACACCTTCATGGTGCGCGAGCAGCCACCGCTATATACCTACACCCTGGATGACCTGCACCATTCCACCCTCTACATCTGGCGCATGAATGAACCAGGCAAATATTGATTGCCCCATATGAATCATCAAGATACATGAATGCTTCACAGCCAGCATTTTTTTCGTTAGGATGCATCCTGAATCCAAGCAAGCAATCGCACACAAGCGCGCTTACAACAAAACAAAACCTTCACGGCAACCAACCATTCTTTAAAGAGAGATCCACCATGAGCGAACACATACGTTATGTCACCGACCAGACTTTTCCCGCAGAAGTGCAACAGGCACCGCTACCCGTGCTGGTTGACTACTGGGCAGAGTGGTGCGGGCCATGCCGCATGATCGCCCCGATCCTGGATGAGGTCGCCCGGGAATACGCCGGCCGCCTGACCGTGGCCAAGCTGAACGTCGATGAAAACCAGCAGACTCCGCAAAAATACGGCGTGCGCGGCATCCCCACGCTGATGCTGTTCAAGAACGGCAACATCGAAGCGACCAAGGTCGGCGCATTGTCCAAGTCCCAATTGACGGCTTTTATTGACAGCCACATCTGAACCGTTTAACCTCGCGCCTGCTGCTGCCCTGTTTCGTCCCCGCAGTAAATTCAAAAACAATTACTTTAATGACGCTCTAGGCAGCCAGGCGCGCTTCCGCGCATAACCGCAACAAACCCCCGAAGCCAGTCTAAAAATTTAATCGCAGCCACTCTGTTACCCCACCTATATGCACTTATCTGACATAAAAACAAAACACGTTACCGAGCTCGTAGAAATGGCGGTAACCAACCAGATCGAAAACGCCAACCGCATGCGCAAGCAGGACCTGATCTTCGCCCTGCTGAAGAACCAGGCCAAGAAAGGCGAAAGCATCTTCGGCGAAGGCACGCTGGAAGTGCTGCCGGACGGCTTCGGTTTCCTGCGCTCGCCCGACACCTCCTACCTCGCCGGCCCGGACGACATTTATGTCAGCCCGAGCCAGATCCGCCGCTTCAACCTGCATACCGGCGACTCGATCGAAGGCGAAATCCGCACCCCCAAGGAAGGCGAACGCTATGTCGCACTGGTCAAGGTGGACAAGGTCAACGGCGAAGCGCCGGAAAACGCCAAGAACAAGATCCTGTTCGAAAACCTGACACCGCTGTTCCCGACCAAGCAGATGATCCTGGAGCGCGATATCCGCGCCGAGGAAAACATCACCGGCCGCATCATCGATATCGTTGCCCCGATCGGCCTTGGCCAGCGCGGCCTGCTGGTGGCCTCGCCGAAATCCGGCAAGACCGTGATGCTGCAGCACATTGCGCACTCCATTGCCTCCAACAATCCCGATGCGGTACTGATCGTACTGCTGATCGACGAACGCCCGGAAGAAGTGACCGAGATGAGCCGCACCGTGCGTGGCGAAGTGGTCGCCTCCACTTTCGATGAGCCGGCCACGCGTCACGTACAGGTTGCCGAAATGGTGATGGAAAAAGCCAAGCGCCTGGTCGAACACAAGAAAGACGTGGTCATCCTGCTCGACTCGATCACCCGCCTGGCGCGCGCCTACAATACAGTCGTGCCCTCCTCCGGCAAGGTACTGACCGGCGGCGTCGACGCCAACGCGCTGCAGCGCCCCAAACGCTTCTTCGGCGCGGCGCGCAACATCGAGGAAGGCGGCTCGCTCACCATTATCGCCACCGCGCTGGTCGATACCGGGTCGCGTATGGACGATGTGATCTACGAGGAATTCAAGGGTACCGGCAACATGGAAATCCACCTCGACCGGCGCATGGCCGAGAAGCGTATCTACCCGGCAATCAACGTCAACCGCTCCGGCACGCGCAAGGAAGAACTGCTGATCAAGGCCGATATTCTTCAAAGAATCTGGCTGTTACGCAAACTGCTCTACCCGATGGACGAGCTCGAGGCGATGGAATTCCTGCTCGACAAGGTCAAGGCGACCAAGAATAACGCCGAGTTCTTCGACTCGATGCGCCGCTAAAAAGGATTTTGACGGCTGGCGCCGTTTGTGTATAATGCGCGGCTCTGTAAAACCGCATTCAAGCGAGGTTGTTATGTACGCAGTAATCAAGACCGGTGGCAAGCAATACCGCGTTACCACTGGCGAAACCCTGAAAATTGAAACCGTTGCCGGCGACGTCGGCAGCGCTGTAGTGCTGGACAAGGTGCTGATGGTTGCGGACGGCGACAAGCTGAACGTCGGCAAGCCGCTGCTGACCGGCGCCTCCGTGCAAGCGACCATCGTGTCGCATGGCCGTGCCGACAAGGTGAAAATCTTCAAGATGCGCCGCCGCAAGCACTACCAGAAGCATCAAGGTCATCGTCAAAACTACACTGAAATCCGCATCGACGGTATTTCTGCTTAATCGCTAAAGGAGTACAAGCATGGCATCGAAAAAAGGCGGCGGCAGTACCAGTAACGGCCGCGACTCACACTCAAAACGACTCGGCGTAAAAAGCTACGGCGGTGAACTGATCAACGCTGGCAGCATCATCATCCGCCAGCGCGGTACCCAGGTTCACGCCGGCGACAACGTCGGCATGGGCAAGGATCACACCCTGTTTGCCAAAATTACCGGCAAAGTAGTGTTCGCCATCAAAGGCCCGAGCAAGCGCAAGACCGTCAGCATCGTTGCAGCGTAAGCTTACTTAGCCAAGTACAATAAGCCCTATCTGCCGGATAGGGCTTTTTTGTTTGTAGCCGGAAAATAAAAGAAACACTCAAATGAAGTTCATTGACGAATCCAGAATCGAAGTCACCGCCGGCAACGGCGGCAACGGCTCAGCCAGTTTCCGGCGTGAAAAATACATCGCCAAGGGCGGCCCTGACGGCGGTGACGGCGGGCGCGGCGGCAGCGTATATGCACTGGCCGACCGCAACATCAATACGCTGGTGGACTACCGTTTCGCCCGCCATCACCGGGCGAAGAACGGCGAGCCGGGGCGTGGTGCCGATTGTTACGGCAAGGGGGCGGACGACGTCATCCTGCGCATGCCGGTAGGTACCGTGATCACCGACCTCAACACGGGCGAGCTGATCGCGGACCTCACCCACGACGGCGAGAAAGCCCTGCTGGCCAAAGGCGGCGCGGGCGGACTCGGCAACCTGCACTTCAAGTCCAGCACCAACCGTGCGCCGCGCCAGTGCACGCCGGGTGAACCCGGCGAAATGCGCGAACTGCGGCTGGAACTGAAAGTACTGGCGGATGTCGGCCTGCTGGGCATGCCCAATGCAGGTAAATCCACCTTTATCCGTTCGGTATCCGCCGCACGCCCCAAGGTGGCAGACTACCCGTTCACCACACTGCACCCCAATCTCGGCGTGGTGCGCGTATCGAGTGAAAAGAGCTTCGTCATCGCCGACATTCCCGGCCTGATCGAAGGCGCAGCCGAAGGCGCCGGACTGGGCCACCAGTTCCTGCGCCATCTGGCACGCACCCGTTTGCTGCTGCACCTGGTGGATATCGCCCCGCTACACCCGGAAACCGATCCCGTGCACGAGGCACATGCCATCCTGAACGAACTCAAAAAGTATGATGAAGCACTGTACAACAAGCCACGCTGGCTGGTACTGAACAAGCTCGACCTGCTGGAAGACAGGGATGAAAAGATCGCGGCCTTCCTGCGCGAGTTCGGCGAACATACCCGCCATTTCACCATTTCGGCAATCAACGGCGAAGGCTGCAAGGAGCTGACTTACGCTATCATGGAGCATCTGGAACAGGCTGCCGCACAAGAGCAGGCGGCCATTGCCGAGAACCCCCAGGAAACCGACGCCTCAACATTCTGACCATCATGAAGACCGTCCTAACCCGTTGCATGCGCATCGTCGTCAAAGTCGGCAGCAGCCTCGTCACCAACCAGGGTGCAGGGCTCGATGCCCAGGCCATCGTCAGCTGGGCGCAACAGATCGCCGCACTGCGCGAAAGCGGTTGCGAAGTGGTACTGGTCTCCTCCGGCGCGATTGCCGAAGGCATGCAGCGACTGGGCTGGAAACAGCGCCCCAGCGCGGTACACGAATTGCAGGCCGCCGCCGCAGTCGGCCAGATGGGACTGGTGCAGATGTATGAAAGCTGCTTCCGCCAGCATAAACTGCACGCCGCACAGGTGCTGCTCACCCACGCCGACCTTGCCGACCGCGAGCGCTACCTCAACGCCCGCTCCACACTGCGCACGCTGCTCCACCTCGGCGTGATCCCGGTGATCAACGAAAACGACACGGTGGTCACCGACGAAATCAAGTTCGGCGACAACGACACCCTGGGAGCACTGGTGGCAAACCTGATCGAGGCCGACGCGCTGATCATCCTCACCGACCAGGATGGGCTGTACAGCGCAGACCCGCGCCAGGATGCCAATGCCACGCTCATCAGCGCCGCCGAAGCCGGCGATGCGCAACTGGAAGCCATGGCCGGCGGTGCCGGCAGCCACATCGGGCGCGGCGGCATGTTCACCAAGGTGCTGGCCGCCAAGCGCGCGGCGCGCAGCGGCGCACACACCGTAATCGCCTCCGGCCATGAAAGCGATGTGTTGCCGCGCCTGCTGCGCGGCGAACGCATCGGCACACTGCTGGTGGCACCGCAGATGACCCTTGCCGCGCGCAAGCAATGGCTGGCAGACCATCTGCAGGTCAGCGGCAAAATCACGCTCGATGCCGGTGCCGTGCGCGCCCTGCGCATCGACGGCAAGAGCCTGCTGCCTATCGGTGTCACGCAGATTCATGGCGAATTCGAGCGCGGTGCAGTAGTGGCCATCCTCGATAACGATGGCCGCAACATCGCACATGGCCTGATCAACTACAGCGCCACCGAATCCCGCCGCATTGCCGGCAAACCCAGCCAGGAAATCGAAAAAATCCTGGGTTACGTGGATGAGCTGGAGCTGGTGCACCGGGATAATCTGGTGCTGCTGTAATACAGCACAACCAGACACCAGCTACCCGGCCACAACAATCCCCCGGAGTACCACTGAACAATTCCGGCGCAATGCAGTCATACTGCTGCGCAACAGCGACTTACCCTGCGGGTATCCCATGAATAGTCCGACAAAGAATCTTTCCGGCCACATCCTGCCCAATTCGGCCACCATGGCCGGGGTATGCGTAACGGTCATCAGCATCATCAAAGGTATGCACATCGGCTACTCCGGGCTGATGATAGACAAGATCCTGGCGCTGGACAGCGTGATTTTCCTCGGCAGCGCTGCCTGTTCCTACTTCGCCATGCGTACAACCAGGCTCGCCTCGCGGCTGGAAAACCTTGCGGACAGCTCGTTCATGTTCGGCTTGCTGCTGATGGTCGTCGGCACCGTGGGATTTTCCTTCGAAATCCTGTAAAGCCCGCGCCACAGGGGGCTCACACACCCCGTCCGATGAATGCTAGAATGCGCGCCAGCTCAACTGGACAGCGGTACAAAAAACGCGCCCCATGCCTGCCCTTGCCCTGCAAAAACTCCGCCATTGGCTGTTCGGTTCACCACTTGACCCGCTCAGCCCGGAGACCCGCAACAACATCGCATTAGCCGCATTCCTCGCCTGGATTGGCTTGGGCGCGGACGGCTTATCCTCTTCCTGTTACGGCCCGGAAGAAGCATTCCTGGCGCTCGGCGGCCATACCCACCTTGGACTCTACCTGGCGCTGGCGACCGCGTTCACCGTGTTCATCATCGCACTCGGCTATAATCAGGTCATCGAGCTGTTCCCTTCCGGCGGTGGCGGATACAAGGTCGCCACACGTTTGCTCGGGGCACACGCTGGACTGGCTTCTGGTGCAGCGCTGATCGTGGACTACGTGCTGACCATCACGATTTCGATCGCCAGCGGTACTGACGCACTGTTCAGCTTGTTGCCCATTGAATTGCACGGCTTTAAGCTGTCCATCGAGATCGGGCTGATCGCGGTACTGATGGTACTCAACCTGCGCGGCGTGAAGGAATCGATCACGGTATTACTACCGATTTTCCTCGGTTTCTTCCTGTCGCACGCCCTGCTCATCGGTTACGGCATCTTCGAGCATGCTAATGGGCTGCCGGCACTGATCCCCAATACGCTGCAGGAAACCACATCGCTGGCACAACAGACCGGCTGGATTTTCGTGGCCTCGCTGTTCCTGCGCGCCTATTCGCTCGGCGGCGGCACCTACACCGGGATCGAGGCCGTTTCCAACAACATCAACCGCCTGGCCGAACCGCGTACTCATAGCGGCAAACTGACCATGCTGTATATGGCGCTATCGATGGCCTTTACGGCCGCCGGCATCATCGTGCTGTACCTGCTGTGGCAGTCACGGCATGCTGACGGGCTGACGCTGAACGCCGTCACCTTCCAGGCTATCATCGGCACGCTGCACTTGCCGGGCTGGATGAGCAGCGGCACGCTGGGCCTGGTGATGGCGGCAGAAGCAGGACTGTTGCTGGTTGCCGCCAACACCGGCTTCCTCGGCGGCCCGGCGGTGATGGCCAATATGGCGGCTGATTCGTGGGTGCCGCGCCAGTTCCGCCAGCTCTCCTCGCGGCTGGTCACCCAGAACGGCATCCTGTTGATGGGCATCTCGGCGCTGCTGATCCTGATCTGGAGCAAGGGTTCGGTATCCTTGCTGGTGGTGCTGTACAGCATCAACGTATTCCTCACCTTCAGCCTGTCCCTGCTGGGGCTGAGCGTGCACTGGTGGCGTGAGCGTCACAGCGTGCGCAACTGGAAACGCAAACTGGCCCTGTCACTACTCGGTTTTTCCGTCGCCAGCAGCATTCTGCTGCTGACACTGGCGGAGAAATTTTCCGCCGGCGGCTGGATGACCGTACTCATCACCAGCCTGGTAATCGCCCTCTGCCTGTATATCCGCAGACACTACGATGAAACACGCGAGCAGTTGCAACAGGCGGAAAAGCTGTTCGCCCAATCCATCAAAGTAGACCCTGGCCTGCCGCAGAAACTGGATCCGGAATTGCCCACCGCCATTTTTCTGGTGGACGAACACCGCGGCGTCGGCATCCATACCATCATGTGGGTGTTGCGCCTGTTCCCCGGCCACTTCCAGAATTTCGTCTTCCTCAGCGCGGGCGAGGTCGACACGCAAAGCTATGACAGTGCCGCCACCATCCGCACCATGCAGTACAAGACCGAAAATGCGTTGTGCTATTACACCGGGTTCTGCCGCAGCAATGGCCTGCAATCAACCTGGCGCATGGCCTATGGCACCGACTCCGTTGCCGTGCTCGACCAGCTCACGCAAGAAGCCATGGAAGAGTATCCGAACAGTGTGTGCTTCGCCGCACAACTGGTATTCATCAAGGACAACCTGTTCGTGCGCTGGCTGCACAACCAGACTTCGCTCGCCATGCAGCACCGGCTGCACATGCGCGGCAAGCAGATGATCATCCTGCCGATGAAGGTAAGCTGATTCGCACCGGTTCCAGATAGCGGCCGGCATATTGCGCTTGGCATTGTCTCCGGGGTGTTGGACAATGTGCCTCTGGGAGTTGCCGCATATCCGCTCCTGCGAGCAGACAGCGGTAATATCAACAACAAGAGCCGCGGCCTGGCCCCCACTTGCAGTTCATCCCGCGATGCCGGTCAACCTGGCAGCATCGCTCGGCGTTGGATATGTACCATTCAGAAAATTTGGAGAACATGCATGATCGAAACATTTACCATCGTCACGCTCAGCATCCTGGCACTGATCTTTTTCCGCCCGGGCAAAACCGAACCACTGAAAAGCCCGCTGGTGATCAACCGCGGCGGACAATTCCATGCAGTACTGGCGCCGATGATCAACCTCGCCCAGCCGCTGCTGGAAAACATCTCGCGCCAGCTCGGTGAACAGGAACGACAGAGCGGCAACTCCCAGCCGCTGTATTTCAAGGTGAACGACAAGGAAGTGAAGGCACACGGCAAGGATTTCTATCTGCTCGCGGCAACATTGCGCGACGGCGTGCTGTACTTCCAGGCCGCCGCACCGGAAGATAAGGGCAGCGACCTCGATACCATCCGCGCCTTCTCCGAAGCAGAGCTGACGCGCCACCCGGCTACTGCTGCAATTTCCGAGGCAGCCCAGGCGGCACTGAGCGATGCCATCCAGTCCGCAGCCAGCCAGCGCGGCAGTACACTTACCCTGCTCACGCAATAAATTCCCAACAGGCTGCCCTCTCACAAGGCAGCAACTGGAGCCAGCGCAACATGTCGATTGAGGCCTTGCTCATATGGTTTGAATTTGCCGTTTGTGCGTTGCTCATCGGCATAGCCGGCGCAACGCTCTCGCGCTATGCCGATATCATTTCCGACAAGACCGGCTTCTCGCGCGGCTGGATCGGCCTCATCCTGCTGGCCACCGTCACCTCGTTGCCGGAGCTGATTACCGGCATCAGCTCGGTGACCCTGGCGGATGTGCCCAACATCGCCGTCGGTGATGTATTCGGCAGCTGCGTATTTAACCTGGTCATTCTGGTAATCCTCGACTTCATGCTGCGCGAAGAGTCGGTCTACCGCCGTGCCAGCCAGGGGCATATCCTGTCCGCCGGCTTCGGCGTCGTACTGATCGGCTTTGCCGGACTGAACGTGCTGCTGGCAGACCGCACGGCAGCCTTCGACATCGGCCATATCGGCCCCTATACCCCGGTCATCGTGCTGCTCTACCTGATCGCGATGCGTGCAATATTCGTTTACGAACGCACGCAGCTGAAAGAATTCGCCGAACAGATGGCGGACCGCCATCCCGAAATTACGCTACGCACGGCAATTACCCGCTATGTTTTTGCCGCCTGCATGGTAGTTGCTGCCGGCGCCTTCCTGCCATTCATCGCTGCACATCTGGCACAGGTCATGGGCTGGCAAAACACGTTCGTCGGCACCCTGCTGGTGGCTGGCGTTACCTCGTTGCCGGAACTGGTAGTCACCATCGCAGCACTGCGCATCGGTGCGCTGGACATGGCCATTGCCAACCTGCTCGGCAGCAACCTGTTCAACATCGCCATCCTCGCCATCGACGACCTGCTGTTCTTCAAGGGGCCATTGCTCTCGCACGTCTCGCTGACCCATGCGATGTCGGCGATGTCCGCCGTGGTCATGACCGGCGTCATCGTGATCGGCCTGGTATACCGCCCTAACACCCGGCTGTTCGTGGGGGTCGGCTGGATCAGCCTGGGCCTGTTCACTTTCTACCTGCTGAATTCCTATGTAATCTACCTCCATGGCGAATAGCCCGGAAAATCATATCGCTGCCCATACCCTTCCGGTTCCCGACGTAACGGAACAGTTCGCCAGCCACCCACAGCGCGGTCTGACCGAAAACGAGGCCGCACATCGCCTTGCCCGCTACGGCCCCAACGCCCTGCTGGAAAAACCGCCGCGTTCGCCGTGGCGCATGCTGGCCGCACAATTCGCCGACTTCATGATCATGGTGCTGATCGCCGCCGCCGTGGTTTCCGGCCTGGTCGGCGACCTCAAGGACACGCTGACCATCGCCGTCATCGTGCTGCTCAACGCGGTGATCGGCTTCGTCCAGGAGTTCCGCGCCGAACGCGCAATGGCCGCGCTCAAGCAAATGACTGCCAGCAATGCGCTGGTAGTACGCGACGGCGCACACCTGAGCATTCCGTCCGGCGAAGTGGTGCCCGGCGATATCGTGCTGCTCGAAGCCGGCAATCTGGTACCTGCCGACCTGCGGCTGATCGAAACCGTGCAACTCAAGATCGATGAATCGTTGCTCACCGGTGAATCGGCGACCGTCGAAAAACATATAGACGTACTGAATGCGGAACTGCCGCTGGCCGAACGCAACAACATGGCCTACAAGGGCACCAGCGCCAGCTACGGGCGCGGGCGCGGCATCGCGGTGGCGACCGGCATGGCCACCGAACTGGGCAAGATCGCGGCCTTGCTGGAGCAGGACGGGGAAAGCCGGACACCGCTACAGAAACGACTGGCCCGCTTCGGCCGCCATCTCGGCATCGCCGTACTGGCCATCTGTGCGATTATCTTTGCAACCGGCCTGTTGCGCGGTGAGCCCGTGGTGCTGATGTTCCTCACCGCAGTCAGCCTGGCCGTTGCGGCCATTCCCGAAGCGTTGCCCGCCGTGGTCACCATCTCGCTGGCACTGGGCGCGCACAAAATGGTGCGGCAGCACGCGCTGATCCGCCGCCTGCCGGCAGTCGAGACGCTGGGTTCGGTCACCTACATCTGCACCGACAAGACCGGCACGCTCACCCAGAACAAGATGCACGTGGAAGAGGTTTTCTCCGACAGCCGCACCTCGCATGCCTGGCGCGACATGGCGCACGAGGAACCGTGGATCACGCTGCTGGCGGCGCTGGCGCTGTCCAATGACGCACAGCACAGCCACCACGGCAAACTCATCGGTGACCCTACCGAAATCGCGCTGTACCAGGCCGCGCTGGATGCTGGCTTCGACAAAACGGCACTGGAAGAAATTGCGCCGCGCAGCATGGAGCTGCCGTTCGATTCGGAACGAAAGCGCATGACCACGCTGCATCGCCAGGACGGCAGCTTCATCGCCTATACCAAGGGGGCGCCGGAAAGCGTGCTGCCGCTGTGCGATACGATGCTCACCGCCTCCGGCACATCGCCGCTGCCGCATGCGGAGATTCTCGCCATCGCCGAACGCATGGCAGCGGAAGGGTTGCGCGTGCTCGCGGTGGCCCAGCGCCACTGGCCTGCCTTGCCCGAAGACGCGGAGGCATCCGCCATCGAAGCAGAACTGGTATTCCTCGGCCTGGTCGGGCTGATGGACCCGCCGCGGCGCGAAGCACACCACGCGGTCGAACTGTGCCGCAGCGCCGGCATCATCCCGGTGATGATCACCGGCGACCACCCGGCCACTGCGCGCGCCATCGCCGCGCGCATCGGCATCGACGGCGACACCGTCATGACCGGTGCAGAACTCGCAAAACTGGGCGATGCACAGTTCCAGGATCGCGTGGGCACCATTCGCGTCTATGCGCGCGTCGACCCGGCACAGAAAATCCGCATCGTCGAGGCGCTGCAGGCGCGCGGTGAATTCGTCGCGATGACCGGCGACGGCGTCAACGACGCACCGGCGATCAAGCGCGCCGATATCGGCATCGCCATGGGCAAGGAAGGCACCGACGTGGCGCGCGAGGCATCCAGCCTGGTCTTGCTCGACGACAATTTCGCCACCATTGTCAGCGCGGTACGCGAGGGCCGTCGCATCTACGATAACATCCGCAAGTTCATCAAATACACGATGACCAGCAACTCCGGCGAGGTGCTGACCATTTTCCTGGCGCCGTTCCTGGGACTGCCGATCCCTCTGCTGCCGATCCACATTCTGTGGATCAATCTCGTCACCGATGGCTTGCCCGGTTTGGCACTCACCGCCGAACCTGAAGAAAAAGGTGTGATGGAACGCCCGCCGCGCACGCCAACCGAAAGTGTATTCGCCCATGGTATGTGGCAGCACATCATCTGGGTTGGCTTCACCATGGCTGCCGTCACGCTGTTCACCCAGGCCTGGGCCATCCACATCGGCTCCGCCCACTGGCAGACCATGGTGTTTACCGTGCTCACCCTGTCGCAGATGGGTCACGTGCTGGCCATCCGCTCCGAACACGAATCGCTGTTCCGCCGGGGATTGTGGTCCAATCCGATGCTGCTTGGTGCCGTGGCCCTCACCTTCCTGCTGCAGCTGGCCACCATTTACATCCCGGCACTGCACGATATTTTCCGCACCGAAGCGCTGAGCCTGGACGAACTGGCCCTCTGCCTCGTGCTGTCCAGCGTGGTATTTCTCTGCGTTGAAATCGAAAAAATGCTGATACGGCGCGGATTGATTTACCGCTGACCGCGTACCTTGACTTATGCCAGCTTGCCGAGCTTCCTGAACAGGGTACGCTCGCTCACCCCGAGACGCTCGGCCAGCTCCTTGCGTGTCAACCCGGAGTGCTGCAACTGCCATTCCAGATAGCTGCGCTCCATCTCCTCCAGCGTCATGACCTCGCTGAACTCCTGCATCGAGTCCGGTATCCCCAGCTTCTCTTCGCACGGGTCGGGAAAATGCTCAGGCAGCAACACATCGCCATCTGCCAGCAAACTCGCGCGCTCAATCAGGTTGCGCAATTCGCGGATATTCCCGGGGAAATCGTATTTCGACAGGCACAGCAAGGTAGCGGGATGGATCGACAGTGCATGATCGCTGCTGACGCGCTTGAGCAATGCTTCCATCAGCAATGGCAGGTCTTCCATGCGTTCTCGCAGTGACGGCAGCAATATCGGGAAAGTGCTGATGCGGTAATACAGGTCCCGGCGGAAAGTCCCTTCGGCAACCATCTTTTTCAAATCGCGGTGCGTCGCTGCAACCAGGCGGAAATCGGAACGCAACGGTTCCACTCCGCCCACCCGGCGATAGGTGCCGGTTTCCAGCAGCCGCAACAGTTTCACCTGCAGCCCCAGCGGGATATCGCCCACTTCATCCAGGAACAAGGTGCCGCCGCTGGCGGCCTCGACCAGCCCCTGTTTGCGCTGGTTCGCACCGCTGAACGCGCCTTTTTCATAACCGAACAGTTCGCTCTCGAACAGATTCTCGGGCAGGCTGGAACAATCCACCGCCACGAATGGCCCCCCCACACGCGGACTGGCATTGTGCACCGCGTGCGCAACCAGCTCCTTGCCGGTCCCGGATTCGCCCAGCAGCAGCACATCCGCCTGCGATGGCGCCACTCGCGTTACCTGCTCCAGCATCCGGTTGAAAGCCACGGAGCGGCCTACCAGCAACTCCCCCTTGGCTGTGGTGCTGGCAGTCCGCACGGTGTGAATCATCTCGACAAAATATTCAATCTCGCCATGCGCATCGCGAACCGGTGTCAGTTCCACATCCACGTGCTCATCGCCGCGCAATGTATGGTGGATGTGCAACACGCGCTGCGCCTGACCGCTCTGCAAACTGCTTTTCAGCGGACAGGACTCGCCCTCTTCGTCGCAAGGACGGTTAAAGCGATGAGAAACCTCGTAACAGCGCCGTCCGGCAACCGGCAATTCGCCTACATGGTAATGGGCCAGGTAGGCGCGATTGGCACCGATAATGGTGTAATGGCGATCCATCACGATACGCGGTTCGGGCAGCGTATCGAGGTAGGACATCAATTCAGCTATAGCGTTATCGGCCATAAAACCACCCTGACAAAAATGACAGTTCAGGCGCTTACTTTAACAGATTTGACTGCCATTTTTGTCTTAAGTGCAATTCTCCTTACCCTACCCAAAGCGCCACATGAAAAATAAAACATATCCATAACAATAAATTAACAAATACCTGCAACGATTGGCACGCATACTGCATATAAGGTGGCGCAAATACAAAATCGTGGAATGCAGATGAAGCTCTTTTCCGAACAACCCCTGGCAAGAAAGATCGCCATCGTGACGGCCATCAAGCTGCTCGGCTTGCTGGCTATCTGGTGGCTTTTTTTCAGCGGTCCTGACGAGAGCAGGCTGACGCCGGAACAGGTCGGCAATGCGATTCTGCACCCCTTAACCAGCAATACAACCACACCATGAGGAGGATGCATGATTAGCACAGAACTGGTCGACCTTTCGAGGTTGCAATTCGCGGTCACCGCGATGTATCACTTCCTGTTTGTTCCGCTCACGCTGGGCATGACCTTTCTGCTGGTCATCATGGAAGGCTCCTACCTGGTAACCGGACAGCAGGTCTACAAGGACATGACCCGCTTCTGGGGCAAGCTGTTCGGCATCAACTTCGCGCTTGGCGTCACCACCGGGCTGACCATGGAATTCCAGTTCGGCACCAACTGGGCGTATTACTCGCACTACGTTGGCGACATCTTCGGCGCACCGCTGGCGATCGAGGGACTGATGGCGTTCTTCCTCGAGTCCACCTTCATCGGCCTGTTCTTCTTCGGCTGGGATCGATTGACCAAGGGGCAACACTTCATGGTCACCGTGCTCACCGCAATCGGCTCCAACCTGTCGGCACTGTGGATTTTGATCGCCAACGGCTGGATGCAGGATCCGGTGGGCGCCACGTTCTCCTATACCACCATGCGCATGGAACTCTCCAACTTCTGGGATGTGATCTTCAACCCGACTGCGCAGGCCAAGTTCGTACATACCGTATCCGCAGGCTACGTCACCGCATCGGTCTTCGTGCTGGGAATCTCCGCATGGTACATCCTGAAGGGACGCGACCTTGAGTTCGCGCGCCGCTCCTTCCGCATTGCCGCAGCCTTCGGCTTTGCCTCGGCACTGTCGGTGATCGTACTCGGCGACGAATCCGGCTATACCATTTCCGAGTCGCAGCAGACCAAGCTTGCAGCAATGGAGGCGATGTGGCATACCGAGCCGGCCCCGGCTGCGTTCAATGTGTTCGCCATCCCCGATGAAAAGGCGCAGCGCAACGACTACGAACTGCAGATCCCCTACGTCATGGGGCTGATCGGCACGCGCAGCGTCACCAAGGAAATCCCCGGCATCGCCGAGATCAAGGAGAAGAACCGCACCCGTATCGAGTCCGGCATGCTGGCCGTGAGCGCGATGGAAGAACTGCGCAAGAACAAGGAAGACGAGGCTGCCAAACAAGTGTTCGAGGCACACAAGCAGGACCTCGGGTTCGGCCTGCTGCTGAAGAAATACACCGAAGACGTTTCCAAAGCGACGCCGGAAATGATCCAGCATGCGGTAGACGATACCGTACCGCGCGTAGCGCCGATGTTCTGGTCGTTCCGCGTGATGGTGGCACTGGGCTTTGCTTTCGCCCTGCTGTTTGCCCTGTCGCTATACCACACCGTGCGCGGCACCTTCTTCAAGCAACGCTGGCTGTTGCGCTGGGCGGTCTGGTTCATCCCGACACCCTGGATCGCCGCCGAGCTGGGCTGGTTCGTGGCGGAATACGGCCGCCAGCCGTGGACCATCTACGGCGTGCTGCCCACCCACCTGTCGGCTTCCAGCCTGTCGGTCGGCAGCCTGTACGGGTCGCTCACCGGCTTCATCGTGTTCTACACCGGCCTGCTCGTCATCGAGATGTACCTGATGGTGAAATTCTCGCGCAAGGGACCCAGCAGCCTGGGTACCGGCCGCTATGACGCCGAAAAAACCGCAACCGCCACTATCTGAACGAGGAGATAACCATGCTGGATTATGAAACGCTGAAAATCATCTGGTGGGTACTGGTCGGCGCATTGCTGCTCGGCTTCGCCATCATGGACGGCCACGACATGGGCGTGGGCACGCTGCTGCCCTTCGCCGCCAAAACCGACGTGGAGCGCCGCATCCTGATCAACACCGTCGGCCCGCACTGGGACGGCAACCAGGTCTGGTTCATCACCGCCGGTGGCGCCATCTTCGCGGCCTGGCCCCTGGTCTACGCCACCGCGTTCTCCGGCTTCTACTGGGCGATGCTGGCAGTGCTGTGGGCGCTGTTCTTCCGGCCCGTGGGTTTCGATTACCGCAGCAAGATCGAGAACCCGAAATGGCGCAGGACATGGGACTGGGGACTGTTCGTCGGTGGTGCGGTACCGCCGCTGATCTTCGGCGTGGCTTTCGGCAACCTGCTGCAAGGTGTGCCGTTCCATTTCGATGACACGCTGCGCAGCTTCTACACCGGCACCTTCTGGCAGTTGCTCAATCCGTTCGCCCTGCTCACCGGTATTGTCAGCACCACGATGATCACCGCGCACGGCGCAAACTACCTGATGATCCGCACCGAGGGTGATGTGTACCGCCGCGTACGTACCGCCTCCATGATATTCGGTGCACTGGCCCTGGTTACCTTTGCCCTGGCCGGTGTCTGGCTGGCCTACGGCATCAAGGGCTTTGTGATCACCAGCGCCATCGATGGCAATGCCTTGCCCAATCCGCTGGACAAGACAGTGATCACCGAAGCGGGCGCATGGCTGCATAACTACAGCGCATACCCGCTCACCATGCTGGTGCCGGCAATCGCCTTCCTCGGCGGGCTATGGGCAATTGCCGCAGCGAAATTCGACAAGCCGCTGACCGCCTTCGTCGGCTCTTCGGTCAGCATGCTGGGGGTGATCGGCACGGCAGGCGTTTCGCTGTTCCCGTTCATCATGCCTTCCAGCACCGACCCACGTTCCAGCCTGACGATATGGGACAGCGTGTCATCGCAACTGACACTGGGCCTGATGCTGGGTGCAACCATAATCTTCCTGCCATTGATCATCATCTACACCAGTTGGGCGTACAAGAAAATGTCAGGCAAGGTCACGGAAGCCTTCATCAACGCCAACGATAAATCGGCATATTAAGAAAAGGAGACGAACATGTGGTATTTCGCCTGGATACTGGGAGTCTCGATGGCCGTGCTGCTGGCCATCGTCAACACCATGATATGCGACGCTCAAGCCTGTGTAACCAAGGATGACGGGCCATGCGACAAGCCATGACCATGCCGGCGCACAGCGGTATCTATGCAACGTTGCCGCGTATGATCTCGCTGTTGCTGGCGATCGCCCTGGCCGGGCTGATCCTGACCTACCCCCGTGCATTTGCGCACGCCGGGCATGGCCTGCTGTCGCTGGTCATGCTCGGGGTCTCCGCGGGTTTCGTGCATGGCGTTGGGTTCATCCCGGAGCACAAAGCGTGGCGCATCCTGTTTGGCCCATGGGTAGCCTGGCCGCTGCTGGCAGCAGGCCTGCTGCTGTTTCTGCGCGGATGAGATTTGGAAACCGGGATATCGCCGAGGCAATTGAAAAACAGCATTAACTATTACCGAGAACTTTAGGAGAAAAATATGGCACGAGTCGTGATTCTGGGCGCAGGTATTTCGGGGCATACTGCCGCCAGGTATCTGAACAAATGGGTAGGCAATCAGCACGAGATCGTCGTTGTATCGCCCAACGCAAAATGGAACTGGATACCTTCCAACATCTGGGTAGGTGTCGGCCAGATGAAAGAAGAACAAGTCACCTTTGACCTGGCCGAGGTGTACAGCAAGACCCATGTAAATTTCCGTCAGGCCAAGGCGCTGTCGATCAACCCGGAAGGAAGCGCCGAGAATGCGAATCCGTTCGTGACCATCGAATACACCCATCCCGACAAGGCAGGTGTGCAGGAAAACATCAGCTACGACTTCCTGATCAATGCCACCGGACCGAAGCTGAACTTTGGCGCGACTGAAGGACTGGGTCCGGAGCACGGCCATACGGTATCCGTCTGTACCGCTAGCCACGCGCTGGAAGCCAATGCAAAACTGCAGACCATGATCGACGCCATGCGTGCGGGCGAACGCCGCACGATTGTCATTGGCACGGGCCACGGAATGTGCACCTGCCAGGGCGCAGCATTCGAATATATCTACAATGTGGACCATGTATTGCGCGAGGCGGGCGTGCGTGACAAGGCCCGCATTATCTGGCTCAGCAACGAGTACGAACTGGGTGACTTTGGCATGGGTGGCGTGCATATCAAGCGTGGCGGCTACATCACCAACGGCAAGACTTTCGCCGAATCGCTGATGGTCGAACGCGGGATCGAATGGATTACCCGCGCGCACGTGAAGAAAGTCGAAGCCGGAAAGATTCATTACGAAACCATGGACGGAAATTTCCATGAGCAGGAGTTCGATTTCTCGATGCTGATCCCGCCCTTTGCCGGGGTTGGACTGAAGGCCTTCGACAAGGCCGGCGAAGACATCACCAGCCAGATTTTCGCCCCCAATGGTTTCATGAAGGTGGACGCCGATTACACGCCGCGCCCCTACCTGGAATGGAGCGCCGACGACTGGCCCAAGACCTACCAGACCCCGGCCTACCGCAATATTTTCTCGGTCGGCATCGCCTTCGCACCGCCCCACCTGATCAGCAAGCCGATGCAAAGCGCAAATGGAACGCCCATCAATCCGGCCCCCCCCAGAACCGGGATGCCTTCGGCAGCCATGGCGAAAGCAGTTGCCATGAGCATCCGCGACATGCTCAACGGTGCCGAGAAACCGACTCATACGGCATCAATGGCGGAAATGGGCGCAGCATGCGTGGCCTCCACCGGGTCGGACTTTTTCAAGGGCACCGCCGCCACCATGACGGTGTTCCCGGTCGTACCGGACTTCGAAAAATACCCGGAATATGGGCGTGATACTGACCTGACTTTTGGTGAAATCGGGCTGGCTGGCCACTGGATGAAATACCTGCTGCACCACGCTTTCATCTACCAGGCCAAACTGAAACCGGGCTGGTCGATTATCCCGGACTGATTACCACTAAATTTCTCAGGAGCAAGACATGCCAAACAAGATCACCAACAAAGAACCCTATCAGCAGGCCTATTACCCGCCGGCGCCAACCGGGCTTACCCGCTACATGCGCACGTCGCTTATATGGCAGGCCATCCGCTTTATCGTGATTAATCTGAAAATGCTCAAGCTGATGGCGAAATCCCACCATTAATCTCCACCGCGCCGGGGAAACGAACATATTCCAATCTTTGGAGAGAGAAAATGGCACACATCGTTATTCTCGGCGCGGGCACCGGCGGCACGCCGGCAGCTTATGAATTGCGTGAGGCACTGGGCAAGGAACACAGGATTACCGTCATCAGTGCCAGCAACACTTTCCAGTTCGTTCCATCCAACCCCTGGGTCGCACTAGGCTGGCGCAAGCGCGAGGATACCACCTTCAACCTGCGCCCTTGCCTGGAGCAGAAGGGCATAGCGCTCATCGCCATGCCTGCCGAAAGCATCGATGCCGAGGCCAGCCGCATTCATCTTGCGAATGGTGAAACCGTGGATTACGACTATCTGGTGATCACCACCGGACCGCGCCTGGCATTCGAACTGATCGAGGGTGCCGGACCGAACGGCGGCCACACTCACTCGGTGTGCACCGTGGACCATGCCTGCAAGGCTTACGACGATTACGAGGAATTCCTGAAGAATCCCGGCCACGTAGTGGTCGGTGCATTCCAGGGCGCTTCCTGCTTCGGCCCTGCCTACGAATATGCGCTGGCGCTGGAAACCGATTTACGCCGCCGCAAGCTGCGCCCCGAGGTGCCCATCACGTACATCACACCCGAGCCCTACATAGGCCACCTCGGCCTGGGCGGCGTCGGCGACTCCAAGGGCATGCTGGAAAACGAACTGCGCCAGCGCCACATCAAGTGGATCACCAATGCCAAGACCGTCAAGATCGAGCCGGGAAAGATGTACGTCGAGGAATACAACGATCTCGGCGAAAAAATCCGCGACCACGTGCTGGCGTTCGAATACTCGATGATGTTGCCGCCGTTCCGTGGCGTAACAGCCGTTGCCAGCGTCGAGGGACTATGCAATCCGGCCGGCTTTGTCATCGTCGACCAGCACCAGCGCAGCCCGAAGTACCGCAACATCTTCTCGGCCGGTGTATGCATCGCCATTCCCCCGGTCGAACAGACACCGGTTCCTACCGGCACACCGAAAACCGGTTACATGATCGAATCCATGGTTTCCGCCATCGTCCACAACATCCAGGACGAACTGGCAGGCAAGCCTGCCGTCACGACCGGCACCTGGAACACCATCTGCCTGGCTGACATGGGCGATACCGGCGCTGCGTTTGTTGCGCTGCCGCAGATTCCGCCACGCAACGTTACCTGGGCCAAAAAGGGGAAGTGGGTACACCTTGCCAAGATCGCCTTTGAGAAATATTTCATGCGCAAGATGAAAACCGGCAGCTCGGAACCAATATATGAAAAATACATGCTCAAGGCACTGGGCATAAACCGGCTGAACAAGTAAGCAAGTAGCTGAGGACAGTCTTCCCCGGAAACAAAACGGCCACCGCTAGGGTGGCCGTTTTACTTGTCCGCTCAGGAAACGCTATCAGCCGCGCGTGCTTGAAGCGAGCGCGCTTTCCATCCAGCGTTTGATGCGGTTGGCATCCCCCACCCGGGTACGTTTGCCCCATGAGTCGAGCAGCACGATCACCACCTGGCGCTGCCTGATCTTTGCCTCCATCACCAGGCAGCGACCGGCCTCGCTGATATAACCGGTCTTGCTCAGACCGATATCCCAGGAAGCATTCCGCACCAGCGGGTTGGTGTTACTGTAGCGCAATGGCCTGCGGCCATCGATTTCCACCAGATGCGAGGTGGTGGTCGTGAACCGGCGGATATGCTCGTAGCGTTGCGCCGCAAGCACCATTTTCACCAGATCTTCCGCGGTTGAGACATTGCCGCTATTCAGCCCGGTAGGATCGAGAAAGTGCGTGTCATCCATACCCAGCTCATGCGCCTTGAAATTCATCATTGCCACGGCGGCCCGGGTACCGCCGGGGTATGTGCGTGCCAGCGCCGCAGCGGCCCGATTCTCCGAAGCCATCAGCGCCAGTTTCAGCAATTCGCCGCGCGTCAGGGTCATGCCGGGACGCATGCGGGAATGGGTGCCCTTGAGGTGGTCTTTGTCATCGCGCGTAATGGTGATTTCTTCGTCCAGCGGCAGGCGAGCATCGAGCACCACCATTGCCGTCATCAGCTTGGAAATGGATGCAATCGGCACCACGGAATCCTGATTCTTGGCATACAGCGGACGCTGGCTATTGACGTCGTAAATCAGCGCAATGGAGGACCGCAGCTTGGGCGAAGGATGCTTCTTCAGTATGAGACGAGTCAGCTCATTGTCCTGCTCGTCATCCGTCAGCGGCGCGGCATACAGCGCCAGCGCATGGCAACATAACAGCAGCAATATGATTACTTTCTTCATCTCTCCCCCTCAGACAGACACACAGGCAAAAGGATACCTTAAAATAACAACAAATCAAGGGGTAGTGCCGGAAACATGAGAAATCTCATGATATGGCTGCCTGCCGTTTGTCAAGATGGCGATCAGGCAGCAACGGGGGGCGGCTCACGCTCTTCCTGCTGCTGCAGCGCCCACATCTGCGCATACAGGCCTTGTTTTGCCAGCAACTCACGATGTGTGCCGCGCTCGGCAATATGGCCGTGATCCATTACCAGGATCTGCTGCGCATCAACGACGGTGGATAACCGGTGTGCAATCACCAGCGTGGTGCGGTCTTTCGCGATATGGCGCAACTCATCCTGGATGGCCTTTTCCGATTTCGAATCCAGCGCCGAGGTCGCCTCGTCGAAAATCAGGATCGCTGGCCGCTTGAGGATGGCACGCGCAATCGCCACCCGCTGCTTCTCGCCGCCGGACAATTTCAGCCCGCGCTCACCTACCATGCTTTCGTATCCCTGCGGCAACGACTCGATGAAAGCATGGATATGTGCCGAACGCGCTGCCTGCAGTACCTCGTCACGCGTCGCCCCGGGGCGGCCATAGGCAATGTTGTAGTAGATGGTATCGTTGAACAGCACCGTGTCCTGCGGCACGATGCCGATGGCTGCACGCAGGCTGGTCTGGGTCACCGAACGGATGTCCTGGCCGTCGATCAGGATGCCACCCTGATTTGCGTCGTAAAAACGAAACAGCAGGCGCGACAGCGTCGACTTGCCCGCCCCGCTCGCCCCGACCACCGCCACGGTGTGTCCCGCAGGGATCTCGAAGCTTACATCGTGCAATATCACCCGCTGTTTATCATAGGAAAAACTCACACGGTCGAAATGCACCGCCCCGTTCCCCAGCCTGAGCGGGACGGCATCCGGCGCATCCTCCACCTCACGGTGTTCGTCCAGCAAGCGGAACATTTTCTCCATGTCTGCCAGTGCATGCTTGATCTCGCGGTACACGAAGCCGAGGAAGTTCAACGGCATGTACAGTTGCAGCATGTACATGTTCACCAGCACCACATCACCCAGCGTCATCGTGCCCTTCACTACACCATTCGCCGCCAGCAACATCAGCGCGGTGATGCCGATGGCGATGATCACGCTCTGTCCCGCATTCAACGTAGCCAGCGAGGTCTGGTTGCGCACCGCTGCCGTTTCCCATTTTCCGAGCTGCTCGTCATAACGCTCGGCCTCGTAGTGTTCGTTGCCGAAATATTTCACCGTTTCGTAGTTGATCAGACTGTCGATGGCGCGAGTGTTTGCCTTGGAATCCATATCGTTCATGGTGCGGCGGAACACCATGCGCCACTCGGTGATGAACAGGGTGAACGCGATATACAGCACCAGCGTAACGAAGGTGATGATCGCAAACCACGGGTCATATTTGCTCAGCAGGATGGCTGCGACCAGGCCAATTTCGAGCAATGTCGGCAGAATATTGAACAGCATGAAATTGAGCAGGAAACCGATACCGCGCGTACCCCGCTCGATATCGCGCGAGACACCGCCGGTCTGCCGTTCCAGATGGAAACGCATGCTCAGGTTGTGCAGGTGGGTGAACACCTGCAGCGCGAGACGCCGGATGGCACGCTGGGTCACCTTGGCGAATACCGCATCCCGCAACTCGCCGAACAGCGTGCTGAACATGCGCAACAAGCCATAACCGGCAATCAGGAACACCGGCACCATCAGCATCGCCTGCGGTTTGCCCAGCGCATCGACGATGTGCTTGAACACCAGCGGCACCGTCACGTTGGCCAGCTTGGCCAGCACCAGCAAGGACATCGCCAGCACGACCCGCCCCTTGAATTCCCACAGGTATGGCAACAGGGTGCGGATGGTCGTCCAATCGCCGCGGGTAGTATGTTCGGAAGTAACTGGGTATGGACGCATGGGTTATGTGCTGACTATGGCAATGCCCATTATAGCCGTGTCTGGCCGCTTATCAGCACAGAACCCGTATGTTTACACGGCATCCCGCTCCCCGGCATGGCCGGCTACGGCACTCATCATGCGCACCAGTACGTAGCTGATGCGCGGCAACAGGCGCGCCCAGAAACCTTTCCTGATCCAGGCCGAATGCTGCACGAGCTTCCCGCCGCGCTCCATTTCCTGCTGCAGGCTGGCGCGCAGCGTCGCGGCAAAACCCGTATCGCGTATCACCAGGTTGGCTTCGCGCGCCAGCCACAGGCTGAACGGGTCGATATTGGAGGATCCCACGGTTGACCAGCTGCCGTCGATTACCGCCACTTTGGCATGCATGAAGCTGGCATGATATTCGTGGATTTCCAGTCCTGCTCCAAGCAATTCGTCATACAGGAACTGTGTCGCATAATGCAACAGCGGATGATCCATCCGCCCCTGCAACATCAACACTACGCGCACGCCGCGCCGGGCTGCGCCCATCAGCGCCAGGCGGAAATTCCGCCCCGGCAGGAAATAGGCGTTGGCGATGACGATCTCGCGCTGCGCGCCGGCTATCGCATTGAGGTAAGCCTGCTGGATATCATTGTGGTGGCGCAAATTGTCGCGGAATACGAAAGCCACCTTGTCCTGGGTTGCGACGGGCAGCAACAGCCTCAGCTTGTCGTGCTCGTGGCGCTTGCGGAAACTGATCCACGTTACCATCACCCATAGCCGCCGCATCGAGGCATGAATGCGCTCTACCGTCTCGCCCTGCACCTCCACCGCGTAATCCAGTCGCGGCACGTCCGTACCGTCCGAAGTGTCATCGATAATGTTGATGCCGCCGATAAATGCCACGTGCCCGTCCACCAGCGCCAGCTTGCGATGCAGGCGACGCAGGCGCTTGCGCCGCAACGTCAGCCAGGAAATTTGCGGGCGGAACACCAGTACCTGCACACCGGATGCCTGCAGTTCCGCGCGCCAGCGTTGCGGAAATTCGGCGCTACCGAAACCGTCCAGCAGCAAATGCACCGACACGCCGCGCCGCGCCGCGCGCTGCAATGCATCTGCCACCATGCGCCCGCTGCCGTCAGCGGCGTAAATGTAGGTTTCCAGATAGACCGACTCGGTTGCCGCATCGATCTCGGCGACCAGCCGCGGAAAATATTCCTCGCCGCAGCGCAACAGTCGCAGCGCATGGCCTGCAACGTGATGGAGCCGGCTCATGACAGCAGCAGTGTCGCGGACAAGGCCGCGTGATCGGAAATCCGGTCCCACGGCGTGTGTGCATGCAGCTCGCTATGCTTGACGCTCAGGCCGCGCACGTAGATACGGTCCAGCCGCAACATCGGCAGGCCGGCCGGAAAGCTGCGCGCCAGTTTGCCGCTGCTGGCCTCGAACACTTCATGCAACCCCAGCTCCTGTGCCAACTGGCGATTGGCATGATTGTTCCAGTCGTTGAAGTCGCCGGCGATGATCAGCGGCGCACCAGCCGGCACCGCCTCGTTGATGCGTTCGATCAGCGCATTGAATTGGCGGCCGCGGCCGCTCTTGAACAAGCCGAGATGCACGCACAGGCAGTGCAGCTTCACATCATCGCGCCCCGGCAGCGCCAGCTCGCAATGCAGCGCACCGCGGCTCTCGAAGCCGTGTGCGGAGATATCCTCGTTTTCCCAGCGCAGGATGGGATAGCGGCTGAGAATGGCATTGCCATGGTGGCCACCGTCGTACACGGCATTCATGCCGTAGGCATGATGCGGCCAGATTTCCTGCGCCAGGAATTCGTGTTGCGGCTGCTGCGGGTAATCCGCATGGCGCCGCGACAAGCGCATGCGCTCACCCTGCACTTCCTGCAAGAACACGATATCGGAATTCAGCTTGTGCAGCCGTTCGCGCAGCTCATGCAGCACCATGCGGCGGTTGAACTGGGAAAAGCCCTTGTGAATGTTGTAGGTGACGATGTTCAGCGTGGTCGCGACGGATTCCATCGGCACTCCCTAGGCATTACCTATCCCGCGCGACGGCAAGTTGATCTGCCTGGCAAAATCCAGCATGCGCTCGATCGACACTTTCGCCCGCTTCCCGATCTCCGCATCGACGTGAATTTCGTTGCCGCCTTGCTCCAGCGCCTCGGCCAGATTGCGCAGGCCATTCATCGCCATCCATGGACAGTGGTTGCAGCTGGTACAGTTCGCGCCGTAACCGGCGGTTGGCGCCTCGAGGAAAACCTTGCCCGGTGACAAGGTACGCATCTTATGCAGGATGCCGTTGTCGGTGGCGACGATGAACTCGCGCACATCGAGATTCTGCGAGGCCGTAATCAGCTGCGTGGTGGAACCGACCACATCGGCCAGCGCAACCACCTCCGCCGGGGATTCCGGGTGTACCAGTACTTTCGCCGCGGGATGCCGCACCTTGAGTTCCTGCAGCCCCCGCGCCTTGAATTCGTCATGTACCACGCATGAGCCTTCCCACAACAGCATGTCGGCACCGGTCTGTTGCTGGACGTAATGCCCGAGATGGCGATCCGGCGCCCACAGGATTTTCTCGCCGCGCTGTTTCAGATATTTGACGATCGGCAGCGCGATCGAGCTGGTCACCATCCAGTCGGCACGCGCTTTCACCGCCGCGCTGGTGTTGGCGTACACCACCACGGTGCGATCCGGGTGGGCATCGCAGAAGGCGGAAAATTCGTCGGCCGGGCAGCCCAGGTCAAGCGAACAGTTGGCATCCAGATCAGGCATCAGCACACGCTTCTCCGGATTGAGTATCTTCGCCGTCTCCCCCATGAAACGCACACCTGCGACCACCAGCGTCTGCGCCGGGTGCTCGTAACCGAAACGCGCCATGTCCAGCGAATCGGACACCATGCCACCCGTCGCTTCCGCCAGATCCTGCAGGTCCGGATGCACATAATAATGTGCCACCAGTACTGCATCCTTCTCGACCAGCAGTTGCTTGATGCGCGCAATCAGCGCAGCTTTTTCTTCCGGGCCGGGCTCGACCGGCCGCTTCGCCCACGCCAACTCCGTACTGCACGCAGCATTGACATGCGGGTGATCGTATTTGATGGAAATGTCAGCCATGATGCGTTCTTTCAGGTAATTGCAAAATCGCCGCACGATTGCTCGGCGAAAAAACCTTTTCCGCAGCTTTCTGCCACGGCAGCCACTGATAACTCAGATGCTCACGCGGGGAAAGTTGGACAGTTGTTTGCTGCGGCAATTCCAGCCCGAATACATGCTCGGTGTTGTGCGTGGTACCGGGTGGGTAGCGGTGCCGCCATTTCTCGTAGATGTCATATACATTCTGCTGCTGCCAGTCGCTCAACGCATATTGCGCCGCATCCAGCCCGGTCTCCTCGAGCACCTCGCGTATCGCAGTGTCCCGCAACGACACTTCACCGGCATCCTGACTGCCGGTTACCGACTGCCAGTAACCCGGATAATCAGCCCGCTCCAGCAGCAAGACATCCAGCGCAGAGGTATAAATCACCACCAGCGCAGAAACAGGAATTTTGTAAGGCATGAGGGAAATTTAGCAGAAAAATACCCACAGCGGTTTGCCTTGTGACTTCCAGAAATTCACGCTGTCGGCAAAAATATCCATCGCCGCCGCACGCTCCTCGGGACTCAGCCCCAGCGTATCACCGCCATTGCGCAGCAACAGCACGAAGCCCGGGACTTCATCCAGCCAGTTCAAATCGGCCAGCGCATCGGCCAGCGCATCCCAGTTGTTGCCGAACCAGTCCGGCGCCTTGAGCGCCTGCGCAACGGCAGCCAGGAATTGCCCCTTGCTGTTCACTGCCGACAAGTCGGCTTCCAGCAATGCCATGGCAGCCTCCTGGCTCACGGCACACAGCTTCTGCTGTTCGCAATTCAGGCGGAACACCCCCGCCTCGTCCACATTCCGCAAGCGCCGCACAAGCTCATTCATGCCCTACTCCTGGATACGCCTGAAAGTCCGGTAATGATCGCCGCTGTAATAGCATTCCGGCAACGGCCCGCACACGATGCGTCGTGCACCGCGATTATGCGCCCCCGGCGTCGGCACGGTGTATTCATGATAGTAGCCACGCGCCCGTTGCGGCAATCGACGCTCGTAATTGCGGAACACCACACCATCTCGCGCATAAGGAAACGGGCCGCGCTGCACGATGAGTTGCAGCGTAGCCCGCGCCTCCGGCGGCAGTTCGGCCGCAGTTATCGACCCAGCTGCCTGTGCCAGCGGCGCCCAGCACAGCAGCCAGCACAGCAGCCAGCACAGCAGCCAGCACAGCAGCCACCGCACCGTCATGCCGCGCAACACTGTTTACTCCTTGACCACTTCTACCGTGGTCTGTGCCTGCTGCTGGCGCAAACGGATATGCAGCTCGCGCAGCTGCTTCTCATCCACCGCGCTCGGTGCCTGAGTCAACAGGCATTGCGCGCGCTGGGTCTTGGGGAAGGCGATCACGTCGCGGATCGATTCGGCACCAGTCATCATGGTGACGATGCGGTCCAGACCGAAGGCTAGGCCGCCGTGCGGTGGTGCGCCATATTGCAGCGCGTCGAGCAGAAAACCAAACTTGAGCTGCGCTTCCTCATCATTGATGTTGAGCGCGCGGAACACTTGGCTTTGCACTTCTTCCTTATGGATACGCACCGATCCGCCACCGATTTCCCAGCCGTTCAGCGCCAGATCGTAGGCCTTGGCCAGACACCTGCCGGGATCGGTCTTGAGCAGATTGATGTGCTCATCCTTGGGCGAGGTAAACGGATGGTGGCAGGCAGTCCAACGCTTGGCTTCCTCATCGTATTCGAACATCGGGAAATCCAGCACCCACACCGGGGCCCAGGTCTCGCAGGACAAATGACTCTTCTCGTGGCCGATCTTGCTGCGCAACGCACCCAGCGCGTCGTTGACCACCTTGGTCTTGTCGGCGCCGAAGAAGATGATGTCGCCGTTCACAGCGCCCGTACGCTCGACGATGGCCTTCAGTGCGGTCTCGTTCAGGTTCTTGACGATGGGCGACTGCAGCCCGGCTTCGTTAAGCTGGGTCACGTCGTTGACCTTGATGTAGGCCAGGCCGCGCGCACCGTAGATGCCGACGAACTTGGTGTATTCGTCGATTTCGCCGCGCGAGATCGACGCACCGCCAGGTACGCGCAGCGCAGCCACGCGACCACCGGAAGTGGCCGGGCCGGAGAACACCTTGAACGCGACGTCCCGTACTGCATCAGTGACGTCAGTCAGTTCCAGCGTCACGCGCAGGTCCGGCTTGTCGGAACCGTAGCGCGCCATCGCCTCGGCATGCGAGATACGCGGGAACGGGGTGGGCAACTCGGTATCCAGCACTTCCTTGAACACCGTACGGATCAACTCCTCCATCAGCATCATGATCTGCTCTTCGCTCATGAACGAAGTCTCGATATCGATCTGGGTGAACTCGGGCTGGCGGTCGGCGCGCAGGTCCTCGTCACGGAAACACTTGACGATCTGGTAGTAGCGGTCGAAGCCGGCCACCATCAGCATCTGCTTGAACAGCTGTGGCGACTGCGGCAGCGCAAAGAATTCGCCCGGATGCACGCGCGACGGCACTAGGTAGTCACGCGCACCTTCCGGCGTGGACTTGGTCAGCATCGGCGTCTCGATGTCGACGAACCCGGCGGCATCGAGGAAACGGCGGAACGCGCGGGTGGTCTTGTAGCGCAGCATCATGTTGTGCTGCATCTGCGGGCGACGCAGGTCGACCACGCGGTGCGTCAGGCGCACAGTTTCCGACAAATTGTCGTCATCGAGCTGGAACGGCGGCGTCACCGATGCGTTCAGCACTTCGATACCATGGCACAGCACCTCGATCTCGCCGCTGCCCATATTCTTGTTCTCGGTGCCGGCCGGACGGCGGCGTACCTTGCCGGTGATTTTCAGCACGAACTCGTTGCGCACCGATTCGGCAATCTCGAACATTTCCGGACGGTCCGGGTCGCACACTATCTGGGCAATGCCTTCGCGGTCGCGCAGGTCGATGAAGATGACGCCGCCGTGGTCACGGCGGCGATGTGCCCAGCCGCACAGGGTGACGGTCTGGTCGAGTTGGGAAACGTTCAAATGTCCGCAGTAATGGGTTCGCATGATTCTTTTCAGTTCAGGGTAAATCGGATAATTATTTGTCGAGTGCTGCCAGCTTGGCCGTCGCTTCGCCCGGTGACGCCACCACCCCCATCGAGATGATGGCCTTGAAGGCCCGGTCCACGCTGATGTCGAGCTCGATCGTGTCGGCCTTGCGTACATAGAAGTAGAAGCCGTTCACCGGACTTGGCGTCGTCGGGATGAACACGCCGACGTATTCGCCGTCCAGCGTCTGGATCACCTCACCCGGCACGCTGGTCTGGAATGCCAGCGACCACGCCTCAGGATGGGGATAGTGCACCAGCAGCACCTTGCGGAACGACTGGTTATTCTCCGACAGCAGCGTATCGCTGACCTGCTTCACGCTGTTGTAGATGGCGTTTACGAACGGAATGCGGCGCAGCATCGCCTCCCAGGCCGCCAGCAGGCGCTGCCCGAACACGTTGCGCGTAAGCAGCCCGGTGCCGAGCACCACCACGACCGTCAGGATCACGCCCAGCCCCGGGATATGCACATGCAGCAACCGGTCCGGCTGCCAATGTTCCGGCAGCAACTGCAAGGTCTGGTCCATGGTGCCTATGGTCAGGTTCAGCACCCACAGCGTAATGCCGAGCGGAACCCAGACCAGCAGCCCGGTGACAAGATATTTTTTCATCGGGTCTAGTTGCCGCCTGCGACGGGACAGGAGCCCGCCGCCGCGCATGGCGCACAGGCGGGTTCAGCCTTGGGCTTGTTGCCGTTCTTGAAATCGGTCACATAGTAACCGCTGCCCTTCAGCTGGAACCCGGCGGCCGACAGCTGCTTGCTGAACGTCTCCTTGCCGCATTCCGGGCAGGTGGTCAGCAACGGATCGCTCAACTTCTGCATCACATCCTTCTGCGCACCACAGCTACTGCATCGATATTCGTAAATAGGCATGATTCCTCCTATTAAAGTAATTTGCCAAAGGCGCGTATTATACCTTAGACACCCGTTCCTCGCGCCACTCGCCGCATGCCAGCCCCGCCAGCGCCCACTCGCCGATGCGGCAGCGGATCAGCCGCAGCGTGGGATGGCCGACCGCCGCGGTCATGCGCCGCACCTGGCGGTTCCTGCCTTCGTGGATAGTGAGCTCCAGCCAGCTGTCGGGAATGGCCTTGCGCACCCGGATCGGCGGGTCGCGCGGCCACAGCTGTGCCGGTTCCCCCATCAGCCGCGCCTCGGCCGGGCGGGTCATGCCGTCCTTGAGCATCACTCCCTGCCGCAGCTGCTGCAGCGCGGCCTCATCGGGCACGCCCTCCACCTGCACCCAGTAGGTCTTGGGCAACTTGTGCCTGGGGTCGGTGATACGGTGCTGCAGCTTGCCGTCGTCGGTCAACAACAACAGCCCTTCGCTATCGGTATCCAGCCGTCCGGCGGGATAAAAAGCCGGAAGCGCGATATAATCCGCCAGCGTCGGATGCAGTCCATCGCGGCTGAATTGGCAAATCACCCCGTAAGGTTTGTTGAACAGCAGGATGCGGCTCATTTCATTTTCTTTTTCCAAAAGTTGCAGTTTCGCACACCCCCGTCATGGTTCAGGTGTGCGGACACAAGATCATTAACCAGACGAGAATCACATGACGAGCCAAAAAATAATATACACGAAGGTTGACGAAGCGCCTGCCCTGGCAACCTACTCTTTGCTTCCGATCGTTCAAGCCTTCACCAAGGCGGCCGGCATTACCGTTGAAACGAGGGACATTTCCCTGGCCGGGCGGATACTCGCAAATTTTCCGGAAAACCTGGCCGCCTCACAGAGGATTGCCGACGAATTGAGCGAACTAGGTGCACTGACGCTGCAGCCTGAAGCAAACATCATCAAGCTGCCCAACATCAGCGCCTCGATCCCGCAGTTGAAAGCGGCCATCAAGGAATTGCAGTCACAGGGATACAAGGTACCGGATTATCCGGAATATCAGCAGACAGATGCCGAAAAGGAAATCAGGGCACGTTACGGCAAGGTGCTCGGCAGCGCGGTAAACCCGGTGCTGCGCGAGGGCAATTCCGACCGCCGCGCCGCCGCCTCGGTCAAGCAATTCGCACACAAGCACCCGCACAAGATGGGTGCCTGGAGCGCTGATTCGAAAACACACGTGGCCCACATGGATGCCGCGGACTTCTATGGCAGCGAAAAATCGGTCACCGTCGCCGAAGCAGGCGCCGTGCGTATTGAACTGCTCAGCGACAATGGGAAAAGCACGGTACTGAAAGAGAAAACGACACTTAAAGCGGGGGAAATCATTGACGCCTGCGTCATGAACCGTCGTGCGCTGCGTGCGTTCTATGAAGCGCAAATGGCAGATGCCCGGCAACAGGGCGTATTGCTTTCCCTGCATCTCAAAGCCACCATGATGAAAGTTTCGGACCCCATCATGTTCGGCCACGCGGTCAGCGTCTATTACAAGGACGTTTTCGAGAAACACGCCGCGACCATCGAGGGGTTGGGCGTCAACGTGAATAACGGCCTGGGCGACCTGTATGCAAAAATCAGCACATTGCCGGAAGCGCAACGCGCCGAAATCGAGGCCGACATCCAGGCTGTTTACCAGCACCGGCCCGCACTAGCCATGGTCAATTCGGACAAGGGCATCACCAACCTGCATGTCCCCAGCGACATCATCGTCGACGCGTCCATGCCGGCAATGATTCGTGATTCCGGCAAGATGTGGGGGGCGGACGGCAAACTGCATGACACCAAAGCCATGATCCCCGATCGTTGCTACGCCCGCATTTACCAGGTCGTGATCGACGACTGCAAGAAGCATGGCGCTTTTGACCCGAAGACCATGGGCAGCGTGCCCAACGTCGGCCTGATGGCCCAGAAGGCCGAAGAATACGGCTCACACGATAAGACGTTCGAAATCGCGGCAAACGGCACCGTACGCGTGGTCGACACTTCCGGCAAGGTGCTGCTGGAACAGCCCGTCGAACAGGGTGACATTTTCCGCATGTGCCAGACCAAGGATGCACCTGTCCAGGACTGGGTGAAACTGGCCGTGGGGCGCGCCCGTGCCACAGCGACACCCGCCATTTTCTGGCTGGACAAGCACCGCGCGCACGATGCCCAGGTCATCGCCAAGGTGGAAAAGTACCTGCAGGATCACGACACCAGCGGACTCGACATTCGCATCATGACGCCAGAGGAAGCGATCCGGTTCTCGATCGAACGCATCCGCGCCGGCAAAGACACCATCTCGGTCACCGGCAACGTGCTGCGCGACTACCTAACCGACCTGTTCCCGATACTTGAACTCGGCACCAGCGCAAAGATGCTGTCCATCGTCCCCTTGATGAATGGCGGCGGCCTGTTCGAGACGGGTGCAGGTGGCTCGGCACCGAAGCATGTCCAGCAATTCCAGCAGGAAGGCTATTTGCGCTGGGATTCCCTGGGTGAGTTTCTGGCACTGGGCGTATCGCTGGAACACCTGGCCCAGAAATTCAACAACGCGAAGGCACAGGTTCTGGCCGAGACACTGGATCAGGCCAATGCAAGGATACTCGACAACAACAAGGCGCCTGCACGCAAGGTAGGCGAGATTGACAATCGAGGCAGCCATTTCTACCTCGCGCTGTACTGGGCCCAGGCACTGGCCGCACAAACCAGGGACCAGGATATTCAGGCGCGTTTCGCTCCGCTGGCGAAGGCACTTGCGGACAACGAGGCGAAGATCAATGCCGAACTGATTGCGGCACAGGGAAAACCGGTAGATATGGGCGGCTATTACCACCCGGACCAGAACAAGACCTCGCAGGCAATGCGTCCCAGCGCAACGTTTAACGCTGCGCTGAATGCTATCTGAGTTGCCCCGGGCAATGCTGCGCACATGAACGCGCAGGCGCATGGCAGGGATCATGCTCCGCCGTCGGCGCAGCCATGATTAGCGTATGTAACTTCGCACCACAAGGTGACGGCTGGGATGCCGTCATCAATAAAAAAGCCCGCAACAATTTAATGTGCGGGCTTTTTTACCAATTTCTGCGATAGTGCTTAGCCGGCCTGGATGTTGGAGGCTTGCTTGCCCTTGGGGCCTTGCACGACCTCAAAGACAACCTTCTGGCCTTCCTTGAGAGACTTGAATCCGCTCATGTTGATCGCGGAGAAATGCGCGAACAGGTCTTCGCTGCCGTCATCAGGAGTAATAAAGCCAAAACCTTTGGCGTCGTTGAACCACTTCACTGTACCAGTTGCCATGTGTAACTTCCTTGCATAAAAAAACGGGAATGCCCCCTTTAAACTGTTTGAATCCGAAGGATCGCACACGGCAAAACCAGTACTGCAGATACTTAAGAATCAAACACCCACGCGCTTTTTACTCCTGTTTCCTCGACACCGTCAAGGGGTTATTTGGTTTTTTTTCAAGTCACCCTTGAAAAACTCCCCTTAATCGACAAATATAGAACGAAGAATAGTGCAACAATTGGTACCCAATGGCCACGAAACAGGAAAACCTGACACTGCTGGAGCGAAGCGCAGCAAAACCGCCCCGGCTATACAAGGTGGTGTTGCTCAATGACGACTACACCACAATGGAGTTTGTGATTGAAGTGCTGCAGACAATTTTTAACATGAGTCGTGAACGCGCCACCCAAATCATGCTCAAAGTACATCAGGAGGGTTCCGCCGTATGCGGCGTCTACCCGAAGGATATCGCGGTAAGCAAGGTGGCACAGGTAACTGAATTTGCCAGACAGCGCGAACACCCGCTACGATGCGTTACAGAGGAGAACTAAATCATGATCGCGCAAGAACTTGAAGTCAGCCTGCACCTGGCCTTTGTCGAAGCCCGCCAGAAGCGCCATGAATTCATCACGGTTGAGCACTTGCTGCTGGCCATGATCGACAATCCGTCCGCCGCCCATGTGCTGCGCGCCTGCGGCGCAGACATTGAGGAATTGCGTGCGACGCTGAGCAACTTCGTCGACAGCAACACGCCCACCCTGCCCGGCACCGGCGAAGCCGATACCCAGCCCACCGTCGGCTTCCAGCGCGTCATCCAGCGCGCCATCCTGCATGTGCAATCGACCAACAAGAAAGAGGTCAACGGTGCCAATATCCTGGTGGCGCTGTTCGGCGAGAAGGAATCGCATGCGGTCTATTTCCTCAACCAACGCAATGTCACGCGCCTTGATGTCGTGAACTACATCGCTCACGGCATCAACAAGACTGCGCAGATTGGCGAACAGAAAACACCTGCCGAAACCGAAACGGATGCCGAACCGGCGAACGAAGCCGGCGCATTGCACGACTACACGCAGGATCTCAATGCCCAGGCCCTCGCCGGCAAGATCGATCCGCTGATCGGTCGCGAACTCGAGCTGGAGCGCGTCATCCAGACCCTGTGCCGCCGCCGCAAGAACAACCCGCTGCTGGTCGGTGAAGCCGGTGTCGGCAAAACCGCCATTGCCGAAGGCCTGGCGCGCCGCATCGTGGAAAACGACGTCCCGGAGATCCTCCGGGACGCGCATGTCTATGCTCTCGACATGGGTGCGCTGCTGGCCGGCACCAAGTACCGTGGCGACTTCGAACAGCGCCTGAAAGCCGTACTCAAGGAATTGGCCGATGCCAAACATGCAATCCTGTTCATCGACGAGATCCACACGCTGATCGGTGCCGGCTCGGCCTCGGGCGGCACCATGGATGCGTCCAACCTGCTCAAGCCGGCCCTGTCCAGCGGCGCGCTCAAGTGCATCGGCGCCACCACCTATCAGGAATACCGCGGCATCTTCGAGAAAGACCACGCGCTGTCGCGCCGTTTCCAGAAGATCGATGTGCCGGAGCCGTCGGTGGAACAGACTATCGAGATACTGAAAGGACTGAAGCCGCGTTTTGAAACGCACCACGGCATCAAGTACAGCGCTGCTGCGCTGACCAGTGCTGCCGAACTTTCCGCGCGCTTCATCAACGACCGCCACCTGCCGGACAAGGCCATCGACGTGATTGACGAGGCCGGTGCCGCACAGCGTATCCTGCCCAAGTCGCGGCAGAAGAAGCTCATCGGCAAGCACGAAATCGAGGTGATCATTGCCAAGATTGCTCGCATACCGCCACGTACCGTATCGAGCGATGACCGCAATACGCTGAAGAATCTGGATCGCGACCTGAAAGCCACCGTGTTCGGGCAGAACAAGGCCATCGAGGCGCTGGCGCGCGCGATTAAAATGTCGCGCAGCGGCCTGGGCAATCCGCAAAAGCCGATCGGCAGTTTCCTGTTCTCCGGCCCCACCGGCGTCGGCAAGACCGAGGTGGCGCGCCAGCTGGCCTACAGCATGGGCATGCCGCTGCACCGCTTCGACATGTCGGAATATATGGAGCGCCATGCCGTATCGCGCCTGATCGGCGCACCTCCCGGTTATGTCGGTTTCGACCAGGGCGGCCTGCTCACCGAAGCGATCAGCAAGCAGCCACACTGCGTGCTGCTGCTGGACGAGATCGAAAAGGCACACCCGGACATTTTCAACATCCTGCTGCAGGTGATGGATCACGGCACGCTCACCGACAACAACGGGCGCAAGGCCGACTTCCGCAATGTGGTGATCATCATGACCACCAATGCCGGCGCCGAAGCACTGAACAAGACGCAGATCGGCTTTACCAAAGTCGCCACGGGCGGTGACGAGATGGCCGACATCAAGCGCCTGTTCACGCCTGAATTCCGCAACCGCCTCGACGGCATCATCTCGTTCGCGCCGCTGGACAAGGAAGTCATCCTGCGCGTGGTGGATAAATTCCTGATGCAGCTTGAAGAACAACTGCACGAGAAGAAAGTGGACGTTGTTTTCACCGATGCGTTGAAGGATTACCTGGCGGAAAACGGTTTCGATCCGCTGATGGGCGCCCGCCCGATGTCACGCCTGATCCAGGACACCATCCGCAGCGCGCTGGCCGACGAACTGCTGTTCGGCAAGCTGGCCAACGGCGGCAAGGTGACGGTAGACGTGAAGGACGGCAAGGTGGGGCTGGAGTTTGCCGAAGAGGCCGTTACTGCGTAACGCTTGCCACAACGCTTTTCCATCCCTGACAATTGGGCGTGAACAAAATATCACGCCCAATTTTTTGCCTGCGGGCAAGATAGCGAAATCCATCAAGCTGGCGGTAAAATCCTCCACCACCATATTCCAGAAGGGCACGGCAAAACATGATCATGAAACCCGGAGAAATCCTGACCTACGCCATCGTGGCCATTTCGTCGCTGTTCATCATGGGCTCTGTGGTGCATATGCTGGTCGGCGGGCTGGTCAGCGAAAACACCGAAATCGCCCTGATTGTGGCGGTGGTCATCCTCGATGCCATCGCCATCGGCTTCATGGCGCGCGATGTAATCCGCCGCCGCCGTGCCGAACATAACCAGCGGCCTGAATGATCGCCCTCCCGACCGGGCGAATTCTCGGCGTTGCTGCGCATGGAATATTCTGACTACCGCGGACGTTTCGCACCTTCCCCCACCGGCCCGCTGCATTTCGGCTCGCTGATTGCAGCAGTCGGCAGTTACCTCGAAGCAAAATACCATGACGGCAAATGGCTGGTACGCATGGAAGACCTCGACACGCCGCGCAGCATAGCCGGCGCGGCCGACGGTATCCTGCGCACACTGGAGGGTTTCGGCCTGTTCTGGGATGAGGCTGTACTGTACCAGAGCCAGCGCACGGCAGCCTACGAGGAGGCACTGCACGAACTACAACGCATCGGCGCGGCCTATCCCTGCGCCTGCACACGCCGCGAGATCGCCGACTCCGCCCTGCATGGCATCGACGGCCAGATCTATCCCGGCACCTGCCGCCACGGTATTGCCGCCGGGCGCACAGGACGTGCGTGGCGGGTACGCACCGATAATCAGCCCGTTGCCTTCAATGATGCCCTGCAAGGACGCATCATCCAGCACCTGGAGTGCGAGATCGGTGATTTTGTGGTGAAACGCGCCGACGGCTTGTTCGCCTACCAGCTGGCAGTCGTGGTGGACGATGCATTCCAGAACATCACGCACGTAGTACGTGGCGCCGACCTGCTCACCTCCACTCCCCGCCAGATTCACCTGCAGCATTTGCTGCGGCTGCCCACGCCACACTACATGCACCTGCCCATTGCCGTAAATCAGGCCGGCGAAAAACTCAGCAAACAGACACTGGCCGCCCCCGTCGAGACGGGCAAACCTGCCGCAGCCCTGTGGCATGCCCTGGCTTTCCTGCAACAGCAACCGCCGCAGGAACTGCAACAGGCCGACCTGGAAACCATCTGGCAATGGGCGCACCGGAACTGGCGCAACGAGACCCTGCAGGGCATCAGCATCCTGCCCGCTGCATAAAGCGCTATTCGACTACCGGCACACGGGCGGTCAAGACACACAGCAATTCATAGCTGATCGTTCCCGCAGCGCGCGCCACCTCGTCGATCGACAGCCCCGCGCCCCACAAGGTAACGCTGCTGCCCACCTCTGCCCCGGACAACGCGCCCAGATCCACGCACAGCATGTCCATCGACACCCGCCCCAGCGTGCGCGTACGCTGGCCGTCTACCAGTACCGGCGTACCGGTTGCAGCATGGCGCGGATAGCCGTCGCCATAACCGCAGGCAACGATGCCGATACGCATCGCGGCATCGGCGCAGAACGTCCCGCCGTAGCCGATACATTCACCTGCGCGCAGTTGCTGTACGGCGATGATCTCGCTGGTCAGCGTCATCACCGGTTTCAGACCCAGTTGTTCCGCGCTGGTATCGTCGAACGGCGAGGAGCCGTACAACATGATGCCCGGGCGCACCCAGTCGCCATGCGCCTGCGGGAAACGCAGCAACGCAGCGGAATTGGCCAGCGAGCGCGCCGCACGATAAGGGGCGACGGCATGGTTAAAACATTCCAGCTGGCCGGCCATGCCTGCCGCTTCTCCGGCACTGGCGAAATGCGTCATCAACGTCACCTCGCGCACCGCCGGATGCGCCTTGAGCCTGCCCATCACCGCCGGGACGTCCTGTGGCGCAAAACCCAGCCGATTCATGCCGCTGTTGACCTTGAGCCAAACCTGCAGGCCTTCGCGCCGCGGATAGGCATCGAGCATGGCAAGCTGCTGCGGAGTATGTACCACGCAGGCCAGCTCATGCGCCGCCAGCAAGGCCATATCGTCTGCGCTGAAACAGCCTTCCAGCAGCAGCAGGGTCTGCCGGAATCCCATTTCGCGCAAACGCACGGCATCGCGTACATCAAGCAGCGCAAAACCCTCGGCGGCATTGAGCGCGGATGCGGTACGCAGCAGGCCATGGCCATAGGCATTGGCCTTGATCACCGCCATGATGCGTGCGCTGGTGCTGCGGCGCGCCACTTGCAGGTTGTGTTCCAGCGCGGAAAGGTCGATGCGTGCTTGTATTGGACGGGGCATGGCCGGGTGTGTTGCGGGCAACGATTGAATGGCGCTAATGATAGCAGGCATCATCTTTTCATGTTATAAAACGCGCTCGCATTAATCCGCTTTCCCCTGCATGGCACTCGGCTTTTACATCATCCTCGCGGCGCAATTCCTTTCCGCGCTCGCAGACAATGCCCTGCTGTTTGCCGCCATTGCCCTGCTCAAGCAGCTCAACGCACCCAACTGGCATACCCCGGTACTGCAGGAAGCTTTCGTCTTTTCCTACATCGTGCTGGCGCCGTTCGTCGGCGCCTTTGCCGACTCCATGCCCAAGGGCCGGGTGATGTTCATCAGCAACAACATCAAGTTCGTCGGCTGCGTCGCCATGCTGTTCGGGGTCGACCCGCTGCTGGCCTATGGCCTTGCCGGGCTGGGTGCCGCAGCCTACTCGCCAGCCAAGTACGGCATACTCACCGAATATTTGCCGCCGGAAAAACTGGTGCTGGCCAACAGCTGGATGGAAGGGCTGACCGTACTCGCCATCATCCTCGGCGCAGTGCTCGGCGGCGTGCTGGTAAACCCCGGTTTCGCGCAGCCCATGCTGCAAATATGGGACATGCAGCCATTTAATTTCGGCATCGACTCCGCGCCGCAGCTGGCCATCGGCATCATTGCCCTAATCTATGTCGCGGCAGCCATCGTCAATCTCTACATCCCGCGGCTGCCGATAGACCACAAGCCGCTGAGCCGCGACCCGGTATTCCTGCTAAAAGAATTCTTCCACTGCTTCAGGCTGCTGTGGAAAGACCCGCTCGGGCAGGTGTCGCTGGCGGTTACTACGCTGTTCTGGGGCGCGGGCGCGACATTGCGCCTGATCGTGCTGGCGTGGGCGGGCATTGCGCTGCATTACGACATCGGCGCCGCCGCCAGGCTGACTGCATGGGTGGCCATCGGCATCGCCATCGGCGCGGTGCTGGCGGCACGCTTCGTCAAAATCGAGCATTCGGTAAAAGTACTGCCGGTTGGCATTGCCATGGGGCTGATCGTGCTGGCCATGATCCCGGTCACCAGCCCCCTGCTGGCCATCGTGCTGCTGGTCGTGATCGGCGCAATGGGCGGCTACTTCGTGGTGCCGATGAATGCGCTGCTGCAGCACCGCGGCCACCTGCTGATGGGTGCCGGCAGCTCCATTGCGGTGCAGAACTTCAACGAGAATATCAGCATGTTCCTCATGCTGATGCTGTACGCGGTGATGGAAAGGCTGGACCTGCACATCTATACCATCATCCTGGTATTCGGCCTGCTGCTGGCCGGCACCATGGGCGCGCTATACAAGCGGCACGGGCACGACCAGGATCTCGGTCAGATGTAAGAGGCCGTATCTGCCCTGGCCTGGCCGTAATCCGCACACACCACCTGATCACGCCCCTGCATTTTCGCCGCATACAAGGCATGATCGGCGGACTTCAGCAACACCTCCATCGACAGCTGGTCGTTCGGCGTGACTGTCGACACACCGCAGCTGACCGTCACAAAATGAGCCGGCGATGTGGCATGCTTGATCTTGAGTTCCGCCACATGCTGACGGATATGGTTGGCCACCCACTTGGCGCCGTCCATGTCGGTCTCGCTCAACACCAGCACGAATTCTTCGCCACCATAACGCGCCGCCAGATCGCCGGGACGCAAGGCTGAGCGCGCTACTTGCCCGGCAACCGCTTTCAGGCACACATCACCCAGCTGGTGGCCGTAATTGTCGTTGTACTGCTTGAAGTAATCGATATCCACCATCACCAGCGACAGCTGTTTCCTGGCCCGCGTACAGCGGCGCCATTCGCGTTGCAGCAATTCATCGAACAGGCGGCGGTTGGCAATGCCGGTCAGGCCGTCGGTAGTGGACAGCCGCTGCAATTCCTTGTTCGCGCCATTCAGCTGGCGGGTGACATCGACCAGCGCGCGCTGCATTTCGACCAGCCGCCGCATGGCGCGCACCTTGGCTTTCAGCACCACCTCGCTGATCGGTTTCATCAGGTAATCGTCGCCGCCGACCTCGATACCGCGCGCGAGGTCGTCATCCTTGGACATGCTGGTCAGGAAGATAATGGCCGACCAGTCCTGCCCCTGCTCCAGTGCCCGCATCTGCTTGGCAATGTCGAAGCCATCGATATCGGGCAGGATCGCATCCAGCAGCACGATGTCGGGACGGTCGTTACGGAACATTTCCAGCGCGGCCTGTCCGGTCTCGGCAGTCAGCAGGTTATGTATGCCCATACGCTCAAGATAGCTGCACAGTGCCCGCATGGTCACCTTGCTGTCTTCCACCACCAGCACCTTGAGCTCATTTCCGTTGCTTAACATGTCACGCCCTTCTTGAATTCCTGTAGGTTCCAGCTTAAACATCTATCGTTTGTACCGCCAAACACAAATCCTGCCATGTCTTGGCCTTCTCCAGCGGCGCACGCAGCAAATAGGCTGGATGATACGTGATGATCAGCGGAATGCCCTGATAATCGTGCACCTTGCCGCGCAGGCTGGCAAGCGCGGTATCGCCCGTTTGCAATAATGCAGAGGCGGCGGTTTTGCCCAGCGCCACGATAACCTTGGGCTGAATCAGTGCAATCTGCCGTTGCAGATAGGGCAGGCAGGCCGCGATCTCGTCCTGCTCCGGCGTGCGATTGCCGGGCGGCCGGCATTTCACGATATTGGCAATGTAAGTGTTGCTGCCGCGCTTCAGCTTGATCGCCAGCAGCATGTTGTCGAGCAGCTTGCCCGCCTGACCTACGAACGGCTCCCCCCGCGCATCTTCATCTGCGCCCGGCCCCTCGCCCACGAACAGCCAGTCCGCCTGTTCGTCGCCAACACCGAATACTGTCTGCGTGCAGCCCGCGCGCAGCTTGCATGCGCTGCAATCGTGCACCTGCGCCTTCAGCTCAGCCCAGCCCAGCCCGCCGATCAGCTGTTCGCGGCTGCGCTCCGACACCGGTACGGCCGCCTCCGCGACCGCCACTTCTGCGGTCTGCATGGGCTGTGAAACGACAACGACCCCGGCCGCCGGAGCGGCCTGCACGTGCACGACATCGGGCCGCCCCCGTGCTTTCCACAGCGGGTGCAGGTTCAGTTCCCGCAATATGGCTTCTTCCCGATTCACAATATCCGTTCCATCACCATTGCATCTTCGCGCCCATTGTCCGCCGGATAATAGCCGCGCCGCAAACCGATTTCGCGAAAGCCGTGTTTGCGGTACAGCGCCAGCGCTGCGATATTCGAAGGCCGCACTTCCAGCAGCATGCGTTGCATCTGCTGTGCGCGTGCCTGCGCCATTGCCTCTTCCAGCAACGCGCCACCCAGCCCCTTGCCCTGATATGCCGCGTCGATGCCGAGATTCAGCAGTTGCACTTCATCCACTGCCGGCATAATCACCACGTAGCCGATCATCTTTCCGCCAAGCTCGGCCACCTGGCACAGATAGCCGCTGTTCAGTGCATCGCTGAAATTTCCCTGCGTCCAGGGATATGGGTAAATACGGCGCTCGATCCGCATCACCGCCTCAATATCCCCGGACACCATCGGGCGCAACACCAGTGGATTCACTGCCCGCGCTCGCTGGTCTTCAGCGCCACCTTGTCGCGCAGGTACAGCGGCAATGCCTCGGCGGCATCCATTCCCCGCCCGGCAGCAAATTGCGCTGCGGCCAGTTGCGCAATAGCCACGGCCTGCGGCACAACTTGTTCGTCAATATCAACAATGTTGGCGGCATAGCGTTCGCGCAATTGCGCGCCATGTGCGACAAACCCGCTGCCCGCGCCAAACCAGCCGCCACCGGCCACCAGCGGTGCATCCTGCGGCAAACACAGGCTGGGCTCGCTCACTGCAAACCAGGCGCCATCGCGCCGCTCATATGCCGCGTGGTACACCTCGGCCATGCGCGCATCCAGCGCGGCGACCACCTTGTCGCGCCCGCTAGCCTGCGCCAATGCCTGCAGCGTACACACACCGAGCACCGGCAAATCCGCCCCCAGCGCCAGGCCCTGCGCCACACCGCAGGCAATGCGCACGCCGGTGAACGATCCCGGCCCGGCCCCAAAGGCAATGCCCGTCATGCCGGCCAGTTTCACGCCGGCCTCCCGCAACATGTCGTCCAGCATTGCCATCAATACTTCGGAATGTTTCTGTCCCACCCGCTCGCAACGATCGAGCACCATGCCTTCCTGCCACAGCGCGACGGAACAGTATTCGGTAGAGGTTTCTACAGCCAGGACACGCATCAGGAAACCAGCAGCAACGCTACCGCCTGCGCCGCGATGCCCTCGCCGCGCCCGGTGTAACCCAGCTGTTCGGTGGTGGTTGCCTTCACGTTTACCGCGTTCATGGCGATGCCGAGGTCGGCAGCGATGTTCTGCACCATCTGCGCTATGTGCGGCGCCATTTTCGGCGCTTGCGCAATGATGGTGGCATCGACATTGCCGATGTGGAAGCCTTCGTTCGCCACCATGCGCGCCACTTCGCGCAACAACAGGCGGCTATCGACATTCTTGTATTTGGCGTCGCTGTCCGAGAAATGGCGGCCGATGTCGCCCAGCGCCGCCGCGCCCAGCAACGCGTCACAGACTGCGTGCAGCAGCACGTCCGCATCGGAATGGCCAAGCAGTCCCTTGCCATAAGGAATATCCACCCCGCCGATAATCAGTTTGCGCCCCTCGACCAGCTGGTGGACGTCGAATCCCTGCCCCACTCTCATGCTTCACCCTGTCTTTCGCGCAGCAGCAATTCGGCCAGTTGCATGTCCTGCGAATAAGTCACCTTGAAATTGGTCGATGCGCTCGCCACCAGTTTCGGATGCAGTCCCAGCGATTCGACCGCCGACGCTTCGTCGGTCACATCAGGCGCGGTCTGCAATGCCTGCAACAGCAGCCCGGTGCGGAACATCTGCGGCGTCTGCGCCTGCCACAGACCATCGCGCGGCTCGGTGATCGTAATGCGCCCCGCCCCATCGCCGCGCTTCAGCGTATCCGCCACCGGCACCGCCAGGATGCCGCCCACCTCGTCGTCGCGCAGTTCGTCGATCAGTTTCGCCAGCTGCGCCTCACCCAGGCAAGGCCGCGCCGCATCATGTACCAGCACCCAGTCGTCCGGCTCCAGTTCCGCCGCCATCAGGCCGTTGAGCACGCTTTCCGCACGCGTTGCCCCGCCGCAGTACAGCGGCTGCAGTTTGTCGCCGAACATGCGCCAGTCATACCGTGCAAAGAATCCGTCGTCGGGTGCCAGCACCACGAATACGGTATCGATGTCGGCGCAATCGCACAACCTGGCCAGCGCATGATGAATCATCGGCACTCCGGCCAGCGGCAGGTACTGTTTGGGCAGCTCGCCGCCCATGCGGGAACCGGAACCGGCGGCGGGTACCAATGCGTAGAATTCTGACATGCGGAGAGTTTACCAAAATCCCCCTCCTGAATGCAGCGTTACGGGCCGCCTCATGCAAAACTGAATCCTGCGGCCAGCACCTTGCAACAGGCATCGACAACCTGCGCGTCATAATATGCCCCCCTTTTCTGGACGATCTCATCCAGAGCCGCCTCAAGGCCCACGGCAGGGCGGTATGGTCGATGTGAAGACATGGCCTCCACCACGTCCGCCACAGCAACTATCCTGGCCTCAAGGCAAATCGCGTCACCCTTGAGCCCCTGCGGATAGCCGGAACCGTCCATGCGCTCGTGATGCTGATGCGCAATTTCGGCCACCGGCCAGGGGAAGCGCACATCTTTCAGGATGTTGAAGCCGATTTCGGGGTGTTGCCTGATAATCTGGAGCTCTATCGCGCTGAGCCGGGACGGCTTGCTGAGAATTTCTGCCGGTATGCCGATTTTGCCGATATCGTGAATGATCGCCCCCATGCGGATGCCTTTGATGCGCTCTTCCTCCAGCCCCATTTCCCCGGCGATCGCACAGGCCAATTCGGCCACGCGGCGCTGATGCCCGGCAGTGTAGGGATCACGCACCTCCACTGCCATGGAAACAGTATGTATCGTCCCCTCCAGTGCGCCCTCAAGTATCCGGTGCTGATCACGCAACGTACGTTCTGCCTGCTTGACCACCGTCACGTCCTGCACCGTACCCAGTGAACGCAGCGGCTTGCCGCTATCGTCATAGGTCGTTTCGCCCTTTTCCAGCACATATTTGACCCGGCCATCCTTCATCAGCAGTCGGTGCTCGATCTCGTACGGCAACCGCTTCTTCAATGAATTGCTATAGGCCAGGTCCACATCCGCCCGGTCTTCCGGGTGAATAACCTCCATGAACGCCTCATAGGTGGCCATGAATTGCTGCGGGTCAATTTCGAAGATGCGGTAAATTTCATCCGACCACTTCAATTCCTTACTCTGCAGATCGAGCTGCCAGTTACCCAGATGTGCCATGCGCTGCGCCTCGGCCAACCTCTCTTCACTTGCCCGCAACTCATCCTCGGCCCGTTTGCGTTCGGTAATATCAACCGAGATGCCGAGCAGGTGCGACGGCTGGCCATCATCGCCATACAAGCCGACCTTGAGGGTGTACAACCACTTTTCACTGCCGTCCGCTGCCTTGATCGGTTCCTCGAAAATTTCGAGCGGCGCATGCGCCGTCAACACCGCACGATCATTTTTCGCATAAGAGTCTGCCTGATTTTTCGGAAATAAATCATGATCATTCTTGCCCAGCAGATCGCCGCGCGAATATCCAAGCAATCGTTCACCTGCCCGATTAAACAGCTCGAAGCGCAACTCCCTGGCATCCTTGAGGAAGATCATCGCCGGCATATTTTCCACGACGGAATCCAGCAACTGACGGGAGTGCTTAAGCGCAGATTCCACCTGCTTTTGTTCCGTAAGATCAAGGAAAGTCACCACGGCACCATGTACCCGTCCGTTTCGCACCACCGGGTACGACCAGTACTCCGCCGAAAACGCGCTGCCATCTTTCCGCCACAAGGTCTCTTCGTCCACATGTATGGCACGACCCTCTCTGATGGTCAAGAAAGTCGGGCAGGCCTCATAGGCGTGACTGGAGCCATCGGCTTTTGAATGATGCATCAAAGCGTGCATCTGTTTACCCAGCAGTTCCGACTCATCAGCATAGCCCAGCGCTTTTACACAGGCCGCATTCGCGAAGTTGCAGCAGCCTTCCTCATTCAACCCGTAGATGGCGTGAGCAATCGAATTCGTCAGCAGGCTGACTTCCGCCTCGCTTTTCTCGACTGCGCGCAAGGCCTGCTGCTGGTGCCTGCCCCCCAGGTACAAGCCGAGGAAACCAATCACCCAGATTACCCCGTGCCCCAAAATCATCGCATTGCTTTCCTTATGCTGCTCGACCAGCCGGACATCAATAGGTATCGAGATGCTGACGCCGCCCCGGATGTCACCCAGCTTGTCGCCGTATTGCGCATGGCATTTCAGGCAATCCTGCTCAGTAATCATCGGCTTCATATAGCGGAAATAGGTATGACCATCCGGCAATACATCGACTGACGATACCTCCTTTTCCCCTTGTTCAAACGCCTTGAGTGCCCGCGCCTCCCACGGATCTGCCGCGTTGGCCGGATTGATCGGCCTGAGGCTCGCAATATGGCCGCGCAACATGCTGTCGCTGTAATCCATCCCCTCGTGAACCAGACGCATCACATAGGAGGAATTCAACAAGGTCAATTTTTTGCCTGATGGCGTGGTGACATCCCGCTCGGGAACCTGGCTCAGCCAGGGACTGGGTGGCGTTTTGGCACTGATCGGCACATACACCCCGCCGCTATGGATAATCCAGTTGCGATATTCCATATCCATCAGGTGGATGGCTTCACCCTCAACATGCAGCGTGTCCCTAAACTCATGTGAATGCTGGTACAGGTTCCAGGACAGGGAAACAGCCACGACCATGCTCCAGGCGAGCATGAGCAACTTGATATTTCGCCGCAACTGGCGAAGCCGGAGACTGTCCATTTCGCTCCTTCCAAACTGCCGGCCACTCTGGCGGCACAGCATAAACAGGAAACGACGACAGGAATCATAGCGCAAAGCACCCAGTCGATAGCCGGCAAATTTCTGCTTCTGTTTCCCGCAAACAGTAACACAGCCGCATCGCACAGCATGTCGTCGATAGTATAATGCCGCCTTTGATTCAGCCTCACCCCATGATGTTGCTCTCATCCCGTCACTCCCGCCCGCGCTACACTCGGTTGCACGGTTCGTCCGATGCGCTGGCGCTGGCACAACTCGCCCGGGAAAAAGCGCCGCTGGTGGTGATCGCAGCCAATGCGCTCGACGCGCAACGCCTGGTCGAGGAAATTCCGTTCTTCGGCCCGGCATTGCGCGTACATCTGTTGCCGGACTGGGAAACGCTGCCCTACGACCATTTCTCGCCGCACCAGGACCTGGTATCGGAACGGCTCGCCACACTGCACCATATCCGCAGCAACGCATGCGACGTAGTGGTGGTGCCGATCACCACCGCGCTGTATCCGTTGCCGCCGTTGGAATATCTGGCTGCGTTCACTTTTTTCGTCAAACGCGGTGACCGGCTGGATGTCGACAAACTGCGCGAGCAACTCACGCTGGCCGGCTACAGCCACGTGCAGCAGGTGCTTACCCCGGGCGAATACTGCGTGCGCGGCGGACTGATCGACCTGTTCCCGATGGGCAGCCCGGTTCCCTACCGCATCGACCTGTTCGACAACGAGATCGAAACCATCGCCACCTTCGATGTCGATACCCAGCGCACCATCTACCCGGTGCAGGAAATCCGCCTGCTGCCGGCACGCGAATTCCCGCTGGATGAGAAAGGCCAGGCCAGCTTCCGCCAGAATTTCCGCGCACGCTTCGAAGGCGATCCATCCAAGGCCGGCATCTACAAGGATGTGAGCAAAGGCATCGCCCCTGCCGGCATCGAATACTACCTGCCGCTGTTCTTCGACAGGACGGCCACCCTGTTCGACTACCTGCCGGCCGATGCCACGCTGTGCCTGCATCATGAAATCGACGATGCCATCGCCGGCTTCACCAAGGATGCCGCCTCGCGCCACAACCTGCTCCGGGGCGACCCGCAGCGCCCCTTGCTGGAACCGAAGGAACTGTTTCTGGATGCGGAACAGTTTTTCATCCGCACCAGGGATTTCGCACGCCTCGACATCGTCGCCCAGCAAACCGAGGGCAGCTCGCTCACCGCCTGTGCCACCGCACCGATACCGGACATCGCGGTCAACCGCCGCGCCGAGGTTCCCACCCAGGCATTCCAGGACTTCCTGCAAGCCTACCCGGGCCGTGTGCTGCTGCTCGCCGACAGCCTCGGGCGGCGCGAAATCATTTCCGGCTACCTGAACGAATACGGATTGAAGCCGGCATCGTGCGACAGCTATGCCGATTTCCTCGCCGCCACAGACCCGTTCATGCTGTGCGTCGCGCTGGTACAGGACGGCTTCCTGCTGCAGGACGAGCAACTCGCCATCGTGACCGAGAGCGAGCTGTATGCCGCACAGGCGCGCAGCCGCGCCATACGCGCGGCGAAGAAAAGCAATGTCGAGGGCATGCTGCGCGACCTGTCCGAGCTCAAACCGGGCGACCCGGTGGTACACGAACAGCATGGCATCGCGCGCTACCGCGGCCTGGTCAATCTCGACCTCGGCGAAGGCGAGAACGAGTTCCTGCTGCTGGAGTACGCCGAGGAAGGCAAACTCTACGTGCCGGTGTCGCAACTGCACGTCATCAGCCGCTACAGCGGCGGCGCGCCGGAAGCTGCACCGCTGCACAAGCTCGGTTCCGGTGCATGGGACAAAGCCAAGCGCCGCGCCATGCAGCAGGTACGCGACACCGCTGCCGAGCTGCTGAACCTGTATGCCCAGCGCGCGGTACGCAAGGGCCATGCGTTCAAACTGAACTACCACGATTACGAAGCGTTCACGGCAGGCTTCGGTTTCGAGGAAACGGCCGACCAGGCTGCGGCCATCGAGGCCACCATCCTCGACCTGCAGTCCGGCAAGCCGATGGATCGGCTGATCTGCGGCGATGTCGGCTTCGGCAAGACCGAGGTCGCATTGCGCGCCGCTTTCGTGGCGGTAATGGATGGCAAGCAGGTAGCGGTGCTGGTGCCGACTACGCTGCTCACCGAACAGCACTTCCAGAATTTTTCCAACCGCTTCGCCGATTTCCCGGTGAAGATCGCGGAACTGTCGCGCTTCCGTTCCGCCAGGGAGACCACCCAGGCACTGAAAGACATGGCCGATGGCAAGCTCGACATCATCATCGGCACACACAAGCTGATCCAGAAGGACGTGAAGTTCAACAACCTCGGCCTGGTCATCATCGACGAAGAGCACCGCTTCGGCGTGCAGCAGAAGGAAAAGCTCAAGGCGCTGCGCGCCGAAGTGGACGTACTCACACTCACCGCCACGCCGATCCCGCGCACACTGGCGATGTCGCTGGAAGGCCTGCGCGACTTCTCGGTGATCGCCACCGCGCCGCAGCGCCGGCTGTCGATCAAGACCTTCGTCAGCAACTACAGCCAGGGTGTGATCCGCGAAGCCGTGTTGCGCGAACTCAAGCGCGGCGGCCAGGTGTATTTCCTGCACAACGAGGTCGACACCATCGCCAACATGCTGGAGAAACTCGAAACGCTGCTGCCCGAAGCGCGCATCCGCGTCGCGCACGGCCAGATGGGCGAACGCGAGCTGGAATCGGTGATGCGCGACTTCACCCACCAGCGCTTCAACGTGCTGTTGTGCTCCACCATCATCGAGACCGGCATCGACGTGCCGACCGCCAATACCATCATCATGAACCGCGCCGACCGCTTCGGCCTGGCCCAACTGCACCAGCTGCGCGGCCGCGTCGGGCGCTCTCACCACCAGGCTTATGCCTACCTGCTGGTGGACAGCCTGGAAGGGCTCACCGCGCAGGCCAGGAAGCGACTGGAAGCGATCCAGGCAATGGAGCAGCTCGGCAGCGGCTTCTATCTCGCCATGCACGACCTGGAAATCCGCGGCGCCGGCGAAGTGCTCGGCGAATCGCAGAGCGGCGAAATGCAGGAGATCGGCTTCAGCCTGTACAACGACATGCTGTCCGCCGCGATTACTTCGCTGCGCCAGGGCAAGGAACCCGACATGGCGCACCCGCTCGGCGTGACCACCGAGATCAACCTGCATACGCCCGCACTGCTGCCGGACGACTATTGCGGCGACATCCACCAGCGTCTGGTGCTGTATAAACGCCTGGCCAACTGCGCCACGCTCGAAGAACTCGACGACATGCACCAGGAACTCATCGACCGTTTCGGCCTGCTGCCGCAGCCCGCGCAGGCGCTGCTCGACAGCCACCGCCTGCGCATCCTCGCCAAGCCGCTGGGCATCGCCAAACTGGACGCATCTTCGGAAGCGATCCAGATCCAGTTCGTGCCCAACCCGCCGATCGACCCGATGAAAATCATCACCCTGATCCAGACCAGGCGTCATATCAAAATGGCGGGACAGGACAAGTTGCGAATTGAATTAAAATACGGCGACCTCAACCAGCGCGTGCTGGCCATCAAGAACTTCTTTAACGAACTGAACTCATGAACCTGATCATCCAGGCAGTACACGACATTCCCGCCGCCCACCTCGACCGCCTGGCCAGCCTCGCGCTCGCTTCGCGCGTCGAACAGATCGCCGAACATGCATACCGGCTGCGCGAAGCCAAACAGCACGGCGATGTGGCGAGCTACTGTTACGAACACCAGCTCGACTACGGTTACGTGCGCGCGGGGCAGCACTTGTCCGACTTCGGCCTGCTGGTCATGGATATGGATTCGACACTGATTTCCATCGAGTGCATCGACGAGATCGCCGACATGTACCAGCTCAAGCCGCAGGTTGCCGCAATCACCGAAGCCGCGATGCGTGGCGAGATCGATTTCGCCGAAAGCCTGCGCCGCCGCGTGGCCTTGCTGGAGGGGCTCGAAGAAAGCGCGTTGCAGCGCGTGTACGACGAGCGCCTGCAGCTCAACCCCGGCGCGGAAAACATGCTGGCCGCACTGAACAGGCACGGCGTCAGGACGCTGCTGGTCTCCGGCGGTTTCGTATACTTTACCGAACGGCTGCAGCAACGCCTGGGCCTGGATTTTGCCCACGCCAACACGCTGGAAATCGTCGGCGGCAAGCTCACCGGCAAGGTGCTGGGCCACATACTCGACGCGCAAGGCAAGGCGGAATGGCTGGTGCATGTGCGCAACGAACTCGAACTGCGCCCGGAACAGGTAATCGCCATGGGCGACGGCGCCAACGACCTGAAAATGATGGCGCAGGCCGGCGTAAGCATCGCCTACCACGCCAAACCGGTGGTGCGCGCGCAGGCCAACTATGCATTCAACTTCGTCGGGCTGGACGGGCTGGTACGCCTGTTTGACGAATGAGTCGTGCCATCCCAAGATGACCCAGCGCAGGGCATGACTTCATCGCAACAGCCCGCCCCGCTCGTTGCCGTGATCGGTGGCGGCCCCGCCGGACTGATGGCAGCCGAGATGCTCACGCAGCATGGACTGCAAGTAGCCGTCTATGACGCCATGCCCAGCATGGGGCGCAAATTCCTGATGGCCGGCAAGGGGGGCATGAACATCACCCATGCCGAGCCGCTGGATAACCTGCTGGCGCGCTACGGCAGCCGCCGTTCGCAACTTGAACCACTGCTGCACGCCTTTGGCCCGCAAGCATTGCGCGACTGGATGCAGGGCCTCGGTATCGAAAGCTTCATCGGCAGTTCCGGGCGCGTATTCCCCAAGGAGATGAAAGCCGCCCCGCTGCTGCGCGCCTGGCTGCACCGCTTGCGCGAACGGGGCGTACAGTTTCATGTGCGGCATCGCTGGTGCGGCTGGAATGCGCAGGGTGCACTGTGTTTCGATTCACCGCAGGGAGCAGTTACGATGCCGGTGCAGGCAACCGTGCTGGCACTGGGCGGCGGCAGCTGGGCCCGGCTCGGTTCGGACGGTGCATGGTTGCCGCTGCTGGCACAGCGCGGCATTGCCACGGCACCACTGCGTCCCGCCAACTGCGGTTTCGACGTGGCATGGAGCAGCCACTTCCGCAACCGTCATGCCGGCGAGCCGCTGAAATCCATTGCCGCAGCCTGCACCGACACCAGCGGTGCGACCCGGCAGCAGCGCGGCGAATGCATGATCACGGAATACGGCATCGAAGGCGGGCTGATCTATGCATTGTCCGCCGCACTGCGTGATGTAATCGCGCACACCGGCCATGATGCCACGCTGCTGCTCGACCTGCTGCCTGACTGGACCCTGCAGCGCGTGCAGATCGAGGTATCGCATCCACGCGGTTCGCGCTCGCTGGCCAGCCACCTGCAGAGCCGGCTGAAACTGAAAGGGATCAAGGTAACGCTGTTGCGCGAAGTGCTGAGCGCGGAGGAAATGCACGATGCTGCACGACTGGCGGCAACCATCAAGGCCCTGCCGCTGCACCTGGTCGCACCGCGTCCGCTGGACGAAGCCATCAGCACGGCGGGCGGCGTGATGTTCGAGGCACTCGATGGGAAACTCATGCTGAAAGAACTGCCCGGCGTGTTCTGTGCAGGCGAAATGCTGGACTGGGAAGCCCCGACCGGCGGCTACCTGCTCAGCGCCTGTTTTGCCAGCGGCAGGGCCGCCGGCCTGGGTGCGCTGAACTGGCTCACCAGCAAATCGCCGTAATTCACATGCCTGTTCGCGCCGGCAAACTCACTCGGCGCTCTCCACTTTCTTTTCATGCATGTGCAACATCACCTGCAGCTTGATCTGGCGCAGCTTGGTTTTGACTATCGCCTCGTTCTTGCTGCCCATACGCATAAGTATCTTTTGCCCGGCTGAGCGCGCTTCCAGATCAGGGTCGGCATACAGGTAAAGAACATTGGGCTGCACCAGCTTGACCGGTTCCTTGATGTCAGGCGCTGCGATCAGGTTGTCGAGCACGAACAGCAGGCGGTCGTTGAAATATTTTTTCGGGTAGCCGAGCTCTTCATATGCCTGCTGGAACAAAGGATACAGGCGCACATAAGCTTCCACCAGCTTCTGCGCATCGACCATCTCGGCAATGCTCACATATGCACGGTAGCGCAATGCATTCTTCGGGCTGATGCTGAGGTCTTCTTCCGGCCCCGCGCTGATGAACAGGCCGCGCACCGGCTTGACCGGCATCACGCTGAGCGGCGCGCGCTTGCCCGGCAGGTTGTCGATGGTCGCAACGATGTTGTGAATGATCCGCTCGCTGTAGAACAGCCTCATCAGGGTCCGGTTGCTAACCAGGCTCGCCAGGGTATCCAGCATGAACTTGTCGCTCTCGCCCAGCCTGGGCAACTCGGGTTTGGCCGGAGGCGCCTCGATCACCTGCTGCACCACCGGTGCAGGGGCTGGCGGAGGAGGCGTCGGAACGGGCAGCGGCGGTGCCTGCACCGGGAGCGGCTCGGGTTTGGGCTGGCTATGCTGCCAGTAGAAATAACCGCCGATGCCGACACCGAACAGCGCCGCGATGGCGACGGCTATCAAAATATTCTTTTTCATGGGTTATGGCCTTTCCTCGTTGCTGACAATATCTCCCCGGGCTCGCGTACGCCGGGAACCGACTAATTGGAAATGTACATGACATCGCCGCGCTGTTCTACTTTCATGCGGCGCAGCACATCCATCCCCAGTAGGGCATCCACATTCAGGTTGGGCAATACCGTCACCATCAGGTTATTGATATGGAAGGTCCCGAATGACATGGCGGGCACGGTCACCACGCAGTTGCGCACCATACCGTTGGCGGTCGCCGAATAGCCGAGGCCGGTACAGTTGCGTATCCCCGCAGCGGTCGCGACCTGCTGAGAAATGACCGTGGATGATGCGCCGGTATCCACCACAAACTCGACCGGGTGGCTGTTGATGGATCCCTGCACGCGGTAACTGTGATCGGCCCGCAGGTACAGGGTAAGCGTTCCCTGCGGTTCCTGCTGCGGCGGATCGCCGTGCTCTGCGGGCAGCAGCTGTGCGTTGTCGCCACATGGCGACGCGCTGTACGTCACCGTTCCGTTGTCGACACACTTGAATACGGCGGCCGTGGCGATGGCAGGCAGCAACAGCAAGATACAGAAAACCGCTTTCACCGCTTCGTCCAGCCCTACGCTACCGTCACTTCCCTGGCGGCATACACATCCTGGATCGCATTCAATAACGTCACGCCATCCTGCATCGGTTTCTGGAACGCCTTGCGCCCGGAAATCAGCCCCATACCGCCCGCGCGCTTGTTTATCACGGCCGTGCGCACTGCCTGGTGCAAGTCGTCCTTGCCTGATTCGCCGCCGGAGTTGATCATGCCAACGCGCCCCATGTAGCAATTGGCCACCTGATAGCGCACCAGGTCAATGGGATGGTCGCTGGTCAGTTCGCTGTATACCTTGGGGCTGGTCTTGCCGAATTTGATGGCGTTATAGCCGCCGTTGTTCTCGGCCATTTTCTGCTTCACGATGTCGGCGTTGATGGTCACCGCCAGGTGATTGGCCTGGCCGGTCAGGTCAGCCGAGACATGATAATCCTTGTCGGCAGTCTTGAATGCCGGGTTGCGCAGGTAGGCCCACAACACGGTCGCCATGCCAAGCTCGTGCGCATGCTCGAACGCCTCGGACACTTCCTGGATCTGGCGGCGCGAATGTTCGGAGCCGTAAAACACGGTCGCCCCGACCGCCACCGCCCCCATGTCGAATGCCTGGTCGACGCTGGCAAACAGCGTCTGGTCGAATTCGTTGGGATAGGTCAGCAGTTCGTTGTGGTTGATTTTCACCACGAACGGAATCTTGTGCGCATACTTGCGCGCGACCGAACCCAGTACGCCAAGCGTGGAAGCCACGCCATTGCAGCCGCCTTCGATGGCCAGCCTGATGATATTCTCGGGATCGAAATAGATCGGATTGGGCGCAAACGAGGCGCCGCCTGAATGCTCCACCCCCTGGTCCACCGGCAGCAGCGACAGGTAGCCGGTGTTGGCCAGGCGCCCGTGCCCATATAATGCCTGCAGGCTGCGCAGCACACCTGGTTTTCTATCCTTGATGGACACCACACGATCCACGTAGTCCGGCCCCGGCAGATGCAGGGACTCTCTGGGTATGGTCACACAGCGATGCGCCAGTAAACGTTCGGCTTCATCCGCCAGCAGTTGCTCGATGTTGGTCATGACCGCCTCCTTCCGGTTGGGGAGGGCTCATGTTACTCCTCAACCCGTAGCGGGGAAACACTGCAAAAATAATTTAATCTTGCCACAGGCAGGTTGCCGGACTCATGCGGAGCGCTCTTGTGCACGCTCGGCAGCCAGACGATAAATCGCCAGCAGATCTTCCTCGCTCACATCGATCACCCCGTCCATCTGGGTGAGTGCCCATTCGATATCCAGCACGCCGGGCTGGCCGCTGCGTGCCACCGGTTGCACTGCGGCATGGCGCAACGGATAACGCCTGCCCAGCAGCAATTTGTTTATGGTGAGCGCCAGCAGCAATGACAGCAGCGCATTCGCCGCTACCGTGACCGCCGCCCATAACCAGCCATGCTGGTGGAACTGATCGGCACTCAGCACCATGATCATCGCCGTCGCGCCGCCCGGCGGATGCAGGCAATTCAGCAAATACATGACAAATACCGCGGTGCCCACGGCGCAAGCCGCAGCCAGCACCGGATCGTGTATCAGCAGGCTCCACGCCCACCCGATCAGGCCCGAAATCAGGTTGCCGCAAACCAGCGGCCACGGCTGGGCCATCGGGCTGTGTGGTGCGGCATAGAGCAGCACCGCTGACGCCGCCATCGAAGCGAAGATAGCCAGATGATAGCCGGCTTCGCCGGGCAGCAAATGAAGCGCAAGACCGAGCAGCAGGATGCCGGTAAACGCCGCAAAACCGCTGCGAATTTTCTCGTTGATGGGGACAGGATCGAAATCCGGCTTGAACAATGCCGGCCAGTCTGCAAAACGCATGCGCTACGCTCCACTAATCATATATTCAAAATAAATCAATTTGGGCGAAGGTTACCACAATGGGGCTGCACTGCGTTATCAAGCCCCTTTAGCGACTGCGGGTTTTAATGGCGATCAGCACCGCCCAGGTACCGAGCAGGACATACCAGATCAGCGACCATTCCGGGATGCCGAGGCTGAGGAAAGTCCAGCCTTTGGCCGCACATTCGCCGGAGCCGTGCATCAGTTCGCGCAGCACGTCGGACATCGGGAAATTCTTCAGCATGTAATCGAGTCCGGGGCCGCAGGCCGGCACCTGGTCCTTGGGCAGGTGCTGGATCCAGATATGGCGGCCGGCAACACCCACACCGAACAATGAGAACAAGCCGATCAGCACGGCATACACTTTGCTGCCGGTATGCTTCGGGTTATGCAGCATGGCAATCACGAACAGCACGCCGATGACGATGAAGATCACGCGCTGCAGCATGCACAGCGGACACGGGTCCTGGCGCAACACATATTGCAGGTACAGCGCGGCACCGAACAGCGCGGCGACCACCAGCGCACCGGCCAGATACAGCCAGCGGCTGGAAACATTGCTACAGCATTTCAGCATTATTCAACCTCGTCGATCCACGCCATCTGGATGCCTTCAAGAATCTTTTCGCTGCTGCGGTTGGGGTCGTCGGCAAAGCCGTCCAGCTTCATCACCCACTCGTGCAAGTCGGTAAAGCGCACATAGCGCGGATCGACATCGGGATGTTTTTCCGCCAGCTCAATGGCGATCAGCTGTACGTCCGTCCATTTCATCACGTTACTCCTTTACCATGTTGATGGTGTACTTGGGAATTTCCACCACCAGGTCGCCACCGTCGACCAGCGCCTGGCAGCTCAGGCGCGAAGTCGGCTCCAGCCCCCACGCTTTGTCCAGCAAATCTTCTTCCAGTTCCTCAGCCGGCGCCAGGGTATTGAAACCTTCGCGCAGGATGACGTGGCAGGTGGTGCAGGCACAGGATTTCTCGCAGGCGTGTTCGATTTCAATGCCGTTGCCCAGCAGCGCATCGCATATGCTGATACCGGGTTCCACCTGCAACACCGCGCCCTGCGGGCAAAGTTCTTCATGGGGCAAGATAATCAATTGAGGCATGGGATTTACGCTCGTGTTAGTTGGCTGGGCAGGACGGCAAGCACGCCGTCCCAGAAAGCGATGCGCGCCGCGACCGCCTGTTCGGCAGCGTCGCGGGCCTCGGCGATGCGCGCCGGATCACCGGCACACAATCCTTGCAACAGGCGCAGCGACAGCGGCGCATGAAAATCCTCGTCCAGATGAATATGACGCCTGAGATAATAATGGAAAGTCGGCGCCTGTTGTTCGCTGACCCCCATGCGCGTCAGGAAAGCCCGGAACATTCCCGGGATGACATGTTCGCGCCCGAGCGCCAGCACCGCCGCCACCACATGCGGGCAGTCACTATCGATGAAACCGAAAGTGCTGCGGGTGAAAGCCGCCGCGGGCGCAGGTGCCAGGCCGGATGCCAGCGCGGCGGCAATGCCATCGCGTGCGGCCAGCTCGACGAAACGAACCGGCACATCGGCATCGGCGCCGATTTCGCGCATCGCCCCCAGGTACAGCTGGAAATGACTGGCGAATTCGCCGGGTTGGGCAGGCCCCGCTTCGTCCGTTTCTTCTTCCAGCACCAGTTCGTTGATGAAGCGTTGCACCGCAGGATCGGCACCCGGCCGCCACGGCCAGCGCGCGGGCGCGACCGCATGCTGCAGATATTTGATCAGGCTCATGAAGTCCCACACCGAATGGACATGGTGGGTCATGAACACACGCAGGTCATCCACGCTGCGCAGCGACTCATAGAGCGGATGGCGGTCCAGGCGCGCGCGCAGATCGGCAATAAATCCGGCGTCGAACATCAGGCCTCCAGCTCGTCCAGCCGGTGCCCGGTAAGTGCCTTGCGCACGCTGCGGTCCATGCGGCGCGAGGCAAACTCCACCGTGCCCTGGTTCAGCATATCGGTAGCGCGCTTGATGGCGGCAATGTCGTCACCGGCCAGGGTCTGCTGCAATTTCTCCGCCAGCAGTTCTATCGCCTGCAATTCTTCCGGCTGCAGCAGCGCAGCACCATCTTCCTGCAATGCTGCATGCGCGCCTTCCAGCAGGCGCTGCCCCTCCACCCTGGCCTCTGCCAGGCTGCGCGCCGACATGTCGTCGCGCGCGTAAGCATAGGAATCCTGCAGCATGCGCGCCACTTCGGCATCGCTCAGCCCATACGACGGCTTGACTGTGACATGCGCCTCGACACCACTGCCGGTCTCGCGCGCGGAAACGTTGAGCAACCCGTCGGCATCCACCTGGAACGTGACGCGGATGCGTGCCGCGCCCGCCACCATCGGCGGAATGCCGCGCAGTTCGAAGCGCGCCAGCGAGCGGCAATCGGAAACCAGTTCGCGCTCGCCCTGCACCACGTGAATACTCATCGCGGTCTGGCCATCCTTGAAAGTCGTGAACTCCTGCGCGCGTGCGGTGGGAATGGTACTGTTGCGCGGCACGATTTTCTCGGTCAGTCCGCCCATGGTTTCCAACCCCAGCGACAACGGAATCACGTCCAGCAGCAGCCAGTCGTCCTCGCCCCGATTGCCCGCCAGCACGTTGGCCTGCATCGCCGCACCCAGCGCCACCACCTTGTCCGGGTCGAGATTGGTCAGCGGTACCTGCCTGAAAAATTCGGCAACCGCGCGCTGCACTTGCGGCATGCGCGTCGCGCCCCCCACCATCACCACGCCCTTGATGTCTTCCACCTTCAGCCCGGCATCGCGCAAGGCTCGGCGTACCGGCTGCAGCGTGCGCGCCACCAGGTTCTGCGTCATGTCATGGTATTCCTGCTGCGTCAGCGTGGTGTCCATCACCTCGCCGTTACCCAGCACCGAGGTAATGCGCGTTTGCGCATGTTCGGTAAGCTCTTCCTTGGCCGCACGCGAGCGGGTCAACAGCAAACGCGTATCCCGTGCGCTCAGCGCGGACAGGCCGTTTTTTTCCAGCAACCAGCAATACAGGCGGTGATCGAAATCGTCGCCGCCCAGCGCCGAGTCGCCATTGGTGGCAAGCACCTCAAATACGCCGCGCGACAACCGCAGGATGGAAATGTCGAACGTACCGCCACCGAGGTCGTACACCGCATACACGCCTTCCGCCGCGTTATCCAGGCCGTAAGCGATGGCTGCGGCAGTAGGTTCGTTGAGCAGGCGCAGTACGTTGAGTCCTGCCAGCTTTGCGGCATCCTTGGTGGCCTGGCGCTGCGCATCGTCGAAATATGCCGGCACGGTAATCACCGCACCGACCAGTTCTCCGCCCAGCGCCTGCTCGGCACGGCTGCGCAACGCCTTGAGAATTTCCGCCGACACCTCCACCGGGCTTTTTATTCCGGCTGCAGTGCGCAATTGCACCATGCCCGGTGTCTGCCCGGCGCCGGTCGCAGCAGCGTCCACAAACCGGTAAGGCAGGCCGCTGATATCGCCGATGTCGGCCAGGCCACGCCCCATGAAACGCTTCACCGAAACGATGGTATTGGCGGGATCGGTGCTCTGTTCCCGCTGCGCCTCCCCCCCGACGTGAACCGTGCCGTCCGGCAGGTAACGTACCACGGAAGGCAACAGCGCGCGGCCATGCTCGTCGTTGAGTACCACACTGATGCCATTGCGCACCGTCGCCACGAGCGAGTTGGTCGTGCCGAGGTCGATGCCGACCGCCAGCCTGTGTTCATGCGGAGCGGTGCTTAAGCCGGGTTCGGATATTTGAAGTAGGGCCACTGTCAATATTCAATCGTGTCAAAGGCGGAGAGAATTTCTTCCGCCAGTTTTTCCAGGAACTTGAGCTTGCGCACGGCTTCGGCCGCTCCCGCATAGTTCTGCTCGTCGTCGAGTCTAACCGCAAGCTGCTGCTGCAGTTCGCTCATCTCCCGCTGCAGCCGCGCCTCCAGCTCGGTCAGCGCGGCTTCGTCACGCGCCTGCTGCGCCTCTTCGATCGCCTCGCGCCATTCCATCTGCTGCATCAGGAAATCGGCGGGCATCGCAGTGTTGGTCTCTTCCTGCGTATCCACACCATGCAGCGACAGCAGATAGCGTGCGCGCCGCACCGGGTTGTTCAGGGTCTGGTAAGCCTCGTTAACGCGAGTGGACCACTGCATGGAAACGCGCCGCTCGGCCTCGGAAAGATGGGCGAACTTGTCCGGATGGACTTGTGCCTGCAGCGTACGGTAATGCTGTTCGAGCTGCGCGCTATCGACCTGGTAGCGCGCGTTCAGGCCGAACAGCTGGAAGAAGTTCTGCTGAAAATCGAAAACGGCTGGCTGCATCAGACCGAGAAGCTTTCACCGCAACCGCATTCATTCTTCATGTTGGGGTTGTTGAACTTGAATCCTTCGTTCAACCCCTCGCGTGTGTAATCGAGCTCCATGCCGTCGATATAGGGCAGGCTCTGCGGATCGACCAGCACCGTCACGCCGCCGCTTTCGAACCGCAGGTCATCGCTACCCGCCTCGTCGGCAAATTCCAGCTTGTATGCCATGCCGGAACAACCACTGGTACGCACGCCGACACGCAGGCCGATACCCTTGCCACGCTTGGCCAGGAAATTCCGCACATGCTTGGCGGCATTTTCGGTAAGAGTAACGCCCATGTCGTCAGCCCTTGTTGGCATTGCACGCCGCAACGTCGGCCTGGCGCTTGTTCTTGAGATCGGCCACGGCCGCCTTGATCGCATCCTCGGCCAGGATCGAGCAGTGGATCTTCACCGGCGGCAGCGCCAGTTCTTCGGCAATCGCCGTGTTCTTGATTTCCAGCGCTTCGTCCAGCGTCTTGCCCTTGACCCATT